>UBNE01000018.1 GCA_900466745.1 Hyphomicrobiales bacterium | reverse complement strand
GGCATCAACCTTCTCGCCGGAGACCGCCTCAGCATCGCCTTCAACGAGAAGACCGGCACCAACCAGACCAAACTGGACATCCAGGGCACCGTGGTGAGCGCCGAGAATCTCGGCATCTCCCAGGCGGTCAACACCCAGCTCGACGGGCTGTTCAACTTCCAGAACGACAACGATCTCGACAAGGCGACGAACGCCCTCAACGGCGCGCTGACCTCGCTGAAATCGCTGTCCTCGACGCTGGGCTCGAACCTCTCGGTCGCGCAGACGCGCCAGGACTTCACCAAGGAGCTGGTCAACACCTTGAAGACCGGCGCCGACAACCTCGTCCTCGCCGATCCCAACGAGGAAGGCGCCAGCCTGCTCGCGCTCAACACCCGTCAGCAGCTGTCGCAGACGGCCCTCTCGCTCGCCTCCCAGGCGGACCAGAGCGTGCTGCGCCTGTTCGGCGGCTGAGGCGCCCCCTTCCCTCCGCCAGCCAGAAGGCTCAGACAGACATGGCTCTCAAGGTCGAGCTCAAGCCGCGCGAGCGGATCATCGTCGGCCAGGTCGTCATCCGCAACGACGAGCAGCGCACGCGCTTCTTCATCGAGGGCGAGGCGCCGATCCTGCGCGAGAAGGACATCCTCACCGCCGCCACCGCCGACAGCCCGGCGAAGAAGATCTATTTCGCCATCCAGTTGATGTATCTGGCGCAGGATCCCACGCATCAGCACGAAGCCTTCTTCCAGCTCGTGCGCGATTTCGTGCAGGCGGCGCCGAGCGCTCTGCCGCATGTTCACGAGATCAATAACCGCATCTTAAGCGGCGATCTCTACAAGGCATTGAAGGCAGCCAAGAAGCTGATCGCCTACGAAGCGGAACTGATCGAGCATGCAAAACGGGTTTAGCGCCTATGCCGCCGCTGCCAGGACGGCCCAGACCGTCGTTTCGCCCCGCGAGCTCGAAGCCTCCCTGCTGATCAAGGCCGCCACCCGCCTCCAGTCCGTCGCCGACGACTGGGCCGGCCGCGAAGGCGAGCTGGACGAGGCCCTGACCTATAACCGCCGGCTCTGGACCCTGCTGGTCACGGCCGTCACCGCCGAAGACAATCCGCTGCCGGTGGGGATCAAGACCAACATCCTCGGCCTGGCGAACTTCATTTTCAACCACACCTTCCGGGTCGCCGCCGACCCGCAGCCGCAGCGCCTCGGCATCCTGATCAACATCAACCGCGAGATCGCGGCGGGCCTGCGCGGGCGCTGACCGCCGCCCGACCTGCCGGAGCCGAACGAAGGACGCCGCCCTCACGGGCGGCGTTTTCGCGTTCGGCTCCCGGGCGCGGGCCCGGCGGTCAGAGATAGTTGGTGAGCGAGAGCTTCGAAAGCATCGAGGTCACCTGATAGCTCGCCTGCAACTGCGTCTGCAGGGCGAGGATCTGCGTCGCCACCTCTTCCGTCGTCACGTTCTGGACCCCGGAAAGCGTGGTGGTGAGGTAGTCCTTGGTGCTCTGGTGGCGCTCCTTGGCGCCGGCGAGGGCCGTCTGCGCCGAGCCCAGCTCGGTGATGATCTCGGCCGGCTTCTGCGTGGTGCCGCCGAAGCCGAGCCGGTCCGCCACCCGCTCGGCCATGGCGTCGTAGCGCGCCTGCGACGCCGGGTCATCGGCGGGAAAGCTCTCGACCGCCATGATGCCGAACTGGGCCAGGCCGACCCGGAACGCCTCCTCGTTCGCCCGGGCGCCGGTGCCGACGACCTGCCCCTGGTCGACCTGGACGATCGCGGTGCCGCGCGCGCTGTCGGCGGCATCGTCGCCGCGATACCAAATCACCGTGTCGCTGACGCCGACATTGGTCGGGTCGGCCGTCGCCGTATAGGGGTCGGCCCCCGGCACCCGCACCGGCGGGTTGCCGGTGCTGCCGGCGAAGAAGGCCGCCGCCGCGACCTGGGACGAGGCGGCGGAGAGCGAGGTCTGCGCCGCAGTCTCGAGCCCCTTGCCGATGGCGTTCCGCAGATTGGCCGCCGTGGCGGCGGAATCGGCGCCGATCTCGAAGGAATCGGCGTCCGAGCCGGTCGTCCCCGGCGCCCGCGCGGTCAGGGTGACCTGCGCCTGGGTTCCGTCCGGCAGGTCGAGCGTGATGCTGACCTTGTCGCCGGGGGCGGGCTGGTCGGTGACGGCGATCGAGAACGCCGCCTTGGTCCCGGCCGGCAGCGGCGTCTGCGGCGTGACCGCGATGCCGGTTCCCGTGGCGGAAACGCTGCCGAGCTTGAAGCCGTAGCCGTGATCGGCATCCGACATCGCGATCGTCTCCGGCGTCTCCATCCCGAGCTGCAGCCGGCCGAGCCCGTCGCTGCCGAGATCGGCCTTCCGGCGCTCCTCGATCACCTGCCGCAGCCCGTCCTTGCCGGCGCTGCCGTTGATGATCTCGTCATAGCCCAGCGCCGGCTGGGTGTCCGAGGTCCGGCCGGAGAAGAGATAGCGCCCGTTGACGTTGCTGTTGAGCAGGTCGAGCGTCTGCTTGAACTTCTCCTGCGCCAGCACCTGCGGCGCCGTCTGGCCGGTCGAGCTGGCGAGATAGGTGTTCGAGCGCATGTCGTTGCGGCTCTCCGTCGCCATCTTGGCGAAGTTCTCGACGGCGCCGGACATCAGTTTCAGGTTGACGTCGGCGAGGCCGATGCCGGCGAGCCAGCCGTCGAGCGAGGAGAGCTTGGCGTTGAGATCGAGGCTGACGCGCCGGTCGATGCCGAGGTCGCCATAGCTCGTGCTGCGCTCCTTGGTGGCGAGCTGCCGCTGCAGATCGTCGAACTGGGTGCGGCTGGAGACGAAGCTGTCGGGCTTGGCCGAGCGATAGGCGCCGGAACCATAGGCGGTGATCGTCATGGCGGCCTCACACTCTCATCAGCATGTCCATCATCTCCTTGACCGTGGAGATGATGCGGGCATTGGCGGCATAGGCGTTCTGGAGCTCGATCAGCATCGACATTTCCTGGTCGATATTGACCTGCGCCGTCTCCTGGAAGCGGCTCTGGATCGAGGCGAGAGCGACCTGCTGGCCCTCGTCGAGCCGCTGGGCCGCCTCGACGGCCTGGCCTTGCGCGGAGACGACGCGCTGGACGAAGCTGCCGACCGTCCCCGAGAAGGGCGCCGTGCCGCCATCGGGCGAGGAGGAGTTGTCGAAGCTGCGGACATCGCGCGTCAGGCTGTCGAACAGCGCGCTGGCGCGGGCCGTGTCGCCGGCCGCCGTGCCGGGCGCGCCGGAGAGCAGCGCCCGGTTGGCGACGATGTCGGCGTTGACCGTGATCCGCGCCGCGAAGCCGACCTTGCGCGAGGCCTCGTCATAGGAGCCGGCGAAGGCCTGGTTGCCGGCGTCGACGAAGAGCGGCATCTCCGGCGTATCGGCATCGGCGCTCGTCACGGTCGTCTGGGCGCCGAGCCCCGCGACCCGTCCTCCCGGCTCGGTGATGCGCAGCAGGCCGGTGCCGGGGTTGGAGACGGTGAAGCCCGTCGCGCCATTGGCGTCGAGCGCGCTCTGGATCTGGCTGGCGATCGCGGCCGGGCCGGCCGAGAAGTCGATCGCGATCACCTTGTTGTTCGGGTCGCTGCCGATCGGCACGGTGACGCCGGCCGGCGCGTCGACGAAGGTGAAGCGCTGCGTGCCGGTGGCCGGGGGCGAGCTGTAGTCGAAGGTCAGCGTGTTGACGCGCTGCTTGTCGATGTCGAGCTCCAGCCCCGTGGGCGTGGTCGAGCCCGCCGGATAGGCCGCGCCCTGGATCGAGCGCTCCGACAGCGCCTTGGCCATCTGCGCGGCGATCTCGTCGAGCTGCGCCTGGGCCTTGACCAGGGTCTTGTCGCGCAGCTCGATATTCGCGGCGATCTCGCCGGAACGGAAGACGTTGTTGGTGATCGCGTCCGACACGCTGCCATTGGCGCTGCGCATCGTGATGGTGCCGACGCCGCGCTGGGCCGGGTCGGTGCTCCACTGGTCGTCGGGGCCGAGCCCGCTATGGGCGTCGAAGCTGAAGGTGACGGCCGGCTGCCCGTCGAAGAGCTGCGTGCCCGAGCCGGTCACGACGCTGATCGAGCCGCGCGCATCCTCCGTCGTCTTGATGTCGACATATTGCGACAGCTCGGACAGGATCAGGTCGCGCTGGTCCTTCAGGCTCGCGGTCGCGCTGTCGTTCGGCGCGGCGACGATCCGCGCATTCACCTTGGTCAGCGCACCGAGCAGGTCGTTGACCTTGGCGACGGCGGTCGCGATCCCGGTCTCGGCCTGGTCGCGCTGGGCCTGGATGCCGTTCGACAGGGTGTTGAGCTGCCGCGCCAGCAAGGCGGCGGAATCGACCACCTGCGAGCGCAGGCTGTAGGAGGAAGGGTCGTTCTGCAGCGACTGCAGCGCGCTGGTGAAGTTGTTGAAGATGGTGTCGAGCGCCGTGGCGCTGCCGGGCGCGCCATAGAGCTTGTCGAGGTTGGAGAGCGCGTTGGCGCGGGTCGCGGTATAGGCCGCGCCCGCCGATTCCTGCCAGAGCTGGCTCTGGACGATGGCGTCGAGCAGGCGCTGCACCTGCGTGCTCTGCACGCCGATGGTGAGGCCGCTCAGGCTGTCGCTGTTGGAGACGACGCGGCGGACATAGCCCGTCGTGCCGGCATTGGCGACGTTCTGCGAGACGACGCCGATGCCGACCTGGCTGGCGGTGAGGCCGCCGATCGCCGTATTGAGGGAGGTGCTCAGCCCCATCGTCGACTCCTGACGCGATGCGCGCCCCTTCTGGAACGCGGCAGCGGCGATCCGTCCGTCTGCTGCCGCATGGCCGTCCGGGAAGCGGCTGCCGCCTCCCGGCCCGGCGCCATGAGCGGAGGCCCGCTCAGCGGATGATGTTGAACACCGAGGTCAGCATCTCCTGCGCGGTGGTGATGACCTTGGTGTTGGCCGAATAGGCCTGCTGGGTGACGATCATCTTCGAGAATTCGTCGGCGATGTCGGTGTTCGACTGCTCGACGCTGCCGCCCACCATCTGCGAGGTGCCTAGCCCGATGATCGGCGGGCCGGATTCGATTGTCTCCTCGAAGGCGCCGCCATCGAGCCGCTTCAGCGAGTTGTCGGCGTTGAAACGGGCGACCGAGACCTGGGCGAGGGCCACGACCTGACCGTTGCTGAAGGTGCCGATCACCTGGCCCTCGGCCGAGACCGAGACGCGGTCGAGCGTGCCGGCGGTATAGCCGTCCTGGCGGATGCTGCGCGCGTCGATCTGGCCGCTGACGTCGCCGTTCTGGGTCACGCCGTTGCCGCCGGTCGTCAGGCTGATGCCGGAGATCGTCGTGCCGCCGATCGTCATGGTCGGCAGCGCGATGTCGCCGCTCGCCGGGGAGACCATCTGGCCGGTGGTGCCGAAGGTGATGGTCTGGCCGGCCTGGACATAGGCGACGTCGCCGGCCGCCGTCGCGCCGGTGTTCTGGGCGATGAACAGGCCCCAGGTGCCGGTCGTTGGCGGCGTCGCCGTCGAGTCGCCGTCGTCGATCTTGGCCCAGCGCATCTCGACGCTGGTGGCCTTGCCGAGCTCGTCATAGACGGTCACCGAGCCGCCGGGGATCGAGGTCGCCAGGAAGCTGCCGATGTTGTTGCCCATCACCGCGGCGTTGCCGGCATAGGGGTTGGGCGCGGCGCCCGCCGCCGTGACCGAGGCGGGATTGAGGAATTCGGAACCGCCCTGCGACTTCTGCGTCGTCCCCGGCACGGCCGGGATGTTGGCGCGGTACTCGATCGAGGTCGTCGCCTTGGCCGGGAACTGCTCCTTGGTGATGCGCAGCACTTCCGGCTGCGTGCCGATGAGCTGGCCGGTGACCTGGTCGATCTTCAGGCCCTTCAGGTAGTAGCCGGCGCCGTTGACGAGATAGCCGTTCGCATCGAAGTCGAAATCGCCGCGCCGGGTGTAGAGGTTCTGGTTGGCGAACTGCGTGTTGGCGCCGACGCCGCTCTGGCGCTGGTCGACCACGAAGAAGCCGTCGCCGTTGATCGCGATGTTGGTGTCGATGCGGGTCGGGTTGAGATCGCCCTGGATCGAGTTCGTCGCCTGGCTGAAGGCCGCGACCGAGCCGGCGACCTGCCGGTTCAGCGCCGCATCCGGCACCAGATCGGCGAAGGCGGTGTCGACCCGCTTGTAGCCGGCCGTCCGCGAGTTCGCGATGTTGCCGGAGATGTTCTCGAGCGCATAGGACTGCGCCGTCATGCCTGAAACCGCTGTCGTCAGCGCGCTGAAAACACCCATGGAACCCTCACCTCGACCGATGGCCCCCCAAGGGCCGCACACAACGTCGCGGTGAAGTCTGCATGCGCCATGCCAGCGGCGCGGCCTCGGTATTTCAGCGGGTTAGATCGTTTACGAAAGGTTTCGCGGCAATCCGCGCCGGGTAGAAACGCCCCGGGCCCGGCAGATTCTGCCGGGTCATTCCGCCTCGGCCTCGGCCTTGCCGGCGCGCCGGACCGCAAGGTCGCCGGCGACGTCGGACAGCGTCGGCGGCGTCGCCTCGACGAAGGGCAGCGGCCGGCAGACGGCCAGCGCCGCGAGCCCGATCCGGGCGGTGAGCATGCCGTTGATCACGCCCTCGCCGAGCTTGGCGGAAAGCCGCGCCGCGAGCCCCTGCCCCAGCACCTGCTGGACCACCGCGTCGCCCGCCGCCATGCCACCGGTCAGGACCAGATGGTTGAGGACCTGTCGCGCCAGCCGGAGCAAGCCGAGCGTGCCGGGCCGCCCGGCATAGATGCCGGCGATGGCGCGCAGCAGCCGGGCGCAGGCGACCAGCACGAACAGCACGTCGACCAGCGCCCGCGGGCTGACCGCCGTGACCAGCGAAACCCGCCGGGCCGCGATCGCGATCTGCGCCTGGGCCTGCCGGTCGAGCGGCACCAGCAGGCAGCGCTCCGCCACGCTCAGCACGTCGCGCGGCGCGAAGAGCTGGGGCAGCGCCGCCGCCAGCTCCGCCCGGCCCCGCGCGGCCTCGGCCCGCCCCCTGTAGAGCCCGGAAAGCTCGCCGGCGAGCGCCTTGGCCGCCTCGGTGCTGCCGCCGGACAGCAGGTCGCCGCCCTGCCGGTGCAGCGTCTCGACCTTGCGCTCGCGCAGGATGTCGCGCAGCACCCGCGCCAGCATCACCGCCAGGGCCAAGCCCGCCAGCGCGGCGCAGGCCAGCGCGGCATAGCCCAGCGCCGGGTTCTGGCGCATCAGCGCCGTGATCGTGTTCTCCACCCAGATTCCGGCCGCCAGCGCGAGGAAGCCGGAAAGCCCGGCGACGAAGAGCGAGCCCCAGGACAGCCCCAGCCCGAGGACGCCGCGCGGCCGGGGCGTCGTCCGCGCCGGCTCGCCGGCATCGATCGGCTCGCTCTCCGGCAGGATCGCGACGTCGCCCTGCCGGAGGGCGCCGTCCTCGGCCGCGATCTCCTCCGCGGCCCTGTCGCCGAGGAGGATCGCGCGCGGAGCCTTCGTCATCGTCCGGCCCTCCTCACGCCAGCCTGTCGCCGAGCAGGAATTCCAGCGCACGGTCGAGGCGGATCTGCGGCGGCGGCCTGGTCCGGCCGCCGGCATCGGCCTCGACCAGCGGCGGGCGGAAGCGCGGCGCCCGGATCTGCCAATGCGCATCGGAAGCGAAGATCGCCTCCGGCCGCTCCGGCAGCTCCCCCGGAAAGATCGCCGCCTTGGCGATGCCGTCGAAGACCTGCCCGTCGATCGCCTCGCCGGCTTCCGGCACGCCGGCGATGGCGGGCAGTTCCTCGCGCCCCTGCCGGATCCGCACCTCCTCCGTCGCCCGCACCGCCGCCAGCGCCATCGCCTCGACCTGCGCCCCGGCGCCCTGCGCGCGCGACAGCGCCCGCGCCACCAGATGCGACATCACCGCGGCGAGCCGGTCGTGGCTGGTGTGGTGGATATGGTCGGCCTTGGTCGCGGCGAAGAGCACGCGCTCGATGCGCGGCGCGAACAGGCTGGAGAGCCAGGAATTGCGCCCGACCGAGAAGGCGGCGAGCGCCTGCCCCAGCGCGGTTTCGAGATCGGCCAGCGCCGGCGCTCCGGCATCAAGCGCCGCCAGCACGTCGACCAGCACGATCTGCCGGTCGAGCCGGGCGAAATGGTCGCGGAAGAACGGCGCGACCACGACGCGCTTATAGGCCTCGAAGCGCTCCGCCATCAGCCCGGCGAGCGTGCCCGGCCGCGGCGCGCGGTCATGGCCGAGATCGAGGGCTGAGAAGGTCAGCGCCGGCGAGCCCTCGAGGTCGCCGGGCATCAGGAAGCGGCCGGGCGGCGTCACCGCCACCGCTTCGGGGTCGGCCCTGAGCCTCGCCAGATAATCCTTGAACAGGTCGCTCGCCGCCTCGGCAGCGAGCTCGTCGGGCGGCCCGTCCGGGTCGCGCGCGCCGAGATCGGCGAGCCAGCCGGCGGCGGCCTGCCGCCGGTGGGGCTTTCGCGCATCGGCCACGGCCTGGGCCGACCAGGCCTTGTAATCCTGCCCGATCAGGGCGAGGTCGAGCAGCCACTCGCCGGGATAGTCGACGATGTCGAGCGTCAGCGTCGCCGGCCCCTTGAACCAGCCGGAAGCGCGCTCGTAGTCGATCTCGACGCGCAGCTCCGAGATGCGCCGCGTCGACTCCGGCCAGCGCCGCCCGGGCCCGTTCATCGCGGCGCGATGCGCCTCATAGGGAAAGCGCGGCACGTCCGGGTCCGGCTGCGGCACCAGCCTGACGCGGGCGATGCGTCCCTGCGAGGCCGCCTTCAGCACCGGCAGCCGCGCCCCTTCCATCAGGTTCTGGATCAGGGCGGTGGTGAAGACGGTCTTGCCCGAGCGCGAGAGCCCGGTGACGCCGAGCCGCAGGCGCGGCCGCGCCAGCCCGAGCAGGCTGTCGCCGAAGGCCAGCGCCGCATTGCGGGCGGTATCGAGATAGGAGGTGTCGCTCACGACGCCGCCGCGGTCATTCGTCGGGTCCTTCCCCGAGCGAGGCCGGCGTGACGAAACGGTCGAGCCGCCCGCCATGCTCGGCGACATCGCGCCAGTCGTCGATGGCGAAATCGAGCACGGCGAGGCCGGCGGTCGGATATTTCTGGCTCATCCGCGCCGAGGCGTAGCGGTCGCCATGGCCGGCGAGCCGCCGCGCCAGCTCCTCGAAGCCGGGATTGTGGCCGATCATCAGGAGCGTCTTCACCGAAGGCTCCATCTCCTGCACGACATAGAGCAGCGCCGCGGCCTTGGCCTCGTAGATGCGCGGCTCGTACTGGGTCGCGGGCTTCTCCGGCAGCATCGGCGCGACCAGCTCCCAGGTCTCGACCGTGCGCTTCGCCGGCGAGATCAGCACCAGATCCGGCAGCAGCAGCTCGTCCGCGAGATAGCGCCCCATCACCGGGGCCGCCTCGCGCCCCCGCGCAGCCAGGGGCCTGTCCCGATCGGCGACGCCGGCGGGCCAGTTCGATTTCGCATGGCGCAGGAGCATGAGGCGTCGCATGCGGGAAACCTAATCGCGGGCGGCTTCTTTTGCGAGCCCCTGCCCGGCCGAAAGCGCCGATGCCAGCAATGCGAAGAGCCGGGCCGCATGCTTGTCGAGAAAAGCCTGCCGCCCCTCTTCTGCAGTCAGGAAATCCAGCGCGCCATCGATCAGCAGGGTCGAGAAGCCGTGGACCGCGGACCAGGCGAGCAGCACCTCCGGCAGATCGGGAGCGGGGGCCTGGGCAGCGGGCTTCTCGTCCGGCAAACGAGAAGGCTGCAGGCCGCGGCTCAACCGCACCTCGCGAACCAGGATGCCGAAGGACCGCGTCGCCGCAGCCCGGAAGGCGGCGTCCTGCCGGTCCATTTCCCGCTGGCCGAAGACGACGCGAAAGCGCCCCGGATTGCCGAGTGCCGTCTCGACATAGGCCCGCGCGATCGCGGCGAGGCGGCTGCGTCCCTGCGCCTGTGCCGACGCAACAGCCGCCTCCATCGCATCCGAGAGATCGTCGAACCCGAGCGTCGCGATCGTCGTCAGCAAGCCGGTCAGATTGCCGAAGTGATGGGCCGGGGCGGCCGGCGACACTCCCGCCCGCCGGGCGCATTCGCGCAGGGTGAAACCGCCGAGCCCGCGCTCGGCCAGCACCGCTTCCGCCGCCGCGATCATCGCCTGGCGCAGGGCGCCGTGGTGATAGTGCTCGCGCGTGACCCGCGACATCGCTTCGGTCATCGGGAACTCCGCTCATCTAAACAGCGTCAAAATAATCTTGACGTCGTTAAGATACCGGGTCACAACCAGCCTGCAACTGAACACTGTCAAGTTCGGAGGATATGATGCCGCCTTCGATAGGGAACGCTGCCTTCTCCGGCGCGAATCTGCTGGCCGTCTGCGGCTGGCTCCTGCTGATCGCCGCGCCGCGCTGGCGGGCGAGCCAGGTCCTCGCCGGCCTCGCCATTCCGACGCTGCTCTCGCTCGGCTACCTGGTCCTGATCGCGGTGCATTGGCACGAGGCCCGCGGCGGCTTTTCCTCGCTCGACGACGTCGCCGCCCTGTTCGCCTCGCGACCGCTGCTGCTCGCCGGCTGGGTCCATTACCTCGCCTTCGACCTCCTGACCGGCGCCTGGCTGCTGCGCCGCGCGCAGCGCGAGGGCCTGCCGCATTGGGCGATGCTGCCGGTCCTCGCCCTGACCTTCCTTTTCGGCCCGGTCGGCTACCTGCTCTATCGCCTCGTCGCGACGAGCCGGGACATCGTTGCGGAAGACCGGATTCCACGTTTCCTGGCGCGGCTGCCGGCGCCGTTCCGGGCACTCGAATGGGAGCCCCGCCTGGGCGCCGCGGGCATTGCGATGGCGCTGCTCGCGATCCCGACGGCGCTTGCCTATGCCATCGACCCGCGGCTCTTCAATGGCGACCCCGTCTGGCTCAAGCCGCTGAAATTCGAGATCTCGATCGCGGTCTACCTGTTCTCCTTCGCGCTGCTGCTGCCGCTGACCAGCGAAGCCTTCCAGCGTTCGCGGCTCGGCCGCTTCACGGTCTGGCCGGTGATCGGCCTGCTCTTCTTCGAGCTCGTCTACATCGCCTGGCGCGCCTCGCGCGCGGAGGCTTCCCACTACAACGCCGACGGCCCGGCCGCCATCGCGCTCTATTCGGCGATGGGGATCGCTGCCGTGCTCTTCACCGCCGCAAGCGGTATCCTCGCCTACGGCCTCGCCCGCAAGGATGCGGCTCCGCTGCCCCCGATCCTGCGCCGCTCCCTGATCCTGGGCCTCGGCCTGACGGCCGTGCTCGGCATTCTCTCCGGCGCAACGCTGAGCGGCGCCGGCGGGCATACGGTCGGCACCCCGTTGCCGACAGCCGCCGTCATCCCCTTCTTCGGCTGGTCACTGAGCGTCGGCGATCTGCGCCCCGCGCATTTCCTGGCGTTGCATGCCATGCAGATCGTGCCGGGCTTCGCGCTCCTGGCTTCGCCGCTCCGTCCGGCTGTGGCGCTGCGCGCCGTCGACGCCTTCGCCCTCGCCTATGCCTGCCTGACGGGCGCGGCTCTCGTCGCCGCGCTCAATGCCCGCCCGCTGCTGGGTATCGGTTGATCGCTTCAGCGGCTCTCCCGCCGCGCCATGAAGGCGAGCTTCTCGAACAGCGAGACGTCCTGCTCGTTCTTGAGCAGCGCCCCGTGCAGCGGCGGGATCAGCTTGCGCGGGTCGCGCTCGCGTAGCACCTCCGGCCCGATATCCTCGGCGACGAGCAGCTTCAGCCAGTCGAGCAACTCCGAGGTCGAGGGCTTCTTCTTGAGGCCGGGCACCTCGCGCATCTCGAAGAACAGGCGCAGCGCCTCCTCCATCAGGCGCTTCTTGATGCCGGGGAAATGCACCTCGACGATCGCCTGCATGGTCTCGGCGTCGGGGAAGCGGATATAGTGGAAGAAGCAGCGGCGCAGGAAGGCGTCCGGCAGCTCCTTCTCGTTGTTGGAGGTGATGATCATCACCGGCCGCTGCGCCGCCTTGATGGTCTCGCCGGTCTCGTAGACGTGGAACTCCATCCGGTCGAGCTCGAGCAGCAGGTCGTTGGGGAACTCGATATCGGCCTTGTCGATCTCGTCGATCAGCAGCACCGGCCGCACCGGCGAGGCGAAGGCCTCCCAGAGCTTGCCGCGCTTGATGTAGTTGGCGATGTCCGAGACGCGCGGATCGCCGAGCTGGCTGTCGCGCAGCCGGCTCACCGCGTCATATTCGTAGAGGCCCTGCTGCGCCTTGGTCGTCGACTTGATGTGCCAGGTGATCAGCGGCGCCCCGAGCGCGGCCGCGATCTCCTCCGCCAGCACGGTCTTGCCGGTGCCGGGCTCGCCCTTCACCAGCAGCGGCCGCTCCAGCCGGATCGCGGCGTTGACGGCGACGGTGAGATCCTCGGTCGCGACATAGTTCTCGGTGCCGGTGAAACGCATGAGCCATCCTTCTGAGCGTGCGCGCGAAGGCTAGCCCATCCCCGAAGCCGGCGGGAACCGCTTTTTGCGCAAGGCAGCCGGGCAGCCATGCCTAAAGTCTCGCCCTGCAATGCAAATTTCTCGCAGGGCGCGGCGATTCCGCGATTGTGCATCGCACCGGCGGGCCGCAAGAATGGCGGGTCATCCCGACCCGCTCGAATCGCAAGGACAGTCCGTGGCCGGAACCGTCGATCCCGCCGTCTACAAGGACGCCGTCGTCGTGCTCGCGACGGCGGGGGTGGTGGTGCCGCTCGCCAAGACGCTCAAGGTCAACTCTATCATCGCCTTCATCGCCTGCGGCGCGCTGCTCGGCCCCTTCGGCCTCGGCGGGCTGGTCTCGTCGATTCCGCTGCTGCGCACCGTCACCGTCTCGAACGCCGAGGCGCTGGCCGGGCCGGCCGAGCTCGGCGTCGCCTTCCTGCTCTTCGTCATCGGGCTGGAACTGTCCTTCGAGCGCCTGATGACGATGAAGCGCCTCGTCTTCGGCCTGGGGCTCGGACAGGTCGGGCTCTCGGCCGCCGCGATCGGGCTGATCGCCTATGCGCTCGGGCAGCCGGCGACCGCGGCGCTGATCATTGGCTTCGGGCTCGCCCTCTCCTCCACCGCGATGATCGTCGAATTGCTCGCGGCGAAGAAGCGGATGACCTCCTCGGCCGGGCGCGCCAGCTTCGCCATCCTGCTCTGCCAGGACCTCGCCGTGGTCCCGCTGCTCTTCCTGGTCCATGTGCTCGAGACGCAGAACGGATCGGGCTCGCTGCTCGCCGGGCTGGCCCAGGCCTTCGTCCAGGCCGCGGCCGCCATCGCCACCATCGTCGTCATCGGCCGGCTGGCATTGAAGCCGCTCTTCCGCCTCGTCGCCTCGACCGATTCGGCCGAGAGCTTCATGGCGGCGACGCTGCTGACTGCCCTCGGCACCGGGCTGATCGCCGCCGCCGCCGGCCTGTCCATGGGGCTCGGCGCCTTCATCGCCGGGCTGCTGCTGGCCGAGACCGAATTCCGCCGCGCGGTCGAGGTCACGATCGACCCGTTCAAGTCGCTGCTGATCGGCGTCTTCTTCCTGACGGTCGGCATGGGCGTGAACCCGGCCGAGATCGCCGGGCACCCGGTGGCGATCCTCTTGGTCGCGGTCGGGCTGGTCGCAATCAAGAGCCTGATCATCTTCGTGCTCGCCCGCCGTTTCCGGCTGAACGCGGCGGCAGCGCTCGAAACCGCGCTGATGGTCAGCCCCGGCGGCGAATTCGCCTTCGTGCTCCTGAACGGCGCCTCCAGCGTCGGGCTGGTCGGGCACGGCGCGACCAGCATCGCGCTCGCCGCCGTCTCCCTGAGCATGATCACCCTGCCCCTGCAGGCGCGCTTCGCCCGCCATTTCGCCCAGAAGCTCGCGCCGGCCGTCGCGCTGCCCGAGGAGGCGAAGGCCCTGCCGCCGGACGACCGGGCGCCCCGCGCCATCGTCGTCGGCGGCGGCCGCGTCGGACGGCTCGTCGCCTCGATGCTGGAGGAGCATGGCAAGTCGCATATCGTGATCGATTCGGACGCGGCGCTGATCACCGCCCAGCGCCGCGCCGGCCGCCCCGCCTTCTACGGCGACGCGACGCAGCCGGAATTCCTCAAGCTCTGCGGGCTGGAGGAGGCGACGGCGCTGATCCTGACCATCGACAATCCGCGCGCCGTCGATGCGACCGTGCAGGCGGCGCGGGCGCTGCGGCCGGACATCGTCATCGTCGCCCGCGCCCGCGACGCCGCCCATGCCCGCCATCTCTACGAGATCGGCGTCAACGACGCGGTGCCGGAGACGATCGAGGCGAGCCTGCAATTGTCTGAAGCCGCGCTGGTCGGGCTCGGCGTGCCGATGGGCCTGGTCATCGCCTCGGTGCACGAGCGCCGCGACGGCTTCCGCGCCCAGCTCAAGCCGGCAGGCGCCGCGGCGCGCGCCCTTCCGCGCCACGCCCGCTCGCGAAGGCTGTGAAGCCGCTCGCCGCGGGCGCGGCCGGCTGCTCGCGCGGCAGATAGCCGGCCTCGCGCGCCACGCGGCGGATATGCCCGTAGAACTGCGCCGCGCTGCTCGCCCAGCTATGGCGCGCAGCCAGCTCCATCGCGGTCTCGGGCGCGATCCTGAGCGCCTGCATCGCGGCGTTGCGCAAATCCTCGCCGAGCACGGCCGCACCGCTGCCGGCGAAGACGTCGCGCGGTCCCTGCACCGGAAAGGCCGCGACCGGCAGGCCGCTCGCCGCCGCCTCCAGCAGCACGATGCCGAAGGTGTCGGTCAGGCTCGGAAACACGAAGACGTCGCTGGAGGCGTAGATCGCCGCCAGCTCCTCGCCCTCCTTCACCCCGAGGAAATGCGCGTCGGGAAAGGCGCGCTGCAGATCCGCCCGCGCCGGCCCGTCGCCGACCACGACCTTGCTGCCCGGCAGCCTGAGCGACAGGAAGGCCTCGAGATTCTTCTCGACCGCGACCCGCCCGACGCTGAGGAAGATCGGCCGCGGCAGGTCGAGCACGCTGTGCGGGCGCGGATGGAACAGGTCGAGATCGACGCCCCGCCCCCAGCGCACCAGCTTCTCGAAGCCGTGCCCGCGCAGCTCCTCCTCCACCGTCGCGGTCGAGACCATGACCGCCGCCGCGGGCCCGTGGAAGCGCCGCAGCAGGCGGTAGCTCCAGCTTTCGGGGATCGGCCAGCGCGCCGCGACATATTGCGGGAAGCGGGTGTGGTAGCTCGTGGTGAAGGGCCGCTTCTGCGCCAGGCAGACCGCCCGCGTCAGCCAGCCGATCGGCCCCTCGGTCGCGATATGGATATGGTCCGGGCCGAACTCCGCGATCCGCTGCGCCAGCGCCCGGCGGGTGGCGAGGGCAAGCCGGATATCGGGATAGCTCGGCATCGCGATCTGCCGGAAGCCGTCCGGGGTCAGCGCCGCCGCCGTCGCGCCGAAATCCGGCGCGGCCCGGATCATCCGCTCCAGCGAGCGCACCACCCCGTTGATCTGCGGCCGCCAGGCGTCGGTGGCGATGAGGACGCGCATCAGCGCGCTTTCCGTCCGGCCGTCTCCGCTTGCGCGCCGAGGATGCGCGCCAGCTCTGCCGGCCGGAGCAGGCTGCGCGCCGCCTCCGCCAGCTCCGGCACGGCGGCCGGGCGGGCCGGCACGACGACGGGCGCGGGCGCCTCGCCCTTGAGGCGCCCCTGCGGCCAGCGGATCAGCTCGAAGCGCCCGTCATGATGCTCGACGAAGGCCGTGCAGCTTTCGACCCAGTCGCCGGTGTTGATGTAAGTCAGCCCGTCGATCTCACGGAAGGCGGCGTGATGGATATGGCCGCAGATCACGCCGTCGGCGTCGTGGCGGCGCGCCTCCTCGGCGAGGCAGGTTTCGAACTCGCCGATATAGTTCACGGCGTTCTTGACCTTGTGCTTGGCCCAGGCCGAGAGCGACCAGTGCGGCAGTTGCAGCCAGCGCCGCACCTTGTTGAGCGCCATGTTGAGGCCGAGCGCGACGGTGTAGGCCCAGTCGCCGAGCAAGGCGAGCCATTTGGCGTTGCGCACCACCAGGTCGAACAGGTCGCCATGGATCACGAGCAGGCGCTTGCCGTCGGCGGTCTCGTGGACGATGTCGTCGACCAGCGTGATGCCGCCGAACTGCAGGCCGGTGAAGTCGCGCAGGAAGTCGTCGTGGTTGCCGGTGACGTAGATCAGCTTCGAGCCCTTGCGCACCTTGCGCAGCAGCTTCTGGATGACGTCGTTGTGCGTCTGCGGGAAATACCAGCCGCTTTTCAGCCGCCAGCCGTCGATGATGTCGCCGACCAGATAGATGGTCGGCGCATCGTAGGCGCGCAGGAACTCCAGCACGAGATCGGCCTGGGCTCCCCGCGTGCCCAGATGCAGGTCCGAGATGAAGATGCTGCGGACCTGCTTCGCGTCGTCCTCGTCGCTCATGCCCGGCGGCCCATGCTGTTGCGATGCCTGCGGCGTGTGTCTGATTTGCGTTGCGCTTTGATGACGGAGCCGCCAATCCATGCTCTGCCTTTCCGATGCATGGCTGCATGAGCGCAGCAGGCGAAGCTGACGGAGAAAGCTGATGGATCTTGGAATCGCCGGCCGCACGGCCATCGTCTGTGCCTCCAGCAAGGGGCTGGGCCGCGGCTGCGCGCAGGCCCTGGCCGAGGCCGGCTGCACGGTCGTGGTCAATGGCCGCGACGCCGCCACCCTCGAAGCGACGGCAAGCGATATCCGTGCCAGCACCGGCGCGACCGTCATCGCCGTCGTCGCCGACGTCTCGACCCGGGCCGGGCAGGACGCGCTGCTCGCCGCCGCGCCGAATCCCGACATCCTCGTCAACAACAATGGCGGCCCGCCGCCGAAGCCTTTCCGCGAGGTGACGCGCGAGGGCCTGCTGGAAGGCGTCGTCCAGAACATGGCGACGCCGCTCGAGCTGGTGCAGCGCGTCATCGACGGCATGGTCGCGCGCGGCTTCGGCCGCATCGTCAACATCACCTCGGCGAGCGTGGTGACGCCGCTGACCGGGCTCGACGTCTCCTCCGCCGCCCGCGCCGGCCTCACCGCCTTCCTGGCCGGCGTGGCGCGCGAGGTCGCCCATGCCAACGTCACCATCAACAACATCCTGCCCGGCGTGTTCGACACCGACCGGATCAAGACCGCAACCAACAAGGTCGCCGAGATGCAGGGCATCAGCATCGAGCAGGCGACCAGGAACCGGCTCGCCGCGGTCCCGGCCGGGCGCCTCGGCACGCCCGACGAGTTCGGCAGGCTCTGCGCCTTCCTGGCGAGCGCCCATGCCGGCTACATCACCGGCCAGAACGTCCTGATCGACGGCGGCTCCTTCCGCGGCACCTTCTGACGCCGGCGGCGGGCCGGCCGTCATGGCGGGCGGCCCGCTCCTCGCGGCGACGGCTGGGGGCCTGCCCTCGCCAGCCGCTGGGCGGCGTTGCAGCCTTGGCGCTTCGCAACCCCGCCGCGCCATGATCTAAGGAGGGACGGTTTCGCCCGAAACCGTTCCCGCCCTCCCGCCGCGCGCCGCCTTGTCCCCTCTCCTCGGCATCAGTCTCAAGCTGCTCTCGGCGCTGTTCTTCACGCTGATGTCGGCCGGCATCAAGGCCATCTCGACGCGCTACCCGACGGGCGAGATCGTCTTCATCCGCTCCTTCTTCGCGATGATCCCGCTGCTGATCTGGCTCGGCTGGCGCTCCGAGCTGCCGGAGGCGCTGAAGACGAGCAATCTGCGCGGCCATCTCAAGCGCGGCATCATGGGCTCCACCGGCATGTTCTGCGGCTTCGCGGCCCTGCAGTTCCTGCCGCTCTCGGAGGCCGTCGCCATCGGCTATGCCGCGCCGCTGGCGGTCGTGGTGCTCGCGGCGCTGGTGCTGAAGGAGCGCGTGCGGATCTATCGCTGGAGCGCCGTCACGATCGGCTTCGTCGGCGTGCTGATCATGCTCTCGCCGCATCTCGGCGCCGGCGCCCACCAGCTCGGGCCGGGCGCGGCCATCGGCGCGGCGCTCGGCCTCGCCGGCGCCTTCTGCTCGGCCTTCGCCTCGGTCGAGGTCCGGCTGCTGACGCAGACGGAACGCACCGGCGCCATCGTCTTCTACTTCATGCTGCTGACCAGCCTGCTCGGCCTCTCGACCATCCTGCTCGGCTGGAACCTGCCGAGCTACCAGGACGCCGCGCTGATGGTCCTCATCGGCGTGCTCGGCGGCCTCGGCCAGATCCTGATCGTCCAGGCCTATCGCTATGGCGACGCCTCCCTGGTCGCCCCCTTCGAATATTCGACCATGCTCTGGGCGGTGGCGATCGGCTGGTTCTGGTTCGGGGAATGGCCGGCGGCGACGATCCTGATCGGCGCCTTCATCGTCATCGCCTCGGGCATTTACGTGATCTTCCGCGAGCGCCAGCTCGGCCTCGCCCGGCGCGCCCAGCGCGAAGCCGGCCCCAGCCGCGTCGCCTGAAGCCGCCCCGACCGGCCGCGAGACTCGCTCCCGAGACTTGCTCCGCAGCCGGAGAACAGGCATTGTCCGTTCGTTATAAAGATCGTTGCGAGGCAGGCGATCGGGACAGCGAGCGGGACAGGCCGGATGGGCATCGAGACGAAAGAGCGCGGCGGGCGCGAGCTGGAATCGGGCGCGCAGGTGATCTCCGGCCAGCTCGGCAAGACGATCCAGCGCCTGCGCAAGGCCTACAACTTCTCGCTCTCCGACCTCGCCGAACAGTCCGGCGTCGCCAAGTCGATCATCAGCCAGATCGAGCGCAACGAGACCAACCCGACGCTGGCGACGATCTGGCGGCTGTCGCAGGCGCTCGACATCTCGATCGAGCGGGTGCTTTCCAGCGGCGAGGAAGAGCCCTTCATCGACAAGACCACCCGCGCCGACACGCCGATCCTCGTCTCGGAGGACGGCAAGCTCAGGCTCGCCATCATCGGCTGGATCAAGACCGTCGAATGGCTGCAATGGTACGATGTGACCTCGGAGCCGGGCGGCGAGCTCGATTCGGAGGGCCATCAGCGCGGCTCGATCGAATCCCTCTCCGTCACCGCCGGCGAGTTCGAGGTCGAGGTCGGCGACATCGTCCAGCGTGCCAAGGCGGGCGAGACGCTGCGCTATCGCTGCGACCGCCGGCATGTCGTCCGCTGCGTCGGCAAGGAGCCGGGGCATGCGCTGATGGTCTGCATCCTCAAAGCCGCGGTGATGGAATAGCCCGGCCGAAAGCGGAGGCGAAGCCATGGAGATCCGCCGCATCGGCACCCAGCCCTCGGGCCCGGGCCCGGCCGCATACTTCACCGGCCCGGTCCGCATCGACCCGCTGTTCAACCCGCCGGAACCGGCGCGGATCGCCACGGCGCTCGTCACCTTCGAGCCCGGCGCCCGCACCGCCTGGCATACCCACCCGCTCGGCCAGACCCTGATCGTCACGGCCGGCTGCGGCTGGGCCCAGCGCGAAGGCGGGCCGGTCGAGGAGATCCGGGCGGGCGACGTCGTCTGGTTCCCACCCGGCGAAAAGCACTGGCACGGCGCCACGGCGACCACAGCGATGAGCCATATCGCCCTTCAGGAGAAGCTGAACGGCTCGGCCGTCGAGTGGCTGGAGCACGTCACCGACGCGCAATATGCCGGGTCACGCGCGTAACCGCGGAACAGGCCACGGCTTCCGCGACCGCTACTTCGCCTGAGGCCGCGGCGGAGTCGCGACCGCCGGCAGGGACTTCAGATATTCCGCCATCGCCGCCCGATCGGCATCGGAAAGCTGCGCCATATTGCGCACCACCTCCGCCATCGGGCCGCCGACGCTGTCGAAGCTCGGCGTGAAGCCGGTCTTCAGCAGCTCCGCGATCTCCTCCTTCGACCATTTGCCGAGCCCGTCCGCCTCGTCCTGCGTGATGTTGGGGACGAAGCCCTTGCCCTCCGGGTCGGGCCCGCCGGCGAAGCGCGTCGCCGGCACGATCGCGCCGAAGCCGTTGCGGCTGGAGTGACATTCGGCGCAATGGCCGGGTCCGTTGACGAGATAGGCGCCGCGGTTCCAGGCCTCGCTCCTCGCCGGGTCCGGGCGGAAGGAGCCGCCCTCGAAGAACAGCAGCTTCCAGCCGCCGACCAGCCGCCGGATGTTGAAGGGGAAGCGCAGCTCATGCGCCGGCGCCCGGCCCTCGACCGGCGGCAGGGTGCGGATATAGGCGAAAAGATCGGCCAATGCCTTGGGCGGCATCAGCCGGTAGGAGGTATAGGGAAAGGCCGGATAGAGATGCTCGCCCTGCCGGCCGACGCCGGCCGCCATCGCATCGACGAAATCCTGGATGCCCCAGTTGCCGATGCCGTCGCGCGTATGCGGCGAGATGTTGGGCGCGTGGAAGGTGCCGAAGGCCGAGGCCAGCGCCAGCCCGCCGCCGAGCCGCGTGCGGTCGTCCTGCCCCGGCGTGGCATGGCAGGAGGCGCAGCCGCCCGCCGCGAACAGCACCTTGCCGTTCTCGATATCGGGAGCCGGCAGCGCCCCGACCTCGGGAGCCGGCGAGACCAGGCGGGGATCCGTCAGCAGGTAGAAGCCGCCCAGCGCGACGGCCGCCAGCAGGACGAGCGTGACCAGAAGGCGGCGCAGCAGCAGCATCGTTGTCTCCATCAGGCGCAATCGACAGATTGGACGGCGGAGCCGATCGCCGGCAACCCTTTCGCTGCAACAATTCCAGAATAGGCCGCGCCTCGCGGGGCGCGGCGAGCCTGCTTCAAACGCCTCGAAAGCGCGAAAGGCTCCCTCGCATGCGAAAAAAGCGGGCGGCCATCTCTGGCGCCCGCTGTTCCGAAGGCCTCCTGCGGGCCTTCACCTCTTGACCCGGTAGACCTCGTGGCAGGCGCCGCAATTCTTCGTCGCGGCCCCGAAGGCGGCACGGAAGCCGGCGAGATCGGTCACGCCCGCGCCGGCGCCCGCATCGGCCTCGAATTTGGCGAAGGCGGCCTTGAAGCCGGCCTGGTCCTCCCAGATCTTCGGCGCGGCCGTGGTCTCGCCGCCGGTCCTGGAGGTCTCGGGAAACAGCGTCGGCATCGTCTTCGCCGCATCGGCATAGGTCTTGAAGATGCCCTGCGCCTTGGCCGCGTCGAAGGCGGCGTCGCCCTTCGCCATGGCCGCCCCCTCGCGCGTCGCCCGGCCCACCCCCTTCATCAACTGCTGGCGTTCGGCGATCGGATCGGCCTGGGCCATGGTGGCGGCGAGGCCGAGCCCGAGGCCGGCGAGCACGAAAGCGGTGCGGATCATTCAGTTCCCCTTCGAAGCGTGGCGCCGCCGGGGCGGCGCCGTTTTGAACGCTTCCAGATCAAACGATGATCGCGGCGGAGCCAAGTCGCTTTTGCGTGAGCGGCGCAGCGGACCGGCGTAATCCACACCCGCCTCAGAGCCGGTAGCCCGCCTCCTTCAGCGCGTTGAACACCTTCACCGGCGTCGCCGGCATGTCGATCGCCTTGATGCCGGCGGCCCGGTCGAGCGCGTCGACCATGGCGTTCATCACCGCCGGACAGGCGCCGATCGCCCCCGCCTCGCCCGCCCCCTTCACGCCGATCGCATTGGTGAGGCAGCGCACATTGCGGGTCTCGAAATGGAAGTTCGGCACGTCGATCGCACGCGGCATGGCGTAGTCCATGAAGGTCGCGGTCAGCATCTGCCCGTCGGCATCGAAGCGGATCTCCTCCATCAGCGCCTGGCCGATGCCCTGCACCGCGCCGCCATGCACCTGGCCCTGCAGCATCAGCGGATTGAGCGTCACGCCGAAATCGTCGACCACGACATAGTTGAGGATCTCGGTGTGGCCGGTACCGGGGTCGATCTCCAGCTCGCAGACATGGGTGCCGTTCGGATAGGTCGCCTCCGGCGGCGTCCAGCTCTGATGCACCTTGAGCATCTGCGGCGTCGCGCCCGGCAGCACCGCGATCTCCGCGAGGTCGAGCGCCTTGTCGGTGCCGACGACACGGACCGCGCCGCTGGCGATCTCGAGGTCCCCGACGGCCGCCTCCAGCTTCTCGGAAGCGAGCTGCTTGAGGTTGTCGGTGAGGATCTCGGTCGCCTTGTCCAGCGCCGCTCCGCCGACGGGGATCGAGCGCGAGCCGCCGGTGCCGGAGCCGGTCTCGACCCGGTCGGTATCGCCCTGCACCACGCGGATCCGGTCCATCGAAATGTCGAGATGCTGCGAGACGAGCTGCGAATAGGCCGTCTCATGCCCCTGCCCGTTCGACTGGGTGCCGATCAGCACCGTGACGGTGCCGTCCTTCTCCAGGATCACGGTCGAGCTTTCCGGCCCGCCGCCGCCGCAGGCCTCGATATAGCAGGACATGCCGATGCCGCGGATCCTGCCCGCCTTCTTCGAAGCCGCGGCGCGGGCCTTGAAGCCCTTCCAGTCGGCCACCTCCATGGCGCGGCGCATATGGCCCTCGAACTCGCCGGAATCATAGACCGGGCCGGTCTCGGTCCTGTGCGGCATCTGCGAGGGCTTGACGAAATTCTGCGCCCTCACCGCATCGGGCGACTTGCCGGTCTCGCGGGCGACGGCGTCGACCAGCCGCTCGATCAGATAGGCCGCCTCCGGCCGCCCGGCACCGCGATAGGCGTCGACCGGTGTCGTGTTGGTCA
Organism: Hyphomicrobiales bacterium; assembly: GCA_900466745.1. GTDB lineage: Bacteria > Pseudomonadota > Alphaproteobacteria > Rhizobiales > Beijerinckiaceae > Allobosea > Allobosea minatitlanensis. Next base: position 129,246 of record UBNE01000018.1, on the reverse strand, counting down.
GCACCCCGCGGAACAGCACATGCACCGCCGGGATGTTGTAGCAGCCGGGCGTCATCGTCGTGCCGACCCAGGGGATGAAGGGCCCGTATTGCGAGAGCCACGCCCCCATCTCGGCGCAGAGATCGACCTTGAGTCCGATGAACCTGCCCCGCGCATCGAGCGCCATCGTCGCCGTGGCGAGATTGGCGCGGCCATGGGTGTCGGCGAGGAAATGCTCGTTGCGGTCCGCGACCCAGCGCACCGGGCGCTTGAGCTTCTCCGCGGCGATCATCGCCAGCGGATATTCGCGATAGAGGAAGATCTTGGTGCCGAAGCCGCCGCCGACATCCGGCGTCACCACGCGGATGCGCCTGGGATCGACCTTGAGCACATAGCTCGCGATCAGGTCGCGCATGCCGTGGCTGCCCTGGCTGCCCAGCGTCAGCGTCCAGCGCTTCTCGGCCTTGTCGTAATCGGCGATGCAGGCGCGCGTCTCCATGTAGTTGGAGGCGAGCCGGTTGTTGACGACGGTGAGCGAGACGGTGCGCGCCGCCTTGGCGAAGGCCTTCTCGGTCTTTTCGCGGTCGCCCTGCTCCGCCTCGAAGGCGACATTGCCCGGCCGGTCCGGCCAGATCTGCGGCGCGCCCTCGGCCAGCGCTTCCGCGATGCCGGTCACCGCCGGCAGCGGCTCCCAGTCGATCGCGATCGCCTCGGCCGCGTCGCGGGCCTGCGCCAGCGTCTCGGCGACGATGAAGGCGACCGCCTCTCCGACATGGCGCACGGTGTCGCGCGGCAGCACCGGCACGGGCAGCGACTGAGACATCCCGCCCGAGACCGTCTCGATATGCCCCTTGCAGGGCAGGTCGCCGTAATGGGCGACGTCCTCCCCGGTCAGGACGAGCTTGACGCCCTTCATCCCGCGGGCGGCTTGCTTGTCGCGGATGGCGAAGCGGGCATGGGCGTATGGCGAGCGCAGCACATAGGCGTGCAGCGCGCCCTCGGCTGCAATGTCGTCGGTATAGCGGCCGGTGCCGGTGGTCAGGCGCAGATCCTCGACCCGCCGCACCGGCTGGCCGAATCCGAATTTCATGGGACGCATGAGGCATATCCTCAGTTAGGTCTCATGAAAGACTGGAACAGAAACGCGCCCATGTCAGCCCCGGCGCGCCATGCGCCGGGGCCGCGCCCTTCGCTCTATCGGGGGAAGCTGACCGCGGTCTCCGAGAGGGTGATCATCGTGTTGTAGTTGTTGACGATCCAGTTGGCGTCGTTGGCGGCGCCGCGGCGGACGTCGCCCTTGCTCTTGGCGAGCTTCTCCGAGAAGTCGCGCAGCTTGCCGAGCCAGGAGCTCGCCTGGCTGTCCATGAACAGCGACTTGCCCGGATTCTTGTCCTTGAAATCGTCCATTTCGCGGATCGCCCTGGCATAGCCGGCGACGGCGGCATCGAAGGCCTTGAGATCGACGATCGGCTTCTCGTTGGTCGGCATCAGGTCGATCACCGCGCGCGCATTGATCATGACGTTGCGGACCACCCAGCGCACCGACTTGCCCTCGCGCTGCTCGATCGCCGCCAGCTCCTGCGCATCGAGCGCCGTCTTGTAGACGCGCATCATCGCGTCGACCCGGGCGCGCTGCTCGAGGAAGGCCTTGGCCGCCGGCACCATCTGCTCGTGCAGCGCCTTGCCCTCGGCGAGATTGTCGTCGCGGTAATCCTTGCGGTTGTAATAGCGTTCGGCCCGGGTGATCAGCGGCGCCAGCTCCTGATAGGCCTTGATATAGGCCAGCATCGCCGCGTCGATCTCGGGCAGCTTGGGCTCGCGCGCCGCGGCCTCCTCGGCCTTCCTGATCTCGCCGGTGACGTCATAGAGGCTGTAGAGCCCGTAGGAGATGTAGCGCTCCTTGCCGGTCGGCCCCTTCTTCATGTCGACCCAGCTCGCATAGCGCTCCCAGGACTGGATCGCCCGCAGCGTACGGTTCATCAGCGCGGTATAGGCGTTCGACTTGGTGATGGCGGCCTGCAATTCGGCCTCGCCGGCGGGCGCGGAAGCGGCCCCCTGGGCCGGGACGCCCTGCGCCGGCGCCGCGACCGGCAGCGCGGCCGCGAGAACCAGGGCGCAGGCGGTGCTGCAAAGAAGCGTACGAATGGACATGACAATAACCTTGGTCTTGAACGGGCCCGCCGCGACGGCGGCAACCCTCGGATCAGTCGTGTGAAATCGGCTCGCCGCGCATCGCCCAGTCCCTGAAGCCGCCGGCATAATGGCTGTCGATGTCGAGCCCGGCCGATTGCGCGAAGGCGAGCGCGTGCCGCGAGCGGACGCCCGCGGCGCAGGAAAAGACCACGCGCTTGCCCGGCGCGCTCGGCAGCTCCGCCGGATCGAACCGGGACAGCGGCAGCGAGACGGCGCCGGGAATATGACCGGCCGCGAATTCATGCGGCTCGCGCACGTCGACGAGCAGGATCGAGCCGTCGGCCAGCCCGGCCTTGAGGTCGTCGATATCGAGGTCGTGCATGGTCATGGCGGATCGCTCCTTCGCTGCGGCCGGAGGCGGAGATAGGGCCGTCGCAGCGAAACGCCAATGCCCGCCGCGCCGCCCGGGGCATGATCCCGGGGCAGCCGGCGGGCAGCGGAGCAGCGGCGCTCTCGGACCGGCGCCGCGCTCGCCAGGGCGGGCCCGCGCCGGCGGCGCGTTCAGCCCAGCGGCGGGATGCGCAGCACCCAGCCCGGCTGGATCAGGTCGGGATTCTTGACCGGCGGCGTGTTGGCCTTGACGATCTCGGTGTATTTCGCGCCCTGGCCCTTGCCGTAATGCTCCTCGGCGATCTTCCAGAGCGTGTCGCCCTTCTTCACGGTGTAGAACACGGCGGCCGGCGCCTCCTTGTTGACGATCAGGTCGGACTCGACCTGCGCCACGCCGGTGGTGTTGCCGAGCGCGAGGATGATCTTCTCGGCCTCCTCGGTCGAGACCGCCTTGCCCGAGACCTTCACCTTGTCGCCGTCGATCTGGATGTTGACGTCGGAAGGCAGGCCGTGGCCGGCCAGTTCCTTTTGCAGAGCGTCGGGCGTCGCCGCCTGGGCCGAGCCCGAGCCGAAGATCTTGGCACCGGCTTCCTTGATGAAACTGAACAGACCCATGGATACCTCCTTGGTTTGGCAGGCTATCAAGCCTTTTCCATGTGTCCAGCGCAAGACAATCATGCCTCTTCAGGTGCGTTCTCAAGCGGATCGCGCCGGATTGCGGGCATTATCTCCCTCGCCACACAAGACTTTGCCTGCCGGCCCGCTTCACCGCGCCGCGCGAGACTGGCAGGGAAAACCCCCGCCCCGAATCGGAGTTGCCACGATGCTGACGCTCGCCCAGGCCCAGACGATCCTCGCCACCGCCCTCACCCACGCCACCGCGAACGGCTTCAAGCCCCTCGCCGTCGCGGTCATCGACGCGCGCGGCGCGCAGAAGGCCTTCGCCGCCCAGGACGGCACCAGCCTTAAGCGCGGCGAGATCGCCCTCGGCAAGGCGCAGGGCGCCGTGGCGCTCGGGCTCGGCTCGCGCGCCCTCCACAAGATGGCGCAGGAGCGGCCCTATTTCATCGAGGCGGCGACCCATGCCGTGGGCGGCCTGCTCGTGCCCGTCCCGGGCGGCGTGCTCGTCCGGGACGCGGCGGGCGAACTGCTCGGCGCCGTCGGCATTTCCGGCGGCACGTCCGACAACGACGAGGCCGCGGCAACCGCCGGCATCGCCGCCGCCGGCCTGCACGCCGATACTGGCGCCTGAGCCGTCGCGGCGCTTGCCAAGCGGCACCGAAAGCCTCATGTCCTGCGCCGAAGGGGTTCGTTCAAACGCACGATTTGGACCGGATCGAAGGTAGGATCATGAGCGACGCCGCGAACAGCGACACCGAAGTCATCGCCACGGACGTCGTCATCGTCGGCGCCGGCCCCTGCGGCCTCTTCGCCGTCTTCGAGCTGGGCCTGCTCGATATCCGCGCCCATCTGGTCGACATCCTGCCGAAGGTCGGCGGGCAATGCGCCGAGCTCTATCCCGAGAAGCCGATCTACGACATCCCCGGCTTCCCGCTGGTCACCGGCCAGGCGCTGGTCGACAACCTGCTGGAGCAGATCAAGCCCTTCGGCCCGACCTTCCATCTCAACCAGATGATCGCCTCGGTCGAGCCGACCGGCACGGCCGAGGCGCCGCGCTTCCGCGTCACCACCGATGCCGGCACGGTCTTCGACACCAAGGCGGTGGTCATCGCCGCCGGCGGCGGCTCCTTCCTGCCGAAGAAGCCGCCGATCCCGGGCATCGAGGAATACGAGCGCGGCGGCTCGGTCTTCTATGCCGTGCGCAAGATGGAGGCCTTCCGCGGCCGCAACATCCTGATCGTCGGCGGCGGCGATTCCGCCCTCGACTGGACGCTGAACCTCCAGCCGCTGGCCAGCCGCGTCACGCTGATGCACCGCCGCGACGATTTCCGCGCCGCGCCGCATTCGGTCGAGCAGATGCGCGCCCTCGTCGCCGACGGCCGGATGGACATGAGGCTCGGCCAGATCACCGGGCTCAAGGGCGAGAACGGCAAGCTCGCGGCCGTGACCTGCCGCGACAATGACGGCGGCAGCTTCGAGATCGCCTGCGATACGCTTTTACCCTTCTTCGGGCTGACCATGAAGCTCGGCCCGATCGCCGATTGGGGGCTGAACCTGCACGAGAACCTGATCCCGGTCGACACCGAGAAATTCGAGACCAGCGTGCCCGGCATCTTCGCCATCGGCGACATCAACACCTATCCGGGCAAGCTGAAGCTGATCCTCTCCGGCTTCCACGAGGGCGCGCTCTGCGCCCAGAAGGTCCATCGCTACGTCTATCCGGACAAGCGGCTGACCTTCCAGTACACCACCTCCTCCAGCAGCCTGCAGAAGAAGCTCGGCGTCGCCTGAGCCGGTGTGCGACCGCCGCCCATGCGGGCGGTCAATGCGCCTCGGCCTCGCCGAAGATCTGGGCCGAGGCGGTCGCCTTGCGGCGGGCCGGACCGGCCTGCCGCGCGCCGAAGCCCAGCGAATCCCGCACCGCCGGCGACAGCCCCGACAGGAAAGGCTCCTCGCCCGGCCCCGTCACGACCTGCGGCTCGTTCCCGTCGAAGGGAGGCGGCGGCGGCAGCGTGTCGTCCGGCTCCTTCGGCGCGAGCCGCGCCTCGACCTCGGCGATGGCTCCCGCCAGCGGCTGGAAGCTGAATGTCACCTTATGCGTGCCGGCGGGAACCTGCACCGCGCGGAACAGCACATTGGCCCGCAGGATCTCGGTCTCGACGCCATCGACCTGCGCCCGCCACCAGGGATGCCAGATATCGTTGAGCACGACGAAGCCGGCGGCCGGGGTGGTGACCTCGATCTCGACCACGGTGTTGCGGTAGCTCGCGAGCTTGACCTCGGCATCGACCGCGACCGGCCCTTCCGGCGTGGCGAGCGGCGGCTCGCCGTCGAGCAGCACCGCCTGCGCGGGATCGGTGTCCGGCCAGCGTCCCGAAAGCTTCATGCTTTCGAAATCGGCCAGCTCCCAGCCGCCGACGAACTGCACGCGCGGCAGGGCCTGCGGGTTCTCGTAGACATAGCCCTGCTTCGTCCGCGCCAGCAGCTTGAGGTCGCCCTCCTTCAGCGCGCGGTCGACCTGCTCGATCGGCACGGGCGAGGCGATGTAGCGCAGGCCGAGCAGGTTCGCGAGCCGGCAATGATAGGAGGGGAAGAGCGGCGTGAACTTGCGGTCCGCCGGGCGGGCGATGCCGTCGCCGGTGCCGACCGCTTCCGAGAAGTCCTCGAGCCGCAGGGGATTGTAGCCGAGCGTGTGGTCGAAGCCGTGGATCATGCCGGCATTCGGCCATTCGAAGCCCATGCCGAGCAGCTCCACCCGGTCGCGGCGCGGCGAGCCCGCCGGCTGCGCCGTGAGCTGCTTGAGCAGCGCGATGGTCTGGTTGTGGGTCTTCGGCCGCAGCACGTCGTAGAGCTCGGGCGACAGGGCGGTCGATTCGTTGGGCCCGTTGTTGCTGCCGAGATCGGAGGCGACGACGCCGGCGACCAGCACCACGGCCGCCGCCGGCCCGAGCGCGGCGCGCCAGCGCAGCAGCACGAAGAGCAGCAGCGCCGCGGCGCCGAACCAGCCGAGCGCCATGGCCACCGGCTTCCAGGCATCGGCGAGATGCCCCTCGCCGCGCGAGAGCAGCACGGCGCCGAGCGCGATCGCCAGCACCGCCGCTCCACCGATCGCCAGGTCGCGGCGGAAGGAGACGCCCTCGGCCGTCAGCATCCGGTGCAGCACATAGCCGGAGAGGATCGCCCCGAGCGCGCCGATCAGGAAGGTCGCATCCGCCGGGCGGCGGAACATCTTCACGCCGGGCAGATAGTCGTAGGCGGCCTCGAAGAGCGGCGTGTAGCGCCCCAGCGCATAGAGCAGCATGAACAGGAAGAGCAGCGTCAGCGGCCTGACCGCCTTGTCCCACAGCCAGCCGCGCGTCAGCCCCGGCGCGATCAGGAGCAGCATCGGCAGCGCGCCCATATAGACCTGCGCCATGTTCTGCGAGAGCGCCAGATCCTTCACCCAGTTCGGGTTGAGATAGGGGCCCCAGAACTCGACCTTCGGGTCCTTGGCGCCGAACAGGTCGCCGATGAAGGCGGTCAGCAGCGAGGCCGGATGGAGCGAGCCCGAGGTCGCGACGCCGAGGCTGATCTCCGGCCGCGTCGTCGCCTCGGCGAACAGCCAGGTCCAGAGCAGCGGCATCGCGATCACCGCAAGCCCGGCGAGGCTCGCCAGCGCGGCCGGCAGCAGCGAGCCGCGGATGGCCGGCCAGCCGCCCGAAATCCAGTGCGCCACCACCATGCCGATCAGCACATAGCCGCCGAGCATCGCGACCTGGTCCGGCTTCAGCACCATCAGCCCCGCCGAGAGCCCGGCGAAGACGCCCGCCCAGGCCGAGTGGCGCTGCAGCATGCGCGCCGTCAGCCAGAAGGCGATGGCAAAGAAGGCCAGGCTCTCGATCTGCCCGATATGCTGGACGCGCCAGGAGGCCGAGGCGCCGAAGGCGAAGACCAGCGCCGCCAGCAGCCCACCGGCCGGATGCCAGCCGCGATCCCGGAAGAACATCATCACGGCGAGGCCGGCCGCCAGCAGATGCAGCAGCACGAAGGCATCGACCATGCGGAAGCTCGGCGCCGGCGACAGCAGCGCCAGCAGGATCGCCGGCGAGAAGATCAGCGACTGCGGATCCGCGATCTGCGGCGAGCCGGCGAAGACGTTATGGTTCCAGAAGGGCGACTGCCCGGAATGCAGCGCCCGGGCCAGGAACTCGACCTGCGCCTGGAAATGCGCCTTGGCGTCGAACGGAATCGTTACCGCCCCCGACAGCCAGGGCCAGCACAGCACGATCCACGCCACGGCGAAGCCGATGGCCGCCAGCAGGTAGCCGGCGCCCCTTGCATCCAAGCGCTTCAAGCGGACCCCCACGGTCCCAAGGCCCGGACGGCCCCTTCATGGCGCCTGCCTCCAGCCTGTTCGGGCGGGACATTGCTGAGGGACAGATGAACCGAATCTGAACGCCGGCGCGCCGATGCGGTCCCGTTGGGCGGAAGCTGAACAAAGAACGAATGCGATTGCCGACGGACCGGCCGGAGGAAGCGAAGTTCTCGCCACCGCGCGGCGCGTCCCGGACGCGGCGAAGCGGAGATCCGGGATCCGTGCCTGAACCCTCAGCGGACAGGCTCCGGCCTGGCATCCGGCATGAGGGCACGTTTCCGTGGAGAAGGGCCGGAGGGCCCCTCAGCGCCCCGCTCCGGCGAGCCAGGCGGCGAGCACCCGCCGTTCCCCGGCCGTCATGCCGGACAGGTTGTTGGGCGGCATGGCATGGGTCATCACCGCCTGCGTCCTGATGGCGCGGGCATGGGCGGCGATCCGCTCCGGCTCGTCGAGCAGCACGCCCTTGGGCGCGATCTGGATGCCGGGCCAGGACGGCTCGGGCGCATGGCACATGGCGCAGCGCCCTGTGACGATGTTGGTGACCTCGGCCGGCGGCAGGCTCATGCCCGCCAGCAGAACCGGCCGGCCCGGCTCGCGCGGCTTCAGGCCGAGCTGCTCGCGCCCGCCCGGCGAGGACGACATCGCCGCCCAGAAGGCGAGCCACAGCGCCAGGATCGCCACCGCCCAGCACCACCACGGCGATTTCGCATGGTCGGCATGGCGGACATTGAAGAAGTGCCGGATCAGCGCGCCGGCCACGATCACCAGCGCCACCAGCAGCGGGATCACCGCGGCATTGGCAAAGGTCACCGGATAATGGTTCGACAGCATCAGGAACAGCACCGGCAGGGTGATGTAGTTGTTGTGCGTCGAGCGCTGCTTGGCGGCCTTGCCGTATTTCGGGTCGGGCTTCTCGCCCGCCGTCAGCGCCGCGATCACCTTGCGCTGGCCGGGCATGATGTTGAAGAAGACGTTGGCGGTCATGATCGTCGCCATCAGCGCGCCGGTATGGATCAGCGCGCCCCGGCCGGAGAAGACGTTGGCGAAAGCCCAGCTCGCCGCGACGACATAGCCGAAGCCGATCAGCCCGAGCAGGACGTCGTGCCGCCCCAGCGGCGACCGGCACAGCCAGTCATAGATCAGCCAGCCGGCGACCAGCGCCGCGATGCCGATCGCGCCGGCGGCGAGAGGCGAGAGCTGCATTACCGCCGGGTCGATCAGATAGAGCTCGGACTGGGCGTAATAGACCCAGACGAGCAGGAAGAAGCCCGAGATCCAGGTCCAGTAGCTCTGCCATTTGTGCCAGGTCAGCTCGGCCGGCATCACGGCGGGCGCAACCATGTATTTGCGCATCTCGTAGAAGCCGCCGCCATGGACCTGCCAGGCGCGTCCGCCCGTGCCCGGCGGAATGTCCGGCGCGGCCTTGAGCGAGGCGTCGAGGTGGATGAAGAAGAAGGAGGAACCGATCCAGGCGATCGCCGTGATGACGTGGAGCCAGCGCAGCATCATGCTGCCCCATTCCATCAGATAGGCGCTGAGCATGGCGGTTCGCGATCCCCGATGCGGCCGAGCCGGCGCGGCGCGCCGTTGGATTTCGCCGCAGGGCAAATTACGGTCGACGCAAGCCGGCATGCAAGCCGCCGGCCCCGAAACCAATCCGATGGAAAGACCGGGCATGGCAGGGCTGACGACGCATATCCTGGATACGCATGGCGGAGTGCCCGCCGCCGGCGTCGCGGTCTTGCTGCGCCGCATCGGGCCGGAGGGCGGCGAGACGCTCGTCGAAACCGTGACGAATGCGGACGGCCGCACCGACGGCCCGCTCCTCGCGCCCGAAGCCACGCGGCCCGGCATCTACGAGATCGATTTCGCGATCGGCCCCTATTTCCGCGAGCGTGGCGTTCCGCTGTCGGAGCCGGCTTTCCTCGACGTCGTCACCGTGCGCTTCGGCCTCTCCGACACGAGCCGCCACTACCATGTGCCGCTCCTCGCCTCGCCCTATGGCTATACGACCTATCGCGGAAGCTGAGCGCCCGGCGAGCGCGACCCGCATCACCATCCGAATCCGTTTGCGAGCACCTGCCCGATGACCGACAGCGCCTATCCCCGCGACCTCAAGGGCTATGGCCGCACCCCGCCCCATCCGCATTGGCCGGGCGAGGCCCGCATCGCCGTCCAGTTCGTGATCAATTACGAGGAGGGCGGCGAGAACTGCATCCTGCATGGCGACGCCGCCTCCGAGGCCTTCCTCTCCGAGATCGTCGGGGCCGCGCCCTGGCCGGGCCAGCGCCACATGAACATGGAGTCGATCTACGAATACGGCTCCCGCGCCGGCTATTGGCGGCTCTGGCGGATGTTCACCGAACGCCAGCTCCCGGTCACCGTCTTCGCCGTTGCGACGGCCCTCGCCCGCTATCCCGAGATCGTCGGCTCGATGCAGGAGGCCGGCTGGGAGATCGCCACCCACGGGCTGAAATGGATCGACTACCGCGACGTGCCGAAGGAGCGCGAGCGCGCCGACATCCTCGAGGCGATCCGCATCCAGACCGCGCTGACCGGCGAGCGCCCCCTCGGCTGCTATCAGGGCCGCACCTCGGAGAACACCATTCCGCTGACGATGGAGGAAGGCGGCTTCCTCTACACGGCCGATGTCTATGCCGACGAGCTGCCCTATTGGCTGGCCGGTCCGAAAGGCCCGCAGCTCGCCGTGCCCTACACGCTCGACGCCAACGACATGCGCTTCGCCACGCCGCAGGGCTTCAACAGCGGCGACCAGTTCTTCGCCTATCTGAAGGATTCCTTCGACACCCTCTACGCCGAGGGCGAGACCGCGCCGAAGATGCTGTCCGTCGGGCTGCATTGCCGCCTCGCCGGCCGGCCGGGCCGCGCCGCGGCGCTCGCCCGCTTTCTCGATTACGTGAAAAGCCATGACAGGGTCTGGATCGCAACCCGCCTCGACATCGCCCGCCACTGGGTCAGGACGCATCCGCCGGAAGGCGGCTACGTGCCTTCCAAGCTGCCGAAAGCGCTGTTCACCGAGGTCTATGGCCGCGTCTGGGAGCATTCGCCCTGGATCGCCGAGGCGACCTGCGACGCCGGCATCGCGGCAGGCCAGGACAGCGCCGAAGGCCTGCACGCGGCGATGGTCGCGGCGCTGCACAGGGGCACCCCGGAGCAGCGGAAGGCCCTGCTCCTCGCCCATCCCGACCTCGCCGGCAAGCTGGCGGCCGCGGGCGGGCTGACGCCGGAATCGAGCGGCGAGCAGGCCTCCGCCGGGCTCGACCGCCTGAGCGGCGAGGAGCGTGCCCGCTTCACGGCGCTGAACGAGGCCTACAAGGCCCGCTTCGGCGTCCCCTTCATCATGGCGGTGAAGGGCGCGAGCAAGACCGCGATCCTCGCTGCCTTCGAGGAGCGGTTGAACAATACCCCCGAGCAGGAATTCGCGACCGCGCTTGAGCAGGTCGAAAAGATCGCCTTGCTGCGGCTGAAGGAACTGCTGCCCGCCGGCTGAAACCGGCCTGCGGCCGCTCACCGCGCCCGCGGAACGGGAACCCTCCCCTGAGCGCGGCGTTGATGCGACGCCAACCGAGGGAGTGTCTTTCGTGTTCCGCGTGCTTCTGCTGATCATCGTGCTGGTCGTCGGCTACGATGCCGTCGTGCATCAGGGCGCCTATACGCGCGAGGCCTGGAACAGCATCGTGCGGCTGACCCAATCCTCGGTCGAAGGCGCCAGGGAACTCGGCGAGCGCGCCCGCCAGTAATACTGGAAGGCCTTCTCAGGCCGCCGCACGCCCCTCGACGATCTGCGCGATCGCCTCGAGCATCCGCGTGTCGTCCCCTGCCAGCCCTTCCATCGCCGCCATGCGCTGGATGACCGTGCCGGCGATCGCCTCCTCCACCGTCTCCTCGGCATAGGTGTAGAAGATCGTCGCGTGCTGGCCGTCGCGATGGCAGCGGCCCTCGATCTGCTGGAGCTGGATCGCGCTGTGGCGCATGTCGTGGATGACGAGCGCCCGCTCGCGCTCGCCGCCCGGCATCTCGCCGCGATGCAGGGAGATCGACTCGGTCACGGTGAAGATCACCGCATCGAGCCTTCCGGTCTGGAAGGCGATGCGCGCCTCCTCGTTCTGGGCGCCGGAGCGCTCGCCATTGATCTCGGCCGTGCGCCAGCCGCGCCCGCTCAGCGTCCCGGCCAACATCGCGCTGGTCTCGAGGAAGGCGACCGAGATCGCGACCTGCTCGTCATTGCCGAGCAGGTCCTCGCAGAAATCGGCGGTGCCGGCGATGCGCAGCAGGCTGGCCTTCTGCCGGAAGCGCAGATCCGCGGCCCAGCCCTGCGGCTTGCGGGTCGAGCCGCCGGCCAAACCCAGCTCCTTGCGGAACTCCCGCCAGGTCGCCTCGTAGAGCCGGCGCGCGGCGGCATCGAGCGCGACGGGTGCGAGCTCGCGCTGCACCTCCGGCCAGCCGGCGATCTCCTCCGGCCGGCGGCGCAGGCCGATGGCGTTGGCGCCGCGATAGAGCAGATCGGCCATTGCCTTGCGGTCGGCCTCGTTCGGCTCCCAGCTCCAGTTCTTCCAGCGCCCCCTGGCCTTGCCGATCTTCAGCCGCTTCATCAGCGTGCGGAAGCCGTCGAGATCGGCGCTCGGCATGCCGGCCGCCCTGGCGAGCAGCGGGGCGAGATAGGACAGCTCATGCGGCGACTGCCCGGCCGTCGCGCTCATATAGATGGTGAAATCGGCCCGCGCCGCCATCTGCCGGCAGACCAGCCCCTGCTGGGAGTTCGGATTGCGGATGCGGTGCGCCTCGTCGATCACCACCAGCGGCCAGACCCGTTTCGGCGTGCCGAGCTTGGCGAGCTCGTTGTTCTTCGCCCGCGTCGAGCGCTTCCTGCTGTCCGGCGGGGGAGCGAGCAGCGTCTTCGTCTTCTCGAAATTCATCAGCGTCACCCGCTTCGCCGGCAGGCCCGACAGCGCGATCGTCCGCCGCCATTGCGGGATCGCGCCCTTCGGGCAGATCACCAGCACCTCCTCCTCCGGCATGGCCGACAGCGCGAGCCAGGCCGAGAGCGTCTTGCCGAGGCCGGTGAGGTCGCCGAGCAGGAAGCCCGCCGCCCCCTTCGCCCGCGCGGCGAGAATGGCGTCGCGTGCGACGAGCTGGTGGGGATGGGGGATGAAGGTCATGGGTGACGAAGCACGATTCCGGAAGCCGCAGCGGATGCCCTGATCGTCCGGCATGGCGCATCCCGCTCTCTTGGCACTGGCGCATCCTTGCGTCCACCGGCACTGTGCCGGCCTCGAATCCGGGAGACGACCAGAATGACCCGCGCCCAGGCGATCGCGACAGCACAGGACTATTTCGACTCAGGGCGCATGAAGAGCGATCTCGCCCGCCTCGTCGCGATCCCCAGCGAAAGCCAGAACCCGGACCGCGCCCCGATCCTCTCCGAATATCTCGACCTCGAGATGCGCCCTCTGCTCGAATCGCTCGGCTTCGCCTGCCGCATCCTGACCCATCCCAAGGCCAAGGGCCCCTTCCTCTACGCCGAGCGCATCGAGGACCCGGCCCTGCCGACCATCCTCGGCTACGGCCATGGCGACGTCATCCGCGGCCTCGACGCTCAGTGGAGCGAGGGGCTCTCGCCCTGGAAGCTGGTCGAGAAGAACGGCCGCTGGTACGGCCGCGGCGTCGTCGACAACAAGGGCCAGCACCTCATCAACATCAACGGCCTGCGCGCCGTGCTGGAGGCACGCGGCAGGCTCGGCTTCAACGCCAAATACCTGATCGAGATGGGCGAGGAATCGGGCTCGCCCGGCCTGCGCGAGCTCTGCGCCGACAAGGCCGAACTGCTGAAGGCCGACATCCTGATCGCCTCGGATGGGCCGCGCCTCAACGCCGAGCGCCCCACCGTCTTCCTCGGCGCCCGCGGCGTCATCACCTTCGACCTGCGGATCGATGCCCGCGACGCCGGCCATCATTCCGGCAACTGGGGCGGCTTGCTGTCCGATCCGGCGATCCAGCTCGTCCACGCCCTCGCCTCGATCACCTCGCCGACCGGCCAGATCCGCATCCATGAATGGGTGCCGAAGGAATTGCCGGCTTCGGTGCGCCGAGCGCTGGCCGATTGCGAGGTCGATGGCGGCCCCGACGGCCCGACCATCGACCCGGACTGGGGCGAGGCCGGCCTGTCGCCCGCCGAGCAGGTCTTCGGCTGGTGCTCCTTCGACGTGCTGGCGATGAAGTCCGGGGTGCCGGAGACGCCGGTCAACGCCGTGCCGCCGAGCGCCTGGGCCCGCTGCGGCCTGCGCTTCGTCGTCGGCATCGACCCGCATGACGTGATCCCGGCGCTGCGCCGCCATCTCGACCGCCACGGCTTCCCGATGGTCGAGATCGTCACGCCGGGCACAGAGCGCTTCGGCGCGACGCGGCTCGACCCGGACGATGCCTGGGTCCGCTTCACCATCGATTCGATCGCCCGGAGCACCGGCAAGAAGCCGGCCCTGCTGCCCAATCTCGGCGGCTCGCTGCCGAACGACATCTTCGCCGAGATCCTGAAGCTGCGCACGATCTGGGTGCCGCATTCCTATCCCGGCTGCCAGCAGCACGCCCCCGACGAGCACCTGCCGACGACAATCGCCCGCGAAGGACTTACCGCCATGGCCGGGCTCTACTGGGACATCGGCTCGGGCGAGGCGCCGGCGGTCTAGCGCTCTTCACCCGTCAGCCGAAACCCGCCATCGTCCCCGGATCGCCGCCCCTCTCCGTCCGGGACGACTCAGGCCGCGCGATCTTAAGGATTGGGAAACCATATTTTGGCGATGCTCCGCGCCACAGGATTCGTTAACCATAACGAATCACAGCGGGGATTCGGTTGATGCGGTCTTTGCAGTTGCCTCTGATGGGCGCCCTGTTCCTGGCCGCCCTCGCCCTCCTCGCCTGCGAGGCCAGCGCCGCCGATCTCACCGTTCCCCTGGCCTATGCGCCCCCTGCCGTCGGCGTCGGCCTGATCTCGGAGCTGCGCGGCGGCGTCCTTGCGCATAACCCCGCCGCACGCGAAAGCGGCAGCGCCGACGTCAATCTCGAGATCCTGTTCGCCAAGCCGTTCCAGCCGGCCGATCCGGCGATGGCCTTCCTCGTGCCCCGGATCCATCTCGGCACGACGCTCAACACCGCGGGCGACACCAGCGCCGTCTATGCCGGCTTCACCTGGACCTACGATTTCACCGACAAACTTTTTGCCGAGGTCAGCGCCGGCGCAGGCTTCCATAACGGCAAGACCGGCCGCATCGTCCCTCTGGACAGGATCGCGCTCGGCTGCTCGCCGCTGTTCCGCGAATCCGCCTCGCTCGGCTATCGCATCAGCCAGAACTGGAGCGTGATGGCGACGGTCGAGCACATGTCGAATGCCGGCCTCTGCCGCAGCAATCCCGGCATCACCAATTACGGCCTGCGCCTCGGCTACGTCTTCTGAGCGCCCGCAGGCCCCGCCCGCTCATTCCTGCGGCTCGCGCGGATCGCGCCCCGGGGGCAGGTCGACCGGCGTGGCCGGAGGCGCCTCCGGCGGCGCATCGGGGGGCAGTTCCGGCGGCGGCTCGCTCGGGATGCCCGGCGGCTCCGGCTCCGGCGGGGCTTCGACGGGAGGTGCCGGCGGCACCTCGCCGGGCGTCAGCGGCGGCGCCTCGGGCGGGGGATCGGGAATGGCCGGCACGTTGCCGGGGCCTGCACGCCGTTCGTCCGCAGCAAATCTCATGAGTGGCTGAACCTCCTGCGCAAGCAACGCCGCACGCCGCCGAAGGTTCGCCGCGGGCGTTGCGCCGGTCCCGCGTCAGGACCGGGATGACGGCCTGTTTCCGCCTGAAATCAGCATGGGCTATCCGCGCTCGTCCTCTCCGTCGGCATCCCGGTGATGCGGATAGTGCCGCTGCAGCCAGTGTTCGAGCGAATGGTCGAGCGTCAGCAGGCCGATGGCCAGGATCGTCGCCACGGCCACCACCGCCCAATGACCGAGGCCGGCGGCGCAGCCCAGCGCCCCCGCCACCCAGACCGCCGCGGCCGTCGTCAGGCCATGGGGCATGAAATCGCTCTGCCGCCGCACGATCAGCCCCGCACCGAGGAAGCCGATCCCGGTCAGGACGCCCTGTACGACGCGGCTCGCCGCATCCGGGTGCAGCGTCTCGTTGAACAGGCAGGCCGCCGTCGCCGTCCCGAGCCCGACGAGGCCGAAGGTGCGGATGCCGGCGCTCTTGTGGCGCAGGGTCCGCTGCCAGCCGACAGCGATGCCGGCGGCCAGCCCCACGATCAGGCGCAGAAGCAGTTCAACATCCAAGGCATCGCTCCGCCCGACCGGAATCCGCGGAGCAGAAGAACCCGAAACCGCGGCCCGGTCCAGCACCTCTCCCGACCGCGAGCAGGTCGCGGCACCGGCGCCGCCGCCAGGAAACCGGGAACCAGACAAGAAATCGAAGAGAGCACCGAATTGGTAAATTACAGAGACATTACAGGGATTTAATCCGAGCGTTCATCTATCGTTTAAGTTCCGGACGCCATGATGACTGCATCAAGACGAAAGGAGTTTCCACATGAATAAATTTCTATCCGCCGGCATTATCGGCCTCTCTCTTCTTGCAGTGCCGACCATTTCTTTAGCTCAACCTTATCACGGCCCCAATCGCGGCCCGGTTCATGCGCAGAAGCACGGCGTCGCCAAGAAGCACTTCGCCCCGCAGAAGCATCGCTGGTCGCGTGGCCACGCCCTGCCCTCGCAGTATCGCCGCAACTATGTCGGCGACTATCACCGCTATCACCTGCGGGCGCCGGGACCCGGCCAGCGCTGGGTCCGCGTCGACAACCAGTTCGTGCTGATCAACACCGTTTCGGGCATCATCGCGGCTTTCGCGGCCGCGCGGTGACGCGAGGCGTGGGCGGCCGCGCCTTCGGTCCGGCCGCTCGCGCAGCCCGTCGATTTCAGCGATGTCGGAAGGAAATCGTGGTGGGTGATGTAGGGCTCGAACCTACGACCCGCTGATTAAGAGTCAGCTGCTCTACCAACTGAGCTAATCACCCATACGCCACGAAGCGTCGCCGGTCGGCGGCGTCGGCCGCGTCAGGCAGGGGGCGTGTAGCAAAGGCCCCCCGCCCTGTCCACCCATCCATGACAGAAATTTTGCAGGCCCGCCGGATTTCTTCCGCAGGCCCTCGCGGCCGACCCCAAAGTGGCAGCCGCTTTTCGCGGAATCCGGTGCGAAAGCGGAAAGAAGCCATCGCAACGCGCCCGTCGGGACGCGCTGCGATGGCTGTGAATCGTCACGCCGTGCGGCGGTTCAGCAGGTGATAGAGCGCGATGGCGCCGAAGGTCGCGGTGCCGATGCCGCCGAGCTCGTAGCCGAAGATCGGCAGCTTCAGGTCGCCGGCGCCGAGAATCAGGGCCGTCGCCACGGTGATCAGGTTCTTGGGCTGCGAGAAGTCGACCTTGTTCTCCACCCAGATCCGGCCGGCGGTGGCGGCGATGAGGCCGAAGACCACGACGGCGAGCCCGCCCAGCACCGCCACCGGAATCGTCCCGATCACCGCACCGAATTTCGGCGAGAAGCCGAGCAGGATGGCGATGATGCCGGCGGCGACGAAGACCAGCGTCGAATAGACCCGCGTCACCGCCATCACGCCCATGTTCTCGGCATAGGTGGTGACGCCGGTGCCGCCGCCCGCGCCGGCGATCATCGTGCCGAGGCCGTCGGCGAAGAAGCCGCGGCCGATCAGATGGTCGAAATTGCGCCCGGTCATCACCGAGATGCCCTTGATGTGCCCGAGATTCTCCGCGACCAGGATGATCGCGACCGGCACGATCAGGGTGATCGCCTTCATCTCGAAGACCGGCGCCACGAACTGCGGCAGGCCGAACCAGGCGGCGGCGCCGATCTTGCCGAAATCGATGGTCGGCGCCCCGAAGCGCGACGCCGTCAGCGCATAGAGCACATAGGCCGCAAGCCCGCCGATCAGCACCGGCAGGCGCTGCGGCAGGCCGCGCCCGTAGACGGCGACCAGCGCCACCGCGACCACGGTGAAGAGCGCGATCCATTTGGTGTAGGGGCTGGCCGCGATCATGTTGATCGCGACCGCGGTCAGGTTGAGGCCGATGGCGGCGACGACGGCGCCGGTCACCACCGGCGGCAGAAGCGCCTCGATCCAGCGCGTGCCGACCGCCTGAACGATCAGGCCGATCAGCGCATAGACGGCGCCGCAGGCGATGATGCCCCCGAGCGCCACGGCGATGTTGGCGTTGGGACCCGAGCCGGCATAGCCCGTCGCCGCGATGACGACGCCGATGAAGGCGAAGGACGAGCCGAGATAGCTCGGCAACTGCCCGCGGGTGATAACGAAGAACAGCAGCGTCGCGATGCCCGAGAAGAAGATCGCGACATTGGGATCGAAGCCCATCAGCACCGGCGCCAGCACGGTCGAGCCGAACATGGCGACGACATGCTGGAGGCCGGCGACGATCGTCTGTCCCGCCGGGAGCCGCTCGTCCGGCAGCACGTCGCCGGTCGTCTTCAAGGTCCAGTTCGGAAAATAGCCCATCGCCACCGCTCCCCAGGGTCGCCGGAGGAGCGACCGCACCGGAAGAGCAGATGAAGGCAAGATCGGGGCCGGCGCCAGATCGCGCCGGCGTCATCCACCGGAATCAGGTGGTGTCATCCCGTGTCTGCGCAGCGGCATGAAATGCCGCTGCGCAGACACGGGACCGTACCCAGGAAGAGGTGCTTTAACGGAGGCCGTGCGACAGGGAGGCCCAAGTCGTCACGCGGTCCCGTGTCTGCGCCGCAGCGTTTCACGCTGCAGCGCGCACGGGATGACGCGCTTTCCCTACTCCGCCGCTTGCGCGTGCAGCCGCCCGCCCCGCGCCATCAGCTTGTTGAGGGCCGACAGATAGGCCTTGGCGGAAGCGACGAGCGTGTCCGGATCGGCGCCGCGCCCGGTCACGGAGGCGCCGTCGCGCGCGATCCTGACAGTGACCTCTGCCTGGGCATCGGTGCCCTCGGTGACGGCGTGGACGTCGTAGAACTCCAGCCGCGCCTCGTGCGGGACGATCGCGGCGATGGCGTTGAAGACCGCGTCGATCGGGCCGTTGCCCTCGGCCTCCTCGGTGACCGAGCGCCCATCGACATCGAGCTTCATCGTCGCCCGCTGCGGCCCGCGCGTGCCGGCGATCACGGTCAGCGATTCGAGCCTGATGCGGTCGTTGGCGGTGGCGATGTTGTCGTCGACCAGCGCCTCGATATCCTCGTCGTAGACGTGCTTCTTGCGGTCGGCCAGCGCCTTGAAGCGGGTGAAGGCGTCCTCGAGCTGGTTGTCGCCCAGCTCGTAGCCCATCTCCTTCAGCTTGGAGCGGAAGGCGGCGCGGCCGGAATGCTTGCCCATCACCAGCGAGGTCTTGGTGACGCCGACCGAGGCCGGGGTCATGATCTCGTAGGTGGTGTTGTTCTTCAGCATGCCGTCCTGGTGGATGCCGCTCTCATGGGCGAAGGCGTTCCGGCCGACGATCGCCTTGTTGTACTGCACCGGGAAGGAGCAGGCGGTGGAGACCGCCTTCGAGACGCGCATCAGATGCGTGCTGTCGATCCCGGTCTCGTAGGGCAGCGCGTCGCCGCGCACCTTGAGCGCCATCACGATCTCTTCCAGGGCGGCGTTGCCGGCCCGCTCGCCGATGCCGTTGATGGTGCATTCGATCTGGCGGACGCCGCCTTCCAGCGCGGCGAGCGAATTGGCGACGGCCAAGCCCAGATCGTTGTGGCAATGCGCCGAGAAGACCGCCTTGTCGGCGTTCGGCACGCGCTCGCGCACCGCCTTGAACATGGCGCGGTACTCGTCCGGCGTGGCGTAACCGACCGTATCGGGCAGGTTGATGGTGGTGGCGCCGGCCCTGATCGCGGTCTCGACCGCGCGGCAGAGATAGTCGATCGGGGTGCGCGTCGAATCCATGCCGGACCATTCGACGTCCTCGACCAGGTTGCGCGCCTGCGTCACCGTGGCGGTGATGATGTCCAGCACCTCCTGCTGGCTCTTGCGCATCTGGTGCTCGAGATGGATCGGCGAGACCGAGACGAAGGTGTGGATGCGCGGCCTGGCGGCATGGCGCACCGCCTCGCCGGCCCGGGCGATGTCGGCGCCGATGGCACGGGCGAGGCCGGCCACGCTGGCGCGCCCGATCCGCCGGGCGATCTCGGAAACGGCCTCGAAATCGCCCTCCGAGGCGATCGGGAAGCCGGCCTCGATGATGTCGACGCCCATGGCGTCGAGCGCATCGGCGATCTCCAGCTTCTCCTCGAAGCTCATGGTGGCGCCGGGGCACTGCTCGCCGTCGCGCAGGGTAGTGTCGAAAATCAGCACGCGTTCCTTGGCGGAGCGGGTCTGGTTCGGATGGGTCATGATGGTCTTCCGGCTCTGGCGCGCCGCTGCGGTCGATCAGGAGCGGGCGCGGGGTTTCGCTTGGCGGTTCTCGTCACTCCCCTGAGCGCCCAGGCAGCATGCCCGGCCGGCCCTCAGGGGCAGCTAAGGAGAAGGAGGCCGAGAAGCGAGCGGGAAGCCGGAGCGAGGAAGGCGCGAGCGCGCATGCCGACGGTCTGCGCGGCGGCGCAGTCCTTCGTCGGGTCATGGCGGGCGGTCGAAACCACGGGCGTTCCTCAAATCGGCGAGACGGGGTGTAACCGAAACGGGGGCCCCGGCGCAAGCATATGTCGCATGCGGTTACCGGATCACGGCGAAGTTCGTCCGGCGCTTATGATATGCAGGCGTCGATTCGGTCGGCCGCCGCACCGGATCGCTTATCCGGGGTCCATGTCCATCATGATGCGCTACCAGAGGCGCGAGATCGCGCTCGCCGCCTGTTTCTCGGCGCTTGCCGGCTATGTCGACGCTCTCGGCTTCATCACGCTCGGCGGCTTCTTCGTCTCCTTCATGACCGGCAACACGACGCGGCTCGGCATCGAGCTCGCGGGCGGACAGGCCGGCGGGATCGCGCTCGCCGGCGGCATCATCGCGCTCTTCGTCTGCGGGGTCGTGACCGGCTCCCTCGTCGGCCACGCCGCCGGCCGGCAGCGCGCCCCGGCGGTGCTGGCCACGGTGACGGTGCTGCTCGCCCTCGCCGCCCTGATGGAGACGAGCGGCGAGACGATGCCGGCCGTCGGCCTGCTCGCCGTGGCGATGGGCACGGAGAACGCCGTCTTCCAGCGCGACGGCGAGGTCACGATCGGCCTCACCTACATGACCGGCACGCTGGTCAAGATGGGGCAGCGCATCGCGGCGGCGATGCTCGGCGGGCCGAAGCGCGCCTTCCTGCGCCATTTCATGCTCTGGCTCGGCCTGATGGGCGGGGCCTATCTCGGCGCCACCGTCCACGGCCTGATCGGGCTCACGGCGATCTGGCTCGCCGCCGGCGCCGCCGCCGCCATGACGCTCGCGGCCACCTTCTTCCTGCGCGGCGGCTGAGCCGGCGCCCGCGCTGGCGCGCCCCGGCAGAATCGGCGATGGTCGGCGCCACCATCCGCCGGAGAGACCGATGCGCGCGCTGCCCTTCCTTGCCTTCGCCAGCCTCGCCCTCGGCGCCTGCCAGACGCCGGCCGGCGGACCGCCCCCGGCGCCCCCGCCGGAACAGGCGGCGCCGGGCGTGACGCCGAGCACCTTCCGCATGCCGGGCGGCACCGGCTGCTCCGGCGAGGTCGAGCGCTTCCAGGCGGTGATCGACAACGACGTCGCCACCGGCCACACCACCAGGAGCGTGCATGACCGCGTCAGCGCCGAGATCGCCTCGGCCCGCTCGGCCTGCTCGGCCGGCAACGAGGCCGGCGCCCTCGGCCAGCTCCGCGCCACCAGGGCGAAGTTCGGCTATCCGGGCTGATCCGCCCTTAGGCGGCAGGCGCTACGGCGCGGCCGCCACGGCCTGCCCCGCTCCGCTGCCCGCCCCGCGGCCGGCGGCGACGGCATCGTTCACAGACGCAGCGAAGCGCACCCGCGGCCGCCTGATGCCGTGGGCGAGCAAGGTGCGCCGCACCGCCCGTTTCGCGCCGGCGATATGGACGACGGCACCCTGCCTGTCGGCCTTGCGCACGAAGCCCTCCAGCGTCGCGGCCCCGGTCGAATCGAGCAGCGAGACCGCCGAGAGGTCGACGACATAGGTCCTGGGCGCCTCGCCGATCCGGTCGAGCGCCGCGCCCACCGCCGCCGCCGCGCCGAAGAAGAAGGCGCCCGAGATCCGCACCACCACCATGTCGGGATCGGTCGCCGGCCTCGAATCGTAGGGGCCCTGGCCGTTGCCGTTGACGCCGTCGGCCTTGTCCTCGTCGAGCATCGGCAGCCCGTTCTCGATCGCCACCGACTGCGCGATGCGGTGCAGGAACAGCATCGCGCTGACGACGAAGCCGGCGACGATGCCCGTCGTCAAATCGACGAAGATCACCAGCAGGAAGGTCAGCAGCAGCACCGCGGCATCGCCGCGCGAGGCACGGATCAGCGTCGCGAATTCCTGCTTCTCGGCCATGTTCCACGCCACCACCGCGAGCACCCCGGCCAATGCCGCGAGCGGGATGAAGGCTGCGAGCGGCGCCGCGATCAGCATGAACAGCAGCAGGAAGACCGCGTGCAGCATCCCCGAGACCGGCCCGCGCGCGCCCGAGCGGACATTGGTCGCGGTGCGCGCGATGTTGCCGGTGACGCAGATGCCGCCGAACAGCGGCGAGGCCATGTTGGCGAGCCCCTGCGCCACCAGCTCGCAATTGGAGCGATGCCGCCGGCCGGTCATCGAATCCGCCACCACCGCCGAAAGCAGGCTCTCGATGCTGCCGAGCAGCGTGAAGGAGAGCGCGTTGGGCAGGACCGCGACCGCCTTGTCCCAGGAGAAGGCCGGCAGATGCGGCATGGGGAGGGTCTGCGGAATGCCGCCGAAGCGCGTCCCGATGGTCTCGACCGGGGCCCCGGCGAGCGCCGCTCCCAGCGAGGCGACCGCCACGCCGATGATGAAGGAGGGCCAGTGCGGCCGGAGGCGGCGGACGGCGAGGATGATCCCGATCGTGACGGCCGTGACCAGCACCGCCGCAGGGCTGACCGTCGGCAGCGCTCCGACGAGCGCCTGCAGTTTCGGCAGCAGCGGGCCCGGCTCATGGGCCAGGGTGAGCCCGAGCAGGTCCTTGATCTGGCTGGCGAAGATGATGACGGCGATGCCCGCGGTGAAGCCCACCGTGACCGGATAGGGGATGTATTTGATGAAGGTGCCGAGCCCGAGCAGCCCGACGGCCGCCAGCATCAGCCCGGAGAGGAAGGTGGCGAGCAGCAGCCCGTCGATCCCATGCGCGGCCACGCAGGCCGCGACCAACACAATGAAGGCGCCCGCCGGGCCGCCGATCTGGAAGCGGCTGCCGCCCAGCGCGGAAACGATGAAGCCGCCGACGATCGAGGTGTAGAGCCCTCTGTCGGGCGTGACGCCCGAGGCGATGGCGATCGCCATGGAGAGCGGCAGGGCGACGATGGCGACAGTCAGCCCGGCGATGGCGTCGGCCTTGAGGCTTGCGGGGCCGTAGCCCTCGCGCAGGACGGTCAGCAGCTTGGGGGTGTAGAGCTCGACGAAGCTGGGCTTGGCGCTCGTGGCAGCCATGGCGACCCTTTCCTTTGCCATCTGGAGCGGGTTCGCCGGCCGGGTCGCGGTCGACGCCGCTCTGTCGCAACGGTGTTCCGGCAACGGTCAGGGCGGGCCCTTGAGGCGGACGCCGCGCCCGCCGCCGCTGCTGGCCGCATTCTCCCCGATCAGCACGATGCCGGCACGGTCGAGCGCCTCGACGACGCGGGTCAGGGATTCGATCATGCCGCGGACGGTGCCGTCGCTGCGCTCCATGCGCTGGATCGTCGGCACGGAGACGCCCGCCATCTCGGCAAGCTGGCGCTGGTCGATCCCGAGCATGGCCCGGGCAGCTCGCATCTGCGCAGCGGTCATCATGAGCCGGCTCGCATCGCTGGGACCTCGGCTCGAATATAACGCCCATCCGAACTGAGGTCTACGACATCAGCTCTGCGAGGCAGGCAGCAGCGCTCCGCGACCGGCCGCCACCCTGCCCGGCCCTGCCCCGGACGGGACGCAAGCCGCGGGCGGGTTCGGACCGCTTCAGGCCGCCAGCCCGCGCTTCTCCAGCAGCGCGTCCGGCGTCGGCAGCCGGCCGCGGAAGAGCGTGTAGGCCTCGGCCGCGTCGCGCGTATCGCCGGCCGAATAGATGTAGCGCTTCAGCTTTCCGGCGACCTCGGCCGAGAACACGTCGCCGGTCTCGATGAAGGCGTTGAAGGCGTCGGCATCCATCACCTCGGACCAGAGATAGCTGTAATAGCCGGCCGAATAGCCGTCGCCCGAGAACACATGGGTGAAATGCGGCGTGCGGTGGCGCATGGTGATCTCGGCCGGCATGCCGAGGCGCTGAAGCTCCGCCGCCTCGAAGGCGAGCGGGTCGACCTCCGCCGGCGCCTCGAGCGAGTGGAAGGCGAGATCGACCAGGGCCGAGGAGGTGTACTCCACGGTGGCGAAGCCCTGGTTGAAGGTCTGCGCCTTCTCGATCTTCTCGATCAGCGCCTCGGGGATCGGCTCGCCCGTCTCGGCATGCAGGCAGTATTGCCGCATCACCTCGCGCGTCAGGAACCAGTGCTCGTAGAGCTGCGAGGGCAGTTCGACGAAGTCGCGCGCCACCGAGGTCCCGGCCAGCGAGCCATAGGTCACGTCGGAGAGCAGCCCGTGCAGGGCATGGCCGAACTCGTGGAACAGCGTGCGCGCATCGTCGAGCGAGAGCAGCGCCGGCTTCCCCTCGGCCGGCTTGGCGAAATTGCAGACATTCACGATGAGCGGCCGCACCTCGCCGTCGAGCTTGCGCTGGCCGCGGAAGGCGCTCATCCAGGCGCCGGAGCGCTTCGAGGAGCGGGCGAAATAGTCGCCGAGGAACAAGCCGATATGACGCCCGGTCGCGGTCTCCGTCACCTCGAAGATGCGCACATCCGGGTGATAGCCCGCGAGCTCCGGCCGCTCGGCGAAGGACAGGCCGAACAATTTGCCGGCGACGTCGAAGGCGGCCTGCCGCACGCGGTCGAGCTGGAGATAGGGCTTCAGCACCGCCTCGTCGAGCGCATAGGTCTTCTGCCGCACCTTCTCGGCGTAGTGGCGCCAGTCCCAGGGCCGGATCGGCCCGTTCTCGCCCTCGTCCTGCGCCAGCGCGGCGAGGTCGGCGGCCTCGCGCGCGGCCCGCGCCTTGGCCGGCTTCCAGACCAGCTCCAGCAGGTCGCGCACATGCTCGGGCGTCTTGGCCATGGCGTCGTCGAGCTTGAAATGCGCGAAGGTCGGATAGCCGAGCAGCTTCGCCTTCTCGGCGCGCAGGCTCACCATCTCCGCGACGATGCCGCGGTTGTCGCTCTCGCCGCCGTTCTCGCCGCGCCGGCTCCAGGCGATGAAGGCCTCCTCGCGCAGGTCGCGCCGGGTCGAGAAGGTCAGGAAGGGCTCGATGATCGAGCGCGACAGCGTCACCGCATGCTGGCCCGGCCTGCCGCGATCGGCCGCCGCGCGCGCCATCGCCGCCTTCAGGAATCCCGGCAGGCCGGCGAGCCCGGACTCGTCCGCGATGAACAGCGCATAGGCGGATTCGTCCTTGAGCACGTTCTGGCTGAACTGCGTGCCGAGCGCCGCCAGCCGCTCGTTGATCGCGGCGAGGCGCTGCTTGTCCGCGGGGCCGAGTCTGGCGCCGGCGCGGACGAAGCCCTTATGGGTCCGCTCCAGCAGCCGCGCCTGCTCGGCGTTCAGGCCGAGCTCGTCGCGCTTCGCATGGACGGCGTCGACCTGCGCGAACAGAGCTTCGTCCATCATGATCGCGGACCAGTGCCGCGAGGTGACCGGCGCGATCTCGCGCTCGATCGCCTGCAGCGCCTCGTTGGTGTCGGCGCCCGCCAGATTGTAGAACACGCCGCCGACGCGGGAGAGCGCCCGGCCCGCCCGCTCCAGCGCCTCGACAGTGTTGACGAAGTCCGGCGCGGCCGGATTGGCGACGATCGCCGCGATCTCGTCCCGGTGCTTGGCCAGCGCCGCGTCGAAGGCCGCCCGGATGTGCTCCGGCCGGATCGCCGCGAAGGGCGGCAGGCGGAACGGGGTCTCCCAGCGGGTGGCGAAAGGATTGTCGGCCGGCAGAGGCAGGGCTTCGGGATAGGCGGTCGCGGCGGAATGCATCGGGTCACTTCCGTGAGGCGGACGAGGATCGGTCGCCCGCGAAGATATGTGCAAGGTAGCGCCGCATGAAGGGCGGCATATCGTATCGCCCGGTGTCGCCGAGGGCCCGGATCACGACGATGTCGGAAAGCTCCTCCTCCGCCAGCGTCTTCATGCGCTCCAGCATCAGCGCCCGCGCCGCCTCCGCCGGCAGGCCGATCCCGACCTCGCGCATGAAGGCGATGCGCCCCTCCTCGATCACCGCCGTCCAGCCGGCGCCGACGCTCAGTTCCGCGACCCGCAGGCCCGTCTCCTCGCCCAGCTCGCGCGTGACGCTGCCGGCGAGGTCGAGCGTGCCGTCCGGGCGGGCATCCTCGCGGTCCGGCGTGCCGGCGGCGAAATAGACCTTGCCGGCATTGGCGGTGTGGTCGCCCATCCGGCCGCAGAGGAAGGCGCCGTCGCTGGCCCTGAGCGCCGCCATGGCGAAGCCGTTGCGGATCACGGGGCCGGGATGGCCGGCGTCGCGCCAGGCCATGAAGGCGGCGTAGTCGGTCTCGAAATAGCCGGCCTCGAACACGCCGCCGCGGATCGCGGCGCGGTGCTGCAGCATGATGCGCCCGTTGAACATCGCCGGCTTGCCGGCGCTGATCCGCGCCCAATGCGCGGCGATGGCCGCGGCATTCTCGCGGGCATAGGCCCAGTCGTAAGGCTCGATCCGGGCATCGATCCGCTCGAGCCGGACGATGCTGCCGTTCTCGACCGTCCCGCTCACAGCAGCACGCCCTCGCTGACCACGATTGCCGAGCCGCCGATCCGCGCCGAGGCCAGCGCGCCGCCCCGCACGCTCAGCTCCAGCGTGATCTGCGAGGGCCGGCCCATCTCGTAGCCCTGTTCGATGACGAGGCGGTGGTCGCCGTCCTCCGGCTTCTCGCAGGCGATGATCGCGCCGGAGAAGGCGGCGACGGCCGCACCCGTGGCCGGGTCCTCGGCGATGCCGGCCGCCGGCCAGAACATCCGCGCATGGAAGGCATGGCCGGTCTCGGCGGTCTCCCGGCTGTAGAGGAACGCCCCGCCCGGGCCGATCGCCGCCGGCCAATGGGCCGCATCGGGCCGCGCGGCGCCGATGGCCTCGCGCGTCGCCACCGGCACGCAGAGGAACGGCACGCCGGCGGAATAGGTCGCCGGCCGATGCGCCCCGAAGCCGATCGCGGCGCGCGGCAGCCCGAGCGCCGCCGCCAGCGCGTCTGTGACCGGCTGCTCGCCGCCCCGCTCCGGCAGGCGCGGCAGGGTGAAGACCGCGTGGCCGGCATGGCTGCCCCTGACCTCGACCGCGCAGGAGACCGGCCCGACCTTCTCCTCCAGCACCAGCATCTCGGCGGAGCGCCCCTCGGCCTCGTCGGCGAGGGCGAGCCAGACCGCGGTTCCGACGGTCGGATGCCCGGCGAAGGGCAGCTCTCCCCCGGGCGTGAAGATGCGCACCGCAGCGCGGTGGCCCGGCTTTTCGGCCTCCCCGACGAAGACCGTCTCCGACAGGTTGAACTCGCGCGCGATGGCCTGCATCGCTTCCGTGTCGAGCCCTTCCGACTGGAGCACCACCGCCAGCGGATTGCCGGCATGGCGGCGGGTGGTGAAGACATCGAGCGTGACGAAGCGGCGTTTCATCGGGTATCCTTCAATCACCCTTCCGGGATTTCGAGATCGATGGTGAGCGGGCAATGGTCCGAGGCCTTGGGCCTGTCCCAGCCGACGCGCGGATAGCGGTCGGCGCAGGTCGCCAGCCGTGCCATCGAGCGGTCCGGCGCGCGCGGATCGAGCGGCACGCGGTAAGGCAGGCCGCGCCGGATCATCTGCATGGCGGGCTTCGGATTGGCCGCCGCCAGCGCCGGCGAGAGCAGGATGTGGTCGAGCGGCATGTGGCTGTCGACCAGCCTGTCCAGGGTTTCCGACCAGTAGCGCCGGAAATGCGTCCAGCGCTCGTGGACCGGCAGCGTCTCCATCGGGTCGCGCGCGAAATCGTCGAGCAGCGGCTCGATGCCGCTCGGCCCCTCGTCGACCGGCTCGGCCCGCGGCCCCAGGCCGTAGCGATAGCCGTTGAGGTCGCCCAGCACGATCCAGTTCGTCTCGCGCCAGCCCCCGCCGAAGCGCTGCCGGACCAGCCATTTCACCGCCCGCGCCTCGGCCCGGCGCACCGGCAGGGTCATCTGCCGGCCATCCTCGCGGCCGTTGTTCATCGACTTGAAATGGCAGCCGAACAGGGTGAGGCGGCGCCCGCCGAAGGAGAGCTCCACCTCCAGGCAATCGCGCGCGAAGACCTTGGCATGCGGGCCGATGCCGAGGCTGGCGAGGTCGTGATCGTGCACGCCGGCCTCGGCGAAGGTCAGGTCCTTGTGCGAGCGCACCGTGACCTGCCCCGGCCCGAGCAGGTCGCGCCGCGCGGCGAAGCCGATATCGATGTTGCGGCGGTCGTTGCCGTCGATCAGGGTGAAGTGGCCGTAGCGGTGGTCGGCGATGCGGTGCACGTAATTGGCGAAGAAGGCCTGCAGGCTGGCGAGCGAATCGACTTCCTGCAGCATCCACAGATCGGCCTGCGCCTCCGCCATGGCGAGCGCCGTCATCTGGCGCTTGTCGTCCTCCAACGCGACCGCCAGCGAGCGCTCCACCGCGTCGCGCTGATCGGCGCGCGGGAAGTGGAACAGCGACATCGCCGCCGCCGTCTCGGTGCGCCCGCCCTGCTCGAAGCGATGCCGCGTCAGCAGGTTCTCGACGTTGAAGGTGCCGACGCGCAGCCTCATCCCGGCGCGCTCAGATCGCTTCCGGCTCGAAGAGCTGCGAGGGCGCGACGAACTCGTCCTGCGCCGCCACGGTGAGGATCTCGCGCGAGCCGGCCTCCTTGGTCCGCCTCAGCAGCCCGTAGACCGAGGAAGCGGCCTTCGACAGGGCCGCCGCGGCCGACTGCTCGCGCAGGTAATGGGTGAAGAACAGCGCCGCGATCGCATCGCCCGCGCCGTTGAGGCTGACGTCGAGCCGGGGCGTGCGCACCCGCCAGCTCCCCCTGCTGTCCACCGCCATCAGGTCGATGGCGTCGGCCGGCGTCTCCTCGGTCTCGAGCGAGGTGACCATCACCACCTTGGGCCCGGCGTCGCGCAGCACCTCCACGGCGCGATGGGCATCGGCGATGCTCTTGATCCCGATATCGGTCAGCAGCTCGAGCTCGAACTGGTTGGGCGTGACGATGTCGGCGGCCGGCACCGCCTGCTCGCGCATGAATTCCGGGATGCCCGGGCGCACGAAGACGCCGCGGCCGGTGTCCCCGATCACCGGATCGCAGCAATAGAGCGCCTTGGGATTGGCGGCCCGCACCTTCTCGACGGCCGAGAGGATGGCGTGGCCGATATCGGCCGAGCCCATATAGCCGGAGAGCACGCCGTCGCATTGCGGGAGCACGCCGCGCTCGGCGATGCCCTCCATCACCTCGTCGATCATGCCGCCATCGAAGACCCGGCCCTTCCAGCCGCCATAGCCGGTGTGATTCGAGAACTGCACCGTATGGATCGGCCAGACATCGACGCCGAGCCGCTGCATCGGAAAGGTCGCGGAGGCGTTGCCCACATGGCCATAGGCGACGTGGGACTGGATCGAGAGGATGTTCATGAGCTGGAGCAGGACCGGATTCACGACAGGGAGCGCGAACCTAACCACTCCGGCGCCAGGCGCCAATCGAAAGCGGTGAAGTCACCGATCGCGCCGGCTCACGCATTCGGCGCGATGCGCGCCATGGTGGAAACCAGGCGGTAG
This sequence comes from Hyphomicrobiales bacterium, assembly GCA_900466745.1. Taxonomy (GTDB): domain Bacteria; phylum Pseudomonadota; class Alphaproteobacteria; order Rhizobiales; family Beijerinckiaceae; genus Allobosea; species Allobosea minatitlanensis. The sequence continues at coordinate 99,766 of UBNE01000018.1, read as the reverse complement.
CGCAGCCCTTCCGGCCGGTAGTCCAGCTCGACCTCGCCCTGGAACTTCTGCGCCATGACCTGCTCGACCAGCCGCGAGCCGAAACCCCGCCGGCGCGGCTCCACCACCGGCGGCCCGCCGCTCTCGCTCCAGGAGAGGCGGAACGGATCCTCGCTCCGCGGCCGCCCGGTCTCCCAGCGGATGACGACCTCGCCGGTCTCGACCGAAAGCGCCCCGTATTTCACCGCATTGGTCGCGAGCTCGTTGATCGCGAGCGCCAGCGTCATCGCCTGGTCGGCCGGCAGTTGCAGCGGCGGCCCCGCGATGCGGATCCGGTCGGCGCCGGCCCGGTGCGGCGCCAGCGCCCCCTCGATGACGCTGCGGATCGGCGCGCTGCTCCAGCTCGACCGCGTCAGGATCGAATGCGCCTCGCCCAGCGTGGCGATGCGCTCGCTCAGGATCGCCCTCGCCTCGTCGAGCGTCTCGGCGGAGCGGAAGGTCTGGCTGGCGATGGCGGCGATCATCGCCATGGTGTTCTTCATCCGGTGCGCCAGCTCGGCGTTGAGCAGGCGGGCATTGCGCACGGCCTGCATCTTGCCGGTGGTCTCGATCACCGTGTCGATCATGCCGAGGACGCGGCCGTGCTCGTCGCGGATCGGACTGTAGCAGAAGGTGAACCAGACCTCTTCCGGATGCCCGTAGCGGTTGATCGTCAGCGGGAAGTCCTCGATGAAGGTCGCCTCGCCGGCATAAGCCTTCTCGACCATGCCGCTGATCTCGCCCCAGATCTCCTCCCAGACCAGGCTGAACGGCTGGCCGAGCGCCGGCGGCTTGTTGCCGAGGATGGAGCGGAAGGCGTCGTTGTGGATCGTGATCAGATCCGCTCCCCAGACCATGCATTTGGGGAAATGCGAATTGACCATCATGCCGACGGCCGTCTTCAGCGCGACCGGCCAGTCCCGGATCGGTCCCAGCGGCGTCGACGACCAGTCGTGATCGCGGATGGCGGCGGCCATCTCGCCGCCGCCATCGAGAAATGCCGTCTCCTCACGCAAGTCTCACACCCTCCCCCCGCGCTTGGGCGCAGCCTGCACCGAATGACGCGGAGGCACGATGTCAAAAGACATTGACGGAGCGCTTCACGCCGGCGTCAGGCCCCGGACCCCGCCTTCTTCGCGAAGCTGTCGATGAAGGTCTTGGACAGGTCGACATTGGAGTTGGTCAGCTCCGGGTCGAGCAGCTTCAGCGAATCATACATGCTCTTCATCGCGTCCGGGGTGGCGATGCCGGTGCGCGAATAGCTCTCCTGCGAGTTCTTCACGGCGCGGACATAGAGCGGCCGGTCGCCCAGCAGGTATTCCTGCGGCACGAGGTCGGCGACCTCCTCGGGCTTTGCGGTCTCGAGCCATTTCAACGCCTTCATGAAGGCGTTGACAAGCTTCTGCGTGGTGACCGGGTTCTTCTCGGCGAAATCGTTCCTGAGATAGAGCACCGCGGCCGGGTTGGAGCCGCCGAACAGCGCCTTGGTGCCGGCCTCGGTGCGGGTGTCGATCAGCGAGACGATGTCGCCGTCGGCCTCGAGCTTCGAGGTCACCGGGTCGAGATGCGAGATCACGTCGACCTGCTTCTGCTTGATCGCGGCCACCGCGCTCGCGCCGGCGCCGACGCCGATGAAGGCCGCGTCGTCCGCCTTCAGCCCGGCCTTGACCATGGCGTATTGCGCGGTCAGCGCGGTCGAGGAGCCGGGCGCCGTCACGCCGATCTTCAGCCCCTTGAAATCGGCCGCCGACTTCACCTTGTCGGCGAGGTCCTTGCGCACCGCGATGGTGATGGCGGGGAAGCGCCCGAGTTCGATCACGGCCCGGATGTCCTGGCCCTTGGCCTGCATGCGGATGGTGTGCTCATAGGCGCCGGTGACGACGTCGACCGAGCCGCCGACCAGGGCCTGCAGCGACTTGGCGCCGCCGCCGAAATCGTTGATCTCGACATCGAGCCCCTGATCCTTGAAGTAGCCCTTCTTCTCCGCGACGGTGAGCGGGAGATAGTAGAGCAGCGGCTTGCCGCCGACGCCGAGCGTGAGCTTCGGCTTCTCGGCGGCCTGCGCGAGGACGGCGGCCGGCGACAGGCCTGCGGCGGTGGAGGCGGCAAGCGCGGCGAGCGCGTCGCGGCGGGTCAGTTTCATGGCGTAACCTCCGGTTGGGAAAGGCGCTTCTGGCAGGCGCGTGGACGTGACGATAGGCGAGTTCGGACCGGCGCGGCAACTCGTCTTACGTCGCGGTCGTGGTCGCGCTCTGCGCCGGGCGCCAGACGAGCAGGCGCCGCTCGACCAGCGTCACCAGCGCGTCGATCGCGATCACGAAGATGGTCAGGATCACCATGCCGGCGAAGACGCCGGTGACGTCGAAGACGCTCTCCGCCTCGTGGATCTTGTAGCCGAGCCCGGCCGAGGAGCCGAGATATTCGCCGACCACCGCGCCGACCAGCGCGAAGCCGACCGAGGTGTGCAGGCTGGAGAACATCCAGGTCAGCGCCGAGGGCCAGTAGACGTGGCGGAAGAGCTGGCGCTCGTTCATGCCCAGCATGCGGGCATTGGCGAGGATGGTCGGCGAGACCTCGCGCACGCCCTGATAGACGTTGAAGAACACGATGAAGAAGACGAGCGTGAAGCCCAGCGCCACCTTCGACCAGATGCCGAGCCCGAACCAGAGCGCGAAGATCGGCGCCAGCACCACGCGCGGCAGGGCGTTCGCGGCCTTGATATAGGGGTCGAACACCGCCGAGAGCAGCGCGTTGCGCGCGAAGGCGAAGCCGAACAGGATGCCGGCGGCAGAGCCGATCACGAAGGCCAGCACCGTCTCGGTCAGGGTGATGCCGAGATGCCAGTAGATCGCCGGCCCGCTCAGTTCCTTGACGGTGCGGGCGATCACCGCCAGCGGCGTCGAGAAGAAGAACTGGCTGGTCTTGACGTCGCCGAACAGGCTGGTGGTGGTCACCACATGCCAGAGGGCGAGGAAGACGATCATCACCAGGATCTGGAGGCAGAGCAGCTTCAGCCGCTTCATGGCGCGTCTCCTCCGACCAGCTCGCGGCCCTCGCCCATCGCATAGGCCTTCTGCACCTCGACCCGGAGCGACGACCAGATGTCGCGGTGGATCTCGTGGAAGGCCTTCTCCAGCCGGATGTCGGCGATGTCGCGCGGCCGCGGCAGCGCGACCCTGTAATCGGCCACGATCCCCGCCGCCGGCCCGGCCGACATCACCACGACGCGGTCGGAGAGCGCGATCGCCTCCTCGAGGTCATGGGTCACGAACATCAGCGCCTTGCGGTCGCGCGACCAGAGGTCGAGCAGGAGATTGCCCATGATCTGCCGCGTCTGCGCGTCGAGCGGCCCGAAAGGCTCGTCCATCAGGATGATCTCGGGATTGCGGATCAGCATCTGCGCCAGGCTGACGCGCTTGCGCTGCCCGCCCGAGAGCATGTGCGGATAGCGGTCGACGAAGGCGCTCAAGCCCACGCGCGCGAGCCATTCGCGGGCTCGCTGCGCCGCCTCGCGCTCGGGCACGCCCATCGGCTCCAGCGCCACCTTGACGTTGTCGAGCGCCGTCTTCCACGGCATCAGCGCGTCCTGCTGGAAGAGATAGCCGGCCCGCCGGTTCAGCCCGACGAGCGGCTTGCCGAAGATCCCGACCCTGCCGGCCGAAGGCGCGAGCAGCCCCGCCGCCGCGTTGAGCAGCGTCGACTTGCCGCAGCCCGTCGGCCCGACGATCGAGACGAACTCGCCGGGCGAGACCGAAAGGTCGATGCCCTTCACCGCCTGGTAGCGGCCGCCATCGGCGAGATGGAAGGTGATGTCCACACCCGCGAGCGCGACCGCCGCCCCGTCCGGCGATCCCGCCGCTGCTCCCGCGCCCGCCTGCGGGCGATCCTGCAACTCCATGAAACCCGTTTCCCCCAGGCACCCGTCCCGAAGCGATGCCATTCATCCGTTCTGTGTGGCGAAATTAATAGGCCATCGTTCCGGGAAGGCAACGCCGGCGCGGGCGCGTTCTTCGGCGCTTGCCTCATGCCTTGGTCGCAGGCCATATGCGCGAATCGAGACAGAACCGCCCCAGGAGCCGACGCGAACGCCATGGCCGCCCTCGAACACGCCATGCAGACGCTCGTCGAGTTCATGCGGGTCAACCAGGAATGGGCGATTCCGATCGTCTTCCTGGTCGCCTTCTGCGAATGCGTCGCGATCCTGTCCTGGCTGGTGCCGGCCACGGTGTTCTTCACGACGTTCGGCGCCGTCGCCGGCGCCTCGGGCCTCAGCCTCGCGCCGCTGGCGCTGGCGGCCTCGCTCGGCGCCGGCAGCGGCTTCCTGGTGTCCTACTGGGCCGGGCTGCATCTCGGCCCGCGGGTCCACGACTACTGGCCCTTCACCAGGAATCCGCAGCTCCTCGACCGGGGCCACGCCTTCTTCGAGAAATGGGGACTGGCCAGCATCCTGATCGGCCATTTCTTCGGGCCGCTGCGGGCGGTGATCGCCATCGTCGCCGGCATCGTCGCGATGCCGGCCTGGCAGTTCCACCTCGCCAACTGGATCGCCTCCTTCGCCTGGGGCTTCGGCCTGCTCTATGGCGTCGGCCGGATCAGCGAGTTCCTCGCCCGCTGAAGGCGGGCGCGCCGGCTCACAGCAGGCCGAGCACCACCGCCAGCATCATCGCGAAGCACAGCGCGAGCGCGACGCGGATCGCGGTCGCAATATCGAAATATCGCAAGAGTTCCATCGCTGCCTCCCTCGGCAAACCCGAACAGCTCACGCATCGCGCTCAATAAACAAGCCTTTCCACGACGATCCATGCGATCATCGCCAGGATCAGCCCGCCGATCAGCACCATCAGCACGGGGCGCCCCAGGAAACCCTGCCGAGCCTCGATCGGCGTCTCGACGGCAGGATCGGCATCGCTGTGGTCGGCGGCACGCAGCGGCGGAATCGGATCGCCCCCGCGGGCCTTGTCCAGATCCTCGACCGGGACCCGGGGCTTGGTGTCGACCGTCATGATCGCCTCCCTTCAGGCTCCGGGCCGCCTTGCGGCGACCCCGTTCCCATCGCAACGCGGGCGGCAGCACCGGGTTCCTGCGGGAGCCCGAAAAGCCGAAGGCGGCGCCATGGGCACCGCCTTCGCGAAAAGCGATCATGATTGAAATTCAGACACTTGCGAGACGAAGCGGATTCGATCCCGCAAGCCGTTGAATCAAACCGGGAAGCTCGGTTCCGCGCCGTGTCCGCCAGCATTCCGGCCTTGATCCCAAAGGCCCGGCGCCAGCCGGGCCGTCACAGAAACAAGGAGCCGGGGATCGGCTCTCAGTTCTTCGACTTGTCGACCAGCGCCTTGGCCTTGATCCACGGCATCATGTCGCGGAGCTTGGCGCCGACTTCCTCGATCGGATGGGCGGCCATGCGGGCGCGGGTCGCCTTGAACGAGGTCTGGTTGACCTTGTTCTCGAGCATCCAGTCGCGGGTGAACTTGCCCGACTGGATGTCGGCGAGGACGCGCTTCATCTCGGCCTTGGTCTCGTCCGTGATGATGCGCGGGCCGGTGACGTATTCGCCGTATTCGGCGGTGTTCGAGATCGAGTAGTTCATGTTGGCGATGCCGCCCTCGTAGATCAGGTCGACGATCAGCTTCACCTCGTGGAGGCACTCGAAATAGGCCATCTCGGGGGCGTAGCCGGCCTCGACCAGCGTCTCGAAGCCCGCCTTGATCAGCTCGACGAGGCCGCCGCAGAGCACGACCTGCTCGCCGAAGAGATCGGTCTCGCACTCTTCCTTGAAGGTGGTCTCGATGATGCCGGCGCGGCCGCCGCCATTGGCCGAGGCGTAGGACAGGCCGAGGTCATGAGCGTTGCCGGTGGCGTCCTGGTGGATCGCGACCAGGGTCGGCACGCCGCCGCCGCGCTCATATTCGGAACGGACGGTGTGACCGGGGCCCTTCGGGGCGACCATCAGCACGTCGAGGTCCTTGCGCGGCTCGATCAGGTTGAAATGGACGTTGAGGCCGTGCGCGAAGAGCAGCGCGGCGCCTTCCTTCATGTTGGCGGCGAGCTCGTCGCGATAGATGTCGGCCTGCAGCTCGTCCGGCGTCAGCATCATGATGACGTCGGCCCATTTGGCGCCCTCGGCCGGGGTGAAGACCTTGAAGCCGGCGCCTTCCGCCTTCTTGCGGGTGGCGGAGCCTTCCTTCAGCGCGATCGCCACGTCCTTGACGCCGGAATCGCGCAGGTTGAGCGCATGCGCATGGCCCTGCGAGCCATAGCCGACGATCAGGACCTTCTTGCCCTTGATCAGGTTGATGTCGGCATCACGATCGTAATAGACGCGCATGGGTGTCTCCTTTGTCACGCGTTGTTCGTCTTCCGGCCCGGATCGTTCTGCGCCGTGCCGTAGAGGGTGAGGAACTGGTCGGTGGCGCGCTCCGCGTCGCGCGCGATCTCGGCCCTGCCGAGCGTCAGCGGGTCGCCGAGCAAGAGCCGGATCTGGATGTCGCGGCCGACCAGGCCGAAAAAGGTGCGGAACGCCGTCTCGGTGTCGTCGAAGGCGAGCAGCCCCGCCTCGCGCCCCGCCTCGAGCACCGGCATCATGCGCTTGCCGATGGCGAAGCGGCCATTGGCCAGCACGATCGAGCCGAGATTGCCGTCGCGCGCCGCCGCCTGGCTGACGCCGATGCGGTTGAGCGCGATCGAGGTCGGCGATGAGATCACCTCGAGCCAGTTGACGGCGAAGCGCTTCAGGCTCTCGCGCAGGGCGCCGGCGTCGAGCGTCTGGCGGTCGAAATTGCCCGCCCTCACCTTCGAGGCCTGCCATTGCACCGTCGCGGTCAGCAGGCCGTCGCGGTCGCCGAACCATTTGTAGAGCGTTTCCTTGGAGCAGCTCGCGCGCCGCGCCACCGCGGTCATGGTCAACCCGCTGCCCCGCTCGACCATCAGGCTCAGAACGGCGTCGAGCACGGCCTGCTGACGCGCTGTCAGCGCTTCGCCTTGCGTCTCTGCCGGGGCCTCGGTCATGGGTCGGGACAAGTCAGTACCGTACGTTACGGTTCAGGCTCTAGCGCAGCCGCCGGGTCCCGGCAAGTGCAATTCGGGGCCGGGTGCCATTCGGTACTGGCGGCACGGCGTGGAAGGATTATCTCTCCCGCTCGCGTCCCGCAGAATGGAGTTGCCGATGCCGCTGCCCAGCCCCGCCGAGATCCTCGCCTTCTGGCACGAGGCCGGCCCGGAGAAATGGTTCGCCAAGGATGCTGGCTTCGACGCCGAGATCGGGCGCCGTTTCCGGCCCGCCTACGAAGCGGCAGCGGCCGGGCGCCTCGACGGCTGGCAGGAGACGCCCGAAGGCGCCTACGCCCTGCTCATCCTGCTCGACCAGTTCCCCCGCAACCTGTTCCGCGGCAGCCCGCAGGCCTTCGCCACCGACGCCAAGGCGCTGGAGGTGGCGCGACATGCCATCGCCAAGGGCTTCGACAAATCCTACGAACCGCCGGAGCGGCGCTTCTTCTACCTGCCCTTCATGCATTCGGAGGCGCTTCACGACCAGGAGCGTTGCGTCGCGCTCTGCGCGGCAGCAGACGATGCGGAAGGCGTCAAATTCGCCGAGATCCATCGCGACATCATCCGCGATTTCGGCCGCTTCCCGCATCGCAACGCGGTCCTCGGCCGCGAGACGACACCGGAGGAACAGTCATTCCTCGACGATGGCGGCTTCGCGGGCTGAAGGTCCAGCCAGCGGCTCTCCGTCATTCCGGGGCTTTGCGGCAGCAAAGAGCCCGGAACCCATGAACACGGGATCGGACGAGAAGGTGCGTCGGATCGGCGGTCTTGCGATGAACCGTCGCGTTCATGGGTTCCGGGCTCGGCCCTGCGGGCCGCCCCAGAATGACGAGGAGGCCGTCAGCCCGGTCCCTGCTGGCTGGCGATGCGCTGCAGGGCGATCGCCGCGACGGTCAGGACGAAGCCGACCCACCAGAGCGGCGAGCGCAGGCTCCTGCCGCTGCCCGGCGGCTCTGCCGGCGCCCGGCCGCTCAGGCGCAGGAACACCGGCCCGGCCAGGCAGGCGAAGCCGGCAATGCCGAGCCCGAGCGCGACCAGGCTGAGCGTCTCGGGCGTCAGGGCCGGGATCACATCGAATCCGGGCCGCGGCTCATCGCCGCGATGCCGGTGCGCGAGACTTCCGTCAGGCCCACCGCGGTCATCGTCTTGATGAAGCGCTCGATCTCCTCGGTCGCGCCGGTCAATTCGAAGACGAAGGAGCTCAGCGAGGCGTCGAGCGTGCGCGCGCCGAAGGCGGAGGCGAGCCGCATCGCCTCGACGCGGTGCTCGCCCTTGCCGACGACCTTGACCAGCGCCAGCTCGCGTTCGAGCGCCTCGCCATGCTCGGTCAGGTCGACGACGCGGTGCACCGGCACAAGCCGGTCGAGATGCGCCTTGATCTGGTCGATGACATGGGCCGTGCCCGAGGTCACCACGGTGATGCGCGAGAGGTGCTTCTCGTGCTCGGTCTCGGAGACGGTGAGGCTCTCGATATTGTAGCCGCGGCCCGAGAACAGCCCGGCGATGCGGGCGAGAACGCCCGGTTCGTTGTCGACGATCACCGCCAGGGTGTGGCGCGCGACCGGCTGCGACTTGGGAGCGTTCGGGTAGTGGGTGGCGGGCTTGGACATGGCAGACCTGTAGGCGGGTTGGAGCGGGAAATCCGGGCGGGGGGAAGGCTTCAAGGCTGGCGCAGATCGGCGAGGGCAGGCTCGTCCACCTCGTCCTGGTCGACGATCCAGCTTTCGCGGAGAGCGGCGGCCAGCCATTCGCGATAGGCGGGCAGGGCGAGCACGGCCTGCATATAATCCTGCGCGGCGGGATCGACCGCGATCCCATAGGTATCGAGGCGGGTGACGACCGGCGCATACATCGCATCGGCCGCCGAGAAGGCGCCGTAGAGGAACGGTCCCTGCCCGGCCCGGCCGAAGCGCTCGCGCGCCTGCCGCCAGAGATCGGCGATCCGCGCCGCGTCGCGGGCGACGCCCGGGCCGCGGTCGCGGGTGCCGAAGCGCTTGCCGAGATTCATCGGGCAGGCGCCGCGCAGCGCCGTGAACCCCGCATGCATCTCGCTGGAGATGGCCCGGGCATGGGCGCGTGCCGCCGGGTCGCGCGGCCAGATGCCGGCCTCGGGATGCGTCTCATGCAGATATTCGGCGATCGCCAGCGTCTCCCAGATGGCGATCGCGCCGTCGACCAGAGTCGGCACGGTGCCGCCGCTGCCGGGCGCCGCCGCGAAGACCGCCTCCTTGAAGCCCGGCTCGTCGAGCGGGACGAGATGTTCCGTGAACGGGATCCCCTTGGCGCGCATCAGGAGCCAGGCCCGCAGCGACCAGGACGAATAGCATTTGTTGCCGATCAGCAGCTTCATGCGGCGACGCTCTCCACTTCGGCGGCGTAGTCAAGCGCGGCCGCGACGTGCAGCGCCGTGGTGTCGAAGACCGGGACCGGAAAATCCGCCTGCGAAACCAGGAGCCCGATCTCGGTGCAGCCGAGGATGACGCCGTCGGCGCCCTGCTCCCGCACCGCCCGCGCGACGACCGCGCGATAGCGCTCGCGCGAGGCGGCTTCGATGCGGCCCCGGCACAGCTCCTCGTAGATGATGCGATGCACCTCGGCGCGCTCCCCGGCGTCGGGAACCAGCGTCTCGACGCCGAAGGCCTTGAGCCGGTCGCGGTAGAAGGGCTGCTCCATGGTGAAGCGCGTGGCCAGCAGCAGCGGCCGCCGCGACGGCGTCGCGCGGATCGCCCGCGCCGTCACATCCGCCAGATGCAGGAAGGGCAGATTGGTCGCGGCGGTGATCTGGTCGGCCACCTTGTGCATGGTGTTGGTGCAGAGCACGAGGCAGGAGGCGCCGGCATGGGCGAGCCGCCGCGCGCTTTCCGCCAGCGCCGCGCCGGCGCGCGCCCAGTCGCCCTGCGCCTGCATCTCGGCGATCGGCGCGAAATCCACCGAATGCAGCAGCACGTCGGCCGAGTGCAGCCCGCCAGAACGGGCGCGCACGCCCTCGTTGAGGAGCCGGTAATAGACCGCGGTCGACTCCCAGCTCATTCCGCCGATCAGGCCGATGGTAGCCATGGTGTTTTCCTTCAATCCTACCCTCAGCCCTCATCCTGAGGAGCGGGCTGAGCCCGCGTCTCGAAGGATGATCCCGATGCCTCCCGCGCCCGATGGAGCATCCTTCGAGACGCCGCTGACGCGGCTCCTCAGGATGGGGGCTGAGGGAGACGGGATCGGCTCAGACGAGCTGCTTGCCCTTGGCGTCGATGATCTCGCCGGTATCGCCTTCGAAATCGGGCAGGATCATCTCGTTATGCGCCTTGCCCGAGGGGATCATCGGGAAGCAGTTCTCTTCCTTGGCGACGATGCAGTCGAAGATCACGGGCTTCGGCGTCTCGATCATCTCCATGATCGCGTCGTCGAGCCTGGCGGGATCGTCGCAGCGGATGCCGTGGCCGCCATAGGCCTCGGCCAGCTTCACGAAGTCCGGCAGGGACTGCGAATAGCTCTCCGAATAGCGCCCGCCATGCAGCAGCTCCTGCCACTGGCGCACCATGCCCATATACTCGTTGTTGAGGATGAAGATCTTGACCGGCAGGCGGTACTGCACCGCCGTCGACATCTCCTGCATGTTCATCAGGATCGAGGCCTCGCCCGCGACGTCGATGACCAGCGCCTTGGGGTGGCGCATCTGCACGCCGATCGCGGCCGGCAGGCCGTAGCCCATGGTGCCGAGCCCGCCCGAGGTCATCCAGCGGTTCGGGTCCTGGAAGTGCAGGTACTGCGCCGCCCACATCTGATGCTGGCCGACCTCGGTGGTGATGAAGGGATCGCGGTCCTTGGTCAGCGCATGGAGCCGCTCCAGCGCGTATTGCGGCTTGATGATCGTCTCGGACGGCTTGTAGGCGAGGCTCTTGCGGCCGCGCCAGCCCTCGATCTGCGTCCACCAGGCGGCGAGCGCGGTCTTGTCGACCTGCGGCGAGGTCTCGCGCCAGATCCGCACCATGTCCTCCAGGACATGGGCGCAGTCGCCGACGATGCCGATATCGACCTTGACGTTCTTGTTGATCGAGGACGGGTCGATGTCGATATGGATCTTCTTCGAGCGCGGCGAGAAGGCGTCGATGCGGCCGGTGATGCGGTCGTCGAAACGCGCGCCGATCGCGATCATGACGTCGCAGTCATGCATGGCGAGATTGGCCTCGTAGGTGCCGTGCATGCCGAGCATGCCGAGCCACTGCTTGTCGGCCGCCGGGAAGGCGCCGAGCCCCATCAGCGTCGAGGTGACGGGGTAGCCGGTCAGCCGCGCCAGCTCCCGCAGCAGCGCCGAGGCGTGCGGGCCGGAATTGATGACGCCGCCGCCGGTGTAGAAGATCGGCTTCCTGGCACCGGCGATCAGCTCGACCGCGGCCTTGATCTTGTTGAGGTCGCCCTTGACCACCGGCCGGTAGGTCTTGTGTTGGTTGTCGCGCGGGCGGCTATAGGCGCCGGTCGCGAACTGGATATCCTTCGGGATGTCGATCACGACCGGGCCGGGGCGGCCGTTGGCGGCGACGTAGAAGGCCTCGTGCAGGATGCGCGGCAGGTCCTTGATGCTCTTCACCAGATAGTTGTGCTTGGTGCAGGAGCGGGTGATGCCGACCGTGTCGCATTCCTGGAAGGCGTCCGAGCCGATCAGATGCGTCGGGACCTGGCCGGTGATGACGACGAGCGGGATCGAGTCGAGCAGCGCGTCGGTCAGGCCGGTGACGGCGTTGGTCGCGCCGGGGCCGGAGGTGACGAGCACGCAGCCGACCTTGCCGGCGCCGGAGCGGGCATAGCCCTCGGCGGCATGGACCGCGCCCTGCTCGTGGCGGACGAGCACATGCTTGACCTTGTCCTGCTGGAAGATCGCGTCATAGATCGGAAGCACGGCGCCGCCGGGATATCCGAACAGATGCTCGACGCCCTGGTCCTGAAGCGCGCGGACGACCATCTCGGCTCCGGTCATCATCTCGCTCATAACGCTCTCCTGCGGCTTGTCTTCGGTTCGGGAGGAATTCGGACGGAAAAACGGCAATAAAAAAGGCCCTCGGAGGGGCCTGGGCGTGCGCTGGCGTCGGGGACGCCCGGTCTTGAAACCGGCCCCTACCAGCGCACCTCTACGATAATAAGCTTGCGCATCGCGCTCATGATCCTTGACGGAAGTTGCCGGACGCTAACGGAGGCCGGGCGGCCGGTCAAGCGCTAACGGCATCGGCAATGAAACGTTGACGCAATTGCCGAAAAATCACTTCCCTTGCGGAACCTTTTCTCAATCCGTTCGCCCTAGCCTCCGGCCGCTCGAACCGGGACGGCTATGTATCAGGAAATCCATACCGAGAATATCGCGGCCCGCGCCCATGCGCCGAAGATCGCGGAACTACTGAACCGGTTCACGCTCCACGGCCGCAAGGGCCGGCCGGTCTGCTACGAGAGCTTCGCCGCGGCGATCATGCCCGGCTTCGGCGACGACCTCGTCATCCTGGAACCGACCGGCGACGGCGATTATCGCTGGATCCATTACGGCCGCGAGATCACGCGCTATGTCGGCGGCACGCGCCTCGGCGAGAGGCTCTCGGCGATGCAGCCCGAAGTCGCCGCCTTCACCCGGCACTGCGCCGAGCGCGCCTTCGCCGAGGGCCGGCCGCTCTACACCATCCACCGCGCCAAGCCGACCCTGCGCGTCGCGATCTGGGAGCGCCTGCTGCTCCCGACCGTCGCGCGCGACGGCCGCAACCTGCTCGTCGCCTTCAGCCGCCCGCTGCAGTTCCGCGAGGACCTGCTCAACGCCGTGCTCGACAACTCGCCGAGCGGGATCGTCGCGCTCCGCGCCCTGCGCGGCGACGGCGGCGGCATCGACCGCACCATCATCGTCACCGCCAACCGCCGGGCCGCGGACCTCGCCGGGCAGCCCGGCGCCCGCCTGCTCGACCGCGAGGCCCGCGAGGCCCTGCCCTTCCTGGCCGACCCGACGATCTGGAAGCGCTGCCTCGCGGCGATGGAGCAGCAGAGCGGCGACAGCTTCGAGACCGCCTTCACCCGCCAGGACCGCACGAGCTGGCTGCGGCTCGCCATCGCGCCGCTCGGCGACGGCCTGCTCCTGACGCTGACGGACATCACCGACCTCACCGTCGCCAACCAGACCCTGCAGTCGCGCGCCGCGACGCTCGCCCTCGAGGTCGGCCGCGAGCGCGCGACCCGGCGCGCCCTGTCGGAGGAGATCGGCCATCGCGAGGAGCGCGAGAAGGAGCTGCGCCGGCTCGCCGAGACCGACCCGCTGACCGCCCTGCTCAACCGCCGCTCCTTCACCGAGCGGGCGCAGGCGGCCCTGGCGGAGGCAGGAGCGGAAGCCTCGCTGATCATCGTCGACCTCGACCACTTCAAGCAGGTCAACGACACCTATGGCCACCCGGCCGGAGACGCCGTGATCCGCGCCTTCGCCGACATGCTGCTCGGGCTGCTGCGCGGCGAGCGCCATCTCGTCGCCCGGGTCGGCGGCGAGGAGTTCGCGGTCCTGCTGCGCGGCGCCGACGCGGCCGAGGCGACGAAGCGAACCGCCCAGATCCAGGAGGCGCTGGCCCGCCGCGCCCTGCCCGCCTCCGAAACGCTCGCGCTCAGGATCACCGCCAGCTACGGGATCGCCACCCGCCGGCCGGCGGAGCCGCTGGCCGAGCTGTTCGCGCGCGCCGACCAGGCGCTCTACCGCGCCAAGAACGAAGGCCGCAACCGGATCGGCACCGCCGGGGCGGACGCCGATGCCGTGGCGGACGCCGCCTGACTTCAGCCCTCCAGGACGCGCAGCGCGGCGTCAAGCGCGGCCTCCGGCGCCACCGCCTGCCAGCCGGCCATCTGATGCCGGAACCAGGTCACCTGCCGCTTGGCATAGGCGCGCGTATCGGCCTGCCCGCGCCGGATCGCCTCCTCCAGCGTGATCGCGCCGTCGAGATGCGCGGCCAGCCCCGGCACGCCATGCGCCCGCATGACCGGCAGCAGCGGATCGAGCCGGCGCTCGCGCAGCCGCGCGACCTCATCCAGCGCGCCTTCCGCCATCATCGCCTCGAAGCGCCGGTCGATCCGGGCCCGCACCGCCTCCCGCTGCGGGCTGACGAAGAGGCGCAGCAGCGGCAGGCCGCCGAGCGGCCCCGGCTCGCGCTCGCCCTGGAAGCTCGCCAGCGAGCGCCCGGTCGCCAGGCGCACCTCGATGGCGCGCATGATCCGCATCCGGTCCGACGGCCGCAGCCGCCCCGCCATCACCGGATCGAGACCGGCGAGCTCGGCATGCAGCGCCTCGGTCGCCATGTCGCCCGCCCGCGCCCGGAACGCCTCGCGCACCGCCTCCGGCACCGGCGGCATGGCGGAAAAGCCCTCGGTGACCGCCTTGAAATAGAGCCCCGTCCCGCCAACGAGCACGGGCAGCCTGCCCTCTGCCCACAGCGCGGGCAGCAGCGCGGCGACCTCGGCGGCGTAGCGCATCGCGGAATAGTTCACCGCCCCGTCGACATGGCCGTAGAGCCGGTGCGGCACGCTTCGCTCCTCGGCTGCGCTCGGGCGGGCGGAGAGGATGCGCAGATCGGCATAGACCTGCATCGAATCGGCGTTGACCACCACCCCGCCGCAGCGCCGCGCGATCTCGATCGCGAGCGCGGACTTGCCGCTGGCGGTCGGACCTGCGATGAGCACCGCCCTGATCGTCCTTTCCGCCTGCTGCACCGGTCCTCCCATGCTCGTCGCGACACTCGTTTCCGCCCATGGCCAGGCGCTCGTCGATGAAGCCCTGCTGGCGCGCCTCGCCGGCATCGTGCCGGGCAGCCGCACGGCGGCGCTCGACGGCGCCGTCGCCGCCGATCTCTTCGCGGATGGAACCGATGCGCGCAAGCTCGAAGCCGAGATCCGCGCCGCGCTCGGCGGGGCCGCGATCGACATCGTGGTCCAGCCCGCCGCCGGCCGCCGCAAGGCGCTGTTCCTCGCCGACATGGATTCGACCATGATCGGCCAGGAATGCATCGACGAGCTCGCCGCCTATGTCGGCTTGAAGGACCTCGTCGCCGGCATCACCGAGCGGGCCATGCGCGGCGAGATCGCCTTCGAGCCGGCCTTGCGCGAGCGCGTCGCGCTGCTGAAGGGCGTGCCGCTCTCGGTCGTCGACGAGATCATCCGCGAGCGCATCACGCTGACGCCGGGCGGCGCCGCGCTGGTGCGCACGATGCGGGCGAACGGCGCCTATACCGCGCTGGTCTCGGGCGGCTTCACCGTCTTCACCGGGCCGATCGGCGCGGCCATCGGCTTCGACGAGCATCGCTCCAACCTGCTGCTGGCGCAGGACGGCGTGCTGACCGGCGCGGTCGCCGACCCGATCCTCGGCAAGCAGGCCAAGCGCGATTCGCTGGTCGAGCTGCGCGGCCGCTTCGCGCTGTCTCCCGTCCAGACGCTGGCGATCGGCGACGGCGCCAACGACCTCGCCATGCTCGGCGAGGCCGGCCTCGGCGTCGCCTTCCGGGCCAAGCCCGCCGTCGCAGCGGCGGCCGACGCCCGGCTGGAGCACGCCGATCTCACCGCCCTGCTCTACGCGCAGGGCTACACCGGCGACGAGATCGTCCGGGGCTAGAGCAGCTAGCGGCCAAGGGCGCGGGTCATCCCGGACGCAGCGAAGCGGAGATCCGGGATCCATGCCTGAGCCTCCATCGGGAAGGGCTCCGGCATGGATCCCGGGCCTCCCTACGGTCGCCCGGGATGACCCGCAGCTCCAAAAATCTCAATCGACGATGAAGAGCTTCACGCCCGTCTTCGAGTGCGAGCGATGCGCCTCGGCGCCGTCGGCGACCTGGTAACTCATCCCGGCCTTGAGCGGCATGACGCGGCCGTCCTCCAGCGTCGTCTCCATCTCGCCTTCGAGGCACAGGATGATGTGGCCCTTCGAGCACCAGTGATCGGCGACATAGCCCGGCGAATACTCGACCATCCGCACCCGGATGCGGTTCTCCTCCGGCCCGAAATACTGCGTGCGCCAGATCGCCTCGCCGACATCGCCGGCATGGCGCTCGGCCGGCACCGCGGACCAGTCGGTCGTGACGAAGGGAATGTCGCTGATCTTCATGGCGCTGCGCTCCGGCCTGGCCCGGCTCCTTCGGCGAAGGAGCGGCCCGGATCAGGATGCCAGCGCAGCCCGGCCGGCGCCATCGCCCGGCGCGGATAAGGGGCATGCCCGCAGCGGCGGCACAACAAAAAAGGGCGGCCCGACGGACCGCCCTCCAGGATCGCGTCGGCCGGCTGCGCCCTACTTCATCGCCACGGCGACGAAACGGACCTCGCCCTGCCCGTTGGAGACGAGCAGCAGCGCCGATTTCTTGCCGTCCTTCTTGAGCGCGTCGAGGCGCTTGGTCACGGCGTCCGGCGTCGTGACCGGCTCCTGGCCGACCTCGACGATCAGCTCGCCAACCATGACGCGCTTGTCGGCCGCGTTCGAGTTGGGATCGACCTTGGTGACGACGACACCCTTGAGGCCGTCCTTGATCGCATAGCGCTTGCGCAGCTCGTCGTTCTGCGTCGAGAGCTCGAGGCCGAGCGCATTGGCGACGGCGGGCTTGTCAGCCTCGCCGGCCGGCTTGCTGGCCGAGGCGGACTGGATCTTCTCGCCATCCTCGAGGCGGCCGAGCTTGACCGTCTTCTGCTCTTCCTTGCCCTTGCGGATGATGGTGACCGGCACGTCCTTGCCGACCGGGGTGGCGGCGACGATCCGCGGCAGGTCGCGCGAATCCTTGACCTCCTTGCCGTCGAACTTGGTGATCACGTCGCCGGTCTCGAGCCCGGCGGGCTTGGCTGGCCCCTTGTCGTCGACGCCGGCGATCAGCGCGCCCCGCGCCGCGCCGAGGCCGAGCGCGTCGGCCGTGGCGTCGTCGATGCTCTGGATGCGCACGCCGAGCCAGCCGCGCCGCGTCTCGCCGAACTCCTTGAGCTGCTCCACGACATTGGCCGCCAGCGACGAGGGCACCGCGAAGCCGATGCCGACCGAGCCGCCGGTCGGCGACAGGATCGCGGTGTTGATGCCGATGACCTCGCCGGCCATGTTGAACAGCGGACCGCCGGAATTGCCCTTGTTGATGGCCGCGTCGGTCTGGATATAGGTGTCGTAGGGCCCCTGGCTGATGTCGCGGTTGCGCGCCGAGACGATGCCCGAGGAGACCGAGCCGCCCAGCCCGAACGGGTTGCCGATCGCCATGACCGGGTCGCCGATCCGCATCTTGTCGGAATCGCCGAACTTGACCGCCGGCAGCGGCTTGTCGTGCTTCACCCGCAGCACGGCGAGGTCGACCTTGGTGTCCTTGCCGACCACCTCGGCCTTCAGCCGCAGCCCGTCGTTGAAGATCACCGTGATCTCGTTGGCGTCGCCGATGACGTGGTTGTTGGTGACGACGATGCCCGACGGGTCGATGACGAAGCCGGAGCCCGCCGATTGCGAGCGCCGCTGCTGCGGCGCCTGGCGCTCGCCCTGCTGGTTGCGGCGGTTGAAGAACTCCTCGAACAGGTCGCCGAAGGGGGTATCGGGGCCGAGCTGCGGCAGTTGCGGCAGGTTGCGGCCCTTGGTGTCGCTGGTGGTGACGGCGGAGATGTTGACCACCGCCGGCATCACCTTGTCGACCAGGTCGGCGAGGGAGGTCTGGCCCTGCAGCAGAGGGGTGTTGGCCTGGGCCTGCGCCGGCGCCAGCACCGGCGTCATCAGCGCCAGGCCGGCCACGCCGGCCGCGAGCGCGATGCGGACGGGCCGGGCAGCCACGGAAACGGTTTTCAATGCCATTTGGGTCCTCTTGACGGAAAAAGGCAGGCCGGCCGACGCGGCACAGGACGCGCCGCGACTTGAACGCGAAAATGCGGCGGAAGGGCGACGCGCGACCCTGTTCTCGAACACGATCGCGGCATCGTCTACCAGCTTCCGCGCGCGATCCAGACCAGGATCACGCCCAGAACCGCCGAGCCCAGCCCGATCAGGCGCATCCGATCGGGCGGCGTCTCCGCGGCGCTGCGCAGCGCATCCTTCGCCAGATGCGGAATCGCGGCGAAGAGGATGCCCTCGATAGCGAAAACCAGGCCGAGCGCCGCGATGAAATCGAACATCGGCGTCGCTCGCTCCGATCAGGGCCGAGCCGGCGCGGGCGCAGCCGGTGCCTGGGGGGCCGCCGGCGCCTGCGTCGTCCCGGCCCCGCGCTGCGCGTTCGGACCGTTGAAGAACTGGAAGAACGGCGAGTCCGGCGTCAGCACCATGCGCGTATCCCCCGGCTTGATGCTGGCCTCATAGGCCTGCATGGAACGGTAGAAGGCGAAGAATTCGGGGTCCTTGCCGAAGGCCTCGGCGAAGACGCGGTTGCGCTCGCCCTCGCCCTGGCCGCGGATCTCGTCGGCGTGCTGCTGCGCCTCGGCGACGATGACGGTCGCCTCCCTGTCGGCGCGGGCCCGGATCTCCTGCGCCTGCTGACCGCCGAGCGCGCGGGCTTCCGCCGCCTCGCGCTGGCGGTCGGTCTGCATGCGCTGGAACACCGCCGCCGAGTTCGCCGCCGGCAGATCGACCCGCCGCAGCCTGACATCGACCACCGTCATGCCGAAGCGGGCCGCCTCGCGGTTCACGTCGTCGCGGATGCGGGTCATCAGCTTGGCGCGCTCGTTGCGGACCATCGCCACGAAGCTGGCCTCGGCCAGCACGCTGCGGACATTGCCGTTCACGATCGAGGAAAGCTGCGAATTCGCCCGCGGGATGTTGTTGACCGCCTGGTAGAAGCGCAGCGGATCGGAGATCCGGTAGCGCGTGAAGGCATCGACCACCAGCCGCTTCTGGTCGGAGGCGATGATCTCCTGCGCCGGCAGGTCGAGGTCGAGGATGCGGTTGTCGAGCAGCGTCACCGTCTCGATCGGCGCGAACCACTTGAGGTAGAGGCCGGGCTCGGTCTTGACGGCGCGCACCGCGCCCAGCCGCAGCACCAGCGCCGACTGCGTCTGCGAGACGATGAAGGTGCAGGCGTAGAAGACGACCGCGACCGCGACGATGACGACGAGCAGCGCCGCCTTGAGAAAGGAGCCGTTCATCGGGTCGCTCCCTGCTGCTGGCCGGCCCGGGCGGGCTGCCGCTGCAACTGGTCCAGCGGCAGATAGGGCACCACGCCCTGGCCGTTGCCCGCCTGGTCGAGGATGATCTTGTCGGTTCCGCCCATCACGCGTTCCATCGTCTCCAGGAACAGACGCTCGCGCGTCACGCCCGGAGCGTTCTTGTACTGCTCGTAGACCGCGTTGAAGCGGCTCGCTTGGCCGCGCGCTTCCGCCACGGTCTGCTCCTTATAGGCTTCCGCCGACTGGGTGAGCTGGGCGGCGCGGCCGCGCGCCTCCGGCACCACGCGGTTGGCGTAGGTCTGCGCCTCGTTGCGCAGGCGTTCCTGGTCGGCGCGGGCCGCCTGGACGTCGCGGAAGGCGTCGATGACCTGCTGCGGCGGGTCGACCTTCTGGAGCTGGACCAGCCGGATCTGCACGCCGGCATTGTAGCTGTTGAGCGATTCCTGCATGAGCTGGCGCACCTCGGTCTCGATCGCGCCGCGGTCGGTGGTCAGCACCGGCTGGATGTTGCGCTTGCCGATGACCTCGCGCATCGCGCTCTCGGCCACGGCCTTCACGGTTCCGGACGGGTCCTGGATGTTGAAGACGTAGTTCTCGGGCGCGGCCGGGTCGATCTGCCACTGCACGATGAAATCGATGTCGACGATGTTCTCGTCGCCGGTCAGCATCAGGCTTTCCTCAATCACATCGGTCTGGCGCGGCGACTGGCGCACCGATTCGATGGTCCGGAAGCCGACCTCAGTGGTGATGACGTTCGTCACCTGCGGCTTGATCACGCTGCCGATCGGATAGGGCCAGTTCCAGTTGGCGCCCTCGCCGGTCTTGCCGACATATTTGCCGAAGACGACGTTGAGGCCGACCTCGTTGGGCCGCACGAAATAGAAGCCGGAGAGCAGCCAGACGGCCACCAGCGCCAGCGCGCCGAGCATCAGCCCGCGCCCGCCGAGACCGCCGCCCGGCACGAGATTCTTCAGCCGATCCTGGCTGCGCCGCAGGATTTCCTCCAGATCGGGCGGGTTGCCGTTGCCTCCGCCGGAGCCGCCGCCCCACGGGCCGCCGCCGCCACTGCCTCCGCGCTGGCCCCAGGGTCCACCCCCGCCGCTGCCGCCGCCGCTCTGGTTACTCCATGGCATACCTGGGCCGTTCCCTTTCATGTGCTTAAGGCCGAGCCATAGGCGAATGGCGGCCATTTGTCAGCGCCCCGGGGAGGGACGCTGGCCTCACTTGGTCATGGGCCATGATTTCGTCAACGGCGCAAGTCACCCGTCGCAAATGGAAAAGGCGGCGATCAGCCGCGCCCTGCCCCGCCCCGGCGCCGATAGGACACGAAGCTGAACGCATGCTCGTTGTCCGAATCGGCCGGATGATCCTCCCGCGCCACCTCGGCAAAAGCGCTCTCGTCCCAGGCGGGAAAGCGCGCGTCGCCGGCCGGCGCGGCATGGACCCGCGTCAGCTCCAGCCGGTCGGCGAGCGCCAGCATCTGCGCATAGATCTCGGTGCCGCCGCCGATGATCACCGCAGGGGCGCCCATCTTTGCCCCCAGCCGCTGCGCCAGGGCCAGCGCCTCGTCGAGCCCATGCGCGACATGGACGCCCTCGGCGGCGAAGCCCGGGTCCCGCGTCAGCACGATCGTCTCGCGCCCCGGCAGCGGCTTGCCGATCGAGAGGAAGGTCTTGCGCCCCATGACGACCGGGCAGCCGGTGGTGAGCTGGCGGAAGCGCTTCAGATCGGTCCTGAGCCGCCAGATCAGCCGGTTGTCGCTGCCGATCACGCCGTTATCGGCGATCGCCGCGACCAGGACGAGCGGGAGAGCCGCCATCGCCGGTCAGCCTTCCGCGCCGAGCCGGGCCAGGGCCTCGCCCTCCAGCCGCTTCACCGTCCACTCGTCCTGCGCCTTCGCGCCGATCGAGCGGTAGAAGACGCGGGAAGGCTCGTTCCAGTTCAGCACCCACCAGGCGAGGCGCGGCAGGTCCTCGTCGACGCAGCGCCTCGCCAGCCGCGCCATCAGCGCCTTGCCGATGCCGCGCCCGCGCTGCCCGGGCCGCACGAACAGGTCCTCCAGCCAGATGCCGTGCCGGCCCCGGAAGGTGGAATAGGTGTAGAACCAGAGCGCGAAGCCGACCGGCTCGCCCTCCCATTCGGCGATATCGCAGAAGACGCGCGGATTCTCGCCGAACAGCGATTCGGCGATGTCGGCCTCGCTGGCGACGACCTCGTGCAGCAGCTTCTCGTATTCGGCCAGCTCCCGGACGAAGCTCAGCACGAGGCCGGCTTCGCCGGGACGGACGGGGCGGATGGCGAGCGTCATACGGCGATCGGAGCCTTGATGGTCGGGTGGGGGTCGTAGCCTTCGATCGCCACGTCCTCGAAGCGGAAATCCTCGAGCTTCGTCACGGCCGGGTTGAGGACGAGCTTCGGCAGCACCCGCGGCGCCCGCGACACTTGCAGCCGCGCCTGGTCGAGATGGTTCACGTAGAGATGGGTGTCGCCCAGGGAATGCACGAAATCGCCGACGTCGAGGCCGGTGACCTGCGCGACCATATGGGTCAGCAGCGCGTAGCTGGCGATGTTGAAGGGCACGCCGAGGAAGACGTCGGCCGAACGCTGGTAGAGCTGGCAGGACAGCTTCCCGCGCCCGCTCTCCGAGGGCTGCACGAAGAACTGGAACAGGCAGTGGCAGGGCGCCAGCGCCATCTTGGAGATATCGGCCGGATTCCAGGCCGAGACCACGAGGCGCCGCGAATCCGGGTTGCGGCGGATCTCGTTCACCAGCCAGGCGATCTGGTCGATGGTCTGGCCGTCCGGCGCCGGCCAGGAGCGCCATTGCCGGCCGTAGACGGGGCCGAGATCGCCGTTCTCGTCGGCCCATTCGTCCCAGATGGTGACGCCGTTCTCCTGCAGATAGCGGATATTGGTGTCGCCGCGCAGGAACCAGATCAGCTCGTGGATGATAGACTTCAGATGCAGCTTCTTGGTGGTGACCAGCGGAAAGCCTTCCGACAGGTCGAAGCGCATCTGGTGGCCGAAGACGGCGAGCGTGCCGGTGCCGGTACGGTCGTCCTTGCGGACGCCCTCGGTCAGGACACGTTGGAGCAGGTCGTGATACTGGCGCATGACGAATCTCTGAGAGGCGGAGCACCATAGCGGCTCGCGGCGCCGCTGGCCCGGCCCCGCGCGCAGCCTTCCCCAACCTTTGCGGCATGGCGCGACAGGATGCGACCGGAACAAGCGCCCGCCGGCGCCGTTATGCGGTCATGTGGCCCGCATGGGCCTGTCCTGCCATGCGTCGGTGACGAGGAGGGATGGCATGCTCTCACGACGATCGGCCATGCTGGCCGTGATGGCCGCGCTCGCAGCGGCGCAGCCGGCCCTGGCCCAGCCCCCCGGGCCGGCGGAGCCGCCGGACGGAGCGATCTCGATGGAGGAGGCGCGCCGCATCGCCACGGAGAACGGCGTCGCCCGCATCGAGACCATCGCGCGCGAGGGCGGTCAGTGGAAGGTCGAGGGGCGCGACAGCCTCGGCTCCGGGATCGAGATCGAGCTGCGCGCGAGCGACGGCACCGTGATGAAGCTGGAGCGCGAACGGCCCGCCTCCGCCAAGGCCGGGAACTGAGGGGCCGCCGACGGCCGCCTCACGGCATTGCGAAGCGCCGTGAGGGATCCTGACCGAAACCTGCCGCAATCGCGGCCACTCTTCGCGCCTGATTCACGAGGCGCGATATGCGAATGACGATGACGGCCCGCCTGCTCGCCCTGGCCCTGCTGGGCGGCCTTGCCGTCCTGCCCGGCCGCGCCTCGCAGGCGGAGGGCGAGGCGCGGGCGCCGGACGGTCCGACGATCTCGGAGAGCCAGGCCCGCGAGATCGCCTGGAGCGCCGGCCTCGTCCATGTCGAGGAGATCACCCGCACGAGCGACCGCTGGGAGCTCGCCGGACGCACCGTCGACGACGACGAGATCATCCTCGACATCGACATCAGAGATGGTCGAATTCTCGATTGAGGCATGGAAGCCTCACTTTCACATTCCTTGGCGATCCTCGCTGTCGAAATCGAGCCGGCGGTCTTTCCCCGCGCCGCGGCTATGCCTATATTCCGCCTGCCGCTCGCAAGAACGGCTATGGCGATAAACGGATTTCGAAATAAGCCTTTCGGACCCGGGGGCGGTACCCGGCGCCTCCACCCAAGCCCTGGCCACAGGGTTTCGGCGGGGGCGAAATAGGATCGACGAGGGTGTAAAGGTTGTCCTTTTGCTCGGCATGGTTCCGCCGTTATCGGGCCAAAAGCATAGTTGCCAACGACAACAATGCTCGGGTTGCTGTCGCCGCGTAATGCGGTGCTGGTTCCCAAACCAAAGCCCTTGCGCTTAGCCGCGTAAGGCGGGGCTCGGAGGCGCCTGGCAACAGAAGCCTCCACTTTTATTTCTGGCCTGCCGGCTGTTCCCGCCGGGTAAGTGAAGCGGAAACGTCGACGCAATGTCCAAGGATGTCCTTCGTTACGATCTGATGGTCCAGGAGGCGCTCAAGGGCGTCGTCCGCAAGATCCTGTCGGAGGCCGCGCGCGACGGGTTGCCGGGCGAGCATCATTTCTACGTCACCTTCCGCACCGGGGCCCCGGGCGTGCGCCTGTCGCAGCGCCTGCGCGAGAAGCACCCGGAGGAGATGACCATCGTCCTCCAGCACCAGTTCTGGGACCTGAGCGTCAGCGAGCACGCCTTCGAGGTCGGCCTGTCCTTCTCGGGCGTGCCGGAGCGGCTGCTCGTGCCCTTCGACGCGGTCACGACCTTCTTCGACCCCTCCGTGCAGTTCGGCCTCAAATTCGAGACGCAGGACACGCCCGAGGAAGCGGCCGCGGCCGAGCCCGAGACCGCCGAGGCGCCGACCCCGCTGCCGGCCAAGCCGGTCCCTGCGGGCGTCCCCGCCGTGAAGTCGAAGGCCGCCGGCGCCGAAGAGGCCGACGGCGACGACAAGGAGGCCCCGGCCTCCGAAAGCGAGGGCGACGGCCGCGGCTCCGCCGAGGTGGTCAGCCTCGATTCCTTCCGCAAGAAGACCTGACGGATCTGCTCCCATGACCGAGACGCGCACCGAAACCGATTCCTTCGGCCCCATCGCCGTGCCGGCGGATCGCTACTGGGGCGCGCAGACGCAGCGTTCGCTCGAGAATTTCAGGATCGGCGGCGAGCGCGAGCGCATGCCGCTTCCGCTCGTCCACGCGCTGGTGCTGGTCAAGAAGACCGCGTCCCGCGTCAACGCCCGCCTCGGCCTGCTCGACCAGCGCATCGCCGGCGCCATCGGCCAGGCCTCGGACGAGGCGCTCGCCGGCAAGTTCGACGATCATTTCCCGCTGGTGATCTGGCAGACCGGCTCCGGCACCCAGTCGAACATGAACGCCAACGAGGTGCTGGCGAATCGCGCCAACGAGCTGCTCGGCGCCGGCCTCGGCGCCAAGAGCCCGGTGCATCCCAACGACCATGTCAACCGCGGCCAGTCCTCGAACGATTCCTTCCCGACCGCGATGCACATCGCCGCCGTGCTGGAGATCACGCGGCGGCTGCTGCCGGCGCTGCGCCATCTCGAGAAGGCGCTCGCCGACAAGGCCGAGGCCTTCAAGGATCTGGTCAAGATTGGCCGCACCCATCTCCAGGACGCCACCCCCGTCACGCTCGGCCAGGAATTCTCCGGCTATGCGATGCAGCTCCATCTCGGCATCGGCCGGATCGAGGCCGCGCTCGGCGGGCTCTACGCGCTGGCGCAGGGCGGCACCGCGGTCGGCACCGGCCTCAACACCCATCCCGATTTCGCCGCCCTCTTCGCCAAGGAGGTCGCGACCCTGACCGGCCTGCCCTTCCGCAGCGCCGACAACAAGTTCGAGGCGCTGGCGAGCCATGGCGCGCTCGCCGCGGCCCATGGCGCGCTGGCGGCGCTCGCCTCCGACCTGTTCAAGATCGGCAACGATGTCCGCCTGCTCGGCTCCGGCCCGCGCTCCGGCCTCGGCGAGATCAGCCTGCCCGAGAACGAGCCCGGCTCCTCGATCATGCCTGGCAAGGTCAACCCGACCCAGGCCGAGGCGCTGACCATGGTCGCGACCCAGGTCCACGGCAACCAGGCGACGGTGGGCTTCGCCGCGAGCCAGGGCCATTTCGAGCTGAACGTCTTCAAGCCTGTGATCGCCGCCGCCTTTCTGCAGTCGGTCCGGCTCCTGGCGGACGCCGCCGAGAGCTTCCGCACCAACTGCGTCGAGGGCATCGTGGCCAATGAGGGGCAGCTCAAGGAATTGCTGTCGCGCTCGCTGATGCTGGTGACGGCGCTGGCGCCCGCGATCGGCTACGACAAGGCGGCGAGCATCGCCAAGGCGGCCCATCACAACGGCACGACGCTCCGCGAGGAAGCGCTGAAGGCCGGCGTCGACGCCAAGCTCTTCGACGAGACGGTCAGGCCCGAGAAGATGCTCAGCCCCGCCTGACGGAGGTTCCGCCATGGCCGAGATCGTCAATCTGCGCCGCGCCCGCAAGCAGAAGGCGCGCGTCGAGGCCGGCGAGCAGGCCGAGCGCAACCGCATCGCCTTCGGCCTGAGCAAGGCCGAACGCAGCCTCGCGGCCTCCGAGCGCGACAAGGCCGAGCGCCATGTCGAGGGCCACCGCCTGTCCCGGAACGACGACCCGGAAACGGCATGACGCCGGAGCGCAAGCGCTCGCTCAGCATCGCCGGCCACCGCACCAGCGTCTCGCTGGAGGACGAATTCTGGGACGCGCTGAAGGCGATCGCGGCCGGCGAAGGCCGCAGCCTCGCCGCCCTGATCGCCGCGATCGACACGGCCCGCGGCGACATCAACCTCTCGGCGGCGCTGCGCCTCCATGCGCTGGCGCATTACCGCAAGCTGGCTGAAGAGCGCGGCTGACGCGCAGCCGCCCGGCCCAGCGTCATTGTGAACCGCCGTCATTGCGAGCCCTCCGGTCTTGTCGCCGGCAAGCCTAGGGACAGACTCCGCGAAGCAATCGAGGGGGGACTGGGTCGAACGGTTCGGCCCGGTTCCCCTGGATTGCTTCGTCGCTTGCTCCCCGCAATGACGGTCCGGTCGCGATCTCCGGCTCGGAAGCAGCGGCAATGAACGAGCATTTTCAAAATCTTGCGCCAAAAACCGGATTCATCCTGCGAAGCCGTTGAATCGGAATCTCAGTTCAGCGGCGCGGCGCGCGGCTGCGGCACGGGGGCGATCTGGAAGGGCGGCGGCAGTGCAGGAGCGGCCTGCCCCGGCGGCGTCTGCACCGTTCCTTCCGGAGAGCTGGCGCGCGGCGCGCTCGGTAGCTGGAGCGGCCCGGGCTGGGACTGCGGCTGCGCCGCGGCACGCTCGGCCGCGGCGCGGGCGCGCTCCTCGGCCTCGGCCCGGCGGCGCGCCTCCTGCTCGGCCCTGGCCTGCTCGGCCTGTTTCCGCTGCTCCTCGGCCCGCCGCAGCTCGTCCTGCCGCTTCTCCTCGGCGATGCGCGCTTCCTCCTGCGCCTTCAGGAACAGGTTGAGCTGGCGCTCGTTCTCGCGCATCTCGCGCTCGGCCCGGAGCCGGCGCGCATGCATCGCCCGTTCGCGCGCATCGGCCTCGAAGGCCTCCACCCGCTCGATCTCGCGCGCCAGCGCCCGCGCCGCCACCGTGTTCGAGAGGGCGCCGACATCGCTTTCGCGCTTCAGATCGGAGAGCGGCCCGCGCCAGGCGATCCCGACCTGCGGCGCGTCGCCGGGCCAGCCCTTCGGCAGCGGACCGACCGGCTTCAGGCCGAGCCTGAGAT
This sequence comes from Hyphomicrobiales bacterium, assembly GCA_900466745.1. GTDB lineage: Bacteria > Pseudomonadota > Alphaproteobacteria > Rhizobiales > Beijerinckiaceae > Allobosea > Allobosea minatitlanensis. The sequence continues at coordinate 72,835 of UBNE01000018.1, read as the reverse complement.
CCGCGGTCAGCCCGCGCAGGTCGACGGTGCCGCTCGCCTCGGCTCTCAGCCCGTCGCGCGCGAAGGCGAAGGGTTGCAGCCGGACCAGCCCGCCCGCGAGCGTGAAGGGCAGCGTGACCTCGCCCAAAGCCCAGGAATCCTTGTCGAGCGCCTCGGCCAGCCGCTCGCGCAGCCGCGCCGCATCGCTTTCGGAGGCATCCTCGCCGGTGTCGGCGATGATCCGGTCATAGGCCTTGGGGTCGAAGCGCGCGAGGCGCGTCTGCGCGAGCGCGAGGCTGCCCGCCCCGCTCAGGCCCGCCACCAGCCGCGCCGGCGTCTCGCCCGCGCCGCCGAACTCGAAGCGCCCCGCGCCCTTGCCGGCAAGCGCCCCGCCGGTCAGCCCGGCCAGATCGACGCCCGCCAGATCGACCCGGCCATTGAGCTGGGCGAGCCCGCCGTCGCGCCGGAGGCCGAGCCGGCCGGACACCTGCCCGCCGCCATAGCTGCCGGCGACATCCTCGAGCCGGAGCCCGTCCGCATCGGAGCGCAGCGCGAAACGGGCCTTCTGCAGCGCCACGCCGTCGAACAGCGTCAGCGTACCGGCCTCGACGGCGACATCCATCCCGGGCAGTTCCGCGACCCGCCCGAAGCGGGCCGTCGACCAGAGCGAGCCGGCGGTGGCGGGCGCCTGGCCCAAGGCGGCGCCGATCAATCGGCGCAGATCGGCGCCCGGCACGGAAAAGCGCCCCTGATAGCGTCCCTCTCGCGGCAAGGTCAGCGACCCGGTGGCCGAAGCCTCGCCGAGATGGGCGGCGATCGCGTCGAGCCCGACCGCCTCCTCGCTCAGCCGCAAGCGGGCATGGGCATCGAGCACGCCGTCCGGCAGGAGCCGGGCCGGGCCCTCCGCCAAGACCTGGCCCGGCCCGTCCGCCTGCAGGCTCAGTTGCGGCCCCTCCGCGCCGTCCTCGACGACGACGGACAGGCCCGGCCCGGCGAGCGAGCCGGCGGCGCGGCCGCCGGCGAGATCGAGCGCGAGCCTGCCCGGCCCGCCCAGCATCGGCGCCGGCAGGCCGAAGGCGGCGAAAGCCTGCCGCCGGTCGGCGAGGTCGAAGTCGAGCGCCACCCTCTGCCATGTTCCCGCCCGGTCGAGCCGCCCCTCCACCGAAAGCTTGCCGGCGGCGGCCGTGCCCTGCGCCGAAAGCGCGGTCTCGCCCGAGGCCGCCCGCGTCAGCCGGAAGCCCGCATCGAGCCGCGACAGCCCGTCGCCGGCCCGGGCGAGCGCCCGGGCGGCGCTTGCGGGCAGCAACGGCCCGGCGAGCGCGGCCAGCGTCTCGAAGCGCGGTGCCCGCACGCGGCCGGAAATCTCGCCGCCCTCCGCCAGCAGCGCGCCGGACCCCGTCACGCTGACACCGCCGAAACCCTCGATCGAAAGCCGGCTCAGCCGCCAGCTCTCGCCCTCGCGCCTGAGGTCGAGCGAGCCCGCGCCCGGCGGTGCGTTGCGGAAGCGCGCATCGGCGAGCGACAGATCGAGCGCGATGTCGCGCGTACCGAGCAGCCCGGCGAGGCTCGTCCCCGGCGGCAGGCCATTGAGGTCGAGCCCGCTGACCGCGGCCCTGGCGGCGAGCCGCGTCCCGGTCAATTCGCCGGAAGCCTCCAGCCGCAGCCCCGAGGAGCCCGCGAGCATCAGGCGCTGGAAGGCGAGGCCGGCCTCGTTCCAGGTCCCGGCCGCATCGGCATCGATCCGGCCGAGCCCGGCGACGAAGTCGGCCAGAGCGGGGTCGAGCCCGTTGCGCCCCAGCATCAGCGCGACGCGCCGCGCATCCTCGGCCTTGACGGTCAGACGCCCGGTGGCGCCGCCCTCCCCCAGGCTGCCGCTGGCGCCGATCAGCGCGCCGGCGACCCGCAGGGAGGCCGTGGCCTCCGAAAGCCCCCGATCGTGCAGCTTGCCGCGCAGGGCCAGCGCCGAGACATCCTCGCCGCGCCAGATCATCTGGTCGAGATCGAGGCTGACGTCGAAGCGGCCGGGCAGGCCGTGCAGCGCCTGCGCGAAGCCCTTGCGCTCGGCCAGCGCGGCCGCCAGCGCATCGGCGTCGAGCCGCCGCGCCCGCAGCGCCAGCGAACCCGTGCCGCTCGCCGGCAGGTACTGCCCCTCGCCTTCGAGCCGCGCCGCGCCGCCGGCGAGGTCGAGCGTCAGCCCGGAGAGGTCGAGCTGGCGGCTGCCGCCGCGAACCCGGCCGGACAAGGCCACGGCCCCGCCCGGCGAGAGATTGAACAGCCCGTCGGCCTCGATGCCGACGCTGCCGTCCTGCGGCGGAAGCAGCAGCGCCCCGTCGAAATTGAACTGGAGATTGTCGCCGGTGAGGAAGGCCTTGGCCCGCAGCCGGCCGCCCTCCTCCATCTCGCCGGTCGAGACGCGCAGCGAAACCCCCGCGACCTCGCCCTCGATGCGCCACGGCCCCGCCAGGCTGACCGCCGAGAGCTCGGCGGCGACCGGCGCGATGGTCACCGGCGCCGCCGCGGAGTCGCGCCAGACCAGCGCCGAGCGGCTGATCGTCAGCCGGTCGAGGCTGGCCTGCGCCGGCAGGCCGCCGCTCCGGCGCCGCGGCAGGAGGATCGCGCCCCGGGAATCGGCGACGAGCGACAGGGTGGCGCCATCGAAGCGCGCCTCGGAGAAGCGGAACTCGCCCCGCGCCAGCGACGCCAGGGCGAGCTCGACCGTCGCGTTCTCGACGGTGGCGGAGCTCGCCTCCCCCGACTCGCCGATCCTGAGCTTCCCGAGCGTGATCCGCGGCGACGGCAGCAGGCGCAGGCGGATGTCGCCGCCGATCGTCGTCTCGACGCCGAGCGCCTCGCTCAGCCGCGTCTCGAATTGCGGCCGCCAGGCGCGCCAGTCGACGAAGCCGGGGCCGACCAGGGCCGCCAGCAGCGCCAGCACCAGCAGGGCCGCGAGGACTGTCAGAGTTTCACGCAAATTCCGCCTTCTGCCCCTGTCGCCATGGTCGAACGCTACAGCCCCAGGCCGTCATTGCGAGCCCCGGCCGCTGCCTTGGGCAAGCCCGAGGACGGCTTCCGCGAAGCAGTCCGGGGAGCCGGGCCGAACCGTTCCGCCTTGCGGCCCCTGGATTGCCTCGTCGCTTCGCTCCCCGCAATGACGACAAGCGCCGTTACGCGCCTCATCCTGCCCGCAAGCCGCGGCGAGATCACGACGTTGCGGCGAAGCGGGCAGGCGGCGCAAGCCGCAGCGATGTCACAGAGCCAGGATTTTGCCCGGGTTGAGGATGTTCTGCGGATCGAGCGCCCGCTTCAGCGTGCGCATCGTCGCGAGCGCCTCGGCCCCGTGCTCGAGCTCGAGATACTTCATCTTCTTCTGGCCGACGCCGTGCTCGCCGGTGCAGGTGCCGCCCATGGCCAGCGCCCGCTTCACCAGCCGGTCGATGAAGGCCTGCACCCGCGCGACCTCCTCGGGATGGTCCAGGTCGACCAGCGGCTGGGTGTGGAAGTTGCCGTCGCCGACATGGCCGGCGATGGGGGCGATCAGCCCGCTTTCCTCGATGTCGCGCTTGGTCTCCTCGACGCATTCGGCCAGCCGCGAGATCGGCACGCAGACATCGGTCGCGACCGAGTCGGCACCGGGGCGAAGCGCCTTCGCCGCCCAGTAGGCGTCGTGGCGCGCCTGCCAGAGCTTGGAGCGGTCCTCGGCCTTGGTCGCCCATTCGAACGGCCCGCCGCCGAACTCGGCCGCGATCTCGCCGAAGCGTTCCGACTGCTCGGCGACGCCGGCCTCGGTGCCGTGGAACTCGACGAACAGCATCGTCGTCTCCGGCAGGCCGAGCTTGGAATGCAGGTTGACGCCGCGGATCATCACGTCGTCGAGCAATTCGATGCGGGCCATCGGCAGGCCGCTCTGGATGGTGAGGATGGTCGCGTCGCAGGCCGCCTTCACCGAGGGGAAGGGGCAGACGCCCGCGGCGATCGCCTCCGGGATGCCGTGCAGCTTCAGCGTGATCTCGGTGATGATGCCGAGCGTGCCTTCCGAGCCGACGAGCAGGCGCGTCAGGTCGTAGCCGGCCGAGGTCTTGCGGGCGCGCGTCGCGGTGGTGACGACCGAGCCGTCCGCCATCACCGCCTTCAGCGACAGCACATTGTCCTTCATCGTGCCGTAGCGCACCGCATTGGTGCCCGAGGCGCGCGTCGCCGCCATGCCGCCGATCGAGGCGTCCGCGCCCGGGTCGATCGGGAACATCAGCCCCTGGTCGCGCAGATGCTCGTTCAGCTCCTTGCGGGTCACGCCGGGCTCGACCACCACGTCGAGATCCTCGGCATGGACCGCGACGATCCGCTTCATCTGCGACATGTCGATCGAGACGCCGCCGAAGGGCGCGTTGACATGCCCCTCCAGCGAGGTGCCGGTGCCGAAGGGGATGACCGGCACGCCATGTGCGGCGCAGAGCCGCACGATCTCGGAAACCTCTTCCGTGCTCTGCGGAAACACCACCGCGTCCGGCGCCTGGTTCGGGATCCAGGTCAGCGTGTGGCCGTGCTGCTGGCGCACGGCGAGGCTGGTGACCAGCCGGTTGCCGAAGCGGGCGGCCAGCGCCCGCGTCACGGCCTCGACGGCCTCCCGCGACGGCGGCAGCGCGGCGCTGGTGCTGGAATGTTCGGAGTGCGACGCTGCAGGCAGGCTCATTGTCAATATCCGGATTTGGCGCTTAGACTTGGAACAGATCGGCTTCGGCTCCGGTTACGATCGCAGGATCGTTCCGGCAGGAGTCGTTTTTTCCGCCTCCGCCGAACGCATCGGCGCGGGCGGGACCGGGTCATACTAGAGCATGCAACTCAGGGATGGGCAGCAGAAATAATGCTGTCACCCCTTGAACGGAGCGCTGGACAGGGAGGGCGGACCATGCAGAACGAAAAGCGGGCCCCGGCGCTGTTCTTCGCACCGTTCGTTTCGTCGGCGATGCGGGTCGAGCCGCATTGGATCGACTATAACGGCCATCTCAACATGGCCTATTACCATGTGCTGTTCGACCGCGCCGTCGACGAGGTCTTCTCGCTGGTCGGCCTCTCCCGCGACTATGTCGAGACGCGCCACGCCTCGATCTTCGCGGCCGAATGCCATGTGCTCTACAAGCGCGAATTGACCGAGGGCGACCTCGTGCGCGTCACCGCCCAGCTCATCGCCTTCGACGACAAGCGGCTGCACTACTATCTCGAAATGCGCCACGCCAACGAGGGCTGGCTCGCCGCCACCAGCGAGAACCTGTCGCTGCATGTCGACATGGTCCATCGCAAGGTCGCGCCCTTCCCGCCGGACATCCTCGCCAATCTCGCGCTGATGAAGGCGGCCCACAGCATGATGCCGCTGCCGGCCGCGGTCGGGCGCATCATCGGCATGCCGGAGAGGCGGGCGATCAAGGTCGAGGACAAGGCGCCGGAGCCCGAGACCGAAACCCGGCACTGAGGCGCCGCCAGCCGCCTTACAGGCCCTCGTCGGGTATCTTCAGCCGGTGCCCGCAGGCCTTGCAGTAGACCGCGTCGGGCTCGTGCCGCTGCAGCGCGCATTCGGGGCAGGGAAACAGGATCTTGTTGGGGCGGAACAGGGTCTGCGCCAATCGCACGAACAGGGTGATGCCGACGATCATGACGACGATCGAGGTCAGCTTTCCGGCGATGCCCGGCAAGGTCAGGTCGCCGAAGCCGGTCGTGGTCACGGTCGCGACCGTGAAGTAGAGCGCCTCGACATAGCTCTCCAGCCCGCCGGCCTGCTGGAAGAAGAAGGTGTAGACGAAGCCCGTGACGACGAAGAGGAACGTCACGATGTTGCCGAGCGCGCGGATGACGTTCTCCCATTCGCTGAAGCGCGTCGCGCGCAATTGCACCCAGACGATGCCCTTCTTGGAGAGCGACCACAGCCGCAGGATGCGCAGGAAGCCGAAATTCTCCAGCCATTGCGGCATCAGCAGCGTCGACAGGATGAACAGGTCGAGCAGCATGGTCGGCTGGCGCAGGAGCCGCAGCATGTTCGTCGAGGCGAGCAGACGCGCCCCGATCTCGACCATCATCAGCACCGCGATCGAATAGTCGATCCAGAAGAAGGCCGGCCTGCCCTTGAGCAGCGGCGCGGCGATGAAGAAGGCGATGATCAGCAGGTCGACGATGGTGGTGACCGCCTGGAAGCGCAGGGCGGTCGGCGTGCGGCCGTGATAGAGCTGGCGCAGGCGGTCGCGCAGGATCTCGAAGCGGCTTTGCGGCGGGTGGAAATCGGCTTTGTCCATGCCGGCAGGATAGCGGCATGCGCGGCCGGCCGTCACCGGCTGCCTTGGAGAGCGCCGACCCGAACAGCGGAACGCCATTCCTGGGGAAACCCGACGCACAATCAAAGAGCCGGAGGATCGGACCGCATGCGCTGTTCGGTCCGGTCCCTAGCCCGGCGGCATCTCCGCCACGGCATGCACCGTATAGCCGCGATAAGGGGCGCCGACCCGGCATTCCGCTCCCGCCGCCCGCGCCAGCGCGCACATCACCAGCGGCAGGTCTTCGCGCGGCGCGACGTGGAACAGCGCGAGCCAGCGCGCCAGCAGGTGCCTGAAGGCGCCCGGCAGCCCGGACTGGTCGCCGAAATCGACGACATGCAGCGAACCGCCGGGGGCGAGCCGCCGCAGCGCCTCTGCCACCACCGGCTGCCAGGGCGGGATCATCGACAGGGCGTAGGAGATCACGATCCGGTCGAAGCCCGGCCGCCCGAACAGGAGCCGCGGATCGAAGCCGGTCGCATCGGCCTGCGCCAGGATGATCCGGTCGCCGAGCCCGGCGCGCGCCACCGCGGCCCGCGCCGTCGCCAGCATCTCGGCCGAGACGTCGAGCCCGTAGCAGTCGCAGGCAGGATAGCGCCGCGCGATCTTCACGAGATTGCGCCCCGTGCCGCAGCCGATCTCGAGGATCGCCGCGCCGGCCGGCGGCTGCAATCCCGCGATGAGCTGGTCGCGGCCGAGCAGGTAGAACTTGCGGCTGGCATCGTAGATATGGCGCTGATGCCGGTAGATCCGGTCCATCAGCCCGGCGGCGGAGCTTGTCGCCGCGGCCCCGCTCACGCCGCCCGTCCCGGCAGCGTGTAGAGGTGGAAGCCGCCATAGATCGCCGAGCGGTCCTGCCGGCAGAGCGCGCGGCTCCTGGCCTCGTCATAGCGCCACTGGTCGAGGATCGCGGCCGGCACCCGGCCGGGCAGAAGCCGTTCATCGGCCGCCGTGCGGAAGATCACCCGCGCGCCCGGCCTGGCCGTGCGCGTGATCTGCGACCACAGCGCCGTCAGCTCGGCATCGTTCATCCAGTCCTGCGCGTCGAGCAGCACATAGGCGTCGCAGCTTTTGGCCGGCTGGTCCTCCAGGAAGGCGGTGATCGCGCCCTGGCGATAGCCGACCCCGCCGGCCCGCGCCTTCACGGCCTCGAAGTGCTGCGGCTGGAGATAGGGCGGCAGCGCCGCATCCGGCCCTTCGCCATAGCGGCGGCCGAAGGCCTGCTGCGCGAAATAATTCTCCTTGAGGTCGAAATCGCAGGCGAGGCGTTCGAGCCTGAGCTTCAGCGCGCCGAGGATGCCGTCCTCGCCATCGGCGGCGAGCGCCTTGTACTGCGCCGGCGGGATGCCGAGGCCGTAGAGCGAGGCCGGCTGGCGCACCAGCCAGCGCACCAGCCGGCGCTCGAAGACCGGCGCGAGATGCTTCCCGTAGAGCGCCCGCTGTTCGGCGCGGTCGCGCGCCGCCAGCATGGCGCGGGGATTGCCGCCGAGCAGCCGTGCCAGCACATGGCCGGCGCCGATGAAGCGGCCGAGCAGCCCGTAGCGGTAGAAGCCCCTGGCGAAGAGATTGATCCGGCGCCGGCCGTCGAGGCCCCGGCCTTCCCAGTAGCCGCGCGAGACGGCATCGAGCCGGGGAGCGATCTCGCGGTCGTAGAACGCGACGTTCTCGCGGGCATCGGCAGCGGCGAAGAAGCGGCGGAAGCTCGCATAATCCGTCATCCGCGCCAGCGCCGCGAGCTTCAGCCGGCCGAGCGCGATATGGGCGCCGTTGAGATCGACCGCGCTGACGCGGATCGGCGCGGCGGTGAGATAGGACAGGATGTTGCAGGAGCCCGAGGCGATGGCGACGACATGGTCGTCCGGCTCAAGGGCGAGCGCCGCCATGTCGACGACCGGGTCCTCCCAGATCTGCGGATAGACCAGCCCGGAGAAGGCGCGGGTGAACATCCATTCCAGCAGGCCGGCCCTGGACAGCGTCCGGCTGCGCTGGACCGCCGTGCTCAGGCCCAGCGTGGTGGCCCGCCGGACCGTGCGTGCCGTTTGCGTCACGGGTTCCCTCCCCTTTCAGGTGGCGAGCCGACTAGAGGAGTCGCGTGACGGTCCGGTGACGGGACCGGCGATGCCGTCATCGTGAAGCGCGGCGCCGCACGGAAAGGGGGCTGAAAATCGGCGGCCGAAGCGCCATATTGGGCGCAGCGAGCCGATGGCCCGACGGGCCGTCCGCCGAGAAGGAGATCGCCATGGGTCTAACGCGCATGTTCGGCACCGGGAAGAAGCAGGCCGAGAGCTTTCCCTTCCAGCTCAGCGATGCCGAATGGCGCGAACGCCTGACGCCGGAGCAGTACCGTATCCTGCGCGGCCACGGCACGGAACGGGCCGGCTCCTGCGCGCTCAACTACGAGAAGCGCGCCGGCACCTTCTCCTGCGCCGGCTGCGGCCAGGAGTTGTTCAAATCGGGCAAGAAGTTCGAGAGCGGCACCGGCTGGCCGAGCTTCGACCAGCCGCTGGAGGGCGCGGTCGGAACCAGTGAGGATTTCAGCTTCGGCATGCACCGCGTCGAGGTGCATTGCGCCAATTGCGGCGGCCATCTCGGCCATGTCTTCCCGGACGGCCCGCCGCCGACCGGCCTGCGCTACTGTATCAATGGCGAAGCGATGAATTTCAGGCCGGAAGCGGCCTGAGGCCCGCTTCCGTCATTCCGGGACGCCGCGCGGCGGCGAACCCGGAACGCTCGGCACGGCCCGTCGCGCCAGCGCCGCCGCATCGACCCCCGGCGGCAGATCGCCGAACTGCCCGGCCCAGCCATCGCCGAGCCGCGTCGCGATGAAGGCGTCGGCCACCGCGGGCGGCGCGAACCGCAGCAGCAGCGAGCCTTGCAGCGCGAGCGCCAGTTGCTCCGTCAAGCGCCGCGCCTGCCCCTCGTTGCGCGTCAGATCCGGCAATGCGCCTTCCAGCCGCCGCAGCGCGGCATCGTAGCGCCGGTCCGCCCCCGCAGCCGCCATCAGCTCGGCCCGCAGCACGTCGACCACCCCCTCCTCCCGCGCCAGCGAGCGCAGCACGTCGAGGCAGATGACGTTGCCCGAGCCTTCCCAGATCGCGTTGAGCGGCGCCTCGCGGAAGAGCCGCGCGATCGGGTGCTCCTCGATGAAGCCGTTGCCGCCATGGCATTCCAGAGCCTCGGTGACGACGGCAGGCGCCCGGCGCGTGATCCAGTATTTCGCGATCGGCGCACCGACCCGCGCCAGCAGCCGCTCGCTCGCGGACGCCGCTTGCCGGTCGAGCGCCGCGAACAGCCGGAAGGCGAGCCAGGCGGCGGCCTCCGCCTCGATCGCGAGGTCGGCCAGCACGTTCTGCATGATCGGCTGGTCGATCAGCGCCTTCTGGAAGGCGCGCCGATGCCGGGCGTGATGGGCGGCGAGCGACACCGCCATCCGCATCAGCCCGGACGAGGCCGCCGCGATGTCGAGCCGCGAATTGTGGTTCATCGACAGCCCGGTGCGGATGCCCCTGCCCGGCTCGCCGACGAGGTGGCCGATCGCGCCGCGGAACTCGACCTCCGAGGAGGCGTTCGAGCGGTTTCCGACCTTGTCCTTGAGCCGCTGGATCGCGACGCCGTTGCGCTCGCCCGATGGCAGCCAGCCCGGCACGGCGAAGCAGGAGATGTCCTCGCCCGTCCGCGCCAGCGTCAGGAACAGATCCGAATGCGGCACCGAGAAGAACCACTTTCGCCCTTGCAGCGACCAGGTGCCGTCGCGATTGTCCTCGGCCACCGTCTGGGTCTGGCGCAGGTCGGAGCCGCCCTGCGTCTCGGTCATCGCGGTGCCGACGGTTGCCCCGGTCTTGAGCTGCGCCGGCCCCTGCCGCGGATCGTAGCGGCTGGAGGTGACGAGCGCCCCCCATTGCTCCCACAGCGCGGCGTCCTGCTTCAGAACCGGCACGGCGGCATAGGTCATGCTGATCGGGCAGCAGATGCCGCTCTCGGCGCCGTACCAGAGATATTGCAGCGCGGCGCGGGCCACCTGCGCGCCGGGCTCCGGCCGGTTCCAGGCGAGCGCATGCGTCTCCTGGCCGATGGCGAGGCCGATCAACTCGTGCCAGGCGGGATGGAAGGCGATCTCGTCGATGCGGTTGCCGAAGCGGTCGAACGCCCTGAGCTCCGGCGAGTAGCGGTTGGCGAGGGAGGCGAGCTCCTGCACGCGCGCCGAGCCCACCGCCCGCCCGGCCTCGTGCAGCCGCCCGCGCGCCCAATCGGCGCCGAAGGCCGAGACGATGCCGGGCAGCACCGGATCGGCGGCGAAGGCGTCGTAGCCGGCCAGCACCGGCACCTGATTGGTGACCTGATCGCCGCGCGATGGCTCCGCCATGGCTTTCCCTCCGATCCGCGAACCGCCCCGTCGTTAACCACCAGACTATGCCGCCGTTCGCCTTTTGCGAATCCGCCCGATTGGCGCCCGGGTTCTGGCGGCACGTCCCGCCCGCGCCGCGGCCGGCGCCTGCCCCTCCCTCTGGTACGACAAGCGCCACGCGCTGAGTCTCGAAGCGACCTACGCCGCGCGCAATCGCGATCTGCCGGCCAAGGTTTATCTTTACGTCGGAGAGTACGAGGCGCTGCGCAAAGGCGACCGGCGCTACAACCAAACGATCGACATGGTCGCCGACAACCGGACCCTGGAGGCGGCATTACGCGGCCGGAAATACCCGAGCTTGAAACTGAAATCGGCGATATTCAACGACGAGGACCACCTCTCCGTAGCTCCGCGCGGCTTTACGCATGCGCTGGAGTACCTTCTCCCGGCGCGTTGAACCTCCCGCGACGCCCCTGCCGCCACCTCCCTGTGGAACGGGATGTAAAATGATCGCTCCGGCAGGGCGCAATCCTGACATCGACGCCCTATATTCGCCGGAGAACGAATCACGCACGAGCAGCCCGCACCCGTGTCCGACGCAGACCCCTTTTCCGCTCCCCCGCCGCGCCCCGGCGGCCTTGCCGCGCGCGCCGCGGCGCAGCCGGCCGCCGGCTATCTCGCGGGGCTGAACCCGGAGCAGCGCCAGGCGGTCGAGGCGACGGAGGGCCCGGTTCTCGTGCTCGCCGGCGCCGGCACCGGCAAGACCCGCGTGCTGACCACCCGCATCGGTCATCTGATCGCGACCAGCCGCGCCTATCCCTCGCAGATCCTCGCCGTCACCTTCACCAACAAGGCGGCGCGCGAGATGAAGGAGCGCGTCGCCCATCTCGTCGGCTCGGTCGCCGAGGGCATGCCCTGGCTCGGCACCTTCCACTCGATCTCGGCCAAGCTGCTGCGCCGCCATGCCGAATTGCTCGATCTGCGCAGCGATTTCACCATCCTCGACACCGACGACCAGATCCGCCTGATGAAGCAGGTGATCCAGGCCGAGGGCATCGACGAGAAGCGCTGGCCCGGCCGCATGCTGGCCGGCTTCATCGATAGTTGGAAGAACCGTGGCCTTAGCCCCAATGACGTGCCGGCGGGCGAGGCCGCCGTCTTCGCCCATGGCAAGGGCGGCAAGCTCTACGCCGCCTATCAGGAGCGGCTCAAGGCGCTCAACGCCGTCGATTTCGGCGACCTGCTGCTGCATTGCCTGACGCTGTTCCGCGATTATCCGGACGTGCTCCAGACCTATCACGAGCGCTTCCGCTACATCCTGGTCGACGAGTATCAGGACACCAACACGGCGCAGTATCTCTGGCTCAGGCTGCTGGCGCAGGGCCGGCGCAACATCTGCTGCGTCGGCGACGACGACCAGTCGATCTATGGCTGGCGCGGCGCCGAGGTCGACAACATCCTGCGCTTCGAGCACGATTTTCCGGGCGCGACCGTGATCCGGCTGGAGCGCAACTACCGCTCGACCGGCCATATCCTCGCCACCGCCTCGAAGCTGATCGCCCGCAACGAGGGCCGCCTCGGCAAGACCTTGCGCACCGAGGGCGAGGCCGGCGACAAGGTCACCATCACCGGCGCCTGGGACAGCCAGGAGGAGGCTCGCCTCGTCTCCGACGAGATCGAGGCGATGCAGGCCAAGGGCCACGACCTCGGCGAGGTCGCGGTGCTGGTGCGCATCTCGGCGCAGATGCGCGAGATCGAGGAGCGCTTCGTCCAGGCCGGAGTGCCCTATCGCGTCATCGGCGGCCCGCGCTTCTACGAGCGCGCCGAGATCCGCGACGCGCTCGCCTATCTGCGCTGCGTCGTCTCGCCGACCGACGACCTCGCCTTCGAGCGCATCGTCAACGTGCCCAAGCGCGGGCTGGGCGACGCCACCGTCCAGCTCCTGCACAACCATGCCCGCGCCACCGGCTTCTCGCTGATGCAATCGGCCCGCGCCGCGGTCGAGAGCGACGAATTGAAGCCCAAGGCCCGCACCGCATTGCGCGAGCTGGTCGACGCCTTCGGCCGCTGGTCCGCCCGCGCCGAGCATATGCGCCAGGGCGAGCTCGCCGAGCTCGTGCTGGAGGAGAGCGGCTACACCGAGATGTGGAAGAAGGACCGCTCGGCCGACGCCGCCGGACGCCTGGAAAACCTCAAGGAACTCGTCCGTTCGCTCGACGAGTTCCCCGACCTGCCGGCCTTCCTCGAGCACGTCTCGCTGGTGATGGATGCCGATGGCGGCGAGGCCGAGCGCCGCGTCTCGATCATGACGCTGCATGCCGCCAAGGGGCTGGAATTCGACACGGTCTTCCTGCCCGGCTGGGAGGAAGGGCTCTTCCCCAACCAGCGCGCGCTCGACGAGAACGGCCGTGCCGGGCTGGAGGAGGAGCGCCGCCTCGCCCATGTCGGCCTCACCCGCGCCCGCAAGAAGCTGAAGCTCTATTTCGCCTCGAACCGGCGCATCCACGGCCTCTGGCAGACCAGCCTGCCGAGCCGCTTCATCGACGAGCTGCCGGAGGAGCATGTCGAGGTCGAGCAGGCCCCGACCAGCTATTCGCAGGGCGGCTACGGCGCCTCGCGCTTCGACCGGATGGAGAGCTTCGGCTCCAGTTACAACACGCCCGGCTGGCAGCGCGCGCAGGAGAACCGGGCGAAGAATGGCGGTTTCTCCGACAGCGGCCGGGGCTTCGGCGGCTCGCGCCAGCGCGGGCCGATGCTGATCGAAGGCGAGCTGACGGCGAAATCGACCGGCGAATCCGCCTACGGCACTGGGGCCCGCGTCTTCCATATCAAGTTCGGTCCCGGCTCCGTCGCCAGCGTCGACGGCAACAAGCTCACCGTCGATTTCGACAAGGCCGGACGCAAGATGGTGCTGGACTCGTTCGTGCAGAAGGCGGGGTGATTACCGCTACTTGCGACGAAAGAACTAGCCAGACGGACTCCCACTCTTCTGCGAAATCAGCGGCTTGCCGCGTGGTGCGGGATGTTGTGGCTTGCCAAGATATGCCTAGCATGGGTGGTCGGATTCCCAAGGAATTTGACCAATGCTCAACAACAGCGCCGACATCATGCGCCGCCTGGAACGCGAGGGCTGGGAATGCGTGCGCGTCGCCGGCTCTCACCATGTCTTCAAAAAGCCCGGCGCTCGTGACACTATCGTGCTGCCGCATCCGAAGAAGAATTTCGGACCGGGCCTCGTGTTGAAGATCTACAAGCAGGCGGGCTGGCCGCGCGACTGACATGACCCATTACGTCGCCATCATCGAGGATGCAGGCCCCGACCATGCCGTCGGCGTCTGGTTTCCCGACCTGCCCGGCTGCTTCGCGGCCGGCGACACGCTCGACGAGGCGTTGCGGAACGCCCCGGAAGCTCTGTCTCTCTGGATCGGAACGCTGCGCGAGAACAACGAGGCCGTTCCGCGCGCCCGCACGCCGAGCGAATTGAAGGCCGACCCCGACGCCGCGCGGGAGATCGCGGATTTCGCGATCGCGCTGATTCCGGCGCCGGATGTCGCCCTTCTGCCAGCCGCCGAATAGCGCCGGACGAAAGCGCGGGCGTCAGGCGGCGACGACGCCGTCCGGCGGGAAGACGGCCCGGTTGCGCCCCATCATCTTGGCCCTGTAGAGCTGCTCATCGGCCTCGGCGATCAGTTCGTTGAGCGTCACCCCGCCCGCCTGGGTCGCTCCGCCGATGCTCACCGTCAGCGAAATCGCCTCCTCGGCCGACACCGCGACGCGCAGGCGCCTGACCGTCTCGATGATCTTCGCGGCAATGCGGCGCGCCTCGCCGGTGGCGACGCCCGGCAGATAGACGGCGAACTCCTCGCCGCCGAGCCTCCCCGCGAGATGCCCCGCCTCGAGCGCGCCGGCAATCGCCTCCGCCAGGCCCTGCAGGGCCTCGTCGCCGACGGGATGACCGAAACGGTCGTTGATCTGCTTGAAATGATCGGCGTCGACGAGCAGCAGCGCGCCCGCCCTGGTTCCGGCCATCATCTCCCGGACGGCGGCGAGGAAGCTCCCGCGGTTGAGCAGGCCGGTCATGCCATCGCGCCGCGCCTTTTCGACGGTGACCGCATGGGCCGCCGACAGATTGCGATGCGCCTCCTCCAGCTCCCGGTGCAGCCTGGCGATCTCGTTGCGGGTCTCGCGCAGGCGCTCGGCCTGGCTGAACTGCCAGGCGCTCACGGGCCAGGCGATCAGCAGCGGGCAGAGGACGCACATCAGCCAGGCGTTGCCGTCGACGACCCCCCCGAGCAGCGGCACGATCGTCACGGCGAGACCGAGCGACGCCGCGATCGACAGCACCGTCGCGAGGCTCGCCTTGACGATGATCTTCCGCAGGAAGGGCGACATGGTCCCGCTCCTAGCAGCCATTTGCTGAACGCCAGGTTTAGCCGCGCCGCCATTTCCGATGACAGCGCCGGACGCGCCTGCTAATCCCGCGCCATGCGCGAAGGCCTTCTGCCAGCGACGGTCGCGACCGTCCTCGAACTCTCCACCTCGGGCGACAAGGCCCGCGCCCTGACCGAGCTGCTGGGCGAGGTCTTCGACCCCACCGAGACGGCGATCTCGTCCTTCGAGGTCGAGGAAGGCGTCACCACGCTCTCGCTCAACGCACCCTGGAAGGTGGAGATCTACTTCGCCCACCACCCGGACGAGGAGGCGGTGCGCGACCTGCTGCGGCCGATCGTCGGCGACGGCATCGACAGCACGCCCTTCACCACGGTGAACCAGCAGGACTGGGTGGCGACGAGCCTCGACGGGCTGAAGCCCGTGCGCGCCGGCCGCGTCCTCGTCCATGGCGCGCATGACCGCGACACCGTGCGGGTCAACGACGTCGCCATCGAGATCGAGGCGGCGCTCGCCTTCGGCACCGGCCATCACGGCACCACCGCCGGCTGCCTGCTCGCCCTCGACGCCGAATTGAAGAAGCGCCGTCCGCGCCGCGGGCTCGATGTCGGTACCGGCACGGGCATCCTGGCGCTGGCGCTCGCCAAGCAGATCAAGCGCAAGGTCGTCGCCGGCGACATCGACGCCATCGCGGTCGAGGTCTCGGCGCATAACGCCCGCCTCAACCACGCGCCGCATGCGCTCGACCTCTATGTCGCGCCCGGGCTGCGCCATGCCAAGGCCGACCGGCCCGGCCATTTCGACCTGATCTTCGCCAATATCCTGGCCGGCCCGCTGCGGCGCCTCGCCCCCGCCCTGGCGCGGGCGCTCTCGCCGGACGGCACGCTGATCCTCTCCGGCCTGCTCGCCATGGACGTCCCCGGCGTGATCGCGGCCTATCGGCACCAGGGGGTCGCGCTGGCGAGCCGGTCGCTGCGCGAAGGCTGGGCGACGCTGGTCATGAAAAAGGGCGGCGCGGCCCAAAGGCCCCGCCGCCCTGTCTGACCTGATGCGCCCGGCTGCGAAAGCCGGGTGCGAGGCCGTCGCCTCTCGGCGTCAGAACTCGATATGGCCGTATTTGGCCTCGGCTTCGGCCTGCAGGCTGCGGGCGTCGTGCCAGACGGCGGCGGCGAACTTCGCCGCATCGACGATCCGCTCGACGATATGCTTGGCGATGACGATCATGGGTTACTCTCTGCGCCGGGGCGTCAGCGGTTGAAGGGCAGCGCGGCGTCGTTCGACAGGCTCGTGAACGGAATGCCGCCGAGAACGATCCCGGCCTCGTTGACGAGGAGGTTGCGCGCGCGCAGCTCGCGGGCCGCGGAACGCATCCGGCTTTCGATGATCGCGTCATAGATCCGGCGCATCAGGCCAGGCTTCTCCGAACGCAGCGCCCCGCTCTCGGCGATCACCGGCACGGGCAGCACGTCGGCGTTGTTCAGCACATAGGTCATGGGTCCATCTCCGAAAAAACGAAGGACAGTCCCGGTCGCTTCCTCGTTCTCTTGTACGACTAAAGTGGAGTCATTTCGCACTTGCGAGAAGATGTTTTTGCATATGCGAGATATGCACCTTCCGCATATCGGCCAGCAGCATCGCTCAGTCCGCGCGCATGCGATGCATGACACATGGGCAATCGCCCGGCAAAGCGGCAGCCGCGGCCGGTCCGGCGAACGGCTCCCATGCCGCTTTGGGGCTGGCGCTTTGCGGGGCGGCGGCGCAACCATGCGCACCACAGCCATACCGGATTCCCAGATGAGCCAGTCGATGCCGAGCTGCCGTTTCCAGTCCTTCACCGAGCCCAGCGACCCGGCGCAGGTCGCCGGCCGCGTCGCCGCCTTGCGGCAGGCTCTGGCGGCGCAGGGGCTCGACGGCTTCGTCGTGCCGCGCGCCGACGAGCATCAGGGCGAATATGTGCCGGCGCATATGGCCCGCCTCGCCTGGCTGACCGGCTTCACCGGCTCGGCCGGCAATGCGGTGGTGCTGGCCGACAGGGCGGCGCTGATCGTCGACGGTCGCTACACCATCCAGTCGGCCGAGCAGACCGACACCAGGGTGGTGACCCCGGTCCGCATGGAGGAGTCGCCGCTGGAGCGCTGGGTCGAGCAGAACCTGCCGGCCGGCGGCAAGCTCGGCTACGATCCCTGGCTGCACACCGTCGATGGCGTCGCCCGGCTGGAGAAAGCGGCCGCGGCGGCCGGCGGCTCTCTGGTCCCCGTCGCGAAAAACCCAATCGACGCGCTCTGGAGCGACCGCCCGGCCGCGCCTTCCGCCCCGGTCAAGGCCCATCGTGCCGACTACGCCGGCGAGGACGCCGCCTCCAAGCTCGCGCGCATCCGCAAGGCGCTCGCGGATGCGAAGGTCGACGCCCTCGTCGTCTCCGACCCGCATGCGCTGGCCTGGACCTTCAACATCCGCGGCGGCGATGTCGAGCACACGCCGCTGCCGCTCGGCTATGCGATCGTCCCGCGCGAGGGCCGCCCGACCGTCTTCCTCGCGCCGGAGAAGATCACCAACGAGGCGGGCGACGCCATCGGCGCGGTTGGCGAGATCGCCTCCCCGGCCGAGCTCGAAGCGCAGTTGCGGAAGCTCGGCGCGGCCAAGGCCAGGGTCCGGCTCGACGCGGCGACGGCGGCCTCGGCGCTGGCGACGCTGATCCGCGAGGCCGGCGGCACGCCCGATGCCGGCGCCGATCCGATCGCCCTGATGAAGGCGCGCAAGAACGCGGCCGAGCTCGCCGGAACCCGCGCCGCCCATCTGCGCGACGGCGCGGCGATGGCGAACTATCTGTCCTGGCTCGCGCGCGAGGCGCCGAAGGGCGGCTTGACCGAGATCGATGCCGTCGCGGCGCTGGAGAACGAGCGGCTGAAGACCGGCCTGCTCAAGGACGTCTCCTTCACCACCATCGCCGGCGCCGGGCCCAATGCGGCGCTGCCGCATTACCGCGTGACGGCGGCGAGCAACCGGGCGATCGGGCCGGGCATCTTCCTGGTCGATTCGGGCGGGCAGTACGAGGACGGCACCACCGACATCACCCGCACCATCGTGATTGGCGCGCCGACGCCCGAGATGCGCGACCGCTATACCCGCGTGCTCAAGGGCCATGTCGCGATCTCGCGGCTGGTCTTCGTCAAGGGCACCTCCGGCGCGCAGCTCGACGCCTTCGCGCGCCTGCCGCTCTGGCAGGGCGGCTTCGACTTCGACCACGGCACCGGCCATGGTGTCGGCAGCTATCTCTCGGTGCATGAGGGGCCGCAGCGGCTCTCCAAGCTCGGCACCACGCCGCTGGAGCCGGGCATGATCCTCTCCAATGAGCCGGGCTATTACAAGGAAGGCCATTACGGCATCCGCATCGAGAACCTGCTCGTCGTCGAGGAGCGCAGGATCCCCGGCGCCGAGCGCACGATCTACGGCTTCGAGACCATCACCTGGACGCCCTATGAGCGGGCGCTGATCGATGTGAACCTGCTCGACGATGGCGAGATCGCCTGGATCGACGCCTATCACGCCAAGGTGCTGGAGAAGATCGGCCCGCTGGTCGCGGGCGAGGCCAGGGCCTGGCTGGAGGATGCCTGCCGGCCGCTGTGAAGGCCGCCCCCGGACGATGAGCAGCCGTCCTCCTCGCGGAGACGGGTGCCGATCACATCACCGCGCGAAACGCCACCACCGCCACGACTCCCACCGCCACGACCGCGAGCAGCGGCAGACGCGTCGCGGCCAGCGCCGCGATCGCCGCCGCAGCCGTCTCGGCCCAGCCGGTGGCGAGCGCGCTCGGCGCGATCACCGCGACCAGCACCGCCGGCGGAATCGCATCGAACGCCGCCTGCGCGCGCGGCGACAGGTTGAGCCGCCCCGCCAGCGCGAGCCCGGCGACGCGCGTGACATAGGTCACGATCGCCATGCCGAGAAAGGCGAGGAAATTGACCGGATCGACGCTCACGCCTCGGCCTCCTCGATCGCCACCGCCTGCGCCCGCGCCTCACTGCCCGCCGCGAGCCAGGCCGCCAGCAGGCCGCAGAGCGCGCCGGCCGCGACATGCCAGGGCGGCCCGGCGAGGCGATAGGTCACCGCCGAGGCGATGCCGGCGGCCGCCACCGTCCAGAACGTCACCCGCCCCTTCCAGAAGGCCGCGACCAGGGCGATGAACAGCGCCGTGAAGGCGAAATCGGCGCCGAGCCGCTTCGGGTCGCCGAGGACCGCGCCGATCGTCGCCCCCAGCGTCGAATTGACGAGCCAGCCGGCGACGAAGGGCACGACCATGGCGAACCAGTAGGCCGGCGTCAGGCTGTGGGTGCGGGCGCGTTTCTCGGCCAGCGCCCAGTTCTCGTCGGCCATGTAGTAGAGGCCGAGGAATTTCTGCCAGCGGCTGAAGCCCTGGAGCTTCGGCGCCAGCGAGGCGCCCATCAGGATATGGCGGGCGTTGATCAGCAAGGTCGAGAAGACCAGCGCCGCGACCGGCGCGGGCGTCGCCCACAGCTCCACCGCCGCGAACTGCGCCCCGCCGGCGAAGACCATGGCGCTCATCAGGAAGACCTCGAGCGGGGAGAGCCCCTTGCTCGCCGCCACGGCCCCGAACAGCAGGCCGATCGGCGCCGCGGCCACCGCCGCCGGCCAGATATCGCTCAGGCCGCGCCTGATGTCGTCGCGCATCGTGGACATGGATCGATTCTCTCGAAGGGCCGGCCTAGCCGGCATGCGCGGCGCGGAAGGCGCCGGGCGTGACGCCGAAGCGCGCCTTGAAGGCCCGCGTCAGATGCGGCTGGTCGCTGAAGCCGGTCGCCGCCGCGACGTCGCCGGGCTTCTCGCCGCGCCTCAGCCGCTCCCGCGCCCGCCGGACGCGGACATCGACGAGATAGGCATGCGGCGTCAGCCCGGTTTCGCGCCGGAAGGCCCGGATCAGGTGATGCCGCGGCAGGCCGGTCAGCCGCGCCAGATCGGCCAGCGACAGATCCTCGTCGTAGCGGGCCTCGAAAACCTCCCGCGCGCGGTCGACCGGGCCGGCCTCCGCCCCGACCGGCCGCACCGCCAGATCGGCGTGATGGGCCAGGCAATGCGCGTAGAAGCGCAGCAGCATCTCCTCGCCCGCCAGCAGGTCCTCGCCCGCCTCGATCGCGCGATGGGCGGCGGCGAAGAGCGCCGCCCCTTCCGCGTCCTCGACGAGCGGCTCCGGGAAGAACGGGGTCCCGTCCGCCTCCCGGCCGCTCAGCGAGGCGGCGACCTCGCGCATCAGCCCGATCTCGGGATAGGTCATGCGATAGCTGTAGCCGGGCCCGTAAGGCTCGCCGTCATGGGTCTCCAGCGGGTTGACGAAGGTGATCAGCCCCGGCCGGGCATAGTGGCGGGCACCGCGCACGCGGAAGGTCTCGCAGCCGGCCTCGATGGTGCCGAGCACATAGCTTTCGTGCCGGTGCGGCGCGTAGGCGTGGCGGCGGAAAGTGGCGGCGAGGCAGTCCAGCCCGTCGAAGCGCACGGCCGGAAACAGCTTCGCCCGCTCGCCGGCGACGAGCGGTTCGAGGCCAAATCTCTCGCCCTGGGCAACTGCTTCCATGCCGGGAGCATAAACCCTCTCGCGCCGCCGCTGTCTTGAAGAAAAGTGATCGGGCGCATCACGCGCCCGATCTGTTTCGCCGGCCGCGACGGCGCGTCAGAGGGCCTGCGCGGCCGCCTTGGCTCCGACCCGCTCGGGGCTCCTCGCGCCGAGCAGCAGCACGCCGAGCCCGCCGACCAGCGTCGCGACCGTGGCATAGGCGATGACGCCCAGCGTCCCGAAGCCGTCGACCAGCAGCCCGCCGAAGATCG
Organism: Hyphomicrobiales bacterium; assembly: GCA_900466745.1. GTDB lineage: Bacteria > Pseudomonadota > Alphaproteobacteria > Rhizobiales > Beijerinckiaceae > Allobosea > Allobosea minatitlanensis. Next base: position 51,988 of record UBNE01000018.1, on the reverse strand, counting down.
CCCCGCTCGCGATCGCGACCTGGAAGGCGGCGACGAGCAGGCCGCCGGCCGATTCCGCCTCGTCCTCCGGCGCGACCCGCACCAGCCAGGTCTGGAAGCCGACCGGCAGGGCGCCGAAGGCGAAGCCCCAGAGCCCGACGGCGATGGCCGAGGCGATCGGCGATGCCCCGAGGACGAGCAGGCTCGCCCCCATCAGGGCGACGGCGAAGGCGCCGAAGATCACCGAGGCCTTGGCGCTGCGGGCCGTGATCGCCCCGCCGGCGAAATTGCCGAAGAAACCGCCGACGCCATAGGCCAGCAGCACCAGCGAGATCGCCTCGACCGACAGCTTCGGGATCTGTTCCAGGAACGGGCGGACATAGGTGAAGCCGGCGAAATGCCCGGAGATCACCACGGCGATGCCGGCGAGGACGAGCGCGATGCTCGGCCGGCCGAGCAGCCGGAACAGCGTGCGGATGTCGGGCGAGCCGCGCGCCGGCAGCCGCGGCAGCACCGCCATCTGGATGACGAGCGTCACCACGCCGATCAGGGCCGAGAGCCAGAACACCACGCGCCAGCCCATCAGATTGCCGAGATAGGCGCCGATCGGCGCGGCGCTCACCGTCGCGACCGAGACGCCGGTGAAGATCAGCGACATCGCCTTGGGCAGGGCGCTGGGCGGCACCAGCCGCATCGCGGTCGCGGCGACCATCGACCAGAAGGCGCCGAGGCCGATGCCGAGCAGCACGCGGGCGAAGAGCAGCGTCGGCAGGTTGGTGGCGACCGCCGCGATGGCGCTCGACAGGATCAGCAGGCCGGTCAGCGCCCAGATCACCACGCGCCGGTCGATGCCGCGGGTGACGATGGCGGCGGCGAGGCCGGCGATGGCGCCGACCACCGCCGTGGCGGTGACCGCCTGGCCGGCGGCGCCGACCGAGACGCCGATATCCGCCGCCATCGGCGTGAGCAGGCTGGCGGGCAGGAATTCTGCGGTGACGAGGCCGAAGACGCCGAAGGTCAGCGAGACGACCGCGGCCCAGGCGGGTCTTTCGCGGGTTTCCTCCCGCGCGTCGTCGAGTTCGAAAGGTGTTGCGGATAAAGCGTCGGACATGGGGATCTCCATGAGGTCGCCGGAAGATGGGTCTGGCGCCATGGAGTTTCCATGCTATATAATCCGCATTCCTTGATCATTCATCCAGGATTGCGATGACCGCCTCCACCGATCACCTGACCGAGATGCTCCGCGGCCTGCGGCTCGACGGCGTCGACTACAGCCGCTGCCAGATGGCCGCCCCCTGGGGCGTCGCCTTCCCTGCGACGCATGAAGCCTATTTTCACTTCGTCTCGCGCGGGAGCTGCTGGCTGAAGACGCAGGCCGGCGAATGGCTGGAACTGCACGACGGCGACGCCGTGCTGCTGCCGCGCGGCGGCGGCCATGTGCTGGCGAGCTCGCCCGAGGTCGTCCCCTCCCCGCCCCGCGACTGCCGGGTGCGCGAATTCTACGGCAACGTGTTCGATGTCGAAGGCGGCGGCAGCGGCCGGCACATGCTGATCTTCACCGGCCGCATGAGCTTCAACGTCGACGCCGACCACCCGCTGCTCAGGCTGATGCCGGAGCTGATGCGGATGTCCGACTTCATCGCCAACGAGCCCGGCATCCCGCATCTGCTCGAGGCGATGGGCCAGGAGGTGGCGATGGACCGGGTCGGCGCCGGCGGCATCTTGGCGCGCCTCGCCGATGTGCTGGCCGCGACCATCATCCGCGCCTGGGTGGAAAGCGGCTGCGGCACCAGCAAGGGCTGGGTCGCGGCGGCGCGCTGCCCGCAGATCGGCAAGGTGCTGGCGGCGGTGCATGCCCATCCCGAGACCGACTGGACGGTGGAAAGCCTGGCGGAACTGATGGGCGCCTCGCGCTCCGGCTTCGCCCAGCGCTTCGCCGAGGTCGTCGGCGAGACGCCGGCCCGCTATGTCGCGCAGGTCCGGATGCACCAGGCCCGGCAATGGCTCGCCCGCGACAAGCTGCGGATCGCGGTGGTGGCGCAGCGCCTCGGCTATGAGTCGGAAGCCTCCTTCAGCCGCGCCTTCAAGCGCATCACCGGTACCGCGCCGAGCCAGGTACGGGCCACCGGCGAGGCCCCGCCCGCCGCGATGTTCGCGCCCTCGGCGCAGGCGGCGGAATAGGCCTTCGCCGGCTCAGCCTCCGATCAGGTCGAACCAGCCGGCCTCGTCGATCACCGCGACGCCGTGCTTGGCCGCGTCCTTGAGCTTCGACCCCGCCCCCGGGCCGGCCACGAGCAGGTCCGTCTTCGACGACACCGAGCCCGCCACCTTCGCCCCGAGCCGTTCGGCCATGGCCTTGGCCTCGTCGCGGGTCATCCGCTCGAGCGCGCCGGTGAAGACCACCGTCTTGCCCGCGACCGGGCTCGTCGCGGCGACGGCCTCCAGCGGCTGCGGCTCGACCTGCGCCAGCAGCCGGTCGAGCAGCGCCTGGTTGTGCGGCTCGCCGAAGAACTGCAGCAGCGCCTCGACCACGGTCGGGCCGACGCCGTCGATGGCGTCGAGCTCCTGCCGCTGCGGCGCGGCGGGATCGGCCGCGGCGGCGACCGCCTCGCGCAGCGCCGCGAAGGAGCCGTAGTTGCGGGCGAGCAGCCGCGCATTGGTCTCGCCGATATGGCGGATGCCGAGCCCGAAGATCAGCCGGTTGAGCGGCGGCCGGCGCGCCGCCTCGATCGCCTCGAACAGCTTGCGCGCGCTGACGGCGCCGAAGCCTTCCTTGTCCTTGAGCTTCCTGAGATTGGCCTCGTCGCGCCGCGCCAGCGTGAAGATGTCGGCCGGTTCCTTCACCGGCAGGTCGGGGTCATTGTGGAAGAACTCGATCTGCTTGTCGCCGAGCCCGTCGATGTCGAGCGCGTCGCGCGAGACGAAATGCTTCAACCGCTCGACCGTCTGCGCCGGGCAGATCAGCCCGCCGGTGCAGCGGCGCACGGCATCCTCCTTGCCGGTGCGCGGATTGTGCTCGCGCACGGCATGGCTGCCGCAGGCGGGGCAGAGCGTCGGGAATTCATAGGGCCTCGAATCCGCCGGCCGCTTCGACAGGTCGACCGCCTCGACGCGCGGGATGACGTCGCCGGCGCGCTTCACCGTCACCGTGTCGCCGATGCGGATATCGGCGCCGTCGCGGATCGGCGCGCCCTTCGAATCGAAGCCGCGGATATAGTCCTCGTTGTGCAGCGTCGCATTGGTCACGACGACGCCGCCGACCGTCACCGGCTTCAATCGCGCGACCGGCGACAGCGCGCCGGTGCGCCCGACCTGGATGTCGATCGCTTCCAGGATGGTCGTCGCCAGCTCGGCCGGGAACTTGTGCGCGATCGCCCAGCGCGGCGCCCGCGAGACGAAGCCGAGCCTCGCCTGCAGCGCGAGGTCGTCGACCTTGTAGACCACCCCGTCGATGTCGTAGCCGAGCGTGGCGCGCTGGCTCTCGATCAGCCGGTACTGGGCCACCATCTCGGCCACGCTCTCGCAGCGCTTCATCAGCGGGTTGGTGCGGAATCCCCAGCGCCGGAACGCCTCGACCACGCCCATCTGCGTCGAAGCCGGCAGCACCGGCATCTCGCCCCAGGCATAGGCGAAGAAGCGCAAGGGCCGCGAAGCGGTGATGCTCGCATCGAGCTGGCGCAGCGAGCCTGCGGCGGCGTTGCGCGGATTGGCGAATTCGGGGAGCCCTTTTTCGCGCTGGCGCTGGTTGATTCCCGCGAAATCGGCATGGCCGAGATAGACCTCGCCGCGCACCTCGGCGATCTCCGGCACGTCCGGCCCGGCGAGCCTTTGCGGGATCTCGGCGATGGTGCGGGCGTTGACGGTGACGTCCTCGCCCTCCTCGCCGTCGCCGCGCGTCGCCGCGACGGCGAGCTCGCCCTTCTCGTAGCGCAGCGAGAGCGAGAGCCCGTCGATCTTCGGCTCGGCGGTGAAGGCGATGCCGCCCTCCTCCTCCTTGCGGCCGAGGAAGCGGTAGACGCGGGCGGCGAATTCGGCGACCGCCTCGTCGGAAAAGGCGTTGTCGAGCGAGAGCATCGGCACGCGATGCCGGATCTTGGCGAACTTGCCCGAGGGCCTGGCACCGACCTTGCCGCTGACGCCATCGGCCTCCTTCAGCTCCGGGAAGGCCTCCTCCAGCGCGACCAGCCGCCGGCGCTTCGCGTCATAGGCGGCGTCGTCCATGATCGGCTGGTCGTCCTGGAAATAGGCGTCGTTCGCCGCCTGCACCTGCGCCGCGAGCCGCTTGTGCTCGAGCTTCGCCCGGCGCGGCGTCAGATCCGCGACGGGTGTTTCGGTGGCTGAAGTGTCGTCGGTGTCGCTCATGCGGGAAGCATTAGGCGAGATGGCGCTGACGAGAAAGGGCAGCAGCCTCCTGCGCGGCGCGCCGCTCACAACCGCGCGAAAGGCTGCAACAAATCCCGCTCCCGCGTGTATAGTCCTTGTACTGGGAATTGGAAGCTCGACGCCGGACGGCCGTTGACGCCAAGGAACATGTCGATGGCTGCTTGGCGAACCGGGCCGGAACCGGGAGATACGCCATGGCCAATCTTGACGGCACACTCCATCACATCGGCGCAGCGGTCCAGCCGCAGGTCCGCACCATCACGACGATGGATCTGCGCGACGCGCTCTGGCGCGGATGGGAGGATTTCAAGGCTCAGCCGAGCCATCTCGTCTTCGTCGCGCTGATCTACCCCGTCGCCGGCGTGCTGCTGGCGCAGCTCACCGTCAGCTACAACATCTTCCCGCTGCTCTTCCCGCTGCTCGGCGGCTTCGCCCTGCTCGGCCCCTTCGCCGCGATCGGCCTCTACGAGACCAGCCGCCGGCGCGAGCAGGGGCTGGATTCGTCCTGGAGCCATGCGGTCGAGGTGCTGCACTCGCCGGGGATCGGGCAGATCGTCCTGCTCGGCCTGATGCTGACCGGGCTCTTCCTCGCCTGGCTGGCCTGCGCCTGGGTGATCTACCGCGCCCAGCTCGGCCTGCCCGCCGATGTCTCCACGGCCGAATTCCTGCGCGCGACCTTCACCACCTTCGACGGCTGGGTGATGATCGTCCTCGGCAACTCCATCGGCCTGCTCTTCGCCATCCTCGCCTTTTCGATCTCGGTGGTGTCCTTCCCGCTGATCATCGACCGCCATGTCGACATGCCGACGGCGGTGCGCACCTCGATCGCGGCCGTCGAAGCCAATCCGCGGGTGATGACGGTCTGGGGCCTGATGGTGACCGGGCTTCTGGTGCTCGGCTGCCTGCCGGTTCTGGTCGGGCTCGTGGTGGCGATGCCGGTGCTCGGCCACGCCACCTGGCACCTCTACCGCAAGGTGGTGGTCTGAACGGGCGGCGACCCGGCGCATCCTCTCACGCCGAGAGCATGGCGGCGATCCGGTTGATGCCGGATCGCATCCCGATCGAGGTTCACGCACGGATCCCGGGGTCCGGGCGTCGCTTCGCCTGGATGGGCGCATCCCGCGGCAAGCGGCTGCGATCGTCTGCCCACGGGAACCTTTCCCCGTCGAATCCGGTTCAACCTCCTGAAATCGCGCCTCGCGGCCTATCCATTCAGGGGGTTTTTCATGAACAATATCATCTACCTCGTCGGCCTGATCGTCATCGTCCTCGCCATCCTCTCCTTCCTCGGCCTGCGCTGAGGACGGCGCCGCCGATCAGCCGCGGCGCGGCGGCTTGCCCTTGCCGAAGGGCTTGCCGGCGGGGCGCCCGCCTTCCGGCCGCTCCGCCTTCCCCGGAAAGCGCTTGGCCTTCGGATTGAACGGCTTCTTGCCCGCCGGGCGCCCGTCGCCGGAATCCTCATAGGGCTTGCGCTCGCCCGCCTCGCGGCCGCGATAGGGCGCAGCCTGGCGCTCCGCTCTGCCGAGGCGCTCGAACTTGCCGCCCCGCTCCGGCCTGTCAGCGGAATCGGAGCCGTCCGCGGCACCACGGCGCGGCGGCGCCCGCCGCTCGGAAGACTTGTCCTCGAAGGACTTCGCCGCCCGCCGCTCCTCCGTCGCGGGCTCGATCGTGATCCGGTCGCGATCCGGCACCTTGGCGGATTCGTAGAAGCGATCGGCGACATCGGCGTCGATCTCGACCTTGGTCTCGCGGTCGAAGATGCGGATCGCGCCGACCTCGTCGCGGGTGATGCGGCCGCGCCGGCACAGCATCGGCAGGAGTTGGCGCGGATCGGCGCCCTGCTTGCGGCCGATATCGAGCCGAAACCAGACCGTTTCGCCGCGCGGGCCGGCGGCCTTGCGCGGACGCTCGCCCTCATCCGCCTCGCGGCCGGCGCCGAAGGGGCGGCGCTTGGCGGCGTAGTCCTCGTTCGCGCGCGGCGCCCGGCGCTCGTCGCGGCCGAAGCCCGGATCGCCGGCCTCCTCCGCCGCCGGCAGGCGCGAGCGATAGAGGCGCACCAGCGCCGCCGCGATCTCGCGCGCCTCGCGGCCCGCCATCAGCGCCTCGATCATCCCGGCGTCGTCCTCGCCTTCCTCGCCCGCCAGAAGCGGGTCCTGGAGCAGGCGCTGCTGGTCGAGCGCATGGATCTCCTCGGCCGTCGGCGGGCCGATCCATTCGGCCTCGACCTTGCCTTCCATCAGCAGGCGCTCGGCCTTGCGCCGGCGCGATTGCGGCACCAGCAGCACGCTCACGCCCTTGTTGCCGGCGCGGCCGGTGCGGCCCGAGCGGTGCTGCATCACCTCGGAATCATGCGGCAATTCGGCATGGATGACGAGGTCGAGCCCCGGCAGGTCGATGCCGCGCGCCGCGACGTCGGTGGCGACGCAGACCCGCGCCCGGCCGTCGCGCAGAGCCTGCAGCGCGGCGTTGCGCTCGTTCTGGCCGAGCTCGCCCGAAAGCGCGACGGCGGTGAAGCCGCGCTCCAGCAGGATGGCCTCGAGATGGCGCACGGCGTTGCGCGTGTTGCAGAAGACCAGCGCCACCGGCGCATTGTGGAAGCGCAGCAGGTTGACGACCGCGAGCTCGGCTTCCTTCGGATAGACGCGCACCGCCTTGTAGGCGATGTCGGCATGGCCGCGGGTCGTCGCCTGAACCTCGATGCGCAGCGCGTCGCGCTGATAGCTCTCGGCCAGCCGGATGATCTCCTTCGGAAAGGTCGCCGAGAACAGCAGGCTGCGGCGGCTCTCGGGCGCGCTCTTCAGGATGAATTCGAGATCCTCGCGGAAGCCGAGATCGAGCATCTCGTCCGCCTCGTCGAGCACGACGGCCTTGAGCTCCGAGAGGTCGAGGCGGCGGCGCTCGATATGGTCGCGCAGGCGGCCGGGCGTGCCGACGACGATATGCGCGCCCTCGTCGAGCAGCATCGCCTCGCGGCGCGGGTCCATGCCGCCGACGCAGGAGATCACCCGCGCGCCCGCCTGGGCGTAGAGCCAGGCCAGCTCGCGCTGGACCTGCAGGGCGAGCTCGCGGGTCGGCGCGATGATCAGCGCCAGCGGCAGCGCCGCACGGCCGAGCCTCTCGGCCCCGTCCAGCAGCGTCTCGCCGATGGCGAGCCCGTAGGCGATGGTCTTGCCCGAGCCGGTCTGCGAGGAGACCAGGAGGTCGCGCCCATGCGCGGCCTCCTCCAGCACGGCGCTCTGCACCGGCGTCGGCTCGGAATAGTTGCGGTCGGCGAGCGCGCGCGCGAGCGGCGGGCTCGTGAGGGAAAAGGACATGCGGAAGGCCTGGTTCTGCGGCTCGGAACGCGGGAAGATCGCGAAACTGGGGTGACGGATAAGCGGCGCGCGCAGCACCTGCAGGCCGTCGATCGAAAGCGGCTCATAGAGCAAGCCGGGCCAAAAGGAAATGGCGCAACCGCGCACGGCGCGCAAAGCCGCCCCTTGCCCGGCGGCATTGGCACCGTTCCGGGCCCGGCGCTACGCAGGAGGCGACAGGAGATCCTCGATGACCGCGCAGCCTCCCCGTTTCGGCGGATACGACGTCACGACCCTGCTCGACGGCATTTTCGAAGCGCCGGCGGACGTGATCGTCCACCAGTCCGGCGCCGCCGCCCGCGCCGAGGCGATCGCGCGCTTCGGCCAGCCGCGGATCAGCATCGCGGTGAACTGCTTCGCCCTGCGCGATGCAGGCGGCGTCACCCTGGTCGATGCCGGCACCGGCCCGTCCTGGGGCGCCGCCCTCGGCCACGCGCCGCAGGCGATGGCCGAAGCCGGCATCCGTCCCGAGGATGTCGGGCGCGTGCTCGTCACCCATCTCCATGGCGATCATGCGCTCGGCCTGTTCGACGGCGAGCGGCCGCGCTTCCCCGCGGCCGAGATCGTCGTCCCGCAGGCCGATCTCGGCTATTACGGCGACGAGGCGAAGCGGGCGGCGACGCCCGAGAGCAAGCGCGGCGCCTTCGACATCGCCGCCAGCTTGCGGCGGCTCTATGCCGGCCGCATCCGGGCGGCGGAGCCCGGGCCGGTCCTGCCCGGCGTCGCGCTCGTGCCCCTGCCCGGCCACAGCTTCGGCCATAGCGGCTACCTCATCGGCGATGGCGAGCGCTCTTTGCTGCTCTGGGGCGACGCCCTGCATCTCGGCGCCTTGCAGGCGGCCGATCCCGCCATCGGCATGGTCTACGACCTGGATGCCAACCAGGCGGTCCGGTCGCGCCGGGACATTCTGGAGCGCGCTGCCGCGAAGGGCTGGACGGTTTCGGGAGGGCACATCACCGGCTTCCGCCAGGTGCGCCGGCAAGGCGACGGCTACGCGCTCGTGCCGGCGGCCTGACGCCGCCTTCGCGGCAGCTCAGCCGCGCAGCCCGGCCGCTTCCAGAAGGCGCCCGGCCGCGGCCCGCGCCTCCTCGGTGATCGAGGCGCCGGCCAGCATCCGGGCGATCTCCTCGCGCCGCGCCTGGTCGGCGAGCGAGGTGACGCGGGTGACGGTGCGCGAGGCCTCGCCCTCCTCCGCCGATTTCGCGATCAGGAAATGCTGCCCCGCCTTGGCCGCCACCTGCGGCGCATGGGTCACCGAGATCACCTGCACCCGGTCCGCGAGCCGCGCCAGCCTCTCGCCGATGGCGTCCGCCACGGCGCCGCCGACGCCGGTGTCGATCTCGTCGAAGACCAGGGTCGGCGCCGAGCCGCGCTCGGCCAGAACGACCTTGAGCGCCAGCATGAAGCGCGACAGCTCGCCCCCGGACGCCACCTTCATCATCGGCCCCGGCCGCGTGCCGGGATTGGTCTCGACCCAGAACTCGACCCGGTCGAAGCCTTCCGGCCCGCGCGCGGCCTCGTCGCTCTCGATGCGGGTGATGAAGCGCGCCCGCTCCAGCTTGAGCGGCGGCAGCTCCGCCTTCACCGCCGCATCGAGCCGCGCCGCGGCCGCCTTGCGGGCCTCGGACAAGGCCTTGGCCTGCGCGAGGAAGGCCTGCTCCGCCGTCGTCAGCTCGGCCTCGAGCCGACCGAGCGAGGATTCGCTCTCGTCGAGCGCGGCGAGGTCGGCCGCCATGCTCGCCGCGAGCACGCAGAGGCCGTCGACCGGCACATCGTATTTGCGGCCGGCCGCCCTGAGCGCGAACAGACGCTCCTCGACACGCTCCTGCTCGCGCGGATCGTATTCGGCCGCCCGCGTCGCGGCGCCGAGCGCCTCGCCCGCCTCCTCCAGCGCGACGATGGCCGTGTTGAGCGCCGCGAGCGAGGGGTCGACCAGCTCCGGCGCCTGCCCGACCCGGCGCTCCAGCCGGCGCAGCACCGCCGCCAGCGCCGAAACCGGCGAGCCCTGGCCGCCGACCGCCTCATAGGCCTCGTTGAGATCGCGCGCGACCTTCTCGGCCTGCATCATCGCCTGGCGCGCGGCGGCGAGCTCGTCCTCCTCACCGGGCTTCGGCGCGAGCTTGCCGAGCTCCTCGACCGCGTGGCGCAGGAAATCGGCCTCCTTGCGCGCGGCCTCGACCCGCAGGCGCTGCGCCTGCAGGGCCTGCCGCGCCCGTTTCAGCGTCTCGCTCGCCTCGGCGACCGCCTGCGCCTGCCCTTCCAGCCCGCCGAAGCCGTCGAGCAGGGCGCGGTGCTGGGCCGGATCGGTCAGGGCCCGGTCGTCATGCTGGCCGTGGATCTCGACGATCGCGGCCCCGATCATGCGCAGGATCTGGACGGAGACCGGCTGGTCGTTGACGAAGGCGCGGGTGCGGCCGTCGGCGTACTGGACCCGCCGCAGGATGAGATCGCCGTCGGTGTCGATCTCCTGCGCCTCGGCGAGCCGGCGCGCCGCATGGTCGGACGGGAGGTCGAAGACGGCGCTGACCTGGCCCTGCGCCTCGCCATGGCGCACGAGCGAGCCGTCGCCGCGCCCGCCCAGCGCCAGCGCGAAGCCGTCGAGCAGGATCGACTTGCCGGCGCCCGTCTCGCCCGTGAGGACGCTCAAGCCCTCGCGGAAACCGAGATCGAGCCGGTCGATCAGGACGATGTCACGGATCGAGAGCTGCGCCAGCATGGGCGTTCAGCTCGGTTTGCGGAGCCGGCAGGGTCGCCTCTGGCCCGTCATGCATGCCTCTCGTCAGAGACTGCCAAGCCCGATGATGCCGCCCACCGTGCGCGAGAAGCCCTGGAAGGCGCGGCTGATATAGGAGCCACGATCCTCGCGCGGCTCCAGACCGTGGCTCTGCAGCAGGGCATAGGCGTCCTTGTACCACGGGCTGTCGGGGAAGTTGTGCCCCAGCACCGCGGCAGCAGTCTGCGCCTCGTTGGTGATGCCCATCGCCATATAGGCTTCGGTCAGGCGCTCCAGCGCCTCCTCGACATGGCGCGTGGTCTGGTACTTGATGATGACCTCGCGGAAGCGGTTCACCGCGGCGGTGTAGTTGCGCTTCTCGAGATAGTAGCGCCCGACATTCATCTCCTTGCCGGCGAGCTGGTCCTTCGCCACCAGGAGCTTCTCCTTGGCGTCGAGCACGTATTCCGACTTGGGATAGCGGCCGATCAGCTCCTCGAAGGCCTGGATCGCCTGGCGGGTCTTCTCCTGGTCGCGGGTCGTGTCCGGGATCTGGTTATAATAGGACATCGCCATGATGTACTGGGCGTAGGCCGCGTCCGGGCTCGCCGGGTTCTGCGCGATGAAGCGCTTGGAGGCGGTGATCGCCTCCTCCCATTTCGAGGCCTGGAAATTGGTGTAGGCCGTCATCAGCATGCCCTTGCGGGCATAGGGCGAGAACGGCGCCGACTTGTCGATGTCCTCGAACTTCTTGGCCGCGCCCTCGCTGTCGCCGTTCTGCAGGCGCGCCAGCCCCTCATTGTAGAGCTTGTCGGCCGGGGTCGGCGGCGTCAGGTCGGGCTTGTAGGTCTCGGGCCGGTCGAACGGATTGAGCGAGGACAGCGAATCGCAGCCGCCGAGCAGCAAGGCGGCGCCGAGCGCCAGGGCCAGGCCCTTGCGCGGAGATAGGCCGCGATGGATGGCCGGAAGGCTTTGCCGCGTCACGCTCACGTCGTCGGTCCTCTTTCGATCGTCCCTGCCTGCGGGAAGCATGCCTTACCTCAGACGCATCCCGCGCGCCACTGCCGAAAGCCGGTCACGGCACGATTCCGCAGCATTGCGGCATCTCGGACAAAAACCGGGCAAAGGAAAGGCGCGGCGAGGCCGGCCCTTCGGATTTCAGTGGAGATCGGGCGCGTAGGCGGCCGGCGCACCCGCCGCCATCGGCATGGCGCGGGCCGGGGCGAAGACCGGCTGGGCTTCGACGATCGCGAAATTGGCGCGGTCGGCGAAGAGCGCCTCGAGGATGCGGACGTTCATCCGGTGGCCGCCGCAATAGGAGCGGAACTCGCCGATGATCGGATAGCCGGCCAGGGCCAGGTCGCCGATGGCGTCGAGCACCTTGTGGCGGACGAACTCGTCGCCATAGCGCAGGCCTTCGGGGTTGATCACCTTGTCCTCGCCGATCGCGACCGTGTTGTCGAGCGAGGCGCCCTGGGCGAAGCCCGCCTTCCAGAGCTGCTCGACATCGCGCATGAAGCCGAAGGTGCGCGCCTTCGCGATGTCGCTGGCATAGGCCTTGGCCTCGAGGTCGAAGATCTTGCGCTGGCGGCCGATCACGGCGGTGTCGAAATCGATCTCGACGTCAAGGCGGAAGCCCTGCTCCGCCGGCATCAGCTCGGCGAAGGCGCGGCCCTGCTCGATGCGGACCGGCTGCAGCACCTTGAGATAGCGGCGCGAGGCGGCGAGCGTGGTCATCCCCGTCGCCTCGATGGCGGCGACGAACTCGCGGGCGCTGCCGTCCATGATCGGCATTTCGGGGCCGTCGATCTCGACCAGAACGTTGTCGAGGCTTAAGCCCGAACAGGCCGACATCAGATGCTCGATCGTCGAGACCGAGGCCGGGCCGCGGTCGCCGATCACGGTGCAGAGCTCGGTGGCGCTGACCTTGGTGTGCCTGGCATGGATGAGCTGGGGCGGCATGCCCTCGATGCCGGTGCGCAGGAAGACGACGCCGGAATTCGCGCTGGACGGCTTCAGGCAGATGCTGGCAGGCGCGCCGGAATGCACGCCGATCCCGGTCAAGGTCACCGCTGCCCGCAGGGTCGTCTGCCGATCGAAGCTCATTCCGTCTATCCAATCCTGGTCGCCGCGACCCTTGCGCGCTGCCTGTGCAGCGGCCGCCGGCGGCGACATCTCCGAAAGCGGCATCAAGCCGGTTCCGGTAGGCTCGTCCTCTTGATGCGGCCGCAACATAAGCCTTCGCGGCAGCCGCTCAAAATCACGCTTTCTTTCGCTGTGTTACAGTCGGAAAGCCAGTGAGGTGGAACAATAACAGATTGAAAGATAACGATTTTTAAACGGCCGAAATCCCGCCGCGCGATTGGCGCGGCGGGATCCGTGACAAGGCCTTCCGGAGGCCGGACTCAGTTCGCCTGACGGCGCAGGAAAGCCGGGATCTCCAGATGGTCGTCCTCGCTGCTGCGAGTCGGCGCGGCGCGGCCATGCGGGTCGAGCTGGCCCTGCGCCGGGCGCGCGGCCGGCTGCGGTGCCGGGCGGCGCATATACTCGGCATGGGCGGCGCTCGGCGCGGCCGCCTGCGGCATCGCCGGGGCCTGGCGCACCGGGACGGGCGCGGGGGCCGGGGCCTCCGCCTCGTCGTCCTTGCGGCCGAAGCCGACCGAAGCGAGGCGCTGCATCAGCGACATCCGCTTCTGCTCGACGGCGCTCGGCGCCTGCGGCACCGGCTGCGCGCCGCGCTGGGCGTGGAGCTGGGCCTGGCCCGGGGCCGGCAGGTCCTCGATCCGCGGCATGCGGGTCGGGCGCACCGCGCGCTCGGGCGCCGGCGGGATGAAGCTGTCGTCGAGATGCAGGGTCGGCTCGGCCGGGACGACCGGCTCGGGCGCCGGGGCGGCGACCATCACCGGGCGCGGCTGCACCGGCTCGATGCGGATGTCCTGGACATGGGCGGCGGGGGCCGGCTCGGCGGCCGGGGCGACGCGCGCCGTCTCGATCGACGGCGCGGGCGCCGGCTGCGGCGCCGGGCGGGCGGCCTGGGGCGCGGCGGTCGAGCGCAGGCGGGCTTCCTGCTTCAGGCGCTCGGCGACCTGGGCGATGCGGGCCTCGGTCTCGTCGACCTCGCCGACCTGGGAGATCGGCTTGTCGATGCCGGTCGCGACGACCGAGACGCGCACCGTGCCTTCCAGCGATTCGTCGAAGGTGGCGCCGACGATGATGTTGGCCTCCGAATCGACCTCCTCGCGGATGCGGGTCGCGGCCTCGTCGACCTCGTAGAGCTTCATGTCGCGCCCGCCGGTGATCGAGATCAGCAGGCCGCGCGCGCCCTTCATCGAGATGTCGTCGAGCAGCGGGTTGTTGATCGCGGCCTGGGCCGCGGTCAGGGCGCGCTTCTCGCCCTGCGCCTCGCCGGTGCCCATCATCGCCTTGCCCATGCCGCGCATCACGGCGCGCACGTCGGCGAAGTCGAGATTGATCAGGCCGGGGCGGACCATCAGGTCGGTGATGCAGGCGACGCCCGAATAGAGCACCTGGTCCGCCATGCCGAAGGCGTCGGCGAAGCCGGTGGTCTCGTTGGCGACGCGGAACAGGTTCTGGTTCGGGATGACGATGAGGGTGTCGACCGCCTCGTTCAGCTCGGCGATGCCGGCCTCCGCCATGCGCATGCGGCGCTGGCCCTCGAACTGGAACGGCTTGGTGACGACGCCGACAGTCAGGATGCCCATGTCGCGGGCGACGCGGGCGATGGCCGGGGCCGCGCCCGTGCCGGTGCCGCCGCCCATGCCGGCCGTGATGAAGACCATATGCGCGCCCGCCAGGTGATCGCGAATCTCGTCGATGACTTCCTCGGCCGCGGCCCGGCCGACTTCCGGCTGCGAGCCGGCGCCGAGACCCTCGGTGACCTGGAGGCCCATCTGGATGATGCGCGAGGAGCGCGACAGCGCCAGCGCCTGCGCGTCGGTGTTGGCGCAGACGAAGTCGACGCCGTCGAGGCCGGCCTCGATCATGTTGTTGACCGCATTGCCGCCCGCGCCGCCGACACCGAACACCGTGATCCGGGGCTTGAGTTCCCGGATGTCCGGGGCTTGCAGATTCATCGCCATGATTGCCTCTTCTGATCCCTTTGACCGGCGCCTGGCGGGAGCCGTCGATTGCTACGTTTGACGCCGTGGCGCACCCCTTCGAATGCGCCGGTACTCACTTGCTTTCGAACTTGGCTTCGCCGGAAAACCGGTTCCCACTTTTCCGCGCCAAGTTCAGAAACTGTCCTTCAGCCACCGCCCGACGCGCGAGAAGTAGCCGTCCGTCCCGGTCGCGAAATAGCGCCCGCCGGCGGCGCGTGGTTCGAAATGCTCGACATGGGCGACCTGCGGATAGACCAGCAGGCCGACCGCCGCCGAAAAAGCCGGGCCCTTGCCCGCCTCGGGCAGGCCCTTGATCCCGAGCGGGCGGCCGGTGCGGACCTGGCCGCCGAGGATGCGCCGCGCCACTTCCGGCAGGCCGGTGAGCTGGCAGGCGCCGCCGGTCAGCACGACGCGCCGCCCGGCCTGGGCCGAGAAGCCGGCATTGGCCAGCCGGTCGCGCACAAGTTCGAGGATCTCCTCGACGCGCGGCTTAATGATGCGGATGAGATGCGACTTGGCGAGATGGTTCGGCATGTCGCGCTCGTCGTCGTCGACCTGCGGCACGGCGATCATGTCGCGCTCGTCCGAGGCGCTGGCGATGCAGGAGCCGTGCAGCGTCTTCAGCCGCTCGGCCGCCGAGACCCGGGTGGACAGGCCCCGCGCCACGTCCATGGTGATGTGGTTGCCTCCGACCGCGATCGCGTCGGCATGCATCAGATGGCCGCCGGAGAAGACGCCGAGGCTGGTCGTGCCGCCGCCGAGATCGACCACGACGACGCCCATCTCGGCCTCGTCGTCGACCAGCACCGACAGGCCCGAGGCATAGGGTGTCGCCACGACCGCCTCGACTTCGAGATGGCAGCGCTCGACCGCGAGCATGACGTTGCGCGCCGCCGCCGCCTCGCTGGCGACGACATGCATGTCGACCGAGAGCTTGCCGCCGATCAGCCCGCGCGGGTCGAGCACGCCCGGCACGCCGTCGAGCGCATAGCCGGTCGGCAGGGCGTGGAGCACGGCCTTGCCGGGGCGGATCGCATGGGTGGCGGCGGTGGCGAGCACGCGCTTGATGTCGGAATCGCCGACCGAGCCGGAGCGCAGCTCGACGCCGGCCGCGTAATGCTGCGAACCGATGCGCCCGCCGGTGAGGTTGCAGATGACCGACTGGACCTCGACCTTGGCCATGCGCTCGGCCGCGTCGACGGCGGCGCGGATGGCGCGCTCGGCGCTTTCGAGGTCGATGATCGCGCCGCCCTTGAGCCCGAGCGAGCGCTGATGGCCGATGCCGATGATGCGCGCGACATGGGTGCGCCCGCGCAGCCGCTCATTGGCCTCGGCCGGGTTCAATTCGGCGATCAGGCAGACGACCTTGCTGGTGCCGATGTCGAGGATCGAGAGGATCGCGCTCTTGCGCGCCGAGAGCGGGCGCATGCGCGGCGTCAGGCCCTGGGAGGTGAAGTGGTTCACGCCTCGCCTCCCTTCTTCCTGGCCTTGTTGCGGTTCTTCAGCATGTCGGCGCGGGCGGCTGCGGCTTCTTCGGAAAGGCGGGCGACGACGCGGTCGGGCTGGCGCAGGTCGAGCGACAGGATGTCCTTGTCGAGGATGCGATCGTTCTGTTCGAGCGAGATCAGCCGCTGCATCGCGATTTCGGGCTTGGTCTCGGGCAGGCGCACATCCATGCCGTTGTCGAGCTTGATGTCCCAGCGCCGGTCGGAGACCAGCATGCCGGCGCGGATATGCTGGGCGAGCGGCCCGGCCTCCTTGCGCAGGGCCAGGTACTCGCTGGCGCGGTTGTTGGCGTTCTTGCCGACGACCAGCGGCAGATAGGCGAAGCGGCCGTCATCCATCTTGTCGATCACCGTGCCGTCCGCCGCGATCACGAAGAGCTCGCCCTTGACCTGCCAGAGCGCGTAAGGCTCGCGCTCGGTCAGCGAGATCGAGATCTCGCCGGGATAGAGCTTGCGGACCTGGGCCTCGCGGATCAGCGGATTGGCTTCGAGTTGCCTGCGCGCCTCGTCGGCGTCGAAGAACACCAGCGAGGTCTTCGGGTCGATGCCGGCGGCGACCAGCACCTCCTGCTCCGACAGCCCCGACAGGCCGGAGATGGTGACGCGGTCGATGCCGAAGCCGAGCATGCGCGCGATCATGTGCCGCGGCGGCCCGTAGGCCTCCTGCATCGCCTGATACTGCCCGCCAATGACGAAGCCCGAGCCGAGGCTGAGCGCGAGGAAGCCGACCGCGAGCCAGGAGCCGATGCCGCGCGGCAGCCGCTCGGCCCATGGCTGCGCCGAGCGCCGCGGGCGCCGCATCCAGCGCCCCTGCCGCTCGCTGCCGATCAGCAGTTGCGGGCCGGTCGCCACGACCGGCAGGCGTGAAGAGGAGTTCGCCTTCATCGCTTTCACCGATCGAGGGAGGCGTCCTGCACCATCCATTTGACGAGCTCACCGAAATTCAGGCCCGCATGGGCAGCCAGTTCGGGCACCAGGCTGGTTTCGGTCATCCCGGGCTGCGTATTGACTTCCAGCCAGACGAGCGTGTCGGTCTCGTCGTCGTAGCGAAAGTCAGATCGGCTGACGCCCCGGCATCCGATTGCTTGATGCGCCGTTAACGCACACTCTTCGATCTGCTGGTAAATTTTCGGTAAAATTCGCGCCGGACAGATGTGGATCGAGCCGCCTTTCGCGTACTTCGCGTCGTAGTCGTAAAATTCGCCGGTTGCGGCTTGTATTTCGGTCACACCCAGGGCGCGCTCGCCCATCACCGCGCAGGTCAGCTCCCGCCCCGCGACGAAGGTCTCGGCGAGCAGCGTCTCGCCGCAGGGCCAGTCCGGCCGGGCGATCTCCTGCGGCGGGTGCTCCCGCCCCTTCTTGACGATCACCACGCCGACGGAGGAGCCCTCATCGACGGGTTTGAGCACATAGGGAGGCGGCAGCACATGGCTCTTCGCGGCGGCGAAGCGGGAGACGTTGACGCCATGCGCGACCGGCACGCCGGCCGCCTGCACCACCGTCTTCGCCCGGTCCTTGCGGATCGCCAGCGCCGAGGCCAGCACGCCGGAATGGGTATAGGGAATGCGCAGGATCTCGAGCACGCCCTGGATCGTGCCATCCTCGCCGAAGCGGCCATGCAGGGCGTTGAAGGCGACGTCCGGCTTCAGCTTCGCCAGCACCTCGGCGATGTCGCGCTGCACGTCGATGCGGGTGACGCGGTAGCCCTGGCCTTCCAGCGCCCGCGCGCAGGCCGCACCGCTGTTGAGGCTGACCTCCCGTTCGACGGACCATCCCCCCATCAGCACTGCGACGTGTTTGCTCATGCCGGTCCCCGTTCGACGTGTCCGCCGAACCTCACCGGAGATGGTTAACAGCCCGTTAACCATAGGCCCGCAGGCGTTAACGGCTTTTAGATCGGCCGATTTTGGCGAGCAGGCGCCGCAGCTCCGCGCGCTCCGCAGGCGACAGCGCGCCCACCAGCCGCTCCTCGGTCGCGACATGCGGAACGACGATTCGCTTAGCCAGCGCGAAGCCCGCCCCGGTCAGAACGGCTGGAGTATCGAACTGAATACCCGTGCGCGGCACGGGAACGACATTCCGGTTCCGTACGGAACCGCCACCGTCATTCCGGGGTATGGCGAAGCCATGAGCCCGGAACCCGGAACCGACGCGCTTCGTCGGGAAGCAGGTCGATCGGGTGATGCCTTCGCGATCCGGGCTATCGGTTCCGGGCTCGGGCCTTGCGGCCCGCCCCGGAATGACGCTGGCGGATCCTGCGCCGATACCGACAGCCCGGGCAAAGCGCGTACGATGGTCAGTCCGGCGTTCCAGGCCTCTGATTTTGCATCGGCTTTTCCCGAAAACCGCGTGCCACTTTTCGGGCCGATGCTCTATCGTCCCCCATCCGGGAGCCCACCATGGCATTCAAGCTCAATACCACCCTGTTGACCACGATCCTGGTGCCCTGCCTCTGGGGCTCGACCTATATCGTCTTCACCCAGACGCTGCCGGTGGAGCATCCGCTGCTCGTCGGCGCGCTCAGGGCGCTGCCGGCCGGCCTGCTGCTGATGGCACTCGGCCCCGGCCTGCCGCCGCGCGACAGGCTCCTGCCGCTCGCGGCGCTCGGTCTTGCCAATATCGGACTGTTCTTCGCGCTGCTCTTCGTCAGCGCCGCGCGGCTGCCCGGCGGGCTGGCCGCCACGGTCGGCTCGATCCAGCCCCTGATCGTCGGCCTGCTGGCCTGGCCGCTGCTCGGCCGGCGTCCGGGCCGGGGCCAGATCCTCGCCGCGCTCGCCGGCCTCGTCGGGGTGGCGCTGCTGGTGCTCGATCCGCATGCCCGGCCGGACGCCGTCGGCCTCCTCGCCGGCCTCGCCAGCGCCGCCTCGATGGCGACCGGCACGGTGCTGATCGAGCGCTGGGGCAGGATGGGCTCAGCCCTGGCGCTGGCGGCCTGGCAGCTCACGCTGGGCGGGCTGGTCCTGCTGCCGGTCGCGCTGCTGGTCGAGGGCCTGCCGCCGGCTCCGACCGCCCTGAACGGACTCGGGCTCGGCTATCTCGTCCTGATCGGAACCGCGCTCGCCTACTGGTTCTGGGTCAGGGGCATCACCACGCTGGGCTCCAGCGTCGCCTTCCTCGGCCTGCTCAGCCCGATGGTCGCGACGCTTCTCGGCGCCGTCCTGCTCGGCCAGTGGCTCGGCGGCCTCCAGCTCCTCGGCATCGCGGTCATCCTGGGCTCGACCGTCGCCGGGATGCTTCTCGCCCGGCGGGCGGGAGCCGCGGCCGCTACGCCGCGACCCCGAGCCGCTTGATCTCCCACTGCAGCTCGAAGCCGGAACTCTCCTTGACCCGGCGGCGGACCTCTTCGCCGAGCCCTTCGACATCGGCGGCCGTGGCGCCGCCGGTGTTGATCAGGAAGTTGCAATGCATCTCCGAGACCTGCGCCCCGCCGACGCGCAGGCCGCGACAGCCGGCGGCGTCGATCAGCTTCCAGGCCTTGCCGCCTTCCGGGTTCTTGAAGGTCGAGCCGCCGGTCCGCTCCTTGATCGGCTGGGCGGCCTCGCGCGCCTGCGTCACCCGGTCCATCTCGGCCTGGATCGCGGCCTGCTCGCCCGGCCGCCCCTGGAACAGGGCGGAGGTGAAGATGATCTCGCGGGTCGATTCGGCGCTGTTGCGATAGGTGAAGCCCATCTGCGCGTGGGAGAGCGTCACCAGCTCGCCCTTGCGGGTGACGCCGCGCGCCTCGACCAGCACATCGGTGGTCTCGCCGCCATGGGCGCCGGCGTTCATGCGCAGCGCCCCGCCGATCGAGCCGGGGATGCCGCGATAGAAGGCGAGCCCTTCGAGCGCGGCATCGGCCGCGGCGCGGGCCACCTTGACGTCCGGCACCGCCGTTCCCGCCCGCAGCCGGTCGCCCGGCTCGCGGCTGATCTCGGCGAAGCCCTTGCCGCCGAGCCGGATAACGAGGCCGGGAATGCCGCCGTCGCGCACGATCAGGTTCGAGCCGAGCCCGACCACCGTGACCGGGACGTCCTCCGGCAGCCTGGAGAGCAGATAGGCGAGATCGTCCTCGTCCGCCGGCGTGAACAGCAGTTGCGCCGGCCCACCCACGCGAAACCACGTCAGGCCCGAGAGGTTCTGATTGGCGAGGAGCCGCCCGCGCAGGTCGGGCGCGGCGGCACGGATGTCGGAGGTAAGGTCCTGGAATGCCATGGCTCGACGCTTTAGCCTGTCCAAACCGAGCCGAAAAGGCTCACCCCTTCAGCGCCGCCAGTTCCCCCGGCAGCGCATAGGCCCATTGCGTGATGTTGCCGGCGCCGAGGCAGACGACATAGTCGCCCGGCCCCGCCAGCTCCGCCACCATGCCGGCGAGCTTGTCGGGGGCCTCCAGCGGCAGGGCATGGCGATGGCCGCGCGCCTTGATGCCCGCGACCAGCGAATCGCGGTCGGCCCCGGCGATCGGCGCCTCGCCCGCCGCATAGGTGTCGGCCACGATCACCGTGTCGGCATCGTTGAAGCAGGCGGCGAAATCGTCGAACAGGCTCGACAGCCGCGTATAGCGATGCGGCTGCACCACCGCGATGACCTTGCCCTTGGTCGAGGCGCGCGCGGCCCTGAGCACGGCCGCGATCTCGACCGGATGGTGGCCGTAATCGTCGAAGATCAGCGCGCCGTTCCACTCGCCGGTCCGGGTGAAGCGGCGCTTGACGCCGCCGAAGCCGGCCAGCGCCTCGCGGATGCGCTCGACCGGAATGCCGAGATCGTAGGCGACGGCGATCGCGGCGGTCGCATTCAGCGCGTTGTGATGCCCGGGCATCGGCATGACGAGGTCGCGGATTACCTCGTCCCGACCACTCTTGCGGTCGCGGATCAGGAGCGTGAAGCGCGCCTGCCCGCCGGAAAGATCGATATCGAGCAGGCGGAAATCGGCCTGCGGGTTCTCGCCATAGGTGATGACGCGCCGGTCGGTGATCTGGCCGACCAGCCCCTGCACGGTCGGATGGTCGATGCACATCACCGCGAAGCCGTAGAAGGGCAGATTCTCGACGAAGGAGCGGAACGCCCCCTTGATCGCATCGAAAGTGCCGAAATGGTCGAGATGCTCCGGGTCGATATTGGTGACGATCGCCACGTCCGCCGGCAGCTTCAGGAAGGTGCCGTCCGATTCGTCGGCCTCGACGACCATCCAGTCGCTCTCGCCCATGCGCGCATTGGTGCCGTAGGCGTTGATGATGCCGCCATTGATCACGGTCGGGTCGAGCCCGCCCTTCTCCAAGAGCGTCGCGACGAGCGAGGTCGTGGTGGTCTTGCCATGGGTGCCGGCGATGGCGACGCAGCTCTTCAGCCGCATCAGCTCGGCCAGCATCTCGGCCCGGCGCACCACCGGCAGGCGCAGCTCGCGCGCCGCGGCGAGTTCTGGATTGTCGCGCTTGATCGCGGTCGAGACCACGACGACCTCGGCCTCGCCGAGATTCTCGGCCTTGTGGCCGACGAAGGTGGTGATGCCCTTCTCGGCCAGACGCTTGACATTGGCGCCGTCGGAAGCGTCCGAGCCCTGCACCTTGTAGCCGAGATTGTGCAGCACCTCGGCGATGCCGGACATGCCGATGCCGCCGATGCCGATGAAATGGATGGGGCCGAGCTTCGGCGGCAGCTTCATGGTCCTGCGTGTCCTGTCAGTTCTGAAAGTTGGCCGTCGCGATCACGAGATCGGCGAGGCGGTCGGCGGCATCGGGGATACCGGCGCTCTTCGCGTTTGCGGCCATGGTCGTCAAGTGCGCCGGCTGGGCGATGAGCTGCGACAACTCGCTGGCGAGGCGCCGCGGGGTGAAGTCCGGCTGCAGGATGCGCATCGCCCCGCCGGCCTTTTCGAGGAAGGCCGCGTTCGCCGCCTGGTCCTGGTCGAGCGAGCCGGGCAGCGGCACGAGGATCGCCGGCCGGCCGATCACGGTCAGCTCGGCGACGGTCGAGGCGCCGGAGCGGGCGATGACGAGCTGCGCCGCCGCCATCTGCGCCGGCAAATCCTTGAAGAAGGGCGAGACCGTCGCGCGGATGCCGAGCTTCTCATAGATGCCGCGCACGCGCTCGTCGTCCTCGGCCCGCGCCTGCTGGACGATGGAGAGCCGCGCCCGCTCGGCCTCGCTCAGGAGCTGGATCGCCGGCGGCACGATATCGGCCATCACCCGCGCGCCCTGGCTGCCGCCGAAGACGAGCAGCCGGATCTTGCCCTCGCCCGGCCATTCGTAATCGCGGTCCGCCACCTCCAGCACCGCCGGGCGCACCGGGTTGCCGACATGGCGGCACTTTGCCTTCAGCGGCTCGGCGATGCCGCCGACCTCGGCGAAGCCGGTGGCGATGACGGTCGCCCGCCCGGCCAGGAAACGGTTCGCCCGGCCGATCACGGCGTTCTGCTCGTGGATCACCGTCTTCACGCCGGCGAGCGAGGCGCCGAGCACCGGCGGCACGGTCGGATAGCCGCCGAAGCCGACGACGACATCGGGCTTGATTCTGCCGATGATGCGCCGCGCCGCAAAGGTGCCCTTGGCGAGCTTGAGCAGCGCCCCGGTCATGGCGAATGGCGAGCGGCCGGACGGCGTCGCCGCGGGCACGGCATGCACCGCCTCGGCCGGGAAGCTGCCGGCGTATTCCGCCGCGCGCGTGTCGGTCATCAGCACGACGCGCTGGCCCCGGGCATGCAGCGCGTGGCTCAGCGCCTCGGCCGGGAAGAGATGGCCGCCGGTCCCGCCGGCCGCCAGCATGACGAGCTTGCCCGCGGCCATCTCAGCGCCCGTAGGAGCCGAGCTCCGCCGAGCGCGGCCGGCGCCGCGTCAGGGCGAGCAGGAAACCCGTGCCCACCGCCAGCGAGAGCAGCGAGGAGCCGCCATAGGAGATGAAGGGCAGCGTCATGCCCTTGGCCGGCATCATGTGCAGATTGACCATCATGTTGATCGCCGCCTGGATGCCGAAGAGCAGCGCGAGCCCCGTCACCGCGAGCCGCGTGAACGGGTCCTCGGATTTCTGCGCCACGAACAGCGAGCGGAGCACGATGATCGCGAAAAGCGCGACCAGGATCATGCAGACGATGACGCCGAACTCCTCGGCCGTGACGGCGAAGATGAAATCGGTATGGGCGTCGGGCAGGATGCGCTTCACCGTGCCCTCGCCCGGCCCCTTGCCGAGCCAGCCGCCCTGCGCGAAGCTTTCGAGCGCGGTATCGACCTGGAAGGTGTCGCCCGAGCCCTTGTCCATGAAGCGCTCGATGCGGGCGCGGACATGCGGCACCAGCTCATAGGCGATGAAGATGCCGGTGGCGCCGATGCCCCCTAACCCGATCACCCAGAACCAGTGCAGCCCGGCGACGAAGAACAGCCCGGCCCAGACCAGGCTGATCAGCATGGTCTGGCCGAAATCCGGCTGCAGCACCAGCGGCACGATCGAGACCGGCAGGATGAGCAAGGCGAGGATCGTGCCCGGCAGGTCCGGCCGGCGGGTGCCCTCGGCGAAGGCCCAGGCGGCGAGCACGACGAAGGCCGGCTTCATGAATTCGGAGGGCTGCACCGAGCCGAGGATGCTGAGCGTCAGCCAGCGCTTGGCGCCCTTGACCTCGACGCCGAAATACAGGGTCGCGACCACCATGGCGAGCGAGATCACATAGAGGATCAGCGCGGCGCGGCGCACCTGGCGCGGCGTCATGAAGGACACGCCCAGGAAGATCACGATGGCGCCGGCGAGATAGGCCGCCTGCCGGTTGACGAAATGGAAGGTCGAAAGCCCGAGCCGTTCCGCCACCGGCGGCCCGCCGGCCATCAGCAGCACGACGCCCGAGACCATCAGCGCGATCAGCGCGGCGAGGATCAGGCGGTCGATCGACCACCACCAGCGGCCGCTCAGGGAAGGTTCGGCGCGGGAGACCATGACAGCGCGTCCTATCGACAGTTTCGGCGCGGACGAGCCGCGCTTCGTGACGAATCACTCTGTCAATGAATGGTTAACCGTTTGATTCCGATGTGGCGCAAACTCGGCTTCCAAAGCAGGCGCGAACCGCGTGAAGCGAACGGCGAATTTCGACCCATTTCGGACCTTTTGCATTGGTTTCCTGTAAATGGTCGGAAGAGTTTCTGTAGATAGAAATTTTCAAATCACGGTTCACCGTGACCGTTCTCTCCACCAGAGCCATAGTCCGCTGAGTAATAAAACGGAGATAAGCAATAAAATTCACAAAATATCTGGATCATGAGACTTGATTGCTAAGATGATGCTCATCATCACGCCAAGATGTATCAGGCCACGCCAACTAAATAGGCGATAATCTTTACGATGATCTCTAACAAAATCTTTTAAAACTTCTAGAAAACCGCCCATTGCCACCTCCCGGGATCAAAGGTCGCAGCCGCAGATGTGCATGTCTTTCTCAATCCGACAAGATCCGCTGTCGACCCGTTGCGGGCACTCTCACAAGCGCAATATGTTTACTCGTCCACCATCTCGCGGAGCGTTTGAGGTTGACGATGTTGCATGGCCGCCCCGTTCCCCATCAATCCATGATTGTAACGATCCTGGCTTGGTCGGGGCTAGCGATGACTTTTGCGGTTTTACCGTGGTCGCTGAGTGACGAGCCGGCGTCCATATGGCTTCACTTGGTTAGGTTAGCGCCGGCACTCATGTTCCTTGCGATCCTTGTTTCGCATTGGACAGGAGCGCGAGTGATTGGGTTTCCTCGACGCCGCAACTCCCGATTTCCCCGCCAAATTGTCGTGCTCAGCGGAATAATAGTGGTCGTAGCGTTCGCGAACTTCGCATCTGGTCTGCTGCTTTCCTAATGTCCGCTTCCGACCCGAACGAGACACCCGGTCAGAGCCTCGACCAAGCCACGAACTTTGCAACAAGCACTCTAAAAACTACGATCCAGATGAACTCGGCGGGTATCAACCACAGCAACGACTGACCTATGAGCGCCCACCCGCCGTCCATGTAGTTGACAGTCGTGAGAGCGACAAAAACAGCCGAGGCTACAGCGAGGACAGCCAACGAGGTCAAGCTGGCAGGCCAACGGCGGATCGAGAGAAATAACGCAACGGCAAATGCAGTGCCCATGGTGATGGGTGAGAGGACAATGCCCCACATTGTGTTCTCCTGAGTCTTCGCCACCACCATAGTCGTTGTTTGGAGGCTCGCTACTTCCGCTTTCGGCCCAAATCGGACCCGCTTTATTTACTTTCCACCACCGAACGCCACGAATCCCGGCAGTTCCGCGACCAGCCTGCGGAACGTATCGCCGCGCACCTCGAAATTCGGGAACTGGTCGAAGGAGGCGCAGGCCGGCGAGAGCAGCACGGCGATCTCACCCTCGCCGGGCTTGGCGAGCGCGTCGCGCGTTGCAGCCGCCAGCGCCTTGTCGAGCGTGAGGCTGCGCTCATAGGTCACGCTGCCCTCGACGTCGAAGGTCGCGGCGAAGAGGTCGCTCGCCGCGCCG
This sequence comes from Hyphomicrobiales bacterium, assembly GCA_900466745.1. GTDB lineage: Bacteria > Pseudomonadota > Alphaproteobacteria > Rhizobiales > Beijerinckiaceae > Allobosea > Allobosea minatitlanensis. The sequence goes on along the minus strand of UBNE01000018.1, from coordinate 26,483 downwards.
ATCAGATAGGCTTTCGCGATGTTCGGGAAATAGCGGCGGAGCGACTCGATGCCGCCCTCCTTGGCCTTGCCGCCGAGGATCCAGAAGATGTCCCGGAAGGAGGTCAGCGCCTTTTCGGTCGAATCGGCGTTGGTCGCCTTGGAATCGTTGATGAAGACGACGCGGCCGATCCGGCCTAGCTCCTCCATGCGATGCGCCAGCCCGGGATAGCTGCGGAAGCCGGCGGCGATCTCCGCATCGCTCAGGCCCAGCGCCGCGCAGGTGGCGAAGGCGGCCGCCGCATTCTGGGCATTGTGCGTGCCGCGCAAGCTGCCGATGCCGGCGAGGCTGGCGACGACGCGCCGCTCGCCGTCCTGCGCCGCGACGATCCGCGTCTCGCTCCGTCCGTCATGCGCGACGGTCTCGGCGAAGACGCCCCGGTCGAGCGGCTGCTCGCCGCTGATCTCGACCAGCGGGCGGCCGCCGGCCGCGCGCCTGAGCGCCATCTGCCGCGAGGGCTCGTCGTCCACGCCGACCACGGCGATATCCGCCGCCGAAACCAGCCGCTCCTTGATCGCGGCGTAGTTCTCCAGCGAGCCGTGCCGGTCGAGATGGTCCGGCGTCAGGTTCATCTGGATGCCGACGGTGGGCGCGAGCGAAGGTGCGAGGTCGATCTGGTAGCTCGAACACTCGATGACATGGATGCGGTTCGTGGCCGGCGGCTCCAGCGCCAGCACGGCGGTGCCGATATTGCCGCCCATCTGGACGTCGCGTCCGGCCTGCTTCAGCACATGCGCGATCAGCGCCGTCGTCGTCGACTTGCCGTTGGTGCCGGTGATGCAAACGACCGGAGCGCTCGGCGCGATTTTCGCCCGCTCGCGGAAGAACAGCTCGACGTCGCCGATGATCGCGACGCCGGCTGCCTTCGCCTTGCCCACGGTCCAATGCGGCTCGGGATGGGTCAGCGGCACGCCCGGCGACAGCACGAAGGCGGCGAAGCCAGACCAATCCGCGCTCGCCAGGTCGACGACGGCGATGCCCTCGGCCGCCGCCTTCTCGCGGCTTGTCTCGCTGTCGTCCCAGGCGGCGACATCGGCACCGCCCGCCTTGAGCGCGCGCGCCGTGGCCAGCCCCGAGCCGCCGAGGCCGAACAGGGCGACCTTGCGCCCGGCGAAGACGGTGACCGGGGTCATCTCAGCGCAGCTTCAGCGTGGCGAGGCCGACCAGCGCCAGCACGACGGAGATGATCCAGAAGCGGATCACGACCTGCGGCTCGGTCCAGCCCAGCTTCTCGAAATGATGGTGGATCGGCGCCATCAGGAAGACGCGCTTGCCGGTGCGCTTGAACACCGCGACCTGGATGATGACCGAGAGCGCCTCGACGACGAAGAGCCCGCCGACCACGGCCAGCACGATCTCGTGCTTGGTGGCCACGGCGATCGTGCCGAGCAGGCCGCCGAGACCCAGCGAGCCGGTGTCGCCCATGAAGATCTGGGCCGGCGGCGCGTTGAACCAGAGGAAGCCGAGCCCCGCCCCGATCACCGCGCCGCAGATCACCGCGAGCTCGCCCGCGCCCGGAACGTGGTGGATCTGGAGATAGTTGGCGAAGATGGCGTTGCCGACGAGATAGGAGATGAAGCCGAAGGTGCCGGCCGCGATCATCACCGGCACGATGGCGAGCCCGTCGAGCCCGTCGGTCAGGTTGACCGAATTGCCGGCCCCCACCACGACGAAGGCCGTGACCAGCGGAAACAGGATGCCGAGCGGGATGATCGCTTCCTTGAGGAAGGGCATGGCGAAGCCGGAGGCGATCGCCGGCGGCTGGGTCTGCATCACGAAGGTGCAGGCGATCAGCGCGACCACGACCTCGATGGCGATGCGCGCCTTGCCCGAGAATCCCTTATGCGACTGCTTCGTCACCTTGAGGTAGTCGTCATAGAAGCCGATGGCGCCATAGGCCGCCGTGACGAAGAGCACGATCCAGACATAGGGGTTGCGCAGATTGCCCCAGAGCAGCACCGCGGCGAACAGGCCCGACAGGATCATCAGCCCGCCCATGGTCGGCGTGCCGCGCTTGGCAAGGTGGCTCTCGGGGCCGTCCGTGCGGATCGGCTGGCCCTTGCCCTGCTTGATCCTGAGCCAGGAAATCGCCGCCGGCCCGAAGAAGAAGACGAAGAGCAGCGCCGTCGCCGTCGCCCCGCCCGCCCGGAAGGTGATGTAGCGGAAGACGTTCAGCACGGGGAAAGTGCCGGACAATTCGGCAAGCCAGGCGAGCATGTGCGGGCTATCTTTCGGGAAACGGTCGGAAGGTCGGATCAGAATCTTTTGGCGTGTCGCATTTTCTTCACGCGAACCGGTGTCCGCTTCGCTTGAAAAGGCTTTAGTCTTCGGCAGGCAAGGCAGGAAAGCGCGCGAGGAGCGCCTTGACGATCGGCCCCATGCGCGAGCCCAGCGATCCCTTGACGGTGACGACGTCGCCGGCACGAACCGCATCGAGCACGAGCGGCTCCAATTCGCCCGCCCCGGGGGCATAAGCCCCCCGCATGGCCGAAGGCAAGCTCTCATAGAGTCCCTTCATCAGCGGCCCGCAGGCGAAGACCTTGTCGATGCCGTTGGCGGCGAGCGGCCCGGCCAGCCCCTCGTGCAGCTCGCCGCCGCTCGGCCCGAGCTCCAGCATGTCGCCGAGCACGGCGATGCGCCGCCCTCGGCCCTCCACGGGCAGGCGCCCGAGATTCTCGATCGCCGCGCGCATCGAGGCCGGGTTGCCGTTATAGCTCTCGTCGAGCAGCGTCAGGGTTCCGCCCGGCGCCTGCAGGATCTGCCGGGCGCCGCGGCCCGGCGGGGGCTTGAGGTCGCCGAGCGCCAGCGCTGCCAGCGCGAGGTCGGCGCCGAGCGCCTGCACCGCCGCCAGCACCGCGAGCGAGTTCAGCACGATATGCCGGCCCGGGCTGCCGAGCTTGTAGGTCACCGGCTGGCCGAGCACCCGCGCCTCAACCGTCGAGACGTCGGCCTTGAGCGCGCAGGAGACCAGCCTGACATCGGCGTCGGGGCTTTCGCCGAAGGTGACGATCCGCCCGGCCGGGCCGGATTTGGCGATGTCGCGCAGCAATTCCGATTGCGGGATGTCGGCGTTGATGATCGCCGTTCCGCCCTTCTCGAGCTCCCAGAAGACGCCCGCCTTCTCTTCGGCGATGCCTTCCAGCGAAGCGAAGGCGGCCAGATGGACCGGCTGGATCGTGGTGATGATCGCGACCTGGGGACGCACCAGCCGGGCCAGCGGCAGGATCTCGCCGGGGCTGTTCATGCCGATCTCGTAGACGCCATAGGCGATGTCGGCCGGCGTGCGCACCAGCGTCAGCGGCACACCCCAATGGTTGTTGTAGGAGGCGACCGGCGCATGGGTCTTGCCCTGGCGCGACAGCACGAGGCGCAGCGCCTCCTTGGTCCCGGTCTTGCCGACCGAGCCGGTGACGGCGACGACGCCCGCCTTCAGCGCCGCGCGGCGGGCCGCGCCCGCCTGCTCCATCGCCTTCAGCACGTCCGGCACGACGGCGAGCGCGCCCGCCCCCTCGAACTGCGCCGCATGCGCCTCGTCGATCACGGCAAGCGCGGCGCCCTTCTCCAGCGCGCCCCTGACGAAGTCGTGGCCGTCGCGGGCCTCGCCCCTGATGGCGAAGAAGGCGTCCCCCGGCTCCAGCGTGCGGGTGTCGATCGAGGCGCCGGTGACGGCCGGCGGCACCGCGCCTTCCGCCCGCGCGCCCAGCGCCGCGACCAGACTGTCTCCGCTCCAGAGGGGGGCGCTCATCCGTGAATCTCCGACAGCGCGCTTCCCGCCCGGACGGACGAAACGAATTCGCGCGAAATCCTATTCTGGCGCATGGGGCTATTTCCCCTGCGCCAGCGCCTTCCGCACGACCTCGTGGTCGGAGAAGGGCCATGTGCGCTCGCCTATGATCTGGCCGCTTTCATGGCCCTTTCCGGCCACGACCAGCAAATCCCCGGGCTGGAGCATCCCGACCGCGGCGCGAATCGCCTCCTCGCGGTCGCCGATCTCCCGCAGCTTCGGCGAGGCGGCCATGATCTCGGCCCGGATCGTGGCTGCGTCCTCGCTGCGCGGATTGTCGTCGGTGACGATGGCGATGTCGGCCTTCTCGGCGGCAATGGCGCCCATCAGCGGCCGCTTGCCCTTGTCGCGGTCGCCGCCGCAGCCGAAGACGCAGATCAGGCGCCCGGTCGCATAGGGCCTCAGCGTCGAAAGCACCGCCGCCAGCGCATCCGGCTTGTGGGCGTAGTCGACGACGACCAGCCCGCCATTGGCCTCGCCGACCCGTTCGAGCCGCCCGGCGACGCCGGTGAGCCCGCAGATCGCCTCCAGCGCCTTGCGCTTCTCCGCCCCGGTCGCGATGGCGAGCCCGGCCGCGACCAGCGCGTTGCCGGCCATGAAGTCCCCGACCAGCGGCAGCGAGACCGAAATCCGCTCGCCGTCGAAACCGATCGTCAGGCGCTGGGCGAAGCCGTCCCGCTCATTGGCGAGCAGGGTCAGCGTCTCACCCTTGCGGCCGATACCGATGAGCGGATGCCCGCCGTCGCTGGCGGCCTGCGCGGCTTCCTCGGCATAAGGCTCGTCGCGGTTGATCACCACCGGCGCGCCTGCCGGCAGCAGCTCCCAGAGCCTGAGCTTGGCGGCGAGATACGCCTCGACGCTCGGATGATAGTCGAGATGGTCGCGCCCGAGATTGAGGAAGGCGCCGGCCTTCAGCCTCACCCCGTCGAGCCGGCGCTGGTCGAGGCCGTGCGAGGAGGCTTCCATGGCCAGATGGGTAATGCCCTCCCCCGCCAGCCGGTCGAGCGAGGCGTGCAGCGACAACGGGTCGGGCGTGGTCAGCGAGCCGTAATCGGCCCCCCTGGCGGTGACGACGCCGATGGTGCCGAGGCTCGCCGCTTCATGGCCGAGCGCCTGGAAGATCTGGCGGGTGAAGTCCGCGACCGAGGATTTGCCGCTCGTCCCGGTCACGGCGACGATGGTTTCGGGCTGGTGCGGATGGAGCTTGGCCGCCGCCAGCGCAAGCGCAAGCCGCGGATCGGGAACCTGCGCGAAAGCGACGCCGGCCGGCAGGTCCGCCGGGCGCGGGCCGCCCGAAACCACGGCGACGGCGCCATGCCCGACCGCATCCATGATGAAGCGCGCGCCATCCGCCTTGGCCCCCGCGAGCGCGACGAAGACATCGTCCCCCGTCACCTTGCGGCTGTCGAAGGCGACGCCGTGCACCGGCTGCCCGGCGGCCTCGGCGTCGAAGGTCTCGGGGAAGAGCTCGTCTAGTCTCCAGGACATTGCCTCTACCATTCCGCTGTCATCCCGGGCGACCCCTCGGGTCCGATCTGCGATCGGCCCAAGGGCAGGCTCCGCGAGACCCGGGATCCATGCCGGAACATCTCCGTCAAAGGCTCTGGCATGGATCCCGGCTCTCCGCTTCGCTCCGGCCGGGATGACTCCCGGGTTTGAGCCCAACTGGACGGTCGAGCCGCCCATGGTCAAGCGCTACCGCGAACCCCACGCTCCCAGCTTCGCCATCAGCGGGAAGGGCGAGGGCGGCGGCTCGAAGCGCGGCGTGACGCCGAGCAGCGGCGCCGCGCGCTCGATCAGCTTGCCGGTGGTGACGCCGCCGTTCCAGGCCGCGGTCGAATAGCCGCCGCTCTCGGCATAGCCCTTCGGCTCGTCATAGATGGCGAGGAACAGGTATTTCGGCTTGTCCGACGGGAGGATCGCCGTGAAGGTGGTGAAGTTCTTGTTCTTGGCGTAGCGGCCGTTGATGACCTTCTCGGCCGTGCCGGTCTTGCCGCCGACGAAATAGCCGGGCACGTCGGCCTTGCGCGCCGAGCCCCGCTCGCCGTTGATGCGCATGATGTAGCGCAGCGCCTCGGAGGTCTCCGGCTTGATCACCCGGGTCGCGACCTTCATCGCGTCCTCCTGCGAGCGCTTCAGGAAGGTCGGCTTCATCAGATAGCCGCCATTGACCAGCGCGGCGACGGCGGCGAGCGCCTGCAGCGGCGCCACCGCGAGGCCGTGGCCGAAGGCGATGGTCGCGGTGTTGATCTCGCCCCAGCGCTGCGGGACGATCGGCGCGGCGCTCTCCGGCAGCTCGGTCTGCATGCGGTCGAGCTGCATCATCTTCTTCAGGAAGGCCTTGTGCCCGTCGACGCCGACGGCGAGCGCCATCTTGATCGAGCCCATATTGGACGAGTGCACGAAGACCTCGGGCACGGTCAGGGTGCGGCCGGTGCCGTGGTATTCCTTGATGACCTGGCGGCCGAAGCGCATCATCCCGCCGGCGGTCGAGAAGGTCGAGTTGATGTTGACCTTGCCGGAATCCAGCGCCATCGCGATGGTCAGCGCCTTGAAGGTCGAGCCCATCTCGTAGACGCCGACATTCATCCGGTTGATGCGGTCCTTCTCCAGCGCGTCGACCGGGTTGTTGGGGTCGAAGTCCGGCAGCGAGACCAGCGCCAGCACCTCGCCGGTGGTCACGTCCATGATCGCGCCCGCCGCCGCGATCGCCCTGAAGCGCTCCATGCCCTTGACCAGCTCGTCGCGCAGCACGTGCTCGACGCGCAGGTCGATCGAGAGCCTGACCGGCTTGAGGTCGCTCGCCTCGCTGGCGAGGCCGGCGCCGTTCAGGTCCTGCAGCCCCTGCGAATCGATATACTTCTCCATGCCGGCGATGCCGATATTGTCGATATTGGCGAAGCCGAGGACATGGGCGGCGGCCGGGCCGTTCGGATAGACCCGCTTGTGCTCGGGCAGGAAGCCGACGCCGGGGATGCCGAGGCGGTAGACCTCGGCCTGCTGGCGCGGCGTGATCTCGCGCTTGACCCAGACGAAGCCCTTCTTGGTGCCGAGCTTGTCGCGCAGGTCCTTGGCGTCGAGATCGGGCAGCACGGCGGTCAGCAGCTCGGTCGCCTCGTCCTTGTCGAGGATCTTGCGCGGCTCGGCGAAGACCGAGACGACGCCGATATCCGTGGCGAGGATCTCGCCGTTTCGGTCGACGATGTCGGGGCGCGCCGCCGAGATCGCGTTCGAGCTGGCGCGGCGGATGCCGACCTGCTCGTTCGGCAGCGTCGCCAGCAGGGCGAGCCGGCCGGTGATCGCGATGAACAGGACCGAGAAGCCGAGGATGACCAGCCCGACGCGCGGCTGGGCCTTGTGGCCGCTCATGCGGAAGACCTCGCGCAGCCAGGCGAGCCGCGAGCGCGGTGCCGGCTCCTCATAGGCCGGTGTCGCGTGGTCGCAGGCCTGCGCTTCGTGGGTCTGCGCCTCGTGGATCTGCGCCTCGGTGGCGAAAGCCGGTTCGGTCCGGGTCTTGTCGGTCATGGCATGGCTCCGGGCGTGGTCGCGCTCGTCCTGGCGCTCCGCGGCGTCTCGGTCGGCAGGCCGAGGCCGAGATCCTCGAGCTTGCGGCCGATGGCGTCGACCTTGGGCCCGCGATTGGGGATCTCGGAGGGCTTCACCACCTGCGTCGCCTGGAAGGCCTGCAGGTCGAGATGCCGGTCGGCCAGCGTCTGGATGCGGTCCGGCCGGTTGAGGAACTGCCATTCGGCCTTGAGCACCTGGATGGCGTCGCGCTCGCGCTGGGTCTTGGACCTGAGCTTCTGCAGATGCTCGGTCGCCAGCGTCGTCTCGTATTTGATCGTATAGGCATAGACCGCCGAGGAGACCAGCGCGCCGATGGCGATGACATGGAGAAACTTGATCACGCTCAGGATCTCCGGCGGGGCGCGGGTTCGGGAATGCCGGCAAGCGCGACGAGGCCGGCCTCGGCACGGCGCGGCGGCGCCTCGTTGCGCTCGGCGGCGCGCAGCTTGGCGGAGCGCGCCCGCGGATTGGCCCGCATCTCCGCCTCGGAGGGCGCGACCGCGCCCTTCTCGACCAGGCGGAAGGTCGGCCGCGCCGCGGCCGCGGCCGGGGCATGGCGCGAGCCCGCGGGCACGCGGCCCGAGCGCTCGGCCAGGAACTGCTTGACGATGCGGTCCTCCAGCGAATGGAAGGTGACCACCACGAGCCGGCCGCCGGGCTTGAGCACGGTCTCGGCCGCGTGCAGCGCCCGGACCAGCTCGCCGAGCTCGTCGTTGACCGCGATGCGCAGCGCCTGGAACACCCGCGTCGCCGGATGCGCCCCGCCGGGCTCGCCCCGCACGATGCCGGCGACGAGATCGGCGAGCTGCTTGGTGGTGGCGAGCGGCGCCTTGCGCCGCGCCTCGACCAGCGCCCGCGCCACGGCGCGCGAGCGCCGCTCCTCGCCGTAATGGTAGAAGATGTTGGCGAGCAGTCCTTCCTCGGCCTCGTTGACGATGTCGGCGGCGCTCTGCCCCTCGCCGCTCATGCGCATGTCGAGCGGCCCGTCGAAGCGGAAGGAGAAGCCGCGCTCCGGCTGGTCGATCTGCATCGACGAGACGCCGATATCCAGCACCACCCCGTCGAGCGGCACCATCCTGAAGCGCTCGGCCTCCTCGGCGAGATCGCCGAAGCGCGCCTGCGACAATGTCAGCCGTCCCGCCATCGCGGCGACGAGATCGGCCCCGCCGGCGATCGCGCTCGGGTCGCGGTCGAGCCCGAGCAGGATCGAATCCGGCGCGGCGTCGAGGATCGCCCGGCTGTAGCCCCCCGCCCCGAAGGTGCCGTCGAGATAGCGCCCGCCCGGCCTGGGCGCGAGCGCGGCCAGCACCTCCGCCAGCAGCACCGGGACATGACGCGCCGGCTCGCCCCGCTCCGTCATGAGCCCGAGCCTCCCGCCGAAGCCAGCCCGCCGAGCGTGCGCTTGACGTCGCGCAGCCGCGTCCGCGCCGCGTCGAGATGGGCGCGGAAGCGCTCCGGCTCCCAGATCTGGAATTTGTGGCCGTGGCCGACGAAGGTCACGGCGTCGCCGATGCCGGCATGCGCCTTCAGCGCCTCGCTCAGCACGATGCGCCCTTCCGGGTCGATCTTCAGCACCTCCGAGGTGCCGTTGAGCGCCGTCGAGAGCAATTCCCACTCGTCCGAGAACGGCGAGAAGCGCGCCAGGATATCGTCGATCGTCGCCCGCAGCGCATTGCCGCCCGCGTCGAGCGCCGGCAGGTCGAGCCCCTGATGGACGTAGAGCCCCTCGTAGCCGTCCTTCGCCAGGACGGAGCGGAAGCTCGACGGAATGGAGACGCGCCCCTTGGCGTCCAGCCGGTTGGTGAAGTTCGAGACGAAGCGGTCCGTCAACGCCGCCTCCCGGCCTGCTCTCCACACCGCCGAGGGGCGCCTGCCCGCACGGCGAAGAATCCACCCGTCGAAGCAGGCAAGCGGCGCCCGGCGACCGGGATCCGCGCGGCACACGGACCCCGATCTGAGACTTGCCTGCCGGCTTCGACGGGATGATTTGGGATAACATGGGTAATCATGGGCGTCAATGGAATCGTAAGCACGAGTCGGTGCTTGCGAGGGCTCGCCGCCATGACAGCCCCTTATGGTTAAGCAACCGTAAGCACGGGAGAATCGGGACCGCGGAACCCGCTTCCGAAGGCGGAGAGGGCCGGCGAAGCCCAGCAAGAATTTTGCGGGGCACGGCGAAAGGTCGCCATGATGCGCCTGGCTAGCCGCTCCGGAGGCGCAGCGAGCCGACCGCCCGCGCTCCAGGCCGCGCCGGCCCGCCCCTGTGACCTGCCCCGTCAGTCTTCGCGCAGGGCCGCCAGCAGCGCGTCGCGGACCTTGCCGAGCTGATCGCGCAGCGCCTCCGCCGTCGGCGCCGCCTCGCCGAGCGCCCGGCCGATCGCCTCCTGCACCCGGCAGCCTTGTGCGCGCAGCCGCTCACCCTTCGCCGCGAGCCGGATGCGCACCTGCCGCTCATCGGCGGCATCGCGCTCGCGCCGGATGAAGCCTGCCGCCTCGAGGCGCTTCAGCAGCGGCGTCAGCGTGCCGGAATCCAGCATCAGCCTGTCGCCGAGCGCCTTCACCGTCGGCCCGTCATCCTCCCACAGCGCGAGCATGACGAGATATTGCGGATAGGTCAGCCCGAGCGCGGCGAGCACCGGCCGGTAGACGCGGTTGAAGGCATGGCTCGCCTGATAGACCGCGAAGCAGAGCTGCTGCTCCAGCCTGGGTTCGCCGCCCCCGCTCCTGCGCTCGCGCTCCATTCTGCCCCCGGACACCGTCATCCCCGCCCTCGCCGCCGCAGGCAAAGCGGAAACCGAAGCGACAATCAACTCCGGCGCAACTCAGGCGGCCTGCCCTAAATTAATTGTTGACAATCTAATTGTGTACAATCTAAAAAGCAAGCCTCGGTTTCACCGCAGAGAAGGAGGCCATCATGAAAATCCTCTACACCGCCCACGGTTCCGCCACCGGCGGCCGCGAAGGCAAGGCCGCGACCGATACCGGCAACGTCAAGCTCGTGCTGAACACGCCCAAGGAGATGGGCGGCGGTGGCGGCGACGGCACCAATCCCGAGCAGCTTTTCGCAATGGGCTATTCGGCCTGCTTCCTCGGCGCGCTGAAATTCGTCGCCGGCAAGGAGAAGGTGAAGATCTCGGAGGATGCGAAGGTCTCGGCCGATATCGGCATCGGTCCGCGCGACGACGGCCAGGGCTTCGGCATCGCCGCCAAGCTGACGGTCTCGGTCCCGGGCGTCGACAAGGCCGTGGTCGAGGACCTCGTCAGGAAGGCCCATGTCGTCTGCCCGTATTCGCATGCGACCAAGGGCAATATCGCGGTCGAGACGACGGTCGCCTGAGGCCGGATCGCCTCCCCGCATGCGCCGTCATCCCGGACGCCGCGAAGCGGCGATCCGGGATCCAGGCCGGAGCGCTTCCGGCGCGTGTTCAGGCATGGACCTGCGCCTCCCCGCCGTCGCCCGGGATGACGCGGATACCGAAAGAGCGCCCGAAGCGTCGGCGAGCGAAGGTGCCAGCCGGCCTGTAAGCCGGGTTCTGGATGGCCGGGAGATCGCTCCCCCGACGTGACGGCCATTCCTCTGGGACGCGCATCGCTGCGCGCCTCGAGCAACCAACCCGGACGACAAGGCTCAGAAACCAGCCCCTTCCCGCTTGCGCGGGAAGCATCGTCCCTATTCGGTTTTGCTCCCGGTGGGGCTTGCCGTGCCGTCCCCGTTGCCGGGTCCGCGGTGCGCTCTTACCGCACCTTTTCACCCTTACCGCCGGCCGAAACCGGCGGCGGTTCGATCTCTGTGGCGCTTTCCCTGGGGTCGCCCCCGCCGGACGTTATCCGGCACCGTGTTTCCGTGGAGCCCGGACTTTCCTCCCTCGCGAGCGAGAGCGGCCGTCCGGCCGACTGGCGAGGGGGAGATGCGCGCTGGCGCGGCCGGCGTCAAGCGCGACCGCGACGGCAGGGCGTTTTCAAGCGAAGCGGGCGCCGCCTCGCTTGAAGAAAATACGGCGTCAGTTGCGGGCCGTGATCGTGCGCACCTTGGCGCAATAGGTCCGGTTCGCGCCGCTCATCCGGGTGGTCATATGGCCGCTCTGGTACTTCATCACCGTGCGGCAGGTGTCGCCGCCGGCCATCCTGTAGGCCATGGCGAGGTATTTCATGCCGTAGCGGGCGTTCGTCTCGGCATCGAGGAGGCCGCTGGCGCTGCCGGAATAGCCGAGGCCGCGCGCCGTCTGGTGGCGGATCTGCATCAGGCCGAAATTGCCGGCATGGGCCGCGCGCGGATTGTAGCGGCTCTCGATCCGCACCACGGCGTCGGCCAGGGAGAACGGGACGCCGTTGGCGGCCGCATGGCGGGCGACCAGCGCACGCAGGCCCTCTGCGCCGGCGGGAGCGGCGAGCGGGGCGGAGCCGCGCCGCTCGGCCCTGGCCGTCCTCGCATCGGACCGGCCCGCCTCGGCCCTGGCGCCTTGCGCGACGGCCCGGGCCTCGCCGGCGCCCCCGGCCGCAGCCGCCTTTTCGCGGGCGATCTCGGCGTCGCGGACGAGCAGTGCCCTGGGATCCGTTTCCGCGTTCACGAATTCCTCTGCCGACGCCAGCGCCGGAAGGCTAATCAGAACCGCAGCAGCCAGACCGCCAAAGATATACCGCATGATGAACCGAACCTCTTCTGTCCCAGCCCGTTGAGAAGGCGCGGTCAATTGCTGATCGAATGTGTCGATAATCTGACTTCGTCCGAAGAAATTCGTAGGTTTCATTACATGGCACGCGCCGAATTCTATATTTATCTGCCAAGTATTCGGATGTATTGATCGGGCCTGTAAACTTTGCCGGCGCGAAGGCGCGGCCGCGAATCAACAAAAACGGCCGACTGCCGCCCTTTCGCCTTATTCGGCCGGAAACGACGCGATTCCCTGCGGCGGGCGGTCGCGATGCCGGCCGCCCCCTTGATCGGCGGGCCTCTCCCCACACATCATGCTGCCGCGCTCCGGCGCGACGGATTCACGGGAGACCCGGCCCTTCATGGCTTCATCATTCTGGGGCGCGCTCGGCGGCGGCGGTCTGGGCTTCGCGCTCGGCGGCCCGCTCGGCGCCCTTCTCGGCGCCCTCGCCGGGCATGTGCTGATCGACCGCGAGGGCGCCCCGTTCGGGCCTGCCCCGCGCGAGCTCGTCTTCACCACCGGCCTCGTCGCGCTTGCCGCCAAGATGGCCCGCTCCGACGGCGTCGTGACCTGTGACGAGGTCACGGCCTTCCGGCGCATCGTCGAGGTCCCGCCCGAGCAGCAGCAGCGTGTCGAGGCGCTGTTCGACCTCGCCAAGCAGACCAGCGCCGGCTTCGAGGCCTATGCCGCGCAGATCGCCGCCGCCTTCCGCGACGAGCCGGCGCTGCTGGAGGACGTGCTCGACGGCCTGTTCCTGATCGCCACGGCCGACGGCGCCATCCATGAAGCGGAGCATGCCTATCTGCGCGCCGTCGCCGGCATCTTCGCCATCGCCGACAGCGACTTCGCCCGCATCGAGGCGCGCCATCTCCGCCGGCGCGACGATCCCTATCTCGTCATCCGCGCCAGCCGCGAGATGAAGGACGAGGAGCTGAAGCGGCACTATCGCCGCCTCGTCGCCGAGAACCATCCTGACCGCGAGATCGCACGCGGCCTGCCGGCCGAGGCGGTGGCGATCGCGACGAAGCGCCTCGCCGCCATCAACGCCGCCTGGGAGGCGATCGAGCGCGAGCGCGGCCTCCACCGCCGCCTGTCGCACCAGCCCGCCTGAATCGCCATGAACGATGACACCGACGCCATGGCGAAGCCGGACAGCCGCTTCGCCGCCAAGGTCTTCCCCTCGCCGAATCATGGCGAGCGCAAGCAGCCCGACGGCACGCCCGGCCGGCGCCCGGACATGCTGATCCTGCACTACACCGGCATGCCGATCGCGGGCGAAGCGCTGCAATGGCTGTGCAACCCGGTCTCGCAGGTCTCCTCGCACTATTTCGTCTTCGAGAACGGCCACACCCTCCAGCTCGTGCCCGAGGGGCGCCGCGCCTGGCATGCCGGCGCCTCGCACTGGGGCGGCGAGGCCGACATCAATTCCTGCTCGATCGGCATCGAGATCGCCAATCCCGGCCATCCCGGCGGCCTGCCCGATTTTCCCGAGGCGCAGATCGCCGCGACGCTCGCCCTCTGCCGCGACATCTGCGAGCGCTGGTCGATCCCGCCCGAGCGCGTGCTCGCCCATTCGGACGTCGCGCCGGGCCGCAAGATCGACCCGGGCGAGAAGTTCCCCTGGCGGCGGTTCGCCGAGGGCGGCGTCGGCCTCTGGGTCGAGCCGGCGCCGATCCGGGGCGGACGCTTCTTCGCCCGCGGCGAGGCCGGCCAGCCGGTCGAGGCGCTGCAGGCGATGTTCGCCATGCTCGGCTACGGCGTCACGGTCGATGGGATCTATGACGAGAGGCTGGAGGCTGTCGTCGCCGCCTTCCAGCGCCATTGGCGCCCGGAAAAGGTCGACGGCGTCGCCGATTCCTCGACGATCACGACCTTGCGCGACCTGCTCGCCGCGACGCAATCCGCGCGGGTCGCCTGAGCGCAGGCGCCGGGCGAGGCCGCCCCGGAACCGCCCGGAAGACGTTAGAGCGAGCGGATGAAGACGATCTGGCCGCCGAGCGACCGGCCCATCTCGCGCCAGCCATGGCGCCGGTAGAAGCGCTCGGCCCGGGTGCCGCCGCCCGTCGTCAGCCAGGCCTGCGCATGGCCTGCGGCCTTCAATCGCGCCAGCGTTTCGTCGAGCAGGGCGCGGCCATGGCCGCGTCCTTCCCGCGCCGGATCGACGAACAGCGCCCAGACCAGCCCGTTCTGGTGATTGGCGCAGGCGAAGCCCACCACCTCGCCGGCGCTCTCGCACACCAGGAAGATCGCCTGCTCGCGATACCAGTCGACCTCCTCGGCCGTGACCAGGGCGGGATCGTCGAGCACGTTCTCGCGCACGCCCATGCGGATGGCGTGGATGCGCGGCTGATCGGCGAGGCGCGCCTGACGGATCATCAGCGCTTGCGCACGAATTCGGTGCGCAGCACGAGGCCCTTGATCGCGTCGTGGCGGCAGTCGATCTCCTCGGGATTCCCGGTCAGCCGGATCGAACGGATCACCGTGCCCTGCTTCAGGGTCTGGCCGGCGCCCTTGACCTTCAGATCCTTGATCAGCACGACGGAATCGCCATCGGCGAGGAGGTTTCCAGCGGAATCGCGCACCTCGACGCGCGCCGCGGCCGCGGCTGCCGCCGCCACTTCAGAAGCCGGGCGCCATTCGCCGGTCGCCTCGTCGTAAACGTAATCCTCGTCGTCGTCGGCCATGACCGTCCCGCCCGTCTCGTGCCGCCGGACATCCCGGCCTGGCCGGGGTAGCGGAGCCGGGCGGATAATTCAACAAGCCGGATCTGTATAATCCGGCCCGCCGCCGCGATCGGCCGGACGAAGCCGGCTCCCGGCCGGCCTCGCCTATTCCGCCGCCTGCAGCCGATAGGCCGCGGTGTCGTAGTTGAGGATCGGCGCGAGCCAGCGCTCGACCTCCTCGATGCGCATGCCCTTGCGCGCGGCATAATCCTCGACCTGGTCGCGCTCGACCTTGGCGACGCCGAAATAATAGGCGTCGGGATGGGCGAGATAGAGCCCCGAGACCGAGGAGCCCGGCCACATCGCATAGCTCTCGGTCAGCTTCACGCCGACGCGCCGCTCGGCCTCCAGCAGCCGGAACAGCGTCTCCTTCTCGGTATGGTCGGGCTGGGCCGGATAGCCCGGCGCCGGGCGGATGCCGCGATACTCCTCGCGGATCAGCTCGTCATTGCCGAAGGCCTCGTCGGGCGCATAGCCCCAGAACTCCTTGCGCACGAGCTGGTGCATGCGCTCGGCGAAGGCCTCGGCGAAGCGGTCGGCCAGCGCCTTGACCATGATCGAGCGATAGTCGTCGTTGTCGCGCGCGAAGCGCTCGGAGATGCGCTCCTCCTCCGCGCCCGAGGTCACGACGAAGGCGCCGACATAATCCGGCGCCACGCCCTCCGGCGCGACGAAGTCGGAAATGCAGATGTTCGGCTTGCCGTCGCGCTTGGAAAGCTGCTGGCGCAGGCCGTAGAAGGTGGCGAGCTCCTCCTGCCGGCTCTCGCCGGTATAGAGCCGGATGTCGTCGCCGACCGCATTCGCCGGCCAGAAGCCGATCACCGCCTTGGGATTGAACCAGCGCTCCTCGACGACGCGCTTCAGCATCGCTTGCGCATCGTCCCAGAGCGCGCGCGCCGCCTCGCCCTGCTTCTCGTCCTGCAGGATCGCCGGGAAGCGGCCCTTCATCTCCCAGGTCTGGAAGAACGGCGTCCAGTCGATCACCGGCACGAGATCGGCGATGTCATAGGTCCGGAAGGTCCGCGTCCCGAGGAAGCTCGGACGCGGCGGCACATAGCTCGCCCAGTCCGGCCGGAAGGCGTTGGCACGGGCCCTGGCCAGCGGCAGGCGCTGCTTCTCGGCCTCCGAACGGCGATGCGCCTCGGCCACCCGCGCATACTCCGCCCTGATGCCCGCGACATAGGCCGGCTTCTGCTCCTGCGAGAGCAGGCTGGAGACCACGCCGACGGCGCGCGAGGCGTCGTTGACGTGGACGGTCTGGCCGGCGTTGTAGGCCGGGTGGATCTTCACCGCGGTATGGACGCGGCTCGTCGTCGCCCCGCCGATCAGCAGCGGGATGTCGAAGCCCTCGCGCTCCATCTCGGAGGCGACCGTCACCATCTCGTCGAGCGAGGGCGTGATCAGCCCGGAGAGCCCGATGATGTCGACCTTCTCCTTGCGCGCGGTGTCGAGGATCTTCTGGCTCGGCACCATCACGCCGAGGTCGATCACCTCGTAATTGTTGCACTGGAGCACGACGCCGACGATGTTCTTGCCGATGTCGTGGACGTCGCCCTTGACCGTCGCCATCAGCACCTTGCCGGCGGCGGCACGCTCGGAGCCGCCATTGAGGCGCTTCTCCTCCTCCATGAAGGGCATCAGATAGGCCACCGCCTGCTTCATCACGCGGGCCGACTTCACCACCTGCGGCAGGAACATCTTGCCCGAGCCGAACAGGTCGCCGACCACGTTCATGCCGGCCATCAGCGGCCCCTCGATGACGTGCAGCGGCTTCTCGGCCTTCTGCCGCGCCTCTTCCGTATCCGCCTCGATGAACTCGGTGATGCCGGCGACCAGCGCATGCTCCAGCCGCTTCTCGACCGGCAATTCGCGCCAGGCCAGGTCCTTGCCCGAGGCGGCGGCGGCGCCGTCGCCCTTGAAGCGCGGCGCGGCCTCCAGCAGCCGCTCGGTCGAATCCTTGCGCCGGTTGAGGACGACGTCCTCGCAGAGCTCGCGCAGCTCCGGATCGAGATCGTCGTAGCTGCCGAGCTGGCCGGCATTGACGATGCCCATGTCCATCCCCGCCTTGATGGCGTGGTAGAGGAACACGGAATGCATCGCCTCGCGCACTTTCTCGTTGCCGCGGAAGGAGAAGGACAGGTTCGAGACGCCGCCCGAGATATGGGCGTGCGGCAGGGTCTCGCGGATCGCCTTCGTCGCCTCGATGAAGTCGTTGCCGTAGTTGTCGTGCTCCTCGATGCCCGTCGCCACGGCGAAGATGTTCGGGTCGAAGATGATGTCCTGCGGCGGGAAGTTCAGCTTCTCGGTCAGGAGCTTGTAGGCGCGCGTGCAGATCTCGATCTTGCGCTGGAAGGTGTCGGCCTGCCCGGTCTCGTCGAAGGCCATCACCACCACCGCCGCGCCGTATTGCCGGCAGATGCGCGCCTGTTCGAGGAAGGCCTCCTCGCCCTCCTTCATCGAGATCGAGTTGACGATCGGCTTGCCCTGGATGGTCTTCAGCCCCGCCTCGATCACCGGGAACTTGGAGGAATCGACCATGATCGGCACGCGGGAGATGTCCGGCTCCGAGGCGATCAGGTTGAGGAACTCGGTCATCGCCTTCTGCGAGTCGAGCAGGCCCTCGTCCATGTTGACGTCGATGACCTGCGCCCCGTTGGCGACCTGGTCGCGCGCCACGTCGAGCGCGGCGGCATAGTCGCCATTGGTGATGAGCTTGCGGAACCGGGCCGAGCCGGTGACGTTGGTGCGCTCGCCGACATTGACGAAGGGAATGGTCTCGTCGAGCGTGAAGGGCTCCAGCCCGGCGAGCCGCAGATAGGGCTTCACCTCGGGAACCTGCCGCGGCGCCTTGCCGGCCACCGCTTCGGCGATCGCCGCGATATGGTCCGGCGTCGTGCCGCAGCAGCCGCCGACGACATTGACGAAGCCGGCGTCAGTGAACTCGGCCAGCATCTTCGCCGTCGCTTCCGGCCGTTCGTCATAGAGGCCGAACTCGTTGGGCAGGCCGGCATTCGGATAGGCGCAGACCAGCGTGTCGGCGACGCGCGACATGTCCTTGATATGCGCCCGCATCTCGCGGGCGCCGAGCGCGCAGTTGAGGCCGACGGTCAGCGGCGCGGCATGGCGGATCGCGTTCCAGAAGGCCTCGACCGTCTGGCCCGAGAGCGTGCGGCCGGAGAGGTCGGTGATCGTGCCCGAGATCATCAGCGGCAGGCGCAGGGCCTTCTCGCGATAGACCTGCTCGATCGCGACAATCGCCGCCTTGGCGTTGAGCGTGTCGAAGATCGTCTCGATCAGCAGCAGCTCCGAACCGCCGTCGATCAGTCCCCGCACCTGCTCGGCATAGGCGTCGCGCACCTGGTCGAAGGTCACGGCCCGGAAGCCGGGGTTGTTGACGTCGGGCGAGATCGAGAGCGTGCGGTTGGTCGGGCCGATGGCGCCGGCGACATAGCGGCGCCGCCCGTCTTCCTTGCGCGCGATCTCGGCCGCCTCGCGGGCGATGCGCGAGCAGGCGACGTTCAGCTCGTAGACATAGGCCTCCATGCCGTAATCGGCCTGGGCGATCGAGGTGCCAGAGAAGGTGTTGGTCTCGACGATGTCGGCGCCGGCCCGGAAATAGGCGAGATGGATGTCGCGCAGCGCCGCGGGCTGCGTCAGGGCAATGATGTCGTTGTTGCCCTTGAGGTCGTGGTTGAAGCCCTTGAAGCGCTCGCCGCGGAAATCCGCCTCGGAGAGCTTGAGGTCCTGGATCTGCGTGCCCATCGCGCCGTCGAGCACGAGGATGCGCTGCCGCGCGGTCTCGCGCAGGGAACGCTCGATCTCTGCACCGTCGACCGGGGCGGGAATGAAGTCGGACATCGTTACGCTTTCCAACCGGAAACGGGTCTGCTCGAAAACTCAGCCCTCGTCCTGAGAAGCGCTTCGCAGAAGCGCGTCTCGAAGGATGCTCCAGATGGTTCCGGAGCCTTCTGGACCATCCTTCGAGACGCCGCGTCGCGGCTCCTCAGGATGAGGGCTCGTCAGTTCACTCCGCCGCCACCGCCTGCGCTGCCGGCCTCTCCGGCTTCAGGCCGACGAGATGGCAGATGGCGTAGACGAGGTCGGCCTTGTTCATCGTGTAGAAATGCAGGTCGGTGGCGCCGCGATCGATCAGGTCCAGCACCTGCTCGGCGCAGACGGCGGCCGCCACCAGCCGGCGCGTCGCCACGTCGTCTTCCAGCCCCTCGAAGCGGTCGGCCAGCCATTGCGGCACGCTCGCCCCGGTCTTGCGGGCGAAACCGGCGGTCTGCCGGAAATTCTGCACCGGCACGATGCCGGGCAGGATCGGGATCTCGATCCCGGCCGCGCGCACCTTGTCGAGATAGCGGAAATAGACGTCGTTATCGAAGAAGAACTGGGTGATCGCCCGCGTCGCGCCGGCATCGACCTTCTTCTTCAGCGCGTCGATATCGGCGTCGAGCGAGGGGGCTTCCGGGTGCTTCTCGGGATAGGCCGAGACCGTCACCTCGAAATCGCCGATGCGCTTCAGCCCGGCGACGAGGTCCGAGGTCTGGTGATAGCCCTGCGGATGCGGCTCGTAGACCGTGCCGAGGCCGCCGGCCGGATCGCCGCGCAAGGCCACGACATGGCGCACGCCCGCATCCCAATAGGAGCGGATGACGTCGTCGATCTCCGCCCGCGAGGCCGAGACGCAGGTGAGATGCGCGGCCGGCTTCAGCGCCGTCTCCTCGACCATGCGCTTGACCGTGGCGTGGGTGCGCTCGCGGGTCGAGCCGCCGGCGCCGTAGGTCACCGAGACGAAGCTGGGCGAAAGCGGCTCGAGCCGGCGCACGCTCTCCCACAGCGCGACCTCCATCTCCGCCGTCTTGGGCGGGAAGAACTCGAAGGAGACGCGCGGGCGGCGCGTGCCGTGGCGGCTGGGGCGGAAGGCATTCATCACGCAACCTCGAGATTGATCTTGCGGGCCGGCGGGTCGGCCTGGATGCGGCGGTCGCGGCCGCGCCAGAGCATCACCGGCAACTGGCCGGAGCCGCCATCGGCGAGCGTCACCTCCTGCGACAGATCGCAGGCGAGCCCCGCCTCGGCGAACCAGCCCGCGATCTGCTGGCGCGAGAAGCCGAGCCGGCGATGGGCATGCTCGGTGCGCAGGAACTCCATCTCATGCGGCGCGAAATCGACGACGATCAGCCGCCCGCCCGGCGCCAGCATCGCGGCGGCCTCGCGCACCGCCCGGGCCGGATCGTCGAGGAAATGCAGCACCTGATGGATGATGACGAGGTCGAAGGAGCCGCGCGCGAAGGGCAGCGCATAGATGTCGCCCTGCCGGAGCTCGACGCGCGACAGCCCCGCCTGCTCCAGATTGGCCCGCGCCACCGCCAGCATCGCATGGTTGGCGTCGACGCCGACGGCGCGACCGAATTTCGGCGCGATCCGCTCCAGCATGCGCCCCGTTCCGGTGCCGAGATCGAGCATGGCGCCGGGCGTGCCCTCGCCGACCGCGGCCTCGACCGCCGCCTCGACGGCATGGTCGGGCACATGCAGGCTGCGCAGGCGGTCCCAGTCGCGCGCGACGCTGGCGAAATAGCTCTGCGCGGCCTCCGCCCGCGTCGCCCGGACGGCGGCGAGCCTTTCCCGGTCGGCGGCGAGGACCGGATCGTTCAGATCGAGCCAGGCCGCGAGCGAAGCGGCGAAGGCCCCGCCCGGCCCGGTCTCGTCGAGCCGGAAGAAGGCCCAGGCGCCCTCGCGCGAGCGCCGGACCAACCCGGCCTCGGCGAGCAATTTAAGATGGCGCGAGATGCGCGGCTGCGACTGGCCGAGGATGTCGGTGAGGTCGGAAACGGAGAGCTCGCCTTCGGAGAGCAGCGCCAGGATGCGCAGCCGCGTCTCCTCGCCCGCCGCCCGCAGGCCCGCCAGAAGCACTTCGGAGGACAATGTCGTCGGCTGCCGCACCTGCTCGCACTCCCCTCGACCGAGAAAAAAGATATAAAGATATCTTTATGTCGAAAGGACCGTTCGTGCAAGCGAATTATCGTGCGGAAGACAGGACGCCACCCCTGCCTTCTGCCTGTGCGGAAGAAAGCGTCGGCGCGCAGCCCTGACGGATCAGGGATCGTTCTGCGCTTCCCGTCGTTGCGCGCCCTCGGTCTTGCCTTCGGCAAGCCCAGGGGCCGGCTCCGCGAGGCGGTCCGGAAGGACCGGACTGACCGTGCGTCCGCTCCCTGATTGCTGCGTCGCCGACGCTTCCCGCCGTGACGGAGAAGGCCGGGATGGCACGGAAACGGAGGACGAGGCTCTTTTGCGCCGCCGGCCAAGCAGGGCCGGCCCCTCGGCTCACCCGGCCACAGCAGCGTCTCGGGTCGGCCCTCCGAGGCCGGCGCCGGCCTTGAGCGCAGGCCAGATGGCGGGCGGATCCGGCTGTGCCGGAGGCCGTCTGTCCCTCATGCCGTCGAACGCGCTCCCGCCGCCCCGTTCCAGGGGCGGCGTTTCGCAGGATTTTCCGAGATAGGCCGGTTCAGAGAACCTTGAGGTCCCCTGCAGCAGTCTTGCCGCGTTCCGTCTTGAGCTCGAACGAGACCTTCTGCCCTTCGGTCAGCGTCATCAGCCCGGCTTCCTTTACGGCAGTGATGTGCACGAACACATCCTTGCCGCCATCCGCCGGTTGAATGAAGCCGTATCCTTTCTCAGTATTGAACCATTTGACGGTTCCGGTCGCCATCGCCACATCCCTCGAAGCCGCGCCCGCAGGCCCACGGACCGCGATCCGAAAGCCGGCATCGAAAGGATTGACCGAAAATCGGACCTTGTCGAGGCCAAAGCTTGAGCGCGCGAATCGGCGGCGCCTCAAGTCTTCGCCAAGATTCGGCGTCTTCGCCAAGATCAGAGCCGTGCCGAGAGTGTCTCCGCCCGCAATCCCGCCGCCAGCCTGGCGCGATGCGGCCATCCCGCCCAGCCTGTTGCCTGCCGAGGCCATCTGTGCGACCGAGCAGATCTCGACTGTCCAGGGCATTGAGCGAGAGGCGGAAACCGGCTTTTCGTCGAGGCAATGCCCGAGAGGAATGCGGAGCCGCGAGGACCATGGCCCAGCCCCTGACCATCGAAGACCTGCGCCTGCTGGCGAAGCGCCGCGTGCCGCGCATGTTCTACGACTACGCCGATTCCGGCGCCTGGACCGAAGGCACCTATCGCGCCAACGAGGCCGACTTCGCCAAGATCAAGCTGCGCCAGCGCGTCGCCGTCGACATGACGAACCGCTCGCTCGCCAGCGAGATGATCGGCCAGCCGGTCTCGATGCCGGTGGCGCTGGCGCCCACCGGCCTCACCGGCATGCAGCACGCCGATGGCGAGATCCTCGCCGCCCGCGCCGCCGCCAAGGCCGGCGTGCCCTTCACCCTCTCGACCATGAGCATCTGCTCGATCGAGGACGTGGCGAACCACACCCAGGCGCCGTTCTGGTTCCAGCTCTATGTGATGAAGGACCGCGACTTCATTTCCCGGCTGATCCAGCGCGCCAAGGCGGCGGGCTGCTCGGCGCTGGTGCTGACGCTCGACCTGCAGATCCTCGGCCAGCGCCACAAGGACATCCGCAACGGCCTCTCCGCCCCGCCGAAGCCGACCATCGCCAACCTGATCAACCTCGCCTTCAAGCCGCGCTGGTGCCTGAAGATGCTGGACACGCCGCGCCGGCAGTTCGGCAACATCGTCGGCCATGTCACCGGAGTCGCCGACATGTCCTCGCTGTCGAACTGGACCTCCAGCCAGTTCGACCCGAAGCTGAACTGGGACGACGTCCAGTGGATCAAGGACCAGTGGGGCGGCAAGCTGATCCTGAAAGGCATCCTCGACCCGGAGGACGCCGAGATGGCCGCAAAGAGCGGCGCCGACGCGCTGATCGTCTCCAACCATGGCGGGCGCCAGCTCGACGGCGCGCTCTCCTCAATCGAGGCCCTGCCTGGGATCGTCGAGCAGGTCGGCAACCGCATCGAGGTGCTGTTCGACGGCGGCATCCGCTCGGGCCAGGACGTGCTGAAGGCGATCGCGCTCGGCGCCAAGGGCACCTTCATCGGCCGCGCCTTCCTCTACGGGCTCGGCGCCATGGGCGAGCAGGGCGTCACCGCCACGCTCGACATCATCCGCAAGGAGATGGACATCACCATGGCGCTCTGCGGCAAGCGCGACATCAGGGATGTCGACGCCAGCATCCTCGTCGGCGGCAAGCCGAAGCCCTGATCCGCCTGCGAGGGACGACGCGCCGTGACACGGCAGGACGATGAACCCGCCATGCCGGGGGCGCGGAGCCCGGCCGCCGGCATGGCGGGGATCTGGCGGCGCGCGCTGAGCGGCCCCTCCTTCGCGGAGCGGCTCGCCGACGCCGGCAACCGGCCGGCGGGCTTCGACTACATGCGCCTGCTGCTTTCGACGCTGGTCATCGTCAGCCATGCGGTCGGGGTGGCCTATGGCGTCGCGGAGACGCTGCGGGTCTTCGGCGGCGCGCTGCGCCCGGCGGTGGCGCTGATCCTGCCGATGTTCTTCGCGCTCAGCGGCTTTCTGGTCGCCGGCAGCCTGGAGCGCTGCCGCTCGCTGATTTCCTTCCTCGGCCTGCGGCTGATCCGGCTGGTGCCGGCGCTGGCGGTGGAGACCGTCGCGGCCGCCATCGTCATCGGCGCCATCTTCACGACGCTGCCGCTCTCCGAGTATTTTTCCAGCCCGCTCTTCCGGCGCTATTTCCTCAACATCGTCGGCGTCGTGCAGTTCGTGCTGCCGGGCGTCTTCCAGGACAATCCCTGGTCAGGGCTGGTCAACGGCCAGCTCTGGACCCTGCCCTGGGAGCTCTATTGCTACCTGATCATCGCCGGCATCACGGCGCTCGGCCTGCTGCGCCGGGACGGCGTCGCGCTCGCCACGATCCTGATCGTCAACGCCGTCTTCTTCGTCCTCTACGTCCTGGTCAGGCGCCACCAGCCCGGCGTCACCGTCTCCGGGCCGGTCCTGATCCTCTGCTTCCTCCACGGCATCGGCTTCTACCTGCTGCGCCGGCGGATCCCGTGGAGCGGGGGGCTGTTCGCGCTGTCGCTGGCGGCCGTCCTGCTGGGGCTCGGCGTCCATGGCGGCGATTATCTGATCGCCCTGCCCTGCGCCTATCTCACCGCCTTCCTCGGCCTGACCCGCCCGCCCCGCACCTGGCTGGTCTCCTCGGGCGACTATTCCTACGGCCTGTTCCTCTACGGCTTCCCGATCCAGCAGGCGGTGGTCGCTACCTTCGGCGCCGGAGGCCAGAGCTGGTGGGCCAATGCCGCGATCTCCTGGTGCCTGGCCTTCGCCCTCGCCTTTTTCTCCTGGCACCTCGTCGAAAAGAACGCGATGAAACTCCGCCCCCGCCTGCTCGCCACCGAGACCAGCCTGCTCGCGCGCCTGCCTCGCCCCGCCGCCTTCGCCGGATGGTTCACCCGCCGGCGCCTGCTCGCCGGCCTCGCCGCGCTCCTGGTCGTCGCCGCGGCGGCCGGCACCTATCTGGCGCTGCGCCCGCCCGCCGAGAATTTCCCGCTGCTGGCCCGGCTCGCCGTCATCAACGCCCAGATCGGCGAGGCCGACCCTGACTACGTCCTGATCGTCGGCGATTCCAATGCCGAGATGATCAACGCGACCCACGGGCTCTGCGGCCGCAACGTCGTCAATGCCGGGATCAGCGGCGCCAAGATGAAGGACATGAACGGCCATTGGGAGAAGTTCGCCTTCGCCAGGAAGCCCGGCCGGGTCGTCATCCTGGTCGGCACCAACGACCTGCACCGCAAGCGCAAGCCGACCCAGCCCAAATATCTCGACGCCTTCGAGAGCAGCGCCGAGCGGCTGATCGCCCGCGCGGCCGCGGTGTCGCCCAAGGTCTTCATCGCCGCCGTTCCCCCGGCCGAACCCTGGATGACCAAATATTACGAGCCGGCGGCGGTCGTCGCCCTGTCGGAGCGGCTGAAGCGGGCCTGCGGCCGCAATGCCTGCACCTATATCGACCCCTTCGCCGGGACGCGCGAGGGAACCGACGGCTTCGCCAAGCCGGGCAGCACCCATGACGGCATCCATGTCCGCTCCTACCGGAACGCCATGGCCTCGGTCGAAGACGAAATCTGCAAGTGACCGGCGCGCTGGCCCGGCGGGCCGGCGCGACATGAAAAAGCGCCGGCCGGGACGCATCGCGACCCGGCCGGCAGGTCCTCAGCTACGGTACCAGGCCGCGAGGTTCCAGGTATCGACGTCCCAGCCGGAATGGTCGATGGCCAGGTTCTGCGCGGCGGTGACCACCTTCGTGCGCGACAGGACCGGCAGGATGACGTTGGCCTCGCAGAAGATCTCGTTGACCCTGATCAGCAGCGCGGCGCGCTTAGCCGGGTCGAGCTCCTTCTGCGCCGCCCTATAGGCCTTGTCGGCCTCCGGGTCGGTGTAGCGCGAGACGTTGCGGCCCAGCCACTTGTTCTCCTTGCTGGCGACTTCCCAGGAGGTGAACTGGTTGAGGAAGCGTTCCGGATCGGGCTGCGGCTGCGTGGTCGTGTACATCTCGATGTCGGTGTACAGCTTGGTGTAGGTGTCCGGGTTCGCCACGTCCGACGAGAAGAACACCGAGGCCGTGACCGACTTCAGCTCGAGCTCGATGCCGGCCTTCTGGCAGGCCTGCTTGATGATCGCCTGGACCTTCTGGCGCGGAGCGTTGATCGAGGTCTGGAAGACGTATTTGAGCTTCTTGCCGTCCTTCTCGCGGACGCCGTCGGCGCCCTTCTTCCAGCCGGCCTCGTCGAGGATCTGGTTCGCCTTGGCGATGCTGAACTCGTATTTCAGCTTCTCCGACTTGAACTGCTTCGGCTGGTTGACGAAGCTCGCCGTCGCGATGCCGGCGCGGCCATAGATGAACTTCTGGATCGAGTCGCGGTCGATCAGCAGGTTGATCGCCTGGCGCACGGCCGGGTCCGACAGCGTCGGATGCTTGGTCTTGATGCTGGAGCGCTCGCCGTCGACCTCGGTCCAGGGATCGGTGGTGTTCAGCGTGATGAACTCGATGTCGCCGGCCACCGCGACGCTGACCTTGCCGCGCCCGCCGGTCTCCATGCGCTTGAGCACATCCTCCTCGACCAGCGTATCCCAGGCATAGTCGTATTCGCCGGTCTGCAGCACGGCGCGCGCCGCCGAGACGGCGTCGCCGCCGCCCTTGACCTCGAGCGTGTCGAAATGCGGCCGGTTGACGACATGGTAATCGGGATTGCGCTCGGCCCGGATGATATCGCCCGGCTTGAACTCGACGAATTTGTAGGCGCCCGTGCCGACCGGCTTCAGGTTCGCCGGGGCCTCGCGCGACTTGGCGCCCTTGTAATCGCCGAAATGATGCTTCGGGATGATCATGCCGGCGACGCCGACGAAGGGATCGGCCCAGAACGGCGTCGGCTCCTTGAACAGGACCTTGACCGTGAAGTCGTCGACCTTCTCGACGGTGATGTTGGTGTAGGCGCCGGAGGTATAGGCGGCGGTCGCCGGGTCCTTGGCATATTCCCAGGTGAAGACGACGTCGTCGGCCGAGAACGGCTTGCCGTCATGCCATTTCACGCCCTGCTTCAGCTTCCAGACGACGCTCTTGCCGTCCTCCGACAGGCCGCCATTGGCCTTGGTCGGCACTTCGGCGGCGAGCTGCGGGATGAGGTTGCCTTCCTTGTCCCAGCCGGCCAGCGGCTCGTAGAAGATGCG
>UBNE01000011.1 GCA_900466745.1 Hyphomicrobiales bacterium | reverse complement strand
GGGGGGCGGGGGTGGCGGGGGAGGCTTCGTCGGTCATGCGGATCCCTCAGTTCTTGCGGGGCAGGTCGGCCAGCATGCCGGCCGCCACCATCAGCTTCGGCAAGGTCAGCCCCGAGGCGGCGATGGCGTTGACCGTGCTGCGGATGCGCTCGGCGTCGCTGCCGCGCTCGGCCAGCCAGCTTTCGAGCGAGCCCTCGCCGGAGGCCGAGGCTGCGATCTCCTGCGTGATCTGGGCATGCGCGTCGTCCAGCGTCTCCAGCGCCCTTTCGCGGGCCAGGCGCTCGTAATCGTCGGTCGCCGGCACGGCGGCGGCCGCCGCCTTGAGCCCGGCGAGGCCGAAGAAGGCGTCGACGCCGAAATGGATGCGGGCCACCTCGCCGATGCGGCGCTTGCTGCGCTCGGCGATGTCGACGATGTCGGTCGCCTGGGCGAGCGAGGGCAGGCTGGCGATGCGGCTGGCCAGCGTCTCCGGCACGCCTTCGGAGGTCAGCACCGCGATGCGCGCGAGCCGCGCCTGGGCGGCCGCTTCGGGCAGCAGCGTGTCGAGCTCGGCCGAGAGGCTGGCGACGCCCTCGGCGTAATGCGCGACGGTCTGCTCGATCGTGCCGGGCTTCGCCACGCCGCGCCGCAGGAACCAGCCCATGCGGTCGACGACCAGCTCCTGGGCGGCGGCGTAGAGACCGAGCTGGGTCCTGCCGGGGATCTTCGCATCGAGTCCGTCGATCTCGCCGTTGAGGGCGATGAGGTCGAAGGAATCGCGCGCCACCGCATAGGCGGCGGCGATGGCGGGCACCTCCGAGCGGGTGAGCGAGGCCAGCACCGGCACCAGGGCCGGCCCGCCGCGGTTGACGATGGCGTTGGCGAGCTGGGTCGCCACGATCTCGCGGCGCAGCCGGTGGCCAGCGATCGCCTCGGGATAGGCGTCGCGCAGCGCTTTCGGGAAATAGCGGGCGAGCTCCGTCGCGAGATAGGGATCGTCCGGCACGGTCGATTCGAGCAGCGCGTCGTGCAGCGCCAGCTTGGCATAGGCGAGCAGCACGGCGAGCTCCGGCCGGGTCAGGCCCTCGCCGCGCTTCTCGCGCTCGACGAGCAGGGCGTCGCTCGGCAGGAACTCGACGCCGCGGTCGAGCCGGCCCTCCTGCTCCAGCGTCTGCATCAGGAAGCGCAGGCCCGGCGTGGCGGCGGTGCCCTTGGCCTCGGTGAGCGAGAGCGCCAGGGTCTGCAGATAGTTGTTGCGCAGGACGAGCAGCCCGACCTCGTCGGTCATCGCCGCCAGCAGTTCGTTGCGCTTGTCCTCCGCGAGGCGGCCGTCCTTGACCAGGCCGGCGAGCGCGATCTTGATGTTGACCTCGACGTCGGAGGTGTTGACGCCGGCCGAGTTGTCGATGGCGTCGGTGTTGAGCCTGACGCCCTTGCGCGCCGCCTCGATGCGGCCGCGCTGGGTGACGCCGAGATTGGCGCCCTCGCCGACGATCCGGGCCCGGACGTCGCTGCCGGCGATGCGGATCGGGTCGTTGGCGCGGTCGCCGACCTGCGCGTCGCTCTCGTCGGAGGCGCGGATATAGGTGCCGATGCCGCCGAACCAGAGCAGGTCGACGCGCGCCTTCAGGATCGCCGTGATCAATTCGGGTGGCGAGACCTCCTTGCCGTCGAGATCGAGCAGGGCGCGGACCTCCGGCGAGAGCGGGATGCTCTTGGCCTGGCGCGAGAACACGCCGCCGCCCTGTGAGATCAGGCTCCTGTCGTAATCGGCCCAGGAGGAGCGCGGCAGGGCGAAGAGGCGCCGGCGCTCGGCCAGCGACTTGGTCGGGTCCGGATCGGGATCGAGGAAGATGTCGCGATGGTCGAAGGCGGCGACCAGCTTGATCGCCGGCGACAGCATCATGCCGTTGCCGAAGACGTCGCCCGACATGTCGCCGACGCCGGCGACGGTGAAGGGCGTCGTCTGGATGTCGATGTCGATCTCGCGGAAATGGCGCTTCACCGCCTCCCAGGCGCCGCGCGCGGTGATGCCCATGCCCTTGTGGTCGTAGCCCTGCGAGCCGCCCGAGGCGAAGGCGTCGCCGAGCCAGTGATGCTTCTCCAGCGAGATCGCGTTGGCGGTGTCGGAGAAGGTCGCGGTGCCCTTGTCGGCGGCGACGACGAGATAGGGATCGTCGCCGTCATGGCGCACCGTGTCCGGCGGCGGAACGACGGTTTCGCCGTCGAGATTGTCGGTGAGCTCCAGCAGGTTGCGGATGAAGATGCGGTAGCTCTCGGTGCCCTCGGCCAGCCAGGCGGCGCGGTCCGTGGCCGGCGGAAGCTGCTTCGGCACGAAGCCGCCCTTGGCGCCGACCGGCACGATCACGGCGTTCTTGACCTGCTGCGCCTTGACCAGGCCGAGCACCTCGGTGCGGAAGTCCTGCGGCCGGTCGGACCAGCGCAGGCCGCCGCGCGCGACCTTGCCGAAACGCATATGGACGCCCTCGACGCGCGGCGAATAGACGAAGATCTCGTAGAGCGGGCGCGGCAGCGGCAGGCCGTCGACCCGGGCGCAGTCGAATTTGAAGGTGATGGTTTCGCGCGGCCCCCCGTCCGGGCCGGTCTGGAAGAAGTTGGTGCGCACGCCTGCGTCGACCAGATTGACGAGGCGGCGCAGGATGCGGTCCTCGTCCAGGCTGGTGACGGCGTCGAGCGCCTGCTCGATCGCGGCGCGCTTCTGCGCCATGCGCTGCTCGCGCTCGGCCGCATCGATGCGCGGATCGAACTTGGCGTTGAAATAGCCGACGAGATCGGAGGCGATGCCGGAATGACGGGTCAGCGCATCGGCGATGTAGCCCTGCGCATAGGGGGCGCCGACCTGCCGCAGATAGCGCCCGAAGGCGCGCAGCAGGGCGGCCTCGCGCCAGCCGAGGCCTGCGGCGAGGACGAGCTGGTCGAAGCGGTCGGATTCGGCGAGCCCGCGGAACTGCGCCATCAGCGCCGCCTCGATGGCCGGCTCGAGATGGGCGATGTCGATCGCGCCGTCGTCGGCCCGCTCCAGCGTCATGTCGTGCAGCCAGACGCGGACGTTCTCGCCCTCGCCGCCCTGGCCCTGCGGCATGACGTTGTAGGTCCGCTCGTTGACGACGCGGAAGCCCATATTCTCCAGCAGCGGCACCCGCGCCGACAGCGAGATCGCGCCACCGCGCGAGAACACCTTGAGATTGGCGCGCGTCGCAGGATCGCCCTCGCGCCGGTAGAGATTGACCGCGCGCGGCCGTTCGGCCGAGAGCTGCTGGAGCAGCTCGATGTCGACCAGCGCGTCGGCGGCCGAGAAGCGCTCGCGATAGGCCGCGCCGAAGGCGGCGGCGTAGCGTTCGGCCAGCGCGCGGGCGGCGGGGCCCGGCTTCTCGCGGTCGAGCGCGTCCTTGAGGCCGTCGCTCCAGGTCCGGACGATCGCGCCGATGCCGGCTTCGAGCGTGGCGCGGTCGATCCGGGGCGTTTTCCCCTCGTCGCGGCCGATGATGTAGTGGGTGCGCGAGAGCGGCCCTTCCGGATAGGCCGGATAGGCGGCCGAGATCCGGCCGTTATAGACCCGCGCCAGGAACTCGGCGACGCGCAGGCGGACGTTGGTGTCGTAGCGATCCTTCGGGATGAAGACGAGGATCGAGACGAAGCGGTCGAACTCGTCGACGCGGGCCAGCGCCCGGATGCGCGGCCGCTCGGTGAGCTGCAGGATATCGAGCGCGAACTGCTCCAGCGTCGGCACGTCGATCTGGAAGAGCTCGTCGCGGGGATAGGCGTCGAGCACGTTGAGCAGCGCCCGGCCGGAATAGCTCGCCGGGTCGAAGCCGATATTCTTGGCGACGCGCGCGACCTTGAGGCGCAGGTAAGGAATGGCGCGGGCCGAGCCGGTATAGGCGTTGGAGGTCAGCAGGCCAAGAATGCGCAATTCGCCGTCGAGGCGCCCGTCCGGGGTGAACAGCTTGACGCCGACATAGTCGAGATGGACCCGGCGGTGGACGCGGCTCTTGACGTTGGCCTTGGTGATGATGAGCGCCTGCGGCCGCGCCAGGAAGGCGCGCACCTCGGGCGTCGTCGTCACCAGCTCGCGGCCGCGGCGCAGCACCTTCACCGCAGGGTCGCGCAGGATGCCGAGGCCGGAGCCCTCGATCGGATCGGCCGCGACGTCGCCGCCCGGGAAGCGGTAGGCCCGGACGCCGAGCAGGGTGAAATTGTCGCCGGCGATCCATTCGAGGAACTGCAGCGCCTCGGCGATCTCGTCCTCCGGCAGCGGCGGCGGGTTGGCGCGATAGGCCTGGATGACCTCGGTGATGCGCCCGCGCATCGCGGCCCAGTCGTCGACGGCGAGGCCGACATCGGCATAGACGCGCTCCAGCGCGAGCTTCAGCCGCTCGCGCGCCTCGGCCGAATCGATCCGGTCGAGATGGATGTGGATCAGGCTCTCGCGGCGGGTGCCCTCGGGCGCGCGGCCGGCGGCCTCCCCGGCGAGCGAGACGAAGCGGCCCTCGGCGTCGCGGGCGACGGCCAGGATCGGATGGGCGACGAGGCGCGGCTCGTAGCCCTGGTCCTGCAATTCGGCCAGGGTCGAATCGAGCAGGAACGGCTTGTTGTCGTTGACGACCTCGAGGATCGTGACCTGCTGCCGGCGGCCTTCCGTCTCGACCTCGTCGTCGCGGAAGCGCAGGTTGATCGTCTCGGGCCGGCGCGGCGCGGCGAGGTGCTCATAGGCGGCGGCGGCGGCGCGGGCGAGCAGCTCCGCCGGCAGGGCCTCGAGATCCTCGGCGACGGAGCGGCCATAGAGCAGCCGGGGGAATGCGGCAGGCATCGCGGTCTTCAGCCCGGCGGCGGCCGTTTCGATGGCGGCGACCGCCGCGGCTGTGGCATTCGTGACCCGCTTGCCCATGCTGACCCCCGTTGTTTTGCCGCAGCGATGACATAGGCTGCCCGGCCTTTCAACTTTGCCTTGCTCAACAAAGCGGCAAAATTGCCGTTGCAGAATCAGGACGGGACGCACCATGGCGACGAAGCATGACAAACCGAAGGTGGGGGAAGAGCCGGCGCGGCAGGATGCCCCTCCCGCCGTGATGGCGCTGGACCTGAAGCCGGCGGCGCTTTCGCCGGAGAATCAGGCCTATTTCGCGAAATG
Organism: Hyphomicrobiales bacterium; assembly: GCA_900466745.1. Taxonomy (GTDB): domain Bacteria; phylum Pseudomonadota; class Alphaproteobacteria; order Rhizobiales; family Beijerinckiaceae; genus Allobosea; species Allobosea minatitlanensis. The sequence goes on along the minus strand of UBNE01000011.1, from coordinate 20,907 downwards.
CGACGAGAAGCTCGGCTTCGTCCCGAACGTGCTCGCCGCCTATGCCCATGACGACGCCAAGCTCACCGCCTTCGCCGCTTTCTACAACGACCTGATGCTGGCCCCCTCGGGGCTCTCGAAGCTGGAGCGCGAGATGATCGCGGTCGCGGTGTCGAGCGTGAACCGCTGCTATTACTGCCTCGCGGCGCATGGCGCGGCGGTGCGGCAGCTCTCGGGCGATCCCGTCCTGGGCGAATTGCTCGTGATGAACTACCGGGCGGCGGAGCTGTCGCGGCGGCACCGCGCCATGCTGGATTTTTCGGTGAAGCTGACCGAGACGCCGCATCTGATCGGCGAGGAGGACCGGGCGGCGCTGCGGGAAGCCGGCTTCGGCGCGCGCGACATCTGGGACATCGGCGCCGTCGCCGCCTTCTACAACATGTCGAACCGGATGGCCTCGGCGGTCGATATGCGCCCGAACGCCGAATATCATCGGCAGGCGCGCTGACCGGCCGCGCAAAGAAAAAACGGCCGGCGAGACGCCAGCCGCTAGTTGGCCTCGACCGAATGGCCCGGTCCCGCCGAATTCCGGGGGGCTGGGGGGCTGACAAGCCGGGATCCGAAAGGACCGGGCCATCGAGGCAACGCAGGCAGTTGAACGGCGCAACTTGGCGGGTCCTTGACCTGTTGACGGCGAAATTGCGGCATTTCCCACGAAACCGCGAAGAGCGTTCCCGGCCCGGTCCCTTGCCAGCGCAGCATCCCGGGCGCATCATCCCCCGATGTCGTATCCAGGTTTCACCGACCGAAGCGGGGAGGCGCCATGAGCGAAAGCGAAACGCCGCAATCGAAGGCCGCCGGCGCCGTCCTGGCCTTCCCGGCGCCGGCCCGCCCCGCAACCGTCACCTTCGACCGCCGCGAATTGTCGGAACTGCTCAACCTCTATGGACGCATGGTCGCCGCCGGCGAGTGGCGCGACTACGCCATCGACTTCCTGAAGGACAAGGCGCAGTTCTCGGTCTTCCGCCGCTCCTCCGAAATGCCGCTCTACCGCATCGTCAAGGACCCGGCGCTGGCGCGCCGGCAGGGAGCCTATTCGGTGGTGGCGGCGACGGGGCTGATCCTGAAGCGCGGCTCGGAACTCTCCCGCGTGCTCCGGGTGCTCGACAAGAAGCTCAGCGTGGTCGGTTAGGGCATCGGCCCGAACAGCGGCGCAGGGTTTCGGGAAAAGCCGATGCAGGATCGGAGAGCCGGCGCATCGGCTGAAGACGATCTTCGGTCCGATGCTCCGGTGCCCCGCCCGCCGTCATCGCGCGGGGGGCCTGCCGCGGGCTTGCCATGGCGGGGATGGGGGCGGTCATAGCGCCGGCGGCGAGCGGTCGCCTTCGCCCAGCTCCTTCTGCATCAGCATCTGGTCGAGCCAGCGGCCGTGCTTGAAGCCGACCTTCTCGGCGATGCCGATCAGCCGGAACCCGGCCTTCTCGTGCAGGCGCCGCGAGGCGACCGAGGCGCCGGTGCCGTCGCCGATGACGGCGATCATCTGGCGGAAGCCGCGCTGCGTGCATTCGGCGATCAGCGCGGCGAGCAGCAGGCCGCCGAGGCCGAGACCCTGCGCCGCCGGCGCGAGATAGATCGAGTTCTCGACGGTGGCGCGGTAGGCCGGGCGCGGCCGGTAGGGGCCGGCATAGGCGTAGCCGAGCAGGACGCCCTCCCGCGCGGCGGCGAGATAGGGATAGCCGCCGGCCAGGATCGCCTCGAAGCGGCGCCGCATCTCGGCCTCGTCCGGCGGCTCGAGCTCCCAGGAGGCGGTGCCGTTCGTCACGGCATGGGCGTAGATCGCGGCGATGGCGGCGATGTCGGCGGGCTCGGCCGGGCGGATCGAGGGCGTGGTCATGCCCATAGAGTGAGCAATGGCCGTGCCAAAACAAATGCCCCGGCCTTGCGGCCGGGGCATGACGGCTCCCTCGAAGGAGCGGGTTCGTCTTACTCGCGGTTGCCGAGCAGCGAGAGCAGGAACTGGAACATGTTGACGAAGTTCAGGTACAGCGACAGCGCGCCGTTGACCGAGAGCTTCGCGGCCTCCTCGGGGTTGAGGTCCGAGTAGAGGTACATCTGCTTCAGGTTCTGGGTGTCCCAGGCGGTCAGGCCGGCGAAGATCAGCACGCCGAACAGCGAGATCACGAAGCCGAGCCCGCTCGAGGCCAGGAAGATGTTCACGACCGAGGCCAGGATCAGACCGATCAGGCCCATGATCAGGAACGAGCCCATCGCCGAGAGCGACTTCGTCGTGGTGTAGCCGTAGAGGCTCAGGCCGCCGAAGGCCGCCGCCGTGATCAGGAACACCTGCACCACCGAGGCGCCGGTATAGCGGATCAGCAGCGTCGACATCGAGACGCCCATGACCGCCGCGAAGGCGAAGAACATGGAGCGCGCGGTCGAAGCCGACATCTTCTCGATGCGGAACGAGAAGAAGAAGATGAAGGCCAGCGGCGCCAGCGCGAACACCCACATCAGCGGCGTGCCGTACATGAGCTGGCCGAAGGAGGTGAGATAGGTGTTGCCGATGCGCGCGACGGCATTGGCCTGGTCGGTGACGGCCAGCTTGTTGACGCCCAGCGCGAACAGCGCCGAGATCGCCAGACCGATCACCATGTTGTTGTAGACGCCGAGCATGAACGAGCGCAGGCCCTGATCCATCTCGACGGCGCTGGTCTGCTGTGCGCGGCCGGCACCCCAGACTGGAGCATTGCGGTCGAAGTTGCTCATTAAGAGAATGTCCCCTGACGTTGTTTCGGACGAAGGAAGGCGCCAGGCGCCAGCCATCCTCGCGCATGATCGGCGCGATGAGAGGAATATGAGGCGCTTTCCGGCTCCTTACAAGGGCGGAACAGGGTTAAGAGCGGTCGAACGATAGAAGTTCGGCCGCGGCGGCATGCAGACCTGCGGGATTCCAATGTCTATCCCGGCCGCGGATCAGATAGTTCTCATAAACTCCTGAGATGAGAAGCGGGCGCTTTCGACAGTATCGCTATCGTACCGGCCAGACCGAACAGAACGGTCACCGCCACGGCGGCAGTCGCAGCCAATAATGCCCCGGTCGGATCACTGACGAAATCGATGCGCATCACTTGCGTGACGACGCCCCAGCCGGCCGCTGTACCCGCGACAACCCCGAAGAGGGCGGCGACGAACCCGATGGCGGCGTATTCAAGGACGTACGACGAAAGTATGAAGCGGCGGGTGGCGCCGAGGGTCTTGAGGATCATCGCGTCATAGAGCCGCGCCCTCTGCCCGGCCGCCAGCGCGCCGCCCAGGACCAGCAGGCTCGCGGCGATGGCGAGGCCGGAGGCGCCGCGGACCGCCAGGGCGAGCTGCGAGACGATGGTGTTGACCGCCTCCAGCGCATCCTTGACCCGTACGGCGGTGACCGCCGGGAACTCCGCCGCGAGCCGCCGCATCAGGGCGGGGTCGCTGGCGCCCTCGCCGTCCGGGCCGGCGGTGATGGTGGCGAGGTCGGTATGCGGCGCGCCGGCGAAGGTGTTGGGCGAGAACACCATGACGAAATTGATACCGAAGGAGCGCCAGTCGATGGTGCGCAGATTGGCCACCCGGGCGGTGATATTGCGGCCGAGCACGTTGACGGTGAGCCGGTCGCCGATCTTGAGGCCGATGCCGGCGGCGTTCCGGGCGTCGAAGGAGACGAGCGGCTCGCCGCGATAGTCGGCCGGCCACCATTCGCCCGCGGCGACCTTCGAGCCTTCGGGAACGGTGGCGGCGTAGGTGATGCCGCGGTCGCCGTCGAGCACCCAGGCGGATTGCTCGCTCGCCTTGATGTCCTCGGCGCGGGTGTCGTTCAGCTTGAGGATGCGTCCGCGCATCATCGCGACGCGCTCGACGCTGGCGCCGGGGCGCTCCTGCGCGAGAAAGGCGTCGAAGCGGGCGGCATCGCGGCTGGGGATGTCGAGGAAGAAGAAGCTCGGCGCCTTGGCGGGCAAGGCCCCGGTGAGCTGGCGCGTCAGGCTGACGTCGATGAAGGAGAGCGCCGTGAGCAGCGCGACGCCGAGCCCGAGGGAGAGCACCAGGGCGGGCGTCAGCGCGCCGGGGCGGTGGCTGTTGGCGAGCGCCATCCTGAGCGCGGGGCTGCGCGGGCGCGGCAGCCGGCGGGCCAGCGCCATCAATCCGAACGAGACTGCGCGCAGCAGCAGGAACACGCCGAACATCACGCCGATATAGATCAGCGCGATGCGCCGGTCATAGGCGAAGCCGAGCGCCACGCCGACGAGGCCGGCGAGCGCCAGCAGGCAGAGCGCGAGATAGATCGCGCGGGGGCGGCGCGGGTCCGGCTCGACCTGGTCGCGGAACAGCGCCGAGACCGGCACGTCATGGGCGCGGCCGAGCGGGACGATGGCGAAGACCAGCGCCGTCAGCAGGCCGTAGAGCGCGGCGATGGCGAGCTCGCCCGGCGCCAGGGTCGGCTCGAAAGGCACGGGCAGGACGCTCTGCAGCACGGCGCCCAGCGCGAAGGGCGCGGCTGCGCCGAGCACGAGGCCGATCGCGGTGCCGAAGGCGGCGACCAGCATGACCTCGGTCAGGTGGATGGCGACGACGCGGCCGCCGGTGGCGCCGACGGCCTTCAGCGTGGCGAAGTCGAGCTTCTTGGCCTCGACGAAGCGGCGGACCGCATTGGCGACGCCGACGCCGCCGACCAGCAAGGCGGTGAGGCCGACCAAGGTCAGGAACTGGGTGAAGCGCTCGAGATTGCGCTGGAAGCTCGGCGCCGCATTGGCGCGGGAGCGGATCTCCCAGCCGGCGTCGCGCTGCTGCGTGCCGGCATCGGCGATCAGCCTGTCGAGATCGGCATCGCTGGATGCGGTTTGGGGAAGCTGGAGGCGGTAGGTCCAGCGGATCAGGCTGCCGGGCTGGATCAGGCCGGTCGCGCGCAACGCCTCCTGCGAGATCAGCAGGCGCGGGCCGAAGCCGACGCCGGCGGCGATCTTGTCGGGCTCGGAAACGAGGGTGGCGCGGAGTTGGATTTTTGCGCTGCCGACGGTGACCGTGTCGCCGGGCTTGAGGTCGAGGCGGCCGAACAGGATCGGATCGGCGACGGCGCCGTAGGTGCCGTCGCGCTGTTCGAGCAGGCCGGCGAGCGGCTGCTGCGGATCGGTCACGAGCGCGCCGATGCCGGGATAGCCGGCATCGACGGCCTTGATCTCGACCAGCGCCGCGCCCTTCTCGCCGGCGCTGGCCATGGCGCGCATCGTGGCGATGGTCGAGACCGTGCCGCGCGCGGTCAGGAAGGAAAGCTCCTGCGGCGTCGCCTCGCGCTGGATCAGGCTGAAGGCGGCGTCGCCGCCGAGGATGCGCCGGCCCTCGCGCGCCAGCCCCTCGGTGAGGCCGCGCGAGGCCGAGGCGACGGCGGCGATGGTCATGACGCCCAGCGCCAGGCAGGCGATGAAGACGCCGAAGCCGCGCAGGCCGGCGCGCAGGTCGCGCAGGGCCAGCCGGAGCGCGAGGCCGAAGCCGCGGGAGGAGCGGGCGGGCGGGCCGTCCAGCGGCTTGACGGGAGCGTGCATCGTCAGATCGCCGCCATCGCGTCTTCCGTCTCGATCACCCCGGAGCGCAGCCGGACGGTGCGGTCGCAGAGCGCTGCCAGCGCGAGATCGTGGGTGACGAGGACGAGGGTGGCGCCGCGTTCTCGCTTCAGCGCGAAGATCAGATCGACGATCGAGCGGCCGGTCGCCTCGTCGAGATTGCCGGTCGGCTCGTCGGCGACGAGGATCGCCGGATCGGGCGCGACGGCGCGCGCGATGGCGACCCGCTGCTGCTCGCCGCCGGAGAGCTGCGCCGGATAGTGGTCCATGCGGTGGCCGAGCCCGACATTGCGCAATTCCGCTTCGGCGCGGTCGAAGGCGCCGGGACTGCCGGCGAGCTCCAGCGGCAGCGCCACGTTCTCGCGCGCCGTCATCGTCGGGACGAGATGGAAGGACTGGAAGACGATGCCGATATGCCGGCCGCGGAAGACGGCGAGCCCGTCCTCGTCGAGCTGGCCGAGATCCTGTCCCGCGACCTTGACGATGCCGGAATCGGGGCGCTCCAGACCGGCCATGGTCATCAGCAGGGTCGACTTGCCGGAGCCGGAGGGGCCGACCAGGCCCGAGGCCTCGCCATCGGCCAGCGACACCGAGACGCCCTTCAGGATATGGACGCGGGCGGGCCCGCGCCCCAAACTCAGATGTACATCCCGCAATTCGATCGCCGGGCCGGCCTTCTCGCTCATCACGCCATGATCCTGACTTCGCACGCCATCACCGTCCCGGCCGGGACCCCGCAGCGGCCCCTGCGCCGATATGGGCGCGCTTCGGCGCTTGTCCAATCGCTCGGGGCGTTTTTCGCGCTGATCGCGCTTTGCCTGACGGCCGCCGCGCCGACAGTGCTGGCCCAGAGCGCGACCGCGCCCGCTCCGGGCGGAAAGACGCTGAAGCTCGTCGCGCTCGGCGATTCGCTCTCCGCCGGCTATAATTTGCCGGGCAGCGCCGCCTTTCCGGCCGTGCTGGAGCAGGCGCTGCGGAAAAAGGGCCTGTCTGTCGAAATCGTGAATGCCGGCGTCTCCGGCGACACCACGCAAGGCGGGCTGGAGCGGCTCGACTGGTCGGTGCCGGACGGGACCGACGGCGTCATCCTCGAGTTGGGCGCCAACGACGCCCTGCGCGGGATCGACCCGGCGCAGACGCGCCAAGCGCTGGACGCGATCATCGCCCGGCTGAAGGAGCGCAAGATCCCGGTGATGCTCGTCGGCATGCTGGCGCCGCGCAATCTCGGCGAGGATTACGGTAAGCGCTTCGACGCGATCTATCCGGAGCTTGCGCAGACATACGGGCTGGTGCTTTACCCCTTCTTCCTGGAAGGAATCGTGGGCGACCGCGCCTTGAACCAGGCGGATGGGCTCCACCCCACGGCCGAGGGCGTCCACGTCATCGTCCACACCATCCTGCCGACGGTCGAGCGCTTCATCGCGACGCTGCCCGCCAGATCCTGATCCGTCCCCGGCTTCCCGCGGGACGAATCCTCCCCCCTTTCCCGTGCCGCCCGCCGGCATGTTTCCGGAGTCGCTTCGCCATGGACTATCGCCGCCTCGGCCGCACCGATCTCAAGGTCTCGGTGATCTGCCTCGGAACCATGACCTGGGGCGAGCAGAACACCGAGGCCGAGGGCCATGCCCAGATGGACTACGCCGTCGAGCAGGGCGTCAATTTCTTCGACACCGCCGAGCTCTATTCGATCCCGCCGAGGCCGGAGACGCAGGGCTCGACCGAGCGGATCATCGGTTCCTGGCTCAAGGCGCGGAAGAACCGCGACAGGATCATCCTCGCCTCCAAGGTCTGCGGCCGCGGCGGCAACACCTGGTTCCGCGACGACAAGAGCCCGACGCGCCTGACCCGCAAGCAGATCTTCGAGGCCGTCGACAAGAGCCTGCAGCGCCTCGAGACCGACTATATCGACCTCTACCAGATCCATTTCCCCGAGCGGCCGATGCCCTGGGGCTCAAACCCGACCCGCTTCTCCCATGCGGCCTATGAGAAGCCCGCCGACGAGACCGCGATTCCCGAGCAGCTCGACGCCTTCGCCGCGCTGGTGAAGGCCGGCAAGATCCGCCATCTCGGCCTCTCCAACGAGAGCGCCTGGGGCACGATGCGTTTCGTGACCGATTCGGAAGCGCGCGGCACGCCGCGGGTGCAGTCGATCCAGAACGCCTACAACCTGCTGAACCGCACCTTCGAGACGGCGCTGGCCGAGGTCGCGCTCCGCGAGGATGTCGGCCTGCTCGCCTATTCGCCGCTGGCGCAGGGCTATCTCACCGGCAAATATCTCGACGGGGCCCGGCCGGCCGGGGCGCGCACGACGCTGTTCAACCGCGGCCAGCGCTATGAAGGCGCCGGCGCCGAGGATGCGATCCGGCGCTATGTCGCGCTCGCCCGCGAGGCCGGGCTCGACCCGGCGCAGATGGCGCTCGCCTTCGTCAATTCGCGCCCCTTCGTTACCGCCAACATCATCGGCGCGACCTCGATGGAGCAGCTTCGCACCGACATCGCCTCGATCGACGTCAGGCTGACGCCGGAGATCGAGGCGCAGATCGACGCGATCCACCAGCTCGTCGGCAATCCCTGCCCCTGAGCCGGGCCGGACAGCTCGGCCGTCCCGGGTAAGCCGCGTGAGCGGCGCCGACCCGGGATCCAGGCCCGAGCCGTTCCGGCGTGTATCCCGGGCCGCCCTCCGCTCGCCCGGGATGACGGCGCGGTCGATGAAGGGTGCAAAACCGGTTCCCTTGAGCCGGCTTCGCGCCTACCGTCTCGCCAGAGTCACAATCGCTTGGCAGGAATCAGCATCATGCCGAGGCTGTTCATCGCTCTGGAAATCCCCGCCGATGTCGCGACCGAGCTGACGCTGCACCGCGGTGGCCTGTCGGGCGCGCGCTGGATCGATCCTTCCGACTACCATGTCACGCTGCGCTTCCTCGGCGATGTCGACCGGCGCATGGCGAACGATGTCGACCATATGCTGTCCGATCTCGGCGCCTATCCCTTCGAGGTGACGCTCGACGCGCTCGGCTCCTTCGGCGGCGACAAGCCCCGCGCCCTGTTCGCACGGGTGGCGCCGAGCCGGGCCCTGACCGAGTTGCAGGCCGATGTCGAACGGCAGATGCGCCGGCTCGGCATGCCGGCGGAAGGGCGCAAATTCGTGCCGCATGTCACGCTGGCGCGTTTGCGCGACACGACGCCGGTCGAGCTCGCCCATTTCCTCAGCTTGCATCCGATCGTGCGGCCGATCTCCTTCACGGCGCGCCGCGTCGCGCTGATGTCGTCGCGCGATTCGACCGGCGGCGGCCCCTATGTGCTGGAGGCCGCCTATCCGCTGGGACCCTCCTATCCCAATCGCCTGCCGAGGGAGGTCCTGCGGCGATGACGAGACCGAAACGGCTCAGCCCGGAGGCCCGGGCGGAAGCGCTGGCGACCCTGACCGGCTGGAAGCTCGTCCCCGGCCGCGAGGCGATCGGCAAGCGCTTCGTCTTCCGCGATTTCAGCGAGGCTTTCGGCTGGATGAGCCGGGTGGCGCTGCTGGCCGAGGCGATGAACCACCATCCCGAATGGTCGAACGCCTACCGGACGGTGGATGTGACGCTGGCGACCCATGATGCCGGGGGATTGACGGAGCTCGACGTCAAGCTGGCGCGGGCGATCGACGCGCTGGGGAGCTGACGCCGATTCACGAAGCCGTCATCCCGGACAAGCGACGCCGTCGCGCAGATCCGGGATCGAACACCTAGAGTATCGGGCTGAATATCGTATTCGGTCCTATGCTCTAGGTCTCTGATTTTGCATCGGCTTTTCCCGAAAACCGCGTTCCACTTTTCGGGCCGATGCCCTAGCCGCTCCACCCGCAAGCCCTCAGCGCCGCGAGCATATGCGGCGGCGGCGGCGCCTCGACATGGATCGGCTCGCGCTTGCGGTAGAGCGGCACGGTGACCGCGCGGGCATGGAGCTGGAGGCCGGGCCCGCCGTCGCGGGGCGCCTCGCCATAGATCTCGTCGCCCAGCATCGGCCAGCCGGAAGCCTGGCAATGCACCCGTAGCTGGTGCGTGCGCCCGGTCAGCGGCTCCAGGGCGAGCCAGGCGACCGGCCCGTGCACGGTCCGGCCGCGCCCCAGCACGCGGTAGCGCGTCTGCGACGGCAGGCCGGCGGGATCGACCTTCATCCACCAGCCCCGCTCGGGCGAGCGGCGCGCCAGCGGCAGGTCGATCAGCCCTTCATCCCCGGCGGGGCCGCCCTGCACGATCGCCCAATAGCTCTTGCCGATGCGGCCGTCGCGAAACATCCGGTTGAGCTCGGCCATCGCCCGCGGGTGCCGGCCGAGGATCAGGCAGCCGGAGGTGTCCTTGTCGAGGCGGTGCGCGGCTTCCGGCCGGCGCGGCAGGCCGAAGCGCAGCGCGTCGAGATGGTCCGTCAGCACCGCCATCTCGCGCCGCCTCGCCGGGGGGCCGTGATGGACGGGCAGCCCGGCCGGCTTGTCGATGACGAGCATCATGGCGTCGCGATAGAGCAGCGGCACCGGCAGAGCGGCGTCGATTTGCCCCGATGCTTGCGAATTCTCTGGTCGGTCCGGCTGTGCCATGGCATTGCGATAGCGCGCTTTCCGTCGGGCCGGAACGGTCGGACGGGAAGAATTCGCGCAGAGGCGAATGAGAGGCCGGAGGCCCGTTCCCCCGCAGAGGCGCCAGCCGCCTGCGCGGAGGGGCTTCCGGGGGAAACCGGCCCGGCAGGCTCCGAAGATGCCTGCCGAACCGAAGACGGGATGTGATGAGCGAGACCGAACCGAAAAAGCGCGGCTTCTTCTCGAGGCTGTTCGGGCGCGAGGACGAGCAGGCCAGGCCGGAGCCGGCCCCGGCGGTCGAGCCGGCGCCGGCGCCGCTTGCAGAAACCAAGCCCGAAGCCGCGGAAACGGCGGCTGCGGACGTCGCCGAAGCGGAAACGCCGCATGTCGAGGCGCCTGCCCCGGTCTCGCCTGCGGCCCCGGCCGAAAGCATGCCGCCGCCGGCCGGGCCCGAGCCGGCGCCTGTACCCGTTCCGATTCCACAGCCTGAGCCCGTCGTTGTTCAACCTGCCGCGACCGTGCCTGCCCCGCAGCCGAAGCGGAGCTGGTGGCGGCGGTTGACGGAGGGGCTGTCGCGCACCTCCTCGGCGCTGACGACCGGCATCACCGACCTCTTCACCAAGCGCAAGCTCGATGCCGGCACGCTGGAGGATCTGGAGGACATCCTGATCCAGGCCGATCTCGGCCTCGCCACCGCGGCGCGCATCGCCAAGGCGGTGGGCGAAGGTCGCTACGACAAGCAGATCGACCCCGCGGAGGTGAAGGCGATCCTGGCGCGCGAGGTCGCGGCGATCCTGACGCCGGTCGCCCATCCGCTCGCCATCGACGCCACGAAAAAGCCGTTCGTCATCCTGATGGTCGGCGTCAATGGCTCGGGCAAGACCACCACGATCGGCAAGCTCGCCGCGAAATTCCGCGCCGAGGGCAAGTCGGTGATGCTGGCGGCGGGCGACACCTTCCGCGCCGCGGCGATCGAGCAATTGCGGGTCTGGGGCGAGCGCACCGGAGCCGAGGTCGTCTTCGGCCAGCAGGGGGCGGATGCGGCCGGCCTCGCCTTCGAGGCGCTGCAGAAGGCCAGAGCGAGCCGTACCGACGTGCTGCTGGTCGACACCGCGGGGCGGCTGCAGAACAAGCAGGGGCTGATGGACGAGCTCGCCAAGGTCGTGCGCGTCATCCGCAAGCAGGATGCCGACGCGCCGCATGCGGCGCTGCTCGTGCTCGACGCCACCGTCGGCCAGAACGCGATCAGCCAGGTCGAGGCCTTCCGCGAGACGGCGGGCGTCACCGGGCTCGTCATGACCAAGCTCGACGGCACGGCGCGCGGCGGCATTCTGGTGGCGCTGGCGGCGCAGTTCGGCCTGCCGGTGCATTTCATCGGCGTCGGCGAGGGCGTCGAGGATCTGGAGCCGTTCTCGGCGCGCGATTTCGCCCGCGCCGTGGCCGGTCTGGACGCAGGTTCGGGAGAAGCGGCGTGAGCGACGGCGCAAGCGAGACGACACGACGGATTCCGGCCGAGGCGGCCAAGCGCAGGCCGGTCAGCCCGCTGCTCAAGCTCGCCTTGGAATTCGGGCCGCTCGCGATCTTCTTCTTCGCGAATTCCTATGGCGACCGGCTGTTCCATGTCGCCGAAGACCGGCGCATCTTCGTCGCGACCGGCATCTTCATCGTCGCCTCGCTGGTGGCGCTGGCGCTGTCGCGCGCGCTGATGGGCTATCTGCCGCGCATGGCGATCGTGAACGCCATCGTCGTCACCGTCTTCGGCGGGCTGACGCTGGCGCTGGACGACGCCTTCTTCATCAAGGTCAAGCCGACCATCGTGAACACGCTGTTCGGCTGCGTGCTGCTCGGCGGGCTGGTGTTCGGGCGCTCGCTGCTCTCGCTGGTGCTGGAGACGGTGCTGCAGCTCGACGCGGAGGGCTGGCGCAAGCTCACCTTCCGCTGGGGCGTGTTTTTCTTCGTGCTGGCGGCGCTGAACGAGGTGGTCTGGCGCACGCAGACCCAGGATTTCTGGGTCGCCTTCAAGGTCTGGGGCGTGATGCCGCTGACCATGGTCTTCGCCCTGGCGCAGACGCCCCTGATCCTGAAGCACGAGATCAAGCCGGCGAAGATCGAAGAATAGCGGCAAGACGCTTCCTCTTGCCATTTGGCAAGACTATCTCCATCTTATGCCAAATGGAGAGCGCCATGACCGCCCTGCTGCGCATCGAGACTTCCCAGCGCGATTTCGTCCCGGACCCGATCGGCGACGACGAGGCGGCCGCGATGTTTCGCGCCGCGGTCAACCTGTTCCGACTCTGGCGGCTCACCGACGAGGAGGCGGCGGTGCTGATCGACCTGCCGGCCCGGACCTATGCGCGCTGGAAGGCCGGCGGCATCGGGCGCATCTCGCGCGACGGCAAGGCCCGGCTCTCCAATCTGATGGGCATTCACAAGGCGCTCCGGCTGATCTTCACCGAGCCGCAGCGCGGCTATGACTGGATCAGGCGTCCCAATGCGGATCTCGGCGGCCGGTCGGCGCTGGACGTCATGCTCGGCGGCGAACTCACCGATCTGATGCGGGTGCGCCGCCTGCTCGACGCCGAGCGGAGCGCCTGGTGATCGATCCGACCGCGCTGCCGGTCGCGGAAATCGAATGGCGCGGGGCGGTGCGGATCATCCGCAGCGTCTTTCCGCCGATTGACCTGTTCGAGGACATCGCCGATCCGGCCGACTGGCCGCTGCTGATCGCGGCGGAGCAGAAGACCAATCCGCGGCTGATGGAGACGATCGGCAATCTCGACCTCGTCCCGCCCGAAAGGCGCGTGTCCGGGCCGGGCGCGAGCTGGCTGATGGCGCCCTTCACCCATGTCAGCCCCGACCGGCCGAGCCGCTTCAGCGACGGCCGCTTCGGGGTGCTCTATGCCGGCGACCGCTTCGAGGTGGCGCTGCTGGAAACGGTGCATCATCACGGACGCTTCATGCGGGCGACGGCCCAGCCGGCGGGCTGGACCTCGCAGTTCCGCGAGATCCTGCTCGATATCGACGCCGCGCTGCACGATCTGCGCGGGCTGGGGCAGGAGGCGGCGGAGGTCCTCGATCCGGTCGACTATGCCGGCAGCCAGCAGCTCGGCGCGCGCCTTCGCGCCGCCGGCGCGCAGGGCCTGGCCTATCCGAGCGTGCGCTGCGCCGGCGGGGACTGCGCCGGGCTGTTCTATCCCGACCTCGCCAGCCGCCCGATGCAGGGCCGGCATCTCGACTACCACTGGAACGGCGAGCGGGTGGACCTCTACCGGGACCGCAGCGCCTGCGCGGTTTTTCGAATCGTCTGAAGCCGTCGTTGCGAGGCGCATCGGACACGATGCGATCCAGGGGTGCCAGGGCTGGACGGTTCGACCCGGCCCCCTGGATTGCTTCTTGGAGCCTGTCCTCGGGCTTGCCGAAGGCAAGATCCCGGGGCCCGCGATGACGGTCTTACTTGGGCGCCAGGCGGATCGCCCCGTCCAGGCGGATCGTGGCGCCGTTGAGCATGTCGTTCTCGATGATGCTGCGGGCGAGCGCGGCATATTCGTCCGGCCGGCCGAGGCGCGAGGGATGCGGCACCGAGACGGCGAGCGAGGCCTTGGCCTCCTCGGCCAGGCCGGCGAACATCGGCGTCTCGAACAGGCCGGGCAGGATGGTGACGATGCGGATGCCGAGCTGGGCCAGATCGCGCGCGATCGGCAGCGTCATGCCGGCGACGCCGGCCTTGGAGGCGGAGTAGGCGGCCTGGCCGATCTGCCCGTCCTCGGCGGCGACCGAAGCCGTGCAGATGATGACACCGCGCCCGCCATCGGCGGTGACCGGCTCCAGCCCGGCCAGCGCCACCGCCGATTTGGCGATGACGCGGAAGGTGCCGGTGAGGTTGATCGCGACCGCCTTCTCGAAGGTCGCCAGATCATGCGCGATCAGCTCGCCGGTATCGCGCTTCTTCGAGACGACGCGGCGCCCCGGCGCGATGCCGGCGCAGTTGACGACGATGCGGGCGACGCCATGGGCGGCGCGGGCCTTGGCCAGCGCCTCGTCGACCGAGGCCTCGCTGGTGACGTCGCAGGGGCAGAAGACCCCGCCGATCTCCCGCGCGATGGCCTCGCCGCGCTCGGCGTTGAGGTCGAGCAGCGCGACCTTGACGCCCTGGCCCGCGAGCATGCGCGCCGTCGCCTCGCCGAGGCCGGAGGCGCCGCCGGTGACCACGGCTGCGAGGGAGGAATCGAGTTTCATGGCGCGTTTCCCTGACGTCTGGATCGTGGATCCGGTTTAGAGGGCGCGCGCCCCCGCTCCAAGCGGGTTTTCGGCCTGCCCTCTTGTGCAGGATTGCGGCGGGGCCATCTTTCGACATGGCGCGCCCGGATGAGGCGCGCGATCATGCGCGTCGTTCGACGCGAGAGGAGCAAGACAGGAATGAGCCAGGGGTTCAGCGCCCGCTTCAGCCGCGAGGAGATGGAGGCGATCCGCAAGAGCCTGCGCGACGAGACCAGGTTCGGAGCCGATTTCATGGCCCGCCTCAAGCGCGTCGCGAAGCATATCCCCTTTGCCGAGGATCTGCTGGCGGCATGGTTCTGCGCGCGCGATCCCGGGACGCCGCGGCGCGTCCGGCTGACGCTGCTCGCGGCGCTCGGCTATTTCGTGCTGCCGACCGACGCGATCCCGGACATCATGCCGCTGATCGGCTTCTCGGACGATGCGGCGGTGATCGCGGCGGCGATCGCAGCCGTCGCCGGCTCGATCAAGCCCGAGCATCGCGAGCGCGCCAAGGCGGCGCTGGCCGGCCTCTGATCGCGCGCGGACGTTCGCGCGCGGAATGCCCCTCGCGGAAGTCCCGGGCCGGCGTCCGTCGCCTGGCGGCGGGCGCCTCCCTGACGGGAATCCCATGCTCCGCCGGGAATGCCCGGCGGGGCGCGGCGGCGCCGCAGTCCCATTCGCATTTTCGCCAGGATCGTGACACTCTATGCCGCCGTCCCGCGCGGTCGACCGTCAACAGGTGGTAAACGCGGTATTAAGATTTTTAGTGACTGATGGCGGTCCATGATCAGCTCCTTCCTTTCCTTCCGCGACGTCGCTCCCTTTCGCCGCGTTGCCGCGCTCGGCCTGACGGCCGGACTCCTGGGCCTGGCGGCGCTGTCGGCGCAGGCCGCGCCCGCCAAGCCGAAGCCGGCAGCGGCCGCCGCTGCGGCGGGCGCCGGCCAGGGCCAGGCGATGCTGCTGGAGACCGCCGGCAAATGGCAGGCCTTCTCGTCGCAGCAGGGCCGCTCCAAGGTCTGCTATGCCCTCTCCAAGGCCGAGAGCCGTTCGCCGGCCAATCTGAAGGATGTCGAGGGCCTGCTCTTCGTTTCCAACCGGCCGGGCGAAGGCGTCCGCAACGAGATCAGCTTCGTGATGAATTTCGACGTCAAGGAAGGCGTCGAGCATCAGGCGGTGATCGGCAATGAGCGCTTCGCCCTGGTCGCCAAGGGCAAGAACATGTGGCTGAAGAACCCGGCCGAGGAGCCGCGCATGCTCGATTCGCTGCGCCGCGGCGCCGAGCTGGAGATCAAGGCCACCTCGAAGCGCGGCAACCCGACCAGCGACAAATATTCGCTCTCGGGCATGACCCAGGCGGTGAAGCGGGCCGAGGACGCCTGCAAGTAGGGCCGGGATCGCGAGCCGCGTCACGCCCCGCCGGCCAAGGCTGTTCCGGCGAGGGGCGCGCCGCGATTTCGTCATCCGCGTTTTCATGCTATGAGGCCGGCAAATCCGGGCCGAGAGCGGCCCGCCGAAGCCAGAGCCCCGATGACCGTCTCCGTTTCCGAAACTGCCGTCCCCGCGGCCGCTCCCGCTTTGCGGCGCCCCTCGCTGGTCGGGCGCACCCGCGCCGGCCTGGCCGAGGCGCTGGCCGAGACCGGCGTGCCCGAGAAGGAGCGGCGCATGCGCGTCGGCCAGCTCTGGAACTGGATCTACCATTACGGCGTGCGCGATTTCGACGCGATGACGACGATCGGCAAGGGGCTGCGCGGCGCGCTCGCCGCGCGCTTCTCGCTCGACCTGCCCGAGGTCACGGCCGAGCAGGTCTCGACCGACGGCACGCGCAAATGGCTGATGCGCATGCCCGCGACCGGGCCGCATGATCGCGGCGCCGAGATCGAATGCGTCTATATCCCCGAGGTCGACCGCGGCACGCTCTGCGTCTCCAGCCAGGTCGGCTGCACGCTCAACTGCACCTTCTGCCACACCGGCACGCAGCGCCTGGTGCGCAACCTCAAGACCGAGGAGATCGTCGCGCAGATGATGGTCGCGCGCGACCGCCTCGGCGATTTCCCGAACCGCAAGGCGCCGGACGGGGCTTTCGTCCCGAATGACGGCGGCCGCTTCGTCTCGAACATCGTCTTCATGGGCATGGGCGAGCCGCTCTACAATTTCGACGGGGTGCGCGACGCCATCGCGGTGATCTCCGACGACCAGGGCCTCTCGCTCGGCCGGCGCCGGATCACCGTCTCGACCTCGGGCGTGGTGCCGCAGATCGGCCCGCTCGGCGAGGAGATGGGCACGATGCTGGCGATCTCGCTGCACGCGGTGCGCGACGAGCTGCGCAACGAGCTGGTGCCGCTCAACAAGAAATACCCGATCGGGGAGCTGCTCGAGGCCTGCCGGACCTATCCCGGCCTGTCGAACGCGAAGCGCATCACCTTCGAATACGTCATGCTCAAGGGCGTGAACGATTCCGACGCCGAGGCGCGCGAGCTGGTGCGGCTGCTCAAGGGCATCCCGGCCAAGATCAACCTGATCCCGTTCAATCCCTGGCCCGGCACGAAATACGAATGCTCGGACTGGGAGCGGATCGAGCGCTTCTCGGAGATCGTCTTCCGCGCCGGCTACGCCTCGCCGGTGCGCACGCCGCGCGGGCGCGACATCCTCGCCGCCTGCGGGCAGCTCAAGAGCGAGACGGAGAAGCTCTCCGCCCGCGCCCGGCTGATGCTGGAGCAGGAAGAGACCGCGGCCGTGCCGGCCGTCGCGGCGGAGTGAGCCATTTGGCGTTGCGCTGGCTGCTGCTCATCCCCTTCGCCTGCCTCGTCGCCATGGGGGCGGGGCTGTTCTTCCTGACCGCGGCGAGCGTCGCCTCGCCGGCGGTGGCGCTGCTGATCGGCGGCGGCATCGAGCGGCTTTTCGACATCGTCTTCGGCCTCGCCGAGAGCGGCATCGATCCGACGCCGGCGGCGCAGGCCGCGCTCGCTCTGGTCGCGCGGCTCGGCCTCGCCATCGTCGTGGCGCCGGTCCTGCTGGTCGCCATCGGCTCGGAGCTGTTCCGGCTGCGCAGCGGCTTGGTCCAAAGCGGGCTCACCGGCCTGCTCGCGGCGCTGTTGCCGCTGGCCATGCTGCGCCTGGCGCGGGCGCCGAGCCCGGCCGAACTACAGATCATCTCGGGGCTGTTCCTGGTCGGCGCGGCGACGGGCTTCGTCTACTGGCTGATCGCCGGACGCGAGGCCGGCGGCGAGCGGCCGCGGGCCTGACACGGGCGGGTCGGGAGGCCGTCGGCCTCAATCCCCGATCGCCACGCCCTCGCGCCGTCCGTCGGCGCCGCCGAGGAAACCTTCCGGGGTCTTGACGATGACCTGCGTGCCTGAGGTCATCTCCATCAGCCGGACCTTGTGGCCCTTCGCCTCGAGCGCCGGCTTCCAGGCTTCCGCCTCCGTGCCCGCCTCCAGCTCGGTCGGGCCGTTGCGGCTGCCGAAATTGCCGAAATCCGCGGCCTGCTGCGGGTCCATGCGCCAGTCGAGCAGGGCGACCAGCGTCTTGGCGACGAATTCGATGATCTGGCTGCCGCCCGGCGAACCGACGACGGCATGGAGCCGGCCGAAGGCGTCGAAGACGAGCGTCGGCGCCATGGAGGAGCGCGGGCGCTTGCCGGGCTCGACGCGATTGGCGACCGGCTTGCCGTCCGCCTCCGGCGCGAAGTCGAAGTCGGTCAGCTCGTTGTTGAGCAGGAAGCCGGCCTTGGTCATCAGATGCGAGCCGAAGCCGCCTTCGATCGTCGTCGTCATCGCCACGGCGTTGCCTTGCGCGTCGACGACCGAGATATGGCTGGTGCCGTGCTCGACGCTGTCCGAAGGGGCGAGCAGCCCGGCCCGCCGATGCGGCGGATCGCCGGCCTGCGCCTTGCCCATCGAGCGCCCGGGGTCGATCAGCGCGGCGCGGGAGCGGATATAGTCGCGGTCGAGCAGGCCGCGCACCGGCACGGCGATGAAGGCCGGGTCGGCGAGATAGAGGTTGCGATCGGCGAAGGCGAGGCGGCCGGCCTCGCTGAACCAGTGGGCGGCTTCCGGCCCCGGCCCCATCCGCCTGAGATCGACGGATTCGAGCATGCCGAGCATCTGCTGGACGGCGACGGCGCCCGAGCTCGGCGGACCCATGCCGCAGAGCCGCCAGACGCGGTAGCCGCCGCAGACCGGCGCGCGCTCCTCGACCCTGTAGGCGGCGAGGTCGTCGAGCGTGATGTCGCCGGGATTGCCCGGATGCTCCGCCACGGTGGCGACGATGTCCTCGGCGATCGGGCCTTTGTAGAGCGCGTCGGCGCCCTGTGCGGCGATGGCGCGCAAGGTCCCGGCGAAAGCCGGATTCTTCAGCAGGGTGCCGACGGCCTTGGCCCGCCCGTCCGCCTCGTAGAAGAGGGCGGCGGCGCGCGGGTTCTTCGGCAGGTCCCTGTCGCCGGCCAGCAGGCCGTTGAGGCGCGGCGAGACGGCGAAGCCATCCTCGGCCAGGCCGAGCGCGGGCGCCACCAGATCGGCCCAGGGCAATCTCCCCCAGCGGCGATGGGCCTCCTCGAGCAGCTTCAGCGTTCCCGGCACGCCGACCGAGCGGCCGCCGATCACGGCCTCGTGGAAGGGCATCGGCCGGCCGTCCCTGATGAAGCGGTCCGGCCTGGCGGCGGCGGGCGCCGTCTCGCGCCCGTCGAGCGTCGTCACCTTTCCGGCGGTCTCGTCCCAATGCACGAGGAAGGCGCCGCCGCCGATGCCGGAGCTCTGCGGCTCGACGAGATTGAGCACGAGCTGGATGGCGATGGCGGCATCGGTCGCGCTGCCGCCGGCGCGCAGAATCGCGCGGCCCGCCGCCGCGGCGAGCGGGTTGGCGGTCGCGGCCATGAAACGCTGCGCCGTCGCCTCGGTCTTGGCGATCCTGCCGGTCGCGGCCTCCGGAGCGGGGGCGAGCGGCTGGGCGAGCGCGGCCTGGGCGGCGAGGAGCGCCGCCGGCAGCAGGGCGAGCGGGAAAAAGCGCATGCAGGGCCTCCGCGACGATATTCGCCACAGAATAGGCCATTCCTTGTGGCCTGACAGCTTGGTCCAGTGCGGCGCGACAGGTAAAGTCGCGAATCGAACAGCCACGCAACCGTGCCAAAAGGGGTTTTCGGCATGACGTTCTCCGCCCAGCTACGCCGCCCGCTGGCCTGGCTCATGCTCGGCCTCATCGGCCTCGCGCTCGCCGGCTGCGGCTACAACAACGTGCCGACGCTCGAAGAGAAGGCGAAGGCGGCGTGGTCCGAGGTCCAGAACCAGTATCAGCGGCGGTCCGACCTGATCCCCAACCTCGTCGAGACGGTGAAGGGCTATGCGGCGCAGGAGAAGGACGTGCTGACGGCCGTGATCGAGGCCCGCGCCAAGGCGACGCAGGTCAAGGTCGACGCCTCGACCATCAGCGATCCGGCCAAGTTCAAGGAATATCAGGACGCGCAGAACCAGCTCACGGGGGCGCTCGGGCGGCTTCTGGTCACGGTGGAGCGCTATCCCGAGCTGAAGTCGAACCAGAACTTCCTGGCGCTGCAGTCCCAGCTCGAGGGCACGGAGAACCGGGTCGCCGTGGCGCGGCGCGACTATATCCAGGCGGTGCAGGACTACAACACCGAGATCCGCACCTTCCCGGGCGTGATCTGGGCCAAGCTGTTCTGGGGCGCCAAGCCGATGGAGACCTTCACCGCGACGGCCGGCGCCGACAAGGCGCCGAGCGTGAAGTTCTGAGGTTGTGACGGACCGGGCGGGAGCGGTGCGGAAGGGGGCCGTCGCGCGCGGCGCCAGGCGGGGCTGGAGCATTGTCCTGCTCCTCGGCCTGCTCTTCTGCATCGCGCCGGCCTTCGCCGCCGACCCGACCTTTCCCGCCCTGACCGGGCGCGTCGTCGACGACGCCAACATCATCGCGCCGGAGGCGCGGCAGCGCATCGCCGACAAGCTCAAGGCGCATGAGGACAAGACCTCGGACCAGGTCGTGGTCGCGACGGTGCCCTCGCTGCAGGGGCTGACCGTCGAGGATTTCGCCAACGGCCTGTTCCGGCACTGGCAGATCGGGCAGAAGGCGAAGAACAACGGCGTCCTGCTGCTGGTGGCGCCGAACGAGCGCAAGGTGCGCATCGAGGTCGGCTACGGCCTCGAAGGCGCGCTCACCGACGCGCTCTCCAAGGTCATCATCACCACGGCGATCGCGCCGAAGTTCAAGGCGGGCGATTTCGCCGGCGGGATCGAGGCCGGGGTCGATGCGATCCTGACCATCCTGGCGGGCGACGCCGAGGAATGGCAGCGCCGGGCCGAGGTCCGCTCCGACGAGAGCTCGCCGGCGGAGGACATCGCGGTCTTCATCGCGATGGTGCTGATCTTCTTCTTCATCGTCGCCTTCCTGCGCGGCCTCAACCAGCAGGGCAGCGGCGTGCGCCGGCACCGGACGCGCGACGGCCGCTGGATCGTGCTGCCGCCGAGCAGTTCCGGCTGGGGTTCCGGCTCCGGCTGGGGGGGAGGCGGCTGGGGCTCCGGC
>UBNE01000015.1 GCA_900466745.1 Hyphomicrobiales bacterium | reverse complement strand
ATTCGACCCGCCAAAGCCGTAAACGAAGGGAGCGTCATGACGCGATGGTGGAAGGCGCTCGCCGGCGCCGGTATCCTGAATCTGGTGTCCGGCGCGGCGCATGCCGCGGGCGACATCGGCGGTGCGGCGATGGGGCCGCTCTGGGCGCTTCCCTTCGCCGGCATGCTGCTCTCGATCGCGCTGGGGCCGATCCTGTTCCACCGTCTCTGGGAGCACCATTACGGCAAGTTCGCCGCCTTCTGGGCGCTGCTGCTGCTGGTGCCGCTGGTGCTGCTGCGCGGCTTCGACGCCTCCTTCGGCGCGGTGCTGCATACCGCGCTGCTCGAATACCTGCCCTTCATCATCCTGCTCTTCGCGCTCTTCACCATCGCGGGCGGCATCCTGATCACCGGCAACCTGCATGGCTCGCCGGCGACCAACACGGCGATCCTCGCGATCGGCACGGCGATGGCCAGCATCGTCGGCACCACCGGCGCCTCGATGATCCTGATCCGGCCGCTGCTGCGCGCCAATGACGACCGGCGCCACAACGTCCATGTCGTGGTCTTCTTCATCTTCCTGGTCTCGAATATCGGCGGCTCGCTGACGCCGCTCGGCGACCCGCCGCTCTTCCTCGGCTTCCTGCGCGGGGTCGACTTCTTCTGGACGACGGAGCATCTGCTGCCCGAGACCGGCTTCGCCGTCGTCCTGCTGCTGGCGCTGTTCTATGCGATCGACCGCTTCCTCTACCGCAAGGAAGAGGGCCTGCCCGCGCTCAAGGACCCGACGCCGGACCGCGGCCTCAAGCTCTGGGGCAAGGTCAACCTTCCGCTGCTCGCCGGCGTCATCGGCGCGATCCTGCTCTCCGCCAACTGGAAGCCGGGCGTCGTCTTCGACCTCCACGGCGTGCATGTCGAACTGCAGAACCTCGTGCGCGACCTCATCCTGCTCGGGCTCGCCGGCCTCTCGCTCTGGCTGACGCCCCGCCAGGTGCGTGCCGGCAACGAGTTCTCCTGGGGGCCGATCCTCGAGGTCGCCAAGCTCTTCGCCGGCATCTTCGTCTGCATCATCCCGGTGCTGGCGATGCTGCAGGCCGGGCGCGACGGCGCCTTCTCCGGGCTGGTCGCGCTGGTCAACCATCCCGACGGCAGCCACGATACCGCGGCCTATTTCTGGCTGACCGGGCTGCTCTCCTCCTTCCTCGACAATGCCCCGACCTATCTCGTCTTCTTCGAGCTGGCCGGCGGCAATGCGAAGGAGCTGATGACGACCGGCGCGCTGACGCTGGCGGCGATCTCGGGCGGCGCCGTCTTCATGGGCGCCAACACCTATATCGGCAACGCGCCGAACTTCATGGTCTACGCCATCGCCAAGGACCGCAAGGTCGCGATGCCGAGCTTCTTCGGCTACATGCTCTGGTCCGGCGCGATCCTGATCCCGGTCTTCATCCTGCAGACGCTGCTGTTCTTCCGGTAGCGCGCGGGGCAGGGTGCGGGCGGCCCGTCAGGGCCGCGCCGCCGGCACGCCCTCCCGGATCTTCGCCGAGAAGTCCGGATCGTCGAGCGAGAGCGTGCGCGCCTTGTCGCTGATGCGGGCGCGCCGCGTCAGCTCGTCGAGCGGGATATCCTGCCGGAGCGCTCCGATCTGCTGGAGATAGCCGGCGAGATAGCCGGAGAGCAGCACGCGCGGGTCGAGCGGCAGCGAGAACTTCCATTCCGGCGCCACGGTGCCGACGAGGTGATAGACCACGGTGGTGCAGTTGGTCATCAGCGTGTTGTACCAGCGCGGCCGCGCGGCCAGCTCGTTGACGTCCTCCACATAAGCCAGCAGCAGGTCGCGCGACTGCGCCGGCGAGGCCGTCAGCCGGTAGAGGCGGGTATCCTCGTGGCGGGCATTAGTGCGCAGCCCGACGATGTCGCGCTCGTCGGCGGCGACATAGGCCATTTCGTAGCTGCGGAAGAAGCCGGCCAGCGCCGAATACTCCTCGCCCTTCTCGCGCCGAATCTCGACCGAGAAAGTCAGCGGCGCCTGGTCGGAGAAGGTGAAGGAGACCAGCAGATGCGCGATCGACTCGCCCGCCCAGTAGCTCAGGAAGATGTCGGTGCCGGTGATCTTCGACAGGTCGTAGCGGCGCGTCTCCCAGCGCTGGTCGTAATCCTCCTCGCTGCGCCAGCGGAAGTCGCGCAGGTTCGAGACCGTCAGCACGTCGCCCTCGCGCGCGATGGTCGGCAGCCGCGCGAGCTCGGGAATCCAGTCGCGGTCATGCGAGGGCTTGAAGCCGTTCCACCAGGACAGCAGGCCGATGAAGAGCACGGCGAAGCCGAGCGGCAGCCGCACATCGCTGGTCCAGATTCCGACGAGCCCGGCCAGCCCCGCGAGGCCGAAGCCGATCGCGGCGACGCCCGCCATCGCGCCGGGCAGGCGGAAATACAGGAAGCCGCCGCCCCAGAGCGCCGTGCCGAGGATCAGGAGGGTGAGGAGAAGCTTCAGCACGAGGAAAAAGAGGCGGCCCATGGCCGCCTCTCCTATCCGATTTGGCGAGCCATCCCAAATCGCGTCATCCCGGGTCTCCGGGTCTCCGCTTGTCCGGGATGACGCGCAACGCGGTTGAGGAACCCTCAGGCCGCGAGCGAATTGCTCGGCGCCGCCGCCTTCACCGCGTCGTCGACATGGGCCTCGAACTTGGCGAAGTTCTTGGCGAACATGCCGACGAGGTTGTCGGCCGTCTCGGCGAAGGCGGCCTTGTCGGCCCAGGTCTTCACCGGATAGAGGATATGCGGCTCGACGCCGGGCACCGAAGTGGGAACGGCGAAGCCGAAATAGGGGTCCCGGCGGAAATCGGCGCGGTTGAGCGAGCCGTCGAGCGCGGCCGAAAGCAGCCGGCGCGTCACCCGGATCGGCATGCGCCGGCCGGTGCCGTACTGGCCGCCGGTCCACCCGGTATTGACCAGCCAGCAATCGACATGGTGCTTGGCGATGAAGTCGCGCAGCAGATTGGCGTATTCCGACGGGTGGCGCGGCAGGAAGGGCGAGCCGAAGCAGGTCGAGAACTCGGGCTGCACGCCGGTCAGCCCGCGCTCCGTGCCGGCGACCTTGGCGGTGTAGCCGGAGAGGAAATGGTACATCGCCTCCGCCGGGGTCAGCTTGGCGATCGGCGGCATCACGCCGAAGGCGTCGGCGGTCAGCATCACGATGTTCTTCGGGATGCCGGCGCGGCCGGTGCGCGAGGCGTTGGGGATGAAGTCGAGCGGATAGGCCGAGCGCGTGTTCTCGGTCTTGCTCTCGTCGTCGAAATCGACCTCGCGGGTGATCGGGTCCATCACGGTGTTCTCGAGCACCGTGCCGAAGCGCAGCGAGGCGGCGTGGATCTGCGGCTCGGCCTCGGCCGAGAGGCGGATCGTCTTGGCGTAGCAGCCGCCCTCGAAGTTGAAGATGCCGTCCTTCGACCAGCCATGCTCGTCGTCGCCGATCAGCGTGCGCTCGGGATCGGCCGAGAGCGTGGTCTTGCCGGTGCCGGAGAGGCCGAAGAAGATGGCAGAATCGTCGTCGGCGCCGACATTGGCCGAGCAGTGCATCGGCACCACGCCCTTGGTCGGCAGCACGTAGTTCAGATAGGTGAAGACCGATTTCTTCATCTCGCCGGCATAGGCCGAGCCGCCGATCAGCACGATCTTGCGGGTGAAGTCGATGGCGACGACGGTCTCGCTGCGGCAGCCATGGCGGGCCGGATCGGCCTTGAAGCTCGGCAGGTCGACGATCGTCATCTCCGGCACATAGGCGTCGATCTCGGCGCGCGCCGGGCGGATCAGCAGGTTGCGGATGAAGAGCGAATGCCAGGCGAGCTCGGTATAGACGCGGGCCCTGACGCGATGCGCCGGGTCGGCGCCGCCATAGAGGTCCTGCGCGAACAGCTCCCTGCCTTCGGCATGGGCGATGAAGTCGGCCAGCAGCGTCTCGAAATGCTCAGGGCTCATCGCCTGGTTGTTGTCCCACCAGACGCTGTTCTCGGTCAGCGCGTCGCGCACCGTGAACTTGTCCTTGGGCGAGCGGCCGGTGTGGCTGCCGGTATCGGCGCAGAGCGCGCCGCCGCGCGCCAGCTCGGATTCGCCCCGGCGCAGCGATTCCTCGTAGAGCTGCGGCGCCTCCAGGTTCCAGTACACGGCCTTGAGCTTGCGGAAGCCGAAACCCTCGGCGCCCTGGGCGGCGTTGAACTGACCGATGCTGTCCACTGAAATCCTCCGGCGGCGGCCTGCCTGGGCCAGCCTGTTGTCGAACGGATGCGCGCGGGCCTCTGGACAGGCCCGGGCAGCGGCCTCGCGGCCGTGTCCGGTCTTTAAGCCCCCGCGTCACGCCGCTCAAGCCCGCCGGAATCGCAAAAATCGGACGGTTTTGACCTAAATCGATTGAATTCCACGGCGCGGGACAGGGGCCGGCGGATGTCGCTCCCGCTCCGTCGGCCCGGCCGCGTCGGCGGACTCGGGCATGCCGATTTTATCGGGAAGCGCGCGGCTCGTCCCGGGCTTGCTCAGGACCCATGCCGGAGCCTTTCCGGCATGGGTTGAGGCATGGATCCCGGATCTCCGCTTCGCTACGTCCGGGATGACCCGCGGTTCCGCAAAAGCGCAGCCGGCTGCTAGAGACGGTTGCGCGCCTCCTGCGCCAGTTGCGCCAGCACCCGGCGCAGCGCGGCCGGGTCGCCGACCCGCTCGGGGAAGACCAGACGCCCGCTCTCGTCGCCGCAGACGAGGTCGAGCCCTTCCGGGTCGAGCCCCGTCGCCTTCCAGCGTCCGCCGGGCAGGCCGAGCAGCCTGGTCGCATAGAGCGCCAGAGCCTCGGCGTGGTCCTCGTTCATATGGGTGACGGCGCCGTCCTCGGCGGCGACCAGCGCCTCGCAGCCGGCAAGGTCGAGCAGCACCTCGCCCGTGGCGATCTCGCCGGCGCGCGCGAAGCCGCCATTGGGATGGAAGCCGAGGACGGTGACGCGAAACAGCGAGAAGTCCGGGAAATCGGCGTAGAGCTTCGCCTTGGGATGGCGGGCGAGGAAGCGGCGCCGGGCATTGGCGTCGGTGCAACGCTCGGCCCGGCCGACGACGCTGAGCCGGGCGGAGTTGGCGAGCGGGTCGCCCTTGCCGAGTGAGGAGACGAGCACGGAGATGCGCGGGTCGGCCTCGATGTTGCGGGTGTGGAGCGCGAGCTTCGAGGCCAGGAACAGCGGCGAGCCGTCGACGTCCGTGGCGATGTTGGTCAGCGTCGCGAGCGGGAAGCCGCTTGCCGGGTCGAGCGTCGCCAGCGCGGCGATGCGGGCCTTGCGCAGCGTCAGCCTGGCCATGGCGACGGGCTCGAAATCCTCCGGCGCCGCGCCGCCGAGTTCCAGGCCGCGCGGCGTGATGGCGGCGGGGGCGATCGTCTCGGTCATCGGTGCGGCTTCCCTGCTGGCGGCCGGTTTGCCGCCTCGCGCGCGAACAGTTGCGGCGTTCAGGCGTTCAGCCATAGCGAATCCGCCTCCGAGCCGCTAGATTGCTGCCATCCTTTGGCCGCTCTCGCAGGGGAGTGGACCCGTTTATTGCAACAGAGCAGAGACGAAAGCCTTATGCCAACGATTGCGCTGGTCGATGACGACCGTAACATCCTGACGTCGGTCTCCATCGCGCTCGAAGCCGAGGGCTACCGGATCATGACCTACACGGATGGCGCCTCGGCCCTCGACGGGCTGAAGCAGAACCCGCCGGATCTCGCGATCTTCGACATCAAGATGCCGCGCATGGACGGCATGGAATTGCTGCGGCGCCTGCGCCAGAAATCCGACCTGCCGGTGATCTTCCTGACCTCGAAGGACGAGGAGATCGACGAGCTCTTCGGCCTCAAGATGGGGGCGGACGACTTCATCCGGAAGCCCTTCTCGCAGCGCCTCCTGGTCGAGCGCGTCAAGGCGATCCTGCGCCGCGCCGGCGCCAAGGACGCCACCGTCGCCGCCCGCGCCGAGGACGCCAAGGCGCTGGAGCGCGGCCTGCTGCGCATGGATCCCGAGCGCCATACCTGCACCTGGAAGGGCGAGCCGGTGACGCTGACCGTCACCGAGTTCCTGATCCTGCAGTCGCTGGCGCAGCGCCCCGGTGTGGTCAAAAGCCGCAACGCCCTGATGGATGCGGCCTATGACGACGAGGTGTATGTCGACGACCGTACCATCGACAGCCACATCAAGCGGCTGCGCAAGAAGTTCAATCAGGTCGACCCCGAGTTCGACATGATCGAGACGCTCTACGGCGTGGGCTATCGCTTCAAGGAAACCTGAGGCGGCTCCGCCCGGGGCGAAGCAGACCAGCCGCCGGCCGGGCCGGCCGTCCGGGAGCGGACGAGAAGCCTGAGGACAGATCCAGAGCATGGCAACGCTCGACAACGAAGCGCCTGCGTCGTCACATCGCTGGAGCGGGGCCGCGAGGCGCCGCCTGGGCCTGGTCTGGCGCCGCATGGGGCGCGCGGTCTCGCTGCGCGCCGCCTCCAGCCTGACGCGGCGCATCGTCGTGCTCAATCTCGGCGGCCTCTTCGCGCTGCTGCTCGGCTTCCTCTATCTCAACCAGTTCCGCGAGGGCCTGATCGAGGCGCGCGTCCAGAGCCTGCTGACCCAGGGCGAGATCATCGCCGGCGCGATCGCGGCCTCGGCCACGGTCGAGACCGACACGATCACCATCGACCCGGACAAGCTGCTGCAGTTGCAGGCCGGCGAGAGCGCCGGCATCGCCGACGACCCGCTCGACTTCTCGATCAATCCCGAGAAGGTCGCGCCGCTGCTGCGCCGGCTCGTCACGCCGACCAAGACCCGCGCCCGCGTCTACGACAAGGACGGGCTGCTCACCATCGACTCGCGCAGCCTGTATTCGCGCGGCGACGTGCTGCGCCTCGACCTGCCGCGCGTCGGCGAGCCGGACGAGCCGCCGCTGCTCGAGCGCACCTGGAACATGCTGCGCAACAAGCTCGGCCGCGCCGACGTGCCGGCCTATGACGATTTCGAGAACGCCAACGGCAAGTCCTATCCGGAGGTGGCGCGCGCGCTCAACGGCGCGCCGGCCAGCGTCGTGCGCGTCAACACCCGCGGCCAGACCATCGTCTCGGTGGCGGTGCCGGTGCAGCGCTTCCGGGCGGTGAAGGGCGCGTTGCTGCTCTCGACGCAGGGCGGCGACATCGACGCGGTCATCGCCTCCGAGCGCTTCGCCATCTTCCAGGTCTTCGCCGTGGCGGCAGGGGTGATGATCGTGCTCTCGGTGCTGCTCGCCGGCACCATCGCCGAGCCGATCCGCAAGCTCGCCGACGCGGCCCAGCGCGTGCGCCGGGGCGTCAAGTCGCGCGAGCAGATCCCGGATTTCGGCAGCCGCCACGACGAGATCGGCCATCTCTCGGGCTCGCTGCGCGACATGACCAAGGCGCTCTACAGCCGCATCGAGGCGATCGAGAGCTTCGCGGCGGACGTCGCCCACGAGCTGAAGAACCCGCTGACCTCGCTGCGCAGCGCCGTCGAGACGCTGCCGCGGGCCAAGACCGAGGAATCGCGCGGGCGGCTGCTCTCCGTCATCCAGCACGATGTGCGCCGGCTCGACCGGCTGATCTCCGACATCTCCGACGCCTCGCGCCTCGACGCCGAGCTGGCCCGCAACGACTCCGCTCCCGTCGACGTCGCGCAGGTGCTGGAAGCGGTGGTGACGATCCAGAACGAGACGCGCCGCGACGGCCAGGCGAGGATCGAGCTCTCGGCCGACCGCCGCAGCCAGAAGCTCGGCGACGACGCCTTCCTGGTGATCGGCCATGATTCGCGGATCGGCCAGGTCATGGTCAACCTGATCGACAATGCCCGCTCCTTCTCGCCGGCCGAGGGGACGGTGCGCGTCGTGCTCTCGCGCGTCGCCAACGACGTGCTGGTCACGGTCGAGGACGAGGGGCCGGGCATCGAGCCGCACGCGCTGGAACGCATCTTCGAGCGCTTCTACACCGACCGCCCGAACGAGGGCTTCGGCCAGAATTCCGGCCTCGGCCTCTCGATCTCGCGCCAGATCGTCGAGGCGCATCGCGGCTCGATCCGGGCCGAGAACCGGCTCGGCCCGGCCGGGGCCGATGGCGAGGCGCCGCGGCTCGGCGCCCGCTTCATCGTCCGCCTGCCGGCCGCCTATCAGCATGCCGCCTGACCCGGTGCGCAAGCCGGCGCCGCGGCAGGCCGGCGAGGAGCGCGTCCATGCGAGCGCGATCGCCGTCGGCGAGGCCGGGCTGCTGCTGCGCGGCCCTTCGGGCAGCGGCAAGTCGTCGCTCGCGCTGGCGCTGATCGGGCTCGCCGGGCTGGGCGGGCGCTTCGGCCGGCTCGTCGCCGACGACCGGACGGCGCTGGCGGCGCGGGGCGGTCGGCTGATCGCCCGCCCGGTGGCGCCGCTGGAAGGCATCGTCGAGCGCCGCGGCCTCGGCCTCACGCCGGAGCCGGCGACGCCGGCCGCCGTGATCCGGCTGGTCGTCGACCTGACCGGCGAGGAGCCGGCGCGGATGCCGGAGCCGGAGGAGCTGGTGGACAACCTGTGCGGGATCGACCTGCCGCGCCTGCGCGTGGCGGGACGTGCCGGCGACGAGCGGCTGGTGCTGGCGGCCCTCGACTTGTTCACAGGCCGCGACTGATCGGCCATGATTTCGGCGCCTTTGGTCGCAAGTGGCTTGCGATTATTTCGCACCTGCCGCATAAACCGCCACCTTGTCCGGGTGCCGATGGGCACTCTCCGGTGCTGGATGGAATGATCGGACTGGTCCTCGTGACTCATGGGCATTTGGCGACGGAGTTCCGCGCGGCCCTCGAACATGTTGTCGGCCCCCAGGCGAACCTGGCCACCATCGCCATCGCGCCCGATGACGACATGGAAAGCCGCCGCCGCGACATCATCGCCGCCGTCGAGCAGGTCGAGAGCGGCCGCGGCGTCGTCATTCTGACCGACATGTTCGGCGGCACGCCCTCCAACCTCGCCATCTCGGTGATGGAGCCGGGCCGCGTCGACGTCGTCGCCGGGGTCAACCTGCCGATGCTGATCAAGCTCGCCAGCGTG
Organism: Hyphomicrobiales bacterium; assembly: GCA_900466745.1. GTDB lineage: Bacteria > Pseudomonadota > Alphaproteobacteria > Rhizobiales > Beijerinckiaceae > Allobosea > Allobosea minatitlanensis. The sequence continues at coordinate 137,881 of UBNE01000015.1, read as the reverse complement.
CGCGAGGAAAAGACACTCGACGAGGCGGTGACGAGCGCGCAGGATGCGGGGCGCAAATACATCACCGTCGCCAGCCGCGTGCTGGCCGGAAAATAAAGGACGGGCGGAAGGCCGGGATGGACGACGACTGCGACTGCCCCGAAACCGAAATCCCGTCCGGCGCCCTCCATGGCGAGTTCCAGATCGTCAACAAGAAGGGCCTGCATGCCCGCGCCACGGCGAAATTCGTGCAATGCGCCGCCCGCTTCGACGCCGACGTCACGGTGAGCCGCTGCGGCGAGACGGTGGGCGCCACCTCGATCATGGGCGTTCTGACGCTCGGCGCCGGCATCGGCTCGACCATCACCATCGTCGCCAAGGGGCCGGAGGCCGGCGAGGCGCTGCAGGCGCTGAGCGCGCTGATCGCGGATCGCTTCGGCGAGGGCGAGTAGGTGCGGCTCCGATCGCTCGAATCATCGGGCCTCGCTGGAGCGGGCCGATCTTGCACGGAACCACGCGGTCATCCCGGGCTTGACCCGGGATCCATGCCGGAGCGTAGCCGAAGGAGGTTCAGGCATGGATCCCGGATCTTCGCTTCGCTCCGTCCGGGATGACCCGCGTTTTCACGGAAACGCGGCAAACTCTAGCCGGCCTCGCCGGACGCCTCGAACAGCTTCGGCATATGCGCCTGGTACCAGCCCTTCAGCTCGGCCAGGGCCGGATGCTCCAGATTGCGGCGCAGATAGGCCTCGATCCGCGGCAGGTGCCTGAGATAGCCCGGCTTGCCGTCGCGCTTGTCGAGGCGGGCGAAGATGCCGGCGATCTTGGTGTTGCGCTGGGCGCCGAGGATGGCGTAGGCGCGGGCGAAGCCGGCGAGGTCGAAATCCGGGGCCTCCGCCCGGCGGGCCGAGCCATAGGCGGCGAGCAGCCTGAGTTCCAGCGCGGCCGGAACGTCGACGCGGGCATCCTGCCCGAGGGCGACGAGGTCGTAGGCGGGGTGCCCCAGCACGGCGTCCTGGAAGTCGATCATGCCGACCTTGGCGAGGCCCTCCCGACCGGGGAGCCAGATCAGGTTGGGCGAATGGACGTCGCGCAGCGTCCAGGTCGCCGGCGCCGCCAGGATCTCGTCGAAGAGCGAGCCCCAGATCCGGCCGAACTCGGCCTGCGTCACCGCCGGCAGCCTCACGCCCGCGATATGCGGGCCGTACCAGTCGAGGATCAGCTCGGTCTCGATCGCGAGCGCCTGCTTGTCGTAGTCGGGAATAATGTGGTCGCGTCCCTCCGCCACCGGCAGGATCGTCGGCAAAGTGTGGCGGTGCAGGTCGGCGAGCAGCAGCGCCGTCGCCTCGTAGCGCTCGCCGATCGGCCGGCCTTCCGCGTCGAGCACGCCCTCGCTGCCGAGGTCCTCGATCAGCAGCAGGCCGGTGTCGAGGTCCTCGGCCAGGATCTCCGGCGCCGAATAGCCGAGCGAGCGCAGGCCGCGATCCATCGCGACGAAGGCCTCGACCGTCTCGGCGAGATGGGCGATGGCGCTGTAGGGCTTGCCCATGCGGATCGGCGGCCCGTCCGGGCGCGGCGGCGAGATCATCAGCACGGCGGTCTCGCCATCGGGGCGGGTCAGGCGCTCATAGGCGCGCGTCGAGGCGTCGCCCAGCATGAAGTCGCGCCGCGCCTCGCCCCAGCCGGCCTTGTCGATCAGCCGGCGCGCCGCGACCGCGATGGCGAGGCGCTGCTTCCAGAGCACGCCGCCGGCGAGGTCGGCGATGCGGCCGGTCTCGGGATTGTCCGGGTCGACGTCGAGCACGATGTCGAGGCGCCGCCCGGCCGGCAGGCGCTCGCCGGCCCGGTCCGGCCATTCGACGAGGATCACCGCCTGGTCGACATCCTCGACGAGGCCGAGATCGTCGAGCTCGTCCGGCGAGCGCACCCGGTAGAGATCGGCGTGCAGCACCGGCCCGCGCGGCGTGTCGTAGCTCTGCACCAGGGTGAAGGTCGGGCTCGGCGCCTCCAGCGCCGGATCGCCGGCCAGTTCGCGCAGGATGGCGCGGGCGAGCAGCGACTTGCCGGAGCCGAGATGGCCCGAGAGCGCGACGATGTCGCCGGGCTTGAGGATCGCGGCGATATCGGCGGCGAGGCGCGCGGTCGCCGCCTCGTCCGCCAGCAGGAGCCGGTGCGTGCCGGCCGCGCGGGCTTCTTCCGTCATTCGGCGGCGTCCGAGAGCGGCAGGCCCTGGGCCGGGAAAATCGCGGTGACGCGCGTGCCCTGCCCCGGCGTCGAGTCGAGCTCGACATGGCCGCCATGCAGAGCGACGATCGAGCGCACGATCGAGAGGCCGAGGCCCACGCCGCGATGGCTGGAGCCGAGCGAATGGCTCTCGAAGCGCTCGAACACCTTCTCCTTGACCTCGGCCGGGATGCCGCGGCCCTGATCGGCGACGGTGAGGCGGATGTCGCTGCCCTGCCGCGTCGCGGTGACCTGCACGGTCTGGCCGGGCGAGGAGAAGCCGATCGCGTTGGAGAGCAGGTTGAACAGCACCTGCCGCAGGCGCTTGCCGTCGGCCCGGAGCGAGCCGGTGCGCGGGTCGATCTCGACCTTCAGCGCCAGTTTGCTGTCGGTCAGCCGGTCGTGCAGCCCCGCCGCCGCCTGGGCGATGGTGTCGGCCACGTCGACCTCCTGGATGTCGAGCGCCAGCGCGCCGTTGTCGATGGTGGCGAGGTCGAGGATGTCGTTGATGATGGCGAGCAGCGCGCCCGAGGAGCGCATGATATGGGAGGTGTAGTCGCGCTGCTTCTCGTTGAGGGCGCCGACCGTCTCGGTGCCGAGGAGCTGGGCGAAGCCGATGATGTTGGTCAGCGGCGAGCGCAGTTCGTAGGAGACGTGGTGGACGAAGTCCTCGCGCAGCCGCGAGACCTTCTCCAGCGCCTCGTTCTTCTCGGTCAGCGCCCGCTCGACATTCACGCTCGCCGTGACGTCGGCGAAGGAGATCAGCGTCGCGCCGTCCGGGAGCGGCGCGGCGGCGATGTCGAGCACGGTGCCGTCGCGGCGCTCGATGCGGCAGCGATAGTCCTCGCGCGCGTCGCGCACGCCGGTGACCGTGCTCAGCAGTTCGCGCCAGACCTCGTCCTGGGGGAAGAGCGGCCGGCAGAGCTTGACCACCTCGTCGATATGCGGCGCGCTGGCGAGCATGTCGGCATCGATGCGCCAGGACTGGGCGAAGGCCGGGTTCGAGAGCTTGAGCCGCCCGTCCGAGCCGAACACGGCGACGCCCTCGCGCAGCGAATCCAGCGTCTCGCGCTGGGTCCGGGTCAGGGCGTTGAAGCGCGATTCCAGCGTGAAGCGCTCGGTGACGTCGTCATAGAGATAGGTCACCCCGCCCTGCGGGTTCGGGCTGGAGACGACATGGATGGTGCGCCCGTCGGGCAGGTACCACCAGTCCTCGTTGGCGCGGGTCGCGGTGTAGGCCGCGTGCACGCCCGCCTTCCAGCTCCGGTAGTCGCCGAGCTCGGGCAGGCGCCGCTCGGCCCGCAGCCGGTCGAGGATCTCGCCGTCGCTCGGCTGGCCGTCGAGGAAGCCGGGGTCGAGCGACCAGAGCGCGTCGAAGCCGGAATTGCGGTAGAGCAGCCGCTGCGCGCCGTCGAACACGGCGACGGCCGTCTTGAGCCGGTCGAGGGTGCGGACATGGGCGTCCATCTGGCGCTGCAGATCGGCCCGGACCGCCTCCAGCTCGCTCATGTCGGTGGCGAAGCCGGCGAAGCCCGTCGGGGTCGGCAGTTCGACCACGTCGAGCGTCCGGCGCTGGCCGGCGACGACGGCGGGGGTGCGGATCGTGAAGGGCTTGCCCTCGCGGCGGGCGCGGGCGGCGGCCTCGCGCTCGTTGCGGTCGAGCAGCTCGAGCCCGCCCTTGACCGCGGTGCCGGCGTCGGTCGCCTCGACCGCGCCGACATAGGCGCCGTTGACCCAGGCGAGCCGCCCGTCGGCGTCGCGCATCCAGGCCGGATGCGGCAGCCCGGCGAGCAGGCTCGCCAGCGCCGCATGGTCGGCGGTGACGCGTTCCAGCTCGCTGCGCAGCGTCATCACCTGGGCCCGCTCGCCGGTGACCTCGCGGAAGCGGATCACGGCGCGCCCGGCGACGGGGCGGCCCTCGATGTCGACGAAGGGGCCGGATTTGCTGCGGATCGTGAAGGCGAAGGCCTCGCCGCTGTCCTTCAGCGCGTCGGTGGCGAGTTCGAGCCGCTTGGCGTCGGCCGGCGCCGCCCAGCTTCCATAGGCGAGCGCCAGCGCCGCGCCCGGCGCGCCGAGGAAGCCGCTGTCGCCCTCGAAGACCGGCTGCGCGTCGCGCCCGTTCCAGCTCGCGATCACCTGCGGGTCGGCGGCGAGCAGGATCGAGAGCCGCTCCTGATGCCCGCGCGCGGCTTCGAGCTCGCTGGCGAGCTTCGCCTCGCGCCGCTGCCAGCGCGCGCGCTCGCGGACATAGACCAGCGAGGTCGTCGTGGCGAAGACGGTGAGGCCGGCGAGGATGATCGAGAGCGCGCCCGTGCTCATCAGGTCGAGCCTGGCCGGGGCGAGCCAGCCGCTCTGGGCCAAGGCCGGGGCGGGCAGGAGAGCGAGGGCGGGCAGGCATCTCGCGGGCAGGAGCCTGCGCGGCCGCCGGCCGTCCTCTCGTCCCTGTCGCCTCGCGCTTGTCATTCCGCGTCCGTCGCCTCTCGGGCGGCCGGAGCCGCCAATATCGCAGGTGTCGCCGGAATCGGTGTCGCGGAGCCGGGCTTTTCACCCTCTCCGGCGACCGATACACGCGCGCCACCACGCCAATCACATCAGAGCTTGAGCCGGGGTCGCGCCGTCTCGGGCCCCCGAATCAGGTCCACTGTAATCATCGCCCGACTCCGTCAGGAAGTGCTTAATCGCCGGTAAACGGAGAGAATTTGGCTGACCTTGGGAGAGTGTCTCCAGGTCGATCAAGGATTGGTGGCTGGCCGGGAACCGCATACCATAAATTGTGTTCTTGGCTTGTTCCCGGAACGCTCCCGAAATGCGAAAGGCCCGGCTTGCGCCGGGCCTCGCCTCTCCGGCGGCTGCCGGAATGTCAGTAGCGGTAGTGCTCCGGCTTGAACGGGCCGGCCTGCGGCACGCCGATATATTTCGCCTGGGCCTCGTTGAGCTTGGTCAGCTTGGCGCCGACCTTGGCGAGGTGGAGCGCCGCGACCTTCTCGTCGAGATGCTTCGGCAGGGTGTAGACCTTGTTCTCGTAATTGGCGTGGTGGTTCCACAGCTCGATCTGGGCAAGCGTCTGGTTCGAGAACGAGCAGGACATCACGAAGGACGGGTGGCCCGTGGCGTTGCCGAGATTCACCAGCCGGCCTTCCGAGAGCAGGATGATGCGCTTGCCGTCGGGGAACTCGATCTCGTCGACCTGCGGCTTGACGTTGTCCCACTTGAAGTTCTTCAGGCCCGCGACCTGGATCTCGGAATCGAAGTGGCCGATGTTGCAGACGATGGCGCGGTGCTTCATCGCGCGCATATGGTCGACGGTGATGACGTCGAGATTGCCGGTCGCCGTGCAGAAGATGTCGCCGCGCGGCGCGGCGTCTTCCATGGTCACGACCTCGTAGCCCTCCATTGCCGCCTGCAGGGCGCAGATCGGATCGACCTCGGTGACGAGCACGCGGCAGCCGGCCTGGCGCAGCGAGGCGGCCGAGCCCTTGCCGACATCGCCATAGCCGGCGACGACCGCGACCTTGCCCGACATCATCACGTCGGTGCCGCGGCGGATGGCGTCGACCAGCGACTCGCGGCAGCCATAGAGATTGTCGAATTTCGACTTGGTGACGCTGTCGTTGACGTTGATCGCCGGGAAGGGCAGGCGGTTCGCCTTGGCGAGCTCGTAGAGGCGGTGGACGCCGGTGGTGGTCTCCTCCGAGACGCCCTTGATCGCGGCCCGCGTCTTGGTGAACCAGCCCGGATTGTCCTTGAGCTGGCGCTTGATCAGCTTGAAGAAGATCGTCTCTTCCTCATTGCCCGGCTTGTCGAGGAAATCGGCCTTGCCGGCCTCGGCCTCGGCGCCGAGGATGATCAGCATGGTCAGGTCGCCGCCATCGTCGAGGATCATGTTCGGCGTGCCGCCATCGCCCCAGGTCGCGGTCTTGAGCACGTATTCCCAGTACTCCTCCAGCGTCTCGCCCTTGACGGCGAAGACCGGGGTGCCGGTCGCGGCGATCGCGGCGGCGGCGTGGTCCTGGGTCGAGAAGATGTTGCAGGACGACCAGCGCACATCGGCGCCGAGCTCCTTCAGCGTCTCGATCAGCACGGCGGTCTGGATGGTCATGTGCAGGCAGCCGGCGATGCGCGCGCCCTTGAGCGGGGCCTTGCCCTTGTATTCCTCGCGGATCGCCATCAGCCCGGGCATCTCGTCCTGGGCCATGTTGATTTCCTTGCGGCCGTAATCCGCAAGCGCGATGTCCTTGACGATGTAATCCGACACGGGGGGCTCCAATCGCTCGGTCTGAAACTGGCGGGCTCTCTAGCAGCCCCGTCGCCGGAAGGCAATCAAAGATATAAAGATGTCTTTATATGATCTCGAAGCCGATCAGCTCCGACCCTCCGCGCCCCGCCACGGGGTCATCCCGGACGAAGCGAAGCGAAGATCCGGGATCCATGCCTGAACCGGAAATGCTCAGGCATGGATCCCGGGTCTCCCTCCGGTCGCCCGGGATGACGCACAGTGGGCGGAATCCATAGGCAATCGCCCTGCGTTGCGCCCGTGACGCGAACCAGTGTCAATTTCGCCCGAAAATGCTCTAGCCTGTGCCGAAGCACAGGGAGATTCGCGTGACCATATCCTCGCCGCCGATCCGCCGGGCCATGGTGCTTGCGGCCGGGCTCGGCCAGCGCATGCGCCCGATCACCGACACGCTGCCGAAGCCGCTGGTCAGGATCGGCGGACGGGCCATGCTCGACCATATGCTCGACCGGCTGGCCGAGGCGGGCGTCGAGCAGGCGGTAGTCAACGTCCATCACCTCGCGGGCCAGGTCGAGGCGCATCTCGCCGGCCGGCAACATCCACGCATCGCCATCTCCGACGAGCGCGGCGAATTGCTCGATACCGGCGGCGGCGTGAAGAAGGCGCTGCCGCTGCTCGGCACGGCGCCCTTCTTTCACACCAATTCCGATGCGCTCTGGCGCGAGACCGGCCGGCCCGCCCTGCCGGCGATGCTGCGGGCCTGGGACCCGGAGCGCATGGATATCCTGCTCCTGCTCGCCGACATGGAGACCAGCCTCGGCTTCGACGGCGCCGGCGACTTCTTTCGCGCTGCGGATGGCCGCCTGACGCGCCGCGGCGCGGCGGCGCGCGCGCCCTGGGCCTATGCCGGCGTCGCCATCCTGAAGCCGGAGCTGTTCGCGGATACGCCCGACGGGCCGTTCTCGCTGAACCTGCTCTTCGACCGCGCCATCGCGAAGGGCCGGCTGTTCGGCGAGGTGCTGGAAGGGCGCTGGCTGCATGTCGGCACGCCCGAGGCGATCGCGCCGGCCGAGGCCGCGCTCGCCGCCGCCCAGCCGGTCGATGCCTGAGCTCAACCTGTTCAGCATCCCGGCCGGCGCGCCCTTCCTGGAGGTGCTGGCGCAGGCGATGCTGGATGGCCGCTTCGGGGCGATTCACGACCCGGCCGACCCCGCCGCCATGGCGCGCGCCACGCTCTACCTGCCGACGCGCCGCGCCGCGCGCGCCTTCACCGCGATCCTGGTGGGAAAGCTCGAAGGCCGGGCCCTGCTGCTGCCGCGCATCGTCCCGCTCGGCGATGTCGACGAGGCCGAGACGGCGCTGATCGGCTCCGGCGCCTGGGTGGGCGAGCGCGTCGCGCCGATCGAGCCGCTGGCGCGGCGCATGCTGCTGACCCGGCTGGTCGATGCCTGGGGCCGCAGCGCCAATCGCAGCCATCTCCGGCTCGATCCGTCGGAGCCCGCCCTGGTGCCGGCGACGCTGGCCGAGGCCTATGGCCTCGCCGGCGACCTCGCCGCCCTGCTCGACCAGATGCAGACCGAGCGCGTGCCGGTCGACCGGCTGGGTAACCTCGATGCGGCGCGCTTCGACACCGTCTGGCAGCTCAATGCCGGCTTCCTCGGCATTCTGGGCGAGACCTGGCCGCAGATCCTCGCCGAGCAGGGCGCCTGCGACCCCGCCGCCTTCCGCAACCGCATGCTGGCGGCCGAGCGCGAGCGCCTGCTCGCCGGCGGCGCCAAGGGGCCGATCATCGCGGCCGGCTCGACCGGCACGGTGCCGGCCACGGCGGAGCTTCTGGCGGCCATCGCTCGGCTGCCGAACGGAGCGGTGGTGCTGCCCGGCATCGACCTCGCTCTTCCGGAACGGGCCTGGACCGCGATCAAGGACGAACCCGCCCCCTCGCACCCGCAGGCGGCCTTGCATCACCTGCTGGAGGTGCTTCAAGCGACGCGCGACGATGTGCGCGAGCTTGCCGAGCCGGATGCGCCGCGCGCAGCCCGCGCCGCCATCGCCCGCGAGGCGATGCTGCCGGCCTCCGTCACCGAGCTCTGGTCGGATCTCGGCCAGCGCGTTCCGCCTGCGACCGCCGAAACCGCCTTCGCCGGCTTGCGCATCGTCGAGGCGGCCGATGAGCGCGAGGAGGCCCTGCTCGTCGCCCTGGCGCTGCGCGAGGCGCTGGAGCAGCCCGGCCATCATGCCGCGCTGGTGACGCCGGATCGCGGACTCGCCGAGCGCGTCGCGGTCGAGCTGAAGCGTTGGGACGTCGAGGTCGACGATTCCGCTGGCCTCCCGCTCGGCCGCTGGCCGGCCGGCTCGCTGCTGCGGCTGATTTTGGAGGCGGCGCTGGCGCAGATGACACCGTTGGCGCTGGTGCCGCTGCTCGCCCATCCGCTCTGCCGGCTGGGCCTGGGCCGCGAGGCGGTGGCGCGCGGAGCGGCCGCGCTCGAAATCGGCGTCTGGCGCGGCAATGCGGTCGGCCGGGGGCTCGCCGGCCTGCATGTCGCGCTCGACCAATGGGACGCATTGCGCGAAGGGCGGCATGTGCCCCGGCCGCGCGAGCGGCTGACGATCGAAGATCGCGCCACGGCAACAGCGCTGCTGCGTGCCGTCGAGCGGGCGAGCGCCCCGTTGCTCGAAGCGCTCTTCCTCGAAGAGCCGTCATTGGCGGCGGTCGTCGCGGCGGCGCGCGCTGCGGTCATCGCTTTCAGCGCAAGCGAGGCCGGCCAGCCTCTCGCTTTCGTCGGTCCTGACGGCGAGGCACTCTCAGGGTTGTTCGACGAATTGGCCGCCGCCGAGGCCGTGATGCCGCCGGGCGGCCGGGCGCAGGATTTCGTCGCGATCCTCGACGGTTTGCTGGGCGAGCGCACTGTCACGCGCAAGGTGCCCGGCCATCCGCGCGTCGCGATCTGGGGACTGCTCGAAGCGCGCCTGCTCGACGCCGACCACATCGTGCTCGGCGGGCTCAACGAAACCGTCTGGCCGCCGCAGACCACGACCGATTCCTTCATCAACCGGCCGATGCGCGCCGAGCTCGGCCTGACGCCGCCGGAGCGGCGCATCGGCCAGACGGCGCATGATTTCGTCCAGGCGCTGATGGCCCGTTCGGTGACGCTGACCCGCCCGCGCAAAGCCGGCGAGGCGGAGACCATCGCCTCGCGCTTCTGGCAGCGCCTGCAGGCTGTGACGCCGGCGCCGGTCTGGCAGAAGGCGCTGGCGGAGGGCGAGACGCTGCGCGGCCTCGCCGCCCTGCTCAGCGCCCCGGCCGGTGCCAAGCCGGTGGCGCGCCCGGCGCCGCGCCCGCCGCGCGATCTGCAGCCGCTCTCGCTCAGCGTCACCGAGGTCGAGACGCTCTATCGCGATCCCTACCAGATCCATGCCCGCAAGATCCTCGGCCTCGATGCGCTCGACGCGCTGATCGAGGACCCGACCGCGCAGGATCGCGGCAAGCTGCTGCACGGCATCGTCGAGGACTTCACGAAGACCTATCCCGAGCAATTGCCGGCCGATGCGCTGGCGCAGGTCGTGGCCATCGGCAACCGCCTCTTCCGCGCCTATGACGACGTGCCCGAGGTGCGCGCCTTCTGGTGGCCGCGCTTCCTGCTGACGGCCGGCCATTTCATCCGCTGGGAGGAGCGCCGCCGCGGCGGGATCGCCCGTATCGGCGTCGAACTCGGCACCGGCGCGAGCTTCAGGCTGGCCGATGGCAGCGAATTCCGCCTGCATGGCCGCGCCGACCGGGTCGAGCTCACCCGCGAGCCCAGCCTGCGCATTGTCGACTTCAAGACCGGGGTGCCGCCGAGCAAGGCGCAGGTCGAGAAAGGCTTTGCGCCCCAGCTCACATTGGAAGCGGAGCTCGCCGCCCGCGCCGGCTTCAAGGGGCTCGCCGGGCCGACGCCTGTTTCCGCCTTGCTCTACATGAAGCTGCACCACGACCCGAAGGGCTGGGCCAAGGACAAGCCGCTCGATTTCGGCGAGGAATCGCTGGCCGACGTCGCCGCGCGGCATCTCGAAAACCTCATCAGGCATCTCGACGCGCTGCGCTCCGGCCGTGAGGCTTACGTCTCGCGCCGCGCGCCCGATTACATCCGCTATGCCAGCCCCTATGACCAGCTCGCCCGGGTCAAGGAATGGTCGGCCGCGCCCGGCGGCGGTGACGAGGGAGGCGAGCCGTGAAGCCGGGCTGGATCGTCCCGCCGCTAACCAACCAGCGCCAGGCGCTGGCCGCCGATCCGGGGCTGTCCGCCTGGGTCTCGGCCAATGCCGGCTCGGGCAAGACCCATGTGCTGGTCAATCGCGTGCTGCGGCTCCTGCTCGACGGCGTCCCGCCCGGGCGCATGCTCTGCATCACCTATACCAAGGCCGCGGCCGCCAATATGGCGAACCGCATCTTCAAGGCGCTGAGCAATTGGGCGACGCTCGACGCGGAGAGCCTGCGCCGCGCGCTGACGCAACTGACCGGCCAAGCACCGACCCTTGCCGAGCAGGCAAAGGCCCGCCGCCTTTTCGCGGAGTCGCTGGAGACGCCGGGAGGCCTCAGGATCGAGACGATCCACGCCTTCTGCACCCGCGTGCTCCAGGCCGCGCCCTTCGAGGCCAATGTGCCGCCGCGCTTCGAGGTCGCGGATGATCTGGCCCAGGCCGAGATGTTGCGCGAGGCGCGCCGCGACCTGCTCGCTCTCGTCGCCGCCGATCCGCAGGGGGCGGAGGCCAGGGCGCTCGACCTGCTGGCGCGGCTGGCGGCGCAGGATTCCTTCGAGACCATGGTGCAGGAAGCCTTGCGCCAGCGCGCCCTGTTCAGCGACGAGACCGGCCGCGCCCGCGACCCGCAAGAGATGCGCGCCGGCATCGCCGCCTTCCTCGGCATTCCGCCCGATCTCGATGCCGGGACGGTCAAGGCCGTTTTCCGCGCCGAGCTGGCCGCGCTCCCCGGTCTGCCGGCGCTGATCGAGGCGCTCGGCGCCGGCAGCACGACGCGCCAGAATTGCGCCACCAATCTGCGTGCGTTGCTGGCGGGACAGGACGATGGCGATCCGGTCACCTTCTGCCGCCGCGGCCTGATCACCGATGCCGGCACGATCAACACCCATATTCGCGGCCGCGGCAAATCGGAGCTGGACGGTGCTCTGCTCGCCGCTCTGGAGGCTCTGGCGGCGCTCGTGCTGGCGGCGGGCGAGCGGCTGAACGCCATCGCCATCCGCGACCGCAGCGCGGCGCTCGCTCTGCTGGTGACGCGGATGCTCGCCTCCTACCAGCGCCAGAAGAGCCTGCGCTCGCTGCTCGACTATGACGACCTGATCGCGCGCACGCGCTCGCTGCTGGAGCGGGTCGAGGCGGCCTGGGTGCTCTACAAGCTCGACGCCGGCATCGACCACATCCTGCTCGACGAGGCGCAGGACACCGGCGAGGCGCAATGGGCGATCCTGCGCAAGCTCGCCGAGGAGTTCGTCAGCGGCGGCGATCTGAGGCCGAAGCCACGCACCATTTTCGTTGTCGGCGACGAGAAGCAGTCGATCTACGGCTTCCAGGGTGCCGCGCCCGCCGCCTTCGGCGAGGAGCGGCGCGCGCTGGAGCGGCGGATCGCGGCCGCCGAGCTCGCTTTCGAGGCGATCAGCCTCAACACCTCCTTCCGCTCGGCGCCGGACATCATGCAGGCCGTCGATGCCGTCTTCGCCCTGCCCGAGCATGCGCGCGGCCTCGTCTTCGACGGCGCGCCGCGGCCCGAGACCCATGACACCGTCCGCCGCAGCGCACCCGGCACGGTCGATATCTGGCCGCTCGCCGCCAATGACACGGGCGAACCGCCCGATGCCTGGACCACTCCGGTCGACGCGCCCGAGCGCCGCAGCGGCACGGTCAAGCTCGCCGAGCGTATCGCCCGCACCTTGCAGCGCTGGCATCGCGCCCGCCGCGACGATCGCGGCCACCCCTTCAGGCCCGGCGACGTCATGATCTTGCTGCGCCAGCGCGGCGCGCTGTTCGAGGCGATCGTCAAGGCATTGAAGGATGCCCAGGTGCCTGTTGCCGGTCGCGACCGCCTGACGCTGGCCGAGCACCCGGCGGTGGAGGACCTGGTCGTGCTCGGCCGGGCGCTCCTGCTGCCGGAGGACGACCTGACGCTGGCGACCGCGCTCAAGACGCCGCTGATCGACCTCGACGACGACGACCTGCTGCGCCTCGCGCCCGGCCGCAAGGGCTCGCTGCGCGCCGCCTTGCAGGAGGCGGCCGCAAGCGAGCCGCGCTATGCCGCCGCTGAGGCGAAGCTCGTCCACTGGACGCGCGAGGCCGGCCGTTGCGGCCCGTTCCGCTTCTTCGCCGATCTGCTCGGCCCTGGCGGCGGGCGCAATCTCGCGCTGGCGCGGCTGGGCGCCGAAGCCGGCGACGCGCTCGATGCCTTTCTTGGCGCCGCCCTTGATCATGAGCGGCGCTATGGCCCCTCCCTTGCCGCCTTCCTCCAGCACGTCACCGGCAGCGCCGCCGATGTGAAGCGCGATCTCTCGGCCAGCGCCGGCGAGGTCCGCGTCATGACCGTGCACGGCTCCAAGGGTCTGGAGGCGAAGATCGTCATTCTCGCCGATCTCGGCCCCGAGCCCGGCGCCCGGCGCCTGCCCAAGATCCTCGCCGTTCCGACCGGGAGCGGCGCGCTCGTGCCGATCTGGCCGCCGGGCTCGGCCGAGGATACGCCCGCGACGATGGCCGCCAAGGCGGTCGTGGTCGAGCAGATGGTCGAGGAGCATCACCGCCTGCTCTATGTCGCCATGACCCGCGCCGAGGACCGGTTGATCGTCTGCGCGGCCCAGCCCAGGGGCGAGGCGCCCGAGGGGAGCTGGTATGCGATGATCGCCGAGGGGCTCGCCGCCTCCGAGGCGGGCTTGCAGGAGATCGGCGACGAGGCGATCCTGCGCTTCAGCGTGACGCCGCCCGCGCCGCCCGAGGATACCGAAACCAAGACCGACGATGCGGTGAAGGCCGCGACGCCCGCCTGGCTCGCCCGCCCGGTCGCGCGCGAGGCCGAGCCCTTGCCGCCGCTGAAGCCCTCCGGCGCGCTCGCCGCCGCCAATGGCGAGGAGCGGCCGGGCGACGGGCCGTTCCTGGCCGAGGCGGCGGCCGCCGGCCGGCTGGCGCATCTCCTGCTCCAGGTCCTGCCGGAGGTGCCGGCGGAGCGTCGCGCGGAGACGGCGCTGACCCTGGCCGAGGCGCGCGGCCGCGCCCTGTCGCCGGAGCGGCGTCGGGAGATCGCGGCGATGGCGCTCGAATTGCTCGCCGCGTCGGCGCTCGCGGAGCTTTTCGCCAGCGATGCTCTGGCGGAAGCGCCTGTTTGCGGCGCGATCCGGCTGCCGGATGGGTCGGTGCGCGCGATCTCGGGGCGGATCGACCGGCTCGCCATCACGCCAGACAGCATCATCATCGCCGATTTCAAGACGGCGGCCCGGCCGCCGGCCGATATCGACGCGGTTCCCGCTTCGACGGTTGCCCAGCTTGCCGCCTATGCCGCGCTGCTGCGCGAGATCTATCCCGGCCGCGCGGCGCGGGCGCTGCTCGTCTACACCGCGAATCTCGCCTGCTTCGAGATCGGGCCCGACCGGCTCGCCGCAGCGCTCGCGGCCCTCGCGGACGGCACATTCGGCGGCGGTGCAGGATCATGACGGGAGGCCGAGCCATGAAGATCCTGCCCTCCCTGCTGTTGCGTCCCCGGCTTCTGGTGGCTTTGGCGGCCGGCGTGGTGGCGGCGGCGCTGTTGCCCAGCGACTGGCGCTGGGCGACGCGGCTGCTGATCGCCTGGGATGCCGGTGCGATCCTCTATCTCGGCCTGCTCGCCTCGACCATGTTCACGGAGACGGTCGCCCAGATCCGCGCCCGGGCCGAGCGGCAGGACGAAGGGGCTTTCGCGATTCTCATCATCGCCTGCCTGGCGGCGAGCGCCAGCCTCGTCGCCATTGTCGTGCAGATCGTCGGGCTCGGGGCGGTGCCCTCGGGCGAGCGGGGCGCGCATCTGGCACTCGGCGGCTTCACGATCCTGTGCTCCTGGACGCTGCTGCACGCCTTCTTCACGCTGCATTACGCCGGCATCTATTATCAGAACGGCAAGGTCGAGCCCTGCTTCGACTTTCCCGGCAAGGCGGAGCCGGACTATGTCGATTTCCTGTATTTCGCCTATACGGTCGGCTGCACCTCGCAGACCTCGGATGTCGGCGTGACGACCCGCCATGCGCGCGGCATCGTGCTGCTGCATTCGGTTCTGGCCTTCGTCTTCAACACCTCGATCCTGGCGATGGCGATCAATGTCGGCGCGAGCCTGGTCTCGGGCGGCTCCTAGATCGTCGCGTATCTTTTTGGACGCGCGACGGTCTGTCTCGTTTCCGGTGCGTCGGGTTTTTCCGCAAAGTGGATTCCACTTTGCGGTCCGATGCTCGGGGCGGCGGATGCGCCGCGCCCCTGCGGCGCGGGCGCCTTGACCGGAAGGGCGGGCGTTCATAGCTTCGCTGGCGAAGGGTGGCCCTGCCGCCCGTTGAAACCGAAAGGCGGCCAGTCATGGCGACGAACAAGGTAACCGACCAGAGCTTCGAGGCCGATGTCCTGAAGTCCGCGGAGCCGGTCGTGGTGGATTTCTGGGCCGAGTGGTGCGGCCCCTGCCGCATGATCGGCCCGGCGCTGGAGGAGATCGCGACCGAGCTGCAGGGCAAGGTCAAGATCGTGAAGATGAATGTCGACGAGAATCAGCAGGTCCCGGCCCAGTTCGGCATCCGCTCGATCCCGACGCTGATGCTGTTCAAGGACGGCAAGCTCGCCTCGCAGAAGGTCGGCGCCGCTCCCAAGAGCGATCTCTCGCGCTGGATCTCGGCCGCCGTCTGATTCGCGCCCGAGCCGGCGGAACGAAAAAGGCCCGCTTCCTGCCGGAGGCGGGCCTTTCCGATTCGGGCTGGCGCGTTCGGCCTCAGCCGCGGCTGTCCTTGTCGATCGCGAAGGCGCCGGCGCCGGCGAAGACGAGATAGAGGAAGACGAAGCAGTAGAGGATCGCCGCGTCGCCGCCGTTCAGCGCCGGGTAGAAGCTCTTGGGCGCATGCGCCATCCAGTAGGCGAAGGCCATCTCGCCCGAGAGGATGAAGGCGACGATTCGGGTCTGGAAGCCGACGAGCACGAGCAGGCCGCCGACGAATTCGAGGACGCCCGCGGTCCAGGACAGGGTGAAGGCGGCCGGCAGGCTGCCGCCCGGCGGCAGTTCCGGGAAGCCGAACAGCTTCTGCGTGCCGTGGATGATGAAGATCAGCGCGGTGACGATGCGGAGCAGGCCGAGGGCATGCGGCGCATAGCGATTGAGCGAATTCATCTGGGTCCTCTGTCGATGCAGTTGGAAGGGTTTCGATGGGTTCCTGCGCGTTTCCTACGGCTTTTAGGCAGGGCTTTCGATTTTGCGCAATATCCCGCACGCGGCGACGGTCGCTTGCGCTTTTGCAAATTTCATCACGTTCCCGCGACGACTGTGTTATTCTTGCCGCGTCACACGCTTTACGAACCCTTAAAAGCGCCATGTTTGAATCCTGTTACACCTGACCCCTCGCAGGGGCGGGTATCGGCCGAACGGGACAGGATGAACGACCGGTTTTCACGAGGCGAGCGGCGCGAGCCCTCCTTTGGCTATGAGCGCGGCGAGAGCCGCGATGACGGTGACATGCGTCTTTCTCCCGACGATCGCCCGGTCCGCTTCCAGCAGGGCCCGACCCGCACCGAGCCCGAGCGGCAGTTGCGCAAGCCGCCGCGCCGCGACAAGCGCGCGGGCGGCGGGGGCAGCGGCGGCGGCAAGAAGCGCGGCCGGCGCCGGCGGCGCTCGCTCTTCGGCGGCCTGTTCTACTGGACGATGGTGCTCGGTCTCTGGTGCGTCATCGGCGTCGGCGGCGTCGTCGCCTATTACGCCTCGCAACTGCCGCCGATCGACCAGCTCACCGTGCCGCGCCGGCCGCCCAACATCGCGATCCTCGCGGCCGACGGTTCCTTGCTCGCCAATCGCGGCGAGACCGGCGGGCGCACCATCACTTTGGGCGAGGTGCCGCCCTATCTGCCCAAGGCCTTCGTCGCGATCGAGGACCGGCGCTTCTACGACCATTTCGGCGTCGATCCTGTCGGCATCACCCGCGCCGTGGTCAACAATCTGCGCGGGCGCGGCGGGGTGCAGGGCGGCTCGACCCTGACCCAGCAGCTCGCCAAGAACCTGTTCCTGACGCAGGAGCGGACCGCCGCCCGCAAGATCCAGGAGGCGATCCTGGCGCTGTGGCTGGAGCGCACCTACAGCAAGGACCAGATCCTCGAGCTCTATCTCAACCGCGTCTATTTCGGCTCGGGCGCCTATGGCGTCGAGGCGGCGGCGCAGCGTTATTTCAACAAATCGGCGCGCTCGGTGACGATCGCGGAGGCGGCGATGCTGGCCGGCCTCGTCCAGGCGCCCTCGCGCCTGGCGCCGAACCGCAACCCGGACCTCGCCGAGAAGCGGGCCAAGCTCGTCATTACGGCGATGGCCGACCAGGGCTTCATCTCGCAGGACGCCGCCAGGACGGCGATGACGGCGCCGGCCGAGGTGCCCGAGCGCACCGGCGCCGGCTCGGTCAACTACGCCGCCGACTACGTCATGGACGTGCTCGACGACTTCATCGGCGCGGTCGATGGCGACGTCACCGTGCTGACGACGATCGACACCAAGCTGCAGAGTTCGGCCGAGACCATCCTGGTCGACGCGCTGGCGGCGCAGGGGGCGAAGCTCCACGCCTCGCAGGGCGCGCTCGTCTCGCTGGCCCCGGACGGCGCCATCCGCGCGCTGATCGGCGGGCGTGACTACACCAAGAGCCAGTTCAACCGCGCCACCGCGGCGCGGCGTCAGCCGGGCTCCTCCTTCAAGCCCTTCGTCTACCTGACCGCGATGGAGAAGGGGCTGACGCCGGACACGATCCGCGACGACGCGCCCTTCTCGATCAAGGGCTGGGAGCCGGAGAACTATTCGCGCAGCTATCGCGGCCCGGTGACGCTGCGGACCGCGATGCAGCATTCGCTCAACACGGTCGCGGCCCGGCTGATCCAGGAGGTCACGCCGAAGGAGGTCGTCCGCACCGCGCAGCGCCTCGGCATCACCTCGGCGATCCAGCCCAATCTCTCGCTGGCGCTCGGCACCTCCGAGGTGACGCCGCTCGAGATGACGGCGGCCTACGCCACCTTCGCCAATGGCGGGCAGTCGGTGCTGCCCTATGTCATCCGCGAGGTGAAGGCCACCAGCGGCAAGGTCGTCTATGCCCGCAAGGCCACCAACTTCGGCCCGGTCATCCAGAAGCAGCCGCTGGCGATGATGGACACGATGTTCACCGGCGTCATGAACGGCGGCACCGGCAGCAAGTTCAACATCCCGGGCTGGGAGGTGGGCGGCAAGTCGGGCACCACGCAGGATTATCGCGACGCCTGGTTCGTCGGCTTCACCGCCCGGCTCGTCACCGCGGTCTGGGTCGGCAACGACGACAATTCGGCGATGCGGCGCGTCACCGGCAGCGGCCTGCCCGGCGAGATCTGGGGCAAGTACATGAAGCTCGCCCATGTCGGGGCGCAGCCGATCCCGCTGCCCGGCGGCTTCTGGCAGGGCGTGCCGGCCCCGGTCGAGGCGCCGGTGGCGCAGATGGCGCCGCAGCAGGGCGGCCCGATGCCGCTCGAGGGCGACCGCGCCTGGACGCCCCCGGCGCCGCAGGAGAAGAACTTCTTCGAGCGCCTGTTCGGCGGCTGAGGCGCGGTTCCCGGCGCCTCGCTTCCGCCCGTTCGGCTCCTGCCGGTCAACTCCTGCCGGCGCGGATGCGGCGGGTCAGGTTGAACAGCAGGAAGGCGGTGATGCCGAGCCCCGACATCACCAGCGGCAGGGGCAGCGCGGCGTTCTTGAGCAGGTGGCCGACGAGCAGGCCGATGCAGGCGGAAAGCAGCATCTGGCACAGCCCGTTGAAGGAGGAGGCGGCGCCGGCGCGATCCGGGAAGGGCATCATCGCCGAGGCCTGGGCCTGCGGCATGGCGAGGCCGACGCCGCAGGCATAGACCGCCCAGGACAGCACCACGCCGAACGCCCCGCCCGCGCCGGTCGCGACGCTGCCGAGCATCAGCAGCCCGCCGAGCGCCAGGCAGAGCACGCCGAGCGCGATGACGCCGTCCATGCCGCGCGAGCCGACGAGGCGCTGCGCCAGCACGGTGCCGCCGATATAGCCGATGACGCCGGTGGCGAAGGAGAAGCCGTACTGCACCGGCGTCAGCCCGTAGACCGCCGTCAGCACGAAGGACGAGCCAGAGATGAAGGCGAAGAGCCCGGCATAGGCCAGCGCCGTCAGCGCCACATAGACGCGGAAGGCGCGGTTCTGCAGCAGCGTCCCGTAGCCCCGGAAGATCGCCGGCAGCGACAGGGGCTGCGGCGAGCGCTGCCGCAATGTCTCCGGCATCACCGTGATAATGGCGACCGCCAGTCCGAGCGCGAAGAGCAGGGAGGCGAAGAAGGTCGAGCGCCAGCCGAAGGCGACCTGCAGCACGCCGCCCATCACCGGCGCCACCGCCGGCACCAGCCCCATGATCGTGCCCATCCGCGCCAGCTCCCGCCCGGCCCGCGCGCCTTCGTAGAGGTCGCGCACCATGGCGCGGCCGAGCACGATCGGCCCCGAGGCGCCGAGCGCCTGCAGGGCCCGCGCCGCGGTCAGCGCCTCGATCGAGGGCGCGAAGGCGCAGGCCAGCGTCGCCAGCGCGAACAGCCCCAGCCCCGCGAGCAGGATCGGCCGGCGGCCGAGCCGGTCGGAGAGCGGCCCCCAGACGATCTGGCCGGCGGCGAAGCCGAACAGGAAGGAGGACAGCGTCGCCTGCGCGCCGGCGACGTCCGTGCCCATGACCTGGACGATCTCCGGCAGGGACGGCAGGTAGAAATCGGTGGAGAGCGGGCCCAGCGCCGTCAGCATGGCGAGGACGGCCGTCATCGCCAGCGTATCGGGACGAAGCTTCATCGAGGGCCTCCGGCACGCGGCCGGGCAGGGGCCGCGCGCCCCTGCTACGACGCCGGCCGCCTTCTCCGCAATGGCGGCAGGAGCAGGCCGGCCATCCGGGTCAGCCAGCGGCGACCGCCTCGGGCGAGAGCCCGACGAGCTCGGCATAGCGCGCCGGGTCGGTCGCGCCCTCGGTGTTGACCAGGAAGACGCGGGAGCTGCGGTCGAGCTTCAGCGCCGCGCGCGTTTCCGGCTGGCGCAGCGCTGCCAGGAGCCCGGCGAGCCCGGCCGCGCCGCTTTCGCCGGCGACGATCGCCGGATCGCCCGCGACCGGCCGCGCCAGCCGGTTCATCGCCTCGACGGCGTCGGAATCCGCCACGGTGAGGAAGGCGTCGGCGGCGCGGTAGAGCACGCGCAGCGCCAGCGGCGAAGGATCGTAGCATTCGAGCATCGCCATCACGGTCGGCGCGCCATGGGCGATCTTCACCGGACGGCCCTGCCGCGCGGCCTCGAACAGGCAGGCGGCGAGCTCCGGCTCGACCACGGTGAAGAAGGGGCGCTCCGCGCCGAACCGCGTCAGCATCTGCGCCGCCAGCGCCGCGGCGATGCCGCCGACGCCGGCCTGGACGAAGACATGGCTCGGCCGTTCGGGCAAGGCGGCGAAGGCCTCCTGCGCGATCGCGGTATAGCCCTGCATCACCAGCGCCGGGATGCGCTCATAGCCCTCCCAGGAGGTGTCGGACACCACGGTCCAGCCCTTTTCCGCCGCGACGCGGGCCGCCTCGACGATCGAATCGTCATAGGTGCCGGCGACGCGGACCATCTCCGCGCCGAAGCGGGCAATGGCGGCGACGCGCTCGTCGCTGACCCCGCCATGCACGAAGACCACCGACCGGGCGCCGACGAGCTGCGCGCCCTGCGCGACCGAGCGGCCATGGTTGCCGTCGGTGGCGCAGGCGAAGGTCATCCCGGCCGCAACGGCCCGCACGGCAGGATCGCCGAGATCGGCATCGTCCACGGCCCGGCCGAGCCGTTCCGCCGCGGCCTCCTGCACCAGCCGGATCACGGCATAGGCGCCGCCGAGGGCCTTGAAGCTGCCGAGGCCGAGGCGCTGGCCCTCGTCCTTGACATGGAGCCCGCCGATGCCGAGCGCCGCCGCCAGCCCCGGCAGCGCATGCAGCGGGGTCGGCGCATGGCCGGCGCGCCGGGCGAGATGGCGCGCGATCGCCGCGGCGCCTTCCGGGCCGAGCGTGGCGCGATCGGCCGGGTCGAGATCGTGCCCATATTCGGGATGGGTATTGATGAGAAGCATGGTCCCCTCGTCCTCGCATCGTCCGGCGAATGGATATTGCAAAGCGGGCGAAAAATGCGCTGAAACTTGCCGGGTGCTGTGCAAGTTTGTTTCGCGGAGGGCGGCGTGGCCGGGCCGGATATCCAACTCGACGCTTTCGACCGGGCGATTCTCGCCATCCTGCAGCACGACAACACCACGCCGCAGCGCGTGATCGGCGAGCGGGTCAACCTGTCGGCGCCGGCGGTGCAGCGCCGCATCCGCCGGATGGAGGCGCAAGGCGTCATCCGCGCCCATGTCGCGGTGGTCGATCCGGCCGCGCTCGGCCATCCGATCACGCTCTTCGTCGAGGTCGAGCTGGTGAGCGAGACGGCGGGCGACATCGACGCCGCCAAGAGCGCCTTCCTCGCCGCGCCGGAGGTGCAGCAATGCTATTACGTCACCGGCGAGGTCGACTTCATGCTGGTCGTGCTGGTGCCGAGCATGGCGGCCTATGAGGCGCTGACCCGCCGGCTCTTCTTCGCCAACCCCAATATCCGCAAGTTCCGCAGCTTCGTCGCCATGGACCGGGTCAAGACCGGGCTCGCCGTGCCGGTCGGTTAGAAATCGCGTGAAATCAGCGCGCTCCGGCACGGTTTCCGCGGTGCGGCCGTTTCGGGCGCGGGCTTGCCCTTGTCATCGGCATCGCGCTATGCGAGCGCCGGCCGACGCAAACCCCTCTGCCCGACGGGGCCTCCCGTGATCACCGCTAAAGCTCCCGACGCCCCGCCCGCCGATCCGCAGCAGGGCCTGCGCGCGCTGATCCGCTCCAGCGAGATCGGCATCGTCGTGCTCGCCTCCGTGATCGGCATCCTCGCCGGCATGGTCGTGGTCGCCATGTCGGCGGCGACGCAGCTCCTGCACGAATGGGTCTTCGGCCTCGCCGACGGCCAGCGCCTCTCGGTCACCACCGGCATTCCGGCCTGGCGCGCCGTGGCGGGGCCGGTGGCCGGCGGCCTCGTCGTCGGCTTCGCCTCCTGGTTCTTCTTCCGCCGGCGCAGCCAGCCGGTCGACCCGATCGAGGCCAATGCCCTGCATGGCGGGCGCATGTCGATGCGCGACAGCCTCATCGTCGCGCTTCAGACCATCGGCTCGAGCGGCAGCGGCGCCTCGGTCGGCCTCGAAGCCGGCTACACCCAGGCCGCCAGCGGCTTCGCCTCGCATATCGGCCGGCGGCTGCGCCTGCGCCGGGCGGATATGCGGCTGATCGTCGGCTGCGCCGCCGGCGGCGCGATCGGGGCGGCCTTCGACGCGCCGCTGACCGGCGCCTTCTACGCCTTCGAGCTCATTCTCGGCAGTTATTCGATCGCGGTCTTCGTGCCGGTGATGGCCGCCACCTTCATGGCGACCGTCACGCATGACATCCTCTCGCCGGCGCTGCTCTCGGTCGAGGTGCCGGCGATCGGGTCGATCACGATCTCCGACCTGCCGCTGGTCGTGCTGCTCGGCTCCGCCTGCGGCCTCGTCGGCATCGTCGTCATGCGCGCCGCCGCCTTCATCGAGATGGGCTTCCGGCGCTCGCGCATCCCGACCTATCTGCGCCCGGCCTTCGGCGGCCTCGTCGTCGGCGGGCTCGCCATCTGGATTCCGGCGGTCTTCTCGGCCGGGCACGGCGCGATCAATCTCTATCTCGGCATGGAGACCAGCCTCGGCCTGTTGACGCTGGTCATGGTCGCCAAGGCGCTGGCCTCCTCAGTCTCGATCGGCTCCGGCTTCCGCGGCGGCCTGTTCTTCGCCTCGCTGCTGCTCGGGGTCGTGACCGGGCGGCTCTTCATCGGCGTGCTGGTGCCGTTCTTCCCCAATCTCGTCGGCCACGAGACGCTGTTCGCGCTGGTCGGGATGAGCTCGCTCGCCGTTTCCATCGTCGGCGGGCCGATGACCATGGCGCTGCTGGCGCTGGAGATGACCGGCGACCTCAAGCTGACGCTGGCGGTGATGGGCGCGGCGGGGGCGGCCTCGCTGGTGACACGCCGGCTCTTCGGCTTCTCCTTCGCGACCTGGCGCTTCCACCTGCGCGGCGAGAGCATCCGCGGCGCCTATGACGTCGGCTGGATCCGCGACCTCACCGCGGGCAGCATGATGCGCCTCGAGGTGCCCAAGATCGAGGCCGACGCGCCGATCGCCGAGGCGCGGCTGAAATACCCGCCGGGCTCGACCAACTACCTCGTCGCCGTCGGCCCGAACGACGCCTATGCCGGCATGGTGCCGCCGGGCGCGCTCTACGAGCCCGACCCCGCCCTCGACGACGAGGCCGCGACGGAACCGGCGCCACGCACGGTCCGCCATCTGCTGCGCAATGCGGACCGGATGCTGCTCGCCAACATGTCGGTGCGCGACACGCTCAAGCTCTTCGACGAGGCGGAGAGCGAGGCGCTGCCGGTGGTCGCCGACCGCGACAGCCGCCGCCTCGTCGGCATCCTCAGCGAGGCGCATGCGATCAAGCGCTACAGCGAGGAGGTCAGCCGCCGCAACCGCGAGCTGACCGGGGAGTAGGGGCGGCCCTTCTGGCTTGCCGCGCCGCCATGCTCCCCGCAATGGCGCCGGGGCGCTATGCGGAGCGCAGCCCGACGCTCGCAACGACCCGCCAATCGGCGATCGGCACGTCCTGCCCCGAGGTGACGATGCCGATCCGGTCGAAGCGGATGCTGCGCCCGGCGAGCCGCGCATCGGTCTCGGCGATGGCCGCGGCCTTGGCCGCCGGCGCGACCGGGCCGTAGAGCAGCGAGACATGCGGCATGAAGCCGTCGAGCTCCGCCGGATCGAGCGCCCGCTTCAGCGCCGCCAGCGCCGGCGAGACGGCGAAGCGCGCATAGAAGGAGCGGAAGAAGGCCTCGCCGCCCTCGACCCGCGCGACCGGCGCGGCGAAGGCGGCGGCCGTCGCGGCCGCGGCCTCAACCGCCTGCTGCAGCATGGCGAGCGGCATCTGCGTGTCACCTTTCAGTGTCAGATGCGGGGCGAAGAGCGGCGTGCCGAAACGCGCCGACAAGCCGCCGGCGAGATCGGCCAGCATGGCGGCGTCGGCAGGCGAGGGCAGCAGCCAGAGAGAATGAATCCGCGGTGTCATCTGAGTTTCATAAAGCTCTTGCATAGACTGCGCCCCGTACGTAATGTTTATTTCAATAAAGGCGGAAAATGGAAGAAAAATTCCATTGCCCGGCAACAAAAGCGACGATCGGGGAGTAGGCCTTGCAGCCGGAAACGCAAGCCAGAGCGGGAAGCGGCGCCGCCATCGCCGTGCGCGGCCTCCAAGTGGCCTATGGCGGCACGCGCGTGCTGCACGGCATCGACCTGGATTTCGCGCCCGGCAGCTTCACGGCGCTGCTCGGCTCCTCCGGCTGCGGCAAGACCACGCTGCTGCGCTCGCTCTCCGGCTTCGTCCCGGTCGAGGCCGGCTCGATCGTCGTCGGCGGCCGGGATATCGCGGGATTGCCGCCCGAGAAGCGCGGCATGGCGATGGTGTTCCAGTCCTATGCGCTCTGGCCGCATATGACGGTGCTGCAGAACATCGGCTACGGCCTTAAGCTGCGCGGCAGGTCCAAGGCGGAGATCGCCGCCAAGGTCGGCGAGATGCTGAGCTTCCTCGGCCTCGCCGGCTACGAGAACCGCAAGGTGACCGCCCTGTCCGGCGGCCAGCGCCAGCGCGTCGCGCTCGGCCGCGCGCTCGCCATCGACCCCGGCATCCTGCTGCTCGACGAGCCGCTCTCCAATCTTGACGCCAAGATCCGCATGACGATGCGCCACGAGATCCGCGCCATCCAGCAGCGACTCGGTCTCACCGCCGTCCATGTCACCCATGACCGCGAGGAGGCGATGACCATGGCCGACCGGCTGGTCATCATGCAGGCGGGGCGCATCGCCCAGGTCGGCACGCCGGAGGAGGTCTATGACCGCCCGGCCTCGGCCTTCGTCGCCAATTTCATGGGGGCGGAGAACGTCCTGCCGCTCAGCATCGCGCGCAGCGGCGCGCAGGCCGCGGTCGCCGCCGGCGAGGCCCGCGCCACGCTCGCCGACGCGGCCGCCGCCGCGCTGCCGAGCGGCGAGGCGCTCGGCTATTTCCGCGACGACGTCGCCAGCCTCGGCGCGCTCGACGCGCCGGCCGCGAGCGGCGACCTGCTCGTCCCCGGCGTCATCGCCGCGCGCGCCTATCCCGGCGGCATCTACCGCTACAAGGTCGAGGCCGCCGGCCGCCAGATCACGGTCGACGATGCCGGCCGTCACGAACTCGGAACGAAGGTCGGGCTGCGCATTCCGCTGCAGCGCCTTCACATCTTCCCGGCGACCGAGGCCGGGATCGCCGCCTGACAGGGAGTCAGACACATGCGCATCCTCACGCTTGCCTGCTCGCTCGCCGCGCTGATCGCGGCATCGCCGCTATCGGCGCAGACCCTCAACGTCGCCTCCGCCGGCGACCAGAACATGGTCGACTACGTCAAGGACTATCTCGCGCCGATGTTCGAGAAGGCCCATCCCGGCGTGAAGGTCGTCTCGGTCGGCACCGGGCCGGGCGATTCCGGCTCGCAGAAGATCTATGAGAAGCTCGACGCCCAGAAGGGCGCCAACGCGACCGATTTCGACGTCGTCGTCATCCACCAGAAGGCCGCCGGCCAGATGGTCAAGGAAGGCCTGCTCAACAAGTACACGGGCAATGTCGACACCGCCAAGCTGGTCTCCAGCGAGACGGCGAAGAACTCGCTCGGCGCCGATGTCGCGGGCTACGTCATCCCGATGTTCCAGTCGCAGACGGCGCTCGCCTACAACGCCGACATGCTGAAGAACCCGCCGAACAATTTCGCCGAGCTGGCGGAATGGGTGAAGAAGAACCCCAAGCAGTTCGGCTATAACGGCATCAAGGGCGGCATGTCCGGCGTCGCCTTCGTCGCCGGCTGGGTCTACGCCTTCGGCGGCGACGCCGACAAGCTGATCCAGGGCCCCTATGACGCGGCCGAGAAGGCCAAATGGGACAAGGCCTTCGCCGCGCTCAAGGACTTCAACCGGAACGTCGTCATCACCCCGGGCAATGCCGGCACGCTCGACATGCTCAACCGCGGCGAGATCGCGATGGGCCCGGTCTGGGTCGACATGTTCTATTCCTGGCAGGCCGACGGCAAGCTGCCGCCCAACATGAAGCTGAAGCTCGCCGCGCCCGGCATGCCGGGCCAGCCGATGTATTACGCCGTGCCGGAGAAATCGGCCCAGAAGAAGCTGGCCGAGGAGTTCATCGCGCTCGCCACCTCGCCGCAGGTCCAGGCCGACGGCATCGTCAAGAAGTTCAACTGGTATCCGGGCATCGACGCCAAGAACCTCGAAGGCAAGCTCGACAAGGCCGCCTGGGACAAGCTCTTCACCGACATCACCCCGGCCGACCTGTCCAAGAACGCCAAGCCCTTCCCGATCGCGCCCTACTTCAACGACATCCTCGAGGGCTACGAGAAGAAGGTCGCGAACTGAGGCCTTTCCGCCCGGGATGGCGCGTGAACGGACACGTGGTCATCCCGGGCGGAGCGAAGCGCAGACCCGGGATCCATGCCGGAACGGTTCAGGCATGGATCCCGGATCGGCGCGGCTGACGCCGCTTGTCCGGGATGACGTCGCGCTTTGGACTCCGACCCTTTTCATTGCCGAAAGCCTCGCTCGCCATGAGCCTTTCCCAACGCCAGCTCGCCTTGCTGCTGATCGCGCCCGGCCTCGCGCTCGTGGCGGCGCTGTTCCTTTACCCGCTCTTTTTCTCGCTGGTCTCGGCCTTCACCGGGCCGGATGGCGGCTTCTCGCTGCAATCCTTCGGCAAGGCCTGGGAGCTCTATTCCGGCGACGTCGTCTTCACCGTCGTGATCGTGCTCGCCTCCTGCTTCTTCACCGGGCTCGCCGCGATCGTCATCGCCGGCACGCTCACGCTCGGCGAGAACCGCTGGATCGTCGGGACGCTGAAGGCGCTCTATCGCTGGCCGCTCTTCATCCCCTTCATCGTCGCGGCGCAGTGCATGCGCACCTTCCTCGCCAAGAACGGGCTGATGAACAACAGCTTCGTCTCGCTCGGGCTGATCGAGCCGCTTCAGGCGGTGAGCTTCCTCGACTGGCGCGGCATCATCGCCACCTTCGTCTGGAAGCAGACGCCCTTCGTCGCGCTGCTGCTCGCCGGGGCGCTGGCCGCCATCGACCGCGCCACGCTCGAGGCCGGCCGCAATCTCGGCGCTTCGCGCATCCGCGTGCTGATCGAGCTCGCCTTGCCGCAGGTGATGCCGACGCTGCTCGTCGCGCTCGTGCTCTCCTTCGTGACGATGCTCTCGGTGCTCTCGGTGCCGATGATGGTGGCGGGCTCGCAGCCGACCATGCTGACGGTCGACATGGCTTTCCGCATCAACGCCTATGGCGACTATGCGACGGCCAACGCGCTCGGCGTCATCACCTATCTGATCTCGGCCGGCGCGGCGATCATCTATCTCAGGCGCGGCATGGCGCAGGAGGGCGCCCGATGAACGGGCGCGCCGTGATGCGCCTGGCTGCCGCCGCGCGGGCGACGCTCGCCGCCTTCCTGCTCGCCGCCTTCGCCTTCGTGCTGATCGGCCCGCTCGCCAATCTGGCGCTGTGGTCGGTGGCGGAACGCTGGTACACGCCCTACAAGCTGCCGGTCAGCTACGGCACGCGCTACTGGGAGCAGGTCTTCCGGCCGACCGGCGATGCCATGGCCTCGCTCGGCACCTCGGTCTGGATCGCGGTGCTGACGGTGATCGTCGCGCTCGCGCTCTCGATCCCGGCCGGCTATGCGCTGGCGCGGCTGAAGCTGCCGGTGCGCGCCTTCTTCATGATCCTCTTCCTGCTGCCGCAGGCCTTTCCCTCGGTTGCGATCTACATCAACGTCGCGCGCATCTTCTATCAGCTCGGCATCAACGGCACGGTCTTCGCCGTCGTGCTGGTCCATGCCGCGCATGGGCTGGTCTATTCGGTCTGGATCGCGGCGGCGGCTTTCGGCGCCGTCGACCGGGACCTGGAGCTCGCCGCCCGCAATATCGGCGCCTCGCCGCTGAAGACCTTCTTCTCGGTGACGCTGCCGCTCGCCGCGCCGGGCATCATCGCCAGCGGCATCTTCGTCTTCCTCGAATCGCTCGACGAGTTCACTGGCACCTTCTTCGTCGGCGTGCCGCAGGTCACGACCCTGCCGCTGCTGCTCTACAACGCGGCGATGGGCGGAAACTACCAGGTCGCCTCGATCACGGCGCTGATCCTGCTCGTGCCCTCGGTGCTGTTCATGCTGTTCATCGAGCGCTTCCTGCGCGCCGACGTGCTCGCCAAGGTCGGCGCCTGAGCGCGGGCGAAGACCGGCGATGCGGCTTGTGCGCACCGCCGGCAGCCTTCATTGCCTTGCCTTGTTGCCGGCAATCTCGCGGTCCCATTTCTCGAACATCGTCACCAGCGGCTTGGCGTCGAGCGGCGGCTCTGTCGGGTTGTCGGCGATCATTGCGGCATATTCCGGCCGGCCGAACCTGGCGATCGTCTCCTGGCTGTCCTTCGGCGCCATGTCGATGGTCACGCCGTGGATCGAGGGGCCGGGATACATGTAGCCGTGGTCGTACATATAGGCCTGCTGCGCCGGCTCCAGCAGATAGGCCATCAGCGCCAGCGCGACGTCGAGCTTCTCGCCGGTGACGCCCTTCGGGATCGCCATGTAGTTGGCATCGCCGACCCAGTGGAAGCCCTTCAGCGTCGCCACCTTGAAGCTCTCCGGCACGATGCCGAGATAGCGCGGATTGATGTCCCAGCCGGTGGTGGTGGCGATGATGTCGCGCGAGCCGTCGCCGAGTTCCTTCATCGTCGCGGTGGTGCCGGACGGGTAGTACTCGATGCAGTCGTTCATCTCCTTCAGATAGGCCCAGGTCTTGTCCCAGCCCTTGACCGGATCCTGCGGGTCCTTGTCGCCGAGCAGATAGGGCAGGCCCATCACGAAGGTACGGCCCGGTCCCGAATTCGCCGGGCGGGCATACATGAAGCGGTTGGGATGGGCCTTGCACCAGGCGAGCAGCTCCTCGGCCGTCTTCGGCATGTCCTTGACCTTGGCCGGGTCGTATTCGAGCAGCGGCCCGGACGGGTACCAGTCGAGCACCATCGCCTGGCCGCGCGCCATCTTCTGCATGGCATAGGCGCCGGGGATGTAGAGCTTGTCGAGCGCGGGAAAGCGGTCGGCATATGTCGGGAAGATCTCGAGCCAGAGATTCTGCTCCATCCCGGCCGCGAGCGCGTCGTTGCCGGTCAGGACGAAGTCGATGTCGACGCGCCCGGCCTGCTGCTGCGCCTTGAGCTTGCCGGCGAGCTCCGGCGCCGTCGCCTTGGTGAAGACGAAGCGCGCGACGAGGTCCGGATGCTCCTTCTGGAATTTCTCGATCGCGGGCTGGCTGATCTGCAGGTCGCCGGCGACGTCGATGACGCTGATCGTCAGCGGCGCCTTGGGCTTGGGCAGGGCAGGCTTCGGCTGCGCCTGGGCGGCGAGCGGGCCGAACCCGATCAGCGCCGCGGCGGCGGCGAGGATTGACCATCGTGACATCGCGTTCTCCTCCATGGTCCGGCGCCCGTCCCGCCTGCCTGCGGCGGCGGCGCGTCCGGTTTCGCTTCCTCGATCGTGAGCGGGGTGCGCTTCTTCCCGGCTGGCGTTGCCGCTTTCCGGGGCTTGCCGCTCAACGCTTTCGGTCAGCCCTTGCCGCGCAGCGACATGCCCTGCGTAATCGCGCTCTTCTCCAGCCGGCAGGCGACGCAATAGGCCGGGTTGAAGACGTTGGCGACGTCGTAGCGGACCGCCTGACCGAGCAGATGGCTGGCCTCGACGGCATCGACGCCGAGATCCTCGCCGATCCAGCGCAGCATCTCGGTGGTGGCGAATTGCAGCGGCTGGTCGAGCGGGCGTCCGGCGGCGATGACGAGCAGCTCCGTCTGCGTCTCGCCGCGCGGCCAGAGCAGCCTCTGCCGCTTGCGCAGTTCGACGCGGAATTCGACCTCGAACGAGGTCTCGACGCCGGTGCCGGCGATCTCGCCGTCGCCCTGGCAGGCATGGCCGTCGCCGAGGAAGAACAGGCCGCCCTCGGCCTGGACCGGGAAGGCGACGGTCGCGCCCGGGCCGAACAGCCGGTAGTCCATATTGCCGCCATGGGCGCCGCTGGTCGCCGTCGAGATCGCCTGGCCGCGCTCGGGCGCGACGCCGAAGCAGCCGAGCATGGGCGCGAGCGGGAAGCTCCAGTCGCGGATGCGCGGCGAGGGGTCGAGCAGCTTCACCGTGCCGGCCTTGGCGTCGATCGCCCATTCATGGCGCTCGCGCTTCGGCAGCTCGGCCAGGATCGCCGGGTCGAGCACGCCGGGCGCCAGCGGCGAATAGGTCCAGCCGGTTGCGCGGTTCGGCGTCATCCGCTCGATCGTCACCAGCAGCGCGTCGCCGGGCTCGGCGCCGGTGACGAAGAAGGGGCCGGTCATCGGGTTGCCGCGCGGCGCCTTCTGGGCGCCGTCATGGTCGGTGCCGGCGGCGTCGAGCGTCGTCGTGACGACGCTGTCGCCGCTGGCGATCTCGAGCACGGCGGGCAGGGTGCCGATCACGTTCGCATATTGCGTCGGCTGGAAATGGTGGCGCGTCATGGCGGACCTTCTGCGGCTGGAGGCGGGCGCGGCGGCGGGCCGCCGCGCATCGCGATCCTAGAAGAAGGTGCGCGTGGGGGAAGGGCGGGCGGCGGAGGGCCGCCCTGCCTGTTTCGCCGGGCTGCGCCGCTATTCGGCCGGCGTCGCCATCTCGGTGCGCGAGCCCTGCGCCAGCCAGTAGAAGGCGACCGAGGCGCACCAGACGACCAGCCCGAACAGGGCGGCCGCACCCAGCACCAGCCCGAAGCCGCCCCGCGCATAGAGCACCGCCAGCATCGGCACCACGAAGCCGCTGACCGTGAAGCCGAGGAAATAGCGCACGCTGAACGCCTTGGCGCGGTGTTGGGCCGGGACGTAGCGGGCGACCATCGCGTCGTTGATGACCACCTGCCCGTAGATCGCGGTCATCGTCAGCACCAGGCCGAGCAGCAGCGGGACGCCCTGCGTCATCGCCGCGATGACGAGCCCGATCGGCTGCAGCAGGGCGAGGCCGACGAACAGCGCCGGCAAGGTATAGCGGTCGACGAGCCGGCCCATCAGCCATTGCGCCCCGGCGCCGAAGATGAAGACCAGCGTCGCCAGCGAGCCGGTCAGCGCCAGCGGCAGGTCGAGGCCGAGCCGCTCGTCGAGGATCTTCGGCAGGGCGATGGTCGTCAGGTTGAAGGTCATGCCGCCGGCGATGATGGCGATGGCGAAGACGATCAGGAGCGCCACCGGGCGGCCCAGCGGAATCAGCTCCGCCTTGCCGGCGCGGTTGGCATGCGGCTCGCCGTCGCCGGGCACCAGCATCAGGAAGGCGACCCCGAGGCCGAGGCAGATCAGCCCGGGCAGCACGAAGGCGGCGCGCCAGCCGAGGCTCGCGGCGACGAGCGCGGTGACGCCGGCCGCCGAGGCCGCGCCGAGATTGCCCCAGACGGCGTTGACGCCGAGATCGCGCCCGAGCTGGCCGGCGTGGTTGACCAGCATCGTCGAGCCGACGGGGTGGTAGATCGCGGAGGCGACGCCGAGCACCAGGAGCCAGGCGGCGAAGGCGGCGGGCTGGCTCGCGCTGGCCACGCCGAGGCAGGACAGGCCGTAGCCGAGGAAGAACACGGCGAGCATGTTGCGCCGGCCGAAGCGGTCGGAGAGCCAGCCCATCGGCAGGGAGCACAGGCCGAAGGCGACGAAGGCGCCGGTCGCGAGCCCGATCAGCTCGGCATAGTTCAGCCCGGTCTGCGCCGCGATGGCGAGCACCGCGGTCGGGTAGATCAGCAGCACGAAATGATCGAGCGCATGGGCGGCGTTGACGAAGCGCAGGGTTCGCTTGGACAGGGTTTCGGGCGACATGACGGTGCTCGCTATCGGGACCCTGTTTTCTAGCTTGACCCGCTGCGCGCTGTCGGGCCGTTCTATGGCTCGTCCGGGCCAAAGGAGGTCGCGATGCGCATGGAGAGCGATGCCTATCAGACGGTCCCGCGGGCCGTCGCGGTGATGCCGAAATCCTATGAGGGCGGAGCGAGCACCGGCTGGCACAGCCATCCGCGGGCCCAACTGCTCTACGCCACCTCCGGGCTGACGCTGGTGACGGCGGAGGACGGCACCTGGGTCCTGCCCGCGCGGCATGCGCTCTGGATCCCGCCGGGCCTGTCGCACGAGGTCAGGATGCATGGGAGCGTGGCGATGTGCTCGGCCTATGTCGCGCCGGAGGCGGTCGGCGTCCTCCCGGCGGGCTGCCGCGTGCTCGAGGTCACGCCGCTGCTCGCCGCGGCGCTCGCGGCGCTGGCGGCGGAGCCGATGCTCTACGACGAAAGCGGGCGCGGCGGCCTTCTCGCGGCGCTCGTCCTCGACGAGATCGCGCGCGCGCCGGAGACCTCGCTGACCCTGCCGCTGCCGCGCGATCCGCGCCTGCGGCGCGTCTGCGAGGCGCTGCTGAGCGAGCCGGGCTCGCCGGTCGACCTCGACGGCTGGGCCGAGCGCGCCGGAGCGAGCCGGCGCACCCTGACCCGCGGCTTCCGCGCCGAGACCGGCATGAGCTTCGGCGACTGGCGGGCGCGGCTGCGGGTCGTGCGGGCGCTGGCTCTGGCCTCGGACGGCCACCCTCCGCATCAGATCGCCCGCGCCGTCGGCTATGCCGATGCGCGCGCCCTGCGGATCGTGACCAGGCGCGTCCTCGGCGGCGTGGACCTGCCCGGCTGAGACGCTGCCGTCGCGGCGCTCAGTAGCGCCGGTCGCGCGCCACCAGCCCCGCGATGGGGTGCCCCCGGCGATGGCGCTCGATCGTGTCGAGCACGAAGGCGGCGCCGCTTTCGGGGCGCGTCATGCTGGCGATATGGGGCGTCATCACGATGCGCGGATGATGCCAGAACGGATGCTCCGGCGCCGGCGGCTCGGGGTCGAGCACGTCGATCAGCGCGCCCGAGAGCTGGCCGCTCTCCAGCGCCGCCAGCAGGTCGGCCTCGACGAGATGGCCGCCGCGCCCGACATTGATCAATGCCGCCCCCCGCGGGAGCTGCGCGAACAGCCGCGCATCGAGCAGGCCGCGCGTCGCCTCGGTCAGCGGCAGCAGGCAGACCAGGATGTCCGTCTGCGCCAGGAAGGCGGGCAATTCGTCCGGGCCGGCAAAGGTCGAGACACCCTCGATCCGCCGCGGCGAGCGGTTCCAGCCGGAGAGGCGAAAGCCGAAGGGCCGCAGCCTTTCCAGGCTCGCCTGGCCGAGCTGGCCGAGACCGAGGATGCCGACGCGGCGGTCGCTGCCGGCCCGGACCTGGATCTCCCGCCACTGCTTGCGGCGCTGCTGGTCGATGTAGCCAACCATGTCCCGATGCAGCATCAGCGCCGCCATGCAGACGAATTCGGCCATGCTCTCGGCGATGCCGGGCTCGAGCATGCGCACCACCGGCAGCTCCGGCGGCAACCGGTCGAAATCGAGCTGGTCGACGCCGGCCCCGACCGAGAAGACCATCTTCAGATTCGGGAAGGTCTCGGCGATCCGCTCCGGCGGCTGCCAGAGCAGCAGATATTCGACGGCGGCGGGGTCGCCGGTTTCCGGCCAGATGTGGAACGGCATGTCGGGCGCCTGGCGGGCGAAGGCGGCGGCCCATTGCCCCGCCCGCTCCGGGCTCGCCTTGTAGACGATGCTCACGCCGACGCTCCTAGAACAGCCCGACCGGGGCCAGCGGGCGGCCGTCGACCAGCCGCTCATAGCCATAGGCGGCCGGGTCGACCAGGGGTGCGTCGCCGTTGACGATGTCGGCGGCGAGCTTGCCGGCGGCCGGCCCGATGCCGAAGCCGTGCCCCGAGAAGCCGGTGGCGAGGAAGAAGCCCCTCAGGCTGGGCACCGGCGAGATCACCGGTACCGTGTCGGGGGTCGAGTCGATGGTGCCGCCCCAGGCCTCGGCGATGCGGATGTCCTTGAGCACGGGATTGCCGGCGATCAGCGCCGCCAGCGCGGCATTGACGAGGTCCATGTCCGGCGCGGGGTCCTGCACGCGCACCGCCTCGAAGGGCGAGGGCTGGTCGAGGCGCCAATTGGCGCTGCCGAAGAGCTGCCTGAAGAAGTCGGAGCCGAGCCGCAGCTTCAGCCCGGCGCGGCGCTGCTTGAAGGTCGGCCAGAAGATCCTGGCGTAGCGCAGGATATCGGGCGTCAGGTTGACCGTGCCGCGCCCGCGCAGCGCCAGCGTGAAGCCGCCGTCGAGCCGGCGGCGGATGCAGTATTCGGTGGTCCCCAGCGCGCCGTCGGTGAAGTCGGGCGCCGGGGTAGTGCGGCAGGCGGTGGCGTCGACGAGCCCGATCGGCAGGTCGATGCCGTGGCGCCGGCAGAACAGCGAGGACCAGGCGCCGCCGGCCAGCAGCACGGACTGGGCGCGGATCGTGCCCTTCTCGGTGACCACGGCGCTGACGGCGCCGCCCGCCGTCTCCAGCCCGCGCGCGGCGCAGCCCTGATGGATGGTGACGCCGCGCTTGCGGGCGGCCAGCGCCAGCGCCGGCACCGCCAGCGAGGGCTCGGCCCGGCCGTCGCTCGGCGTGTGCAGCCCGGCGACCCAGGTCTCGGCGTTGCCGGGCAGCCTCTCGGCGATCTGGGCCGGGGTCAGCAGGGTCGAGTGGACCTGCTGCTCGCGCGCGATTCCCGCCCAGCGTTCCCAGTCGGCCGCCTCCTTCGGGTCCTTGGTCAGGAACAGCACGCCGGTGCGGCGGAAGCCGGTATCGGCGCCCGCCTCCTCCTGCAGTTCCTCCCAGAGGCGCAGCGCCTCGCGGGCGAGCGGGATCTCGGCGCGCGCCCGGCCCTGCTGGCGGCACCAGCCCCAGTTGCGGCTCGACTGCTCGGCGCCGACATGGCCCTTCTCGACCAGCGCCACGGAAAGCCCCTTGCGCGCCAGATGATAGGCGCTGGAGACGCCGATCACGCCGCCGCCGATGACCACCACGTCGACGGCCTCCGGCAGGCGCTCGTCGCTGGGAATGCGGTTGACCGGCGGGGACATGGACAGGGCTCCTGTGGGCGCGTTGGCGGCGGCTGCGTTGGAGGGAAGGTCAGTTGATGTCGAGGCGCGGGTCGAGCGCGTCGCGCAGGCCGTCGCCGATGAAGTTGAAGCTGGTCACCGCGAGCGTGATCGCGATGCCGGGCAGCAGCGCGAGCCAGGGCGCGCTGGTCAGGTAGATCTGGGCGTTGTTGAGCATGTTGCCCCAGCTCGAGGCCGGCGGCTGGATGCCGTAGCCGAGGAAGCTGATATAGGATTCGAGCAGGATCGCCTTGGCGACGTTGAGCGTCGCCGCCACCACGATCGGCGCCATCGCGTTGGGCAGCAGGCTGCGGAACATGATGTAGAGATCGCTGGCGCCGACGGCGCGGGCGGCGGCGGCGAAGTCGCGCTCGCGCAGGGTGCGGATCTGGGCCTCGACGATGCGGGCGACGTTCATCCAGGAGGTCGCGGCGATCAGCAGGGTCGTCGCCAGGATGCCGGGCTCGGTCAGCGCCGCCAGCGCCAGCAGCAGGAAGATCGTCGGGAAGCACAGCACCGCGTCGACGAAGCGCATCAGCGCCGCGCCGAGGAAGCCGCCATAGAAGCCGGCGACGACCCCGACCGCGATGCCGATCGCCATCGCCATCGCCATGGCGAGGAAGCCGATCGCCAGCGAGATCCGCCCGCCCATCATCAGCCGGGCCAGGATGTCGCGGCCGAGCTCGTCGGTGCCCAGCACATGCACGCCCGAGAGCGGCGGCGCGAAGCGCTGCAGAATGTCGATATAGGTGTCGTCGAAGGGCAGCAGCCAGGGCCCGAAGACCGAGCCCAGCGCCAGGATCGCGATGGTGACGGTGCCGGCCATGGCGAGCCGGTGCCGGCGGAAGCGCCGCCAGGCGGTGTTCGCGGAGGCGGCGGGGGCGGGCCCGGCCGGGACGGATGCGGCTGACGCGCTCATCGCCTCACTCCATCCGGATCCGCGGATCGACCACCGCATAGAGCAGGTCGGCGATCAGCGAGCCGAGCATGACCATCGCGGCCGAAAGCATCAGGATGCCCATCACCACGGGGTAGTCGCGATAGGCGATCGAATCGAGGAAGAGCCGGCCCATGCCGGGCCAGGTGAAGACGGTCTCCGCCACCAGCGCGCCGCCGAGCAGGGTCGGGAACTGCAGCCCGGCGACGGTGATCATCGGCAGCAGCGCGTTGCGCAGCGCGTGCCGCGACAGGATGCTCCATTCCGGCAGGCCCTTGGCGCGGGCGGTGCGGATATAGTCCTGGCCGATCACGTCGAGCATGGAGGAGCGCATGAAGCGGGCCCAGATCGCCATCTCGACCAGCGCCAGCACCAGCGCCGGCGCGATCAGGTGATGTAGCAGGTCGAGCACGGAATCGTCGCCGACCGTGTGCCGGTTGCCGGCCGGCAGCCAGCCGAGCGTGACCGAGAAGACGTAGATCGCGACCAGCCCGAACCAGAAGGTCGGGATCGAGAGCGCGACCATCGCGCCGACGGTGGCGAGGGTGTCGAACAGCGAATAGCGCCGGATCGCGCCGAGGATGCCGATCCAGCAGCCGAGCAGGCAGGCGACCAGCGTCGCCGTCGCCATCAGCTCGAAGGTGGCCCGCAGATGCGAGCCGATGACGGCGAGCACGGCGCTGCCGTCGCGGTAGGAGGTGCCCCAGTCGCCCTGCAGCATCCGCCAGAGCCAGTCGGCGTACTGGACCGGCAGGGGCCGGTCCAGGCCGAGCTGGTGCGAGATCCGCGCGATGTCCTCCGGCGACATCTGCGAGGACAGCGCGAATTGCGACAATGGCCCGCCCGGCGCCAGATGCAGGATGGCGAAGCCGAGCATCGAGACGATGAGCAGCAGCACCAGCGCCTGCCCGAGCCTGCGGAGGAGATAGGGGAGCATCGCGCGACCCGCCGGCCGTCAGGCCCAGTACCACTCCCGCATGTTCCAGCAATTGGAGGAGGTGTTGATGTTGGGCGCGAAGCCCTGCAGCCCGTCCTTGGTGCCCTCGGCGATGACCGACTGGAACAGCGGCAGGATGGCGAGATCGTCGCGGATCAGCTTCTGCAGCGCGCCATAGGTCTTCTTGCGCTCGGCGAGGTCGAACTGGGCCGCGCCTTCCGCCAGCAGCCGGTCGGCCTCCTTGTTCTGGTACTGGTAGGTGTTGTAGCCGCGCCCGCCCTTGGCCGGGATCGCGCCCGAGCCGAAGCGCGGCGTCACGTCCGGGTCGCTGCCGAGCATGAAGTTGACGCCGACGATCACCGACTGGAACTTCGACTGCTGCCAGAACTCGCCCCAGATCACGGCGGCGGGCATGTTGTTGATCCGCATCGAGGCGCCGATCGCCTTCCAGTCCTGCATCAGGAGCTGCTGCGTCTGCTCGCGCACGGCGTTGCCGCTGGTGGTCGAATTGGCGAATTCCAGCCTGACGCCGTTCTTCTCGCGGATGCCGCCCGCGCCGCGCTTCCAGCCGGCGGCGTCGAGGATGGCGTTGGCTTTGGCCGGGTCGTGGGCATGGGCCGGCAGCTCCTTGTTGAAGGACCAGGCCTGCTGCGGCACGAAGGATTCGGTCGGCACCGGCAGCCCGTAGTTGAGGGCGTCGATCAGCCCCTTCTTGTTGATCGCGAGATAGAGCGCCTCGCGCACCGAGCGGTCGGCGAGCGGCCCGAATTCGAGATTGGGCGCGATGTGCTCGATCGACGCCATCGGCGAGACCGTCACCTTGCGGCCGGGCAGCGTCTTCGCTTCCTTGACGAAGTTCGGCAGAACGCCCTGGATGCCGGTATAGTCGATCTGGCCGGTGCGGAACTGGGTGTAGAGCACGGTCAGGTCGGGGATGTATTTGAACACCACCCGCTCCAGGAACGGACCGCGCCCGTGATAGCTCGTGTTGGCGAGGAGCTGGATATGGTCGCCGGGCACCCGCTCGCCCCAGCGGAACGGCCCGGTGCCGATCGGGGCGTTGTTGAAGGGCGAGGCGTTGGGGTCGGAAGCCTTCTCCAGCGCGTGCCTGGGCACGATGAAGAACAGCGACAGGATCGACATATAGGGCGAATAGGCGCTTTCCATGCGCCAGTGGATCTCGTCCGGCGCGACCACCTTGATGTCGTGGACCAGGCTGTGGCCGACGCGGTTGCGGGCACGGAAGGCGGTGTTGTTGACGAGGTCGATGCTGAACTTGACGTCCTCGGCGGTGAACGGCGTGCCGTCATGCCATTTGGCGTCGTTGCGCAGCTTGACCTTCCAGCTCAGGCCGTCGGCGGAGAGGCCGCCATTCTCGACCGTCGGCACCTCCCTGGCGAGGTCCGGCTGGAAGCGGCCTTCCGGGTCGATGTACCAGAGCGTGCTGAAGATCTGCCACCAGACGCCCTGGTCGACCTCGATGCCGGGCATCAGCGGGTGGAAGACGGTCGGCTCCTGCGAGAGGCCGGCGACGACCTGGCCCTTCGGCACGGAGGGCGGCTGCGCCGCCCGCAGCGAGGACGGCAGGGCGGCCCCGGCGGCGAGCCCCATGCCGAGCGCGAGCGCGCCGCGGCGCGTGGGATTGGTGACTCCGAAAGGCCCCTCGGACATGATGCGCTCCCTCCCCGGAACTCGCTCGCCGCGGCGTGGCGTCACGCCGCTTGACGGGCGGTGTTTCAATCTCTCTAACTTTTGTTGACCTGAATTCAACATGGTTGAAAATGCCTGTCAATCGCGCCGATGCCGGTCGCGCGGCGGCAGGTCCGGCTTCCCGGCGGGTCGCCGGGGTCCGTCCCTTCCGCCGGCGGAGGGGCGAGCCATCTCTATGTCGAGGTGACGGATGTCTCCGAAAGGCGGATTCAAGTTTCGTGCCCAATGCTCTGGGCGCGGTCGGACAACAGGACGGGGAGGCGATCGATGAGCAGGGACGCGGCTGAGGCGGAGACGCCGGAGAGGACGGCCGGCGAAGCCATCGTGCTGCCCGAGGATGCCGAGCATCGCCTCGGCGAGACGGTGCGGCTGCTGCGCCAGCGCGCCGGCTTCTCGATCCAGGAGCTGGCCCGGCGCACCGGGCTTTCCACCGGCATGATCAGCCAGCTCGAGCGGGGGCTGGCCTCGCCCTCGATCCGCAGCCTCAGGCTGCTCAGCGTCGCGCTCGGCGTGCCGATCTCCTATTTCTTCGAGCCGCATGCGCCCGATCCCTCGTCGCAATACATCGTGCGCCGCAACGACCGGCGCCTGCTGCGGCTGACGGCGAGCGGCGTGCTCAAGGAATCGCTGACGCCGGCCCAGGGCGGGGCGCTGGAGATCTACGAGCTGACGCTCAATCCGGGTGCGTCCTCCGGCGCCGATTTCGTCCAGCATGTCGGCGAGAAGGCGGTCTATGTCCTGGCCGGCCGGGTCCGGATCTGGCTCGATCACGAGCCTCACGTGCTCGCGGCGGGGGACAGCGTCTGCTTCCCCAGCACCGTGCCCCATATGTTCGACAATCCCGAGCAGGAGGTGGCGCGCGCGATCTGGGTGACCACCCTGCATTCCGGCCCGCCGGCCCGGGAGGGGTAGGCACGGCCGCCGACCATCGCGAAAAGCCGATAGTCTAGTCGCCCGGTTCGGCAGAGAAGACCGGGCCCGGTCCGGTAGAATCCCTCCGCCGCAGGGATAATCCGCCGCGCCGTCGAAACGGTGCGGCGGCTCGGCCAGCTTCGTCGCCGGGCTTGCAGGTTGAACTGCCGGCTGCCCGATGCTATAGGCTCGGCCATCATCTGATGCAGGCTACATCTGCTGGTTGGGGAGGACGGTATGTCTCACGACGCCCTCTTCCAATTGGGGATGGGCTCAGTTTTACTGATTGCCTCCCAAACGGAAGAAATCCTTGCTGCGCGCGCGGCGCGTGCGCCGGCCAGGGCCATCGACAGGGGTAGCCCGGGCCGACCCGGCGGGCATCCGGCGCGCTTGCACGCCGATCCGTTCCACCGACAGACGAAGCGGAGGGGAAACAGTGCGAAAGCGCTCGCCTTCCGCGGGGACCTCGCTGCCCCTCCTCCCTCAGCGTGAGCGCCCCGGCCCCGGCCGCGTGACCGGCGCCGTCCTTTCCGCCTCCCATCCGAGCTGACGGTCCGCGAGCCCCTCGCGCCGGCAGGCTTTTCCCGATCGTTACCCGGCATGGCGCCTCCGCCGTGCCGGCTGGCGTCACCATCGCAGCGCATGGCGCAAGGTCCCGATGATCGCGACACCCTACTACCTGATCGACAAGAGCAAGCTGCTGCGCAACCTGCGGATCATCGACGAGGTTCGTCGGCGCTCCGGCGCCAAGGTCGTGCTGGCGCTGAAATGCTTCGCGACATGGTCCGTCTTCGACCTGATGCGCGAGCATATCGACGGCACGACCTCCTCGTCGCTGTTCGAGGTGAAGCTCGGCCGCGAGGAATTCGGCGGCGAGACCCATGCCTACAGCGTCGCCTTCGCCGATCACGAGATCGACGAGGTCGTCGCCAATGCCGACAAGATCGTCTTCAACTCGATCCGCCAGCTCGAACGCTTCGCCGATCGCACCGGCGGGCTGAGCCGGGGCCTGCGGCTCAACCCCGGCATCAGCGCGTCGAATTTCGACCTCGCCGACCCGGCGCGCCCCTTCAGCCGCCTCGGCGAATGGGATCCGGAGCGGATCGCGCAGGTCATCGACCGGATCGACGGCTTCATGGTCCACAACAACTGCGAGAACGGCGATTTCGCCTTGTTCGACCGCATGCTCGGCCAGGTCGAGGAGCGGTTCGGCGCGCTGTTCTCGCGGGTCTCCTGGATCAGCCTGGGCGGCGGCATCCACTTCACCGGGGAGGGCTATCCGCTCGCGGCGTTCTGCGAGCGGCTCGCGACGTTTTCGCAGCGCCACGGCGTGCAGGTCTATCTCGAGCCCGGCGAGGCGGCGGTGACGCGCAGCACGACGCTGGAGGTCACGGTGCTCGACACGCTCTTCAACGGCAAGAACCTCGCCGTCGTCGACAGCTCGGTCGAGGCCCATATGCTCGACCTGCTGATCTACCGGCAGCAGGCGCGCGTCGAGCCGGACGAGGGCGGGCACCGCTACATGATCTGCGGCAAATCGTGCCTGGCCGGCGACATCTTCGGCGAATTCGCCTTCGACCGCGAACTGGCGCCCGGCGACCGCATCTCGATCCAGGACGCGGCGGGCTACACCATGGTGAAGAAGAACTGGTTCAACGGCGTGCAGATGCCG
Source organism: Hyphomicrobiales bacterium (assembly GCA_900466745.1). GTDB lineage: Bacteria > Pseudomonadota > Alphaproteobacteria > Rhizobiales > Beijerinckiaceae > Allobosea > Allobosea minatitlanensis. The sequence goes on along the minus strand of UBNE01000015.1, from coordinate 96,847 downwards.
TCCATCGTCCTGCGGGAGCTCGACGGCAGCCTGCGCCTCGTCCGCTCCTTTTCCTACCGGGACTACCGCGCGAGCCTGTCCTGAAACGCGGCCGAACATCCGAAAACCGAAAGGAGGCCCCAGCCAAAATGAAGAGAAATGTCCTGATTGTCGGCGCCGGCGGCGTAGGCCACGTCGTCGCCCACAAATGCGCGCAGAACAACGACGTTCTCGGCGACATCCACATCGCGTCGCGGACCCGGGCGAAGGCCGAGGCCATCGTCGATTCGGTCCACGCCAAGGGCAGCCTGAAGACGGGCGGGCGCCTGCTGGCGCACGGGCTCGACGCTCTCGACGTCGAGCGGACGGCCGCGCTGATCCGGGAGACGAAGAGCGCGATCGTCATCAATGTCGGCTCGGCCTTCCTCAACATGTCGGTGCTCTCGGCCTGCCTCGCCACCGGCGCCGCCTATATCGACACGGCGATCCACGAGGACCCGCTGAAGATCTGCGAGACGCCGCCCTGGTACGGCAATTACGAGTGGAAGCGGCAGGCCGAATGCGCCAGCGCCGGCGTCACCGCCATCCTCGGCGCGGGCTTCGACCCGGGCGTCGTCAACGCCTATGCCCGGCTGGCGCAGGACGATTATTTCGACAGGATCGACTCGATCGACATCGTCGACATCAATGCCGGCGACCATGGCCGCTACTTCGCCACCAATTTCGATCCCGAGATCAATTTCCGCGAGTTCACCGGCCAGGTCTGGTCCTGGCAGAAGGGCCGGTGGACCTCGAACAAGATGTTCGAGGTCGGCAAGGAATGGGACCTGCCCGTCGTCGGGAAGCGGACCGCCTATCTCACCGGCCATGACGAGATCCACTCGCTGTCGAAGAATCTCGACGTGCCGGATGTCCGCTTCTGGATGGGCTTCGGCGAGCGCTACATCACCGTCTTCAACGTGCTGAAGAATCTCGGCCTGCTCTCGGAGCAGCCGGTCAGGACGGCGGAGGGCCAGGAGGTGATCCCGCTCAAGGTGGTCAAGGCCGTGCTGCCCGACCCGTCCTCGCTCGCGCCGGGCTATGTCGGCAAGACCTGCATCGGCGATGTGGTCAAGGGCGTGAAGGACGGCAAGGCGCGCGAGGTCTTTATCTACAACGTCGCCGACCATGCCGAGGCCTTCGCCGAGGTCGGCAGCCAGGCGATCTCCTATACGGCGGGCGTCCCGGCCGTCGCCGCGGCGCTGCTCGTCGCCAACGGCGCGTGGGACGTGCGGAAGATGGTCAATGTCGAGGAGCTGGCGCCGAAGCCCTTCCTCGCCCTGCTCGACCGCATGGGCCTGCCGACGCGCATCAAGGACGCCGAGGGCGACCGGCGGCTGCGCTTCGCCGAGCCCGCCCGCGAGACCGCGCAGGCCGACCCGGTTCCGGCCGCCTGAGCGGCGCGGAACCCGCTTTCCGGGCCCGGGCCGCCAGCGAGGCGGCCCGGGCCTCGTCCAGCGCCCGGCTCTGCCGGGCCCTTTCGTTCGGGGATGCATCCTTGCGCCTCCCGTCGACGGACGGCGGCGATGCGATCGCGCACGTCCCGCCGGTCGGAGATGGAAGAAGCCCGCCGGAACGGGGCTTCTCAGGGGCGGTTGGCGTGACCCTCGGCCGGCCTGGCGCCGGGCGGATGCGCCGCGCCGATATCGCCGGACAGGCATGGGTATCGGGCCGCGCCCAGCCGCTGCCTGACGGGGTCGACCGGGCCCGCGCACCAGGGGCAGCGGGCGGCGGCGCGGGGCACGGGGCGACGGCAGCTTGCGCAGACCAATCTGGAACGGCCGGCCATGGAATCTCCTCCTGCGCCGGCAAGGCGGCGCCAAAATCACGATCGGATGGGCTCGTGACCCGGAGAGGGCCGTCGGCAGTATTGTCAGGCCGGCGGGAATCCTCTCCGGGTAAAGACATGTGCCTTCCGGATCGTTCTCGGCGTGAGATTCCAGGTTGAATTTGGCATGGTTCCGATATGGGCCGAGAAAAGCTATTTTCAACCAAGTCCGGTAGAGTGTTGCGGATTTGACTTTCCGTATAATTCATCGAAATATCATTAGGTCATGATTGGAATTCTTCTTCCGGCGGGTGTCTTGTGCACCGCCTGCCAGCTCGCACGGCAGTAGCCCTGGTTCGGCGCGCCGCCTGACGGCAGGTCGGGGGCGCCCGGGCCAGGGTAACTGCGCCGGCGCGAGCCTGCGCCGCCATGCGATGGGCGACATGTCGTGCGGATGTCGTTCGCCCGCAGGCGAAGGCTCGGGCCATTCCAGCAGATCGGAGGCTGTCCAGGGTGCCGTGCCGTGGCCGGGGCGGCCATGCGCGCTGCCGGCGGCCTCCCAGCGGGAAGACCAGATCATGAGCAAGAAGAAGCGCAACGGAAACAGGGAAGCGAAGAAGCCGAAGCAGCCGAAGCTTCCGCCGCAGGCCGCGACCTCGGTCGCCGACCTCGGCAAGCAGCAGGGCCTGCCGAACAGGCGGGTCGGGCGCTAGCCTTCGGGCCGAAGCGGCCCTGTGACGTGCCGGCGGGCCGCGCCCGCCGGCGACTTCGTGGCGAGAGCCGGCGCTCGCCCTCGGGAAAGCCGGCGGGATAGTGAGAGTGGACCTTCCAGAGATCACGATCACCGATCAGGACCTCGCGGTGCTGAGGCGCGTCGTCCGCGAGGCGGTGGCGGATGGCCGTTACGCCGCGGCCTCGCGCCTCGGCAACGAGTTGCACCGCGCGCGGATCGTGCCGGCCGGGACCGCGCCGGCGGGCTGCCTCGCCCTGAACCGCGCGGGGCGCTATCTGGAGGAGCGTAGCGGCGCGGTGCGCGACGTCGTCCTGGTTTCCGGCCGCGGGCGTTCCTCGTCCGGGCTGGTCTCCGTTCTCAGCCGGGTCGGAACGGCGCTCATCGGCCTGTCGGAAGGCCAGGCGATGGGCTGGCCGGACCCGCGCGGGAAGCCGCGGGTGATCCGGCTCCTGAAGGTCGAGCCCGGGGCGGGCTGACGCCTGTTCGGCTTGCGAGACTACGCTCTTTACGCGGGGGGCGCCGAGACGGTTCCGATCCGCGTCGGCGGGAGTCGGCAAGGGCGCTTGACGGGGCAGAGCGATATCCTGGTGCGCGGGCACGGGCTGGTGAATGAGGGGGCTTTCCCGCCGAGGGAGCCGACGGTCCCGAGCAAGCCCCTATTGCGCGAGCCTTCGGATCCAGCCGAGCTGGCGGTCGAGGCAGCGCTCGCGCTCGTAGCCGGCACGGACCGTCTCGCGGGCGGCGCGGCGCAGCGGCGCCGTCAGGGGCGGGTGCTGAAACGCCTCCGCGATTCGCTGCGCCAGCAGGGCCGGGTCGTCGAACGGAGTCAGGAGGCCGTTGAGGCCGTCCCGGATCACTTCCTTCACCGGCGGCGTGTCCGAGCCGACCACCAGGCAGCCGCTGGCCATGGCTTCCAGCAGCGACCAGGAGAGGACGAAGGGCACCGTCAGATAGACATGCGCCGCCGAGACCCGGAACAGGTCGATCAGGCGCTCATGGGGCAACCACGGGATATGGACGACACGGTCGGCCAGCCCGGTCTCCGCCAGCATCGCCTCGCGCCACGGCATGCCGTCCTCGCGCGGGCGTCCATAGCCGGCGCCGTCGCCGCCGACGGCGACGAAGATCAGCTCGGGATGGCGCCCGGCCAGCAGGGCCGCGGCCCGCATGAACTGCGGATAGCCGCGATAGGGATCGAGATCGCGCGCCGCGAAGGTAACGACGGGCATGCCCGGCGTCAGCTCGCGGCCGTCCGGCAGGGTGAAGCGGGCCCGAGAATCGGGCCGGCAGAGCGCCGTGTCGATGCCGTCATGACAGACGGCGATGCGCTGGCGATAGGCGGCGGGATATTGCTGGCGTTGCCAGCGGGTCGGTGCATAGGCGGCGTCGAGCGTATCGAGGGTGAGAAGCTGCGCGGCGTTGCGCATGCGGATGCGCTGCCGCTCCGAAAGGGGGATCGGCGCCGTCGCGCCGAAGTCGAGGTCCGCCCCGGAGCTGCGGTAGTAATATTCGCAATAGCCGAGCAGGGCGGCGTCCGGCAGGGCGTCGCGCGCGAAGAGAAGCCCGCCCCAGCCGGTATGTCCGATCACCACATCGGGCGGATCGCTCGCCGCGAGCGCGGTCATCAGCCCGGCGACGGCCTCGCCGGTCCGCAGGTGATAATCCGTGGCGGCGAGCGCCGGGTGCTGGGCCGGAGCCGCGCCGACCGTGTAGGCGAGCTGGCGCAGGCCCGGCTGCTCCGGCGCGGGGCGTTCGCTGATCAGCGTGACCTCGTCGCCCTGGGCGACGAGGCTCGCGATCAGAGCAGCGAATTGACCAGATCCTGAACGATGAACGAATAGGATATGCATGAGGCCAGCAGGACGCCGCCATAGCGGAGGGAATCGTTCCACCACTGCTCGAGCCGGCGCAGGGTTTCATGGGTGGTCAGGAAATCGGCGCCGACGCCGTTCTCGGCGCGCGGGCCGAACGGATGGGCCTCATCCAGCAGCCGCAGCCTCTCGCACAGCATCTGTCCTTTGAGCGAGAGAGAGATTCGCGCCAGCCGCCTGTCGCGCGGAGAGGCCCCGCGTTCGAGATAGCCGCTCTCGACGAGCTGCTTGAGGTTGTAGGAGGCGTTGGAGCCTCCGTAATGCCCGCGATCGAGAAGATCGCGCACGGCGATCTCGCCCTGTCCGATGGTGAGCAGAATCATCACCTGTGCCGGTGAAATGTCCTCGATGCCGAGCTTGCCCAGTTCGAGGCGCAGATAATCGAGGAACCGCCGACTGACCCGCTCGATGACGCGGGCGAGGTCGAAGGCCGAAACTCTTCGCTCCGCCCCATCCTCCACTTCGCCATCGCCGTTCGGCCTGTCATGGCCATTCAAGGATCTGCCTGAAAATTGCTCGCCGCCATGCAATTTGAAGTGCATTCCTTACCCCGCCTGATTGAAGTTTGAACAATCCATCCCTTTTTCTTCCCTTCCCCTATGGAGCCTATAGGCAAAGCACATGCCATGCCGATTCGATGAGCAATAAGAATCTGCAATTTGGAAATGGGTGTGAACTGGTTCAAAATTCAAAATATCGCACAATAATGCCGCATTTTCTGTCGCCTGACTCGGCAAGGTAGAGATCTAATCTGTCATAATCTTGACACCACTCCCGTATCTCGTTTGCGGATGCTGACGCATGGGTGACGCAGGGTGATGACGACATCGCCTTCTCTGCCCGACAACCTTCGCTTCCGGAGATATGCATGAAGGCGGTGAGGCCGGCTCCCGATATCCTGATCAGGGACCTGCAGAGATCGTTCGTCGGCGGGCTGGGCTACGCCGCCCTGCTGAGCCTGTGCGTGAATCTGCTGCTGCTGACGGTCCCGCTCTTCATGATGCAGGTCCAGGACAGGGTCACGGTCAGCCACAGCTACGACACGCTGACGATGCTGCTGGTCATCGCCGTCGGGGCGCTGGCGCTCTACGGCACGATCGAGTTCATCCGCTCGCTGACCTTCCAGGCCATGGCGAGCATCTTCGCGCGCCGGCTCAACCTGCCGGCTCTGCAGGCGGCGGTGAGCGCCTCGCTGGAACTGGGTTCGGGCCAGGCGACGCAGGCGATCCGGGACCTCAACGACATCCGGTTCTTCATCGCGAGCTCGGCGATCGCGACGCCGCTCGAGGCGGCCTGGTCCCCGGTCTTCCTCGCCGTGCTGTTCCTGCTCCATCCCGTCTACGGGCTGGTCGGGCTGGCTTCGCTGATCATCCTGCTGCTGCTCGGCGTGCTGTCGGACATGCTGACGCGGCGGGTGCTGAAGGAGGCCAACGAGGCCGGCGTCGCCAGCATCAACGAGGTCGGCGCCAGCCTTCGCCATGCCGAGACGATCGAGGCGATGGGCATGCTGCCGGCGCTGGCGCGGCGCTGGCGCGGCCAGCAGCTCGCGATGATCGAGCAGCTCGACATGGGCACGCGCCGCGGCAAGCTGATCGCGGCGGTGACGCGCTCGTCGCGAATGACGATGCAGCTCTCGGTCTATGCGACCGGCGCGCTCCTGATCATCCGCAACGAGGTCACCGCGGGCACGCTGATGGCGGCGAGCATCCTGCTCGGCCGCTTGCTGGCGCCGTTCGATTCGATGATCACGGATTGGCGGCAATGGGTCCTCGCCGCGGCGGCCTGGAAGCGCGTGCGCGAGCTCGTCCTGTCGCGCAGCTCGCAGCGCCAGACGGTGCCGACGCCGCCCTGCCAGGGCGATCTCGTCGTCGATCGCGCGCTCTTCGCTCCGCCCGGCTCGGAGCAGACCGTGATCAAGGGTGTCTCCTTCTCGCTGGAGCCCGGCGAGGTGCTCGGTGTCGTCGGGCCGTCGGGCGCGGGCAAGTCGACGCTCGCCCGGCTCCTCGTCGGCGTGCTCAAGCCGAATGCCGGCGGCGTCTATCTCGACGGCCACAGCACCTATCTCTGGGAGCGCGGCTCCTTCGGCGCCATGGTCGGCTACCTGCCGCAATCGGTCTCGCTGCTGAACGGCACGATCGCCGAGAACATCGCGCGCATGCAGGACCCCGATCCGCACGCCATCCTCGAGGCGGCACGCATCGCCGGCGTGCACGAGCTCATCGGCCGGTTGCCGCTCGGCTACGACACCAGCGTCGCCGACAGCGATTTCAGGCTCTCCGGCGGCCAGCGGCAGCGCATCGGCCTGGCGCGCGCGCTTTACGGCATGCCGCGCCTGATCGTGCTCGACGAGCCGAACGCCAATCTCGACGCCGAGGGCGAGCAGAGCCTGATCCGCGCCGTGATGGCCGCGCGCGAGAGCGGCGCGATCGTCGTCCTGATCGCGCATCGGCCGTCGGTGATGCAGGTGGTTGACAAGCTGCTCGTCCTGCGCGACGGCCGCGTCCAGCAATTCGGGCCGCGGGCAGCGATCGCGGGCATGATCTCGCCGAGCGGGCGCGTGGAGATCGAGCCGGCGGCGGCGGCGCCCGCCGCGGCACCGGCTGTTCGGGGAGCGACGGCATGACCGGGCGTTCATTGATCAAGCGCCCCGAACGCGCCCTGGTGGCGGTGCCGCCGCTGGACGAGTCGGATGAGCGCGTGCCGAGCCTGCGCAGCCTCGTGCTGGCGGGCGTGGCGGCGATCGGGGTCGGCTTCGGCGGCTTCGGCGCCTGGGCCATGACCGCAAGGCTGGACAATGCCGCCGTCGCGAGCGGCGTCGTCGCCGTCGACAGCAAGCGCAAGACGGTCAGCCATCTCGAGGGCGGCATCCTGAAGACCCTGCTGAAGGGGGAGGGCGAGCGGGTTTCCAAGGGCGAACCGCTGCTGCGGCTGGAGGACGCCCGGGCCCGGGCCGAATTGCAGCAATTGCAAGCGAAGCGCGTCGGCCTGGTGGCCAAGCTCGCCCGCCTGAGGGCCGAGCAGACGAAGGCCGCGGAAGTCGATTTCCCCGACGATATCGAGCGCGCCGAAACGCCGGTGACGCGCGAGGTCCTGCGGGCCGAGCGCACGCTGTTCAGGTCGCGCGCGGAGGTCCACGAGGGCAAGATCCAGATCCAGCAACGGGTCATCGAGCAGTATCAGGCCGAGGCCGAGGCGCTGAAGGCGCAGATCGACGCGACCAACCGGCAGCGCTCGCTGATCGACGAGGAGGTCAGGATCTTCGCCGACCTCTATGAGAAGCGCTATACCAAGCGCAGCCAGCTCGTCGAACTGCAGACCAGGCAGAGCGAGCTCGCCGGCCGGGCCGGCGAATACGCCGCCCGCAAGGCCAAGGCCGAGCAGGCCGTGGCCGGCGCCAATCTCGAGATCCTGTCGATCAGCCTCGACCGGCAGAACGAGATCGCCAGGGATATCCAGGAAACCCAGCTCGCCCTGTCGGAGGTCACCGAGCGCATCGTCCAGGCCGAGGACGTGCTGCGCCGGCTGGTGGTGACCTCCCCTCAGGAAGGCATCGTCGCCAATATCCGCATGCGCACCGCCGGCAGCGCCATCGCGGCGGGTGAGGCGATCCTCGATATCGTGCCGGAGAACGAGCCGCTGATCGTCGAGGCCAAGGTCGATCCGCGGGACATCGACGCGGTCCGCGTCGGCGCCGCGACCCGGGTGCGGCTGACGGCGTTCAATTCGCGGCTGCTGCCGCCGCTGGAGGCCAAGGTGAGCTATGTCGCGCCCGACCAGCTCGTCGACGAGAAGACCGGCGCCGCCTATTTCGTCGTGCGCGCCGAGATCGACCCGCAGAGCCTGCGCGACCACAAGGTCGCGCTGCATGCCGGCATGACCGCGGAGGTGATGATCGTCAACGGCGCGCGCCGGGCGATCGACTATCTGATCTCGCCCTTCACCGACAGCTTCAACCGCGCTTTCCGCGAGGATTGAGGCGGCGCGGCGGCCTGCGGGGCGTTATTTCAAATTTGGAAGTATATTTGCGCAAATAAGGAAGGTTTTTCTGAGTAAAAATCATAGATTTATCCATGATGCATCGCAAAATGGTCACAATAAATTTGTTGATGCACTGCACGCTTTGCGTAATCCTCAGGATGTCGAGCGGCGATATGATGGAATTATGTCGCCGGAACAGTATCCGGATACGAAGATCCGCGGCTGGTCCGCCGGTAGATCCGGGATCATCAACTACTTAGGAGGCGCCGAATGGCAACGATCGAAGGAAGTGCATTCGACGACCATTTGATTGGTACGCGTTTCAGCGATGTCATTCTCGCCGGCGACGGCCATGACATCGTGCATGGCGGCGACGGGGTCGACTCCCTGTTCGGCGAAGGCGGAAACGATCTGCTCTATGGCGACGGCGGCGACGATGCGCTGTTCGGCGGCGAGGGCAACGACATCCTCTTCGGCGGGCGGGGGGACGATTTCCTCTCCGGCGACGAGGGCAACGATGCCCTTTTCGGCGGCGAGGGCGACGACGTCCTCTCCGGCGGGCAGGGTGACGACACCCTCCTCGGCGGCGCCGGCAACGACATCCTCCAGGGTGGTGCTGGCGACGACCTTCTGCAGGGCGGTGCCGGCAACGACATCCTGCAGGGTGGCGCGGGTAACGATATCCTGCAGGGCGGCGCGGGCAACGACATCCTTCAGGGTGGAGCGGGCGACGATCTGCTCCAGGGCGGCGCGGGCGACGACCTGCTGTTCGGCGGCGCCGGGGACGACATCCTGCAGGGCGGTGCCGGCCACGACACCTTCGTCTTCGCGGGTGGCGGCGGCAACGACGTGGTGCTCGATTTCGAAGCCGGCGCGGACATCCTGCAGATCGCCTCGGACATCAACGGCACCGGCGTCCACTCGGCGGAGGACGTGGCGGCCCGCGCGACCACGGTCGGCGGCAACACCGTCATCGACCTCGGCCATGGCGACACCGTGACTCTCGTGGGTGTGAGCGCCGACGACGTCCAGGCCGACCCGCACTCCTACTTCTCGGTCGCCTGATCGGCCTGACGCGACTCGCCGCCCGGCCGCGGCTCCTGGCCGGACGGCGGCAGGCGCGTCCCGACGACGTCCCGGAGCGCCGGCTTCTCCGCGAGATGGATCTCCATCTCCCGCCGGCGCTCCGGGCCCCTTCCGTGCCGCAGGAACGTCTTCATGCTTTCACTCGCGCCCGTCGCCGCGGCCGTGGCCGCTCCGACCCAGCTCGAACTGCACCGTCTCGGCGGATCGGTCTTCCTGCTGTGCTGGACGCTCGAAGCCTCGCCTTTCGGGAAGCCCTCGATCGCGTTGACGGGCGGCGGCCGCCGCCTCGCCGCCGCCTCGATCTCGCTGGGCCTGCGCGACGGGCGGGAACGCCTTGCGGTGGCGTTCCGGGCCGCGGGGCAGGGCAACATCGCCGCGACCCTGTCCGGTCATGGGCCGCAGGGCGAGGTGACCGCGGCCTTCGATCCGGCGCTCGTCCACGGCCTCGCCGATCCCAAGGAGATCCTGAAGGACCTCGCGCCGCAGGCGCGGCTTGTCCTGGCCAACGCGCTGCTGCGGGCCTGGCCGCCCCTGTTCGGCCTCTCGACGGCGCCGAACTACCTGTCCTTCCTGCGCCAGTTCCTGCTGCTGCTGTTTCCGAAGCCCGTGGCGATGCAGCCCAGCGCGGTGCTGGTCGAAGGGCAGTGGCTGTGCGAGGCCATCGTGCCCGGCGATTTCACGGGCCTTCAGACGGTCTCCCGTCTCGATGGCGCCGGCCTCGTGCGCCTCGACCTCCCGTCGCGCGTCGGCATCGCCGACAGGACGGGCAAGCGCGAGCTTCACCTCGTGATGGAAGAGCCGCCCGTGCGCGGCGGCGGGCTGCTGATCCTGCAGAGCGAGCGTTCGCTCGTGGTCCGGTCCCTGCCGGGGCGGCAGGCGGCGCCGTCGCTCGGCCGCTGGTGGGCCGGCAAGGCCGCGAGCCGCGACGGCCTGCGCAACTGGGTCGTCGAGCAGCTCGCGGGCTTGTCCGAACAGGGCCGCCTGCTCGCTGTCGAGATGCAGCGGCGCGTGCCGCTGGCGGTTCAGCATGTCCGCCGCAACGACGATCTCCCCGCCGCCGAGCTCGATCTCGCGGTCTGCAACGGCGCGGGCCTGCTGATCGGCGGCTGGCTGCGCGATCCCGACGAGCTTCTGGAAGAGGTGCTGCTGCATCGCGGGGCGGGCGAGCCGATCGCCATGCTGTCGCGGCTCCAGCGCTTCCCGGTCAGACTGCCAACGGGCGAGGAAGGCGAGACGCGCGCCGCGACGGGCTTCGCCGCTTTCGCCTCGGACTATGCCGCCGGCGCGCCGGTGCTGCAGCCGCGCTGCGAGATCAAGCTGCGGTCCGGCACGACGCTGACGCTGCGCCCGCCGGTCCAGCCGGCCGACCCGGCCACGATCCGCGCTCGGGCGCTGTCGGCGATCCCGCCGCAATATCTCACCGCCGCGATGCTGGAGGAGACGCTGGCGCCGATCCTCGCTGCCTGCCAGGACGAGCTCGGCGAGACCCGGCCGGAGCCGACGGTCAAGCGCTTCGGGCCGATCGCGGCCCGGCCGAAGGCCTCCGTCGTCATCCCGCTCTACCGCGTCTACGACTTCCTGCGCGTGCAGGTCGCGGCCTTCGCCGGCGATCCTTGGTTCGTCGAGAATGCCGAGCTGATCTATGTGCTCGATTCGCCGGAGCACGAGGCCGAGGTGGCGCATCTCCTCGGGGGCTTGCATCTCGCCTATGGGCTGCCGATGCAGCTCGTGGCGATGGGGCGCAATGGCGGCTTCTCGGCCGCGTGCAACGCCGGCGCGCTCAGGGCGCGCGGCGAGGCGCTGGCGCTGGTCAATTCCGACGTCATCCCCGCCGGCAATGGCTGGCTGCCGGCGCTGATCGGCAAGCTCGACCGGCAAAGGCGCGTCGGCGCCGTCGGGCCGAAGCTGCTCTATGACGACGGCTCGCTGCAGCATGCCGGGCTGTTCTTCAAGCGCGACAGCAAGGGCATCTGGCTCAACCATCACTACTTCAAGGGCATGCCCGGGAGCTACGGGCCGGCCAATGTCGAGCGGCCCGTGCCCGGCGTCACCGGCGCCTGCATCGTCATGCCGCGCGAGCTCTTCGACGAGCTTGGCGGCTTCGACGAGAGCTATGTGATCGGCGATTACGAGGACAGCGACCTGTGCCTCAAGGTGCGGCGCGCCGGCTTCGGCATCGTCTATGCGCCGAGCGTCGCGCTCTATCATCTCGAACGGCAATCGATCTCGCGCAGCGCCGACTACACGCGCGGCGCCGCCTCCCAGCACAATGCCTGGCTGCAGACGCGGCGCTGGGATGCGCAGATCGAGGCGCTGATGCTGGCCTTCGAAAGCTCGGCGGCGGAGCCCGCTCTGCCCGAGCCGGTGCCGAGCGCACCCGACCTCGTTCCCCGCTTCACCTTCAGGAGAGCGACCGCGGCATGACGGCAATGACGGCCTTGAGAGAGATCGCGGCTGAGCCGGCTCCGGCGGAGATATCCGCCGGGCCCGAGCTCGACTGGCTGCTGGCCTCGCTGCAGAGCAACCGCTTCATGCCGCATCCGCCGCCGGATTCGATCTTCGTCGGCGACGGCGATTATCGCGCGATCGGCGCCGAGTTCCTCGGCCATTTCGTCCGGATCGGCCGGCTGAAGCCGCATGAGCGCGTCTTCGACATCGGCTGCGGCATTGGCCGCATGGCGGTGCCGCTGACGCAGTATCTCGACCCCGAGCGCGGCAGCTATGACGGCGTCGATCCCGTGACGGAGGGCATCCTCTGGTGCGCCCAGACGATCACGCCGGCCTATCCGCGCTTCCGCTTCCAGCGGCTCGACATCGCCCATCCGCTCTACAATCCGCAGGGCTCCCTGCCGGGCATCGAGGTTCGCTTCGGCTTCGGCAATGGCAGCTTCGATTTCGTGACGATGACCTCGGTCGCGACGCATCTGCCACCCGAGGAGCTGGTGGTCTATCTGCAGGAGTCTTCGCGGCTTCTGGCGCCGGGCGGGCGCCTCTTCCTCACCGCCTTCGCCATCGACGGCGCGGAGACCGGCCAGGAGCGCCTCTCCTTCAAGCGCTGGCAGGACGGACCGGGCTGGTACGCCATCGACGAGGCGCCGCTCGCCGCCGCCGGGATCGACAGCCGCTTCCTGGTGGAACAGGCGATGCAGGCCGGGCTCGCCGTCGAGGCGCTGCGGCCGGGGCATTGGCGCGGCATCAGCGCGGCGCATTACCAGGACCTGCTGATCGCGACGAAGCCGGGAGGCAAGGAACCGGGAGGCAAGGAACCGGGAGGCAGGGCATGAGCCGCCGCATCCTCGTCGTCGCGCACAATCATCCCGCGCTGCATCCGGGCGGCACCGAGATCTTCGCCCATGATCTCGCGGGGGCCTATCGCGAGCAGGGTTGCGAGGTGCTGTTCCTCGGCGCGACCAACGCGATGCATCGCGAGCCGCATCCCGGCACGGCGCTGCAATCCGTCGGCGACGACGTGCTGCTCTGGAGCGCGCATTACGACCGCTTCCACATGAGCCAGATCGATCATTACGGCACGCTGCAGGACCTCGGCTCGCTGCTGGAGGAGTTCCGGCCGGAGGTGATCCACGTTCATCACCTGGTGCTGATCGGCGCGGAGTTCCTGACGCTGGCGCGCCGGCTGCTGCCGCAGGCGGCGATCGTGATGACGCTGCACGACTATTACCCGATCTGCCACCATGATGGGCTGATGGTGCGGCCGGGCGACCGGCAGCGCTGCATGGGCTCCTCGCCCGCCGCCTGCCATGGCTGCTTCCCCGAGATCGGCTCCGACCGCTTCCTGCTGCGCGAGCGCTTCATCAAGACGCATCTCGCCGCCGTCGACCGCTTCGTCGCGCCGAGCCGTTTCCTGCGCCAGCGCTATGTCGATTGGGGCCTGCCGGCGGAGCGGGTCGAGGTCATCGCCAATGCCCGCCCGGCCCAGGAGGCCGCACCGCACCGCCCGGCCACGGGCCGGCGCGCCAGCTTCGGCTATTTCGGCAATCTCAACCCCTGGAAGGGCGTGCTGCCGCTGCTGCAGGCGGCCAGGATCCTGCAAGCGTCCGGAGAGGAAGGCTTCAGCCTGCGCATCCATGGCGGCGCGCCGTTCCAGAGCGAGGCCTTCACCAGCGCGCTCGATGCCGCGCTCGCCGATACTGCGGGGGTCGTCAGTCCTTGCGGGCCTTACGCCCGCGACGAAGTCCCGGCGCTGATGGCCGAGATCGACTGGGTGGTGATGCCCTCGATCTGGTGGGAGAACGCCCCGCTCGTCATCCAGGAAGCCTTCCAGCATCGCCGTCCGCCGATCGTCAGCGCCATCGGCGGCATGGCCGAGATGGTGCGCGACGGGATCGACGGGCTGCATGTCCGGCCGGGCGACCCGGCTGCGCTCGCCCGCACCCTGCGCCGGGCGATGGAGGAGGCCGGGCTCTGGCAGCGCCTCGTCCACGGCATTGCCGAGCAGCCTTCGCTCGCTGAATGCGCCGGCCGCCACCTCGCCCTCTTCGACAGCCTCAAGCTCGCGGAGGCCGCATGACCACTGCTGAATATCAGGACAACGAAGCCCGCCTTCCGAACGTCAATCCGGCACGGCTGAACGGCCGGATCGACGCCCTCGACGGCAATCGCCTGCATGGCTGGATCTGGGACGAAGCCCGCCCCGACCAGGCCGTCACGGTCAGGCTCTATTGCGACGGCAGGCTTGCGGCTGAGACCGCGGCCGATCAAAGCCGCATCGATCTGCGCCGCAACGGCATCGGCGACGGCAAGCATGCCTTCTCGATGGAACTCGACGAGGCGCTGGTCGCGGCCCGCAACCGCCTCAGGGTCGTCGGCGTCTCGCCCGAGACCGGGGCGGAGCTGGAATTGCGCCTGCCGGCTCCGGACGAGCTCGCGGCCGAGGCCGCGATCGCCGTGCCGCTGGCGCGCTTCTTCGACAAGGTCGAGGTGCTGATCGCGCTCAACCGGCGCGGCCAGCTCGCCCAGAAGGAGCTCAACGAGAAGCTCGACCGCATCGCGGCGCGGCTCGAGGAGAACCATGCGCTGGCCGAGGCGACCAAGGCCGAGGCCGAGAGCCAGAGCGAGATCATGCGCCGCATCGCCGAGCTGGACGTGTTCCAGCTCCGCTTCGACGGCACGCTGCGCGGCTTCGACGAGCGCCTGCAAGCGATCCGCAAGGAGGCGCGGGCGCCGCTGCGGCAGGTCACGGTCATCCTCGGCTTCCTGTCGGCGCTCGCCGCCGCGATGTCCTTCGTCACGCTGGCCGTGACGCTGTGGGGAGGCTGAGGCGATGAGCGAGGTCATCGTTCCCGAGAGGACGGCCGTCGCCCCGGCGCCGACCGTGGCCTGGACGCCGCTCGGCGAGAACGCCATCCTCGTCCGCAGCGCCTGCGATGCCATTCCGGCCAAGGTGCCGGTCGCGGTCGACGGCAATCCGCGCAATCGGGCGCAGACCATGGTGCTGAGCTGGCGCCGGCCCGGGGCCGAGACGTCTTTGGCCACAGGCTTCCTCTGCCTGGCGCCGGCGCCCAGCGTCGATGCGAGCGGTAGCGGCGCGTTGCTGATCGGCCGGCCGGGCCGGCCGTTGCGCCTGATCCTGGCGGCGAAGCCGCAGCCGTTGCAGGCCTTCCTCTCCGATCTCGCCGACGATGCCGGCCAGGCCTTTCCGAGCGTGGTCGACGGGCTGCTCGAAGTGCTGCTGACCGGCGCGCCCAATCCGCGCCGCCTGCGGGCGGTGGCGATGCTGTTGCAGACCGTCGCGCGGCCCGGCGGCTTCGTCGAGGTGATGGGGGCGCTCGGCGAAACGACGGGGCCGGGCGAGGGTATCTTCCTGCAGGGCTGGACCTCCCATTTCGCCGCGGGGCGGGTCAAGCTCCTGATCTCGCATGGCGGCCTGTCGCCGGCCCATCTCGAAACCGGGACTTTCGAGCGCGACGATCTCGGCGACGGGGCGCGCGGCTTCTTCGGCCTGCTGGAGGACTGCCATGTGCAGCGTCCGGGCGAGATCGAGCGCCTCTATTTCCGCGGCAATGACGGCTGGCGGGCGCTCGAGGTCTATGAGCGCTACGTCCTGCTCGAGCCGATCACCGTGCCGGGCCATCTGCGCGACGGGTTGCAGCGCGGCACCGCGCCTCAGGCGACGGCAGACAAGCTCAGGCGGGCCTCGCAGCGCTTCGACGGGCGCGACACGGTCTGCCTGCTGGAAGAGCCGGTGCGCGCCGGCATCGACTCGGTGACGGTGATCGAGGGTACCGGCGTGCTGATCATCGGCTGGCTGTTCGATCCCGAGCGCCGGGTCGGCGGCGTCACGCTGTGTAGCGGCAGCCGGTCCTGCGCGGTCGACCGGCTCTGGACGCGGGTGCAGCGCGCCGATGTGACGGCGGCCTTCATGGAGGATCCGCGCTTCGGCCCGGCGCTCGCCTCGCGGCGCAACAATCACGGCTTCATCGTCTTCGCCCCGAAGCTCGTGCCCGAAGCGGGCCAGCCGCTCTATCTCACCTTCGAGGTGCAGGGGAGCGGCCCGGCCTTCCTGCCGCTCGAACCCAATCGCGCCCCGGCGCGGAGCGCGCTGGAACGCGTGCTCGGCCTGCTCGATCCGCGCTCCTCGACCGCCAACGCCGTGGTCGAGCGCCAGATCGCGCCGGCATTGCAGGCGGCCGAGATCGCGCCGCCGCGCGCGGCCGAGACCCTCGATGTCGGTCCTTTCGATCCCGAGGCGCCGCTCGGCCTCGTGGTCGGGCTCGACCATCGCCACCGGGAATTGTCGGCGCTGTTCGCCCTGCTCGCGATGGACCCGGAAGCCCGGCCCCTGCCGATCGTGCTCGCCGCCCCGTCGGAGAGTTTCGACCGCGTCGGTGCGGAAGCGCGCCGGCTTGCGCGCTTCTACGGGCTGTCGGTGCGCCTGGTCGCCGTGGAAGGCGTCGAGGATGCCTGCGACGCGCTGGAAGCCGGCGTGCGCGCCTGCCGCTTCCAGACGGTCGCGCTGCTCTCAGGGGCCGCGCAGATCCGGATGCCGGGCTGGCTCGGCCGGCTGGAGCGGGCCTACCGGGCGCGGGGCGGCCAATGCGTCGCCAGCCCGACGCTGCTCTTCGAGGACGATTCGATCCGCTGGGCCGGCGCCTGGCTGGAAGGCGAGGGCGCGAACCGGCGTATCGCCAACCGCTTCGTCGGCTATCCGCTCGATGCGGTCGGCAATCTCGGCCCGATGGAGGTCGCGGCTGGCGCCAGCGAATGCTGCGTCTTGTCGCGCGCCGCCTTCATCGAGGTCGGCGGCTTCGCGCGCAACTATTTCACCACGGCGGAGAAAGGGCTCGATCTCTGCCTCAAGCTCAGGATGGCGGGCTCGCCCTCGCTCTGGGTGCCCGATGTCGAGGTCTATGCGGTCGATGACGGCGAGACGGCGACGCCGCATGCCGGCGCGCTCGCCCAGCTCGCCGACCGGACCAGCTTCGACCGGCGCTGGGCGCTCGCCATCTCCAATATGAAAGGCTGAGGATGCGGGTTCTCGTGATATCGCACGGCCATCCCTCGCTCTCGCTCGGCGGGGCGGAGGTGGCGTCCTACAACCTGCACAAGGGGTTGCAGGCCGGCGAAGGCGTGGATTCTCACTATCTCGCCCGCGTCGGCGCGCCGACGCCGCGCCATGCCGGCACGGCGCTGATGAGCCTGCGCCAGCGCGGCGGCGAGCTGCTCTACTATGCCGAGGATTACGACCACTTCCTGATCTCCAACCGGGCGACGGAGGAGATCGAGCGCGATTTCGTGCGCGTGCTGCACGATCTCAAGCCCGATGTGGTGCATTTCCACCATTTCATCGGGCTCGGGCTCGAATGCCTGTTCGCGGTGCGCGATGCGCTGCCGGACGCGCTGATCGTGGTGACCTTCCACGAATATCTCTCGATCTGCCACCATCACGGGCAGATGGTGAAGACCGGCGCCTTCAAGCTCTGCTACCGGGCCTCGCCGACCGACTGCAACGCCTGCTTCCCCGAGATCGCGCCGGCGCGCTTCCTGGCGCGCGAGACCTTCATCAAGGGCATGCTCGGGCTTGCCGACCACTTCGTCTCGCCGAGCCGCTTCCTGGCCGACCGCTATATCGACTGGGGCCTCGCCGAGGAGCGCTTCTCGGTGATCGAGAACGGCATCGACGTCGCCGCTCCGGCCCCGCCGCGCCCGCTGCCGGAGGGCAAGACGCGGCGCTCGCGCTTCGCCTATTTCGGCCAGCTCACGCCCTATAAGGGCGCCGACGTGCTGATCGATGCGGTGACGCGCATCCCGGATTCGGTCTGGGACGATGATGCGATCCTCTTGGTCTATGGCGGCAATCTCGAACGCCAGCCGCAGGCCTATCAGGACAAGTTCGCCGCGCTGGTCGAGAGCGCCGGGCGCCGGGTGCGCTTCTGCGGCCCCTTCCAGAACCACGAGATGCCGAACCTGATGCGCTCGGTCGACTGGGTGGTGATGCCCTCGGTCTGGTGGGAGAACTCGCCGATCGTGATCCAGGAGGCGTTCTTCCACGGCCGCCCGATCCTGGCGAGCCAGCTCGGCGGCATGGCCGAGAAGATCACCGACGAGGTCGACGGCCTGCATTTCCGTGCCGGCAGCCCGGAGGACCTGGTCGATTGCATGACCCGTGCCCTGACCGAGCCCGGGCTCTGGGACCGGCTGCGCGGCGGCATCAAGCGGCCGCTGAGCCATCGTGAATGTGCGCAGACGCATCTGGAACTCTACCGCCGGCTCATCGCCGAACGCAGCCGTCCTCAGCCGGCGCAGCGCGATCCGGCCGCGATGATCGCCTGAAACCATAACGAGAAACAGGGGAGATCCCGTCCATGGCCCGCATCCTCGTCATCAGCCCGTCCGGGGAGGTCTACGACCACGACAATGTGCGCTGGTACGACTACGCCAATCTCGCCGCCCATATCGATCACTATCACAATATCGGCGACGCCTTCGTCTTCGATTCCTCGCTGAAGCTGCTCAATTTCGAGAAGCTCGACGAATTGCCGATCGACCGTGTCGACCCGGCGGCGATCGACCGGCTCAATGCCGAATACGACTACGTCTTCCTGCGTGGCTCGAACTATGTCCATGCGGAGATGGACTGGGCCCAGGCCCCCGACGTGCTGCGCCGGCTCAGGATTCCGGTCATCGCCTTCGGCATCGGCGCGCAGGCGCCGGTCAGCGGCAAGCTGGAGCTGAGCGAGGCGACCAAGACGGTCCTCAGGCTGATCGCGGATTCGACCGCCTCGCTCGGCGTGCGCGGCGCCTATTCGGCCGAGGTGCTGAACGATCTCGGCATCAGGAATGTCCGCATCATCGGTTGCCCGACCGCCTTCCGGAACAACGATCCCAACCTCGCGATCCGCCTGCCGCCGCTCGACCGGGTCAGGAAGGTCGGCGTCACGCTGCGGCGCGAGGTCTCCAAGACCTATGCGCAGGACATCAAGCGCTACCTCACCTTCCACCGCGATCTGGTGAAGGCGATGGCGGACCGCTTCGAGGTCACGCTGATGTCGCAGGGCGAGGCCGAGGAGAAGAAGCTCGCCCTCGGCACGCCCGAGCAGAAGGCTGCGGCGATGGCTGCGCTCAGGGACAACGCCTGGGCGGACAACTGGTATCTCGATGAGCAGGTCGCTGGGCTCTACCAGGGCCGGATGTTCTATTCCGACGTCGTCGCGGAATATGAGCGGCTGGTGCGCGGGCTCGATCTGGTGCTCGGCTACCGGCTGCACGGCAATCTGATGGCGCTCGCCAACGGCACGCCGGCGATCTACTTCACCTATGACAGCCGCACCGTCGAATTCGCCGACACCTTCAGGATTCCGAGCGTCGACGTCTTCTCCGGACAGGATTTCAGGCTGGAGGAGTACTGGGACCAGTCCCGCTTCGACCGCTTCAACGCGGCCTACGCCCAGGTCTACGGGCAGATGCGCGACTTCCTCGTCGAGAACGGCGTCGACAACAAGATGATGCCGCCGGCGACGCAACCGCAGCGGAAGGTGGCATGAGCGGCGCCCGCACAATGCGCGCGGCATCGTGGGCGGCGTTCCTGCTGCTGGCGCCTCTGGCCGCATGGGCGCAGGCACCGGGCTACCGGCTCGAGGTCGCGCCCGGCGCCCAGGAGGAGACGGTGGTCTCCTGGGCGCGCGAGCGTTGCGAGGAGTGGGATCTGCCGGACGCGCCGCTGCGCGCCTTCCGCGACGACAAGGGCGAGGTCGTCGCCTTCGCCAGCCATTATCGCAGCCGTCCGCTGATCGGCGCTGACCTGTCCTCCATCCGCAAGAGCTGCGCCGTCTCTTTCGAGGCGAAGAACAGCGCCGATCCGAGCGCGTTCAGCGACAAGAGCTGGATCGCCGCGACCTGGACCGGTGACGGGCGCCATGTCGAGGCGCTGATCCATGCCGAGTACCATGCCGACAAGCATCCCGGCGCCTGCCGCTTCAAGGACGCGATGAGCTGCTGGTACAACGTCGTCACCGCCGCCCGCTCGGACGATGGCGGACGCAGCTTCAGGACCGACGAGCCGCGTCCGCTCGTCGCCGCGCCGCCCTACCGGCAGGATGTCGATCAGGGCCGGCATCGCGGCTTCTTCAACCCCTCGAACATCGTCGAGAAGGACGGTGCCTGGTATGCGCTGATCGCGACGACCGGCGGCGAGGGCCAGAAGAGCGGCGTCTGCCTGTTCCGGTCGACGGACATCAAGGACCCCACGGCCTGGCGCGCCTTCGACGGGCAGGATTTCACGATTCCCGCGGTCGATCCCTATCGCGACGATCTCAGCCAGGCGCGGCCGTGCCGGACGCTCAGGGAGCTGCCGACCACGGTCGGCTCGGTCACCCGGCACGAGGCGAGCGGACGATGGGTCGCGCTCTTCCATCTCGGCCCGGACCCGCGCCGGAACATCGCGGGCGGCCGCGTCGCCTATAGCTGGTCCGACGATCTGATCCACTGGTCGCCGCTGCAGACGCTCCTCGTGCATCCGACCATGTGGAGCAAGGATTGCAGCGACCAGGTTCGCTACGGCTACGGCGCCATGGCCGACCCGCAATCGCGCTCGCGCAATTTCGAGACGACCGGGGACACGGCCTATCTGTTCATGGCGCGAATGCACGTCACCGGCTGCAAGCTCGGCCCCGACCGCGACCTGGTCCGCCTGAAACTGCGCTTCGTCAAGGAGGGCTCATGAACGCGCCCGTGCTCTCGCCTGCCTCCGCCGCTTTGCTGGAGAGCGCCACCCGAATCCTGCGCGCGACCACAAGCGAGATCGTCGTTTCCGTCGGCCGCCGGCCGGATGGAAGCTGGCCGGCGCTCAGGCTGATGCTCGACGGGCAGGATTTTGCCACGATCCAGCCCGGCGCGATCGTCACCGGCGAAGCGCCTGTCGCCGAGCTGGCGATTCCGCTGCCGCGTCTGCCCGAGGGGCGCCTGCGCTCGATCGCGGTGGCCGATGCCGCCACGGGCACGCTCGCTCCCGGCTCGGGCCTGCGTCCGATTCCGACCGAAGCCAAGCTGCGCGCGCTGGTGATTTATCCGGCGGGCGAGGTCTACGACCACGACAAGGTGCGCTGGTACCGCGCGCCGATGGAGAAGCTGCTCAGCGAGTATTTCAACATCGGCGACATGATCGTCTACGATTCGACGCTGAAGCTCCTGCGCTATGCGCATCTGGAGCCGATGAAGATCATGGCGCCGACGGATGCCGACATCGCGCGCTATGCCAGCGAGTTCGATTTCATCTTCGTGCGCGGCTCCAACTTCATCCATGAGAACATGGAGTGGTTTCGCGCCGTCGAGGTGCTGGAGAAGGTGAAGCTGCCGGTCTATGCCATCGGCGTCGGAGCCCAGGCGAGCCGGAACCGCAGGATCGAGCTGCCCGAGGCTTCCAGGCGCTTCTGGTCGATCGTGGCCGAGCGCTCGGCCGCCATCGGCGTGCGCGGTGCCTTCAGCGCCGAGACGCTCCGGCAGAACGGCATCCGC
The DNA here is from genome assembly GCA_900466745.1 of Hyphomicrobiales bacterium. Classification (GTDB taxonomy): domain Bacteria; phylum Pseudomonadota; class Alphaproteobacteria; order Rhizobiales; family Beijerinckiaceae; genus Allobosea; species Allobosea minatitlanensis. The sequence goes on along the minus strand of UBNE01000015.1, from coordinate 75,423 downwards.
AATGTCGAGGTGGTCGGCTGTCCCTCGATCTTCCGCACCCGCAATCGCGACCTCCAGATCCGCGTGCCCGACCAGCGCGAGATCCGCAAGGTCGCGTTCAGCCTGCGCCGCGAGGCCGACAAGAGCTATACCGCCGATCCGGAAGCCTATCTGCGCAACCAGAAGGCCGCGCTGCTCAAGGTCGATGCCCAGAGCGAGATGGTGATGTCCTCGCATGGCGAGCAGGAGGAGAAGGCTTTCTTCCTGCGCGATGCCGCGGCCAAGGAAAAGGCGGTTTCCGAATTCGTCCGGACCGGCTGGTGGAGCGGGCCGGACGATGCCGCGATGCGCCGCATCTACGAGAAGCAATTGTTTTCCTTCTTCGACGTCGAGCATTACGACGCCTTCGCCCGCTCGCAGGATCTCGCCGTCGGCTATCGCGTCCATGGCGTGCTGCCGGCGGTCGCGCATGGCGTGCCGGGCGTGCTCGTCGCCTATGACACGCGCAGCCAGGAACTGGCCGAGACGCTGAAGATTCCGGTCGTGCCGGAAGCGGCCCTGGCCGAGGGCGGCTGGCGCGCGGTGTATCGGGAGGCGGCGCTCGGCAGCCTCGTGAAGAGCTACGCCGCGTCCTACGACCGGATGCGCGATTTCCTCGACCGGAACGGCATTCCCCACCGGATGTGAGGGCGGGGCGGGATCACGGTCGAACTGCCCCCGCCCGATGAACCGCCTTCGCAGGCTGGGGAGGGCGCAGGGCCCCGAACTCAAGACTGCAAGCCTATCGGTTCTCAACCCATCAGGAGACGATCATGAAGATCGAATACGATGCAGGCACGGCGCTTTCGATCATGCGCGGCAACCCCGTGCGCGGCTGGACCTCGGGCAAGCCGGAGAAGATGGCCAAGGAGCGCCTGACCACGGGCGGCTATCTCGCCATCGAGCACAAGCCGAAATTCAGGATCGATCCCTCCTGGCCGATCTTCACCATGGGCTCGTGCTTCGCGCGCGAGGTCGAGAACATCCTGATGATGCGCGGCCTGCAACTGCTGCTCAACGGACACGGGGTTCCGGCCGAGCATTTCGAGACCTGGAACGAGGAAACCGGCCGTGGCGGCGGTGCCGATCGCGGCCAGCTCAGCCGGGGCGCGCTGAACAAATATTCGGTGCGCTCGATGACGCATGAACTCAAGCGCGCCCTGCTCGGCGAGAGCTATCCGGACGAAGGGCTGATCGAGCTGGCCCCCGGGCAATGGTTCGATCCGCAGGCCAGCGGGCTCCGGCTGCTCGACCGCGAGAACGCCCTCGCCAACCGCAAGCGTCTCGCCGCGGCGACCGCGCAGATCAGGCAGGCGCGCGTCTGCTTCTTCACGCTCGGCCTGACCGAGACCTGGCTCGATGCCGAAACGGGCATCGCCATGAATGCGCATCCCGGGCCGAGCTGGCTGCAGCGCATGCCGGAGCGCTTCCGCTTCGTCGACTACGGCTATGACGCGACGCTCGCCGACATGGAGGAGATCATCGGGCTGATCCGGGAGCATTGCCACCCGGAGATGCGCTTCGTCGTCACCGTCTCGCCGGTGCCGTTCGGCGCGACCTTCAAGGACGCCGACGTCATCGTCGCCAACAGCGCCTCGAAATCGGTGCTGCGGGCGGTCGCCGAGGAGCTGTTCCGGCGCCACGATTTCGTCGACTACTTCCCGAGCTACGAGATCGTGCTCAACTCGCCGCGGGCCATCGCCTTCCAGGACGACCAGCTCCACATCGCCCGCGATATGGTCGCGCATGTGATGACGACCTTCCAGAACGCCTATCTGGCGCCGCAGGAGCAGTCGCAGGCCGCCTGACCCGTAGTGTTCGCGCTGGGGATTTAGGGTGTGTTGAGAACAGGGGTTCGACGTCGCCCGCTGCACGGCCGAACGCCTGATGGCCGAGCTCGGCCTGTAAGGTGTCATTCGCGGCAAGCCGATCCGCACGACCGTCCGGAACAAGGCCGCGCCGCGCCCGCCGGATCATGTCAACCGGGTGTCCGACGCGCCGGCGCCGAACAGGCTCCGGGTCTCGGAATTCGCGACGCTGACCTGGCCGATTGGTTTCATCATCGCCGGCTGCTGGAGCCTATCGGCAACAGCCCGCCGGCCGAAGCTGCGGAACGCTATTTTGCGATGCTGGACGAGCCGGCCATCGCAGCCTGACTCAAACCAAACCGCCTCCGGCGAAACCGGGGCGGTTCATAATCTCCAACCTGCGACACGGTCTGCTACCGTACCATGTTCGATTTGCAACGCTTCGATCAATCCGATGAGCGGCGGGAACGGGATCGGAAGCCGACCGTGGACGAAATCTATGCGCCGGGGTTGCGTCGCGGTTTCGGACCGACGCAGAGGGAAAGATCACCGCCGCGATTTTCTCCCCAATCAGCGCGTCATGCGCTTGCGCAATCCGTTGCGGCCGTCGCGGCCTCGACGAGGAATTTCAGTTTGATGATCTTTCAGTGCATTCTCATGGTCGACCAATCGCCATTCCGCACCCCCAATTCTGCCTGCCACAGACGACGTAAAGTGTCGCCTTCACCCTGAAAACGTTCGGTGGTTGGCGAACAGGATCGAACTCGATCGGTCCGGAAGCGGCGGAAGGCGCCCCTCAACTCGCACCAGGCGACGATCATGTGGGCTTCGACGTCATACACAAGCGCTATGGGCATGATCAGTCTGGACGTTGCCTCACCTTCGGCATCTGAATAGTTGAGGAACAGTTTCCGCTCCTCGCGAATGGCCCGCCGGACGATGGTCACATCCACGCCCATGACCGGGGAGGGGCCATTCGGCGTCGCGTAAAGACTGTCGGCAACAAGCGGACCACGAACAGATTGCGGGATCACGTCCCGAATCTTCTCCAGGATCGTTTCGGCCGCGATGTTCAAGCCTGCGTCGCCCGTCCGCTGCAAGAGGCACAGAGCGACGACAAGAGCTTCAACCTCCTCGATGGAAAACATGAGCGGCGGCAAGTCGAACCCCGGTTCGATCAAGTAACCGACTCCAGCTTCGCCTCTGATCGGCACGCCCATCGCCTGAAGCGATGCAACGTCGCGGTAGATCGTCCGCTTGCAGACCTCAAGTTGCTCGGCGAGCCCCGCCGCCGTGCGCGGGCGCCGTGCCCCTCGCAGCGCCTGGATAAGTTCGAAAAGGCGGCTCGTTCTTCTCATGGCAGACCTCTTAAGGCAATTCGCATGAGATTGCTGACAGGGTCATGTCAGCAGTCGACGAGTATCTAGTATCTACTTGTTTCAACGTGGAGAAATACAGGTGATCGGAAGCTGCCGCAGTGGTCATCACATGATCGATTCGGGCATCCCGGCCATGATCCCGTTCGGATCCCGCCCCAACTCCGGTGGCTGCATCCGGGCCGCTGCTGGGTATCCTCGGCGTCGGCATCGGCTCGCCGAGCTGCAGCCTGGCCATCGCCGTGTGCGAGCAGAACGGGATGTTCTGGACCATCCACCCGACGCTACCGTTCCATCTGACAATCCTGTCGGGATGCTGCTTTCTCTGGATGACGGCCCTGCGTGGGTGCGCGTGCTCCCAAAGTTCAAGCCACTCATGCGGTGAGCGCCGGACGTGACCTCCTCGCCGCTCACAGCACCATCTCAAACGTCGCCTTCGGATTCCTCGCTGCCATCGCGACCGCCGTCCTCGGCCTCTTCCTCGGGTTCCGCGCCCTCTGAACCAGCACCAACCAGTCGCCACCGAAAGGACCAATCATGACCACCGTGCCCGCCCATCCTGCCGGATCGAACACCGTCAATCCGTTCATCATGACCCACGACGCGAGTGCGCTGATCGCGTTCGTCACCGATGTTTTTGGTGCCGTCAATGTGCCCGAGGCGCATACCGTCGACACCGATGGGCTAATCCTGCACTCCGAGCTGCTCATCGGCGACTCGATGATCACGATCGCGGACCGCAAGCCCGACTGGCCCTTCACCCCCGCATTCACGCGGGTCTATGTCGATGATGTCCCGGCGACCCTCGCGCGCGCGGAACAATTGGGTGCCCGCATCGTCACGCAGCCGACGGAGTTCTTCGGGGACGTCCTCTCGCGCTTCCAGGATCCGCAGGGCAATCTGTGGTGGGTCTATCGCCATGATCCTGTCGCGGGCACGCAGGACTGGGAGCAGATGGATGGGGCAGCCAACGCCGGCAACAGTTGGGAGTCGTTCACGAGTCCTGAGCTGGAGTACATCCACTCAACCCTTGTCGACGCGATGGCAGCACTCAAGGACCCACGGGCGTCATAGGCCCCTGTGAACCGCGCGAGCCAGACGCCACCGACAGGACAACGCACATGCGGGTTCTCGTCACCGGAGCGACCGGCAACGTCGGACGACACCTCGTCGCCCAGCTCCATGAAGCCGGCCACGAGGTCCGTGCCCTCACGCGCAACCCGGCAAATGCCGGGTTGCCCGCTGGAGTCGAAGCGGTCGCAGGCAACCTGATTGACACGGGTACGCTCGAAGACGCTTTCCGCAGCGTCGACGCCATTCATCTTATCACCTTCGGAGGCGGCGGTTACGACGACCTCACAAATGGCCCCGAAATCGTGGCACTCGCCGAACGCAGCGGCATCCGGCGTGCGACCGTGCTGGGCGGCTGGTCCCCGACGGGTATCGAAAGCGCGCTCACGTCCAGCAAGCTCGTCTGGACGATCCTGCAACCCAAGGAGTTCATGGGCAACGCCCTGGAATGGGCGAATGAGATTCACGCCGCCAACACGGTGTCGATGCTTGCCACCTTCCGCAGCGCCGTCGTCCACGAAGCCGACATCGCCAGCGTCGCCGTCTGCGCGCTGACCGAAGACGGACATGGTGGAAGGAGCTATGTGCTCACCGGGCCGGAGGCGCTGACGCCCGAGGAACGAACCCGGATTCTTGCAAAAGCCACGGGCCGGGACATCACCTTCGTGAAGCTCACGGAAGACGGCGAACGCGAAAGGTTGCGAGGCTACGGCTACGACGATGACTACGTGGAGTTCGGCATCCAGCTCGCGACCAAGCCGCCCGCTGAGGCCGGCGTCGTGCTGCCTACCGTTGAGATTGTCACGGGGCGTCGCGCTCGTACCTTCGCCCTCTGGGCGCAGGAGAACGTCGAGCAGTTCCTCTCCGTACGCTGAGGCATTGGTCTCGAAAAAACTGCCGATGACAACCATGGAACAGATCATGAGCTCCATGTCGCCTCCTGAACGACTGGAAACGGCAGATCCGCTTGTCGCGTACCTTGCGGTTCGATGAGCAATATGGGCGCGGCCTGGCCGAACACGGCGAAGCGGCTCGCTGGCTCAGCAGCAGGCCGGGCGTGATCAACTCTCGCGCGAGCGGAGGAGGTCTCGCAGGTCGCTCTCGAACTGGGCGAAGTCTTCGGGTTCGGGCGCGAAAATACGTTGCAGAAGGAACCCGTAACTCAGGGAATGGACCAGCGATGCGCTGCCCGGGCCCACGATGGCCGCAATAGAGTCGCGGAGCATCGCGTTCGATCTCGCGACTCCTTTCCGCGCCTCCTCGTCGTCTCCAACGGTTCTCAGGTAGTCCGTGAGCAGCATGATTTCGTCGTGGAAATCGCCACTCAACGAACGGACCCCGGCCAGGATTGCACCAACGGCGGCATCGGGACTTGTCTCTTCCACAGGAGGGGCCGCGAAAGCGTTCGCCATGCGCGCCACGGCAAGCTGACCGGCCGCCTCGAACAGGGCTCGCTTGCTTGGAAAGTAGTGGTAGAGGGCGCTTTTCGACACACCCAGCTCCTCGGCGATCTCGCGCATACCGAGCGCGCTGTAACCCCGGCGGAGGAACAGCCGGGCCGCTTGCTCGGCCAGTTCGTGACGCAGTCTGGCATGATCGACGACCTTGGGCATGGCACCTTCATATCGACCGTGTGGTCGAAAAACAATTGACGTCGCCGTTCGACAGGATTATTTCGACCAGTCGGACGATAAAGCGAGGCCGTCATGGCGAAAGTTCTCGTCATAGGAGCCACCGGCTATCTTGGCTCGCACATGGTCGCCGAACTCAAGACGGCAGGACATTGGGTGCGTGCCCTGTCGCGTCGCGAAGGCGCATTCGCCGACGCGCCCCACAAACCAGATGAGGTTTTTGTCGGTGAAGCGACCCGACCCGAGACGCTCGAAGGACTTTGCGATGGGATCGACTACGTGTTCTCCGCGCTTGGGCAGACCCGGCAGAAAGGCAGGCTGAGCCCCTGGGATGTCGACTACGGCGCCAACAAGGCGGTCCTTGAGCGTGCGGTCGCGGCGGGAGTCAGACAGTTTTTGTTCATCTCCGTGGTGCGGCCCGAACTGTCGATCGACCTCGACATCGTGGCTGCGCGCGAGGCCCTGGTGCGGGACATGGCCGGGTCGGGCATTGCGCACACCGTGGTCAGGGCGACAGGCTTCTTTTCCGACATGGACGAAGTTCTGAAGATGGCCCGGGGCGGCCGGGTCTGGCTTTTGGGCACGGGTCGCAGCCAAATCAATCCGGTCGACGGCACGGATGTGGCCAAAGCCGCTATCGCGGCGTTCGGTACGGATATCGCCGAAATCGAAATCGGCGGCCCTGATCTCTTCACTTACGAAGAGATCGGAGCGCTTGCTTTCGACGTGCTCGGGACCAAGCCCAGAATGACGCACGTCCCTCTATGGATCGTCAACGCCGCGCTCGCCGTGTTGCGCCATGTGAACCGGCGGCAATACAACACCTTCGCCTTTCTCGCCCGGATGATGCAAAACGACATCATCGCTCCCCGAACGGGCACGCGGCACCTGCGCGATGCGTTCCGTTTGAGCGCAGGGGCATGATCCCTCTTGGGGGGCCACTGTCTCAAGCCCAGGGGCGAGTCGAGGCAATTTCCAGATCGTGTTCAGTTTCGCCTTCAGCGAATAACCGCATTCGACCATCGGGAGCGGATGCTTCTGTCATCAGCTCTTACCCCCTTAATTGCGACAAGGCGGTGGTCATTGATGAGCACAAACGACAATCATCTTGAAGGATCACCGTAGCGATAGCTCTCGATCACGGTCCAGGTATCTGCCGCACCGTCTCGGACTTTGACTTCCACGCCGCGTATTTCCGCAGGATCGGCCAGCCGCAGATTTACACCTGATCGCAAGCTTAAGTCTTCCACGCGTCCGGCCGGGTGATGATGCGTGAAGCACCCGCACGTTCGACAGCGATACCAGCGAAGAACGCCTTTTCCCCACACATAGCTGTCAAATGCTTCGGCGGGGGCACCTATCGTCAATGTCCGAGCGACATAGTAGGCAAACAAGGGCTGGACCCTACGGCACATCGAGCAGTTGCACGCCGTAAGCACACGCGGTCGGCGCGGTAGCGCAATTCTGACAGCACCGCAATGGCATGTGAGTTGGAGCATTCGCTAAATTCCCGAAATGGCCTGCTGCCGGTTTCGTGGACAGTCGGTTAGGCTAATTCGACCTTCGTTCCGAACTTGAGGAGCTACAATGGGGTGGTGTGCAGATCGACAGCTATCAGACCCAGGTCAACAGAAGCGGACCTTTGTCGAATCCACAAGCCGCGCTAAGGGTAGAGAATGACTGAATTGCGTTCTGGCCTTCCAATAGTTTCATTTGCTGATCAAATTGCGTTGGAGAGTTGGTTGGCGGAGCAACCGAGCGATTCCAACGGTGCATGGATTAGATTTCGTAAGAAGGGTACGAGCGTTGCGAGCGTCACCAAAGCTCAGGCGATCGACAGTGCCCTTTGCTATGGCTGGATCGACGGCCAACTCGACAAGTACGACGCTGACAGCTGGTTGGTCCGCTTTACCCCGCGCCGACCGCGCAGCAAGTGGTCGGATGAAAATCGGAAACGCGCGCTGGAACTGATCTCGGCCGGGCGCATGCAGGCGTCTGGACAATTGGCAATTGATAAAGCGATGGCAGATGGCAGATGGGAAGCGGCGTATGCTCCAGCTAGCAAAGCTGAGGTTCCACCGGATTTGCAGGCCGCGCTCGATGCGAACCCGAAGGCCGCAGCTTTCTTCGCTACGCTCACTGGCGCTAACCGATATGCGATCTTGTATCGGATTGGCGCGGTGAAGAAGGCTGAGACCAGAGCCCGAAAGATTAGGGACTTCGTTGGTATGCTAGAACGCGGAGAAACCGTTCACGGCTGAAACGACCGCTTTCGGCGTCGCCCTCTTCTGGTTCTGGTGATCGACATGGGCTCGGAAGCCGCCGGGCCATAGTCGCAAAAGTTCCGAAATCTGCGACAAACTCAAGTTACGTAGCGGGTTTCAGGAGTTGCACGACAGAACTGCGATTTCGTTTAGGTCGCTATCTGACAGGATTTGAACCGTCACGTCCAGCAGACCAACAATCGACGCCTTTAGCAGCCGGTGAATACCGTCCATGATAATGATCTTTTCGGTAGAGCCGATGCGTCCATGCAATGGAAATTGCAGGTCGGCCGCCATGGTGCGATCCCATTGGGCGGAATGTTTGTCTCGATCCGCCACCACATCAGATGGACACACCTTGAAGGGCTTCCCTTCATCCGTCCAAAACGGCAAATCGAGATGCCAAGCAAGTTCGCTAACGGGCACCGTCGCTTCGCGAAGATCAGTCAGAGCATGAAGCTTCGCATGGTCCCAAAGGTAATCGAGTATCATTCCGTCCAGCTCGCCCGGAAGCTGGTCCAGTAAAGGGAACGGCTGTCGAACTCGTTTTTCCCTCTGCATTTCTTCATCCATCCATCAGCATTGCCGCGCCACCTGCGACAAACATCTGTGACGTAACATGTTTTAGGAGTTACGCGACGGTCACCGCTTCTTATGAGGCCGGGGCGGGGCTTTGGCTCGCGCCCAATCGGCAGCCCGCCGGATCATCTCGCGGATGAGATCGCCATCAGATCCGTCATAACGGACCAAGACAGTTGGATAGCCGGAATAATGCGCCGTCTCGAAGAAAGTCTCGGGATGAGTTTCCAGCACGATCTGTTTGGTGCCCATCTCCATATGCAGCGCAAAGGCTTCCTGCGGTTCGTGACCGGCAAAAAGAAAGCCATTACCGTTCGCCTTGACGCAAGGCATACGATAACTGGTTGAGCGCTCGGTACCGGGGAGGGTGAGCGCATAGTCCATCGCCTCGTCAAAAGTCATCGCTGTAGCACCTAGTTTTGGATAAGCCGCAGAAGTGTGCCGTCAGGGTCAATCAGCGCCCCGATGCGTAATCCACTTTCTTCCAGCTTTGGTTTATGAAGGCGAGGTGCTTTCTTGGTGGCTTCGGGGGTGTTCGCCGTGAGACAGGCCGAATAGAAGTCGTCTAGCGCATCGAGCCGGATGCAGCAGCTAAACCAGCTAGTTGCGGGGTCAAGCTCAGGGTGTGGAAAGAACTCAAGGATAATCTTGTCTCGCTTGAGGATCATCCACCCGTCATCGCGCCATGCTTCTTCAAAGCCGAGTGCGCGATAGAACTGAGGCGTTGACTCGAAATCGCGTGAAGAAAGATTCGATGTCGAGTGGTTCATAACAACACGCTACAGTAAGTCCTTGCAAACCGGAAGGTCGGTCGTGCCACTGCCAACCGATCTTGTCGCAAAAGTTCCGAAACCCGCGACACGATTTGTTTGGTGCAGAATGTCCGGTTTATGGTCGCGCGATCAGGCCAATGGATGACCGAAATGGGGTCGCAGACTACCGTTCTCTGGCTCTCAAGTTTTATCGGGCTTAGCGTAGAATTGGCGGTTTCGCATGCCGATTGGTGGAATGCGGTGATCGGCGGCAATATCGCGCTGTAGAGGGCAATCGGCGGTTATGGCGGGCCGAAACGATGAAGCGGAGAACGACGTCTACGCTATAGCCCTCCAAAATGATTCCTGACAATCTGGCGCAACATGCGGAGTTCAAAGCATGTTTCCGCCGAAAAGGCACTGTTTCGCGATCTTTGAGGCTCAGGCGGAACTTGCCCACGGCGGCAAGTCCGGCCTTGTGGTGTGACGCTTACCCTTGGGTGTCCCGTCAGCTTCGCCGCCGGACCGGTGAAGGTAGCCAAAACGGATCGCGCGATATGCGGCGGTCACCGAAGGAGAACCGCATGACGACTCACGACCCCATCCCCGCGCGCCTGGCCGCGCTGAAGACCACGACGACGCCCGACCTGAAAAAGCAGTGGCGCGAGTTGTTCGACAGCGAACCGCCGCCCTTCAACCGGCGCTACCTTGAATCCCGCCTGGCTTACCGCATCCAAGAACTCGCCTATGGCGGGCTGAAACCGGAGACGATCCGGCGGCTGGAACGGCTCGGCGAGGAACTGGACGGCGGCGACAAGAAGAAGCGCGGCATGCGCCTCGACCGCGACCGCCCGATCACCGGCACGCGGCTGCTGCGCGAATGGCAGGGCGTCGAATACATCGTCACTGTCACCGCTGACGGCTTCGAGTGGCAGGGGCGCCCCTACAAGTCGCTGTCCGCCATCGCGCGCGCCATCACCGGCATCCTGCAGGAGAGCCCCCGCAAACGCGCCGCCCGGACCCGCGCCGACACGCCCGCGCTGCTGAAGGGGCTGCTGTTCGGGCCCGATGGCGCCGCGTTCTCGCCGACACACACGCGCAAGGGCGGCAGACTCTACCGCTACTACGTCAGCCAGACGGTGCTGAAGCACGGCGCGGGGGCGTGTACCATCGGCCGCGTGCCTGCGGGCGAGATCGAGGCCGCCGTCATCGACCAACTGCGTGCTGTCTTCCGCCAGCCCGAGATTGTCGCGGGCACGTGGAAGGCAGCGCGGACGCAAGGCGACGGAATCACCGAGGCCGACGCTCGCACGGCCCTCCAGAAACTCGATCCGTTGTGGGATGAACTTTTCCCCGGCGAGCAGGCACGCATCGTGATGCTGTTGGTCGAACGTGTCGAGATCGGCAGCAGCGGTCTCAACCTCCGCCTGCGCATGGACGGACTGGCGGCGCTGGCGCGTGAAATCACCGCCGATGCCGGAGCTGAAGTATGACCCGCGCCACGCCCATCCCCGACACCATGACCATCCATGTCCCGTTCCGCGTCGTGAAGCGCGGCGGGCGGAAGGAAATGCAGCCGCCAGAGGGCGTCGAACACGCGCGCAAGCCAGACAATACGCTGGTCAAGGCGCTGGCGCGCGCGTTCCGATGGAAGCGCATGCTTGAGTCGGGCGAGTTCGCCACCATCGCAGAGCTTGCCGAGCGCGAGGGCATCGCACCCTCCTATATGACCCGCGTCCTACGCCTGACCCTGCTTTCGCCCGACATCGTCCAGGCAATCCTGGACGGGAAGCAGGGGCCAAGGGTGACACTGGCAAAGGTACTGGGGACGTTACCTGGTAGATGGGATGAGCAGCTTAGCAAAATCAGAACGAGAGGCGCAGCCACCCTCGGCAACGGGTAAAGATCCGAACCCGCCAATGGCAAGCTGGAGACGCTTGCGGCTCTTGCATGCCAGTCTGCAATTTGCGTATATGCAAGTATATGCACCTCGGAGCACTACTTCTCGATGATCTCAACGGCAGAGGCGGCCAAAAGGGCGGGGATCCACAAGGACACCCTGCTTCGCTGGCTTCGACGTGGATTGGTGCAAGAGCCGACGCGAGATCGGCATGGATGGCGATACTTTACTGAGGAACAAGTTATGGAAATTGTGGCCTACGCTCGTTCTGAGCATCCGAATGATGCGCAGGCTGAGGAAGCAGGGCCAAATGCCAGCCTTCGCTCTTTGTCGGAAATGGATTGGGACTTTGCAGGTGCAAAGACGAACTACCTAACGCATCGCCTGCACCCTTATCCAGCTAAGTTTATCCCCCAAATTCCGAATGCGCTCATTCAAGAACTATCTCGCGTGGGCGACACGGTAGGTGACATATTCTGTGGAAGCGGAACGACACTTGTCGAAGCACTTACGCTCAAGAGAAGTGCCGTGGGAATAGACGCTAGCCCCTTGGCATGTCTGATTGCCCGCGCCAAGACCACGCTCCTAAGTGACTTTGGCAAACAAGAACTCCTTCATGTGCTCGACCAGGTGCGTCGTATGGCGGAGGATGCACAAGTTCCCTCGTCATCTAGGCTTCCTGGAGTTCTCTCTTCGGCTTGGCGCCCAGATTACCCCAAGCTCAGCTTTTGGTTCGAAGACTTTATTATTGAAGAGCTTGCTGAAATTCTTCAGATATGTCGCGCGGTCCGGTCGCAAGATGCTCAGACTATAGCGCTAGCCAGCTTCTCTTCTATTGTGGTCACGGTTTCTCGTCAGGACTCTGACACACGCTATGTGCGTCGCGAAAAGGGAACACTTCAAGGCGATGCCTTCAAGCGCTTCGCTCGTGCTCTCGAGCAATCCATTGAGGTTGTATCAGAACTCACAGATATTGTTGAGCCTAGGTTTGATTGTACGATTGTTGAAAGGAACTTGCTTCTAAAACCCGACATCCCGATGCTGGATCTTGTCGTATGCTCTCCCCCCTATCCGAACGCCTTCAGCTATCATCTCTACCATATGACACGCATGATTTGGCTAGGGATGGATCAGCCACGTTTTAAAGCTGAAGAAATTGGGAGCCATCGCAAGTACAGCAAGAAGGGTCAAGGCGCTGCAACGGCGGAAACCTTTCAGAAGGAGTTCTCTGAAATTCTGTCATGGCTATGTAGCCGTCTCAGGAAGGGTAAGTACGCTTGCTTTGTCGTCGGAGACTCTACGCTCTCCGGCAAGCGGGTCTCGAATGCTGACCTAATTTCGGAGGCGGGGATTCCTGCAGGCTTCCGGGAAGTGGCTCGAATCGATCGCCACATGCAGGCGACGAAAAAGTCTTTCAATCCTGCGATCGGCAAGATCAAGACAGAGCAAATCTTGGTACTTGAAAATGTGGGGACGAAATGAGTGGGTTTGTCTGCCGAATTAAGGAATACATCCAGCCGTTCGAGCGCGAGCTTGCGTTGCAAGAGGTTGGAGCTCTGATAACGGCGGCGGGCCTGGTTTCGGAGCGAAAATCTGGCTCCGAATTGATGGTGTTTGGCAATGAAAAGAACCTTCACGACTTTGCACAACGCCTTGCATATTGGGAAAGCGTAGCCGGGTCTGGACGGTCAGTAACTACTCGTCAATCGCTTCGCGAAGCGACTGTAAACGTTGTTCGTAACGGGATAGATCTAGACGTCCTACGTGATACCTTGCCGTTCCGAGACGAAGTATCACTGCCAAATCGCCGCTGTCTTCGTTACGGAACCCATGGTATTCATGAGTACCGAGGAAAATTCTTCCCGCAGCTTGTTCGTGCGCTCATCAATGTTTCAGGGACGGATGCCGGAGGCATAATTGCCGACCCCATGAGCGGGAGCGGAACGACACTTGTTGAAGCGAAGCTCTTCGGTTGCGAGACCTACGGTGTCGACATGAACCCACTTTCGTGTTTTCTAACCGATACGAAAGCGGGCCTTCTCGAGGCTCGCACCGAGGAGCTGGTCGACGGATATCGTTCAATTCGCGATGCGTTGCTTAAGCCAGAAGCTCGAAGCCAGAAGATGGCCTATTTGGAGACTTTGCCTAAGGAGGATCAGCGTTATATCTCTAGCTGGTTCGGCACTGAGGTGCTCGCAGGTCTTGACGATATCATGCAACTGATACGCCGGGAGCCGTCGCCCCAAGCTCGCAGCCTTATGCTGGTGTCACTGAGCAACATCCTCCGGTCGGTATCCTGGCAAAAAGTGGAAGACCTCAGAGTTAGAAAGGAGGTCCGTTTGGACGTTGAGATCGACCCGAAGCGAGAGTTTCTCGAAGAGCTAGGACGATCTGTGCGCGCGGTACTCGCCCTTCTGTACCAAGAGGGAAGCCGGAACTACCCAAAGCATACCATCGTGCAGGGCGATGCCCGTCGTTGCGCAGAAATGTGGCCGGACGTTAAGGGCAAGGTGGACGCCATAATCACCTCGCCACCTTATGCCACAGCACTTCCATACTTGGACACCGACCGTCTGAGTCTTTGCTATCTTGGTTTGTTGCCACGCCCGGAACATCGGGCTCGTGATCTCCTAATGATCGGGAACCGCGAGGTTTCTGAAAAGATGCGTCGAGAATATCTCGCGAGCTACCAAAAGGAAAAGACCGATCTTCCAGCGGCGATAACAGGCCTTATTGACAAGATTGACGAGTTGAATAGCAATCATGACGTGGGTTTTCGCCGTCGCAATCTGTCAGCTCTACTATTTAAGTACTTCTCAGACATGAAGCGTGTCATTCAAAGTATGAACGACGCTCTGAGGCCTGGTGGCGCCGCCTACATTGTTGTTGGAAACAACCATACGACAGCAGGGGGCGAGCGTGTCGATATCGAGACGGCTCAGCTTCTCGCAACATTGGCGGATCAGGCAGGGTTTATTATCGAGCCATCTCTTTCTATGGATATGCTCGCTTCGAGAGATATCTTTCGGAAGAACGCAATGGCAACCGAAGAAATCCTGTATTTACGCAAAGCCTCCTAGAGATAGCCGAATAGCTTTTGAGAGTTCCGCACCTGCATGTTGCAGTGCGGTATGAGGCTATTGTATCGCCCAGTGCCAACAGGAACGATCTCAACGTAATAGGAGAAACCACCTGTTCCGTTGGCGCGCTGCATATAGAAGATATCTCCTATGCCTCCTGCACTTCTTAGGTGTTCGCTACGAAGCCGAAGGTCTTTCTTGTCTGGGTTGTACCACATGGTCACAGGAAAGGTCGCCCCACCTAAGCGCACCATGACATTTGGTCGATCCATCTTGCCACGACCGTGCTGGTCAATCGGCCCAGTCCACGCAGGATCCTGTACAAAAAGGTTCGGCCAACCCCAGAAGTCAGGATCGGTATCTCGGGCGATCAGGGGAATGAAGATTTCAGGCGAGCGCCGCTGAGTCCCCTTAGTAGTTTGCCCGACGCCCACATCCGTTCGCTGCAAAGTCATCAAAAAAGTGGTGTTGTGACCGCCCTGGGGAGCAACGGGATCGAAATGGGGGACTACAAGCGTTGCAGCTTCCTCTTCATTTTCAGCATCTGACCCTCCCTCTTCGTCGGCAGGTAGAACGACAGCTGCGACTTTCGGTGCTGCCCTTACCGCGCGACGAGAGAAAATGCTCTCGACCTCTTCGCCGGCAGCTTCACGAGCTGACTTTTCTTCCGCGCGAGCTGCCTTCTCATCCGGAACCTTCTTTGCGGCGGTAAGGCGATCTAAAAGCGCGGCATCTAACGAGAAGCACTCTCCCTCTGTCGGGGTGCTCCAAGCGTCCAAGCTGGTGGTAACCGTTTCGAGTAGCGTCTGGTCAGCCCGAACCGACAAATCGAGCTTCAGAAGGACGTTCGCCTCATAGTTTGTATAGAGGCCACCCTCTGTCAGGTTGCCCGAGCCGACAACAAGATGCGCAGAGTCCTGGTTGCGAAACAGATAGACCTTTGGGTGGAAGGTTGAGGCGATGCCATTTCCGTAGACAAAGATGCCAGGCCCGTTACCAACGGCATCGATCAAGTCGCGCAGGCCTTGTTCAGAGGTCCCCCCTGCGTCGACTCCAGCAGTGAAGCGAACCACTCCTCCACGCGCTGCGAAGGCCTTCATGGCTCCCTTGATGTGCTTGGTACCCGATCGTTTCACGAAAGCAGAAGCGCCTCGAAACTCGGTCCAGCCATGATTTGCAAAACCTTCAAGGAGGAAATCTCCAAGCCGAAAGGCGTCTTGGGGTTGAGAAATGAACTGTCTTGTCATGGCAGTGCTGAACCTTGCAATCGTGCGTTAGCCCCCCAGGCATGCGCACGCTGAAGGTCAGATCTCCATTATAACAACGATCTAGGGAACTGCACCATAAGCAAACGCTTGCGCTCGACAGCAAACTTGATCGCCCAGGTTCTGGGAGCTTGAAGAAGAATCCGTCGTACGCTGCTCCGGTAGGCATAAGTGCCAGCACGGCGCAGCTTCTAGCTTTGGCAACAAGGACTAGACTTGAGCCACTCCTACCCAAGCCAGAGTTAGATGTGTGTTCCCTTCCGCAAACGCCTCTGACATCGAAGCGCTCAGGTGGAACGTCGGGAAAAACGAGAAATTTCTTATGGTTGCAGGCAATTCACCAAATCCGCGCAGTCATGAGCTCCTGAGAATATCGGCCCTGAGAGACCGCTTCCACGCCTCCTCGCGCCGGAGCCAGTGCTCGGCCCCACCCGCATAACCCTCGAAAACAACGGAAAAATCCGGCCGCAGCCGGATCGGGAGAACGCTTTCGCGGGGGCAAGTGGCGGAGGATAGGAAACTGGATGCGGACGTTCTGCTCGCAACAGGCCGAACTACAGCGCAAGGCCACGCGCTCCCAGATCAGACCCACGGATTCTCGAAAACGACGCTTGCTACGAGAGAGATTGCACGCCTCGCATTTGTCTCGTGATCTGAACGTGAGCAGTAATGGTCGTCGATTAATATCTTTGGCCCTCTAGAAGGCTTGAAATGAACCAGAGCATTGCGCTCCCGTCGCAACCATTCAAGATCACCTGCAAAGTCAGAATTGGCAAAGGCCGCCTGCATGCCTCCGTCGAACTCCTCACCAATTTCTGCTTCTCGAAGGTGAGCATCGACTATAGTGCACGACAAAATAATCGCGCTGATGAATGCGCCCGCACAGAAAACGGATTGCAGATCCACAAGCAGTGCAGTTGCGTGCTCGCCAACAACGTATGCGCCACCGCGTCGCTCAGTATCGAACTCCGCATCAAACCACGCGCGCCGGGCCTCCCACGTCGCGCTATTCGGATATTCGATCTGATCCATGCTCATCTGGCCAAGCCGTCTATTTGATTTTTAGAATATACGGTCAAGGCAATATACGAGCAATTGTTCGGACATGGCCTTGACCACTATTCGTCACATGGTCCTGCCGTTCATCTGCCTGATGGTTGCCAGGAGATCCTCAGCAGCATATTCGAGATGGGCAAGTTTGACGGCGGCGATCAGATCGGAGCGTCCGGCCATGCTCAGGAAGGCATGAAGCACCTCATCGGAGTTCCGGGCAAGAGCGACGAGATGCTCGCCACTCGGACCGTAGCGCCCAGAGAACCAGTTCTTCGCAGTTCGTTCGTTGGCTCCGGTCCAAGCTGCTGCTGTTTTCACGGCCGCATGGGTTGAACCCAGCGACCGCTTCAACGCAACCGCAATTTCGACGGCGAATCGCGTCTCACTCGACTGCGACCCACCACCATTCGCTCCATTGCCCGGAAAGGACTTGCCCTTTTTCGGAAACGACATTCCACGCTCCTTCGCCTTAAATAGGCGAAGAGCATTGATCTGGAGGCGTTGCAGGAACGACGAGTTACGCCCGATTGTCGCGTGAGGATGGAAGATTGAAAGGGCAGCTCTCAAAGCCAAGACACCAGGTCACTGACGATGTCGGCAACGATATTGCCGCCGTCGCTTACGTGCGCATGTCGACAGACCATCAGAAATACTCGACGGAGAATCAGCTTGACGTCATCAGGAAGTATGCTGTTGCTCGCGGTCTGAAGATTTTGCACGTCTTCGAGGACTCTGGTCGAAGTGGTCTTCGCCTCGATGGCCGAGAAGCTCTGCAAAGCCTGATGGCCGAGGTCACATCCGGTCACGCCGGATTCTCGGCCATACTTGTCTACGATGTTAGTCGCTGGGGCCGCTTCCAGGACGCGGATGAAGGCGCCTATCATGAGCACATCTGCTCCCGCGCTGGCATTCGGGTTCACTATTGCGGGGAGCAATTCGAGAACGACGGCAGCATCGGTTCCAACCTGCTGAAAACCGTCAAGCGCGTCATGGCTGGCGAGTACAGCCGCGAACTTTCAGTCAAGGTATTTGCAGGCCAATGCCGCTTGGTCGAACTCGGGTTTCGTCAGGGCGGCACACCAGGCTATGGCCTGCGCCGTGTGCTGATCGACGAGCACGGCAACACCAAGGGCGAGCTGGGGCGTGGCGATCGAAAAAGCCTTCAGACCGATCGTGTCGTGCTCATCCCAGGACCGACGGAAGAGGTCGACACCGTCCAGCGTATGTATCGCCTGTTCGTGCATGAAGGGCGATCCGAGAGAGAAATCGCGGCTGCACTGAACGCAGACGGGATCGCAACGGACTTCGGCCGGCTGTGGACGCGGGCAGCGGTCCACCAAGTCCTGACCAATGAAAAATACATCGGCAACAACGTCTACAACAAGGTCTCGTTCAAGCTGAAGCAGCGGCGCGTCGTCAATCCGAGAGAGATGTGGATCCGGGCTGAAGGCGCGTATTCCCCTGTCGTCGATCAGGCTCTCTTCGAGCGAGCACGCGCGATCATCGACGCGCGCAGCCGGCACTATTCCGATGAAGAACTGCTAGCGATGCTGCGTGCCCTGCTCGAAGAATACGGCAGCCTGTCGGGCATCGTGATTGACGAGCATGACGAGATGCCGTCGTCGAGCGCGTATCGGTATCGCTTCGGCAGTTTGTTGCGGGCCTACGAGTTGATCGGCTACGAGCCCGATCGCGACTATCGCTACATCGAAGTCAACCGCGCCCTGCGCGACGCGCATCCACAGGTCGTCGCGGACGTCATGGCCGGAATTGCCGCGGCAGGCGGACGGTCCGAGCGAGATCCCATCAGCGATCTGATCCGCGTGAATGACGAATTCACGGCTTCGGTTGTCATCGCCCGCTGCTTCGAAACCCCAACAGGATCGTTGCGATGGCGAATCCGGCTCGACGTCGGTCTCGTCCCGGACATTACGATTGCCGTCAGGATGAACGAGGTGAACAAGGTTCCCCTCGACTACTACGTTCTGCCGGGCATCGACATGAGCCTGCCGCGCCTTCGTCTGGCCCATCAGAACGGGTTGGCGCTCGATGCCTATCGTTTTGAAACGCTTGATTTTTTCTATGCGCTGGCCGGTCGGGCCTATTTTTCGGAGGCCGCTTGATGCAAGGCGATATCGTCAACGGGAGCCAGAAGCAGGTAACCCTCATCCCGACCGAGCGGGTGCGCGTGCTGAACCCCCGCGTGCGCAATCGGCGCAACTTCGAGGAGATCGTCGACAATATCGCCAAAGTCGGATTGAAGCGGCCCATCACGGTTAGCAGACGACCAGGAACCGATCCGACGGAATATGACCTCGTGTGCGGTCAGGGACGGTTGGAAGCATTCATCCAGCTCAAGCAGAGCGAAATCCCGGCCATCATCATCAACGCCAGCGAGGATGAATGCCTGGTGATGAGCCTGGTCGAGAATTGCGCCCGTCGTCAGCATCGGGCGATCGATCTCATGCAGGAAATCGGAACCCTACGCCGCCGCGGCTACAACGACCGCCAGATCGCCGAAAAGATCGGCGTCAGCCCGGAATACGTGAACATGATCGCTGGGTTGCTGGAGCGCGGCGAAGAGCGCCTGGTTTCGGCGGTTGAAACGGGGCTCCTGCCGCTCAACCTCGCCATTGAGATCTCGCGCACCGACGATGAGGGCGCGCAACGTGCCCTGATGGATGCCTATACCGAGAAGAAGCTGCGGGGCAAGAAACTCGCCGCCGTTCGTCGGCTGTTGCAGCAGCGCAAGCGTCGGGGGCGCCATGTCGACGAAACCCCGTTCGGCCGAAAGGTCCAGCGCCCCCTGACGAGCGATGCGCTTGTCCGGGTTTATCGACAGGAAGCCGATCGCCAGAAACTGATGATCAAGAAGGCGGAGGTCACGCAGAATCGACTTCTGTTTGTGGTGGAGGCGTTCCGTTCCCTGCGCGAGGACGAGCATTTCCTGACGCTGTTGCGCGCGGAGGGGCTGGATTCCATGCCAGCTTGGCTGGAGAGCCGGCTCGTCGCGGGGGCGAGCTGATGAAACGCGAGCCGCACCGCCCATCCGACACCGTGAAAGTCGCCTTCGAAGAAGACTTCGTCGTCCTGCCGATCAGCGCGATCCTGCCGGTTCACACGCTGCGCAAGACGGTGAAGGCGAGCCAGAAATACCGCCAGATCACGGCATCGGTGCGTGAGGTCGGCTTGGTCGAACCGCCGGTAGTCGCCCGCGACAAAAGCCAATCGGGCGCTTTCCTGCTGCTCGATGGGCATTTGCGAATCGAGATTCTGAAGGATCTCGGCATAACCCAAGTTGAATGCCTCATTTCAACGGACGACGAGGCGTTCACCTACAACAAGCGCATCAGCCGGCTCGCGGCCGTTCAGGAACACAAGATGATCCGGCGCGCGATCGAGCGCGGCGTACCCGAGGAGAAGATTGCCAAGGCGCTCGACATCAACGTCCAGAGCGTGCAGCGCAAGGTTCGGCTTCTGGATGGGATTTGCGAGGAGGCCGTTGCGCTCCTGAAAGATAAGCCATGCCCCATCGGGGTCTTCGAGACACTGCGGAAAATGAAAACGCTCCGTCAGATCGAGGCCGCCGAGCTTCTCGTCAATGCCAACAACTACTCGGTCGCCTATATCTCGGCGATTCTGGCCGGCACCCCGCAGTCCCAGCTCGTCGACGCGAGCAAATCGAAACGCCTCAAGGGTCTGACGCCGGAGGCCATGGCCCGAATGGAAAGCGAACTCAGTCGGCTGCAGGAAGCGATAACGTCGATCCAGGATTCCTATGGGAAGGACCACCTGCAGCTCACCGTCGTCAAAGGGTACCTCGCAAAGCTGCTCGGGAACGGTCGCATCGTCCGCTATCTGATGATGCATCGCCCCGAGTTTGTCGGTGAATTTCAGACGATTGCAGAAATGACGTCGACCTTGCCGGCCGAACTGTCCTGACCGCTGCTCTTGGTGACGATGATGGGGACCCGGACCCGATAAGCGCGGGGACCGCGGGAGAAGCCGCACGGTGGGGCGGATCAAGCGCGGTGGTGGGAATGGCGGCGAACCCGTTCGGAGCCCACAAGGCCGGCTGAGTTTTCGCCGGCCGGATGCCGGATGCACCGGCATTTCGATGCGGAGCGGGGCGTGCCGGGTCAGGGATCGTCGGCACGCCCCTTTTCGCTCACTTGGCGGCGCTACCGATGCCAGCACGCAGCGTACCGAGGCCGAGCGCGGCGAGGATCTGGGTGAGCCAGTCGGAGCCGACATCGACTCCGGGCACGTCGATGCCGAGACCCTTCTCGACAATCACGACGAGGATCAGCGTTGCGGCGACGATGTAGGTGCGGTAGCCCGCGCCGAACTGCAGGATGGCGTTCATGGATGTTCTCCTTCAGATGACGATTAGGCCTCGTTGACCGAGAGGCTGCCGGAAGAGCCGAGCGCGATGGGGCGCACGTTGGCGGGCTGGGCCAGGTAGGCGGGCCGGCGCACGGCAACGAGGCGCTGCTTGGAGAGACGGGAGATCGTCACGCGGTCGGACTGGTTTCCGCCGAGGACATGGAAGGCCGAGGTGTCATGGCCGACATAGAGGCCGACATGTCCTCCACCGCTGCGCTTGAAGACGAGGACATCGCCGAGTGCTGCAGCACTTTTCGGGATCGCTTTGCCGAACGCGGTCCAGGCGAGCGCCGACAGGTAGAGTTTCGGCGGATTGCGTTCCGGCCGGCGTTCGACATTCGCCCGATGGGCGGTCACCGCCATGAACAGCCCGCACCAGGGGATCGCATCGGCGTCGTAGAAGCCGCCATAGTCTCGGCCGAGCCCTGCCGCCTGAAGCTCACGCTGCCAGCCGAGAATGCGCGGATTGTCCGCGTTGCCCGGCACCTCCATGACACCGAATTCTTTCAGAGCTTCGACCAGCATGCGCGGTCCGGGCTCGCTTCCGAGCCAGCGGTAGTCTTTGGGCAACATCGGGATCTCCAAAACAAAAAAGCCCGCCGGAGGGCGGGCTGGGTGGCGGGGGAATGGGCGGCAGGTCAGGCGTGCTTGCGCCCGTCCTCATGGTTTTCGAGGCGGTCGATGCGCTCGCGAAACTCGCCAAGCGTCGCCTTCATCTGGGCGATGTCAGTTCGGGCCTCGGCGACGACCTTGCGGCCGGCGATGTCGTTCGAGACGTCCATCTTGATCTCTGCGATCTCGCGGGCGTTCGCGGCGAAGCTCGCGTCGATCAGG
The DNA here is from genome assembly GCA_900466745.1 of Hyphomicrobiales bacterium. Lineage (GTDB taxonomy): Bacteria > Pseudomonadota > Alphaproteobacteria > Rhizobiales > Beijerinckiaceae > Allobosea > Allobosea minatitlanensis. Next base: position 53,406 of record UBNE01000015.1, on the reverse strand, counting down.
GCAAAACGGCCGGAGAGCCACCAGGCAACCCTGACGAGGAACACGATCAGGATCAGAAGCTCGGCGATGATACCGCCTGCGACCATCCAGGTGATCGTGATGGCTTCTGGCGCGACGGTGACGGCCGCCGCAGGGACTGCGGACATGGTGGCTCCTCTCCGGGACTTTGGGTTGACGAACGTTGGCGCACACGTGGCCGACGGGCGCGAAGGGCGGGCTAGGCGCGGTATCTCCCGCAGGCGCGCGCGGTCGCGCCCACAGGGCGCCTGTCGCGACCCTGGGCGGTCAGGCGCTCGGGGCGGCGAAGGCGAGCGCGTAGAGGACAAGGCGCACCTTGCCGCCGGTAAAGTTGCCGCCGGCGGCGGTCACACGGACGGGCGTGTCAGCGTAGAAAGCGGTTGGACCGATCACACCGATATTGGTTGAGCCCAGCGCGATCCCGAGCGAGCCGCCGAACTGGCTGGTGTTGCCGGCGACGCCGACCGAATAGGACGTCGCTCCAGTGATGGCCTGCGTGGTCCGCGACGCGACGGCGAGAACAATCATCCGATCGGCGATCACGACGGTGGTCGCATCGACGTAGGCGCCCGAGAGGGTAAGCTCTTGTTCGAGCGCGACGAGGCGAATCGCCCCACCATTCGGCGTGCCGACGATCCGATCACGCCAGGCGCCGTCGGACCAGGTGAGCGTCAATAGCTCATCCTCGACATGGATCGTCCAACCGGCGTTGGGGATGAGGAAGGTCCAGGCTCCCGAAAGCCAGACCGCGATCTGCCCGGCCTTGCTCGCCCAAAGACCCGTCGGGCTTGCCCCGATGATCCAGCGCTCGCCCTCATTCGGACTGGCGGGTGGCGCGGAGAGGCTGCGGGTCTTCACCGCCGGCATGACGAGGGCATCAAGCAGTGCGAGCCCTTCATTTACGGTGACGTGCTTCTGCGCCTGGTCGGCCGCGAGCTGCGGCAGACCAAGATTGGTCGTCGGCATTGTCGTTCCTTCGGTTGGGAGATGAGGTCAGAGCGTGCTTGTGATTTCGGCGCTTCCGCCCGGACCGAAGACGCGCGAGACCTGCGCCACGCGCCATTTGAGCGTCGCCGGCTGCGCCCCGAAATCCGCGACCTGCTGGGCCGCCGTGTAGAGAAGGTTCGCGCTCGTCACCCGCGTCGCCCGGAGCACGGTCGATCCGTTGAGGATCGCAACGTCGTATTCCTCGGCCTCTTCGCCGAGTGGAACGTCGGCAAACCAGGAATCGCCGCCGATGCGGCTGCGCCGGATCCAAGAGAGGCGCACATCGCCTCCGGTTTCGCGGCTGGCCCTCAGATGAACCGGCGCGAATGGCTTCAGGCCGCGTCCGCCATTGGTGAAGGGCAGCGACAGCGCATGATCGCCGGCGGGCCCTTCCGGCACGGGCGCCCCCTGGTAGGCGATCGTCAACCCGAGCCGCGAAACCGAGAACGTGGGGCGCACCTGCCGGGCGGGGTCGAGCATGATGAAGCGCGATCCGGCCGGATGGGTGACGACCTCGCCCTCGGTGCCGCGCTGGCCGCGCAGGAGGCGCGAGAGGCGATAGCGCCCGGCGGCAATCAACTCGGCAGTCGCGAACTGGACGATCTCGTTGCCGATCAGCGCCGCGTTCGATCCCGCCAGCACCCGTTCGTCGGGCAGAGATTGCAGTGTGCCGTAGTCGAGCTGAACCTCGACGCTGTTCCCGCGATCCCAAGTCCAGACCGGCCCGGAAGACAGAGTGGTCACCGTCGCCCCCATGGTCGAGGCAAGCGTCGCGACGGTCGCCGAAACATAATCGAGACCATCGGCTGTCGGCTGAAAGAGGCTTGCGCCCCGGAACCGACCGCCGCCGAGCGGACATGCCGCCATGTAGAAGGACGGCGATGATGCCTCGTGCGCATCGATGAGGATGGGCATATCGAGAAGGTCGATGCGCACGGGCGAGACCGGCTCGGGAGCGGCAGGCGGCAAGCTGCCCGATCCTGTTGGGACCGAGACGAAGTCCGGGTTGCCGCCATCGGTCGCCTGGCCGCGCACCAGCACGAGACCGGGCTTGCCATAGGTGACCGAAGTCACACGGTATCGCCGCAGCACGCCGTCGACCGGCACCTCGACGACGTCGGTCGGGTCGATCTTGAGCCCTCGGGTGGGCAGGCGAAGATCGATCGCCTCGCGCCCCTGCCACATCTCGCGCAACGCCCGCTGCCCGATGGTTTGCGCCTGCTCGACCGAAAGCACGACCGGCAAGGAGAAGGTCGTCACGCTGTCGGAGTGGCCGACCTGCTTGCGGATGGTAACGGTCGAGGACTGATAGTCGCGTCCCTCGTCGATGTGGACGACATCGACGGCGATCGGCAGCTCGGTATCCTGCGTGCGCTCGATTTTCACCCGTGAGCGATCGCTATCGCTGTCGGAGGCGCCAAGATCTTCAGCATCGATCGCTACGATGCCACTTCCGCCGCGCTTGACGAAGACGAGCTTGCCGTCGCGCTCGACACAATCGAAGAAGTAGGCCGTCTGAAGCACCGCGATCATGTCGCGGATCGATTTGCGTTCGGTCACCACATAGCCGACGACCTCGTCATCAAGCGCCGAGGCATCGAACTCGGATGCAAGCAACCCCGCACGCAGGCATAGATCGCCGACGATGTCGGAGAGGCGCATGTTGCCAATCTTTCCGTTGATCCAGTGACCGAGCCGGTAGTTCGCCCCGTCGCTCCAGACATTCGATAGCGTCGGGAACCATGGATAGGGCCGCGCGTCCCAACACCAGACGAAGCGTCTGGCCAGCATCGGTCCACCATAGGCGGGCGAGACCGGGTTGTTGGCCGGGTCGCGCCAGTATTCCTCCGTCGCCTCGAGCGCGGCGCGTTGGACGACACGGTCGACCGCGCCCGTCGAATAGTACGGCGCGAAGCTCTCGACCGATTTCGGGTCGATGAAGACGTTCGGCTGGTTGGTGGCGCAGTTCACCGTCGGAAAGCCGATCTCCGTGAACCAGATCGGCTTGGCGCGCGGCGTCCAATCCGTCGGCGTCTCAGTCGGGACGCCGGCGACCCTTGGGATGTGAGTGTTCTCCCACCACCAGCGCAGCGCCTTGATCGCCCAGAAGGGCTCAGAGATCGGCGACCGGATCGGCGCAAGCCCACGCCGGTCGAGATCGCGGTCGGAGGGGCTCGCATAGTAGTAGTCGACGAGTTCACCGCCCTGCCAGCCAGCCTTGATCGCTTCCTTGTCCTGGACAGCGCGCGGCGCGTCGGTCAGCGGGAAATAGGCGTCGATCCCGACGACATCGATACTCGGATCGGCCCAGAGTTCATCGAGCGGGAAATCGACATCGCCGCCGCCACGGTCGTGATAGCGATATTCCGACCAGTCGGCGCAATAGGTCACCTTGCAGGCAGAGCCGAGACGGCTCTTTGCCTCTGCGGCGATCTGCTTCCAATAGGCCACGGCTGGATAAGCTCCGCCGGCGTCCCGGATGCGATTGAGGGCGACCATTTCCGAACCGATCGCAAAGCCATCGATACCGCCTGCCTGCTCGCAGAGCGTCATTCCGTGCCGGATGAGCCGCAGATATCCATCGGCACGGGTGAAGAAGCCGGGCACGTCCGCGGCGGCGCCGGTGATGCGCCCGCGCCACGGAAAAGGCGCCGGATCGGGCGGCGGGATGTCCATCAGGATGAACGGGTAGAACAGAACCTTCAGGCCGCGCGCCTTCAGATCCTGAATCGCGCGCACAACGGCACCGTCGGCGATTGTCCCGCCATAATAGAGGCCGAGCGAACCGTCAGGATAGGTATAGGACGAGACCATCGGCCAATGCGGCAGGTCGGAGATCCCACCATCCATGCCGAAGAGTGGACGGCCGATGCCGGCGACGCTCCAGACATAAGGGCGGCTCTCCGGCACCTGATCGGCATAGACGCCCGTCTCGCATTCCGGGCGCAACGAACAGGTCGCGACATCGAGCGACGTGCCAAACCAAGCATAGACCAGCGAGATCCATTCGACGTTCGGCAGTTCGCGCTGCAGATTGTCGATCGCGACCGAGAAGTCGGCGCGCTTCTGGCCGGCATGGGCGTTGATCGCCGCCTTGAAGCCGCTGCCCGCACCATGCCGGTTCGAGAACACGACGTCCGGATCGTAGGCAAACTCGCCCGATGCCGGGATGAGGCATACGCTCTCGACGAGATGGCGCGCATCCGAGGTGCCAGCGGGCGATCCGCGAAACACCTCGATCTCGAAGTTCGGAAAGCGGTTGCCATAGGCGGTGAGATAGAGATTTTCGAGAACGACATAGGCCGTGCCACGGAACGCCGGCGTGCGGTCCGAGCCTTCGACCGCCTGGATCAGCGGATCGGGGCTTTGCGTCTGGTCGCCATAGTAGATGCGGACCTCGTCGACATCATCGGAATCGATCGGCTTGCCGTCGACCCAGATGCGGTAGACCGAGGTCAAGGGCCCTTCGCCGAGACCGAGCGCCACATCGGCGTAGTAGTGGTAGCTGGTCGTGACGACGGTCTGCGATCCGCCGCCACCACCTTTGCCGCCGCCACCGACCGTTTCGGTGGTCGTGCGTACCTCCTCACGAATGCCGCGTGCCCAGATGATGTTGGCCGGGATCCGCCCTCGGCCATAGACATTCGGCCGGGCCAGTCCATAGGCCGATCCCGAGAGCCGGACATCGGTGACCTTGCCTTCTTCCCGCGTCTGACGGTTGGTCTGTGGGCCGAACAGCTGCTGGTCGAGGATGCCACCAATCGTCGCGCCAAAAAGCGCGCCGAGACCCTGGCCGAAGGCTCCACCCACCGCCTGGCCGAGCGCGCCGCCCGCCAAGGTGAGCACGAGCTGGGCCATGGATCAGGTCACCACTTCGAAAGAGAGCTGGGGAAGCCGATTGCCGTAAGGCGTGATGTGCAAGCGTTCGAGGACGATATAGGCGAGCCCGCGATAGGCCGGGGTGTTCGCGACACCCTCGACGGCTTGGATCAGGGGATCCGGTCCCTGTGAACCGGAACCGGTGTAGACGCGCATGTCGGATACATGGGCTGGATCGAGTGCATTGCCATCCGCAAAGGCGCGCGGCACCGAGGCGATCGGCCCCTGGCAGAGCCCGACCGCCACGTCGCAATAATAGTGGTATTCCACGGTCGTTGTCGTCGTGCTGCCACTGCCGCCCCCCTTGCCACCGCCGCCGACCGTCTCGGTCGTGGTGCGCGTTTCTTCCTCGAAACCACGCATCCAGATGATGTTCGAGGAAAGGCGCCCCTTGCCGTAAAGCGCCGGAATCACGCTGCCATAACTCGACGACTGGACGCGCAGATCCTGCAGTCGCGCGCCGTAGATCGTTTGATCGGGCGTGCCTGAACCGAAGATCTGCTGGTCGACCATACCTCCGACATAACCGCCGATCGCGCCGCCAATGGCGCCACCGATGCCGGGCAGCAGCAGATTGCCGAGGACGTAGCCGCCGATGGTGAGGACGATGCGGGCCATTATTCACTTCGACCTTTGAGTGGTCAGCCTGGACAGGCATCGTCCGGAAATTGACCGAAAGCTGTTTCTCATGAGACGCGCTTTCAAAGGCACGATTGCGCTATCACCTGCGTCGAAGCTGCGGCCCTCGAGATCCTCACCACCGCCGACGCCGCAGCGTGGCAGGTATTCGTGATCGTCGTGGCGCGATGCCATCTTCGTCGTCACCTGGGCGGTGGCGTTGATGGCAACAAAACGGGGCGGCGATGGACGAGATCGATGATCACGACGGGCCCATGCCGCGCGAGCCTGAGGAGATCGAGACGCACGAACTTGATCAGGCCCTGCGCGCACTGAAGCTGCTCGGCGACGATCCCTACCTCGGCATGCAGGCCACGAACGTCGCGCTCGTTGACGGCTTCCTCATGCAGATGGAGAGCGAGGCCCGCGCCTACCGCTCCGCTGACGGGGGCATCGACATCGGCCACGCGATGCTGCTGAACGCGCTCAGCCAGCAGTGGCTCTTCGCCGTCTACGAGCTCCTGCGAACGTGGCGCGAGCGCGCCAAGGACGTTCTGAAGTGGAAGGCCAGTGGCGGCCTCGAACTCAAAGCGGCCGCACTGGAGGAGAAGGGTAAGCCGAGCGACCTGAACCTCGGACGGGACGCCTTCGCCCGCGTGCTCCGTTGCATCATCGCGGACCCAGCGATCACGAAAGAAATCGAAGACGACTTGGCGCGCACGCACGTGCTGTTCCGACAGCTCGAATTTCTGCGCGTGGCCCTCGCCAAGCATGAAGTTTCAGGTCGCCCGAAGCTGTTCGCCCGGGCACCCGGCTACGCCCGGATCGACATGTGGACGGGCTCGATGTCCTATGAACTCTCGAACGACTTCGCGATCTTGGACGAGGTCACACGCCGCTCATTTAGCGACGGCATCCGGGCGCTCGCGACGGATCGGACCGTCCCCACCAAGGAGAGCCTTGCCAGCTACGACGCGTTCATGGCCATGAAGCCGGGTGACGTGCCGGACTTTACGGCGCCGCCGGGTCCCCCCGCCCCAGATAGATAGTGCCGTCATCCAGCGGCAGCGCGTCGGACAACCTCTACCGGTCACCGTCGACGAAGCCGTAGGGCACCCGCCTCGGCTGTTGCGCAGTCCGACGTGCGCACAGCTAGTCGACGCCTCGGCCGCGATGGCTTGAAGCCTAGCTGCTAAGGCTAACCAAGTGGGCATTCCAGACGTCAGCTCAGGACGCCTGGCTGTCCTCCTTGATCCCGGGCAGCCGGAACGCATGCCTCAGCTTTGACTGCCACCCGTCCGAGAATGCATGCTCGACGACGCGTCCGGCTTCCTGGTAGCAATGGATCAGCCCGCCTTCGGGCGTGAGAAGCGCGCAGTGGTGTGCTGGGCCCTTGCCGGCACCGAAGAGCAGGATGTCGGAGGGGATAGCGTCTGCAGGGTCGATCTCCTCGGCGACCGCCTTGAAGCCGAGATACATGCGCGGCTCGGCCCGGTAGAGATGCCAAGTCGGCGTGTAGTCGAGCGGAATATCGACTTTGCCGAGGAACGGCTCTGCCACTCCCCGGATGAAGCCGATGCAGTCGCATCCCACCCCTTTGACCGAGGCCTGATGATGCCAGGGCGTGCCGAGCCATGTTCGGGCCTCGGCGATAACGTCGTCGCGGGTGAACATCAGTCACGCACCGGATAGCTGAAAACCTTGTCGTTGCCGGGGATGTGCGGCTCGCCCCGGAAGTTCAGGACGTTGGAGAAGCGGCTGTGGCAGGTCTCAATGGTCTTGTCACACCCGGCGACGAGGCGGACCTGATCCCCGATGGCAATCGGTCGGGACATCGGTGTGAAGAGCGTCACCGACTGCCCGATCTGGGACAGGATCTCGGTCGCTGCCCCGGCATTGGCGCCGGTGAGGAAGGTGCAGATGCCGAACGTGTAGAAGCCTGACGAGCGCGCCGTCGGTACAGTAAACGTGTCGCCGGACGCGACCGCCGAGATGGTGAGCGTCTCGGTGAGCGGCACGAGGTCCACGGTGCATTCGGCCGATCCGAGATCGGTGCGGCAGAGCCGCGAATAGAGCTGGCCGGAGGTCTGCTGGAGCCGATTGGCGATGCCCCGCACTTCGGCTGAAAAGCGTTGATCCGCGCGCTTCACTTCGCCGAGCCAGCCGCGACGCAACAGGACATGCCCTTGCGCGAGATCGGCCCAGTTGACCAGCATGATGTCGATGCGCGCGCCATCGAAGCGTCCCGCCGTCAGGTCCTCGGGCTTCAGGGCGTCATCGTCGAGGAAACCGTCGACATCGAGGTTGTCGACGGAGAGGTCGGCGCCGGACTTGATCGCGGAGGGCAGAAAGCCGGTCGAGGCGACGTAGTTGAGGCCGAGATAGGCGATGTCCTGATCGTGGTCCGTAAAGCCGCGCACCCAGCCGTCGGCGCGTTCGAGACGCCAGAGGCAGGCAAGCGTCGTGACCTCGCCGTCGAGATGAGCGGCAAGGCTGGAACTCATGGTCTTCATGGGGAATGACTCAAGTCCTGATTTCGACGATCGGGATCGACGATATCTGCTGAAGGTGGAAGGCGGTCGCGACCACTGGCAGGTGATCGGTGTCGAAGCGGCACGGCACATCGAAGCGGAAGTCCGCATAGGGCGTGGCTCCAGGCGCGGACGGGAACGTCACCCTGCCGGTCAAGTGATCGACGGTAACGCCGATGGGCGAGCCGCTAACCCGCACGATCACCGAGCCGACTTCGGGCTTGGTGATGAGACGGACGTCCTCGCCCGGTCCGCTCGGATAGCGTCGCACCAGCTGCCAGATAAGCGAGTTGGCGGTCGCGAGCATCGCCTGTCCCGCCGCTTCGAAATCCGTCCAGTCACGGAACCGAAAGCCATAGGCGCGGCCCTTGCGAGCACGGAAGAAGGCGATCACCTCGGCCATCTGCTCGCGGGTGCGGATGCCGGTGCCGATGTCGTAGCGGGCGCGAGCGGCCTGCCAGTTGATGTTGCGCTGTTCGAAGCCGGAGGCGACCGCGATGATGTCGGTCGAGTATTCCGGCCCGCCGGTCGCGCCGCGCGCGATCGCATCGGGAAACCGCACATCGTGAAAGCCCATCGGAACATCCGTCAGAGATTGCGCCGCGATCGTTCGATCGCCGCCGCCATCTCAGCGGTGATCTGCGATTGCGCGCGCCGGAAGGAAGAGGCGTCCGGCGTCGAGACGTTGAAGGTCAGCATGATCGGCGAGGACGATCCTCCGCGACCGCGCTCATAATCCGCGGCCTCAGCCCGGTTCAGGACCCTTTCACCGCGCTGAAGGATTGCCGGCATCTCGTCGGGCTTGAGATAACCGCCGCTGTGAAGCCGCGGCGCGCCGGCGAAAGCGAGAGCCGGCATCATGCGCATGGTCCCGCCGGCCCCGACGAGACCACCTTCGTGAAAGAGGCCAGCGAAAATCTGGCCGAAGAAGCCGCCAGCATTCGAGAGCGTCGGCAAATTGCCGCCGAACAGGAAGTTCTTGAGCGGATTGAGGACCGCGAGCTTGATGATCTCGCGGCTGATGTCCTGCAACGCCGAGCGTCCGGCATCTGCCCAGGACTTCCAGTCGGTCTTGCCCTGCGCCAGCACATCGCCGAAGCGGTCGAGCGCCGAGCCGACCGCGTTTTCGAGGCCGCGATAGGCCGCATCCTGCTTCTGCAGCTCCTGCGTCAGGCGCTCGACGCGACCGGCATTCTCGACGATCTTCCGACCTTCCTCGGAGGCGAGATCGATGCCGCGCGAGCGCAGGCCCTGTTCGGCGCGGATTTGGGCTATCACCAGACCGCGCTCAGAGGCACTGCGGCCGACAAGCTCGATCTGTTTCTCGAGAAGCTTGATCTCGTCTTGCTGGTCTAGGATCGCCTGACGTCCGGCAAGCGTTCGCGTCAGTTCCTCGATCCGCCGTGCGCCCGAGAGTGCCGCCTGTCCTTCCGGGCTGTCCTTGTCGATCCCAGCGCGGCGAAGCGCCTGGATTTCGCGAAGAACGGCAAGCTCGCCACGCTTGGCGACTGAGGCCCCGACGAGCGCCACCTGGCGTTCGAGAAGAGCGATCTCTTCGCGCTGCTCGACAAGGCGCTCCTGGCCGCGCAGGCTTCGGCCGAGGCTCTCGATCTGGCCCGCCGCTTCGACATAGGTGCGTCCTTCGGCGGAAGCGATGTCGATGCCGCGCTGGCGCAGCTCCTGCTCGGCGCGCAGGATCGCCAACGCGCTCGAACGGGCGGCGACGCTCGCATTGACGAGCCCGACTTGCCGCTGCAGCAGTTCGATCTCGCGCCGCTTGTCCTCGATCGCCGAGAGCGCCTGCCCGCGAGCCTCCTCCGCGTTGAGGCGTCCATAGGCTTCACGCAGGCGCTCGATGATCTGCGTCAGCGTCGCGCGCGCATCGCCTTCCGCCAAGGCCTGCGCCGTAATGAGCGGCCGCAGGGCCTGTTCGAGCTGAAGCTGCTGCTGGGCGCGCGACGATGTGATCGTGCCCGAGGCGACGAGATCGTTGACCCGACGGCGCGCATCCGCCTCGAGGCTCAGATCCTGAACCTGTTTGGCGGCCGTCGCCGCGGTTTCGGCGATCCGCTCGCGTAGGGCCTGGCGGGCGCGGGTTTCGGCGTCGATTCCGTCGCGCGCCTGATCGATCAGCCCTTGCCGTCGGGCCTCAGCCGTCTCGGCGGCAGTCGCGCCTTCGAGGTAGGCCCGAGCGAGCGCCAGCGTCGCCCGGATCGTGACTTCGGTGACATTCGACTGCGACCGCAGCGCTTCGGCGGCAATATCCGAGCGGCTGCGGAACGCCTCCGCAGCGACTGCGGCAGTTCCAAGGCCGTCGCGATAGCGGTCGAGTTCGGTCCGGACGCGGGCGTAGGCCTGTTCGACCTGCCCGACATCGGCGAGCTTGGCGCCTGCCTGCGGGTCGGAGAGCGCCGCTCGCAGCGCGGCTTCCTGCTCGCGCAGACGCAGGAGATCGCGATAACCCGGCGTGAGATCCCGCGCGGTTTCTCCAGCGCGGACTGAAAGCTCGTTCGCTCGGGCATCTGCGGCGATCTCGCGGGCGCGGCGCTGCTGTTCGTCCAGCTGCCGTTCGAGTTCTGCAATGCGCTGCTCGACCTGCGGCAGCATGAGGGGCACGAAGCCCGCGCTGTTCGCATTCTCCTGAAGCCTGGCGCGTTGCCAGCGCAGGAGATCGAGTTCTTCCTCGGGCCTCCGACCATCGACCGCCCGATCGACGGCGCGTCCGATGGCGTCCCAGGCGTTCGAAGCTTGGCGCCTGACATAGTCCCAGGCGCGACCGAAGGCATTGGTCGCCTGTTCGGCATTGGCGAGCGCCGGCACGAGGGCGTTCAGAAGAACGCGCTGCGCCTCCGTCCGGTTGTTCTGCTCAACCAGCGTGCGGATATAGGTCCGCGTGCGGTCGTCGAGGAAGGCGAGACGCTGATTGAGTTCGTCAGCGCCGCGGACGGGATCGGCGAGCGCCCCCGCCAGTTGCTCGGCGCCCTGCTTCGTCTCGACGCCGAGGGTGACCGCCAAATTCCGAGCGATGCTGATCGCCCGGCCCATTTCCTCCGCGCCGATCTTGCCGGTGCGGAGGAACGCGACCTCCATCTCGCGTGCTGACGAGACGGATACCCGGCCGACGTCCGAGGCTGTCCGGGCGATCCGTTCGAGTTCGGTGCTGGTCGAGCCCGAAGCACGACCAACGCCCGCGAGAGCCGTGGCGACGGCACGGGTCGAGGCATCGTTGGCGATCCAGGCGGCAGTGAGCCCGGCCGCAGCCACCGTGACGCCGGCGATCACGCCACCGACCACGCCGATCGCCGACCCCAGCGTTGCCAGCGTCCCCCGCAGGCCGCCAAAAGCCTGCGTCACCTGACCACCCTGCTGGAGCAGGATGGTCATCGGCGAGATGCCGGAGCCGAGCGAGGCGACGACATCATTGAACGTATATTGCAGCGTCAGGAGCTGCTGGCGCGACAGCGCGCTTGTGCCACCTACACCCCTGAGCGCCTTTTCCGTCGCCTCAAAACGCTGGCGGGCGAGCGTCTGCGCCGCCGCGTGCTCGGCGCTGGTGATGGCGCCGCGCTTGGCAAGCGCCGCATATTCTCCGAGTTCGCGGTTGAGCCGGTCCTGCGCGGTACCCAACGGGTCGAGTTCCGCCCGGAGCGCCGCCGCCCGACGGGCGAAGCTGTCAGCCTCGCGCGCCGCTTCCTCGAAGACGGCTGCCGAATCCCGCGCCGATTTCGGGACGGCAGTATCGACGCCGAGCACCGTGTTGAAGCGCTGCTGCGAAGCATCGGCCGCAGCAGCGAGTTTCGCGGTTTCCGCAAGGCGCTTCAGCCGGGCGGCCTGGCGGTCGATGGCAGCGCCAGCCTGATCGGTCGAGCGTTCGACCTGGCTGAATGCCGCCTGTCCGGCTCCGGCGACTTCCTCGAACCCACGCTTGACCTCCGCTTTGCCTTCGAGCCCGAGGCGGATCGAGACATTGGTGGTGGACATGGAGGTGGATCGGCTTTCCGGGCTCAGGCACCGTCGGTCCCGCGCCGGTAGGCGGCGACGACGATCGGTTCGATTTCGGGCAAGATGTCAGCAAGGAGCGCGGTGCCGGCCCCCATCGCCTGCGCGAGCGCCAGGATCGCGGCGAAGTCGAGCGCATAGGCCGTTCCCATCACCGCTCGGATCTGTCCAGTCGAGCGACGGATCACTTCCCAGGCAAGAAGCCCGTCGCCAGTCTGCGGCGCATTGATCTCATAGGGGCAATCAAGGCACCGGCTCGGACACGCCGAGCAATAGCTTTCGCCCCCGTCGAAGTGCCATGTGGCGAGGGCGATCAGACGTTTTTTTCATCGAACCCGGTGAGAGCCGGCCCGACATAGAGCCGGTCGAAGGCGTCAAAAGCCGGCCAATGGTCCATGAGCTGATCGATGCGCTCCGGCGTCGGCTTCACCGGGGTGCCGTCCTTGTCGCCGACACCGTCCCAACTCACGATTGCGTGCCGCGCGAGCGCACGGGTGAAGGCCTCACCCGCCGCGATGGTGGCATCGTCATCCGCTGCGCGCAGCACCTCGGCGGCTGCGGCGCGCGCCAGCAGCATCGCGGCGACGGTGATCGGACGCACGGTGACGCGAACGCCCGACAGGAGGTCGAGATCGACAGGCGTTTCCGAAATGACATCGAGCTTGAGCATGGGTTTTCCTTCAGTATGAGGCGACATCGTTGATGAGGACGCAGGTTGCGGTCTGGTTGAGAGTCGGGTCCCTGGCCGACTGGAACGCGAAGGGGATCTGGATGCCGCCCGGGCCTTGGATCTGGCGATCACCGCGCGGCAGAAACACGCGATGCAGCGTCCAGGTGAGCGACGCGCTCGGACCCGCCGTCCAGCCGAAGGAGAGTTCACAGGGCGTCCGATTGGTCGCCTGATCGACGAGCGTGGTGTCGGAGAAACGGGTGGTGATCGTGCCCGTCGCGGCGATGATGCCGGGGTCGGCATCGGCGATGCGCCCGTCCGAGCGGATGACTTCGACCCGTTCGAGATTGTTGGAATAGGCGAGCTCGGCTGAGACGATATTGCCGAGTGCAACGCCGTTGCGCTTCACCTCGCCCTGAAATTGCGAGAAGCGATCGAGCACCAGGCTCGTGGGCGTTCCAGCTTGCGTGCTCGTTGCGACGCTCTCTCCCTGTGCAATGAGATTGATCGTTGCCGAGAGAAGGCCGGAGCGTTGTGCCTGGACCTGGAACCGATTGACCCGCGCGCCGTAGGTCATGCCGAAGAAGGGCACGTCGGGAAGTTGCATCTCGATTGCCATTGACGGCAGGGATTGCGCTCCCGAGACGAAGGTATGGCTGTTGGCGCCGCCGGCGAGGGTCGCGCCCGACGGCGTGCCGTTCGACGCCGCCTGCGTGGCAAGCGTATAGGCATTGCCGGCAGCTCCGATCGTGTCGTGGGTGATGGTGAGCGTCGTGCCGCCCGTCTGGGCGTAGGTTGCCGCGGCGATCTGCGAGACTGCTGAGGCGTTCAGAGCGGTCACGAGGTTCGTCAGGGTCGCTGCGAGATTGGCGCCGATCTGGCTCTCGTTCCCGCTCGGAGCGGAGCTGACGAAGGTCCACGCGATGCCGTTCAGCGTGATCGTCGAACTATTGGCGGGTTGGGCTGAGAACACGATCGAACCGCTGGCTGCGACCACAGCAGCACTCGTGGGTGGCCCCATGAGGCCGCGCAGCCAGAAGCCGATATTGCGCTGGTCGACCGGGACGACGACGTCGCCCTCGTTGTTGATGACGTCGTAGGCCGGCTGCTGCGGCTCCCGCCCGAAGCCGAGAAGATCGCTCTCGATCAGGCTTTGCTCTTCGCCGAGATTAGCCGAGACGAAGGGGAGCTTGCGGTAGCCGGAGGCCGGAGGGACTCCGTAGGTCGATTCGAACACGGCCGCGAGGCCGGCGTTCGCGCCGCGTGCGCGCGCCATGTCGATGCTCCTTGATGTGAATGGTCAGAATTGCTGGTCCGCCTGCGCAGACCGATCCGCGTTCAGCCCAGCGGGTCTGAAGTCGCGTAGATGGCGAGGATCGAGAATTCGGCGATGCGCCCCGGCAGTGCGCCGAGCGTCTCCACATCGTCGGTCACTGGCGCTTCTGCTTCGATCCAGTCGCAGAGCCCCCCGAGCGTGCGGTCGCTCACGAACGACGCCCCGATGGCCCCGAGCATCTGGTCGATGACCGCCTCACGAGGCAGCGTTGCGCTCTCATAGGCCGCGATCTCCACGGGCACGCGGTGGCTATAGAGATAAGTGAGTGGTGACAGCGTCACCTCCGGCTCGCCGGGATCGCCATCGCGGACGACGACGAGACCGCCGGGGCCGATCCGTTCCGCCTTGGCGAGATTGCGCTTCACCTCCGCGCCGGGTAGCGCCCCGACGATCCGGGCGGTGACGGCCTTCAGGACCGCTTCGCGTTTCGAGGTCATGACGTTCGCCAATGTCGGGCGATGAGGGACGGCACGCGCCCGGCCCATACCCGCGCCGCAGCGTCGATATCGAGGCGCTTGCGCAGGGAGACCTGCGGGACGAGCAGGAAGATCACAGCCGTTGCCTGCCCCGTCTTTCGCCGGTTAGGCGCGGCGCGACCCTTGCTGTTGATGCGGGCATTGTCCGCAACGAGCAGCGAAGGGCGACCGCGACGATAAACGAAGCGCAATCGCATGCCGGTCCTGCGTTCCCAGCCGCCCGGCGTGATGCGTGCCGATCTGCCATTGGCTCCAATGCCACGCGGCCCGGCCGCAGCCGTCGGGATGGCAAGCCAGAAGCCGTTCTTCGAGCGGATCACCACCCCACGATCGAAGGCGTCGATCAGCTTGGGCGCGTTCGACCAGACGAAGGCGGCGGCCTCCATGCTCGCTCCGGTATCGGGATAGGTTTTCCCGCGCCACGTCCGCGACAGTCGCTCGCCGAGCCGGGCCGACATGACGTCCTGACGCAGCGCGTCCTTGAGCCCAGTCGTCGCGTCGCGCATCCCGGATGTGACGGCACTTTCGATGGCCTGTTCGGTGCCCGCGAGCGCCTTGCCGAGATCAGGCATCTGGATTGTCAGTCGCATCTCACAGTTCGACCATTTCGCAGGCCCAGATCATGCCGAGCCGGTCAATCATGGGCGTTCCGATCACCTTGAAGGTCGAAGCGCCGATTTCGACCAGGTCGCCTTCGGCTGGCGCCAATATGTCGGATTTCCGGACATCCAGGACGACCGTCGGCAGCACGACGCGGGTGTCACCGAAGCTGTCGCTGGCATCCGGCGCCTTCGGGATGACTGGCACGGCAACCTCTGACCCGATCCCTCCGGCCTTCCAATGCGCTGTCTCAGTAAGGTTGGGGTCGGTAAACAGGGTGTCGATGGCGGCACGGAACGCCTCCACGGGATTTTCCTTTCGTTAGCAAGTTTCTTTGTATATTATTCCTGTAGAAAGGAAGCGCCCATGCCCCCCCTTCAGTCCGCTGCCGCTCGCCCCGAAGCCGGGGCCGTTGTCACGAAGGCCGTTCTTCGCGCCGCAGATCAGTTGGGCGTGACCGCCCGGATCCTCGCCACCGTCATCGGCGTCAGCGAGGCAACGGTGTCGCGCATGAAGCGCGGCGACTTCGGGCTCGATCCCGGCACGAAGCCGTTCGAGCTTGCGGTGCTCTTCGTACGCCTGTTCCGGTCGCTCGATGCGATCGCCGGCGGCGACGAGAAGGTCGCTGCAAGCTGGCTTGCCAACCCCAATACCGTCCTCGACGCCCGGCCGATCGAGAAGGTGCAAACCGTGAGCGGGCTCGTCGATGTCATCGACTATCTGGACGCGCGTCGCGCTCTCGTCTGAGCTCCGTCACTTCCATGGCGCGTGCTGGCGGCTAGTCGAAGCCCAGCATCGCGTCTCGACGCTGAAGCTGACCGATACGTTAGCCGAGCAGGAGTTGTTGGAAGACCTGATCGAGGACACCAAGCCGGCAATCCCTCCGGAGTGCCGCCACCTCGATTTTCTGCTGGCGACGCCGTTCCGCTATGGCGCCGTCTATCCAAACGGCTCCCGCTTCCGGCGCGCCGGGCGCACGCTCGGCGTCTACTATGCGGCTGAGAACCCTTCGACCGCTGTGGCCGAGATGGCGTTCTATAGACTCCTGTTCTTCGCTGAGTCGCCTGACACTCCCTGGCCGTCTGATGCGGCGGAATACACTGCCTTTTCCGCCGACATAGGGACCGCCCGGTTGCTGGATTTGACACGAGAACCGCTGTCCGCCGACCAGAAGCTCTGGACCGATCTTATCGACTACACAGGATGTCAGGCTTTCGCCGACGCCGCCAGAACGGCCGATGCGGATGCGATTTGTTACCAGTCGGTGCGCGATCCGGCGAAGGGCAGCAATCTGGCCATCCTCATGTGCCGTGCCTTTGCGAAGCCCGCCCCAGTCGATCGCCAGACTTGGCGCATACGTTTGAGTGCCTCCGGCGTTCAGGCACTTTGCGAGTTTCCTCGCCAAGCGCTGGAATTTCCGCGCGATGCGTTTGCTGCCGATCCGCGTATCGCCGCCTTGAACTGGGAGCGGCGCAACATTTAGACGGTGCCGTTCAGCCGAACGCGCCCGATGGTTTCACCGGCGCCGCTGCCGACAGCCTCGATCGCTGCACCGATCAACGTATTGGTGCTGACGGTCTTTGTGACTTCCTTGGCGGTGTTGTCCCAATAGACCTTGTCGCCGACGGACCAGGCTTGGCTCGCGGTCTTCTTCAGATCGAAGACGCCGACAAAGTGTGCCTCGACCAGTTCGCCAAGTGCGGCGGAAGCGGTCGCAACACCGAAGATGGAGCCGACGAGGAGACCGTCGCCGGACGCGACGGCATAAGGCGCGGCGAGCGTGATCGTGCGCCCAGGCTGGACATAGTTCTTCATGGCTTCTGTTCCTTGAGTGGAAAGGCGTTGACGATCGCAACCGGATCAGGCGCCGGGATTGCGATAGAGGCCGCGCCAGTCGATCGCCTTCGCGCCAAAGTCGAGACGGCACTTGATCTCGACGCCGTCGACATCGAAGCCGTTGCGGGTTTCGATATAGGCGCCCTGCTGACCTTCGAGATAGGCGTATTCGATCGTGTCGATCTGCGCCGGGTTCGCGGCGAGATACCAAGCGGTGGCGCTTGCCGCGTCGAGCCGGGGCTCGGCAATAGGGGTGAGCGTCCGGATGGATTGCGGCACGACATCGCCGGTCTTCGCCGGGACGAGGTTTTGCGCGATGATCTGCTCGGCGGCGAGTTCGAGCGCGGCCGGCACCAGCACATAAGCCGGGCGCACGTTGAGAACGGTCTTCTTGTCGAGGCCGGTCTGTTTGGCCATGGCCGTCCGACCGTCCCCAATGGCGGCAACGCTGAGCGCTGAGGCCGGGGAAGCGAGGTTCTTATGGGTCGCGTGGAAGAGCGCGACACCATCCGCCATGTTGGCGTTTGCGGTAACGATGCCCCACACGACGTCGCTTTCGAGCGTTGCGATCGCCGTGCCGTACATGGCGGGGATGCGGGTGAAGGCGTCGAGATCGTCGTTGATGAGGACCTGGCGGGTGATGGCGACGACACGGCCATAAGTTTCGATGCGATAGCTCTCCTTCGACTCCGCAATGGTGCCGCGCTTGAATTCGCCACCTTCATCGACCTTCAACAGCTGGGGCGCTTCACCGATCTGGACGCGGTTCATCGCCTTGAAGTCGGTGGCGAGGACCTGCCGGCAGAAAGGCATGAACGTGCGCGGATAGACCTCGTAGGCCTGGCGCAACGTCTTGTTGGTTACTGCCGAGAGGATCTCGGGAAAGTCCGAAGCCGAATGCAGCGCGCGCGTTGCGATCTCGTCCCGCGAGAGACCGCGCACATTGACGCCAGCCGAACTCAGCTGCTCGCGGGCGAGTTCGAGCAGCGTCATGCCGCGATATTCCCTCGCCGGATCCGTCAAAGGGAAGAGCGTCGGGGCATAGCGGTGGAGGAGCGCGTTGGCGACCGCTTCGCGGCGGGTCACCCGCTCGTCGCGGCCACCGAGCGGCACGCTAACCTGAGAGGCCACGCGCACCTTGTCTGCTTCCGCTGCCACCTTGTGGAGAATGGCGGTGCGTGCTGCATCGATGGCGACGCCGCGTTTCACCAGATCCTCGGCGAAGCCTCGATCCAGCGAGAGCCGCCCGGCAAGGTCGTAGATGGTGGCGACACGTTCACGCTCGGTGTCCCGTGCGCGCGTGGCGATAGCCTCCGCATCCGGCGCAGGCGTGGTCTTGTCCAAGGTGCGGGTGGCTTCGGCGCCACCGCTCTCGGCGGTCGCAGTATCGGTGGTTTCAATCTCGTCCATCGGGACAGGCTCCTTGCGTTGAAGGGTGGAAGCGCGGATGGGTGTTGACGGGGGCGGCGCCGGGTCTGTGCGGGCATTGGCGACATCGGCCCGCGCGATCACGCAGGGGATCAGCGGCGTTCCGTCCGTGGTGTCGTGCAAGCGGAAGCCTGCTGCCGGATCGGCGCCGATCGGCACGGCGGAGATCTCGAACGGTGTCCAGTCGACAGCACGCCAAAGCTCCGGGGCTCCGGCCTGCTTGGTCACCTCGAAGCGATGGACCTGATAGCCAATCGAGACCGCTCGGATGTGCCCGGCCTCGACGTCCCGCCATACGGCCTCGGCGTCCTCGCGCTCTGAAAACCGCACGCGGGCAAGGCCGCGGCCGTTCTCGATCCTGGCGCTGCCGGGCACGACCGAACCGATCACGCTGTCGAGCGCCGAAGCGTCATGGACCTTCAGAAGAGGCGCACCGCCATTGAGGCGATCAAGCCGAACCGATTGCGGGTCCATGGCGAGTTCTTCGTCGAAGGGATCGCTGAAGAACGGATGCCGGCGGACGCGCGCGCCGGTCGACCAGATGACTTCGATGGTGCGCGCCTCCCGGTCGATTGAGGACGGCAAGAGGTCCGCCGCACGCATGAGCGGCGGCAGGTCGATGTGACGGTTCATGTCGATGTCCTTGGAAATCAGGCGTCCGATGGGTCGGTCGATGCCGCCTGCATGACGCCGGTCTTGGTGACGCGGCGTGGATCGCTGTCGAGCACGAGCCCGAGCGTATCGATCTTGGCGTTCATGGCCGCGATTTCGGCGAGCACGGCATCGGGGTTGTGGCCTTGGCGGGAGATCGCTTGCGCGAGCGTCATGGTGCCGGAGCGCAGGGCCAGAAGATCGGCCGTGGCATCCTTCAACGGGTCTACCGCCTCGAAGCGCGGCGGCGACCACTCGACCGCAATATCGAGGCGCGGCAGCTTGCCGGCAGCCCAGGCCGCCTCACAGAACCAGATCCAGAGCGGCTGGCACAGGCCGGGAATGACGATCTGCCACTGGATCGCGTCGATCAGCCGGCGGAACTCGACGAGCCCCGCCCGGATCGAGGAATAATTGACCTGAGAGAGATCCCCGGTCAGC
Organism: Hyphomicrobiales bacterium; assembly: GCA_900466745.1. GTDB lineage: Bacteria > Pseudomonadota > Alphaproteobacteria > Rhizobiales > Beijerinckiaceae > Allobosea > Allobosea minatitlanensis. The sequence goes on along the minus strand of UBNE01000015.1, from coordinate 33,936 downwards.
AGCTCATAGGGCATGCGGAAGCCAGCCGCGATGATGTGCAATTGGCTGCGCAGCCATTCCCCGGTTCCGGCCGTCGTCGCCGGCTGATTGAAGCGGATGTCCTTGCCGCCGCGCGCGTAGGCGATCAGCCCTGGTTCGAACTGCTCGACCCGTTGGCCGTCGGCGTCGACGACTGCCGGCGCAATGCCCTGGTCGGCTTCATCCGCGCCGAGCACGATGCCGACGACGCAGGCTTCGGTTTTCTTTCGGACGAGCTCGGCTTGCGTCCAATCGTCGAGATCGCGCAAAGCCCGCATGACCGGCGTCCCCCACGGAACGCCGCGCACCTGCGTGCGCTGCTTCTCGTAAAGATGCAGGACATCGCGCGCTGGCACTGCGGCACTGTCGAAACGGCGGCGCATCGAGACGATCGCGTCGCCGGGATGCTGGGCGTAAAGCCAATAGGCGCGACGGCGACCGATCGCATCGAACTCGATGCCCTGCAACTGCCGACCGCCGTCCGCGAGATCGCCGTTGCGGGTGGCGTCGAGAAGATCGGCCTCGATCACCTGAACCTGCAACGGCAGCGGCAGCCCGTCCGCGGCGCGTCGGGGACGACGACGCAGCAGCACTTCGCCCGCTTCGATCATTTCGCGCACGGCAAGCGTCTGCACGCCAAGGATGTCAAGTTGCCCGTCGGCATCGGCGAGCGGCGACCAGGTCTCCCAAAGCCGATTAACGGTCTCGTCGAGCTTGGCGTCGCCAGTCGCAGCACGCGGAATGATGCCGCTGCCGACGATGTTGTTGACCAGCACGGACACGGCTTTCGCTGCGTGCGGATTGTTGCGCACGAGATCGCGCATCCGGTCTCGCAACAGACCGCTGGCCGCGGAGATCTCCGCGTCGGCTGACGTGCCCGGCGCTTTCCAGCCGTCCGTGCGGCGCCCTCTGGCGGCGCCGTCATAGCCTCGCCGGCCGGTCGCCAGAGCCTCGAAACTGCGCCGGGCAATAGCGCGCCGGACGCCGGCCTCCGGGGAGGCCCACGCCACGAGGCGATCGATCAGCGTCACCCCGCTCATCGATCGCCCCGACCGAACCCGGCAAAGCCCGCGATCGGGCGTGCCGGGCCGCCCGACGTTGCCGCGATCTCGCTTTCGATGGTGCGGATTCGCTTCAGAAGATCGTCGGCCGAGCCATACTCGATCGTTTTGCCGTCATAGCTCACCCGCAGCGTGCCGGTGGCATAGGCGCGCTTCAGCGCGTCGAGTTCCGCTGTGGTCCACGCCATGTTCGTTTGCCTTCAAAGCCATTTCTTGCGGGGGCCGAGCCAGTCGCTCGACCGCTTCGCCGCAGGCGCGGGCGGCCGAGCGAGAAGCCCGGCCGGGTGGTCGACCTCGGCGGCGTCATCACCCTGCGAGGGGCCGATCTGGTCCTCGAGGTCGCGCCATTTTTCTTCCGTCCAGCGATCGGCGCCGACGATCCAGGCAGCGGCCCGCGCATAGACACGGCAGTCGAGGGCCTCGTTGCGCTCGCGCATCTTCTGCCATTCGAGCTTCTGGAAACCGCGCTTGGTCGTGACGGTGATGAGATGCTCGGCGACGAGCTGCTTCACCCATTCGGTGTCGACGCCGTGCGGCAGGTGGATGGCGCCCGGTGGATCGACCACGCCTTCGGCGCGCTCTTCGTCCGTCGGTCGGGAAAGCCGCAGGAAGCGATAGGTTTCCGATTTGAAGGTCGAGACCGCGACGGTCCAGAGCCGTGCGCCGCGACGAATCTTGCGCCCGCCTTCGGTCGCGTCGACGAAGGTCGGACCAGTGACCGGGCTCACGCGGTTGAAGCCGTCGACGCCCTTGATCGCCGCGACCTGCGTGGCACCTTGGGCGCGTGCCCAGGCATAGACCGCCGCGGTCTCGAAGCCGGTGTCGACGGCAAGCCTCACGATCCCGAGCCTCGGCCCGTGCGCATGGGGCCAAGTGCGACCGAGAAGTTCGGTGATCGCAGCCCAGGCTTCGGCGGAGTCCGGGCCGCCGGGGATCACGACATGATCGACGAGCCAACTCGTCAAACCGCGCCCCCAGGCCCAGACCGAAACTTCGATGCGGTCCTTCTGCAGGTCAGCGCCGGCAGTCAGGAACAGCCCACCACTCGGGACGATTCCGAAGCGGTGTGCGCCACGCCGCTCGTAGAGGCGTTGCCAATCGGGCGCCTCGCCGGTCTCGATCCAGGTTTCGCCAAGAACGCCATTCTTGAAGCTGCGCTTGGCTTCGTCGCTCCCCTGCGCGGCTTCCCACATGCGGGCGATGTCGGCCCACGACAACCATCCGACCGGGGAATAGAGCGCCGACAGGTGATAGCCTATGGTGCCGCTCGTGCTCACCGGTCGCGTCGGGCGCCATTCGCCGCCCTCCATCATGGCCGTCTTGTGGTGCTCTGCGATCGCGCCGTCGCAGGCTTCGCAAGCGTAGTGCGCCGTGTTCGGCTCGCCCTTGTCCCAACGCAGGCGCTCGAACCTGAGCCATTGCCGATGTCCGCAATGCGGACAGGCGACGAAGAAGCGGCGCTGATCGCTCGCTTCGAATTCGCGCTCGATCCGCGAGACGCCGTGGATCGTCGGCGTCGAGGTCAGAAAGACCTTGGAGCGCCAGGAAAAGGTCCGCGTGCGTGCTTCCGCCAGCGCGACGGGATCGCCTTCGTCGTCGGCCGAGGGCGGATAGGCGTCGACCTCGTCGAGAAACAGATAGCGCGCCGGCATGGAACGCAAGCCGACGGCGCTGTTGGCGCCGGTGATGACCAGAAGCCCCGCCGGGAACTCCTTCGAGAGCATCGTGTTGCCGGCGTCGCGCGACCGCTGCGGCTTCACGCGCTCGCGCAAGGCCGGGCTCTCGGCGATCAGCGGATCGATGCGCTGGCGTGAAAAGCGCTTGGCCAGCTCGACGGTCGGCTGAACCGCAAGCATTGGACCCGGCGCGTGATGGATCACATAGCCGATCCAGTTGTTGCCGGCCTCGGTCGCCCCGACCTGAGCCGCCTTCATGAACACGATCCGCCGCGTCGCATTCGTCGGCGACAGCGCATCCATGATGGCGCGCATGTAGGGCGTGCGTTCGGTTCGATACCGACCGGGTTCGGCCGATGCGCGCGGGCTCAGGAACCGTTCGCGATCAGCCCATTCCGAGACCGTGAGCGCGGGATCGGGCGTGATCCCCGAGCTCCAAGCGTCGAGGATGGCCTCTGCACCGTCGAACGCGACGATCTCACCTAAAATCCGGGGCGACCTCGGCGAGTTCTGCGAGGTGCGCGCGGACATATGTTTCGAGAACCTTCTGCATGGTGTGCGCGTCCTGACCGAGTTCAGCCGCCATCAGCGCGGCGATGCGGGCTGGCCAAACCGACCAGGCGTCGCGCTCTTCCCGAGCCAGGCGAAAGACGAGCGCGGTCGTGCGCGCGCGGTCGACGAGTTCGCCTTTCATGCGCTGCAGCCGAAGGCGTGCGAGATGGGCCTTGGCGATCTCGTGCGCGGTCCGCGCCTGCACGAAGGTGACGTTGCCGCTGGCGGGGAGCCCCTGTTCCTTGAGCGTCTCGCGGACGGAACCGAACGCCGCTTCCGGCACGGGCTTCATCGCTTCCGGCGCGGGCCTGGCGGTTCCCTTTGCCTTGCCGGGATCGGTCGAACGTTCCCAGGCCGCGTCCGCCTTTTCCGGGTCAATGCTGCCGTCGGCTTCGAGCGGGATCCGACCCGATTTCGCAGCTTTCAGAACGGCTACGTGGGAGACGCCACGGCTTCGCGCATAAGCGCGGATCGACACGCCCACGGCTCGCCCTCACAGTCAAAAAATCTAATCGGATGAGGCGCTTATTCGCTTGGTTCCTCTCCGAAGCAGCGCCTGTATGTCGTCATCAAAAGCCGGAGACGACCATGCCCCGCCGCCAGACCAACGACCAAGCCCTCAACGCTTTCATCAAGCGCAAGGCCGAGATCGACGCTGCGCTCGCCCGCCTTCAGACCCTCAGCGGCGATCATTTCGATGTCCATCCCGACGAGGTCCACTGGGGCCACGTCGGGACATTGGCGCACTACGCCGAACTTCTGACGCGCATCACCGACAGCGCCTTCCGCGAGGGCGAACACGCGGAATGAGACTCGCCTGAACCTCTGCAAGAGCTGGCCCCGCGTTGCGATCGCCGCGACCGGGGCTCGGGGTCGTGAGAGGGCCGCGATGGTGCTGGCCCCTCGAAGGAGACCCCTACCATGACCAAGCTCACCGACACCCAACTCGTCATCATCGCCACTGCCTGCCAGCGTCCCGGCCGCGTGATCCTGCCGCTGCCCGAGAACCTCAAGGGCGGCGCCGTTGCCAAGGTCATCGACAGCCTCGCCGCCAAGGGCATGATCGAGGAAGCGGACGCCAAACCGGGCGAGCCAGTCTGGCGCGAAACCGGCGACGGACACCGCGTCACCCTGATCGCGACCGACGCCTCGCTTGAAGCCCTCGGCATCACCGAGGACCCGCCGATTGAAACCGCGTCCGAGGCCAGCGAACGCGAGCCCGCCCCGGTCGCCGACTTTTCTGACGCTTCGTATCCGCTTGCCGACGAGGGCATGGAGGCGTCGCTTGCGCCGAAGCGCTGGGCGCGTGACGACAGCAAGCAGGCCAAGCTGATCGAGATGCTGCGGCGGCCGGATGGCGCGACAATCGAAGAGATCGTCGGCGCCTTCGGCTGGCAGCCTCACACAGTCCGGGGCGCGATTGCCGGGGCGCTGAAGAAGAAGCTCGGGCTCGACGTGACCTCGGAGAAGGTCGAGGAGCGTGGACGGGTGTATCGAATCGCTGGCTGAGACCGCCTCCGCGACAGGACGTCGTCGACCAAATGGCCCGGCACTTCCAAGTGCCGGGCCATCGTGATATCAGCGTGGCGCGAAAACGACCCTGCCTCCGATCGACATCGTCTAAGTTTTATTCGTGGCCCTCCGGCCGCGCGCCTCTTCGCGCGCTATTTCAACCGGAGAACCACCCCATGCACCACAAGCGAAAGAAGCCCCGGACCAAGAGCCGGAGTGTCGGCGCGTTTCCGAACGGAACACCGTCGCACTGGAACATCCTGTTTCACAATCGACCGCGCCGCCGACGGGAGCACGTCCGTCTCCTGGCAATCCTGCGCGGCAAAGATCCCGAGACCTTGGTCTGGGATCTCGGCAATTCTCGGCCGCACAAATATTATTGGTGATGTGATGACCCCTGCCTCGACGGACCACGGCAGCATTCTGCCATCGGATGCCTCCGCGCTCATTGTCTCCGCTGACGGCGAGCTTTCGTTCATGCTCGCCGATTACCCCGAGGATCAAGCTCTGCCGCGCATGGTGCAATTGCTCGCTGCAGTCGTGCTGCGCTCGACAGATGCAGACTGGGTGGACGAGATGATCGCTATCTTCGACGAGACGCCGCGATCGTGAGGCGGCCCATGCCCGTGAGCCGTTCGAACAGCCGCCGGAGGCAATAGGACCGTGCGATCGAAACGAGCGTAAAGATCAGTCCGATCGCGAGCGTATCGCCGAGCGTGGCGTGCAGCCCGAACCACGGAAAGACCAGAATCTGCGTCGTGACGGCGACGCCATAACCGACGAATACGTTGACGATGGCTTCCACCAGAGACATGGCGCGCGTTTGGCGCATCGCGCGAGTTCTTTCTTGCTAGAAAAGAGCGCCCTGTTCGATGTCCGGGAGTCGAACGATCCCGTTTATCAGCCAGGTGTCCGGGTACTGCGAGTGCGTGCCCATCGCCAGCAACATGCCTTTGCGTGGATATTCCTCGCCAAAGACCTTGCGAACCTCATCGGCCGCCTGAGCCTCGCCGTATTGCCGAGACCAATTGAAGAACGCCGCTTCTGTTTCCCAGTCCTGGCATGTGCCGAAGCGCTCTCCATCATCGGTCCGATATCGATACCGGAAGCGATAAGGACAGGGTTGGTAGGGCGTCGTCTGTTTGGCGAACAGGTCGGTTTGGGCACGCAGAGCTTCAAATCGAGCGGTCTCTTCCGTGATCTCAGACGCTTCCTTCTTCTCGACGACAAACTCCAGGATCTCGGGCCTGAGAAGCGCCAACGATCTGCCCGCACCGCGCTCGCGCTGCAGGCTGGTGACGATCGATTTGGCCAGGAACCGCTCGCGTTCAGCCTTCTTCAGCTCGCCGACTATGTCGATTGAATCCTGATCCACCCGGCGGCTTTCCGGCCTGGTATCGTCGTTCGGGAGGCGCCACTTGAATTGAATCCGGTCCCACCGCCCGAACTTCTTGCGGTCTTCGAGAAGTCGAAACGAAACCGGGTAGAGACGCAGCCAATTACCGTAGAGGTCGATCCCGGCGCAACAAACGGTTTCGCCGTGCCGCTGACCAACCTGCGGCGCCGCTTTGATGATGACGACGGCTTCGGTGCTACCCGATGTGGAGGGCGGCTGCATGGTGCGTGCGCGCGCTCCCTATCTTGGGCCACGGCTTGCCGGCCTGGTTCACCCCCAGATGAACCAGACGAAACCCACCACGTCGCGCCATCTCCTCGCCAACGATGCACCGATGACAATGCTTGTGATCGCGCTCAAAGCAGAGCAAGCACGCGAAACGATCCTTGGCGGCTTCGATGCCGCGCACCAAATCCGCTTGCGCAGTTTCCGAACGCAGATGGGCGTCGAAGATGCGTCGGAAATCCTCGAAACGCCCCTCGCGCGCTGCGACGCGGCCAGGCTTGGGGTCCCCCAAGCCCTTCAAGTGAAGATAATCGACGCCTTGCGCGCGAAGTTGTTGAGCAAGTCCGTTTTTGGAAAAGCCCTTCTTTCGCGAGATCGGAACATCGCGCACGTCGATAAGCAAATCGATGCCAACGTGCGTCAACGTCGCCAGGAAATCTTCTATCGAACTACCTTCATAGCCGATGGTATGCAGCGCCGCAGTCGGCATATCACTCCGATTCTCCGCCTATTTTATCGTTAATCATCAAGGTGACATGGTTAAGGCGCGGTTAAGGGCCGACGTCAAGATGTCTGGGCGGGCGTCCTTTCGGCTCGTCGGCCACAGAACGTCTGCCACCGTTCGACAATCACATCGCAATAGCGGGGATCGATCTCGATCGCGAGACAGGCGCGATCGGTGGTCTCGGCGGCGATGATCGTCGTGCCGCTGCCCGCAAAGGGCTCGTAGACCAGCTCGCCCTTGGCCGAATTGTTCAGAATTGGGCGGCGCATGCACTCGACCGGCTTCTGCGTGCCGTGAACGGTCGCCTCGTCCTCGTTGCCACTCACGCCGATCGCCCAGAGAGTCGACTGATCGCGAGCGCCTTGCCAATGTCCCGTCGCCTGGCGACGGACGGCGTAGAGGCAGGGCTCATGCTGCCAATGATAGTCGCCCCGGCCGAGCACGAAACGCGACTTCGACCAGATGATCTGTGAGCGGATCGCGAAATCCGCGGCCTCCAGGCTTTCGATCACGGTCCTGGTGTGGATGCCGGCATGCCAGACATAGGCGACATCGCCGGGGAAGAGGCGCCATGCGTCGCGCCAGTCGGCGCGATCGTCATTCCGCACCTTTCCGGTCCGCGTCGTTGCCGAGACGCCGGCGTCGTTGCGCCAGTTCGGGTCGTATTCGACGCCATAGGGCGGATCGGATACCATGAGATGTGGCTTTGCCCCATCGAGCAGCCGCGTCACGTCGGAAGCCGACGTCGCGTCCCCGCACAGGAGCCGGTGAGAACCGAGAATCCAGAGGTCTCCGGGCCGTGTGACGGCCTCTTTCGGCGGATCCGGGATGCTGTCTTCATCGCTTTCGGGCCTGTCGGCGTCGACATCAGCACCAGACAGGAGCCGATCGAGTTCATCCTCCTCGAAACCGAGCAGATCGAGGTCGAGACCGTCCTCCTTCAGCCGCGCAAGCTCGGCCGCAAGCGTCGCCTCATCCCAGCCGGCGTTGAGCGCGATCTGATTGTCGGCGATGCGATAGGCACGCGCCTGCGCATCGGTGAGATGGGCGAGCCGAATAATGGGAACGTCACGCAAGCCGAGCCGTTTGGCCGCCAGAAGCCGTCCATGCCCGGCAATGAGAATGCCGCGCTCGTCGATCAGACAGGGCGCGTTGAAGCCGAATTCGGCGATGGAAGCCGCGATCTGCGCGATTTGGTCGTCAGAATGCGTCCTCGCATTGGCTGCGTAGGGCAGAAGCGCTTCGACCGGGACGCGCTCGATCGTCGAGGCGTCACGCCGCACGGCTCTTCTCTCCCTTGCCGCGGGCTGCGGCGATGTCCTCGAAGGTTCGCTCTTCGCCGTCGAGCATGACGGGCACAGTCGGATGAAGCTTTCGCCAGCGCGCGATCGCGAGATCGACGTATTCGGACGCAAGTTCAATGGCCGCAACGCGCCGACCGCAACGTTCAGCGGCGAGGATGCAGGTCCCAGAACCGGCGAAGGGCTCGAAGACCAGATCCCCCTCGGCCGAAAAGGCCTGCATCACGAATTCCGGCAACGCGATCGGAAACACAGCCGGATGCTCGGTTTCGATGCCGCGAGCCTTGTGGCGCGTGATGCGCACCACGCTGTCGGGAATCCGCATCTCCTGAACGCCTTGGCCGGCATGCGACCAGGCGCCGACGGTACCGTCCTGCGCGCGCATTCCGCCGTGGCTGTCATTGACGTGTCCAGCCCATTTGCAGGGCACGATCTTGTTCGGCTTGCGCGCCTTGCGATTGAAGTGGAACAGAAACTCGAAGGCTGGCGACAATCGCCCGTTCCAATCGCCGGGGAGGCCCGGCCCTTGGTCCCACACGTAGAGGCCGAAGCGACGCCAGCCGTCGCTGCGCATCCAGTCGAGCCAATCCGCCCAATAGGGCTGCCATTCGTTGTCGCGATGGACGAGGCCGAGATTGACGAGCAGCTGGCCGTCCTCGGACAGCACCGCCCCTGCGTGGCGGAAGACGCCCTGCATGAGAGCGTCCCAGTCGCCGATCCCGCCCGTATAGGTACGCTGCTGCGCGTAGGGCGGCGACGTGAACAGAAGCGTCGCCATGGCGCCATCGACAACGCGCGCAACGACGGCTGCGTCGGTGCTATCGCCGCACAGAAGACGATGATTGCCAAGGCGCCAAAGATCGCCCGGCAGGGTGACCGGATCGGTGGGCAGCGCCGGCGTCTCGTCGATGTCATCGGCAGCGGCGTCGGTGTCCGCCTCGTTCTCGTCGATCGGCGCCAGTAGGTCGTCGAGTTCGTCCTCGCCGAATCCGGTGAGCGTAAGATCGAAGCCCTCGCTGTTGAGGGCATGAAGTTCGCCAGCGAGGAGCGCATCGTCCCAGCTCGCGTTGAGGGCGAGCTTGTTGTCCGCGATGACGTAAGCCCGCCGCTGCGCAGGGGTCAGATGATCGAGGATCACCACCGGCACGGTATCGAGCCCGAGTCGCCTGGCGGCCTCCAGTCGACCATGGCCTGCGATGACGTCGCCATCGACGGAGATGAGCACGGGGTTGGTCCAGCCGAACTCGACGATACTGGCCGCGATCTGGGCGACCTGGGCGTCGTCATGGGTTCGCGGATTACGCGCATAGGACTGCAGCCGATCGATCGACCAATGTTCGATCGCGTCAGGCAAGCGGGGCGACATGGCGGGCGAGGTTCATCCGGTAACCGACGCGCGCTGGTTACCACTTGCGATGCCAACGGAGGCGCGCGGAACTGTGAAATAATTCAGAAGGTTCGCGAGAGAGCCGGTAACCAGCCCTTGTCGGCTGGTAACTCAGGTTTCCGGGGTGGCACTAGCGAAGTTCTGCGCTGCTGCCCCCCGCATAGCGCAAGGGCCGGGAAGGACCCGGGCCTTTCGACCGGCCGGGGCGCTGCGCTCGCGCCTCCTGCGAGGATGCCCCGAAACCTAGCCTCATTCGGGCTTTTCGTCTCAGCGAAAAGTGTCCGCCGGACATCTTCCGCAGGGCTTCGCGCGGATACCCTCAATCGCCGCGCACAGCTCAGGGCTGGGGACCACAGGCTGCCTGTCGCCGTTCGGCTACAGTTTGTCTTGTCGTCGAGCGACGACATTGCTATATTGTTGCCGTTCGACGACACGAAGGCCTCGCGCCATGCACATCCGCACCCCTCTGGATCTCGGTCTCATCATTCGCGACAGACGGCGCAGGCTTGGTCTCAGCCAAGGCGAGCTTGCCTCAAAGGCCGGTGTTGGCCGGCAATGGCTCGTGGCGATCGAGCAGGGCAAGGCCCGCGCCGAGATCGGCCTGGTCCTGCGCACGCTGTCAACGCTCGGGCTCACGCTTTCTGTCGACGAAGAGGCTTCCAATCGCAGGGCCGGCAACCATGACGAGATCGCGCCCGTCGACATTGACGCCGTCGTCTCATCCCTGAAGGGGGATGCCCGATGACCGACCGGCTCGTCGTCCTCGCCGATGGCCACATCATGGGCGAAGTCCGCCGCTCGCGTTCGGGGCGTCTGGCCTTCGTCTACCACGACGGCTGGCGGAGGAGCAGCAATGCCTATCCGCTTTCCCTCTCCATGCCGCTCGTGGTCGCCGAGCATGAGCATGGGCGGATCGAGCCGTGGCTTTGGGGGCTCCTGCCGGACAACGAGGCGATACTCGCCCGTTGGGGACAGAGGTTTCAGGTTTCGCCACGCAACGCCTTCGCCCTTCTGGGCGCCGTCGGTGAGGATTGTGCGGGCGCCATCCAGTTGGCCCCCTCCGAGCGTGTGCCAACGCTCATGGAAGCCGATCAGGGCTCCGTGGCTTAGCTCTCGTCAAGCGACATAGCTGAGCGCCTTGCCCTTCTGCGCAAGGACCAGTCGGCTTGGCGTGTGGCGCGGGACGCCGGTCAGTTCAGCCTGGCCGGAGCCCAACCGAAGACCGCACTTCTCTTCGATGGTGAACGCTGGGGAATACCGTCCGGTCGCATGGCCACGACGCACATCTTGAAACCGCCGATCGACGCCTTTGACGGTCACGCTGAAAACGAGCATCTGTGCCTCGCGCTGTCGCGCGCGCTCGGATTTCCCGCCGCCCGGTCGCGCGTCATGCGCTTCGATGACGAGATGGCGATCGTCGTCGAACGCTATGATCGCCAACGCACCGCAGCCGGCATTCGACGCCTGCATCAGGAGGACGTCTGCCAAGCGCTCGGCTTGCCGCCCACCAAAAAGTATCAGAACGAGGGTGGCCCTGCGCTAGGCGAAATGCTGGAAGTCATTCGCGCCTATTCGGGAGTTCCCCAGGAAGACGAGTGGACATTCGCTCGCGCCCTGATTTTCAACTGGCTGATCGGCGGCACGGACGCGCATGCGAAGAACTTTTCCATGCTGATCGGCGCTGGTGGACGAGCCCGTCTCGCCCCCCTCTATGACGTTGCCAGCACGCTGGTCTACGATTTCGATCCGCGCAAGCTGAAGCTCGCCAACAGGATCGGCGGCGCATATCTCATCGAAGACATCGGTCCGCGGCAGTGGGAGCAGTTTGCGGTCGAGACACGCCTTCCGAAGCAGGATGTCCTTAATGCCGCCCGCGCCATGGCGAGCGCCTTGCCCGCGGCCATTCATGCGGTTGCGGATCAGGCGCGCAGCGAAGGCCTCGATCATCCGGTCATTCCAAGAATGGTCGATATCTTGAGCGCGCGCGCCGAACGATGCGCCCGGCTCTTCCCGGATTGACAGGGGCACCGCATTGCAATGACGGCAGCGGGCCGCATTCGGCGGAAATGGGTGCAATTGGGTGTGCATTCGGGCGTGGCCCCGCTATTCCTGGGGCAGCTCCAAAGGCTCGCAAGCCCGCTTCACCATTTCGATGACATAGCGTCTGGACCGGAGCTTTGGCACGGGACGGTGGTTCAAGCGCCAGGCGATGACGCAGAGGGCGTAGAGCCAATGTTCATTGGCGGCGGAGCGTTGCAGCCCGACGGTCCAGCAAATGGTCTTCCAACGCTCGCCGTGGGCGCGCAGCCAAATGATCTTGCCGTCGACCGGATCGAGACCGGTCGTCCAGCTCAGCGTCTCCTCCATTCGGCTGATGGCGGCCGGAGACGGCGGGACGCGCATCGGCCTTGGTTCCTGGCCGACCAGATCGCTGAACTCATAGAAAATCTTCGGCCAGGTGCTGAAATACCCCTGGACCCTCGCCGAAGGCAGACGCTTCAGGACATAGGCTGCTTCGGCAAGGCGGGCTTCGACGAGGCTCGGCGTCCATTCGCTCATCGCACGCCTCCCTGAGTTTCGATGGCCCAGAGGAGCAGCGCGATGGCGTCGGCCTCGTTGTCGTCCTTCGGGTTGAAGCCTCGCGCGGTGACGGCCGCGATCACAGCGTCTTTGCCTGCGTTACCCTTGGCCGTCGCATGACGCTTGATCGTGCCGACGGGAACGCCCTGATAGGCAATGCCCCGATGTTCGCACCATGCCGTCAGCGTCGCCAGAAAGCCGCCATAGAGATGGGCGGCATCGATACCGAGGTGGCGGCGGACCTCTTCGAAGTAGATGGCGGCGAGCCCGGCAGCATCGTCGGCCATCGAGTCGAGCCAGCCTGCAAAGCGGACATACCGCATGCCGCCACCGTCGAAGCGGCTGGGCCGGAACGAGACCGAGCCCGAGAGGATATGGCCAGTCGCGAGCCGCATGGCCCAACCGGTCGTCGTGCCGAGATCGAGAGCAAGCATGGCGCCCGAGCCATTCTGGCCGTGGCCCGGACCGACCAGCAAGGCGCCGGGCTCATTGCCGGTCACGAGGACGGGCTGGAACGAGGTCGCCAACACTGCTGCCGATGACCCAAGTCGCGACGGACGAGCGCGCCTGACAGGAGCTCGCTCGTCTCTCCCGTAGGGAGAGCGGAAATTCCGGCAATCTGGCAGCTTCCCCAAGCTGTTGAAATCGCTACTCTTTTTGGAGTTGCCAAATTGCCAAAAGGAAGTTGCCAGATTGCCGGCCGGCAACTCCGCCGCCGGCGTAACACATTGAACTGAAAAGGATTTCTGTGTCGGCAAGTTGCCAGTTGCCGAAGTTGCCAGTTGCCAGAACCGTCGCTTTGGCAACTTCTCGACGGGCGTGATCATGGGGTCTCTCCTTCGGGATAGACCCAGACGAGCGGGTTCTCGACGTCGAGGACCGCGCCGGTCTGAGCCGACTTGTAGTGGGTTGGAAGAACGGGGATGAAGGACGGCGTGATCTCCCCCGTGTCGGGATCGATCGTCTCACCGGCGGGGAAGTGCATGCCCTCGATCACGAGGTAGCCGAGCTTTGAGCGGGCATTGGGCAGGCCGTAGGGGCGGCCGTCGCGGGTGAACTTCACATAGCCCTTGGTGGTGAGAACGCTGACGCGCTCGCGGATCGTGGTCCGGCCGCCAAGCCCGGCCTGGTTTTCGAAGGCCTCGGCGAACTGCAAAGCGGTGTAGAGGTGCCCGGCTCGCGCCTGGTCGTCGAGGATTTGCAGGATCACGTCGCGCTTGCGCGCGCGCTCGGCATCGAGGCGTTCGCCGAGGTCCTTGCGCACGATCCGTTCGGATTTCGGATCGATGATGACCCAGCGCCCCTGACGCTTGTCGATCAGGATCGGATCGAGCGCGGGTCCGTTGCGCAGCTCGAACTCGAGGCGACGCTCGGGACGATCCTCGTCGGGCCGATGCATCAGAATGCCGGCGCTGTAGAAGCCTCTAAGCGCACTTGCGCCGGCGAGCGCCAGAAAGGGGTCTTCCGCGATCTGCCGCTTCTGCGCTTTTCGGGTGTGGTGGCTGAGAATGAGCCCCGCTTCCGGCGCGGCGGCATTGCGCAATGCTTCCACGCGCGCCTGCAGGAAGAACAACATGGCGTCGTTGTCGTTCTCGCCGCCGCCATCCGGTCCACCGTCGAACAGATTGCGGATCGGGTCGATGCACAGGATATCGGGGCGCTCGCCATCGAAGGCGCCCAGCATCGCTGCCTCGACCAGCGCAAGACCGCGACCGTCCAGAATGAGCCGCAGCTTCGGCGTCACGACGAGATTGTCGCGCGCAGTTGCGAGCACGGATTTCGGGAGGTTCAAGCCCTGCAAGCGCTCGCGCAAATAGTGGTAGTCGATCTCCGCCTGGAGATAGAAGACCCGCAGAGGACGCGGCGGTTTGAAGCAGAGAAAAGCCGACCCCGCCGCCATGTGGGTGAGAAGGCTGATCAGGAAGTCGCTCTTGCCCACCTTCGGCGCGCCGCCGAGCACCAGCATGCCGCCCGGCGTGAGCACGCGCGGCGCAATGATGTCGGCTGGCATGGGGCTCTGGTCATCGAGCAGCGCGCCGAGACTGAAAGCGGGAATGGCGGCGGTCGGCGCAGCGCTGAGCGTGAGACCCGGCCCGTTGCGGGCGACATGCCGGCGCCACAGCCGGTCGAATTCGGCGCCGATGCGCTCGGCCGGCCAAGGCGGATCGAGGCATGCCTGATTGAACTGCTGGATCGCCTGGCGGGCCTCTTCCTCGGTTTCGCGTCCCTCATGGACGAGACGGACGTGGTGGCCGATCACCATGCTCGCTGCTTCAAAGCGGGTGATGGGATCGATCCCACCGGCGCGCGTGCGCCGCTTCAGGACGTCGTCGAGGATGGGCTTTGGGTGGGGCGATGTCTCGGCCATCGGCGGCGTGATGCCGGGCAGCATCGGCATCATCTCCGCGGCATCCGCGAATTCCCGCAGGTCGACCTCGCTCGAAGAAATCTCGCGGATCGCGACGAGGCGCGTTGCCCCGCCTTTGAAATAGAGCGTGCCGGCGACACGGATGGGCTGGTGGGCGGAACGGAAATGCGGATCGCCGCCGACCTTGTCGGCGATCATCCCGCGCAGCGCGCAGACGAGATCGATGTCCGCTCCTTCCGCCGGCTCGTTGAGCCGCCACCAGACATGGAGCTTCGGCGCGCCGGTCTCGGTGCGTCCGCCGCTCTCGACCACCATCACGGGCGGCGGCAGATACCGCCTGAAATGTGCGAGCTTGACCTCGACATCGCCGGTATCGAGATCGGCGACGATCGTCTGGATCTGCTGGATGTCATCCGCTCTGGCCTGCCCCTGTTCGGCGACCGTGCCGGGCACGACATAGAGCGCCGCGCCTTCGCGAGCGGCCCACACCGCCGTGGTGTGAACGTGCGCCGCGGCCTCAGAATCGACCGGAAGCCAGGACGTGTGCGGCCGGCCGGAGCTTCCCTTCTCGGGCAGGCCGCGGACCGGGATAAGCCCGTCGCAATAGCCGAAGACGCGGTCGACGAAGAGCGCGATCGCTTCGGCGTCTGGTGTGAGCGCGGGATCGACGATCGGCGAGACGTCGTTGAAATCCCGCCAAGCATCGATGCGCACGACATTGTCGGCCGAAACGTCATCCCCGCTCATCCGGGCAACCCCCAGCAGCGTTCGGCCCAAGGGCAGAAGCGGCATTCGTAATGGGCGGGGTCGTGCGCGAGGCGCGGCAGAAGCTCGTGGACCTCGGTGGCGCGCAGGATGCGCACGGCGCGATCGCTCGCAGCCTGCGCGCGGGCGGCGTCGAAAGGCACGAGTTCGTGGTGAAGCTCTGCCGTGTCCTTGTTGATCGCGGTGAAGAGCGCCGGATGCTCCGAGACGCCCGGCAGCGCCGGTTCCATATAGGCTTGGTAGAGCGCGATCTGGACGGCATAGATCGGCTTCGCCAGGACGACGCCCTTGGCGACGGTCTCCCGCCACGCCTTGGCGTTCATGGTCTTGCATTCCCAGATCGCCGGGGCCTGAAGAGCCGGGAAGCCCGGTGCGCCGAAAACGACGCCGTCGACGTGACCGCGGATTCGGCCGCTCGCCACCGAAAAACCGATCTGCCCGCCGTCCTTCGTGCGGGTGACGAGATCGAGACCGGCCGCGTGCAGCCAACGGATCGCCACATCTTCGAGCACATGACCGATCTCGAAGATCCTGAGCATCCGACCATCGAGGTCCGCCCCCGCATCGCGCGGCGTGTCCGTGAATTCGAACTGCAGCGCGCGATCGCAGGGGACGCCGAGACGGGAAGCGCCGAGATAGGTGCGCGCCGATGTCGCCCCGCGCTCGGCTGCGAGCGCGGCATCGATGCGCTGGTTCAGGTGATCGGCGATGCTGGCGCGATGGTTGAAGTCGAGCATCAGAACGGAATCTCCGTGCTCGCACGCGCAGCGCTCGCCGCCATCGCTTCCTGGAAGGCGCCGACGGCCGCTTCGATCAGCGTGAGCACCTGCGCTTCCGATAGGCCGGCGAGTGGCGTCGCCCAGCCGATCTCCTCCATGAGTTCGGCGACGGGTTTCAGCGCCGCGCGCATGGCCGCGCGCTCCTGTTCGGTGAGGTCAACCACGGAACGCCTCCGTGCCGACGAGGACCAGAAGGCCTGACAGGTGATCGAGCAGAACCAGCGATCCGGGCGCGGCCGACTGGAACGGAAGGGCTCGCGCCAGCCAAAGCCACGCGCCGGTCGCCAGCAGACGGCGCAGGGGATCCCGCGCGGGTGCCAGAGCCGCTCGCGGGTCGAGGGGAGCGTCGACGTCATGGAGCTGGTCCGCCATCACGCGGCCCTCGCCAGAGCGTTGCGGTCGGCGCCGAACACGAGCCTGCGGATTGCAGCCTTGTTGAACTGGAAGGCGATCAGCGCCGAGGCCTGGTAGCGGGTGAGCCCGAAATCCTGCCGATACTCCGCCGGCAGAAGCGCGAGCTGCCTGTCGGTAGGCGGTTGCGAGAGCCAGCGGCGGGTCTTGTGCGCGCTCTCGTCGCTCTCGTGCTCGTTGAGCCAGTCATCGGCCGCCGCGAGGCACACCATGCGCTCGCCCGCGCCGACGAGCGTGGTCGGCTGTCCTTGCCGACCGCCAACCGCATACCAGCGCCCGTTGAGGAAGAAGACGCCCGCCCAGGCGGTGAAGCCGGTGGCGACCAGGGCAGCGTCATCGCTGAAGAGATCGCACCACTTGAAGCTCGACCGCTTGAGAAGGTCGATCTCGCTCATCACGAAATCGCCGAGCGGCTGCGGCTCATCGCCCCCGTCGTCACAGGCGAAAGCGTGACCGCAGAGCGGGCATTCCCGCGACGAGAGGGGAATGATCGCATCGCACGACCGGCAGGTCTTCGTGGGCGCGTCACCGGACAGCTCGCGCCCGTCGAGATCGACGTCCTGCTCCAGCGAGCCGTGCAAGAGCGTCGAGGTCCCGAAATCCAGCACGATGCAATCGGTCTTGAGGATGTCCGGATACTCTTGCGGGTTCACTGTCCTGAGACCCCGGCCGACCATCTGGACCATGGTCGAGCGATAGGAACTGGGGCGCAGCAGCACGACGCAGGAGGTCGGCGGGTGGTCCCAGCCCTCGGTGAGCACGGCCACGTTGACGACGACCCGCGCCCGGCTGTCCGCGAAATCGGCGAGCGCGGCCCTGCGTTCGGCATCCGGCATCTCGCCGGTCACGAGCACCGTCGGCACGTCGGCCTGGCGGAAGGCCTGCGCCACCGCGGTCGCATGGGCGACATCGGCGCAGAAGACCACCGTCTGCCGGTCGCCGGCCCTGTCGCGCCAGTGCTGGATCACCGCCTCGGTCACCGGCGTGCGGTTCATGACCTTGGCGACTTCGGTCATGTCGAAGTCGTCGGCGGTCTTGCGCACCTTGCCGAGGTCGGACTGCACGCCGACGTCGATCACGAAGGTCCGCGGCGGCACGAGGTGTCCGGAGGCGATCAGCTCGCCGATGCGAATCTGGTCGGCGACGTTCGAGAAGACCGGGCGCAGCCCCTTGCGATCGCCCCGGTTCGGCGTCGCGGTGACGCCGTAGACCATAGCGTTGGGATTGCGCTCGCGGACCCGGTCGATGATGCGACGATAGCTGTCGGCTGCGGCATGATGCGCCTCATCGATGACGAGGAGGTCGAGCGCCGGGATCTGGCCGAGATTGGTTTCCCGCGCGAGCGTCGGCGCCATGGCGAAGGTCGCCCGCCCGGTCCAGGACTTTTCCTTCGCGTCGACCACCGAGGTCGAAAGCTCCGGATTGACGCGGGCGAACTTGGCGCGGTTCTGCGCGGTCAGCTCGTCGCGATGGGCGAGCACGCAGGCCTTGGCGTCACTGTCCTTCAGGATCTCGCCGGCGACGCCGGAGAGCATGATCGTCTTGCCGGCGCCCGTGGGCGCCACGCCGATTGTATTGCCGTGGGATCGGAGCGCCGAGACGCTGCGGTCCACGAAGAGTTTCTGGCGGGGGCGAAGCAGCATGGCATCGCCTCACTGTGCCCAAGAGGGACGCATGCCGGCGGCCGGAGCTGCAGAAGGCTGAGCCGCCGCCTGCGCGCTAGCCGAGCCCTGGAAGCCGAAGGACTGGATCACCGGCCCCATCGCCGAGGCATATTCCTTGTGGTCGGGCGTGACGGCGGTGCGGATTTCGTTCTTTGGATCGCCGTTGGTGTCGGTGCCGATGTCGATCTTGGCGACGAACTCGATGCCATCGAGATCGGCGAAGCCGCGGATGCGCCGGGCAGCCTGTGCCTGCGGCGAGACATCCTTGTCGGAGATGCCGCGCGCGGAATTGAGGATTGCGCGGACCAGCGCCCGGCCCATATTGCCCCAGTCGGGACCCTTCGGGCTGTGGAGACCGATCAGCGAGAAGATCTTGCGCCGCGCATAGGGGCCTTCGAGGACCGTGAACTCGGCATTGAGATAGACAGCGCCGGTCGAACCGCGCGTCGCATATCCGCCGGTCCAGCCCTGGCCGGGATCGTCATAACCGCCGGGGCGGATCGAGAGGCGCACCTTGGCGATGGCGCCTTTCGGGATGACGTTCGTCGGCGTCTTGGCGTCGTTGAAGTCGCTCCAGTTGGACATGGCGGATCACTCCTTGGTCGGATCGTTCGAAGAGGTGTCGGGATGGGGGTGGCCCGGCAGGCGGCCGGAGAAGTCGAGGGGCTGGCGCGCGGGCCCGCGGATTTTCGCCATCAGGCGGCCGAGATGCGGTTCCTCGATCATGTCGAGCCGGCCGCTACGGTCCTTTGCCGGGAAGCCGAACGGGTTCAGCGTCTGGCAGATGAAGGCGCGCCGGTTGGTGCCGTCTTCAGCCTTCACCTCCGCCATCGTCAGGACCTCGTCGACGATGCCGGGCAGTTCGAGGCCGGTCTTCGAGCCATCGATCTGGGGCGAGAAGACGCGACGGTTGAAGTCGTCGAGACGTTCGTCGAGGATCCCGACGAACCAGACATTCTTTGCCCTGGCGTGCTGAAGCTGGGTGAGCCAAGCGATCATCTCGCGGCCATGCAGGCCGTAGGCGCCGCGCACGTCGGGCTTGCCGGTCTTCTCCGAAATGGCCTCGGGCTGGCCGCGACACCACTGGAAGCAGAGCCGGCCGGCGACTGTGATCGAGTCGACGAAGATCGTCTCGTAGCGATCGAGGGCGCTCGGCGGGCCGAAGCGTTCAGCCACAGCAGCGAAATGCGCCTCGCCATAGGCTTGGTCCGCGCGCAATGCCGGGTTCGGCCCGCCGATGAACACGGCGAGATCGCGGCATTCAGCCCAGGTGCGCGGCCGGAGCGCATCGCCAGTCCAGCCTTCGATGGCGAGATCGCCCGCCTCGAGGTCGATGAAGAGCGTCGTCTGCGGATCGAGGCTCCAGAGCAGCGAGGTCTTGCCGATGCCGGACTTGCCGAAAATGCAGCCCTTGACGCCACGCGCCTCGGCGAGCCGCTGATCCGCGGTGATGATGGGGAGCGCCATGATCAGCGCTCCTTCGTCGCACGGGTCGCGACATCGACGGCGCGATCTGCCCCGAGACCGCCGGCATCCCGCGCGATCTGGCTGAGCTTGCGCAGCGCGTACATCTGATCGATGAGCGCGTTGGACGCAGCCTCCAGCCCACGCAGGGCGAAAGCGATGTCGTCGAGGGTCGCCTCGGTGATCGGCTTGGCGTCGATCGCATCCTGGCCCGGCACCGCCGGGACACGGATGGCATCGGGGAGCGTGGCGAGTCCGCAATGCGCCTCGCGCAGCGTTTCGAGCGCGGACAGAGATTCTTCGGGCTTGGTCTTGCCGAACGAAAACATCGATTGGTCCTTTCAGTCGCGGAGAAGTCGGAAGGTCGGTTTGCCGGTCTTGAGCGTTCGAGCCGGCTCGAAGGCGCGACGGATCGCGTCCGGCCAGACGCCGTAGGCGCGCTCGGAAACGGAAAAGCTGATCTCGATGTATTGGGTGGGGTCCTCTCCGGAGGCGCGGATCGTCTCGACGAGGGCGGCGAGCCTGCCCTGATCCCATTCGACCTTCTTGGGCAGGTCGGCCACGATGGTGACCGCGCCGTCGCTGAAGCGAACCGTCCCTGTGTCCTTGCCGAGCGTGGCGCGCGTCTCGCGAGCACGCTCGCCGAACTTCAAGGCGATGGCGCCGTCGAGCCAGTCCTTCAGCGTCTTCGCGCTCTTCAGGGCGGCGTCCGCATCCTCCTGGAGAGCGGCCAGGGCATCGGCCGGCAAAGCGGCGATCTCGCCGATCGGCATGGCGCGGATCGCGTCGAGGGTGATGCGGTTGGCGATCATGGCCAGCGCGCCCCCGCCGCCATTTTCGGGGCCGGCCTGTTGGCCGTGCTCGCGCGGATCTGTTCCTTCTCGTATTCCTCGACGTCTTCGAGCCGATAGACGACCCGGCCGCCGATCTTGATGTAGCGGGGTCCTTCCCCCGACCACCGCCACCGTTCGAGGGTGCGGTGGCTGATGTTCCAGCGAGCGGCAAGCTCGATCTGGTTCAAATGCCTGACCGACATCTGCGTCTCCTTCGGTTTCAGTCGAAAACCTGCGGAGAGGATGGCGCGGGCGTGGGGAGGAGCCGGGGAGGAGAAAGGAAGGAGCCGGTGGAGGAATCGCAGCTCCGCGGGCTGAAATGAAAAAACCGCCCGAAGGCGGTTTGAACGAGGATCAGGCGGGCATCAAAGATCGATCCAGCAGCGCCCGCGCTCTTCCTTGATGAATTCGCGCCAATCAGTGCGCCCCTTGAACGCCTTTCCGAGCGTTCGAACCTGATCGCCGGAGTCCGCGCCCGCCAGGACGGCAGCGGTCAGACATTCGGGCTCGCCTCGCTGCCACGCCTCGAAGAGGTGTCGAACGATTGCGCGCTGCTTCGTGCCAGTGAATATGTAGGTCTTGCCCCTGACGATCATCGAGCCGCCATCGGCAGTCATCGATACGGGTTGGCCGTCATCGCGCCGGTGCGACAGGCGAGCTGCGAGGATCTGAGGATCGATACGCATCCGTTGGTTTGCGTCGATGATCGATTGCACAGCGACGATCTCGTGCCCACTCACATAATCTTTGGGCAACTTCGCTTCGGGCGTTAGCGACAATACGAGTCGCACGCCGGGAGCCGGTCGCTGCCTGGTCTGTTCAAGAAAAGAAGCCCAGGCCGTCGGCTCCGACAGCCGACGTCCGACCCAAACGGGCACGCGAGCTGCGCGCCCCGGCAGACGCGCGGCGCCGACCTCCCAGATCAATCCGGGCACCAGAGACACAGGACGCAAGGCGAGAGCGCAATCGAGCCCTTCCAGCAGCTTCGGCAGAAGAGATTCGAAGTCTAGAGCGAAGACAGTCTGTTCGCCCGGCGCCGCCGTCACCCAGCCTGCCTGCGGACTGAAATAACCGAACGACCGACCGTCAGGTGATCGCACGAGCGAAATCGGCGAGTCGTCATGGTCAGCCATGGACGTCACCGCGGCCTCGTCTCCCACCGGGGTCAGCACACCGAGCGCCTGAAGCTGCGCTCCGACTGCCGGATAATGATTCGACAGGGCAGCAGCGGTGATGCGCGCGTCACGGGTCTGAGCGATCGCGCAGACCAGGGCCAGCGCCTCGTGATCAGAACTTCGGGGCGATCGCGTCATCAGCGAGGATTCCCCAACGGCGGAGATACTTTTCACCGATCAGTTGCTCTTCCTCGGTCTGGTCCTTGAGATTGCAGCCGTGCGGCATGGTGATCGTCAAAGGGAGAGTCCGGCCGCGTTTCGCCTCGCCTTTCGGATGGAACTTGATGGTCAGCTTGGCCTGTGTGGCAACCCACCCGCCGTCGATCGGATTGCCCGGCCCGAGCCGCTCCTCCGCCATGCTCCAGATCGTGCGGCCCGCTTTGGCCATGCACTCCAGCGTGACGCGCTCACCGACAGCGTCGAGCGGCATCAGCCGCAACAGGCGGACGTCGACCCGTTCAATGCCATCATCAAGGTCGGTCGGAAAATCGAAGGGCGACAGCAGCACGTCGAGATCGTAGCGACGAACCGGGACCTTCTCGTTCTGGAAATCGACGCCGATGAGATCGCGCGCCAGGAACAGCGCCATTTCAGCGCGGCTCTCACGATCGCTTGCGACGACCTCGATGACTCCGGTCGCCGGTTCATAGGTCATTGCAGCCTCGAACACGGGACGATAGGCGCGCCGGATAAGGATGCCGCCGTCATCGAAGGCAAGCTGATCGTCCGGCAGGCCTTCCCGATAGACGGTGATCTGCACGAGGTCGCAGTCTTCTCCCTCGAATGTGGGTCGCACACGCTCAAAAATGTCGATATGGACGTTCGCAGACGCAAAGCGGGTGCGGAGCGACGCCTTGAAAGTCTCAATGGAAACCTGATCGCGACGAACCGTCCCCCCGGCCTCGATGATAAAGCCATCCCAGCTCCGGCCACGCCGCTTCTCGTCCGTGAACCGGACTTCCTCAGCGTGACGGAACAGGACGGGGTGATTCAGAAACAGCCAGAGTGAACGAGCATGGCCATTCGCGAGAACGTCGAGGAGCGCTCGATCATCGATCACGCTGTATAGCGCGGTCTGGCCGGCATCGTCTGCGAGCCCGCTGACCCGCTCGGCGTCGTTCAGGACGCGGGCCTTCGCTTCCTCATCCATCTCATCGACAGCGCGAAGCGCGACCCGAACGACCTCCGGCTCGGGTGCAGTCCAGTCGAATGTCGTCGGCAATGCGATGCCGGTGTGGTCGAAATAGGCCTGCAGCGACGAGGCAGGCATGTTGCGGATGAAGCTCGTCACTGACGCCATAATCGGACCTCCTTAGCCCTTGATGTTGCGCGGGTCGTTCCCGTGCGAATCGGACTGCCCGATGCGGCCGTCCTGGTTGTGGATCTTGAGTTCGGTGCGGGCATTGCTGCTGATTTCCCGCGCCCGCTCGACCGCGTCGGACTTGCGGTCGAAGTGGGCGCTGGCGCGATCAGCACCGCCGCGACGAATGTCCCAGCCGCCGTTGGAGTTGGGCACGACATGATGTGTTCCAGGATTGCGCTTGGTCATGGGAATCTCCTTACGAGTACGCTTTCGTTCGATCTATATCGAACACACGCGTTAATCTCTTGTCAAGTACGTTCCCGTTCGCCATACACCGAACAGAAAAATGCGAAACGCATGAGGTGAGTTAGATGGCATCCCTGGGAGAGAAGCTTCGTAAGCATCGGCAGGAAAAGGGATATTCCTTGGACAAGCTCGCGGAGATCACGGACTCGAGCAAGAGCTACCTGTGGGAATTAGAGAACCGGGACACCCGGAAGCCGTCCGCAGAAAAGCTGACGAAAATCGCTGAAGCCCTGTCCGTCACCACAGATTACCTGCTGGATGATTCGTCTGAGCCCGATGAAGAGGTGGTCAAGGAGGCGTTCTTCCGTAAATTCAATAAACTGGATCCCGACGACAAAAAGAAGATCGAGCAGATGGTCGACATGTGGAGAAAGAAAGATTGAAGCTGCCGACGACACCGGAAGGCTGGGCGATCCACCTGTCGAAACTGGTTCGCGCGTTTCACGACGCGCACGGCTCGCCGCGCTTTCCGATAAAGGTCGCCGACATCGCGATTGAATATTCGCGAAACGTTTTCCCGGATGCCCCGATCACCAAAGTCGGCGGCATCGATCTCACACGCAAGTTCGAAGGCATGCTCATGCCGATCGATTCAGGCACCGGTGAATGGGGCATCATCTACAACAGCGCCATCACGTCGAAGGGGCGGATCAACTTCACCCTGGCCCATGAGCTCGGCCATTATCTCCTTCACCGGCACAGATCCCCCGACGGCATTCGCTGCTCCAGCCGCGATATGGGCGACTGGCGTTCGGAGCATGGTCAGATCGAGTCCCAGGCGAACACGTTTGCGTCGTTCCTGCTGATGCCGCTGGATGATTTTCGACAGCAGACGGATGGTCAGAAGTTCGACATGGATTTGGTCCGTCATCTTTCGGACCGCTACGAAGTGTCAGTCACTGCGGCCATCCTGAAGTGGCTCGGTATTACCAGCCAGCGGGCAATGATCGTCGTCAGCCGGGATGGCTTCATCGACTGGACCTGGTCCAGCGAGCGCCTGTTCAAGTCAGGCATATACTATGCCGCCCGGCAACAAACCGTGGAATTGCCGAGCCAATCGCTTGCGGCACTCCGAGTTGACGACGCCGCAGCCAGAGCCGGGATTATGCACAAAAAGGGCGTGTGGAAAGGGGAAGAGGACGTCTTCGAGATGACGATCTACTCACCCAAGAACGAGATGACCGTCACGTTGCTCATCTACCCGAATGATGGGCCAGACCGATTCCATGGTCGCCGGGAACCCGACGACGTCGGAATTGATGACACCTACGAGCGCTTCATGGGAGCTCGATTACCCGAAGGCAGAGATTAGATTTCCGGCTGCCGTTGGCGCGCGGCCAGTGCTTGGGGAAAAAATGCTCCGAGATTGTATTGATGGCGGTCCCCGGCGTTGCGAGAGGCTATATTGATTCGCTTGAAGCTCGCGGAATTCGTGCCATTTTGGCTGCAGTTGGCTCGCGCGTACTGAAAAGCGCTTTCGTTTCATTTCGAATGATTTCTCGAGACTGCGACAACATATTGATTATTCTTGTTTTATTTTGATGATTGCCTAGCGTTTCACTCATGCGAAACGCTTTCGATCTCCACCGCACTGAACCCGGCCCCAACGCCCTGCGCCCCGAACTGATGAGCGATGCCGAGCGGCTCGATGAGGCCGCCGAGATCCTCGCGCGCGGCGTGGTCCGGCTTCGGCAGCGACGCGAGGGACGCCCCACACCTTTATCTCGCGAGCCCGGAGAGAGTTGGCTGGACTTGTCCGCCAACCAACGCGGTCATGCCGAAGACGAAGTCGACGGAGACCGACAATGAATGATCCCGTGCTGGCGCGAGTCGCCGCCATCAAAACCATGCCGACGCCCGCCCTGAAAGCGATGTGGCGCGATCTCTACGGAACGGAAGCGCCTCCCTACAATCGGCGCTTCCTTGAAAGCCGCTTGGCCTATCGTGTCCAGGAACTCGCTTATGGTGGGCTGAAGCCAGAAACCGTGAAGCGGCTCGACGCGCTCGCCCGCGGCGTCGAGGATACCAACCCGAAGACCCGCCGCATTCGCACCGATCGGAAGCCAATCGCAGGGACGCGGCTCCTGCGCGAATTCAACGGCGTCGAGCATGTCGTGACGGTCACCCTCGAAGGCTACGAGTATCAGGGCAGGCCCTATAAATCACTCTCGGCGATCGCGCGCGCCATCACCGGCGTCAAATGGAACGGCTGGGTCTTCTTCGGACTGAAAAGCCCGAGGAGCGGCGCATGACCCGGAAAGCTCCCGCCATCAAACATCCAGCGACAAAGGTCGTGCCGAAGATCCGATGCGCGATCTATACGCGCAAATCGTCCGAGGAAGGGCTCGACATGGAGTTCAATAGCCTCGACGCCCAGCGCGAGGCATGCGCCGCCTACATCATGAGCCAGAAGCCGGAGGGCTGGGTGCTGGTGCCCGGCCACTATGATGACGGCGGGATCTCGGGTGGGACGCTGGAGCGCCCGGCGCTGAAGCGTCTCATCGCCGACATCGAACTCGGCAAGGTCGACGTCGTGGTCGTCTATAAGATCGACCGTCTGTCCCGCTCATTGATGGATTTCGCCAAGCTCGTCGAGGTGTTCGAGCGGCACAGCGTCACCTTCGTCAGCGTCACGCAGTCGTTCAACACGACAACGTCGATGGGGCGGCTGACACTCAACATCCTGCTCTCCTTTGCCCAGTTCGAGCGTGAGGTGATCGGCGAGCGCATCCGCGACAAGGTCGCGGCCTCGCGCAAGAAAGGCATGTGGATGGGCGGCTACGTGCCGCTCGGCTATCGGGTCGAGAACCGCAAGCTCATGATCGACGAGGTGGAGGCGATCACGGTTCGCCGGATTTTCGAGAGCTTCGCAAAACTCGGATCGATCAAGCTGCTGATGCGGGAACTCGAGGAAGCCGGTGTCCGCAGCCGGCGTGGCCACCTGCTCGACAAGGGCGCGCTCTACAAGCTTCTGAACAATCGGGTCTATATCGGCGATGCGGTCCACAAGGGCGTCGCCTATCCCGGCGAGCACGCGGCCATCATCGACATCGCTCTCTGGAACCGCGCTCACGGCATCATGGGCGAAAGCCCGCGCACGCGCGCCAATAGGACCCGTCTGTCCGGGCCGGCGCTTCTGCGCGGCCTGATCTTCTCCCCGAACGGCGACGCCATGTCGCCGAGCCACACCCGAAAGGGGGACCGGCTCTACCGTTACTATGTCACCCAGTCGGTGTTGAAGCGCGGACCGGAAACCTGCCCGGTCCGGCGTGTTCCTGCCGCCGAGATAGAGTCGACGGTGGTCGAGCAGCTTCGTGGAATTCTACGCGCGCCGGAACTGATCGTCCGGACATGGATGACAGCAACGGTGCATGACGACCGCATCACAGAATCGGAGGTGCGCGAGGCCTTCGAGCAGCTCGATCCCGTATGGGACGAGTTGTTCCCTGCTGAGCAGGCGCGTCTCGTCCAGCTCTTGATCGAGCGGGTCGATGTGAAACTCGACGGCATTGCAATCCGGCTCCGCACCGGAGGTCTCACTGCACTGCTCGCCGAGCTTCAATCGATCACCGGACGGCAGGAGGCAGCCTGATGGCGAAAGGCACGATCCTTCACGACACGGACACGCTTACCGTCACCGTGCCGATGACCTTCAAGAAGCGTGGTGGGCGAAAGCTCGTCATCGCTCCAAACGGCGCCGATGCCTGGGCGCCGCCGCGGGCACGCATCGACAACACGATGGTGAAGGCGCTCGCTCGCGCCCATCGATGGAAGAAGCTGCTCGACACCGGCCGCTACCCCACCGTCCAGGACCTTGCCACGGCCGAGAAGATCAACCCGTCGTATATCGCCCGCGTCCTGCGCCTGACCCTGCTCGCGCCCGACATCGTTGAGGCGATCCTCGACGGGCGGCAACCGGCCGTTTTGCAGTTGGACGACCTGTTGGCGCCGTTCCCGGTGGAGTGGGCGCGGCAGAAGGACGCGTTCGTGGACAGCGCCGGGGCCGAGCAGCAGAGCAGGAAGGAAAGGGAGCCTGCCGATTGATGATTGAACCGGCCTTCTTTGCGTCTATTCTGCGGATCGCTGCTGCTCACAAGAATCGCGATCCGCTCCATGCCGTCACCGCAAGATATTGCCGAAATACTTTACTCCATTCTCCCGGAGGATGGATCAGCCATCGGCAATGCTTCCGCGTTGACGCAAGTGCGTGCGCAAGTGCCCGATCTGTCGGAGGAAGATTATGCGGCTGCGCGGGATGCGCTGGTCGCTTCCGGACGTGGTGTCAAAGGGCGCGGGCGCGGTGGATCGATTGCGCGGGCCGTCGATGATGACCTCGAAGACGAGGATTCGACGGACCGCGACGAGGACGCCGAGGAAGAGGACGAATTCGCGCTGGAGGTGGAAGACGAGCCAGCGGCACGGCCGCGCAAGGCGGCCAAGGGCAAGCGAAAGTCGTCTCGCTCGAACGGGCCGGTGCAGGTCGTGAGCTATCGCCACCTCGACAAGCGCACCAACAACCCAGAAGTCGGGATGGTCCATCCCGAGAACGATCCCGATCAGCCCAAGACAACCTACGCCTACGATCCGCACATCGACCCTGCGTTGATGTTCGACACCGCGCGGGCTCGGATCGAAAAGGTGATCGACGACGCGCTTGCCTCCAGCGATGTGGGCACGATGAAGGAGGCGCTGCTCGAACTGAAGCGCATGCAGGCGCCCTATCTCAATTGGGCAGGCAAGGCAGAGCGGACCTCGTTCGAGATCGACACGGTATCGCTGCATGTGCACGAGCGCGTGGACCCGGCGACGATTCTGGCCAATGCACGCAAGCGGCTGAAGGGCGAAAAGGCAGGAGAGGTCTGGCGGCAGGCGGATCTGTTCGCAGCGCCCTTCGAGAACCTGCCGCTTCGCCAGGCTGTGGATTTCTACCGGCACGAAAAGAGCTGGTCGAACCGGCTGATCGCGGGCGACAGCCTGCTGGTCATGAACTCCCTGCTGCAGAAGGAGTCGATGGCTGGCAAGGTGCAGATGATCTACATCGATCCGCCCTACGGCATCAAATACGGGTCGAATTTTCAACCATTTATGAACAAGCGCGATGTCAAGGACGGTGCGGACGCTGATCTGACGCAAGAACCTGAGATGATCAAAGCGTTCCGGGATACCTGGGAACTTGGCATCCATTCCTATCTGACCTACCTGCGAGATCGGTTGCTTCTCGCGAAAGAGCTACTGCACGATAGTGGAAGCGTCTTTGTGCAGATATCCGACGAAAATCTTCATATCGTGCGAAATATTCTCGATGACGTATTCGGGGCTTCTAACTTTTGTGCCGTAATTCCGTTCAAGAAGACCGGAGGTCAGAGTGCATCTGGGATTGCAACCGTAAACGACTATCTCGTTTGGTATGCGAGGGACGTTCAATCAATCAAGTATAGGCAGCTCTTCTCAGACAAAATTCCGGGAGAGATAGGGGCCACAAATTACACTTGGATCGAAAAAATAAACGGCCAGCGCCGCCCGCTTAAGAAAAGCGAATTGAACGATCCGTTGCCAGAGGACGAGCGCGTCTTTCAACCCTATCCGCTGTTTTCGGAAGGTCCATCGCCCTCCGATGAGCCGCTAGATTGGCGGGGTTCACACTTTGAACCATCGTCGAACTCCCACTGGAAGACGACCGGTGAAGGATTGCTGCGTTTGAGCAAAGCCAGCCGGCTCTTGGCTCAAGGCAAGACCCTGAGGATGGTGAATTATCATCAAGACTATCCCGTAACTCCTATAACCAATATTTGGCTTGATACACAAATAAGCGGGTTCAACGAACAAAGATTGTATGTAGTTCAAACATTACCTCTTGTCATTGAGCGCTGTATGTTGATGACAACAGATCCTGGTGACTTGGTTCTCGATCCCACTTGTGGATCGGGCACAACCGCGTTCGTGGCAGAAAGATGGGGTCGTCGTTGGATTACTTGCGACACATCTCGCGTAGCGATCGCGCTAACCAAACAGCGGCTCATGACCGCCAGCTTCGACTACTTCCGCTTGAGATACCCTCACGAAGGGCTCAAGGGCGGCTTCATCTACCGGACTGTTCCGCACGTCATGTTGAAGTCCATAGCGAGCAATCCGGATATCGACACGATCTACAAGGACAACCACCCCGCGATTAACTCCGCGTTGGCGACGCTCAACACCGCGCTAAAGGGACAGAAGCTTCGCTATCGCTCGCCGCAAGGCGGGCGCAAGGGCGAGTGGATCGACTTCTCGGCGTCCGGCAAGACGCACAAGCTTGCCAGTGGCGAGATTACGCCCGCCGACGCGCTGCTCGAATGGGAAGTGCCATTCGATCTGCCGGAGGATTGGCCCCAAGCCGCAGCCGAACCCTTCAAGGCCTTCCACACGGCCCGACGGGCGATGCAGGCAGCGATGGATGCGTCCATCGAAGCCCATGCCGAGCAGGAGACGCTCTATGACAAGCCGGAGAAGGACGAGACGCGCCTGCGAATCACCGGGCCTTTTTCGGTGGAAGCCGTGCCCGCGCCGACCGTGCTCAGCCTCGATGATAGGACGCCGCCTGTCGAAGCCGATGCTTCGGTTGCGCGGTCCGGAGAAACCTCGCGGCAGGCGCTCTGGCGTGGCGAGCTCCTGAAGACAGGCATCCGCGGCAAGGGCGGCGCGATGCTCAAGTTCACGGAGCTTGAGGCGATCCCCGGCTGCAAGCACCTCCATGCGTCGGGCTCCCTGGAAGCCGGCGAGCGCGCGGTCGTCAGCTTCGGCCCGGAACATGCGGCGCTCGAACAGAAGCAGGTGGAGCGCGCCATCGAAGAGGCGCAGACGCTGGTTCCGCGCCCGAAGATCGTCGTTTTCTGCGCCTTCACCTTCGATCCGGAGGCCGCCAAGGACATCGACGAGATGAATTGGCCCGGCGTCACGCTGCTCAAGGCACAGATGAACACCGACCTCCTCACCGAGGATCTCAAGAAGGCGCGGTCATCGAACCAGAGCTTCTGGCTCATGGGCCAGCCGGATGTCGACCTGCGGCGCGAAGGCGACGAATGGCGCGTCGAGGTCAACGGGTTCGACTATTTCGATCCCCGCTCGGGAGAGCTTGTCTCCGGTGGCAAGTCCAAGATCGCCATGTGGTCGCTCGACACCGACTACGACGGCCGCAGCCTGATGCCGCATCAGGTGTTCTTCCCCATGGCTGGAGCCAAGGACGGCTGGAACCGCCTGCGCAAGACCATCCGGGCCGAACTGGACGAGGACCTGCTGGAGCAGTTCCACGGCACCGTGTCGCTGCCGTTCAAGGCGGGCGAAAACCGGCGCGTCGCCGTCAAGATCGTCGATGATCGAGGGATCGAGAGCCTGAAGATCATGGGCCTGGAGTGAGGGGCATGGAGAAGCCGAAGTCCCTCATCATCAATTCGCCGTTTGTCGCCCCGCACCAGCATTGGATCGAGGGCAAGGGCGGCGTGCTCGAGGTCAAGCCCGAACGCAGGCCGGCGAGCTACGAGGTGTTCGACGCGCGCAACAACACGCGGCGCGTCGAGATGCTCGATCTCGTGAACACGATCCGCTCGCGCGTCGATGCATGGCGCGATGCCGGCTGGCCAGGCGTCACCATCGTAACGCGGCGTCTGCTTGAGCATTGGCATGACGAGACGGTGCGGGAGTATCCGTTTTACTTCTGCCAGCTCGAAGCGATCGAAACGCTGATCTGGTGGGTCGAGGGCGCTCCGGAGTTCAAGCAGGGCATTGTGGTTCCGGGCGACGGCGGCCCGTGGGAACGGCTCTGCAACAAGATGGCGACTGGGGCAGGCAAGACCACGGTGATGGCGATGATCATCACGTGGCAGGCCTTGAACGCGCTGACCTATCCGAAACGCAGCAAGGACTTCAGCCGGGCGGTATTCATCGTCGCGCCGGGCCTGACCGTGAAGGGACGGCTTCAGGTTCTGATCCCGAGCGAGGGGAGCTACTATGACCAGTTCAATCTCTGCCCGTCCGAGGCCTTTCGCCAGAAACTTAACCAGGCCGAGGTTCTAATCGAGAACTGGCACTCGCTGATGCCGGCGGCGCAGCCGAAGCGTTCGGTCGTCAAGAAGGGCGCCGAGTCCGATGAGGCTTTCACGCGCCGTGTTCTCGGGAAGCTGGCGAACCATCGTGACATCATCGTCATCAATGACGAAGCGCACCACGCCTATCGCAAGCCTGCGGAATTGAAGATCAGCAAGAAGGCCGCCGCAGACCAAGGGATCGATCTCGACGAGGCGACGCGATGGATCGAGGGGCTCGATCGGCTGCACAAGACCCGCCGCATCCAGCGCTGCTTCGATCTCTCGGCGACGCCATTCGCGCCTACCGGCAAGGCCAGCACGGACACGGCGCTGTTCGACTGGATCATTTCCGACTTCGGATTGAACGACGCGATCGAAAGCGGTCTCGTGAAAACGCCCCGCGTGGTCGTCCGCGATGACGCACTGCCGGACGCCAGGACGCTGCGACCTAAGCTCTACCACATCTATCGCGACCCTTCGGTCTCCGAGGATCTGAACCGCAAGGCCGAGCCGCACGAACCGCTCCCGAAGCTCGTCCAGGATGCCTACACGCTGCTCGGCGCAGATTGGCGGAAGGCGCTGGCGGATTGGGCCGGTCATCATTCGCCGCCGGTGATGCTAACGGTTTGCAACCGGACAGAGACCGCCGCTCGCATCGAGCGCTACTTTAATGCCGGCGATGCCCACTGGCCGGAGCTGCGCGCGCCAGAGCGGACGTTGAGGGTGGATTCAAAGGTTCTGGAGAAGGCGGAGATCGGCGAACAGGCAGCATCTGACAAGGGATATGAGGATCGCCTGAAGGCGATCGTGGATGCGGCCAACATCCCGGCCACGCGAAAGGAACGCCTGAAGGAGTTAAAGAAGGAAGAGCTGCTCCGTGAGATCGTCGACAATGTCGGCAAGCGGGGCGGCGCTGGCCAGGATCTGCAGAACGTCATCTCCGTCGCGATGCTGTCGGAAGGCTGGGACGCCAAGAACGTCACCCACATCATGGGTCTGCGGGCCTTCACGTCTCAGCTCTTGTGCGAGCAGGTGATCGGCCGTGGCCTGCGCCGTGTCACTTACGACAAGGACGAGAACGGGCTATTCCGGCCTGAATACGTGAACGTCTTCGGCGTGCCGCTCTCAATCTACGAACCTGCAGAAGGTGGTGAGGCACCGCCTCCGCCGAAGCCTTCGACGCAGATCGATGTCGTGCCGGAACGTGCTGCTCTGGAGCTGCGGTGGCCGAACATCCTGCGGATCGAGCAGGTCGTGAAGCCGATGCTCGCCGTCGATTGGTCCAAGGTCGAGACGCTCACGCTTGATCCTGCAGCGACAGCCATCACGGCGGAGCTGGCCCCGGCACTCGGCGGCGCGACCGACATGAGCAAGGTCACCCAGATTGATCTCGCGGCTCTGCCCGAGGGCTTTCGCCTTCAGCGGCTCATCTTCGTCGCGGCGCGCAAGGCGTTCTCCGCCCTGCACGGCAGTTTCCAAGGAACCGAAGAGTACCTGCTGGCGCAACTGGTCCGGCTGGTCGAGGAGTTCCTGGCGTCAAACAAGATCGACATTCCATCGCTGTTCCACAGCGATCCCTTACGACGCCGGATCCTGATCGCCCTCAACATTGATGGGGTGGTCACGCACCTTCTGCGCTTCGTAACCGAGCAGAACACGACGAAACTCGAACCGGTGTTCGATGAGGAGCGCCCAATTGGTTCGACCGCGGACATGAGGGTTTGGTACACCACCAAGCCGAACATCCTGACGCAGAGATCCCACATCAGCCATGTCGTGGGGGACTCCTCCTGGGAAGGTCATGCGGCAAACGTCTTCGAGACGCGCCCCGAGGTGGTTGCCTACGCCAAGAACGACCATCTCGGCTTCCACATCAGCTATCTGTGGCAGGGCTCTCGCCGACGGTACCTGCCAGACTTCATCGTTCGCCTGCACAACGGCCTGAGCCTGGCGTTGGAAATCAAAGGCGAAGACACGCCTCAGAACCGGGCGAAGCGTGCGGCGCTGTCAGAATGGACGGAAGCCGTGAATGGACATGGCGGATTTGGATTGTGGGCTTCCGATGTAGCGTTCAAGCCTGCCGAGGTCATCGACATCGTGCTGAAGCATGCGAATAGGCCGGTTCCGAGCCATCCTGCGCCTTAAGTGATGAATTGCTGACCTCTTGGTCGAAGGCTACCGACGAGCGGGCTGCTTCTTTGGTGGCGTGATCCGGTCACCCTTTGCGAGAATGTAGTCGGCAATCTTTTGGCCAAGGGGATGTGGCCCCGCCCAGAGCATGTAGTAGATCGGAACTCCTCGCGTATTTCTGACGACGCTCGGCGTCGCGGCGTGGCCGAATAAAGCCTTCAAGCGGCCAACGTAATGGTCCAGAAGCCGCTTCGCGGCATCATCTACCTTGTGGCGCGTCGTGTCGCCAAAGAGGTCGGTCCGCTCTGCATAAACGAGGCTTTCCCAGTCGGTGCCGCCGAAGCAACCGTTCAGCCCAGTGCGCCAGTTCTCTGGAATATCGCCTGAGCGCGTGATCAGTCGGTTGATGGCCATACCGAGCGGAAAATTGATAATGACCTCGAACTGCGTATTCCGATGATGCCG
>UBNE01000017.1 GCA_900466745.1 Hyphomicrobiales bacterium | reverse complement strand
AGGCGCAGCGCCGCGAGGAGGCGCAAGCCGCGGCGGAACTGCTCGGCGCCGAGATCGAGTTCATGGATGCCGGGGACTATCCGCTGCGCACCACCCCCGAAATGCTCGACCGGGCGATCGACATCTTCCATGAGCTGGGCCCGCGCTTCGTGCTGACCCATGCGCTGGAAGACCCCTACAATGTCGACCATCCCGAGGCGACGCGCTTCGCCCAGGAGGCGCGCATCATCGCGCAGGCGGCCGGGCACAAGCCCGATCCGGGCCGCGCCTATGCCGCCCCCCCGGTCTTCCTGTTCGAGCCGCACCAGCCCGAGCAATGCAACTTCAAGCCGAACGTCATCCTCAACATCGACGAGGTCTGGGAGCAGAAGCGCAAGGCCTTCGAGATCCTCGCGGCGCAGAAGCATCTGTGGGAATACTATACCCGCGTGGCGCTGAACCGCGGCATGCAGGGCGGGCGCAACTCCGGCAAGGCGATGACCTATGGCGAGGCCTATCAGCGGCTGTTCCCGGAAGCGCTG
Source organism: Hyphomicrobiales bacterium (assembly GCA_900466745.1). Taxonomy (GTDB): domain Bacteria; phylum Pseudomonadota; class Alphaproteobacteria; order Rhizobiales; family Beijerinckiaceae; genus Allobosea; species Allobosea minatitlanensis. The sequence continues at coordinate 88,949 of UBNE01000017.1, read as the reverse complement.
GAGGCGCTGGCATGACCCCCGTCGTGATCCGCACGAAAAAGCGCGCGCCCGCCGCCGCCATGGCCGATCTCAGGGAGCTCGGCGTCTCGACCACCCATGAGGCGATGGGCCGGAGCGGGCTGATGAAGCCCTATATGCGGCCGATCTATGCCGGCGCGCAGATCGCCGGCGGGGCCGTCACCGTGCTCGCCCAGCCCGGCGACAACTGGATGATCCATGTCGCGATCGAGCAGGTGCAGCCGGGCGACGTGCTGGTCGTCGCCTGCACCACCGACAACACGGATGGCATGTTCGGCGACCTGCTCGCGACCTCGCTCAGGGCGCGCGGCGGCGTCGGCCTCGTCATCGATGCCGGGGTGCGCGACGTGCGCGTGCTGAGCGGGATGGGCTTCCCGGTCTGGTCGCGGGCGATCTCGGCCAGGGGCACGGTCAAGGCGACGCTGGGCTCGGTCAATGTGCCGGTGGTCTGCGCCGGGGCGCTGGTCCATCCCGGCGACGTCGTCGTCGCCGATGACGACGGGGTCATGGTGGTGCCGCGGCTGGAGGCCGAGGCGGTCGCGGCGGCGGCACGCCAGCGCGAGGCCGCCGAGGAGGAGAAGCGCCGGCGTCTCGCCTCTGGCGAGCTGGGACTGGACATGTACGCTATGCGCGACGGCCTCGCCAAGGCGGGCCTGGTCTATCGCGACGACGATTGAGACGAACGAAGAACGGCTTGGAAGAACGGGCCAGAGCAGGGGAAGGAACGGCAATGACGCATCGCAGGACGGTATTGGGTGGCATGCTCGGACTGGCGCTGGCCGCTTCGACGAGCGGATACGCGCTGGCGCAGGAGGCGGTGAAGATCGGCCTCATCCTGCCGATGACGGGGCCCTTCGCCTCGACCGGCAAGCAGATCGACGCGGCGGTGAAGCTCTTCCTCGCCAGGGAAGGGGCGGTGCATGGCGGGCGCAAGCTCGAGGTCATCCTCAAGGACGACGCCGGCAATGCCGATGCGACGCGCCGCCTCGCGCAGGAGCTGGTGGTCAACGACAAGGTCGCGGTGCTGGCCGGCTTCGGCCTGACGCCGCTCGCCATGGCGACGGCCCAGATCGCGACCCAGGCCAAGGTGCCGGAGATCGTGATGGCGGCGGCGACCGCCTCGATCACCGAGGCCTCGCCCTATATCGTGCGCACCTCCTTCACCCTGCCGCAGGCCTCCGAGCCGATGGCCGACTGGGCCGCCAAGAACGGCATCAGGAAGGTCTTCACCGTCGTCACCGATTACGGGCCGGGCATCGACGCCGAGACCTCCTTCGCCGGCCGGTTCAAGCAGGCCGGCGGCACGGTCGAGAGCGTGCGCGTGCCGCTGCGCAATCCCGATTTCGCACCCTTCCTCCAGCGCGTCTCCGAGGCCAAGCCGGACGCGCTTTTCGTCTTCGTGCCCTCCGGCGTCGGGGCGCAGTTCATGAAGCAGTTCGTCGAGCGCGGCCTCGACAAGGCCGGCGTCAAGCTGATCGGCCCCGGCGACGTGGTCGACGACGACATCCTCGAGGGCATCGGGGACGTCGCGCTCGGCACCATCACCACGCATCACTATTCGGCGGCGCATGACAGCCCGGCGAACAAGGAGTTCGTCGCGGCCTTCCAGAAGGCGAATGCCGGCATGCGGCCGAACTTCATGGCGGTGGGCGGCTATGACGGCATGAAGCTCGTCGCCAAGGCGCTGGAGGCGACCAAGGGCGATTCCAGCGGCGACAAGCTGATCGCGGCGATGAAGGGCGCCTCCTGGGAGAGCGTGCGCGGGCCGGTGAAGATCGACCCCGAGACCCGCGACATCATCCAGAACATCTATGTCCGCAAGACGCAGAAGGTCGGCTCCGAGCTCCACAATGTCGAGTTCGAGACGATCAAGGACGTCAAGGACCCGGTGAAGGCCCGCAAGTGAAGAACCGTCATTGCCCGCGAAGCGACGCAAGCCAGGGGGCTGGGTTGAAACCTCGCGCCCTGCCGCCCCTGGATGGCTTCGTCGCTTCGCTCCGCGCAAGGACGGTGGCTTGTCCAGCCAGGACGAGACCGGCATTTCCGGCCGAGCAGGTGCAGGACGCATGCTGACGATCCTGTTCGACGGCATCGCCTATGGGATGGTGCTCTTCGTCCTCGGCTGCGGGCTCTCCGTGACCATGGGGCTGATGAATTTCGTCAACCTCGCCCACGGCGCCTTCGCCATGCTCGGCGGCTATGTCGCCGTGCAGGCGATGCAGCGGCTGGGCGTGCCGTTCCTGGCAAGCCTGCCGCTGGCCTTCCTGGCGGCGGCGCTGGTCGGGGTCGTGCTGGAGCGGCTGATCTACCGGCCGATGTACGGCAAGAGTCATCTCGACCAGGTGATGTTCTCGATCGGGCTGGTCTTCATGGCGGTGGCCGGTACCGACTGGCTGATGGGCTCGACCCAGCAGTTCATGCATCTGCCGCCCTGGCTGCAGGGGCGCTTCGAGGTCGCCGGCATCGGCATCGGCCGCTACCGGCTCTTCGTCATCGCGATCTGCGGCCTACTCGCCGTCTCGCTGCAATGGGGCTTCACCCGCACCCGCTTCGGCAGCCGGCTGCGCGCCGCCGTCGACGATGCGCGGGTGGCGCGCGGGCTCGGCATTCCGGTCAACCGGCTGTTCGCGCTGACCTTCGCGCTGGGCTGCGGGCTGGCGGGGTTGGGCGGCGCGCTCGGCATCGAACTGATGGGGCTCGACCCGAGCTTTCCGCTGAAATTCATGATCTACTTCCTGATCGTCGTCACCGTCGGCGGCACGTCGAGCATCACCGGCCCCTTCTTCGCCGCGATGCTGCTCGGCGTGGCGGATGTCATCGGCAAGTACCTGGTGCCGGAGATCGGCGCCTTCATCATCTATGCGCTGATGGTCGTGCTGCTGATCACCCGCCCGCACGGGCTGTTCGCGAGGGTCCGCGCATGAGGGCCGAGACCTTCGAGAGCCGTGTCAGGCAGGCGCTCCATGCCGGCCGCCGCTGGCATCCGGCCGAGATCGCCTTCTGGTGCCTGGCCTTCGCCGCCTTCCTGCTGTTCCCGAGCCAGCTCCTGCTGCTCAACGAGATCGCGATCCTCGCCTTGTTCGCGCTCTCGCTCGACCTGATCCTCGGCTATGCCGGCATCGTCTCGCTGGGGCATGCAGCCTTCCTCGGCACGGGCGCCTATGCGGCGGGGCTCTTCGCCAAGCATGTCGGCGGCGATCCGCTGGCCGGGCTTGCCGCCGGCATGGCGGCCGCCGGGCTGCTCGGCCTCGTCACCAGCCCGCTGGTGCTGCGCGGCACCGACCTCACCCGGCTGATGATCACGCTCGGCGTGGCGCTGATCCTCTACGAGCTGGCGAACTCCCTCGGCTGGCTCACCGGCGGCGCCGACGGGCTGCAGGGCGTCGTCATGGGGCCGGTGCTGGGCCTGTTCGATTTCGACATCTTCGGCCGCACCGCCTATCTCTATTCGCTCTGCGTGCTCTTTACGCTGTTCCTGGTGGCGCGGCGGGTGGTGCATTCGCCCTTCGGGCTCTCGCTGCGCGCGATCCGGGACAACCCGCTCAGGGCTTCCGCCTCGGGCGTGCCGAATGCGCGCCGCCTCGCCGCCGCCTACACGATCGCCGCGACCTATGCCGGGGCGGCCGGCGCGCTGCTCGCCCAGACCACCCAGTTCGTCTCGCTCGACGTGCTCGATTTCCACCGCTCGGCCGATCTGATGCTGGTGCTGATCATCGGCGGTGCCGGCTATCTCTATGGCGGGCTCATCGGCGCCATCGCCTTCAAATTGCTCCAGGACGCGATCGCGACCTTCACGCCGCAATACTGGATGTTCTGGATCGGGCTCTTCCTGGTGCTCTTCGTGCTCGGCGGACGCGAGATCATCCATGGCGGCGTCAAGGCCGTCGCCGGGCGTCTCGCCGGCATCGGCAGGGGAGCGGCCCGATGAGCGCGGCACTCCGGACCTTCGACCTGGTCAAGAGCTTCGGCGGCATCACCGCGACCGACCATGTCGACTTCACCCTGGCGAAGGGCGCCCGCCACGCCCTGATCGGGCCGAACGGCGCCGGCAAGACCACCTTCGTCAACCAGCTCACCGGCGTGCTCAAGCCCAGCTCCGGCCGCATCGAGCTGATGGGCGAGGAGATCACGACGCTGCCGCGCGCGGCGCGGGTGAAGCGCGGCCTCGCCCGCACCTTCCAGATCAATCAGCTCTTCGCGACGATGACGCCGCTCGAAATGATCGCGCTCGTCACCGCGGAGCGGCTCGGGCGCGGCAGCCACCCCTTCCGCGCGCTCGACCGCGACGCGGAACTCGTCGACCAGACGGCGGAGATCCTGAACCGCTTCCGGCTCGACGACATCATGGACCGGCGGATCGCGACGCTGCCCTATGGCAAGCAGCGCCAGATCGAGATCGCCGCCGCCTTCGCGGCGCGGCCCTCGGTGCTGCTGCTCGACGAGCCGGCGGCCGGGGTGCCCGAGGCCGAGCGCCGCGAGCTGATGCGGACGGTCGCGGAGCTTCCCGACGACGTCTCGGTGCTGCTGATCGAGCACGACATGGACCTCGTCTTCCGCTTCGCGACGCGCATCACCGTGCTGGTCAACGGCCGGGTTCTGGCGGAGGGCACGCCGGAGGAGATGGCGCGCGACCCGGCCGTGCGCGCGGCCTATCTCGGCGAGGACGCCCATGTCTGACGCAGCGACTCCCGAGCTCCTGACCATCGAGAAGCTGAGCGCCGGCTATGGCGAGGCGCAGGTGCTGTTCGACATCGACCTCACCCTGGCCGAGGGCCGTTCGCTCGCCTTGCTCGGGCGCAACGGCGTCGGCAAGACCACGCTGGTCAACAGCATCATCGGCGTGACGCGCCGGCGCGGCGGGCGGATCGCGCTCGCCGGGCGCGACCTCACCGCCGCCTCGCCCGAGCAGCGGGCCCATGCCGGCATCGGCTGGGTGCCGCAGGAGCGCAACATCTTCAAATCGCTGACCGTGCTGGAGAACCTGACGGCGGTGGCCCGTCCGGGGCCGTGGGACGCCGCCCGCGTCTTCCGCATGTTCCCGCGGCTGGAGGAGCGCAAGGCCAATCTCGGCAACCAGCTTTCCGGCGGCGAGCAGCAGATGCTGGCGATCGGCCGGGCGCTGATGCTGAACCCGAAGCTGCTCCTGCTCGACGAGCCGACCGAGGGGCTGGCCCCGATCATCGTCGAGGAATTGCTGAAGGCGCTGAAGGCGCTGTTCCGCGAGGAGGGGCTCGCCGCCATTGTCATCGAGCAGCATGCGCGCAAGATCCTCGAGCTGACCGACGACGCCATCGTGCTCGAACGCGGCCGCGTCGTCCTGGCCGAGCGCAGCGCCGCGCTCATCGCCGAGCCGGAACGGCTCGAACACCACCTCGGCCTCGCCGCCGCGGCCTGACCATGAAGAACCGGGAGGAAACACCATGACGCAGAGAGCCAAGCCGCCGTTCCGGGGCGATATGGTCGGAAGCCTGCTGCGCAGCGCGCCGGTCAAGGAGGCCCGCGCCAGGGTCGCCGCCGGCGAGATGAGCCAGGCCGAGCTGACGCGGATCGAGGACGAGGAGATCAGGAAGCTCGTCAGGACGCAGGAGGAGATCGGCCTGCAGGCCGTGACCGACGGCGAATATCGCCGTGCCTTCTGGCATTTCGACTTTCTCGAAGGGCTTTCCGGCGTCACCGGCTACGATTCGGATTCAGGCATCCAGTTCAAGGGCGTCGCGACCAAGGCGCGGGGCATCCGCGTCACCGGCAAGCTCGACTTCCCCGAGGACCATCCGCATCTGGCGCATTTCCGATTCCTGGCCTCGATCACCGATCGCGTGCCGAAGATGACGATCCCGAGCCCGTCCATGCTGCACTACCGCGGCGGGCGGAAGGCGGTCGATCCTTCCGCCTATCTCAGGATGGAGGATTACTATGACGACCTCGGCAAGGCCTATGCCAAGGCGATCAGGGCCTTCTACGACGCCGGCTGCCGCTATCTCCAGCTCGACGACACAAGCCTGTCCTATTTCTGCGATCCCGAGCAGAGGACGATGCTGGCCGAGCGCGGCGACGACCCGGACAAGCTGATCTTCACCTATCGCGACATCCTCAACGCGGCGCTGAAGGCCAAGCCCGCCGACATGCAGATCACCACCCACACCTGCCGCGGCAACTTCAAATCGACCTTCATCGCGTCCGGCGGCTACGAGCCGGTGGCCGATCTCGTCTTCAACCAGATCGATGTCGACGGCTATTTCATGGAATGGGACGACGACCGGTCCGGCGGTTTCGAGCCGCTGCGCTTCCTGCCCAAGGGCGACAAGCAGGTCGTGCTCGGCCTCGTCACCTCGAAGTTCGGGGCGATCGAGAGCAAGGACAATCTGAAGCGCCGCATCGAGGAGGCGGCGAAATACGCTCCGCTGGAACAGCTCTGCCTGTCGCCGCAATGCGGCTTCGCCTCGACCGAGGAAGGCAATGTGCTGGCCGAGGAGGAGCAATGGGCCAAGCTTTCGCGCATCCTCGAGGTGGCGAAGGACGTCTGGGGCTGAAGAGCGGTTGCAGGAACCGCGGGGCATCCCGGACGCAGCGAAGCAAAGATCCGGGATGACTCGGCGGTTCCGTCGAAAAACAAGACTTCAAAGGATTTCGGGGATGAGCAGCGAGCCCTGCTTCGACGTCGCCCATCTCGGCCATGTCGAGCTCTTCACGAACAAGCCCGAGGCCAGCCTCGATTTCTTCGTGAACGTCTTCGGGCTGACGGAGAGCGGGCGCGAGGGCGATTCCGTCTATCTGCGAGCCTGGGACGACTATGAGTTCCACACGCTGAAGCTGACCGCCTCGAACACCACCGGCGTCGGCCATATCGGCTATCGCGCCTCCAGCGAGGCGGCCCTCCTGCGGCGCGTCGCGGCGATCGAGGCGATGGGCGCCGGCATCGGCTGGAGCGAGGGCGATCTCGGCCATGGCCGGGCCTATCGCTTCCGCGACCCCGACAACCATGTCTTCGAGATCTATTTCGACACCCGCAAATACGTCGCGCCCGAAGGCGAGCGGCCGGCGCTGAAGAACCAGGCGCAGCGCAACCATGGCCGCGGCTGCGCCGTGCGCCGGCTCGACCATCTCAACCTGCTGGCGCAGGACGTCGCCGCGATCCGCGACTTCATGCCGAAGGCGCTGGGCAGCCGCGTCACCGAGCAGATCGTGCTGGATTCCGGCGAGGTCGGCGGCTGCTGGTTCACGGTCAACAACAAGAGCTACGACATCGCCTACACCCGCGACCACACCAGCGCGCGGGGGCGCTTCCACCACGTCACCTATGCGGTCGACCAGCGCGAGCACATCCTGGAGGCGGCCGATCTCTTCCTGGAGAACGGCGTCTTCATCGAGACCGGTCCGCACAAGCACGCGGTGCAGCAGACCTTCTTCCTCTATGTCTACGAGCCGGCCGGAAACCGCGTCGAGATCGCCAATGCCGGCGCCCGCCTCATCCTCGATCCCGACTGGCAGACCGTGACCTGGACCGAGGCGGAGCGGAAGAAGGGCCAGGCCTGGGGGCTCCGGACGATCGAGAGCTTCCACACCCACGGCACGCCGCCGGCGCCCTGAGCGGCGGAACCCTTTTTCCTTTCGGCGAAGCGGGGCCGGGCCGCCGGCGGCCCGGCCTGTCCGCGCGGGCTCGCGCCGCCGGGGCCGTGGCTGCGGGGGATTCCAAGACCAGCCCACGGGTGGCCAGATAGTCGGATAATCATCGCTTCAGGGCATGGGGCGAAAAGCGTCAACGTTCCAGATCGCGATCCGGTTCCGCCAGCATTGCGATTCGGCTGCGCAGGCCTTTCCGGCGCCGATATCGCGGAGATCAATTCGGCTCCGTTAACGAAACATTGTTGTCGATCTGCCGTTTTGGGGAATAGCCTGGTCCCGTTTGATTCGACTGGGTCTTTTTTGATTCGATTGGAGAACCATTTCATGGAACGACGCTCTTTCCTGCTCGGGCTGTTCGCCCTGTCCGCCGGCGCTGCGACCGTCGCCATCTCCGGCAAGGCCGATGCCGCCGCGCTCGGCGCCGCCGCTCCCGTCCTCGGCGCCACGCCGGCCGAGAAGGCCGCGACGCTGCCCGATGGCACGCCGATCGAACAGGCCCAGTATCATCGCGGGCCGCGCCACCGCCGCCCCCGGCCGCGCCGCCAGGTCTGCACCGTCCGCCGCAACCGCTTCGGCCGGCGGGAGCGCGTCTGCCGCTGGGTGTACTGAGCCGGACCGGCCGGGCCTGCACGGCAGGCCCGGTCTCGGCATGCGGCCGCGGGCGGCTTCCCAGCCGCCCGTCGCGGCGTCACTATGCGGGCGATGGCGGTTCCGGCCGCCGTCGCCCTTCGGTTTCTCATCGACGCGGCAAAGGTGAGGTCATGATCAGGACATCGATATCGGTCGGCGCCATCGCGCTCTTCCTCGCGGGCTGCGTGTCCGGCCGCCCGGAACCGGCCCCCGCGCCCCAGGCCGGCGTGGCCAAGCAGATCAGGCGCGACGGCGGCCAGCTCGTCCTGCCCGACGGCACCCGGGTCACGCCCGATGTCACGGGCGGCTTCCAGCTTCCCAATGGCGACTATGTCCGCCGCGACCGGGGCGGCGCGCTGATCCTGCCGACCGGCGCGCGCTGCGCCGCGACTCCCGCCGGCTATACTTGCCCCTGAAGGCCTGCCGGTGACGGCCTTTGCCCGAGAGGCCCCGCGGCGCTGAGGCGGCGGGGGTGTCCGGCCCGCTATAGCGGGCGGCCATGCTCCGGCCGCTGGCGCTCGCCCGGGCCGGAGGCAGCCGTCCTATCGTCCTCGCCCTCGTCGGCGAGGGCATGGTTGTGGCTGCGGAAGGCCCAGATCTCCTTGGCCGCTTCCCAGTGCTCCCGGTCGCGGCCTTCCGGCTGCCCCTCCTGCATCCAGATGGCATAGGCGATCTTGCGGATCTCGCGCTGGGATTTCTCGCTCAGGGTCATGCAATCCTCCATCGTCGGCGACGGCCGGATCCACCGGAAGGCGGGCGACCGCCGTGACGCCGTGACGCCGCCATCGGGCGGCCGCCGCGGCTCTCCCTGGAGACATCCGGCGAAGCCGGCCCGGACCGCGCAGGGCCTCGCCTCGTCTCCGCCTGCCCTTCCATGAAGGGGCCCGTATCCGGGTACGGGCGACTGGTCTTCATGTAGGGGCGCGCCGGAGATCGGCAAGGTCAAGGTTTGGCTAGGTGGAAGGCCTGCTCAGGCTTTCGCCGAGCCGAGCATGGCGGGGGCGGTCGGCTCGGGGTGCGGCTCGGCCGGGCGCCTGGCGTAGCGCTGCGCCAGGGTGGCGCAGGCGAAGAGCTGGATCTGGTGGAACAGCATCAGCGGCAGGACGACGAGGCCGAGCGCCTGGCCGGGGAAGAGGATGTTGGCCATCGGAATGCCGCTGGCCAGGCTCTTCTTCGAGCCGCAGAAGACGATGACGATCTCGTCCTCCTTCGAGAAGCCGAGGCGCCGGCTGAGCAGGGTGGTGATCGCCAGCACGGCGGCGAGCAGCACCATGTCGAGCAGGATGACCATAACGAGATCGCCGAGGGTGACCTGGGACCAGATGCCGGCGGCCATGCCCTCGCTGAAGGCGTCGTAGACCACGAGCAGGATCGAGCCGCGATCGACGATCGAGATCACCGCCTTGTAGCGCTGCAGGAGGGCGCCGATCCAGGGGCGCAGGAGCTGGCCGGCGGCGAAGGGCAGCAGCAATTGCAGCGCGATGCTCTTCATCGCCTCGGCGCTGAAGCCGACGCCCTTGGAATCGAGCAGCAGCATCACGAGCAGCGGCGTCACCACCATGCCGAACAGGTTCGAGACCGAAGCGCTGCACAGGGCCGCGGCGACGTTGCCGCGCGCGATCGAGGTGAAGGCGATCGAGGACTGCACCGTCGAGGGCAGGACGCAGACGAACATCAGGCCGAGGATGAGCGCCGGCGAGAGCCAGGCGCCGAACGCCTTGGTCAGGCCGAGGCCGAGGAGCGGGAAGAGGATGTAGGTGCTGGCGAAGACGAGGGATTGCAGCCGCCAGTGCAGCAGCCCCTCCCAGACCGCCTTGGGCGAGAGTCGCGCGCCATAGAGGAAGAACAGCAGCGCGACCGCGACCGAGACGGCCTGGTTCGCGACGACGGCGCCCTGTCCGCGCGCCGGCAGCAGGATCGCGACGGCGACCGTGCCCAGCAATGCGAGCAGATAGGGGTCGATGCCGAAGCGGGCGAGCGTGCGGCGGATCATCCGGGCCTTCCTGAACAGCGAGGACGGCTTCCTAACAGATCGCCGCATCATTTTGATCCGGACTGGACATGATATTGCCTATCATGAATCATGATGGCCATGCGTGCCGATCCGAAACCGCTCGACCCCGTCCTGCTGCGCAGCTTCCTCAAGGTCTGCGAGACGCTGAGCTTCACCGAGGCGGCGCGGCAGCTCGGCCTCCGGCAATCCTCGGTCAGCCAGCATGTGGCGCGGCTGGAGAAGCGGGTCGGCCGCAAGCTGCTGGCGCGGGATACCCATGAGGTGCGCCCGACGCCGGATGGCGACGCGATCCAGCCCTTCGCCCGGCAGGTGTTGGAAGCAGGCAGCCGCATCGAGCACTACCTCAAGGGCTCGACCCTGCGCGGGCGGCTCAGGCTCGGCGTCTCCGAGGATTTCGCCTTCACGGCGCTGCCGGAGATCCTGGCCGAGTTCGCCATGCAGCATCACGCCGTCGACCTGGAATTGACGGTCGGGCTGAGCGGCCGGCTCTACGAGCAATACGATGCCGGCGATCTCGACCTGATCTTCGTCAAGCGCCGCACCGGCGATGCGCGCGGCGTCGTCGCCTGGGAGGAACGCCTGGTCTGGATCGGCCGGCCGGGCTCACGATTGGCCGAGCAGCCGGTGGTGCCGCTGGTGCTCTATCCGCCGCCGAGCATCTCGCGCATGCATGCGATCGCGACGCTGGAGCGGGCCGGGCGGGCCTGGCGGGTCGCCTGCACCAGCGGCAGCCTGGCGGGCCTGCGCGCCGCGACGGTGGCCGGGCTCGGCGTCACCGCCCATTCGGCCCGGCTGATCCCGCCCGGGCTGGCCGAGGTCGAGCCGCGCGAGGCCCTGCCGCGGCTGGGCTCGATCGAGTTCGTCGTGGTCGGCGGGCAGTCGCATGAGGCGGCGGCGCGGGCGCTGGCCGCCAGCATCCTCTCCGGCTCCGGCCGCCTGCTGCCGCCGGAGAATCCCGCGGGCCGGCGGGCGCGCGCCTAGGGTATCGGGCTGAATATCGTATTCAGTCCGATACCCCAGCTCTTTGACCTCGCACCGGCTTTTCCCGAAAACCGCGTTCCGCTTTTCGGGCGGATGTTCCTAGATCGCCATGCGGTGCGAGAGCGTCTTGATGGTCATGTAGTGGTCGAGGCCCTCGGCGCCGCCCTCGCGGCCATAGCCGCTGTCCTTGACGCCGCCGAAGGGCACCTCGGCCACCGAGGCCTCCAGCGTGTTGATCGAGACGTTGCCGGCCTCGATGCCCTCGGCCAGCAGATCGGCGCGGGCGGCGGAATGGGTGAAGCCATAGGCCGCGAGCCCGAAGGGCAGGGCGTTCGCCTTCTCGATCGCCTCCTCGACCGAGCGCACCGGGTTGATGATCGCCATCGGGCCGAAGGGCTCCTCGCGCAGCGCCCGGGCGTCGTCCGGCAGCTCGGTCAGCACGGTCGGCGGGAAGAAATAGCCGCGATTGCCGATGCGCTCGCCGCCGGTCAGGACGCGGCCGCCGCGGGCACGGGCATCGGCGGTCAGGGCTTCCAGCGCCTCGATGCGGCGGTGATTGGCGACGGGGCCCATCTCCGTGGCCGGGTCGAGGCCGTTGCCGACGACGGTCGCGCGGGCCTTCTCGACGAAGCTCCGGGCGAAGCGCTCGAAGATCGCCTCCTGCACGAAGAAGCGCGTCGGCGAGGTGCAGACCTGCCCGGCATTGCGGACCTTGCGGGTGGCGGAGGCCTGGGCGGCGGCGACGGGGTCGACATCGTCGCAGACGATGACCGGGGCGTGGCCGCCGAGCTCCATCAGCACCGGCGTCATGTGCCGGGCGGCGAGCTCCGAGAGATGCTTGCCGACGGCGGTGGAGCCGGTGAAGGCGACGAGCCGGGTCTGCGGCTTCGGGATCAGATAGTCCGAGATCCGGGCCGGCACGCCGAAGACGAGGTTGAAGACGCCGGGCGGCAGGCCGGCATCGTGCAAGGCGCGGGCGATGTGGAGCGCGCCGGCCGGTGTCTCCTCCGCCGCCTTGATGATGATCGCGCAGCCGGCGGCGAGCGCGCCGGCGATCTTGCGCGCGGGCTGGCTCATCGGGAAGTTCCAGGGCGAGAAGGCGGCGACGATGCCGACCGGCTGGCGCATGACGATGTAACGGATGCCGGGCTCGCTCGGCACCACGCGGCCATAGGTACGCTGGCCCTCGGCCGCATCCCATTCGAAGAACTCGCAGCCGCGCACCACCTCGAGGCAGGCCTGCCTGAACGGCTTGCCGTGCTCGAGCGTGATCGCATGGGCGATCTCCTCGGCGCGCTCGCGCATCAGCGCGGCGGCCCTGAGCATGATCGCGCCGCGCTCGCGCGGCGCGGTGCGGCTCCAGAGCCTGAAGCCCTCGGCGGCGGCGGCCAGCGCGTCGTCGAGATCGGCCTGGGAGGCGACGGGGACGGCGCCGATGACGCTTTCATCGGCCGGGTTGAGGACCGGCAGCTCCTCCGCCGTCTTCCGCCAGGCGCCGCCGATATAGAGCTTGAGATCGGGATAGGTCGTCATGCAGGCCTCGGCTGGCGCGTTCAGCGTGAATCTCCGGGCCATTCCCCCGGTTTCGCCGGACGATAGGGCGTGGCTCATTGCGCGATCCAGACGGATAAATCAGATAAATTCAGATTGTTTGCCTTATCAATTCCGCGATGGGCCATGACGCCGAAAGGAGGGGGACGGCGTCATCCCGGATGGAGCGAAGCGGAGACCCGGGATCCAGGTCCTCGGCTTCTTCGGGGGCGATCAGCCGTGGATCACGGCCTCCCCGCGGTCGCGGGGATGCCGTGGCCGGCGGGGCCGTTTTCAGCGCACCAGCGGGCGGATGCGGTTCTCGATCAGCCGGACGAGGCCGAGCGCGGTCATCTCGGAGGATTTCGGATTCGTGGCCAAAGGCCGGTTCTCGATCGCGAGGTCGAGCTTGCCGAAGGCGCCGCGGACGCTGAGCTGGTGGCCGTTGCCGCCGGCGGCCGGATCGGCGACGAGCTCGACGCGGGTGCGATCGAGCCCGATGCCGGCCAAAGCCGAGATCACCGCGACATTGGCGTTCTGCGGGAAGCGCGAGGCGGCCTCGCGCGCCGTGCCGGAGAAGAAGGTCGCGGGCCGGGTCAGCCCGTCGAGCGCGACGAGGCCTTCCGCCGCCGTGCCGCGCCAGGCCTCGGGCGGCTTGACGATGCGGTGGACAACGGCGTCGAGCGGCAGCAGCGAGGCCGCCGCGATGCCGTCGATGCCGGCGAGCGCGCCGGGCGGGATCAGCAACTGGCTGCCATGCGCCTGCGCCGTTTCGAGCAGGCGGTCGAGCAAGGCGGTGTCGCAGAAGGCGCTGGTCGAGGCGACGGCGACGGCCGCGGCATGGGTGAGCGCCGCCTCGCCCCAGAGGGCGACGGCCTCGCGCCCGGCGGCTTCGACGACAAGGTCGAGATCGAGACCCGCGAGCGCCTGCGGGTCGGTGACGAGGCGGGCGCCGGCGGGGATGTCCGCCGCCCCGGCGGCGTTGCGGACGCCGACCGCCACGATGCCGATGTCGGAGGCGCCGGCCAGCAGCGCCGCGATGCGCCGGCTGATCGCGCCCCAGCCGATCAGGGCGAGGCGCAGCGTCTGGCGGCGGGCTCGCGTCATGGCGCGGCCGTCGCCAGCGCGAGGTCGAGCAGGGCGCCGCCATTCAGCCCGTCGAGCATGCTGAAATGATAGCCGGGGCAGATCAGGGGCTCCGGCGCCTGCCAGGCGGCGGCGAGCCGGGCCGATTGCGCCTTGAAGGCGTCGCTTTCGCCCGCCCCGACGGCGAGCGCGAGGCGCGGCGTGCTCGGGCGCGGATGAGCGAGGGGGCTCAGGCGCGCGGCGCGGGCGGCATCGTCGAGGCCGAGCAAACGGCCGAGCGGCAGATGGCCGAGCGGCTTCAGCTCGTAGAGGCCGGAGAGCAGCAGGGCCGAGGCGATCGGCGGCGCGTCCGGCGCGCAGAGCGCCATGGCGGCGAGTTGGGCGCCGGCGGAATGGCCGCAGAGATGCAGCCGCGCTGCGTCGAGGCCAAGCGCATCGGCCTCGCGGACGAGGAAGTTCAGCGCCGCGACGGTCTGGGCGAGGCTGTCTTCGAGGGGCGTGTCGGGCGCGAGGCCGTAATTCGGCATGGCGACGGCGAAGCCGGCATCCAGCAGCCCCTGCGCGAACTGCGCATGCTGGATCTTGTCCGAGGCCTGCCAGTAGCCGCCATGGATGAAGACGAAGACCGGCGCCCGGCCCGCGTCCGCGCGACGATAGAGGTCGAGCGTCTCGAAGCGGCCAGGGCCATAGGCGAGATCGACGCCATCATGCCGGGCGCGGAAGGCCTCGCCGTCGCGGCTCCATTGCCGGAACAGCGCCTTCATGTCGGCCTGGAGGCGCGGGCTGTATTGCCGGCCGAGCTCGCGCAAGCCGTAGCCGTCGACGAGCGTGTCGGGCAAAGGCTGCGGCGCGACGTGGCGGGCGCGGATCGTCAGGCCGGGGGCGGTCGCGGGGCGCAGGGCGATCGGCGGGCGGAAGCCGACGAAGACCTCGCGCCAGGCCAGCTCGACCGTGTGGCGCGACAGGTGGAAGGCCGCGGGCCGGTCCGTCTCCCAGACCATTCCGCACAGATGATGCGGGCCGCAGCCCGCGGCGATCAGGCCGTTCAGGATCTCGGTCAGGGCGTCGCGCAGGGCCTCGACGGGATCGGTCGCGGCGCTGTGCGCGACGAGTTCGGGCAGGTCGTTCTCAGACGCCGACATAGCGGTGCACCAGTTCGGCGTTGGCGGCGAGGTCGGCGCTCGTGCCCGACCAGACCGTGCGGCCCTTTTCGAGGATGTAGTGCCGGTCGGCGATGCGCTTCAGCACGTTGATGTTCTTGTCGATCAGCAGGATCGACTGGCCCTGCGCCTTCAGCGCCTCGATGCAGCCCCAGATCTCGGCGCGGATGACCGGGGCGAGGCCTTCGGTCGCCTCGTCGAGGATCAGCAGTTTCGGGTTGGTCATCAGCGCGCGGCCGACCGCCAGCATCTGCTGCTCGCCGCCCGACAGCGTGCGGGCCGACTGGCCGGCCCGTTCCTGCAGGCGGGGGAACAGGGCGTAGACCCGCTCCAGCGTCCAGGGCGAGGGGCGCTTCAGCCGGTTCGCGGCGGTGGCGACGAGGTTCTCGCGCACCGAGAGAGTCGGGAAGACCTGCCGGCCCTCGGGCACCAGGCCGATGCCGCAGCGGGCGATCTTTTCGGGCGCGATGCCGGCCACCGCGCGACCCTCGAAGCGGATGTCGCCGGACCGGGGGGCGAGCAGGCCCATGATCGAGCGGATTGTGGTGGTCTTGCCCATGCCGTTGCGGCCCAGCAGGGTCACGACCTCGCCCTCGGCGATGTCGAGCGCGACGTCGAACAGGACCTGGCTCGCGCCATAGGCGGATTGCAGGTTGCGCACGCTCAGCATCAGGCGTCTCCCTCGCCGAGATAGGCGGTGCGCACCTCCGGGTTGTCGCGGATCTCCTCGGCCGTGCCGGTGGCGATGACGCGGCCATAGACCAGCACGGAGATGCGGTCGGCGAGCTTGAACACCGCATCCATGTCGTGCTCGACCAGAAGCATGGTGACGCGGCCCTTCAGCGCCGACAGCATCGCGACCATCTGCTCGCTCTCGGCGTGGCCGAGCCCCGCCATCGGCTCGTCGAGCAGCAGCAGGCGCGGCTCGCAGGCCAGCGCGATGGCGAATTCGAGCTGCTTCTGCTCGCCATGGGAGAGATCGGCGACCTTCGTCTCGGCGCGGTGGCTGAGGCCGGCCGCGGCGAGATGCTGCCGGGCGCGGGAGCGCAGGCCCTCGTCGCGGCGCGCATCGGCGAAGAAGCGGAAGCTGTGGCCCGCATGCGCCTGCACGGCGAGCGCGACATTGTCGAGCATGCTGAAGTCGGGCAGGAGCTGGTTGATCTGGAAGGTGCGGGCGAGGCCGCGCGCGACCCGCTGCGGCGTCTTCAGCGCGCCGATCTCCTCGCCCGACAGCCGGATCGCGCCCTCGTCATGGGTCAACTCGCCGAAGAGCTGGGTGATCAGCGTGGTCTTGCCGGCGCCGTTGGGGCCGATCAGGGCGTGGATCTCGCCCTCGACCACGTCGAGATCGACGCCGTCGGTGGCGACGAGCCCGCCGAAGCGCTTGCGCAGCCCGCGCACGGAGAGAAGCGGGGCGGTCACCGCGCGCTCCGTCCGGGCCGCAGCCGGGCGAGCAGGCCGTTGAGCCCGCCCTGGGTGAAGAGCACGACCAGCAGCAGGACCGGCCCGAGCACGAGCTGCCAATGCTCGGTCCAGGAGGTCAGCACGGTTTCCAGCGTCACCAGCGCCGCGGCGCCGAGCAGCGGGCCGAGCAGCGTGCCGACGCCGCCGAGGATGACCATGATCATCAGCTCGCCGGACTTGGTCCAGTGCAGCATGTCGGGGCTGACGAAGCGCATGTAATTGGCCATCAGCGCCCCGGCGAGGCCGGCGCCCATGCCGGAGATGACGAAGGCGGCGAGCTTGTAGCGATAGGGCGCGATGCCGATCGCGGCCATGCGCCGCTCGTTCTGGCGGATGCCGGCCAGCACCAGGCCGAAGCGCGAGCGCACGATCCGCCAGAACAGCAGGAAGACCACCGCCGCGACGGCGAGGCAGATGAAATAGAAGGTCGCGTCGTCGCGCGTGTTCAGGCCGAACAGGGCATTGCGGCGGCGGATCGTCATGCCGTCGTCGCCGCCATAGACCTTGAGCGAGACGAACAGGAAGAACAGCATCTGCGCGAAGGCGAGCGTGATCATGATGAACTGCACGCCGCTTGTCCGTAAGCTCAGCGCGCCGATGACGAGCGCCAGCAGCCCGGCCACCAGGATCGCGGCCGGCAGGGTGATCAGGAGCTGGTCGGTGCCGGGGATCAGTCCGAGGAAGGGCTCGTCGCCGGTATAGCTCTGGTAGAGGATGCCGACGACATAGCCGCCGACGCCGAAGAAGGCGGCGTGGCCGAAGGAGACCATGCCGCCGAAGCCGAGGGCGAGGTTGAGGCTCGCGGCCGCGACGGCGTAGATCAGCACGCGGCTCGCCAGCGGCACCAGCGCGGGCTGGCCGAGCGCCTGCATGGCGAAGGGCAGCGCGATCAGCGCGGCGGCGAGCAGGAGCGTCGCCAGCAGCGTCCCGATCGCGAGGGGGGCGGGTGCGGCCCGCTCGATCGTGTTGTCAGACATTGCGGCGATCAAACATGGGCGGGAAAGAGCCCTTTCGGCCGTACGAGCAGCACGACGGCCATGAGGAGATAGATGCCCATCGAGGACAGGCCGGCGGCGAGCGCGTCGGCCTCCGAGCCGGTCATCGCATGGCGCAGCAGCCCGGGCAGGAAGGCGCGCAGGGACGTGTCGACGAGGCCGACGATCAGCGCGCCGAAGAAGGCGCCGCGGATCGAGCCGACGCCGCCGATGACGACGACGACGAAGGTGGTGATCAGGATCTGCTCGCCCATGCCGACCTGCACGGCCAGGATCGGCCCCGCCATCAGCCCGGCGAGGCCGGCGAGCAGGGCGCCGAGCCCGAAGACGGCGGTATAGAGCAGGCGGATGTCGACGCCGAGCGCGCGCACCATCTCGCGATGGGTGGCGCCGGCCCGGACCAGCATGCCGATGCGGGTGCGGTTGATCAGCAGGTAGAGCCCGAGCGCCACCAGCAGCCCGACCGCGATGATGGCCAGGCGGTAGACCGGATAGGCGAGGCCGGGCAGGAGCTGGACCGAGCCGTTCAGCGCCGGCGGCACCGAGACGAAGAGGGGCTGGCGCCCGAACAGGATGGTGACGCCCTGGTTGAAGATCAGGATCAGCGCGAAGGTCGCCAGCACCTGGTCGAGATGGTCGCGCGCATAGAGGCGGCGCAGCACGACGAGCTCCATCGCCATGCCGGCGATCGCCGCCGCGGCGAGGCCGCCAAGGATGGCGAGCACGACCGAGCCGGTCTGCGCCGCCACGAAGGCCGCGCCATAGGCGCCGACCATGTAGAGCGAGCCATGGGCGAGATTGATCACGCCCATGATGCCGAAGATCAGCGTCAGCCCCGCCGCGAGCAGGAACAGCATGACGCCGAACTGCAGGCCGTTGAGCAGTTGTTCGAGAACGAGGGTCATCTTTGCGGAAGCCGGAATCCTCTGGAGGACGGAAACTCTGCTGTCGTTCCGGGGCTTCGCGTCAGCGCAGAGCCCGGAATCCAGAACCGATGCGGGCGCCGGAAAAGACACCCGCTACCGGCGCGACCTCCGACCGGCGGCATCGGTTCCGGGTTCCGGGCTCAGGCCTTCGGCCTGCCCCGGAACGACGGCGTGCTTCCAAGCTCGATCAGCACAGGTCGGAGCGAACCTCGCAGCCCGGGCTGGCCGGCCGGCGGGGTCGGCGCGCCTCAGAGCTTGCAGTCCTTGGCGTAGACGTCGCTATGGTTGCTCAGCACCTTGCCGACCGTCTTCAGCACCGGCTTGCCGTCGGCGCCCTTCTGCGCCTCGAGGGCGAACCAGTCCTGCACCGGGTGCTGGTTCGGGCCGAACTTGAAGGCGCCGCGCACCGAGGCGAAGTCCGCCTTGCGCATCGCCTTGCGCAGGGCCGGGACGTCGACCTTGCCGCCGGTCGCCTTCAGCGCCGAGGCGATGGCGAGCGCGGTGTCGTAGCCCTGGCTGGCGTAATAGGTCGGCACGCGGTTATAGGCCTTGGTCCAGGCCTCGACGAACGCCTTGTTGGCCGGGTTGTCGAAATCGGTGTTCCAGTGGCTGGTGACGTGCAGCCCCACGGCCGCGTCGCCGACCGCGTTGAGCGTCGTCGAATCGAGCGAGGGCGCCGCGAGCACCATCGGGATCTTCCCGAGCAGGCCGGCCTGCTGGTACTGGCGCAGGAAGGCGATGCCGACGCCGCCGGGATGGAACTGGAAGACCACATCCGGGTTGGCGGCGCGGATCTGCGCCATTTCGGGAGCGAAGTCGGTCTGGTCGAGGCGGGTATAGACCTCGCCGGCGATCTCGCCCTTGAACATGCGCTTGAAGCCGGTCAGCGCGTCCTTGCCGGCCTGGTAGTTCGGGGCGAGGATGAAGGCCTTCTTGTAGCCGAGATTGGTGGCGTACTGCCCGGCGCTCTCGTGCAGGCTGTCGTTCTGCCAGGAGACGACGAAATAGTTCTCGTTGCACTCCTTGCCGGCGAAGTTGGACGGGGCGGCGTTGGGGCTGACATAGAGCGCGCCTGAATCGACGATGTCGGGCACGGTCGCGCCGGCGACGTTGGAGAAGACGATGCCGGTCAGGATCTTCACCCCGTCGGTCTTGAGCATCTTCTCGGCGATCTGCTTGCCCTGTCCGGGCTTCAGCCCGTCATCCTCGACCGTGAGCTCAACCGGCACGCCGCCGAGCTTGCCGCCCTCCATCTCGATGGCGAGCTTGAAGGCGTCGCGGATGTCCTGGCCGAGATAGCCGCCCGGGCCGGACAGGGTGGTGATCATGCCGATCTTGACCGGCGCCTGCTGGGCGAGGGCGCTGGCCCCCGCCGCCAGCGATGCCGCGATGCCGAAAAGCAATCCGCGCAGTTTCATCATGGACTCCCGTCGTTCCGTTCTGCCTCTGAAATGGTTCGACGCGGCGTTTCTGCGCCGCCGCGCTCATGCGTGTTCCGGTGTTCGACGCCGTTGCGGCGATGGTGCAGGATCGCCGGGCCACGGTCCGGACGCAAGGCGGTCCTGCCTGTTATTTCAGCATGGCGCTCGCCGAAAAGTGGAGTCCGCCTTTCGGCCCGGCGCCATCAGAGCGAGACCCAGCCTTCCGGCGGCTTCCGGCCGGGATGGAGCGCGCCGCAATGCTTGCAGGTGCGGGCCTTCTCATCGGCGAAGAAGGCCTCGTAGAGCGGCGGCAGGTCCTTGACCAGATCGCCCACCTTCAGCTCGATGCGATGCACCAGCCCGTTGCACTCGAAGCAGTACCACTCGAAGCCGTCGACCTGGTCGGCATGGCGCGCCGGCTCGACCACGAGACCGATCGAGCCTTCCTGCGGGCGCTGCGGCGAGTGGCGCACATGCGGCGGCAGCAGGAAGACCTCGCCCTCGCGGATGGTGACGTCGTAATGCTGCCCGTCATCGACGACCTTCAGCATCATGTCGCCCTTGAGCTGGTAGAAGAACTCCTCCACCGGGTCGTCGTGGAAATCGGCGCGCTGGTTGGGCCCGCCCACCACCATCACGGTCATCTGGCCGTCGTCGAACACCTTCTTGTTGCCGACCGGCGGCTTGAGCAGGTGCTCGTGCTCCGCGATCCACTTCTTGAAGTTGAAGGCCTTGAGCCGTCCTTCGGTCGCCATGGTTCCACCTCTCCCGTTGTCATGCGTTCGCGACGTCGATCAGCCGGCTTTCGCCAGCGGCGGGCCGGCTTTCAGCCCGCAAGCCTCGAAGGCCGCCCGCGTCGCCGCCTTCTCCTCCTGGGTCAGCTCCAGCATCGGCGGCCGGACGCGGCCCCCGACCTGGCCGAGCAGCTCCTGCCAGTATTTCTGGTGCGCATGCGGCTTCTCGGCCGGCCGCGTGCCGCGCAGCGCCTCGCGCACCGGGTTCAGGCTGTCGCGCACGGCGCGGGCCTTCCCGGCCTCGCCGCGGAAGGCGAGGTCGGTGTATTCGCGCATGCGCAGATCATGGGCCGTCTGGAGCAGATAGGGCGGCGAGGAGCAGAGATAGAGCTGCCAGCCCAGCTCCAGGATGTTGTCGAGCCACTCCTCCTCGGAGGCGGTGCTGACCAGGATGCGGTCGGAAGCCAGCCGCGTCAGCTCGGCATACATCGGCCGCGGCACGCTGTACTTGATCGCGACGACGTTCTCGATATCGGCGAGCCGGTTGCAGAGCTGCGGGCTCATCAGATAGCCGGAATCAGGGTGGCTCCAGAGCGCGATGCCGATATCGACCTTCCCGGCGATGGTCCGGTAGTATTCGTAGAGCGTCTCGTCCTGCGCCTTGAAGAAATGCAGGATCGGCGCATGCACGACGATGTAGTCGGCGCCGACCTTCTGGGCGTGGCGGGCGAGGTCGATCACCACGTCCATGTTCTGGTCGGAGCAGGACATGATGGTCTGACCCCTGCCAGCCGCGGCCTCGACCGCCAGCTCGAAGCTCTTCTTGCGCTCCTCGATCGACATCGAGAAGAACTCGCCCTGCTTGCCAGCGATGAACAGCCCGTCGATCTTCAGCTCGTCGAGCCAGTGGCGGATGTTCCGCCTGAAGCCGTCCTCGTCGATGGCGAGCGTATCGCTAAACGGCGTGAGCGCGGCCGCCCAGATGCCCTTCATATGGGCGCGGGCATAGGCCTTGGCGTCCTTCCTGGCGTATTTCATCAAGCCTGTTCCCGCTTCCCGAGCCCGCGGCGGAGAGACGCGCGGGCGGCCTGTCCATCGCGCAGACCCCTCAGCCGCCGGCCCGCGCCGTACCGCATCGTCATCGAGGCGGCATGACGATGATGGCACGGGCGGGCTATACGGCAACTCGCAACATTCGTATGAATTGGGAAGCTGTTCTTATAAATCGGAGCGCCCATGGCGATCACGCTGCGCCAGATCCAGGCTTTCCTCGCCGTGACCGAGCAGGGCACCTTCACCAAGGCGGCCGAGCGGCTGCACATGGCGCAGCCGGCGCTCTCCCAGCTCGTGCGCGAGCTGGAGCGCGAACTCGGCATCCGCGTGCTCGACCGGACGACGCGGCGCGTCGAGCTGACCGAGGGCGGGCGCGAGTTCCATGGCGCGGCCGTGAAGATCCTGACCGATCTCGACACGGCGGTGGAGAATGCCAACGGCCTGGCCGAGCGCCGGCGCGGGCGCATCGTCGTGGCGGTGCCGCCGCTGCTCGCCGCGGTGATCATGCCGCCGGCGATCGCGGCCTTGCGCGGGAAGCATCCCGGCCTGCAGGTGACGATCCTCGATGCCCGCAACGACCTCGTGGTCGAGGCGGTGCGCTTCGGCAAGGCCGATTGCGGAATCGGCACCTTCTCGGCGCTGGAGGATAATATCGAGCGCCTGCCGCTGGCGCGCGACAGCCTGATGCTGTTCTGCGGCCGCGACAGCGGCTTTGCCGGGCGGGAGGCCGTGGCGTGGCGCGAACTCGCCGAGGAGGAGCTGGTGACGCTGACGCGCGACAGCGGCATCCGGCTCCTGGTCGAGGTCGGCTACGAGAGCGCGCAGATCACGCTCCGGCCGGCCTATGAGGTGGCGCAGATCACCACGGCGCTGGCGCTGGTCGAGGCCGGTCTCGGCATCGCCGTGCTGCCGACCTATGCGCGCGCCGTGGCGCCGACCTCGATCGTGGCGAAGCCGCTGGTCGAGCCGGCGATCACCCGCGACATCGTCATGATCCGGCCGAGCGGCCGCTCGGTCCCGCCGGCGCTCTCGGCCTTCGAGGCGCTGCTGCGCCGCTTCGTGCGCGAGCGCGTGCCGAGCGAGGCGTGAGGGGCCTGCCCGACATCCCTCAGACCAGCTCGAAGCTCTGCACCAGCACATCGTGGGAATCGAGGCCGATCTGCACGTCGAAGCGGCCGTTCTCGACCACCTCCTTGAGATCGGCGTTGATGAACTTGAGCTGGTCCTCGCCGATCTCGAAACGCACCACCCGGCTTTCGCCGGGCTTGAGCGTGATCTTCTGGAAGCCCTTCAGCTCCTTCACCGGCCGCGCGATCGAGGCAAAAGGGTCGGCGATGTAGAGCTGCACGATATTGGCGCCCTCATAGCTGCCCTCATTGGTCAGCGTCGCCTCGGCGGCGAGCGTCTCGCCGCGCTTCAGGCGCGTGGCCGAGAGCTTCAGGTCCTTGAGCGTGAAGCGGCTGTAGCTCAGGCCGAAGCCGAAGGGATAGAGCGGCCCCTGTTCCTCCTCGAAATATTGCGAGGTGTAGTTGCCCGGCTTGCCCGGCGTGAAGGGGCGCCCGATGCGCAGCGCATTGTAATAGGTCGGGATCTGGCCGGCCGAGCGCGGGAAGCTGATCGGCAGCTTGGCCGAGGGGTTGTGGTCGCCGAACAGCACGTCGGCGATGGCGTTGCCGCCCTCGGTGCCGGTGTACCAGGTCTCCAGCAGCGCGTCGGCATTGTCCTTCTCCCAGCCGATCGCAAGCGGGCGGCCGTTCATCAGCACCACGACGAGCGGCTTGCCGGTCGCCTTCAGGGCCTGGAGCAGCCGGCGCTGCGAGCCGGGCATGTCGATGGTGACGCGGCTCGAGGATTCATGCGACATGCCGCGCACCTCGCCCACGACCGCGATCACCACGTCGGCCTGGCTGGCGACCGAGACGGCCTCCTCGATCATCGTCTCGATCGGGCGCGGATCCTGGACGACCTCGGGTTTGTCCCAGTTCAGGAAATTGAGGTACTCGACGACCTTCTCGTCGTCGAGGACGTTGGAGCCGCGGGCGGTGAGGAGCTTCGCCTTGCCCTCGATCGCCTTCTCGATGCCGGCTCGCACCGTGACCGCCTGCTCGGCCACGCCCTGGGCCGACCAGCTTCCCAGGATGTCGAGCCCGGAATCGGCCAGCGGCCCGACCAGCGCGATGGTGCCTTGCTTCTTCAGCGGCAGGGTCTGGTTGCGGTTCTCCAGCAGCACGATGGTCTCGCGCGCGATCTCGCGGGCCGGCTGGCGGTGCAGCCGGTTTTCGGCCTTGTCGTCGGCGGGGTCGTCCTCCGGCTTGCCCATGCGCAGGAAGGGATCGGCGAAGAGGCCGAGATCGTATTTCGCGCCGAGCACCTCACGGACGCGGGCGTCGATCTCCGCCATCTTGATCTCGCCCGAGGCGATGAGCCCGGGCAGCTCGGCGAGATAGATCTGGTCGGCCATGCTGAGGTCGATGCCGGCCTTGATGGCGAGCTTGGCCGCCTCGCGGTTGTCGCGCGCGACGCCGTGCCGCGTCAGCTCGGTGATGGCGCCGTGGTCGCTGACGGTGACGCCCTTGAAGCCCCATTGCTTGCGCAGCAGGTCCTGCAGCAGCCAGACATTCGAGGTCGCGGGAATGCCGTTGATGGAGTTGAGCGCGACCATGACGCCGCCGGCGCCGGCGTCGATCGCGGCCTTGTAGGGCGGCAGATAGACCTGGTGCATGCGCAGCGGGCTCATATCGACCGTGTTGTAGTCGCGCCCGCCCTCGACCGCGCCGTAGAGCGCGAAATGCTTGACCGCGGCCATGATCGTGTCGGGCTTGTCGGGCGCGGCGCCCTGGAAGCCGCGCACGCTGGCGCGGGCGCATTCGCTGACCAGATAGGGGTCCTCGCCGAAGCCTTCGGAGGTGCGGCCCCAGCGCGGGTCGTGGCTGATGTCGACCATCGGTGCGAAGGTCATGTCGATGCTGTCGTCGCTGGCCTCTATCGCCGAGACGCGCGCCATCCGCTCGATCACGGCCATGTCGAAGCTCGCCGCCAGCGCGAGCGGGATCGGGAAGGTGGTGCGGTGGCCGTGCACCACGTCATAGGCGAAGAACAGCGGGATCTTCAGGCGGCTGCGCTTGACGGCGGCTTCCTGCAGCGGCCGATTGTCGCGCCGGATGACGGTGTTGAACGAGCCGCCGATGCGCCCGGCCGCGACCTCGTCCATCAGCTTGGCGTGCGGCATCTCGGGGCCGATGCTGATCAGGCGGAGCTGCCCGACCTTCTCGTCCACAGTCATGCGCGCGATCAGGTCGTCGATGAAGGCCTCCTTGGCGGCGGGGCCCGTCGGCTTGCCCGGCTTTTTCGGCGCTGCCGCCGCAGGGCTGCCGGCCATTCCCGCCGCCGCGGCGGCCGAGGCGAGGGCGCCGAGCGCCTGCCGCCGGGACAGACCGCTCCTGTTCGTCTCCGTGCGGGAATCCTCCTCTCGCCCGTCGACGACCGGCACACCGTTTCGATTATCCATGCTTGATTCGTTCACTTCGATCGTGGTTGGCGGGGGCGCGGACGCGGGTCGAATCGCTGGGGGCTGATTCCTTGACCCTCGTCCCCATGATGGGCATTTGTCTCGGACGCGCCACTGCCAGGCAGGACGGGCGCGTACCATCCTGTCATCCGGTATTTAAGGGAGCTTCCGTGAACTTGTCGACCCGTCCCGCGGCCGGACCCTCTGACCCGGCCCGGCCTTCCTCGGCCCGATCCACGTCGATTTCGCCCGGGAACGGTCTGACTCGACGGCAATCCGGCGCCCTGTCCCTGGGGGCCATGCTCGCCGGCGTGCTGGCCTTCTCCGGCCCGGCCCCGGCTCAGGAACGTCCCGGCTTCGGGCTGGACGAGGTGGTCGCCCGCGCCAGGGCGATGGCGGCGGCGCCCTATGCCGCTCCGGCCAGCAATCTGCCCGACGTCTTCAGCAAGATGCAGTTCCTCGACTACCAGAAGATGCAGCCGCGGCGCGACCGCTTCGCCTGGTCGGAGCTCGGCACGCCGTTCAAGCTCGCCTTCTACCACCAGGGCATGCAGTTCAACACGCCGGTCAGGATCAGCGAGATCGTCGACGACGCGGTGCACGAGATCCCCTACGATCCCGGCCGCTTCGATTTCGGCGACCTGCATTTCGACCGCGAGCAGACCAGCAAGCTCGGCTGGGCCGGATTCCGGGTGATGTATCCGGTAAACCAGCCCGGCAAGGACGACGAGATCATGAGCGTGCTGGGCGCGAGCTATTTCCGCGTCGTCGGCAAGGGCCAGATCTACGGGCTGTCCGGGCGTGGGCTCGGCATCGACACCGGCCTGTCGATCCCGGAGGAGTTCCCCGCCTTCCGCGAGTTCTGGATCCGCCGTCCGGGGCCGGGTGACAAGTCGCTCGTCTTCTACGCCCTGCTCGATTCGCCGCGCGCGACCGGCGCCTATGAATTCACCCTGACGCCCGGCTCCGACACGCTGCTCGACGTCAAGGCGCGGATCTTCCGGCGCGCCGGAACGACGCCGGAGGTGCTCGGCATCGCGCCCTTGACCAGCATGTTCCTGTTCGGGCCCAACCAGCCGCCGCCGACCTACAACTTCCGCCCGGCGATCCACGATTCCAACGGGCTCGCGATCCATACCGGCGCCGGCGAATGGATCTGGCGCCCGCTCAACAACCCGCCGATGGTGGCGCTGAGCAGCTTCGCGGTCGAGGATCCGAAGGGCTTCGGCCTGCTGCAGCGCGGCCGCGCCTTCTCGCGCTACGAGGATCTGAAGGACCGCTACGATCTGCGCCCGAGCGCCTGGATCGAGCCCCGGAACGACTGGGGCAAGGGGCATGTCCGCCTCGTCGAGATCCCGACCGCCGACGAGACCAACGACAACATCGTCGCCTTCTGGTCGCCCGAGACGCTGCCCGAGGTCGGCCATGCGATGCAGTTCGACTACCGCATCCACTGGACCATGGACGAGCCCGCCATCATGAAGGACGGCCCGGCCCATGTCTGGCAGACTTTGCGCTCGACCGGCGAGATCTACCAGTCCAACCTGATCCGCGCCGCCGACGGCACGCTCGCCTTCCTGGTCGACTTCAAGGGCGAGGGGCTGCGCGACCTGCCGGGCAACGCGCCGGTCGTGGCGCGCATCAGCGCCAACGACAATGTCGAGATCGTCGGGACGGTGCTGCAGCCCAACCCCGCCATCCAGGGCTGGCGCCTGACCTACCGGGTCAAGGTGAAGGATTCGACCAAGGCCTCCGAATTGCGCGCCGCGCTGGAGCTGGAAGGGCGCACGTTCTCCGAGACCTGGAGCTTCCAGCTTCCGCCGCTGCCGGCCAGCATGCCCCCCAAAGATCGGGAGCGCTATCTCAACCTGCTGCGGTAGGCTCGATCGTGGCGGGCCGCCGCGACGGTGGCAGCAGGGCGGCGCTGCTTCCCGGTGCTGAAGCTCCATCCGGCCGGGCGCGGCCTGAAGGCAACGGGGCGATTCGCCGGTAGAGTCGCAATCCATCAGGCGATCGGCATCGGAATGGCGGCTTGCCTTTCGCGACCGGCTTCTCGGATCGGCCGCGCCGCTTCTTCCGGCGGTCTCCTGACCGCGCGGAAACCCGTGGGGCGCCGCGTTCGCTCCTGAAGAGCTCTCTCGGCGGGCGAGCGGCAGGGAAGAGGGCTCGAGACGAAAACCCCCCGTCCTGCAAAATCTTACAGAACAGGGGGCGAAAATGGTGGGCGCGACAGGGATCGAACCTGTGACCCCTACGATGTCAACGTAGTGCTCTCCCGCTGAGCTACGCGCCCGTTGGCCGCCTCGGCGGCTTCAGGAAGCGTGTCCGGGCCGTGGCGGCCGCGTTCACGCTGCGAGGTGAGGGGGCTATAGCGAGTCGCCTCGCGGCTGGCAAGGCGTTTGCCGCATAAATTCTCACGAGGCTGTCGGCATCCGCATCGGGCGGCGCCGGGCGGCCTTTCAGGCGGCCAGCAGCTTCTCGACCTCGTTGACCAGCTCGCGCAGATGGAAGGGCTTGGAGAGCACCTTCGCGTCCTTCGGCGTCTGCGAATCGGGGTTGAGCGCGACGGCCGCGAAGCCGGTGATGAACATCACCTTGATGTCGGGGTCGAGCTCGGTCGCGCGCCGCGCCAGCTCGATGCCGTCCATCTCCGGCATCACGATGTCGGTCAGCAGCAGCTCGAAAGGCTCTTCCCGCAGGCGGTTATAGGCCGACAGGCCGTTGTCGAAGGAGGCGACGTCATAGCCTGCATTCTGCAGGGCCTTGACCAGGAAGCGACGCATGTCGTTGTCGTCTTCCGCGAGCAAAATCTTCGTCATGGGCCTGTTCTGTCCGTCCCTGAGGCCTGTCTCTCCGGGTCCGGCCCGGCTGATGCAGCGTCCGTTTCAATGCGTCTGGCGCCCGTGCCGCCACCGGGCCCGGTGCGGTTGGGTAGCGACCCCGCGGCACCGTTGGAACCATGCCTTTCTATTAGGCCTCATCGTGGTAAACAACGCGTGAATCCGCGCCGCGGGACGGCTGCCCGGCGGGGACCGCTTCAACCCGTCCGGTTTGTGTGCTTCAGTCGGCTGCGATGAGCTTGTCCAGCGCCCCGTTCCCGCCCGCTCCCGACGCTGTCGTCGGCGAGATCGAGCGCCCGTTCAGCCTGTATCCGCCGGCCCTTCAGGTGGTGCCGGTGGTCGTCGACGTGCCCCATGCCGGGCGCCGCTACCCCGCCGGCTTCGTCGAACGGGCGCGGCTGCCGCTCAGGGGGCTCAGGCGCTCGGAGGACGCCTTCGTCGACCGGCTGTTCGACCATGGCGTCGCGCTGGGCGCGCCGCTCCTGGTGGCGGAGTTCCCGCGCGCCTATCTCGACGTCAACCGCGAGCCCTACGAGCTCGACCCGCGCATGTTCGAGGGGCGGGTGCCGCCCTTCGCCAACACCCGCTCGATGCGGGTCGCCGGCGGGCTCGGCACCATCCCGCGCATCGTCGGCGACGCGCAGGACATCTATCCGGGGCGCATCCCGATCGGCGAGGGGCTGGCCCGGATCGACGCGCTCTACCGGCCCTACCATGCCGCGCTGCGCGGCCTCGTGCAGCGGACGCAGAGCGTGTTCGGCACCTGCATCCTGGTCGACGCGCATTCGATGCCGTCGGCGGGGCTCGACCGCGACGGGCTGGCCAAGTCCGACATCATCCTCGGCGACCGATTCGGCACCAGCGCCGCCGGCTACATCATCGACATCGCCGAGGAGGCCTTCGGCCGGCTCGGCCTGAGCGTCACCCGCAACCGGCCCTATGCCGGCGGCTTCATCACCGAGCATTACGGCGCGCCGGCCTCGGGCGTGCATGCGCTGCAGATCGAGGTCAACCGCGCGCTCTACATGAACGAGACGACGCTGGAGCCGCATGCCGGCTTCGAGACGCTGCGGGAGGGGATCTCGCGGGCGCTTGCCGATTGCTTCGCGCGCTGGAGCGGCTGGCTCGACGAATGGCGCGAGGCGGCCGAATAGCGCAGCCCCCGCCGCGAAGCGCGCAGGCCCAGAAAAAAGGGCCGCACACTTGCGTGGCGGCCCAAGTCTAGGGAGGAAACGCCCAAGGAGGGCAAGCGAAGGCTTGAGGTCATCTCCCCTTCGCAAGTGCACAATATGACTGTGCGGCGCGGAAAAGCAAGCGAAATCGTCAATCGGCAAAGTCGCCATGCCATGGATGCATGACGATGGCTGAAAACTGTTTCAAATAAAACCATTTACGGCATTTCTGCGGGTGTGGCGCCGTGTTAGAGGGGGATCGGGATCAGGCTCATGTTGCAGAGCACAAAAACGCAGGCGGGGAGGCGCGGATGAGCGCGGTCGATTTCGGGGCCTTCGTCAACGATCTGGCGAGCCGGTCGGGGCAGGCGATCCTGCCCTTCTTCCGGGCGCATCACGTCCTCGAGGACAAGGCCCCCGGCGGGGTGTTCGATCCGGTCACCGAGGCGGACCGTGCAGGCGAGGCGGTGATGCGCAGCCTGATCCGCGCGCATTTCCCGGAGCATGGCGTGCTCGGCGAGGAATTCGGCAACGAGAACATCGAGGCCGACTATGTCTGGGTGCTCGATCCCATCGACGGCACCCGCGCCTTCATCTCGGGCATCCCGGTCTGGGGCACGCTGATCGGGCTGACGCGCCAGGGCGTGCCGGTCTACGGCATGATGCACCAGCCCTTCTCGGGCGAGCGCTTCTCCGGGGACGGGCGCGAGGCGCGCTATGAGGGGCCGGGCGGGCCGCGGCGGCTGCAGACGCGCCAGGTGCCGGAACTCGCGGCGGCGACGCTGATGACGACCTCGCCGCATCTGTTCCAGGGCGAGGAGGAAGCGGCCTTCGCGCGGGTCGAGAGCCAGGTCAGGCTCTCGCGCTATGGTTGCGACTGCTACGCCTATTGCATGCTCGCCTCCGGCCATGTCGACCTGGTGATCGAGAGCGGGCTGAAGCCCTACGACATCGTCGCGCTGATCCCGATCATCGAGGGGGCGGGCGGTGTCGTCACCTCATGGGACGGCGGCAGCGCCGCCGGGGGCGGGCGCGTCGTCGCCGCCGGCAGCAAGGCGCTGCATCAGGCCGCGCTCGCCCTGCTCGCTGGCTGAGTCGGGCAGGGCCCGGTCCTCGCCGGGGATGAAGGCGTCGAAGGCGGCCCAGAACCGGGCGCGGATCGCGTCGTTCTCCATCAGGATCTCGTGGCGCGCCTCGGGCAGCACCAGGGCGCCGCCGGTCTTCAGCCGCGCCGCGAAGCGCTCGATCGCCGGCGTCGAGACGACGGGGTCGCGGCCCGCGGCGATGACGAGGGTCGGCACCTTCACCTCCAGCGCCGCCGAGGGCGCGTTGAGCCGGCCCATCAGGCGGAAGGCGTTGCGCACCCAGGCGATGGTCGGGTCGCCGATGCTGAGATGGCGCGCCTCGGCCGACAGCCGGCTGTTGCGGGCATAGCGGACCGGGTCGCCGGTCAGCCGGTTGCCCTCGAAGGGTTTCGTCGCGATGGCGGTTTCGCCGCCGCCGGGCACGAAGGCGCGGCCGAAGCCGAGCCAGTACAGGATGCTGGCGAGCCGGCTCGCCGCCACGGGATACCGCACCATGGTGAGGCCGAGCATCGGGGCGATGGCGACCATGCGGGAGACCGGCAGCCTGTCCCGGCGCGCGGCATCGAGGCAGAGCGCCGCGCCCATCGAATGGGCGAGGATGAAATAGGGCGGCGGGAACTTCGCCTGCATTTCCGCCATGGCGAGCGCGAGGTCGGCCTCGTAATGCCTCAGCCGGCCGACATGGCCCTTGCGCAGGCGGCGGACGAAGCGCTGCGAGCCGCCCTGGCCGCGCCAGTCGAAGGTGAGGACGTGGAAGCCGCGGCGGCGCAGCTCGGCGGCGGTCTCGCTGTAGCGCTCGATGAACTCGGCCCGGCCCTGGACCAGGACGACGGTGCCGCGCACCGGCTTCACGGTCGGCCGCCAGCTCGCGAAACGCAGCGACGCGCCGTCCCGCGTCGTCGCCAGCCAGACCTTGCCATGGCCCGGAACGGGATAGTCGGGGTCGTTGAAGAAGGCGGCCTCGGCCATGGCTGACTCCGGGCCGGCGCCGCTGCGCGCTTCCGCGAAGCGCGAGGCTGCTCCGGCCCTCTGATGGATCGGATCGTCGTCCTGCGCGGCGGCGTCCGCCGCGCTCGGGACCGCTCCGGCGAGCGGGTTCCCCTCGGCTGGTTATGCCCTTCGCGCCGGCCTCTTGAAAAGCCGAAAACGCTTTACCAGATCAATCCTGCGCAGGCCGGAACCGGCTGCGCGAACCTCAACCAGGCCCGCGCTCAGGCGAGGCGGGCCGTACTGCCTGTCGCTTCTCTGGAGGACACATCATGCGTCATTTCGATCTCTCCCCCCTCTATCGTTCGACCGTCGGCTTCGACCGCCTGTTCTCGCTGCTCGACCAGGCGACCAGCAACGAAACGGCGCCGAGCTACCCGCCCTACAATATCGAGCGCACCGCCGAGAACGCCTACCGCATCACCATCGCGGTCGCGGGCTTCAGCGAGGCCGACCTCTCGATCGAGAGCAAGGAGAACGCGCTGACCGTCAAGGGCGAGAAGCAGACGAACGACAATGACGAGAAGCGCGAGGTCCTGCATCAGGGCATCGCCGCGCGCGCCTTCGAGCGCCGCTTCCAGCTTGCCGATTATGTGCAGGTGACCGGCGCCAGCCTCGAGAACGGCCTGCTCCATATCGACCTCGTGCGCGAGATCCCCGAGGCCAAGAAGCCGCGCCAGATCCCGATCGGCGCCGGTTCGGCCAAGGTTCTCGAAGCCAAGGTCGAGACCGCCAAGGCCGCGTAATCCTTCAGAGCCTCTGCTCTGAACGGCGAGGGCTCCCGGAGACGGGAGCCCTTTTTGTTGCGCGCGAAGGATGGAGCCGCCTCTCCCGGGGCTTGCCGACGGCCGGACCGGGCTTGCCATGCCGGCGGCGGCCGGCTTGGGAGGCCGCCTCGCCCGGGATGTGACGCCGGTCCGACCCGGATGCCGGCTCAGTCCAGCGGCGCCACCGGGACGATCGGCGTTTCGGGGCGCGGTTTCGCGGTGCCCGAATCCTGACCCTGCACCGGCGCCAGCGGCACGGCGGCTTCGGCGGAGGCGGGCGGCCGTGTCGCCAGAGGCGGCCTGCGCTCGGTTTCGTCGATGCCGCGCACATCCTGCGGGTTGACCAGCCGGGGCTTCTCCGGGGCGCTTTCGGGAGATGCCGGGGTAGCGGCCGCAGGCGGGGCCTCCTGCGTCGCCGGGGCATTGGCCTCGACGGGGGGCTGTGGCGCGGGCTGCGGGCTCGGCGCCCTCTCCGGTGCGGCCGGCGCGGCCGGGGAGGGCGGCGACTCCTGCGTCGCCGGGGCGTTGGCTTCGACAGGGGGGTGCGGCGCGGGCTGCGGGGCCGGCGCCTTCTCCGGCGCGGCGGGAGCAGGCGGGATGACGGTCGCGGGCGCGCTCGCCGCGGCCGGCGGCGCGAGCTCGGCCGGGCGCTGCGGCGGCTGAGGCACGAGGCGCGGGCGCGAAGGCTCGCGCTCCTGCAGCGGGTCGATCCGCGCGATATCCGGCCCCTGTCCGGCCTGGGCGCCGCGCAGCGGGACGCGGCGGATCAGGTTGCCGGCGAAGGCGTCGAGAATCAGCCGCTGCCGCTGCCCGTTCGCCCGCATGCCGTCGACGACATAGGTGTCGGCGCTGCGGTAGAGCCGGTCGATCCGCACGAAGCCATAGGTCTGGGAGGCGATGCGCCGGATGTCGTAGGCCGTCACCGGCTCGGCGATGCGGGGGGCGTAGCGATAGCCGTATCCATAGCCATAGGCCGGCGGATAGGGCACCGCCGGCACCGCATAGTAGTCGTCGTCATAATAATAAAACTGGGCGGCGGCGCCTCCCGCCGAGCCGGCGAGCGCACCGGCCACGGCCAAGCCCATCAGACCGATGCGCCTCGACGCGGTCGAACGTTTTGCCATGGCTTCCTTCCTTAACGGGTGTCGCGCGGCGTTCAGTTTTCCTTAGCGATTGCGGCAGGCATGGGGCCGGGTTGCGCCGAAAGCCGCATCAGCCCGCGATCGTCGCGATCAGCCGGCCGACGTCGGCCGGCTCGGTCGCGAAGGACATGACGAAGCGGCCGACGATCTCGCCTTCGCGCAGGGCGTTGTCGGGCGCGAGCGAGCGGCCCGGCCAGGAATGGTAGCGCACGCCCGCCGCCTCCAGCCGCGCTTGCGTCGCGGCAGGCAGGATCAGGAAGACCTCGTTGGCCTGGCTCGGCCAGGCGAGCCGCGCCTGGCCGCCGTCGACGGCGGCGTCGGCAAGGCGCTTCGCCTGCGCATTGGCGTGGCGGGCGAGATCGAGCCAGTGGTCCTCGGCGAGCAGGGCCTCGAACTGGGCGCCGAGGAAACGGCCCTTGGACAGGGTCTGGCCGGCGCGCTTGCGCCGCCATTTCATCTCATCGGCCTGGGCCGGGTCGAAGAAGACCACGGCCTCCACCGCCCAGGCGCCGTTCTTGGTGCCGCCGAAGGAAAGGACGTCGACGCCCGCCTTCCAGGTGATCTCGGCGGGGGTGCAGCCGAGCGTGACGAGGGCGTTGGCGAAGCGGGAGCCGTCCATATGGACCGTCAGGCGCCGCGCCGCGACGGCCTGCTTGAGGGCGCGGACCTCCTCCGGCGTATAGATCGTGCCGCATTCCGTCGCCTGGGTGAGCGACAGCGCCTGCGCCTGGACGTTGTGGAAGCTGCCCTCGTTCAGATAGCCCAGCGCCCGGGCCACCGCCTCGGGCGTCAGCTTGCCGCCGGTGCCGGGAAGGTCGACCAGCTTGGCGCCGTTGCTGAAGAATTCGGGCGCGCCGCACTCGTCCTCGACGATATGGCTCTCCTCATGGGTGAGCACCGCGCCCCAGGGCTTGACCACGCTGGCGAGGGCCAGCGCGTTCGCGGCCGTGCCCGTCGTCACCAGGAAGGCCGCGACCTCGCGCTCGAACAGGGCCGAGAGCCGCTCTTCGACCCGCTTCGTCCAGTCGTCGCTGCCATAGCCGGAGGCCGGGCCGTCATTGGCGGCGGCCAGCGCGGCCATGACGCGGGGGCTGGCGCCGGCGGTGTTGTCGCTGATGAAGTTCATGCGCCAAGGGTTAGGGAAGGGCCGCTTTCCTGCCAACCGACAGCGGCGGAGAGGGGGCCTGCGCGCCGCGCCGGTCGAAACCCGGCAAAACAAGAAGCGGACCGTCCGACTCGGGCTTTCGTGCCGGAAATGTCTGGCATGGATTCGATTTTGCAATAAAATTTCGCTGCGACGCGAAATCGGCGCTTGTGCGTAGATTGGAATTCTGGCAAGTTCATCGCAATAGGACAGTGTTGCTGTCCCATTTTTCACCGCGCCGACCGAAGGCTGGTTCAGCCGGGGTCGTGCCGTCGCAATGGAGCGGAGCATGACGAGGGGCCAGGCCAATACTGCCGAAGCCAACCGTACGCGCATCCGTAAAACGACGGCCTGAGACAGGCGCGGCCGGGCGACAGCGAGCCCGAAGGCGCCTGCGGAGGACGCGGGCGCGATCGAAACGAAGCGCAAGTAAGCCTCCGACGAGACGACGGCCGACCCGCCTTGGCCTCATCCGCGCTGCCGACCGGCGGCGTCGGCGCCGGGGCCTGCCGCGGGGAGGATCGAGAGTGACGGTTTGTCCGCCGGTGAAGAGCCAGCGGGGTTCTGGGAGCAGGTTTGACGATGAGCGCAACCAGCAAGGTCAGCGGCGCAGAGGGGCTCGCGCGTTTTCCGGCGGCCTATGATCCGGCCCTGCCGATGCGGCAAGGCCTCTACGACCCGGCCAACGAGAAGGATTCCTGCGGCGTCGGCTTCATCGCCGACATGAAGAACCGCAAGAGCCACGCCATCGTGCAGCAGGGCCTGCAGATCCTGCACAATATCGACCATCGCGGCGCGGTCGGGGCGGATCCGAAGCTCGGCGACGGCTGCGGCATCCTCACCCAGATTCCGCACCGCTTCTTCAAGGAGGAGTGCGCGAGGCTCGGCATCGACCTGCCAGAGCCGGGCTTCTACGCCGTCGGCCAGTTCTTCATGCCGCGCGATCCGGCGATCCGGGCGCTCTGCGAGGAGATCATCGCGCAGACCGTCGAGGAGGAGGGGCTCAACTTCCTCGGCTGGCGCGACGTGCCGGTCGACAACAGCGACCTCGGCAAGGCGGTGCTGGAGACCGAGCCGGTGCACCGCCAGCTCTTCGTCGGGCGCCCCGACGACATCGCCAGCGAGGAGGAGTTCGAGCGGCAGGTCTATGTCCTGCGCAAGTCGGTCTCGAACAAAGTCTACAAGCATCAGGAGCGCAAGACGGCGGAGTACTACCCCGTCTCGATGTCGGCCCGCACCATCGTCTACAAGGGCATGGTGCTGGTGAACCAGCTCGGCTCCTATTTCAAGGATCTGCAGGACGAGCGCTTCGTCAGCGCCATCGCGCTGGTCCATCAGCGCTTCGCCACCAACACCTTCCCGTCCTGGCGGCTCGCCCACCCGTACCGGATGGTCGCCCATAACGGCGAGATCAACACGCTGCGCGGCAACGTCAACTGGATGGCGGCGCGGCAGGCGAGCGTCGATTCGGAGCTGTTCGGCTCGGATATCTCGAAGCTCTGGCCGATCTCCTATGAGGGGCAGTCGGACACGGCCTGCTTCGACAATGCGCTCGAATTTTTGGTGCAGGGCGGCTACTCGCTGGCGCACGCCATGATGATGCTCGTGCCGGAGGCGTGGAACGGCAACCCGCTGATGAACGAGGAGCGGCGCGCCTTCTACGAATACCACGCCGCGCTGATGGAGCCCTGGGACGGGCCGGCCGCGATCGCCTTCACCGATGGGCGCCAGATCGGCGCGACGCTCGACCGCAACGGGCTGCGTCCGGCGCGCTATCTCGTCACCGATGACGGGCTCGTGGTGCTGGCCTCGGAGTTCGGCGTGCTGCCGATCCCGGAGGAGAAGATCGTCGAGAAGTGGCGGCTCCAGCCCGGCAAGATGCTGCTGATCGACCTCGAACAGGGCCGCATCATCGGCGACGACGAGATCAAGACGCAGCTCTGCCTCGCCAATCCCTACAAGGACTGGCTGAAGCGCACCCAGATCGTGCTGGAGGAGTTGCCGCCGGTCGAGGCGCGGGCCTCGCGCACCGACGTGCCGCTGCTCGATCGCCAGCAGGCCTTCGGCTACACCACCGAGGATGTCCGCCTGCTGATGGCGCCGATGGCGGTGACCGGGCAGGAAGCCGTGGGCTCGATGGGCACCGACACGCCGATCTCGGCGCTCTCGCTCAAGTCGAAGCTGCTCTACACCTATTTCAAGCAGAACTTCGCGCAGGTGACGAACCCGCCGATCGACCCGATCCGCGAGGAGCTGGTGATGAGCCTGCTCTCCTTCATCGGGCCGCGGCCGAACATCCTCGACCTGGAAGGCACCTCGCGGCGCAAGCGCCTCGAAGTGCGCACGCCGATCCTGACCAACGACGATCTCGAGAAGATCCGCTGCATCGGCCATTACGAGGATCGCTTCGACACCAAGACCATCGACTTCACCTATCCGGCGCGCGAGGGCGCGGCCGGCATGGAAGGCGCGCTGGAGCGGCTGTGCGAGCGCGCGGAGGCCGCGGTCCATGGCGGCTACAACATCATCATCCTGTCCGACCGGCAGGTGGGCTCCGACCGCATCCCGATCCCGGCGCTGCTCGCGACGGCGGCGGTGCATCACCACCTGATCCGCAAGGGGCTGCGCACCTCGGTCGGCCTCGTCGTCGAATCCGGCGAGCCGCGCGAGATCCATCATTTCTGCTGCCTCGCCGGCTACGGCGCCGAGGCGATCAACCCCTATCTCGCCTTCGACACCCTGCTCGACCAGCACGAGCAGGGCGCCTTCCCGGAGGAGGTCGATGCCGGCGAGGTGGTGACGCGCTACATCAAGTCGGTCGGCAAGGGCGTGCTCAAGGTGATGTCCAAGATGGGCATCTCGACCTACCAGTCCTATTGCGGCGCGCAGATCTTCGACGCGGTCGGCCTGAAGAGCGCCTTCGTCGACAAGTTCTTCTTCGGCACCGGCACCGCGATCGAGGGCGTCGGGCTGGAGGAGATCGCGGAGGAGAGCGTCAGGCGCCATCGCGACGCCTTCGGCGACTCGCCGCTCTACCGCGACAGCCTCGATATCGGCGGCGAATACATGTACCGCGTCCGCGGCGAGGACCATGTCTGGAAGCCGGACGTGGTCGCCTCGCTGCAGCATGCGGTGCGCCTCAACGCGCAGGAGCGCTACGAGGATTTCGCCCGGCAGGTCAACGACGAGGGCCGGCGGCTCAGCACCATCCGCGGGCTGTTCAAGGTGAAGATGGCGGAAGATGACGGGCGCAAGCCCGTGCCGCTGGAGGCCGTCGAGCCGGCGGCCGAGATCGTCAAGCGCTTCGCCACCGGCGCGATGTCCTTCGGCTCGATCTCGCGCGAGGCGCATGAGACGCTCGCCATCGCGATGAACCAGATCGGCGGCAAGTCGAACACCGGCGAGGGCGGCGAGGAGGCGATCCGCTTCAAGCCGCTGCCGGACGGGCGCTCCAAGCGCTCGGCGATCAAGCAGATCGCGTCCGGCCGCTTCGGCGTCACCACCGAATACCTCGTCAATTCCGATGTGATGCAGATCAAGGTGGCGCAGGGCGCCAAGCCCGGCGAGGGCGGCCAGCTCCCCGGCCACAAGGTCGACGCCAAGATCGCCCGGACCCGGCATTCGACGCCGGGCGTCGGCCTGATTTCGCCGCCGCCGCATCACGACATCTATTCGATCGAGGATCTGGCGCAGCTCATCTTCGACCTCAAGAACGTCAACCCGGCGGCGGACGTCTCGGTGAAGCTCGTCTCCGAGATCGGCGTCGGCACGGTCGCGGCCGGCGTCGCCAAGTCGCGGGCCGACCACATCACCATCTCGGGCTTCGAGGGCGGCACGGGCGCGAGCCCGCTGACCTCGCTGAAGCATGCCGGCTCGCCCTGGGAGATCGGGCTCGCCGAGACGCAGCAGACGCTGGTGCTGAACCAGCTCCGCGGCCGCGTCGCGCTTCAGGTCGACGGCGGGTTGCGGACGGGGCGGGACGTCGTCATCGGCGCGCTGCTCGGGGCCGACGAATTCGGCTTCTCGACCGCGCCGCTGATCGCGGCCGGCTGCATCATGATGCGCAAATGCCATCTCAACACCTGCCCGGTCGGGGTCGCGACGCAGGACCCGGTGCTGCGCAAGCGCTTCAAGGGCCTGCCCGAGCATGTGGTGAACTACTTCTTCTTCGTGGCCGAGGATGTCCGCCGGATCATGGCGGAGATGGGCTTCACCAGGATCGAGGAACTCGTCGGCCGCTCCGACCTGCTCGACAAGCGCGAGGCGATCGATCACTGGAAGGCGAGGGGGCTCGATTTCGCGAAGCTCTTCCACAAGGTCGAGCTGCCGGGCGTGGCGATCCGCCATGTCGAGCGGCAGAACCACCCGATCGACACCGTGCTCGACCGCAGGCTGATCGAGGCGGCGGAAGGCGCGATCGAGACCGGCACCCCGGTCGTGATCGAGGAGACGATCTCGAATGTCGACCGCTCGGCCGGCGCGATGCTCTCGGGCGTCGTGGCGAAGAACTACGGCCATGCCGGCCTGCCGGACGACACCATCACGGTGAAGCTGAAGGGCACCTCGGGCCAGAGCTTCGCCGCCTTCCTCGCCGCGGGCGTCACGGTCGAGCTCACCGGCCAGGCCAATGACTATGTCGGCAAGGGCCTCTCCGGCGGCAAGCTGATCGTGAAGCCGGATCCGGCCTCGAAGGCCGTGGCCGAACGCTCGATCATCGTCGGCAACACGGTGCTCTACGGCGCGATCTCGGGCGAGGCCTATTTCAGGGGCGTCGCCGGCGAGCGCTTCGCGGTGCGCAATTCCGGCGCGATCGCGGTGGTCGAAGGCACCGGCGACCATGGCTGCGAATACATGACCGGCGGCGTCGTCGCGGTCATCGGCCAGACGGGGCGCAACTTCGCCGCCGGCATGTCGGGCGGCATCGCCTATGTGCTGGACGAGGACGGCACCTTCAAGTCGCGCTGCAACCTCTCCATGGTCGATCTCGAACCGGTCGAGGAGGAGGAGGAGCTGATGGAGCGGCTGCACCATCACGGCGGCGATCTCGAGCACAAGGGCCGCATCGACATGACCAACATGTCGGGCCATGACGATGAGCGGCTGATGCAGATGCTGACGAACCACGCCAACTACACCGGTTCTGAGCGCGCCCGCACCATCCTCGACAACTGGGCGGATTACCGCACGAAGTTCGTCAAGGTGATGCCGGTCGAGTACCGCCGCGCGCTGCGCGAGATGGAGCAGGCCCGCACCTTGCAGGCTGCGGAATAAGCGAAACGCCACCGTCCGGGGCCATGCGCCCCGGCACTCCGATCAGGTTAAGGCACGCGCGCGGGACATCCCGGGCACACGGCGAGAGAAACGGCATGGGCAAGGTCACGGGCTTTCTCGAATACGACCGGCAGGAGCAGAAGTATCAGCTCGCCGGCGACCGCATCCGGCATTTCCGCGAGTTCACGCTGCCGCTGGAAGAGCGGGACGTGCGCAAGCAGGCGGCGCGCTGCATGGATTGCGGCATCCCCTTCTGCCACGGCCCGACCGGCTGCCCGGTCCACAACCAGATCCCGGACTGGAACGAGCTGGTCTATTCCGGGGGCTGGGAGGCGGCGCTGCGCAACCTCCACTCCACCAACAACTTCCCGGAATTCACCGGCCGCATCTGCCCCGCGCCTTGCGAGGAGGCCTGCACGCTCAACCTCGAAAACATGCCGGTGACGATCAAGACGATCGAGCAGGCGATCGCCGACAAGGGCTGGGAAGAGGGCTGGATCGCCCCGGAAATCCCGGCGAAGCGCACGGGCAAGCGCATCGCCATCGTCGGCTCGGGTCCGGCCGGGCTGGCGGCGGCGCAGCAGCTCGCCCGCGTCGGCCACGACGTGCATGTCTATGAGCGCGAGGCCAAGGCCGGCGGCCTGCTGCGCTACGGCATCCCCGACTTCAAGATGGAGAAGAAGCACATCGACCGCCGCGTGCGGCAGATGGAGGCCGAGGGCGTCACCTTCCACTACAAGGTCAATATCGGCGTGACTCTGCCCTTCGCCCAGCTCGTCGCCGAGCATGACGCGGTGCTGATGACGGGCGGGGCGGAAGCGCCGCGCGATCCCGGCCTGCCGGACACCAACCTGTCGGGCGTGCACTACGCGATGCCCTACCTCACCCAGCAGAACAAGCGCATCGGCGGCGAGGACATCTCGACCGAGACGCCGATCCTGGCGGCGGGCAAGCATGTCGTGGTGGTCGGCGGCGGCGATACGGCGTCGGACTGCGTCGGCACCGCCTTCCGGCAGGGCGCGCTCTCGGTGACGCAGCTCGACATCCGGCCGATGGCGCCGCAGATCGAGGACAAGCTCACCGTCTGGCCGTACTGGCCGACGAAGTTCCGCACCTCCTCCTCGCAGGCCGAGGGCGCCGAGCGCGAGTTCCAGGCGGCGACGCTCGGGCTGGAGGGCCGCAACGGCCGGCTGACCGGGGTGAAATGCGCCCGCGTCGACGAGAAGCGCAAGCCGATTCCGGGCACGGAATTCGTGCTCCAGGCCGATCTCTGCTTCCTCGCCATCGGCTTCGCCGGTTCGGTGATCGAGGGCATGATCGCCCAGTCCGGCGCGGCGGTGGACCGGCGGGCGAACGTCGTCGCCAACGACCGCGACTACAAGACCAGCGTCGACAAGGTCTATGTCGCCGGCGACATGCGGCGCGGCCAGTCGCTGGTGGTCTGGGCGATCCGCGAGGGCCGCCAGGCGGCGCATGCGATCGACCGGGACCTGATGGGCGAGACGATCCTGCCGGTGTGAGGCGGATCGGCCGCGCCCTCAGCACCGATGCATCGGCCTCCTGCGAAAACCGCGCTCCCTTTTTCGGGCCGATGCTCTATGCTCGCCGCCATGGAATCGAGCCAG
This sequence comes from Hyphomicrobiales bacterium, assembly GCA_900466745.1. GTDB lineage: Bacteria > Pseudomonadota > Alphaproteobacteria > Rhizobiales > Beijerinckiaceae > Allobosea > Allobosea minatitlanensis. Next base: position 47,773 of record UBNE01000017.1, on the reverse strand, counting down.
AAGGGGAAGCAGGCGCCGCGCCGCCGCTTCCATTGCCGCACCCGCGGACCTGTCTGCGCCCCGCGCTTCGTCTCGCGGGGCTGACAGGGAACGCATCGCCGTCTCGTCGTCAGCCTTTTTCGGCGCGCCCGCTCGCGCCAGACTGACTTCATGAGATTCCGATGTCCCTGATCGCCATCAAAGACCTGTCGCTCATCCGTACCGAGACCCTGTTCGCCGGGCTCGACCTCGCCATCGCCAAGGGCGACCGCCTCGGCCTCGTCGCCGCCAATGGGCGCGGCAAATCCTCGCTGCTGCGCATCATCGCCGGCGAGGAGGAGGCGACGGGCGGCACGCTGACCCGGGCGCGCGGCCTCGTCACCGCCTTCGCGCCGCAGGATCCGCCGGCGCGGCTGCTTTCCATGAGCCTCCACGATGCGGTGCGCGACGCGCTCGATGCCGAGGCGGCCGAAACCGAAAGCTGGCGGGTCGACGTCCTGCTCGACGATCTCGCCGTCGACGAGGCCTTGCGCGGCCGCCCGGTCGGCGAGCTCTCGGGCGGCTGGCAGAGCAGCATGCTGCTGGCGCGGGCGGCGGTGATCGAGCCCGATTTGCTCCTGCTCGACGAGCCGACCAACCATCTCGATCTGGCGCGGATCGGCGTGCTCGAACGCTTCCTCGCCGCGCTGCCTCGCGATTGCGCCGTCGTGGTGGCGAGCCATGACCGTGCCTTCCTCGACGATGTCAGCCGCCGGACCCTGTTCCTGCGCCCGGCGGAGAGCGCCGATTTCGCGCTGCCCTATTCGCGCGCCTTGCAGGCGCTGGAGGAGCGCGACGCGGCGCGGGGCCGGCAGTTCGAGAACGATATGCGCAAGGTGAGGGCGCTGCGGCAGCAGGCGGCCAAGCTCAAGAATATCGGCATCAATTCCGGCTCGGACCTGCTGGTGGTCAAGACCAGGCAGTTGTCCGAGCGGGCCGACAGGCTGGAGGAGAGCGCCCGCCCGGCCCATCAGGAGCGTTCGGCGGGGGCGATCCGGCTCGGCAACAGCGGCAGCCATGCCAAGGCGCTGGTCGCGATCAAGGATACGGCGATCGTTGCGCCGGACGGGCGGCTGCTCTTTCGCACCGGCCCGCTCTGGATCGAGCAGGGCGACCGGATCGCCCTGCTCGGCGCCAACGGCACCGGCAAGACGCGCTTCGTCGCGCGGCTGCGCGCGGCGCTGGACGGAGGCGATCCGGAGATCCGCGGCGCGGCGAGCCTGAAGCTCGGCTATTCCGACCAGGCATTGGCGCAGCTCGACGCCTGGGCGACGCCCTGGGAGGCGGTGAAGCGGTCGAGCGATGCCGGCGACCAGCTCGCCCGCACGCTGCTGGCGGGAGCGGGGATCGCGAGCGAGAGCCAGTCCGCGCCGATCGCCCGGTTCTCGGGCGGGCAGAAGGCGCGGCTGGCGATGCTGCTGCTGCGCCTCGCCCAGCCGAATTTCTACCTGCTCGACGAGCCGACCAACCATCTCGACATCGAGGGGCAGGACCGGCTGGAGAGCGAGCTGATCGAGCACGAGCCCGCCTGCCTGCTGGTCAGCCATGACCGGGCCTTCGTGCGCGGGGTGGCGACGCGGATCTGGGTGATCGAGGGCAGGAGGCTGGTCGAGGTCGACGACCCCGATCCCGTCTTCGACCGGCTGATGGCCGGTTGACCGTCCGGCTTATCGCGTCGCGGGAGGCGGCCAGCGGTAATCGTCGATCCGGCCCGGCATCGGCTCCGGCGCGATGCCCTGGCCGAAGACGCGCTCGAGCTGGCGCGCGGCGTCGCCCTGGCCGCGCGCCTCCGCGATCGAGGCGAGCAGGGGCTGCTCCGACGGCGCCGCCTCGCCGGTCAGCGGCTGGATCGGCCCGGCCAGCGGGCGGGCCTGGAGCGCGGGAGCGAGGCCGAGCGGCGGCACGCCGGCGGCCATCTGGTCGATCAGGCGCTCGACTCCGCCGGGCTGCAATTCCGGCGCGGTCGGAGCTCCGGTGCCCGGCGCGACCGGCAGGGCGATGACGTTGTTCTGCGGCGCCGCCTCGATGATTCGGCGGATCACCAGATCGACGAAATGAGCCGCCTTGCGGGCGCCGGCCTTGGTGAAATGGATGCCGTCGCCGAGGCGCAGCCGCGTCGGCTGGCCGGAGACGTCGGGGCCGGTCGCGGCATAGCGGTTCTCGGCGTCGACGAAGCCGCCCCACAGGTCGACATAATGCCCGCCGGCCTTCTCGACGCGCTCGCGGAAGATCTCGTTCAGCGTGACGAGGTCGGCCGAGAGCCGGGCGTTCTGCATCGGCGGCGCGCCGACCCAGATCAGCGGGATGCGCCGGGCGGCGAAGGCATTGGCGAGCGCATCGACGCGGTCGCGGTAGAGCTCGAGCCAGCGCGGGCTCATGGGCTCCTGGACGGTGTCGCCGTCGCGGATCGGCTGGCGGTCGTTGAGGCCGATCAGCATCACCGCGATCGTGACCTTCTGCTCGCCGGCGAGCAGCTCCGAGACCGCCTTGGGCCAGTCGTAGAAATCGGTGCGGACGAGGCCGGAATCGGGCTTCGCCCGGTGCACCACCTCGACGTCGGGCCGGTTGTTCAGCGCGTCGTCGAGGCCGTCGGCGAGAAGGTTGGCGAGGGAATCGCCCATCACCACGACGTGATGCGCGACATCGACCTTGGGGATCACCGGATCGTCGCGCACGACGACGGGGGCGGCGGGCCGGCGCCGCACGGCCGGGGCGGCGCGCTGGCGCGGCTGCTGCGGCTGCACCGCCGGCTTGGCGGGCAACTGCCAGAAGAGCTGGAACAGGCTGCGCTGCTGCGGCTGCTGGGCAAGCGAGAGCGGGCCGCCGGTCAGCAGGAACAGGCCGGCGGCGCAGAGAACCATGACGAGCGAGCGCAGGCGCATCAGCCATCCGATCCAGAGGCGCGTGACGGACCCAGTATAGGCCGGCGGCGGCCCGAAGTCAGCGCCTGCCGCGCATCCGGGCGAGCAGCGCCGGGGTCGGGTAGCCGTCGGCGATCTCGCCGACGCTGATCTGGTAGCGCCGCACCGCCTCGCGCGTGCCGGTGCCGACGCGCCCGTCTGCGTCGTGGTCGTAGAGCCCGAGCGCCTTCAGGCGGCGCTGCAGGTCCTTGGTGCCGGCCATGTCGAGGCGGGCGGCCTTGAGCGGCCAGCCGGCCTGGATCGCGGCGCGGCCCATGATGCGGTCGCCGAGATGGCCGACCGCCAGCGCATAGGCGTCCGAGGAATTGTACTTCTTGATCACGTCGAAATTCGCGGTCAGCAGCATGACCGGGCCGGTATGGCCGGCCGGATAGAACAGGCGCCCCTCGCCGGAAGCGGGCAGGGCCCTGCCGTCGGCCCGCCGCACCCCGGCCGAGCGGAAGGCGGCGAAGCTTGCCTTGTCGAGGCGGTGGTCGAAGCCCTCCGGCAGCGCCACCTCCATGCCCCAGGGCAGCCCGGCCACCCAGCCATGGCTCTTCAGATAGTTCGCGGTCGAGGCGATGGCGTCGCTCGACGAGGTCCAGATGTCGGCATGGCCGTCGCCGGTCCAGTCGACGGCGTATTTCAGATAGCTCGACGGCATGAACTGGGTGTGGCCCATGGCGCCGGCCCAGGAGCCCTTGAGCTCGTCGCGCGCGACATAGCCCTTCTCGATCAGTTCGAGCGCGGTCAGCAATTCGTCGCGGAAGAAGTCGCTGCGATAACGGATCGAGGCCAGCGTCGCCAGCGAGCGGATGACGTCCTTGCCGCCCTTGAAGGAGCCGTAATTGGTCTCCATGCCCCAGACGCCGAGCACCACCTCCCGGGGCACGCCGTAGCGGGCCTCGACCTGGGCGAGGACGGCCGCGTTCTCGGCGGCGACGGCCTGGCCGCGCTGGATGCGCCCGCCGCCGACCGCATTGTTGAGATAGCTCCAGATCGGCGCGCTGAATTCGGCCTGCTTCTTCGTCAGCGCGACGATCGAGGCGTCGGGCGTCACGCCGCGGAAGGCGAGGTCGAAGGTCGCGCGCGAGATGCCGCGCGCCTGCGCCTGCGGCCAGAGCCGCTGCAGGAAGACATCGAAGCCGACGCTCGCCGGCGTCGCCGCCGGAGGGGCGGCATGGGCGCGCGAGACGGTGATCGAGCCCGTGGTCTGCGCCAGTGCCGGTGCCAGGCTGAGCACGGCCGAAGCGGCGATGACGGACAGGCGCATGAGAACTCCTGCGGAGGCTGGCGGAAACCCCATCACAGCGCCCGAACAAGGTTAAGCGAGGGTTAAGCCGGGCGCGCGAACCCTACGATCTGACCATTTGACAAGCCGCCAGGATTGGCGGATTCTGCGGCGATGTATAGCGCCTCTTCTTTCCGCCGCGGTCTGCACCGCTCGGGTAATCTCATCGCGGGCTTCTAGCCCCGGGTCTGTCGCGCTTGGCGCCTCCGGCTCGGGGGCGCCCCACTGTTTCCATCTCACCTGCGAGTTCGACCTAGTCATTCCGTGCGGCCTTGCGTCCGCCCGGCGGGCGCTCGCCTTCGATGAAAGACCTGTTCATGACCACCAAGCGTCCCGCCATCACCGTCACGGCCGCGGACCATGCCATGCTGAGCCGGATCGCGGCCGGCGCGGCCAACACCATGCCGGAACTCGCGGCCGAGCTGTCGCATGAGCTCGACCGGGCCCGCATCCTGCCGGAAGGCCGGGTTTCGATCGACCATGCCCGCATCGGCAGCCAGGTGGTCTATCGCGACGAAAGCACCAAGCGCGAGACCACGGTGACCCTGGTCTGGCCGCAGGACGCCAATATCGAGAAGAACCGCATCTCGGTGATGACGCCGATCGGCGTCGCGCTGATCGGCATGGCGGCCGACCGCACGATCGACTGGACGACCCGCTCGGGCGACGTGAAGCGCCTGACCGTGCTCGAGGTGCGCGAGCCGGTCGAGGAGGAGGCGGCGTCCTGAGCGGCGCTTTTCGGAAGCTGCCGAGCCCGAAAAGCAGCGCTGGCCATCCCGGACCTCCGTTCGGTCGCCCGCGATGACCCGTTATCGAAGCCCGCGGCCCAGCCTCTCGGGATGAGCGCGGATGTTCACGAACGAGCCTCAGGCCGATGCGTTCCTCGTCCTGAGCTTCTCCTCCCAGGCCAGCGCCTGGCCGACGATTTCCTCCAGATCGTCATGCTCGGGCCGCCAGCCCAGCTCGGCCCGGATGCGGTCGGCGCGGGCGATCAGCGAGGCCGGGTCGCCGGGGCGGCGCGGGGCGAGCGCCACCGGGAAATCGACGCCCGAGACCTTCTTCACCACGTCGACCACTTCCTTCACCGAGTAGCCGCGGCCATAGCCGCAGTTCAGCGTCAGGCTGGCCCCGCCGCCGCGCAGATGGTCGAGCGCGGCCAGATGCGCGCGGGCGAGGTCGGTGACGTGGATGTAGTCGCGCACGCAGGTGCCGTCCGGCGTCGCATAGTCGGTGCCGAAGATGGTGAGCCCGTCGCGCTGGCCGAGCGCCGCCTGGCTCGCGACCTTGATGAGATGGGTGGCGTTGGGCGAGGACTGGCCGGAGCGCCCCTGCGGATCGGCGCCGGCGACGTTGAAGTAGCGCAGCGCGACATAATTGAAGCCATGCGCCCGGCCTGCGTCCTGCAGCATCCATTCGCTCATCAGCTTGGAGCGGCCATAGGGGTTGATCGGGTTGAGCGCGACCTCCTCCGGCACCGGCGAGACCGAGGGCTCGCCATAGACCGCGGCGGTGGAGGAGAAGATGATGTGCCTCACGCCCCTGCGCACGGCGCTCTCGAGCAGCGCGCGCGTCTTCACGGTGTTGTTGAAGTAGTAGCCCAGCGGATCGGAAACGGATTCCGGAACGACGATCCTGGCGGCGAAATGCGCGATCTCGGTCACGCCGTATTCGGCGATCAGCCCCTCGACCAGCTCCTGGTCGCCGATGTCGCCCTGCACGAAGGTGGCCTCGGGCGGCACCGCCCACCAGAAGCCGGTCGAGAGATCGTCGAGGACGACGACCTTCTCGCCCCGGTCGAGCAATTCCAGGACCATGTGGCTGCCGATGTAGCCGGCGCCGCCGGAAACCAATACCGCCATTGTCTCTCGCCTCATCTTTGTCAGGAACCCGGCTTAACCGAGAACCGTTGACGGGTTCTCAAGGCCTGTCGGCTAATACGCCCCTGATGGCCGGCAACCGTGACAGTTGTGCGGCCCGCCCCATCACAGCCTCGCTTCGGCACAGGCTACCGCGCCAAGGACCCTTCATGACGAAACGTATCCGCAAGGCCGTTCTTCCCGTCGCCGGTCTGGGAACCCGCTTCCTGCCCGCCACCAAGGCGGTGCCGAAGGAGATGCTCACCATCGTCGACCGCCCGGTCGTGCAGCATGTCGTGGACGAGGCGCGCGCCGCCGGCATCGAGCACTTCATCTTCGTCACCGGCCGCAACAAGGCGGTGATCGAGGACCATTTCGACATGGCCTACGAGCTCGACGATACGCTCGCCAAGCGCAACAAGATCAAGGAGCTCGAGGCGCTGAAGGCCGATCTGCCGGCCGCAGGCGCGACCAGCTTCACCCGCCAGCAGGCGCCGCTCGGCCTCGGCCACGCCGTCTGGTGCGCCCGCGAGATCGTCGGCGAGGAGCCCTTCGCGCTGCTGCTGCCGGACATGCTGCACTACAGCGCCGGCAAGGGCTGCCTCGCCGAGATGATCGCGGCCTACGACCGGCATGGCGGCAACCACATCGCCGTGGCGCCGGTGCCCGACGACCAGACCCATCAATACGGCATCGTCGGCGTCGAGGACGCCAGCGCCAAGGTCTCGAAGATCACCGGCATGGTCGAGAAGCCGCCGAAGGGTACGGCGCCGTCCAATTTGCACATCTCCGGCCGCTACATCCTGCAGCCGACCATCTTCAACCTGCTCGCCAACCAGGAGAAGGGGGCCGGCGGCGAGATCCAGCTCACCGATTCGATGATCGCGCTCTCGCGTCAGGAGCCGTTCTACGCGGTGCGCTTCGACGGCGAGATCTACGATGCCGGCTCGAAGATCGGCTTCCTGGCGGCGAATGTCGCCTATGCGCTCGACCGCGACGATCTCGGCCCGCAACTGCGCGCCGAGATCGCGAAGCTGCTGGCGCGCTGAGGCGACGGCTCTCCGAACCGACGGCCCTCGTCCCGCGGAGCCATTCCGGTTAGGAATGGCGTCTCGAAGGACGGTCCAGAAGGCTCAGGAGCCGCTGGAGCATCCTTCGAGACGCCCCCTCGCGGCTGCTCCTCAGGATGAGGGCTTGCATTCTTGCTGACGGTGCAAAGTTGAGCGACCACAGCCTCGTCTTCGATCGTGCGCTCGGCCGCTCGCGGCTGAGGCGCGCGCTTGCCGGCGGCTATCCGGATTTCCTGCTCCAGCGCGCGGCCGGCGATCTGGAGGAGCGCCTCGGGGCGGTGCTGCGCGAATTCGCCATGGCCGCCGATCTCGGCACGCCGCTGCCGGTCGTCGCGCCCGTGCTCGCCGGCAAGGCCGGCCGCCTCCTGCGCATGGCCGAGGCGGAAGGCGCCGGCGCCGATCTCGTCGGCGATCTCGAGCGCCTGCCTTTCGCCGCAGGCTCGCTCGACCTCGCCGTCTCGCTGCTGGCGCTGCACGGCGTCAACGACCTGCCCGGCGCGCTCATCCAGATCAAGCGGGCGCTGAGGCCGGACGGGCTGTTCATGGCCTGCCTGCTCGGCGGACGCTCACTCCAGGAGCTGCGGCAGGCGCTGCTCGAAGCCGAGAGCGAGACGACCGGTGGGGTCAGCCCGCGCGTCGCGCCCTTCGCCGATCTGCGCGATCTCGGCGGGTTGCTCCAGCGCGCGGGCTTCGCCTTGCCGGTCATCGACAGCGAGACCGTCACGGTGCGCTATCGCGACGTCTTCGGCCTGTTCCGCGATCTCCGTGCGATGGGCTGGGCGAACAGCCTTATCGCCCGCTGCAAGGCGCCGCTCCGGCGCGAGACATTGCTGCGGGCGGCGGCGCTCTATGCCGAGCGCTTCGCCGATCCCGACGGGCGATTGCCGGCGACCTTCGAATTCGTCTGGCTCTCCGGCTGGTCGCCGCATGAGAGCCAGCAGAAGCCGCTGCGCCCCGGCTCGGCCAAGGCGAGGCTGGCGGACGCGCTCGGCGTGCCGGAGATCAGGACTGGCGAAAAGCCGGGAGGCGAGGGGTGAGCGAGCGGCAGCCGCGCCTGACGCGCAACGATTTCCGCGTCTTCCGCGCCATTCCGACGCGCTGGCACGACAACGACGTCTTCGGCCATGTCAACAACGTCGTCTATTACGGCTGGTTCGATACGGCCGTGAACGCCTGGCTGATCGAGAACGGCTTCCTCGATCCGGCGGCGAGCGGGATCGTCGGCCTCGTGGTCGAGACCGGCTGCACCTATTTCGAAAGCGTCGCCTTTCCTGAGGTCGTCGAGGCGGGGATCGCGGTCGAGCGGCTGGGCAACAGCTCGGTCACCTACCGCATCGGCATCTTCCGGCAGGGCGGCGGGCAGGCCGCGGCGCAGGGGCGCTTCACCCATGTCTATGTGCAGCGGGCCGGGCAGAAGCCGGTGCCGATCCCGGCGCCGCTCAGGGCGGCGCTTTCAGCGATTCGGAGCTGAAACGGGCGGCACGGGCGCGAATGCGTTGTACTGCGGCGTGAGGCAGGCTATGCCCCTGCCAAACCCCCTCGCCGGACCGCCAGGAAGCCTGAGCCCGTGATTCCGAACGACATCAAGATCACTCCGCAGCTCGTCGCCGAGCACGGCCTGAAGCCGGACGAGTACCAGCGCTTCCTGCATCTGATCGGTCGCGAGCCGACGATCACCGAGCTCGGCATCGTCTCGGCGATGTGGAACGAGCATTGCTCCTACAAATCCTCGAAGATCCACCTCAAGACGCTGCCGACCAAGGCGCCCTGGGTGATCCAGGGACCGGGCGAGAATGCCGGCGTCATCGATATCGGCGACGGCACGGCCATCGTCTTCAAGATGGAGAGCCACAACCACCCCTCCTTCATCGAGCCCTATCAGGGCGCGACGACCGGCGTGGGCGGCATCCTGCGCGACGTCTTCACCATGGGCGCCCGGCCGATCGCAGTGCTCGACGCGCTGCGCTTCGGCTCGCCCGACCATCCGAAGACCCGCCATCTCGTCTCCGGCGTCGTCGCCGGCATCGGCGGCTACGGCAATTCCTTCGGCGTGCCGAATGTCGGCGGCGCCACCGGCTTCCACTCGCGCTATGACGGCAACATCCTGGTCAACGCCATGGCGGTCGGCATCGCCAAGGCCGATGAGATCTTCTACGCCAAGGCGTCGGGCGTCGGTAAGGCGATCGTCTATCTCGGCTCCAAGACCGGCCGCGACGGCATCCACGGCGCGACCATGGCCTCGGCCGAGTTCGACGACAAGTCCGAGGAGAAGCGCCCGACCGTGCAGGTCGGCGACCCCTTCGCCGAGAAGCTCCTGCTCGAAGCCTGCCTCGAGATCATGGCCGCCGGCCATGTCGACGCGATCCAGGACATGGGCGCGGCCGGGCTGACCTGCTCGGCGGTCGAGATGGGCGCCAAGGGCGATCTCGGCGTCGAGCTCGATCTCGACAAGGTGCCCTGCCGCGAGGAGGGCATGAGCGCCTATGAGATGATGCTGTCGGAGAGCCAGGAGCGCATGCTCATGGTGATCAAGCCGGGGCATGAGGAAGCCGCCGAGGCGATCTTCCGCAAATGGGGGCTCGACTTCGCCGTCATCGGCCACACCACCGACACGCTGCGCTTCGTCGTGAAGCACCGGGGCGAGGTCATGGCCGACCTGCCGATCAAGGAGCTCGGCGACGAGGCCCCCGAATACGACAGGCCCTGGATCGAGACGCCGCCGCAGCAGCGCATCGCGGCCGAGAGCGTCGCGCCGCCCTGCGGCAACGCCGAGGCGCTGAAGAAGCTGATCGGCTCGCCAGACCTGTCCTCCAAGCGCTGGATCTGGGAGCAGTACGACACGCTGATCCTCGGCAATTCGGTGGTGACGCCCGGCGGCGATGCCGGCGTGATCCGCATCGAGGAGGGGCCGAAGGGCCTGGCCATGACCGCCGACGTCACCCCGCGCTATTGCGAGGCCGACCCGTTCGAGGGCGGCAAGCAGGCGGTGGCCGAAGCCTGGCGCAACCTGACCGCGGTGGGCGCAACCCCGCTGGCGATCACCGACAACCTCAATTTCGGCAATCCGGAGAAGCCCGAGGTGATGGGCCAGTTCGTCGGCTGCATCCGCGGCATCGGCGAGGCCTGCAAGGCGCTCGACTTCCCGGTCGTCTCCGGCAATGTCTCGCTCTACAACGAGACCAACGGCGTCTCGATCCTGCCGACCCCGACCATCGGCGGCGTGGGCGTCATGGCCGATGTGACGAAGCACGCGACGATCGCCTTCAAGGCCGAGGGCGAGGCGATCCTCCTCATCGGCGAAACGCAGGGCTGGCTCGGCCAGAGCGCCTGGCTCGCGACGGTCTGCGGCCGCGAGGAAGGGGCGCCGCCGCCGGTCGATCTCGCGATCGAGCGCCGCAATGGCGAGTTCGTGCGCGGGCTGATCGCGTCGGGCAAGGTCGCGACCTGCCACGACCTGTCGGATGGCGGGCTGGCCGTCGCGCTCGCCGAGATGGCGATGGCGAAGGGCGTCGGCGCCACCATCGAGACGCTGCCGGCGGGCCCGGCCCATGCCGCGCTCTTCGGCGAGGATCAGGCGCGCTATGTGCTGGCGGTTCCGGCGGCCGAGGCCGAGGCGGTTCTGGCCGAGGCGAAGGCGGCCGGCGTGCCGGCGCTCGCCATCGGCCGCACGGGCGGCGCGGCGCTCGCCTTGCCGGGGGAGCCGGCGCTGGCGATCGCCGAGCTCAACACGATCCACGAAGGCTGGCTGCCGGGCTACATGGCCGGCAAGGCGGCCTGATCGTCATTGCGAGCCCCCGGGTCTTGCCTTCGGCAAGCCCGAGGACAGGCTCCGCGAAGCGATCCAGGGGCGGCCGCGCTCTGCGTCCCCCTGGGTTGCTTCGTCGCTTCGTTCCTCGCAATGACGGATGGCGTTGCTGATTTAGGAGTTGAACCCATGGCGATGGATGCCCATGAGATCGAGCGGATGATCAAGACGGCGCTGCCGGATGCGGCGGTCGAGATCAGGGATCTGGCCGGCGACGGCGACCACTATGCCGCGACCGTCGTCTCGGCCGCCTTCAAGGGCAAGAACCGGGTGCAGCAGCACCAGATGGTCTATGCCGCGCTGCAGGGGAATATGGGCGGCGTGCTGCACGCGCTCGCGCTGACGACGGCGGTGCCGGAATGAGGCGGCTGGCGGTGTCATTGCGCGCCGGCCTGGCGGCTGCGGCGCTCTGTATCGCGCTGAACGCAACCTCGGCCATGGCCCAAATCATGCCGCCGGTGGAGGATCCGGTCGCGAATTCGCGCGCCTTGCTGGACCGGCTTCAGAGCGACGGGGCCGAGCCATTTGTCGCCGAGGTGATGCGGCTCCTGAAGAAGAAGGGCGAGAACACCGAACTCTCCACCAATCTCAGGCCGTTCAGCAAGAAAAAGCCCGATGTCCTCGGCCTCGCCTACGACCGGAACTACAACGATCTGATCCGGGTGATGGTGTTCTACGCGCAGTACGACGATAATCGCTATCCGTTCATGTACTACCAGTTCACCTACAAGAAGATCAAAGAAGGCTGGGCGATGACCAATTTCCGCTTCGAGAACGAAGCGTCGCGCACCTTCCCGGAAGGGTATGCCGCACCCTGATCGTGCGAGGGGCGAGGCGGCGGATGCGGCTTCCTCTGGAATCTGCTAACGCTCGTCCCGATATAAGGCGGATCGCATCGGCGACCGCCATCAGTTCCGTCCGGCAGAAAGGCCGTCATCCCATGTCCGACGTCAATGCCCGCATCGAAGCGGAAGTGAAGAACAACGACGTGGTGCTGTTCATGAAGGGCACGCCGCAATTCCCGATGTGCGGCTTCTCCGGCCAGGTCGTGCAGATCCTGTCTTACGTCGGCGTGCCGTTCAAAGGCGTCAACGTGCTGGAGGACCAGGAGATCCGCGAGGGCATCAAGGCCTATTCGAACTGGCCGACGATCCCGCAGCTCTACGTCAAGGGCGAGTTCGTCGGCGGCTGCGACATCACCCGCGAGATGTTCCAGGCCGGCGAACTGCAGGCGCTCTTCGAGGAGAAGGGCATCGCGGTGAAGCAGGCGAGCTGAGGGCGCAGGCTTCGGTCTCAGCCTTCCACGCAGGGCGGCAGCGTCTCCAGCGCCGCCCATAGCGCCTGCGGCAGACCGCCCTCGCGCTCGATCAGCGAGATGCAACCGCGCCGCCCTTCGGCCACCGCCTTGGGGCGCAAGGTCGCGTTGTCGAAGACGCGCCATTGGTCGACCGCATCGATATAGGTCGGCAGGTTTTCGAGCGAACGCGCGAAGCGGCGACGGACATCGGCCTCCGCGACATCATGCCCGCCCTCGCTGACGCGGCGAGCGATGCGAGCCAGCGAGACCTCTGGGCTGGCGACGAGAAAATACAGCAGGTTGACGACGAAACCGGCCTTTCGGGCCGCGTCGATCGTGCGCAGATGGGTCTTTCCCGAAAGCGTCGTCTCGATCGAGAACGACCGCCGCTCGGCGATCAGCGAACGTGTCAATTCCAGCGCGACGCGACCGGCGCGCTGCTGCTCCATCGACGGATCGAGAGGGGAGAGTCCGCGCGCGATCTCGTCGAGATTGACGAAGCGCGTGCTGCCGGAAACGGCCTTGATGTGACGGAAGGCATAAGTCGTCTTGCCGACTCCATTGGGGCCGGCGACGATCCAGAACTGAGGGCGTGCGGTCGTCATTCCGCTCTGGCTAACACGCGCTCCATCCTCGCGCCAATCCGGGCCAGCGCTTTCAAGCCGCCGCGCATTGCGGATGCGGCTTGCGGATGCGTTCTGTCGAGGCCGGGTATTTTTCCAGCATCCGCCCCGGCCTGACCGGGCGGCGCACGAGCTCGCCGCCGCAATTCGGGCAGGTGCCGGCGAAGCGCGTCTCGGCGCAGTCGCTGCAGAAGGTGCATTCGAAGGTGCAGATCAGGGCGTCGCGCGATTGCGGCGGCAGGTCGCGGTTGCAGCATTCGCAGTTCGGGCGCAATTGCAGCATGGCGTCGTCTCCCTTCCGAGGGCCGGAAGAATGACCGCAAACCGGGCCGAAACCAGCGATTTCGTGTGATCGGACCGATCAACGAGGCGGATCGGTTTTTCAGCCCTTCGAATCTTGCGCGGTCATCCCGGGGGACCGGAGGGAGACCCGGGATCCATGCCGGAACCTTCTTCGGACAGCGCTCCGGCATGGATCCCGGATCTCCGCTTCGCTGCGTCCGGGGTGACGGCGTGCTCTTGGGCCGGGCGGCCGGCAGCCTTCACTTCACCAGCAGCCAGTCCTCCACCACCAGCGCGTCGAGCCCGCTGGTGTAGAACATCAGGATCGCGTCCTCCGCCGTGTGCAGGATCGGCTTGCCCATGATGTTGAAGGAGGTGTTGAGGATCACCGGCACGCCCGTCAGTGCGTGGAAGGCCGAGATCAGCGCGTGGTAGCGCGGATTGCGCTCGGCCGTGACGCTCTGGAGGCGGCCGGTCGCGTCCTCATGGACCACGGCCGGGACGCGGTGGCGCACCGCCTCCTTCCAGGTCAGCGTGCGCTCCATATAGGGCGCGTCCTGGTAGTTCTCGAACCAGTCGGCGGCCTGCTCGGCCAGGATCGAGGGCGCGAAGGGGCGGAAGGCCTCGCGATACTTCACCTTGGCGTTGAGGATGTCCTTGGCGTCGGCCGGGCGCGGATCGGCGATGATCGAGCGGTTGCCGAGCGCGCGCGGCCCGAATTCGGCGCGGCCCTGCACCCAGCCGATGAGCTTGCCCTCGGTGAGAAGCTTCGCCGTCACCGGCGCGATCTCCTCGGGGGCGAGCCTGCGCAGCCGTTTCTCCCAGGCCTGCATGCGCTCGAAGGGCTCGGTCGAGACGGTGGAGCCGAGATAGGGCGAGAGCGGTCCCTTCGGCGCGCGCCAGTCCGGATTCGCCTCGGCATGGGCGAGCCAGGCGGCGCCGATCGCATTGCCGTCATCGGCCGGCGCCGAGGGCACGAACACGGTCTTAAAGCCGTGGCGGCCGGCGATCCTGCCGTTGAAGGAGGAGTTCAGCGCGCAGCCTCCGGCGAGGACGAGGTTTTCGCTGGGAACGAGCGCGGCGGCCTCAGCCAGCAGCGCCTCCATCATCTCGGCGAAGACGTCCTGCCCGCAGCGGGCGAGATCGGCCCAGCCCCGGTCGAGCGCGTCGGCGGGACGTTTCGCCAGGATCTCGGCGGCGACCGCCTGCACCACATCGGCCTTGGCGAAGGAGAGCTTGTGGCCCTCGATGGTGTAGAGCCTGCGCAGCAGCGCCATCAGCTCCGGGTCGGCCTTGCCATAGGGCGCGAGCCCCATGATCTTCCATTCCTCGCCCTTGGCCTGGTCGAAGCCGGCGAGGTCGGTGACGAGCCCGAAATAGAAGCCGATCGATTCCCGGCCGCGATGGCGCTTCACCTCGCGCAGCCTGCCGTTCTCGAGCGCGAAGATGGCCGAGGCGCCGGTCTCGCCCATGCCGTCGACGACGAGGCAGGCGGCGTTCTCGAAGGGCGAGGACCAGCAGGCATAGGCCGCATGGCTGAGATGGTGGCCGTAGCGCTTCAGGCCGGTGACATTGGCCTTGCCATAGGCGCGGTCGAGGCCGAGCAGCACGCCCATGCCGGCGCGCTGCTGGCCGAGATGCAGCGAGGCGATCAGGGCGCGCTCGGTGCGCTCCGGCACCAGCGAGCGGTTGAGCTCCGGCGAGAGCCTGAGCAGCGCGTCGAGGGTGAAGGAGCCGGCCCGCGCCATCTGGTCGAGGAAGCCGGTGAAATCCTCGCCCCAGCTCGTGGCGATGGCGACCTCGGCGTCCTTCGGGATGTAGCGCTTCAGCAGAGCTTCCATCCGCGGGGCCGAATCGGGCTCGCAATTGGGCGCGCGCTTGTATTGCAGGTAGCGCTCGGTCGCCTCGGCGAAGAGCACGGCGCCGTCGGGGCCGATGATCGCGATGGCGGGGTCGTGGAAGGTGGTGGCGAGGCCGATCGTATAGCGCATGGATATGCCTTTACCCGCGCCGGCGCGCCGCGCCAATCGCAATGGCGCGGGGCCGAGCGGCCATCTGCGGAGGCGCGGCGGCTACTTCGCCGTGAAGGCGATGCTCGCCACGGTCTGGTCGATGGCCGGCTGGAGCTGCGGCATCGCGCTTTCGTCCGCCATCACGATCAGGCGGACGAAGCGGCCATCCGGGCCGATGGCGAGATATTGCGCGAAGGCCTTGTCGGCGCCGCTGGGGTGCTTGAAGCCGCCGCGCAGCAGCATGCCGTCGCCGCCGGCGAAGGGCAGGTGCCGGCGTTCGGCGATGGTGGCGTTCTCGAGATTGCGGGTGCCCTTGAGCAGCGTCTCGGAGAGCGCCTCCTCCTGCCCCGGCTTCACGGGCGCCGAGGTCTGGTAGGCGACGACCATCAGGGGCTGCGTGCCCGAGGGATCCGTGTCCCGGTCGCCGACCGTGAGCAGCGCGCCGGAGCCGCCGATGGTGTCGATGACGCGGAAGGGAGCGGCCGGCTTGATGGCGAAGGGCAGGGCGGCGAGCTTGTCGTCGAGCGAGGGTTCCTTGCCCAGAGAGACCGAGGCGATCATCGTCTTGACCGTCGCGGGGGCGAGCTTGGCGGCCTTGGGCGCCTGCACGGTGAGCATCACCGTCTTCTCGCCCTTGAACAGCGCGATCCACTTGTCGAAGGTGCCGCCATTGGGCGCGATCTGCGAGCCGGTGAGGAGCGGGATCTTCTCGCCGCCGACATCGACCCGGTCGAGCGCGGCGATGGTGACGTTCTGGCGGGCGAAGCCCGCCTTGGCCGCGTCGGCGTTCTCGAACAGGGCCGAGAGCTGGGCGTGGGCCTCGGCCGGCAGCTCGACGACGAGCACGCTCGCCTGCGTCGCCTTGTTCATCAGCCCGGCGAAGCCGGTCGCGGGCTCGAAGCCCTTCGGCGCGGCGAGCGAGACGCTGGTCCCGGCGACGGGCTTGCGCTCCTGCGCGCCGGCGGGGCTGGCCGCCAGCAGGGCGGCCAATGCCAGCGCGGCGAGGCGCGCCGGTCCGAGCTTCCCCCTGCGGTTCTCTGCGCCCGTCATGTCCGATCCTTTCCTCTGCTGCTGCGTGCAGCAGAACGCCGCAATGCGACAAGAATTCGTCGGCCGGTCGCGGGGGCGATCAGGGGCGACCGGCGGCGGCCGCCATCAGCGCCTTCGAATCGGCGCTCGCCCAGTCGGCCGGGCCCTGGATGATGCCGAGCTCGCAGCCGGATCTGTCGACGATGATGCTGACCGGCATGCCCTCGACCTGATGCGCCTTGCGCAGGGCCTGGAAGGTCGCGGCCTGCGGGTCGCCATGGAAGAGCAGGGCCGTGACCCCGTTCTCGGCGAGCCAGGCCCTGGGCTTGTCGAGATTGCGGGTGTCGATATTGATCGCGACCACGGCGAAATCGGGCCCGCCCATCGCCTTTTCGAGCGCGTCGAGCGCCGGCATCTCCTTCAGGCAGGGCGCGCACCAGGTCGCCCAGAGATTGACCAGCACGGTCCTGCCCCTGAAATCGGCGAGCGTCAGCGGCTTGCCGTCCGGGCCGGCGAAGGCGAGCTCCGGGGCCGGCGCGGGGCGGGAGCGGATCTCGACCGCGGCGACCTCGCCCTTCGCGAGCGGCGCCATGCGCGCCGCGGTTTTGGCGGCGGCGCTGCATGATCCGTTGCCGGCATCGCCCAGCCCGGAGTAGAAGGCTGCCACGCCAGCGAGGCCGAGCGCCGCCACGACCCCGAGGGCCAGTCCGATCTTTTTTCCAGACGTCATCGTGCGTCCTCAAAAGCAGGAAAGACCGTCGTGAGCAATCGCATGTGGGGTGGACGTTTCGCCACAGGTCCCGACGCCATCATGGAGGAGATCAACGCCTCCATCGATTTCGACCGGAAGCTCTGGCGCCAGGACATCCGCGGCTCGCTGGCCCATGCCGCCATGCTCGCCGAGACCGGCATCCTGACCAGAGACGACGTCGCGACCATCACCGCCGGCCTCAGGCAGGTCGAGAGCGAGATCGAGAGCGGGACCTTCACGTTTTCGCGTGCGCTCGAAGACGTCCACATGAACGTCGAGTCGAACCTCAAGGACAGGATCGGCCTCGCCGCCGGCCGGCTGCACACCGCCCGCTCGCGCAACGACCAGGTCGCGACCGACATGCGGCTGTGGGTGCGCGACACGCTCGACGAGCTCGACGGCCAGATGGCCGATCTCCAGCGTGCCCTGGCCGAAAAGGCCGAGAGCCATGCCGGCTCGGTGATGCCGGGCTTCACCCATCTGCAATCGGCGCAGCCGGTCACCTTCGGCCATCATCTCCTGGCCTATGTCGAGATGCTCGGCCGCGACCGCAGCCGGGTGCGCGATGCCCGCGCCCGCCTCAACGAATGCCCGCTCGGCGCCGCCGCGCTCGCCGGCACCTCCTTCCCGATCGACCGGCACATGACGGCGAAGGCGCTCGGCTTCGACCGGCCGACGGCGAACTCGCTCGATTCGGTCTCGGATCGCGACTTCGTGCTGGAGACGCTCTCCACCGCCTCGATCTGCGCCATGCATCTCTCGCGGCTGGCCGAGGAGATCGTGCTCTGGGCGACGCCGCAATTCGGCTTCGTCCGGCTCTCCGACGCCTTCTCGACCGGCTCCTCGATCATGCCGCAGAAGCGCAACCCGGACGCGGCCGAGCTGGTGCGCGGCAAGGCCGGGCGCGTCTTCGGCGCGCTGCAGGCGATGCTGACCCTGATGAAGGGCCTGCCGCTCAGCTATTCCAAGGACATGCAGGAGGACAAGGAAGGCACCTTCGACGCCCTCCAGACGCTGTCGCTCTGCCTCGCCGCGATGACCGGCATGGTCCGCGACATGCAGCCCGACCTCAAGGCGATGAAGAAGGCGGCCGGCGCCGGCTACGCCACCGCGACCGACCTCGCCGACTGGCTGGTGCGGGTGCTGAAGATGCCGTTCCGCGATGCGCACCACGTCACCGGCCGGCTCGTCGCCCTCGCCTCCGAGAAGAAGGTCGGGTTGGAGAAGCTCTCGCTCGCCGAGATGCAGGGCGTCGAGCCGCAGATCACCGAGGCCGTCTTCGCCGTGCTCGGCGTCGACCAGTCGGTGAAGAGCCGCGTCAGCTATGGCGGCACGGCCCCGGCCAATGTCCGCAAGCAGGCAAGGCGCTGGCTGAAGCAGCTCGCGAAGGGTTAGTTCGCGGCCGAACCGCCGCGTCGTCCCGGATTTCCGCTGCGCTTCGTCCGGGATGGCGGCTCCCCCGTCACAAGCGCTCGCGCTCCGCCGCATCCTCCGCTAAGGTCCCGCCACGTTTCGCCCGAGGGTTCGTTTTCGTGCTTGATTCCCGACTGAAATTCGGCCGCACCCTCCTGGTCGTCGGCCTGCTCGGCGTGGCGCTCGCGGCTTGCGGGCGCAAGGGGCCGCTCGAGCCGCCGCCGAACGTCGCCGGCGCGGTCGACCTTCCCGACAGCCAGATCGGCGGGGAGGACGCCAACGACGTCTCGAGCTATGGCCAGACCTCGGTGCTGGCCAAGCCGGCCAAGACGAACAAGGCGATCGCCGTGCCGGACAAGCCGTTCCTGCTCGATCCGCTGATGTAGCGGCTTCCTCCCCCGCCGGTCGCTCGGGGCGGCCGAGGCGGGGTTCGGGGTCCGTGCCGGAGCCTGCGCCGGCGGCGCGGGGCCGCGGCCCCGGAATTCCATCGCGCTCCATCCGGGATGACGGGGCGGTTTCAGTCGGCCTTCTCAGGGTTCGTTCCCATGCATCATTTCGCCTATCGCGACGGCTCGCTCCATGCCGAGGGCGTCGATCTCAAGCGGATCGCGGCCGAGGTCGGCACGCCGGTCTATGTCTATTCGACGGCGACGATCGAGCGGCACTACAAGCTGTTCGAGACGGCGGTGAAGCAGGCCGCGCCGGCCGGCAAGGCGCATGTCTTCTACGCGATGAAGGCGAACGGCAATCTCGGCGTGCTCAAGACGCTGGGCGCGCTCGGCGCCGGCATCGACACGGTCTCGGAAGGCGAGGTGCGCAAGGCCCTCGCCGCCGGCATCCCGGCAGACAAGATCGTGTTCTCCGGCGTCGGCAAGAGCGAGCAGGAACTGCGCTTCGCCGTCGAGGCCGGCATCTACCAGGTCAATATCGAGAGCGAGAGCGAGCTCGACCTGCTCTCCAGGGTCGCGGCCTCGCTCGGCAGGCGGCAGGAGGCGGTGTTCCGGGTCAATCCCGATATCGGCGCCGGCGGCCACGCCAAGATCACGACGGGCTCCTCCGAGAACAAGTTTGGCGTCTCCTTCGAGGAGGTCGGGCGGCTCTATGCCCGGGCGGCCAACCTGCCGGGCGTGCGGATCATGGGGCTCGCCGTCCATATCGGCAGCCAGATCCGCGAGATCGACGCCTTCGAGGCGGCCTATGCCAAGATGGTCGCGCTGGTCGGCGCGCTGAAGGGCGAGGGGCACCGCGTCGAGCGGCTCGATCTCGGCGGCGGGCTCGGCATCCCCTACGACATCCCCAAGGCCTTCGATTACGGGCCCAGCCTGATCGAGGCCTATGCGCAAATGGTCGGGCGGGTGACGAAGGGGCTCGACGTCGAGCTCGGCTTCGAGCCGGGACGCCTCATCGTCGGCAATGCCGGCATCCTGCTGACGCGGGTGCTGCATCTCAATCCGCGGCCGACCCGGCAGTTCCTCGTCGTCGACGCGGCGATGAACGACCTCGTCCGGCCGGCGATGTACGAGGC
Source organism: Hyphomicrobiales bacterium (assembly GCA_900466745.1). Lineage (GTDB taxonomy): Bacteria > Pseudomonadota > Alphaproteobacteria > Rhizobiales > Beijerinckiaceae > Allobosea > Allobosea minatitlanensis. Next base: position 27,901 of record UBNE01000017.1, on the reverse strand, counting down.
CTATCACGAGATCTGGCCGGTCGATGAGCGGCCGGCTGACGCGCCGGAGGTCGCCTATGACGTGGTCGGGCCGATCTGCGAATCGGGCGATACCTTCACCACCGGGCGGGCGCTGCCCCCGCTCGGGCAGGGCGATCTCGTCGCCTTCATGACCGCCGGCGCCTATGGCGCCTCGATGTCCTCGACCTACAACCAGCGCCTGCTGGTCGCCGAGGTCCTGGTCAAGGGCGACCAGTACGCCGTCACCCGCCCGCGCCAGAGCTATGAGGAGCTGATCGGGCTGGACCGGGCTCCGGTCTGGTTCGCGTGAATTCCAGCGTCAGTCCCGGGCTCGATCCGGGCAGCTCGTGACCGGCGGTCTCGGTTGCCCGGGATGGGTCCGGGCGTGACGCCGCCCGCTGTTCACGAAACGTCGAGCGCGGTGCAAAGGCCGGCCCGGGGACTGGCAATGCCACATTCCCGTGTTAGCCTGACCGGATCAGGCGATTTCACATGGAAATGGGGGCTGCCCGGAGCGATGGCATGAGCGAGGCAGAGCGCCGCAAGGCGCCCGACAGGATGGACGGCGTCCGGCAGCGGCTGAGCCGTCTCGCGCTGGCCTCGCGGGTTTCGCTCGGCTGGGAGAGGTTGTGGCCGCGGCTCTGGCTGCCGCTCGGCATCGTCCTCGCCTTCCTCGCGCTGTCCTGGTTCGGGCTGTGGACGCATCTGCCCTGGTACGGGCGGCTCGCCGGCGTCCTCGGCTTCGCCGCCGCCTTCCTCGCCGGGCTCTGGCATGTCGCCCGCCTCGTTCCGCCGACGCATCGCGAGGCGCTGACGCGGCTCGACCGCGCCTTCGCCGGCGGGCATCGCCCGGCCTCGGCGCTGGAGGACAGCCTCGCGGTCGGCGCCGGCGATCCGGTCTCGCAGGCGCTGTGGAAGCTGCATGTCGAGCGCCAGAGCCGGCAGGTGTCGGCGCTCAAGGTCGAGTTGCCGCATCCGCGGATGGCGGTGCACGACCGGCGGGCGCTGCGCGCCGTGCCGCTGCTCGCCGCCATCGCCGCCTTCTTCGTCGCCGGGCCGGAGGCGACGCAGCGCCTTTCCGCCGCCTTCGACTGGCAGGGGCCGCCCGGCTCCTCGCCCTCGACCCGCATCGACGCCTGGATCGACCCGCCGGCCTATACGAGGCTGCCGCCGATCCTGATCGACTTCGCCAGGCTCGCCAGCCCGAAGCTGAGTGCGCCGGAGAAATCGGTCATCGTCGTGCGCGTCGCGGGCAAGGCGAACATGGACGTCGTCACCACCGGCAGGCTCGAAGCCAAGCCGGCCGAGCAGGAAGGCGAAGCGGGGGCGGTCCGGCAGGCGCCGGCGAGCGACCCGCAGCAGGCCGTGCTGGAGAAGCGCTATATCCTCGCCGGCAACGGCACGCTCAGGCTCACCGGCAGCGGCGCGCCGGGCACCACGCTCGACATCACCGCCATTCCCGACCAGCCGCCGACCATCGCCTTCACCGATCCGCCCAAGCCGATCGTCGGCGGGCAGTCGGGCGGGCTGAGCATCAGCTACAAGGCCAAGGACGATTACGGGCTGGCCTCGATCGAGGTCGGCGTCTCGCGCCCCGATGCCGCGGCCGGCGGGCGCTCGCTGGTCGAGCCGCCGAAACAGAACCTCGCCGTGCCGCCTTCGGCCACCGGCGAGGAGGAATTGAAGGGCAGCGTCGACTTCTCGGCGCATCCCTGGGCCGGCGCCAAGGTACGCATGGTGCTGATCGCCAGGGACGAGGCCGGGCAGGAGGGGCGTAGCCAGCCGGTCGAGGTCGTGCTGCCGCAGCGCACCTTCACCAACCCGCTGGCCAAGGCGCTGGTCGAGCAGCGACGCAAGCTGGTGATGAATGTGGACGACCGCTCCAAGGTGCAGCTCGCCATGGACGCGCTGATGATCGAGCCCGAGCTCTTCATGAAGGAGATGGGCACCTATCTCGGCATGCGCATGCTGACCGAGCGGCTGCGCAAGGCCGGCGGCGACGACGCCTTGCGCGAGGTCGCGGAGATGATGTGGGCGATGGCCCTCCAGCTCGAGGACGGCGACATGTCGGACGCCGAGCGGGCGCTGCGGCAGGCGCAGGAGAACCTCCAGCAGGCGCTGGAGCGCGGTGCCTCCGAGGAGGATATCAGGAAGCTCACCGAGGAGATGCGGCGGGCGATGGACAACTATATGCGCCAGCTCGCCGAGCAGATGATGCGCCAGCAGCAGAACGGCGAGCAGAACCAGGCGCAATTGCCCGAGAATTTCCGCACGGTGACGCCGCGCGACCTGCAGAACATGCTCGACCGCATCGAGGAGTTGTCGAAGCGCGGCGACATGGCCGAGGCGCAGCGCCTGATGGAAGAGCTCAACCGGATGCTCAACAACCTGCAGATGGCGCGCCCCGGTCAGGGCGATCCGCGCCAGAACCAGATGAACCAGGCGCTGGGCGATCTCGACCGGATGACGCGCGACCAGCAGAACCTGCGCGACGAGACCTACCGGAACGAGCAGAACCGGCAAGGGGAGGCCCAGCGCGGCCAGCGCCCCGGCCAGCAGCAGGCCCGGCCCGGCCAGCGCGGGCAGCAGGGCCAGCAGGGGCAACGCGGCCAGCGCGGACGCCAGCCCGGCCAGCAGCCGGGCGACCAGGGCGAGGATGGCGAAGGCGGCGAGGGCATGCAGGGCCAGAACGGGCAGGGGCAGGGCCTCTCCCAGCGCCAGCAGGCGCTGCGCGAGCGTTTGCAGGACCTGCAGCGGCGGATGCGCGGTATGGGCGCGCCGCAGAACGGCGAACTCGACGAGGCCGAGGAGGCGATGCGCGAGGCCGAGAAGCAGCTCGGGCAGGGCAATGGCGACGAGGCGCTCGACGCGCAGGGCAAGGCCATCGACGCGCTGCGCCGCGGCGGCCAGAACCTCGCCCAGCAGATGCAGGGCCAGCCCGGGGACGGCACCGAGAACGCCTATGGCGAGCCGGACGGGCGCCAGCAGGGCCGGCCTTCCGGGCAGCAGCGTGGCAGCGAGGACCCGCTCGGCCGGCCGCAGCGCCAGCGCGACTGGGCCGATGGCCGGGTCAAGGTGCCGGGCGCGGACGAGAGCGCGACGCAGCGGGCCCGCCGCATCCTGGAGGAGCTGCGCAAGCGCCTCGGCGATCCGCTCAGGCCGCAGGAGGAGCTGGATTACCTGGAGCGGCTGCTCCGGCGGAACTGAGCGGCGCCACGTTTTCCGCGCGCCGCCGCGCGCCGCCGCCCGCCACCAGCGCCCCGACGACGATGAGCGCGCAGGACAGGGCCAGCAGCCAGCTCGCCGGGGCGTAGCCGCACAGTACCAGCACCACCGTCGACAGCACCGGCGCGGCATAGGAGGCGACGCCGAGCAGGGCGACGTCGCCGCGCTTCATGCCGACGTCCCAGAGCACGAAGGCGAGCCCGATCGCCCCGAGGCCGAGCCCGAGGACGCTGCCCCATTCCGTCGCCGTCAGCGACCACAGGCTGGCCTCGAAGGCGAGGTGGCAGGCAAGCGCCAGCACGGCGCAGCCGAGCATGGTGAGGCCGAGGCTTTCCGAGGGCACCGCGGCAAAGCGGCGCGAGACCACCGAATAGCTCGCCCAGGTCAGGGCGCCGAGCGCGGCCAGGCCGTGGCCGAGGCTGAGGCCGCCTCCGCTGCCGAGCCCGCCGGAGACGAGGAGCCCGGTGGCGGCGAGGCCGATCAGCGCCCCGGCGAGATGGCGCGCCTTCAGCCCGCCGCCCGGCAGCAGCGCGGCGAAGAGCACGATCAGGAGCGGCCAGAGGTAGTGGATCAGGTTGGCCTCGGCCGGCGGGGCGGTCTTCACCGCGGCGTAGTAGAGCGCGGTGTCGCCGAACAGGCCGTAGAGGCCGAGCGCGAAGGAGGCCGGCGTGGGCCAGGCGCGGCCGAGCCGGCCCCGCAGCCCCGCGATGGCGAGGATCAGCAGCCCGCCGACGACGAAGGTCATGGCGGCGAGCTGGAAGGGCGGCACCCGCCCCGACATCGCCGCGAACAGCGCCAGCGTCGACCAGAGCAGGATGGCGCAGAAGCCGGTCAGGGTGGCGGTGCGGGCGGTCATGACCGTGCAGCGGGGGACGGATTACGCTGCGATAGCAGGTTTTGCCGGCTTTGCCGATCCGGCAAGGCGGCCTCCGGCCTCGTCTTTGGGATAAGCCCGCATGCCGTCCCGGGCGAAGCGGAGGCCCGCAATGACGGTACGGATGGCCGCGGCGACGCCTCTGCTGCGCTGCATCCCGGCATCGCGGCCATAGGCGCCATGCTTCGGGCCCCGTTGACGCCGGAGCCGGCTCGGATATGCCTCCTTCATGACTACGATTCCGATGCAGGCCGTCGCGCGCCGCCCGCTGATGCCCGTCCTGGCGGCGCTCAGCCTCGCCCATCTGCTGAACGACCTCGTCCAGTCGATGATCCCGGCGCTGTATCCGCTGATCAAGGAGACCTATCGGCTCGACTTCATGCAGATCGGCTTCATCACGCTGGCCTTCCAGGTGACGTCGTCGCTGCTGCAGCCGCTGCTCGGCTACGTCACCGACCGCAAGCCCTGGCCCTATGCGATGGTCGCCGGCATGTGCTCGACCCTGGTCGGGCTGCTGCTGCTCTCCTTCGCGCACAGCTATGCCGTGGTGCTGCTCGCGGCGGGGCTGATCGGGCTCGGCTCGGCGGTGTTCCACCCGGAGGCGACGCGCATGGCCCGCCATGCCGCGGCCGGGCGGCAGGGGTTGGCCCAGGGCGTGTTCCAGGTCGGCGGCCATATCGGCTATGCGGTCGGCCCGCTGCTGGCGGCGATCGTCGTGGTGCCGCGCGGGCAGGAGAGCCTGTCCTGGTTCTCGCTGGTCGTGCTGCTGGCGATGGGGCTGATGGGCTGGATCGGCGCCCGCTACGCGGCGATGCGGCGCGAGCAGGCCTCCTCCAAGGGGCATGCCGAGGAGGTGGCGAGCCACAACCTGTCCTCGGGGCGCATCCTGCTGGCGATGACGGTGCTGATCGTGCTGCTGATCTCGAAGAACGGCTACACCGCCGCCTTCACCTCCTACTACACCTTCTACCTGATCCAGCGCTTCGGCGTGGAGGTGCAGCTCTCGCAGATCATGCTGTTCCTCTATCTCGTGGTCGGCGCCATCGGCGTCATCCTCGGCGGGATGATCGGCGACCGGATCGGCCGCGACCGGGTGATCTGGCTGTCGATCCTCGGCTCGCTGCCCTTCGCGCTGCTGCTGCCCCATGCCGACCTGTTCTGGACCGGCGTGCTCAGCGTCATCGTCAGCTTCGTCATGGCGAGCGCCTTCTCGGCGATCCTGATCTACGCCATCGACCTGGTGCCGCACCGGATCGGCCTGGTCGGCGGGCTGTTCTACGGCCTGTCCTTCGGGCTGGGCGGGGTGGCCGCGGCGGCGATCGGCGCGCTCGCCGACCAGATCGGCATCATCCAGGTGTTCAAGCTCTGCGCCTGGCTGCCGGCGCTCGGCCTCCTGACCTTCCTGCTGCCGCGTGGAGCGAGAAGAGCCTGAGCGTCGACGCGGCGCGTCGGCCGGACGGGACGCGCATCGCCACCGGGCCGGGGCTAAGAGAGGCCGCGGCCTCGGCCGGTTCCCTGACCATTCTCCCGCCGCCTGCGGCTGCTATCGCGGCCGGATTCGGTGGACGCCATGCAGGAGGGCGCGATGCTCGTGCAGATCGGAACGCTCATCGCCGCGACGAGCCTCGTGCAGCTCGCCAACGGCTTCTTCAACACCTTCCTGTCGCTGCGGCTGACGCTCGCGGATTTCGGCGCCACGGCGACGGGCATCGTGCTCAGCGCCTATTTCGTCGGCTATACCATCGGCGCGGTGAGCTGCGGCGGGGTGATCCAGCGCATCGGCCATATCCGCGCCTATACCGCCTTCGCCGGGCTCGTCGTCATCGCCACGGCGCTGATGCCGCTCGTCGCCGCGCCGGCGGCCTGGGCCGCCTGCCGGGCGGTGATCGGCGTCGGCTGCGTCGGGCTGTTCGTCACCACCGAGAGCTGGCTCAACGCCAAGGCGCTGCCGGACCAGCGCGGCCGGGTGTTCTCCTCCTACATGGTCGGGACCTTCGTGGCGCTGGCGATCGGCCAGCTCGTCGTCGCCTGGCTCAGCATCAGCTCCTCGGCGCCGTTCCAGGCGATCATCGTGCTGTTCGCCCTGTCGCTGGTGATGGTCAGCACGACCCGGGCCGAGGCGCCCGGCCTCGCGCCGGAGGCGTCGCTGCGCTATGGCGAATTGACCCGGCAGGCGCCGCTCTCGGTGATCGGCTGCGTCGTCAGCGGCCTGATCACCAGCGCCTTCTACGCGCTGGTGCCGGCCTGGATGCTGGGGGAGGGCATTCCGCAGCAGACCATCGCGCTGTTCATGCTGGTGGCGGTGCTCGGCGGGCTGGCCTTCCAGGTCCCGGTCGGGCGGCTCTCCGACCGCAACGACCGCCGGCTGGTGCTGGCCGGGCTGGCGGCGGGCTTCGCCCTGGCGGTGCTGCTGCTGGTGGCGGCGCCGCGCTCGCTGGCGGCGGGGCTGCCGCTGGCGGTGCTGCTCGGCGGTTTCATGTCGACGCTCTATCCGGTCTGCGTCGCCCATGCGCTCGACCGGATGCCGGCAGACCGGGTGGTCGCGGTCAGCGGGCGGCTGATCCTGGTCAACGGCGTCGGCTCGGTGCTCGGCCCGCTGCTCGGAGCCGGCGTCATGGCCCGCTTCGGCATCGCCGGACTGCTCTACTTCATGGCGGCGTCCGCGCTGGCGCTGACCGGCTTCGCCGCCTTGCGGATGCGGATGCGGGCGGCCCCGGCCAAGGTCGAGCGGCCCTTCGAGGTGATCGATCCGCTCAACCCGACGATCTCGCAGGAGCCGGAGGCGGTCGAGCCGGACGGCACGCCGCGCCCGGCCGCGGCCTGACGCGAAGGAGCCGCCACCCGGCGCGGGGCGGCGGCGCCGGCCTCAGGCCATGTACTGCCCGCCATTGATGGAGAAGGTCGCGCCGGTGGCGAAGGCGCCGTGCTCGGAGGCGAGCCAGACGACCATCTGCGCGATCTCCTCGGGCTTGCCGAGGCGGCCGACCGGAATGCCGGCGACGACGCGCTGGAGCGCGGCCTCGGGCATGGCGGCGACCATGTCGGTGCCGATATAGCCGGGGGTGATGGCGTTGACGGTGATGCCCTTGTTGGCGTTCTCCTGCGCCAGCGCCTTGACGAAGCCGATGTCGCCCGCCTTGGCGGCGGAGTAGTTGACCTGGCCCATCTGGCCCTTCTGGCCGTTGATCGAGGAGATCACCACGATGCGGCCGAAGCCGCGGGCGCGCATGCCCTCGATCACCGGGCGCGTCATGTTGAACAGCGAATCGAGATTGGTACGGATCACCTCCGACCAGTGCTCCTTGGTCATCTTGTGGAAGAAGCCGTCGCGGGTGATGCCGGCATTGTTGACCAGGATGTCGATCGGCCCGTTCTCGGCCTCGACCGTGGCGATGCCGGCGGCGCAGGCGTCGTAGTCGCCGACATCCCATTTATAGACCGGGATGCCGGTCTCGGCCTTGAACCTCGCGGCGGCCTCGTCATTGCCGGCATAGCTGGCGGCGACCTTGTGCCCCGCGGCCTGCAAGGCCTTGCAGATGGCGGCACCGATGCCGCGCGTTCCCCCCGTGACCAGAGCAACCTTCGTCATGGCCGTTCCCTTTTCTCTTTGACCCTCTGAGGGTGAAAACGCCCCGGCGTTGACCGGGGCGCGGATGTCGATCCCGGATCTGCGGGAGGCGTTCAGCGCTCCACGGTCAGGGCGACGCCCATGCCGCCGCCGATGCAGAGCGTGGCGAGGCCCTTCTTGGAGCCGCGCCTGGCCATCTCATGCAGCAGCGTCACCAGCACGCGCGCGCCGGAGGCGCCGATCGGATGGCCGATCGCGATCGCGCCGCCATTGACGTTGACGATGTCGGGGTTCCAGCCCAGGTCCTTGTTGACCGCCAGCGCCTGCGCCGCGAAGGCCTCGTTGGCCTCGACGAGATCGAGGTCGGAGACCTTCCAGCCGGCCTTCTCCAGCGCCTTGCGGGTCGCGGGAATCGGGCCCGTGCCCATGATCGCCGGGTCGACGCCGGCCGTCGCCCAGGAGGCGATGCGCGCGAGCGGGGTCAGGCCGCGGCGGGCGGCTTCCTTCGCCGTCATGATGACCAGCGCGGCGGCGCCGTCATTGATGCCCGAGGCGTTGCCGGCGGTGACGGTGCCGTCCTTGGAGAAGGCGGGCTTGAGCTTGGCCATGGCCTCCAGCGTGGCGCCGTGGCGCGGATACTCGTCCGTGTCGACGACGATGTCGCCCTTGCGGGTCGAGACGGTGAAGGGGACGATCTCGTCCTTGAACCGGCCGGCCTTCTGGGCGGCCTCGGCCTTGTTCTGCGAGCCGACGGCGAAGCGGTCCTGCTCCTCGCGGCTGATCTGGTACCTGGTCGCGACGTTCTCCGCCGTGGTGCCCATGTGGTAGCCGTGGAAGGCGTCCCAGAGCCCGTCCTTGATCATGGTGTCGACGAACTTGACGTCGCCCATCTTGGTGCCGGCGCGCAGATAGGCCGCGTGCGGGGCGAGCGACATCGATTCCATGCCGCCGGAGACGATGATGTTCGCGTCGCCATTGGCGATCTGCTGCAGGCCGATGGCGACGGTGCGCAGGCCCGAGCCGCAGAGCTGATTCAGGCCCCAGGCGGTCTTCTCCTGCGGAATGCCGGCGGCCATCGCCGCCTGGCGGGCCGGGTTCTGGCCCTGGCCGGCGGCGAGCACCTGGCCCATCACCAGCTCGTCGACCTCGGCGGCCTCCACCTTGGCGCGCTTCAGCGCCTCCTTGACGGCGGCGGCGCCGAGCTCATGGGCGGGGGTGTTGGCAAAAGCGCCGTTGAAGGCGCCCACCGCCGTGCGCGCGGCGCCGACGATCACGATATCCGTATCTGCCATGGGGGGAATTCCTTGCTTCTACTTTCGAGTGCCGTCCGGCTGCGCCGCTCCCGCCGACGCCGCTGTCGGTGCCACCTTCGAAGCCTGCCGTGACGGCGTCAAGTCAGCTTTTCCGACAGAGGCGGGGCCGGGGCGGGCGGAACGGCTGTGGACGGCCCGGACTCGCCGGGCCCGCGCCACAATTCCGGCGGTTTTTGCGCCGCGCTCAAAAAACTTGCGGTGCAGCACCGAGCGGCTATCGTCGGTGCGGGGAGAACGCCCCGTCGAACCGCGCCGGCCGGGCCGGTGCCACGGGTCAACGTCTAGCAGGGTATGATGGCCAGCGAAAAAGAACCGACCGTCATCAAGAAATACGCCAATCGGCGCCTCTACCACACGGGGACGAGTTCCTATGTGACGCTGGAGGATCTGGCCGGGCTGGTCCGGGCGGGCGAGGACTTCGTCGTCTACGACGCCAAGTCGGGCGAGGACATCACCCGTTCGGTGCTGGCCCAGATCATCTTCGACGAGGAGGCCAAGGACGGGCAGAACCTGCTGCCGATCACCTTCCTGCGACAATTGATCCGCTTCTACGGCGACAGCATGCAGGCGCTGGTGCCGCGCTACCTCGAATTCTCGATGGAGAACTTCACCCAGGAGCAGAGCAAGTTCCGCGAGCAGATGGCCAAGGCCTTCGGCGGAACGGCCTTCGGCGGCAACGCGCTCGACGCCATCCAGGCGCAGACCCGCGCCAACATGCAGATGTTCACCGAGGCGTTCCGGATGTTCAATCCGTTCACCGCCGCCGCGGCCGAGAAGGCCAGGCAGGCCGGCGCGGCCGAGCCCGCCAAGAGCGACGATCTCGGCGACCTCAAGCGCGAGCTCAACGAGATGCGCGAGCGGCTGGACAAATTGTCCCGCAGCAAGTGAGCGAGGCGTCGGCGGGCGCCGCCCGCCGGCCCGCCCGCGGCGGCCGGTCCGGCCCTCAGGCGAAGGCGGCGCGCCGCTGCTGCGGCTGCAGGAAGGGCGCCAGCTCGGCGCGGCCGACGAGGTGACCCTGCAGATAGGTGACGCCCCAGTCGCGCAGCATCGTCGCCTGCAATTCGTCGTCGACCCATTCCGCCACGGTCTCGACGCCGAGATGGCGGGCGAGGTCGATCAGGGTGCGGACATAGAAGCGGTCGTCGGTCGAGCGGCGCAGGTTCTGGGTGAAGGCGCCGTCGATCTTCAGGATGTCGACCGGGAAGGCGCGCAGGTGCTTCAGCGAGGTGTGGCCCGCGCCGAAATCGTCGATGGCGATGCGGCTGCCGCACTCCTTGATCCGGCCGAGCAGCTTGGCCAGCCGCACCGGGTCCTCGATCGTCGCCGTCTCGGTCACCTCCACGATCAGGCGCGCGGCGAGGCCGGGCGAGGTGCCGGCCAGGCTCAGGAAGGCGGCCAGCCATTCGGGGTCGCCGAGCGAGACCGGCGAGACGTTGATCGAGAGCCTGAGCGCGGGGTCGTCGGCCAGCAGCGCCAGCGCCAGCTCCAGCACGCGGTGGTCGAACAGCCGCACCAGGCCGCGCCGCTCCAGCATCGGGATCAGCTCGGCCGAGGCGAAGAACAGGCCGGCCTCGGGCTGCCCGACGCGCAGCAGCGCCTCGTGGAAGACGGCAATGCGCGAATGGGCCGAGACCACCGGCTGCAGGGCGAGCCGGACGCGGCGCTCGTTCAGCGCGCTGACCGCCTGGACGTCGAGGCCGCCATGCTCGGGCCTGTCCTGCCGGCGGCGCTGCGGCCGGGCGATCACCGCCTCGTCCGAGGCGCCGGCGCGGGCCGCGGCGAGGGCGGTCTCGGCGGCGGCGAGCAATTCGCCGGCATGGTTGCCGAGCTCGGGCGCGTGCGCGGCGCCGACCCGCAGGCGCACCAGGGCGATGCCGCGGCCGGTCTCGATCGCCGATTCGGCCACGACCCTGATGAAGCGGCGCGCCGCCGAATCGATCTGCTCGCGCGGGCAGCCTGAGAGGATGATGGCGAAGCTGTTGCCGGAATAACGGACCAGATGGTCGCGCCGGCGCGTCACCGAGCGCAGGCGCTCATGCACCGTGGCGACGATCTCGTCGGTCGCCTCATGGCCGAAATCGTCGTTGAGGCGGGCGAGCTCGTCGATCGCGGCGACGAGGACGGCGACCGGCCGCTCCTGCGGAAGCTGCTCCTGCAGGCACAGGCCGATCCGCTCGACCAGGGCCGGGCGGTCGCAGAGTTCGGCCGAGGCGGGGCCGGGCTCCTCGCCGCGGGCGGCGCGCTCGAGGCGGAGCACGCCATGCGCGCGGGCCGGCCGGCCGTCGCCGCCGGCGAACCAGCGGCCGCTGTCCTCCGCCCACATCTTGCGTCCGTCGAGGTCGAGCGCGTAGCGGGTGCGGTAGAGCACACCCTCGCCCTGGTCCTGCTCGCTGGAGCCGAAGATCGCGTCGTAGCGGCTCGGGCTGCCGGGCTCGACCAGCGCGGCGAAGCCGATGCCGCGCGTCATCGCCCGCTCGGGCAGCGGGCCGAGCACCTCGGCCGCGTTCGGCCCCCAGTTCAGCGCGTCGCTGCGGATGTCCCAGCCATAGACCACTTCGCCGATCGAGGAGAGCAGGCCTCTGGGGTCAACCGCAGGTTCTTTGCGGAAGCTGAAGAGCGACGGGGCGGACATCGCGGGCGGCCTCGATCGGACAATGCGCCGTGCCGTCCTGGCGCGGTCTGCCTGTCCCGGTGGTTACGGAAGCGTTTCCAAACGATGCGAGGATTCTGCTTAACACCGCGTTAAGCCTGGCCGCCGGCTTGCAACCTTCCCTTCCGTCACGACGCGTTGTGCCGGAGCGAGACATGTTGCGTAGCGGAGAGCGAGCCGATCGGGGCCGGGCAGGCGCCAGCGCCACCGCGCTGCTGCTGCTGCAGGCCGCCGCCTCGCAGGCGGGAATCGGCCCTTTCGCCTTCCGGGGGCTGGCGAGCCCGCGATCGGCGGCCTCGCTCTACCGGGCGGCGGCGCGGCTGGCCGTGCCGGGCGTCGCGGGACGCCGACACGCTGCCGGCGCCGCCGCCGCGGGACAATACGGGTCGTCCCGGGCTTGACCCGGGATCCATGCCGGAGCGTTTCCGACAGAGGCCCGGGCATGGATCCCGGCTCTGCGCTTGGCTCCGGCCGGGACGACGCTGTTCCTTTCATTCGCCGTAAAGCAAAGAAAAACCGGCCTTTCGGCCGGTTCCGTCGTCTCGTCATGCCGGCCGGAGCGGGCTCCGGCGCTGCGGTCTCAGGCCTCGGCCTTGACCGTCAGGACCTGGCGGCCGCGATACATGCCGCTCTTCAGGTCGACATGGTGCGGGCGGCGCAGCTCGCCGGAGTTCTTGTCCTCGATATAGGCGGGCTGCTTCAGCGCGTCGGCCGAGCGGCGCATGCCGCGCTTCGACGGCGAGGTCTTCTTCTTCGGAACGGCCATTGTACTCTCCATCATGCCGCCGCCCGGTGCGCGGCTCGCCAAAGCCACGCCGCCGCCACGACGACGGATCAATCTCGTGAGGCGTTGCCCATACACGCTCGGGCGCGTGCTGGCTAGAGCCTTGCGTGAAAAAGTCGCTAACGCGGCTTTGCGCCGCGAATATGTCGGGGCCGGCGGCCCGGCGGGGCGCTCAGCCGGGCAGGGCGCAGTCGCCGAGGGGGCCGAGCTGGCCCATGCGCCGCTGCACCCGCCCGGCGGCCGATTGCAGGGCGCGACTCGGCCGGGCCGGATTGCGCAGCCGCGGATTCGGCAGGGCGCCGGCGAGGCGGGCGGCTTCCGCCACCGTGAGCCGGGCCGCGGATTTGCGGAAATAGCGCTGGGCCGCGGCCTCCGCCCCGAACAGGCCCTCGCCCCATTCGGCGACGTTGAGATAGACCTCGACGACGCGCGGCTTGCCCCAGGCGAGGTCGAGCGCCATGGCGAGCGGGATCTCCAGCCCCTTGCGCAGATAGGAGCGGCCCGGCCAGAGGAAGACGTTCTTGGCGGTCTGCATGGTCAGCGTCGAGGCGCCGCGGCTCGGCCCGTCATCGTCGGCCATCACGGCGTTGAGCTCGATCCAGTCGACGCCGCGATGGCGGCAGAAGCGCTGGTCCTCGGAGGCGATGACGGCGCGGATCAGGTTGGGCGAGATCCGTTCCAGCGGCACCCAGTCGCGCTCGACCGGCCGCAGAGTCAGCCAGCGGCCGAGCATCAGCGTCGAGGGCACCGGCACGAAGCGGTAGAGCGCCAGGGCGAGGGCCAAGGCCAGGACGAGCCAGAAGGCCAGCCTGAAGCACCATCCGATCAACCAGCCCAGCAGACCGCCTCCCGTCCCGCCCCGTTCCGCCATTACGCTCGCCATGGCGGCGCAGCTTGACGATGCGGCCATCGTCCGGCAAGGCCCCACCGGCAGCGAATGCGAGTTTGGTCGATGAAGCCGGTTTCTTCCCCTGTCTCCGAGAGCGATCTCGGGCCGCGCCTGGCGGCGACCGCCTCGGCGATCGAGCGGCTGCTCGAGCGGCTGCTCGGGACGGCGCCGGCGGAAGGCGAGATCGCGCGGCCCGAGCGGCTGGTCGCGGCGATGCGGCATGGCGCGCTCGCCGGCGGCAAGCGGCTGCGGCCCTTCCTGACGGTCGAGACCGCCGGATTCTTCGGCGTCCCGCGCGAGCAGGCGCTGCGGGCCGGCGCGGCGGTCGAATTGCTGCACTGCTATTCGCTGGTGCATGACGACCTGCCGGCGATGGACGACGACGATCTGCGCCGGGGCCGCCCCACCGTCCACAAGGCCTTCGACGAGGCGACGGCGATCCTGGCGGGGGACGCCCTGCTGACGCTGGCCTTCGACGTGCTGGCCGATCCGGCGACGCATGAATCCGGCGCGGTCCGGGCGGCGCTGGTGCGCGCGCTCGCCCGTGCATCGGGCCTCGGCGGCATGGTCGGCGGGCAGATGTTCGATCTCGCCGCCGAGGGGCGCTTCGAGGAGGCTCGCGGCGCGCTGGGCGAGGCCGAGATCCGGCGCCTGCAGGCGATGAAGACCGGGGCGCTGCTGGCGGCGAGCGTCGAGATCGGCGCGCGCCTCGGCGGGGCCGATGCGGCGGCGCTGGCGGCGCTCGACGCCTATGGCCGGGCGCTGGGCGCGACCTTCCAGATCGCCGACGACATTCTCGACGTCGAGGCGGATGCGGCCCAGATGGGCAAGGCGACGGCGAAGGATGCGGAGAAGGGCAAGGCGACGCTGATCGGCGCGCTCGGACTCGACGGCGCCAAGCGCGAGCGCGACCGGCTGAGCGAGGCGGCCGTGGCGGCGCTCGCCGGCTTCGGGCCGGAGGCGGAGGTGCTGCGGGCGGCGGCGCGCTTCGCGGCGCAGCGGAAGAGCTGACGCTTTACCCTTCCGGGGTCAGCCCGGGATCCATGCCGGAACGGCGCAGGCATCCCGGCTCGGCGCCGCTGTTGCGGCCCGGCCGGGACGATGCAGGAATTGCCGGCTATTATCGTCGCCTACTGCCAGCGGCCGAAGGCGTCGCCCAGCGTCTGGGCGCCGGAGACGCCCTTCTCGAAGGTGATGATGCCGCGCCGGCCGGAGGTGAACAGCACCGGCAGGTCGATCCAGCTCCGGTTCAGGATCAGGTCGGTGTTGCGCTCGACCTCGACGGGCACGTTCGACAGCGCCGCGACGAAGAGATTGTCGCCCAGCGCCGAGTTGATCGCCGAGAGCGGCGCGCCGCGCTCGCCCTCGGCGATCTTGAACTGCGGCACGCCGACCTCCTTGATGGTCTGGGTCGCGTCGCCGCTGCCGACGAAGCGCATGCCGACGATATGCGAGGCCGGGAAGGCCGAATCGGTGTTGCGGCGGATGGTGAAGTCGAGGTTCAGGCCGGCCTCGGGGATCTCGACCGTGGCGCGCACGATGGTCTCGACCGGCCGGCCCTGGCCGGCGCTCTCGCTGTCGAGCCGCCAGAAGACGCGGCCGGTGACGGCGCGCGGCTGCTGCGGGTTGTCCGGGTTCTCGACATAGAGGATGGCGCGCTGCGCGACGGCGATCTCGCCGCCCGGCTGCTGGACCGGCGTGCCGGGCGCGTTGCTGGCGCCGGGGCGGCCCTGGGCCGGCGCGTTCGGCTCGCCGACGCGGTCGGCGATCTTGCCGGCATTGTCGGATTGCGGCGGCTGCTGCACGGCGGCGGTCTCCGCGCTGGGGCGCGGCGCGTCCTGCGGCTTGAGCTTGTGCACGTAGATCGCGGTTCCGGCGATGGCGGCGACCGCCAGCGCGACCACCGCGCCGACCACGACGGTGCGGATATGGCCCGGCTTCACCCGCGGCTCGCGCGGCGGCAGGATGCGCGGGCGGGCGGGCTGGCTCTCGGCCGCCTCGGTCAGGGAGGCGTCGAAATCGGCGTCGGCTCCGTCCTCGCCGGGCTCCTGCGCCTCGCCGTCGCGCGGCAGCGGCGCGAAGGCGGTTTGCGCCTTCGGTTCGGGTGGGCGCGGCGGCTGGGCGGCGCCGGCCTGCGGGCGGATCAGCGGGCCGCGGCCGCCGGGGGGCGGCGCCGGCGATTCGTCGTATTCGGCCTCGATGCGGGCGACGGCCTCGTCGAGCGTCAGGCGCTCGCGCATGATCTCGGCCTCGCTCAGCGGCGGGTCGAGACCGCGAAGCTGTGCGACGAGGGCCGCCCGCGCCCGATCGAAGATGGCGCGGCGCGCCTCGGGAGTGTTGTCGGGCAGCCCGGCGACGGCTCGCGCCAGGATCGGGTAGAAATCGGCCATTGGCCTCACTTGTCGCTGATGACGGGCCGCGTCAACCCTCGAAGGACGGCTCTCACCCCTCGAAGGGGTTGTGGACGAGGATGGTGTCGTCGCGCTCGGGGCTGGTCGAGAGCACGGCGACGGTGGCGCCGATCAGCTCCTCGATGCGGCGGACATATTTGATCGCCTGCGCCGGCAGCTCGGCCCAGGAGCGGGCATTGGCGGTCGAGCCGTCCCAGCCTTGGATCGTCTCATAGATCGGTTCGACGCGGGCCTGGTCGGCCTGGCCGGCCGGCAGATGCTCGATGACCTGGCCGTCGAGACGGTAGCCGACGCAGACCTTGATCTCCTCGAAGCCGTCGAGGATGTCGAGCTTGGTCAGGGCGATGCCGTCGATGCCGGAGGTCTTGACCGTCTGGCGCACCAGGCAGGCGTCGAACCAGCCGCAGCGGCGCTTCCTGCCGGTGACGACGCCGAATTCCTTGCCCTTGGTGCCGATCAGCTCGCCGGTCTCGTCATGCAGCTCGGTCGGGAAGGGGCCTTCGCCGACGCGGGTGGTGTAGGCCTTGGCGATGCCGAGCACATAGCCGACCGCGGAAGGGCCGAGCCCCGAGCCGGTCGCGGCCTGGCCGGCAACGATGTTCGAGGAGGTGACAAAGGGATAGGTGCCGTGGTCGACGTCGAGCAGCGCGCCCTGCGCGCCCTCGAACAGGATGCGCTTGCCGGCGCGGCGCTCGGCGTCGAGCAGCGCCCAGACCGTGTCGGCGAAGGGCAGCACCTCGGGCGCGATCGCCTTGAGCTGGCCGAGCAGTTCCCTGCCGTCGACCTCGCCGATGCCGAGCCCGCGGCGCAGCGCGTTGTGATGGGCGAGCAGGCGCTCGATCTTGGCCGCGAGCAGGTCCGGGTCCTTGAGGTCGATGACGCGGATGGCGCGGCGGCCGACCTTGTCCTCATAGGCCGGGCCGATGCCGCGCTTGGTCGTGCCGATCTTCATGCCGGCATTCGCGGTCTCGCGGAAATGGTCGAGCTCGCGGTGCAGCGGCAGGATCAGCGTGGCGTTGTCGGCGATGCGCAGATTGTCCGGCGAGATCGCGACGCCCTGGGCGCGCAGCTTGCCGATCTCCTCGACGAGGTGCCAGGGATCGACGACGACGCCGTTGCCGATCACCGAGAGCTTGCCCGGCCGCACGATGCCGGAAGGCAGCAGCGAGAGCTTGTAGGTGACGCCGTCGATGACCAGCGTATGGCCGGCATTGTGGCCGCCCTGGAACCTGACCACGACATCGGCCTGGCTCGAAAGCCAGTCGACGATCTTGCCCTTGCCCTCGTCGCCCCACTGGGCGCCGACCACCACAACATTCGCCATGAGCGGGATGTCCCTGCTTGTTCCGCCTTGCCTCACGCAAGCGGCCCGCGCAAACGCAAAACCCCGGCGCAAGGCCGGGGTTTCGGGGCAGGTCCTTGCAAGCCCTCATGGGCCAACGCGGCGCGAAGGTCAAGTTTCGCCGTCGCCCGGGCGCCATCGCGCGGGGGCGGAAAATGCCGGAGCATGGCGGCCCTGCAGCATCTGCACGGTAATCCTGCCGCAATCGGAGGTAAGGGCTAGGGCGGTATTTCGGCCGGTGGCGGGAGGTCCCGCCGGGGCGACCGCACAGGGGAAGATCAGCGACCATGACCAAGCTCGACGCCTGGCTCGACCAGCACCATGCCGCGTTCACGGCGATCCGCCGCGACATCCACGCCCATCCCGAGCTCGGCCTGGAAGAGGTGCGCACGGCCAGGCTCGTCGCCGACAAGCTGCGGGAATGGGGCGTCGAGGTCACCGAGAATGTCGGCAAGACCGGCGTCGTCGGCGTCATCCGCGGCAAGCAGCCGGGCGGGCGCGCCATCGGCCTGCGCGCCGACATGGACTGCCTGGCGCTCGAGGAGACGACCAACCTGCCCTATTCCTCGAAGAATCCCGGCCGGATGCATGCCTGCGGCCATGACGGGCACACCACCATGCTGCTCGCCGCGGCGCGCTACCTCGCCGAGAACCGCGACTTCGCCGGCACCGTCAACCTGATCTTCCAGCCGGCCGAGGAGGGCCGCGGCGGCGCCAACGCCATGCTGGCCGATGGTCTTTTCGAGCGCTTCCCCTGCGACGCGATCTACGGGCTGCACAACACGCCGGGCATGCCGGTCGGCCATTTCGGCACCACGGTCGGTCCGTTCCTGGCCGCGGCGGATTCGTGGAAGGTCACCTTCCGCGGTGTCGGCGGCCATGGCGGCTCGCAGCCGCACCGCTCGACCGACATCACCTATGCCCAGGCGCATTTCGTGCTGGGCCTGCAGGGCATCGTCGGCCGCAACGTCGCCCCGCTCGACACGGCGGTGATCAGCGTCGGCTACATCCATGGCGGCGACGTCAACGCTTCCAACGTCATCCCCTCCGAGCTGGTGCTGGGCGGCACCGCCCGCACCTATTCGCAGGAGGTCCGCGACACGGTGGAGCGGCGCATCGCCGAACTGGCCGCCGCGACGGCGCAGGCCTGGGGCTGCCAGGCGGAGGCCTCTTACCATCGCGGCACCAGCCCGCTGATCAACGAGGCCGAGCAGGTCGCGGTCGCGGTCGCCGCGGCGACGGCGGCGGCCGGCGCCGAGAACGTCGACGGCAAATTGCGCCCCGGCACCGGCGGCGAGGATTTCGCCGAGATGATGCTGGTCCGGCCGGGCGCCTTCATGCGCATCGGCAACGGCGTCAACCCGGACGGCTCCTTCACCGGCCTGCACACGCCGCTCTACGACTTCAACGACGCGATCATCCCGGCGGGCGTGCGCTATTGGGTCGGCCTCGTCGACCAGGAGCTCGGCCAGGGCCTGCGCGCCGTCGCGGCGGAGTAACCTGTTTCTGCCCTAGGCGGATTCCGGGTCATCCCGGGTCTCCCTCCGGTTGCCCGGGATGACCCGCACGACCTGATGAAGGGATGCTCCCGATGAAGACCCTCGCCATCTCGACCCTGACGATCTGCGGCATCGAGGAGCTGCCCGGCAACAGCGCCCGTGAGGTGACGCATGTGCTCTCGGTGCTCGATCCCGACCGGGCCGAGATCGAGGCCTTCGACGCCTATGGCGAGCACCATCGCGTCACCCTGCGCTTCCACGACATCATCGACCCCCGCCCGGGCCAGATCATGCCGGCGCCGGAGCATGTCGAGGCGATCCTGAATTTCGGCGAGGGCCTGCGCGAGACCGCCGCCGCCCGCCGGACCGGCCATCTGCTGGTGCATTGCCATATGGGCGTCTCGCGTTCGACGGCGGCGATGCTCTCCCTGATGGCGCAGGCGGCGCCGGAGGAGGGCGAGGATGCGCTCTTCGTCCGGCTGCGCGAGATCCGGCCGCAGGCCTGGCCGAACTCAGTGATGGTCGGCTTCGCCGATGCGCGGCTCGGGCGCCGCGGCCGCCTCACCGAGGCGCTGCGCCGGCACTATGCGCATCAGATCGTGGCGCAGCCGAATTTCCGCCGCTGGATGACCGATCTCGGCCGCGGCCGCGAGCTGGAGATGGCGCTGTAGTCCACGCCGCGCCTGCAGGCTCCGGGGAGGCCCGCGCCGGCGCGAAGGTGAAGCGCGCTCCGGTCCCGGCGTCCGCTCTCGCGGGCCCGGAACGAAAACGGCCCCGTGCGAAGCGGGGCCGTCGTCGTCGCGGTCGCGGCGAAGGGCTTACTTCGCCCAGCGGCCCTCATATTTGAACTGCGGGGCGGCCTTGAGCGCGTCCTTGGTCGTCTCCATCAGGGCCGACCACTTCTTGTCGTTCTCGGAGTAGTTCACCTTCACGGCGCCCGGGGACACCACGACATAGTGCTCGCCGATGCCGAGGAAGCCGCCGACCGAGACGATGTAGCCGGCGAGCTGGCCGTTCGAGATGACGATGTCCTTGATCTCGCCGATCTTGTCCTTGGCGCCGTTGTGGATGTTGAGGCCGATCAGGTTGCTGCTGAGAACATCCGTCGGCTTGGCCGCAACATAGACTTCCTTCACCGCCGTCGTACTGGTCGCAGTCTGCGCGTAAGCACTCGTCGAAAGAATCATTGCAGAAGCGATGGCGATGATCGCGTTGCGCATCGAAGTAACTCCGGTTTCTGAATGCCCCAGCCAATCGCAACAACGCCGCATCCCACCGAGAGTTCCTGGCCGGATGCGCTTTATTCTTTGGATTGCCTGTAAGGCTCAGCCGAGGGGTAGCCCGGACCTGCCCGCGTCTCAGTCCGCCGCCCGGGGCAAGGGCTGCTCCTCATAGCTGACCTCGCGGTCGCCCGGCCATTTGATCCGGTAGGCGAGGCGGATCTCCTTCTCGGCGCCGGGCGCCAGCTCGAAGGTCCAGGCGGAGACGCCGCGCCGGTCGCCGACCTGCTTCTCGGTCGGCGGCGTGGTCTGGGCCGGGATGGGCTCGACCGTGATCGCGCTGTTCTCCGAGAAGGGGATGCGCTCCAGCACCGTGACCTTGACGGGCTGGGCGTGCAGGCTCTTCACCACGGTGCGGAACTCGCGCTGGTCGGTGCGGCTCTGGGCGAGCCAGCGCGGCTCGTTCTCGCGGCGCTTCACCGGGGCGTAGCTGACCTTGATGCGGTCATCGGGGCCGAAGCCGAGCGCGACGTCGTCGCCGGGCGCGACGAGGCCGATGCGGCCGGTGCCGACATAGCTGCCGTCGCGGTGCAGCGCGACCTGGCCCGGCAGGAGCGGGGCCTCCTCGTCATGGTTGAAGCGCGCCTCGAGAAAGGCCTTCTGCTCGAGCTCGGGCACGGTGCGGGCCGAGAGGCCGGGCTCGGCCCGGCGCTGGGTCAGCATGACGGTCTTCGCCGTGCCGTCGGGCGGGACGCTGGCGCGGCCGGGCACCTGGAAGCTCGCCTGATAGGGGCCGGCCTCGACCGTCGCCTGCCGGATCTCGGCGGGGCGGCCTCCGGCGGCGCGGGCCGAGGCTTCCGCCTGGGCCTCCGCCTCGGCCCTCGCCTTGGCCGCGGCCATCGGCGCCGGGGCCGGCACGGCCTCCATGCGCCGCCGGTTCTCATAGACGACCGGCGGCTCGAAGAAGCCCACCTGCATCGGCTGCAGCTCGGGCGCGGCGGTTCCCCCGGCCGAGCGGGTGGTGGAGAGCGTCAGGGCGACGTCGCTCCATTCCTCCCCGGTGTGCTGGCGGATCTCGGCGCGGCGGGTCAGGATCAGGGCCGGTTTCGCCGCGGTGGTGGTCAGCCGGGCCTCGTAGCCCGGGCTCCACTGCGCGCCGTCGACCCGATAGCTCACTGTGAACTCGGCGGCGACCGGCTGCGAAGCCTCCACCGCGATGGCGACGTCGCGCTTCGGCGCGCCGGGGCGCGGCCCCTGCGGGCGGGCGCGTTCGAGCGCGGCGATCTCGGCCGCGACATCGGCGAGCTTCGCCCGCTCGCCGCGCAATTCGTCCTGGACCTTGACCAGCGCGGTGCCGATCGCCTCGAACACCGCCGGCCAGTCGGAGACGGGCAACGCCTTGCCCTCGGGGCCGAGCTTGTCGGGGCCGACCTGGGCGAAGCGCTCGATGGTGGCGCGCTGCGCCTCGATGGCGGCGATGCGGCCTTCATGCTCGCCCTTCCGCTCGCGCAGCGCCTTGAGCTTGTCCGCGACGGTCCTGTCGAGCACGGGCTTCGCTTCCCCGGGCGTGACGCGGACATCGACGGCGCCGACCGAGAAGGCGCCGTTACCCGGTCCTTCCGCGAAGCTCCTGCCCTCGACGCGGATCGAGGCGGGATCGACCGTCGCCGGCAGGCCGCGCAGCACGATCCGGGAGGCGCCCTGCGCCAGCGCCGCCTTGCCGAGGCGCGTGACCAGGGCGCCGTCCGGATAGACGGTGACGCGGTCGATGCGGCTGTCGAGCTCGGTCTCGGCGGCGGCCGCGAGGCCCGGCACCAGAACGAGGGCGGCGGCAATATGGCTTCGAATCAAGATCATCCCCTCCCGATCGCGCTTGCGAGGCGCCGATCATCCGGCGGAATCCGGCGCACCCAAGGCGAAATCGGGCCCGACTTCGGATCGGCGCCTCAGGCCCGGCCGCGCTCGCTGGCATGCGGCTTGACGCGGCGCTCGATGAAGTTGCGCAATTCGGTGACGCGGCGCCCGGCATCGAGCACCTCGCGGTCGAGGCCGTGGGCCCAGGCGAGGTCCTGGCGCGACGGGTCGGCGTCGAGCGCCCGCAATTCCTCCAGCCAGCCGCGGGTCGAGGCCTCGTCCTTGCGGAAGCCTTCCTCGATGAGCTGCGGCACCATGCGGCCGAGAATGGAGGCGACCAGCCCCAGCGAGAATTCGGGATGATACTGCACGCCCCAGAAGACGCCGCCATTGTGCCGGATCTCGGCGGCCTGGACCTGGCTGACGCTGTTGGAGGCGAGGATGGTCGTGCCGTGGGGCGGCAGGGCGATGGTGTCGAGATGGATCGCCGGGGCGTCGAAGGCGGCGGGGCGGCCGGCGAGCAGGGCATGGCCGCGGCCGGCTTCCGTCGGCGCGATGCGCCGGGCGAAGCCGACCTCGCGCCCGTTGGGATTGGCGGTGACGGTGCCGCCGGCCGCGACCGAGCCGATCTGGATGCCCCAGCAGGAGCCGAAGCAGGGCGTGCCGCTGGCATAGATCGCCCGCATCAGCTCGATCTGGCGGGTGACCGCCGGCTCGATCTCGTAGATGTGCAGGGCCGAGCCGGTGAGGAAGATGCCGTCATAGGATTCGAGCCCGGCCCCGTCCGGCAGGTTGGCGCCCTCATCGGCCGGCAGGCAGATGTCGGAGACGATGCCGGGCTCGATCGCCGCGACCTCGGCGGCATAGGCCTCGGCCGGGCTCGCGCCATAGTCCCTGACATAGTTCGCGCGCTGCTCGCGCGTGTTGCCGTCGACGAAGAGCAGGCGGAGCGAACGGTGGCCGGTTTCGATCATCGGGGAATTCCAGGGGGATGCATCGGACGACGGGCGGGTGTGCGCGCAATCTCATAGGAGGAGCACGCTGCGCAAGGCTATTGCAGAGCCCCTTCATCGCGACAGAGCGGAAACGTGCACCCAGACCGGACTTCCACGCTGAGCTGGCCGCGGCGGGCCTGGAGCAACGCCTATCTGCTGATGATCCTGACGACGCTGATCTGGGCCGGCAATGCCGTCGCCAGCCGGCTCGCCGTCGGTAACATCACGCCGATGGCGCTGACCTCCTTCCGCTGGATCGGCGTGTGCCTGATCATGCCCTTCCTGCTGCGGCGGCAGATCGCGGCGCATTGGCCGCAGGTCAAGGCGCATTGGGTGTTCATCGCCCTGCTCGGCATCGCCGGCTTCACGGCCTTCAACACGCTGATGTACATCGCCGCCTATTCGACCTCGGCGATCAATATCGGCATTTTGCAGGGCGCGATCCCGGTCTTCGTGCTGCTCGGCGCCCTGGTCGTCTACCGGATCCCGATCGGCGCCATGCAGGCCTTCGGCGTCCTGCTCACCCTGCTCGGCGTGGCCGTGACCGCGAGCCGCGGCGACATCCACGCGCTGGCCGATCTGCGCTTCGCAGCGGGCGACCTGCTGATGATCCTCGCC
Source organism: Hyphomicrobiales bacterium (assembly GCA_900466745.1). Lineage (GTDB taxonomy): Bacteria > Pseudomonadota > Alphaproteobacteria > Rhizobiales > Beijerinckiaceae > Allobosea > Allobosea minatitlanensis. The sequence goes on along the minus strand of UBNE01000017.1, from coordinate 4,659 downwards.
TGCATCTTCTATGCGGGCTACACCGTCGCGGTCCGCAACCGGCCGAAGATGCCGCCGCTGGTGTTCTTCACCGTCGCCGCCAGCTTCGCCTGCGTGATCGCGCTGCCGCTGCTCGCCATCGAGATCGGGCTCGGGCGGTACCACGCGCCGACCCTGACCGGCTGGGGCATCCTCGCCTTCACGGTGATCGGCCCGTCGATCCTGTCGCAGCTCTCCTTCATGCGCGCGATCGAGCTGATCGGGCCGGGGCGGGCCGGCGTCTTCGTCAATCTGGTGCCGGTCTTTGCGCCGATCCTGGCCGTGCTGATCGTCGGGGAGCCTTTCGGCCTGCATCACGCGCTGGCGCTGGCGCTCGTCCTCGGCGGCATCTTCATCGCCGAGCGGCTGGGGCGCTGAGGCGCGGGCGGTCTTAGAGCATCGGACCGAAAAGTGGAATCCGGCTTTCGGAAAAATCCGATGCTGAAACAGAGAGCTAGATTGCCACTTTGCGTCCGTTAGGACGCACGGCGATCTAGCGCAGCGCCGAAACCGCCAGCCGCGCCACCTCCGCCAGGGCCGCCTCCCGCTGCGGCGCATCGGCCCGCGCGCCGGCGAGATAGGTCACGATGACGAAGCGCCGCCCATCCGGCAGGGTGGCGATGCCGATGTCGTTGGTGGCGTGGTTGACCCCGTCGGTCGTCAGCCCGGCGCCGGTGCGGTGGGCGAGCGTGGAGCCCGCCGGCAGCCCGGCCTTGATGCGGTCGGCGCCGACCTTGGTCTCGGTGATGACCTTCGTCAGGAAGGCGTTATGGGCGGGATCGCGCAGCCAGTTGCCCTGGGCGAGGGCCTCCAGGAAACGCGCGCTCGCCTCCGGCGTCGCGGCGTCGCGCTTGTCGGTCAGCGCCTTGGCGAGGGAGGCGATGCGGTAGCGCGGCTTCAGCGCCCTGAGCCTAGCCCGGAAACCGGGCTCGTCGACCGCCTCGTCCCAGCCGAAGCCGGGCAGGCCGTAGATCTCCGGTTGGAACTGGCGCTCGTAGCGATCGACCGACATGTCCTCGATGCCGCCGTCGCGCAGCATCCTGGTCACGACCTGCGGGCCGCCGATCTCGCGCATCATCAGGTCGGCGGCGGTGTTGTCGCTCTCGCCGGCGGCGAGCCGGATCAGCTCGCTCAGCGGATAGTCGTTGCGCTCGCCTTTGAAGGCCTTGGCGAGCGGGCTGTGGAACAGCGAGAAATCCTTGCGGGTGACGGTGATCGGCTGGTCGAGCCTGAACTTGCCCGCCTCGACCTGCTGCAGCACCGCGACCGCCAGCGGCAGCTTGAAGACGCTCTGCATCGGGAAGGTCTCGGCTCCGCGATGCGACCAGAGCTTGCGGTCCTTCAGATCGAGCAGCGCGACGCCGAGCCGGCCCTTGGCCTGTTCCTCGATGCCGCCGATCTCCTTGTCGAGCCTGGCCTTGTCCCAGTCGGCGAGCGCCGGCAGCGCCGCGAGGCAGGCGAGAACAGTGGCGGCGAGGCGAAGGCGGGCAGGCATGAAAATCCCCTGTGGCAGGCTCCACAGGGGACGAGAATTGCGGCGGCGCTGGGGCGCTGAAGCCGTCGGGTCAGAACTTCAGCCGCCGCGCCCGCTTGACCATCGGGATCTCGTGGATCCTGGCGAGCAGCTCGTCCGAGATCGGCTCGTCGACCGCGACATAGCAGATCGCGTCGCCGCCCGGCTTGTCGCGGCCGAGCGAGAAGGTCGCGACGTTGACGCCGGCGCCGCCGAGCAGCGAGCCGAACTGGCCGATGAAGCCCGGCTTGTCGGCGTTGCGGACATAGAGCATGTGCGGCGCGAACTCGGCATCGACGGCGATGTCGCGGATCTCGACGATGCGCGGCTTGCCGTCATGGAAGACGGTGCCCGAAGCATGGCGCGGCATGTCCTCGGCCTCGACGACGATGCGGATGACGCTTTCGAGATTGCCGGCGACGTCGCGGGTCAATTCCTCGACGACGATGCCCTTCTCCTTCGCGATCAGCGCGGCGTTGACCATGTTGATCTCGGGCAGGAAGGGGCGCAGCACGCCGGTGATCGCTGCGGCTGAGATCGCCTTGAGGTTGAGGCTCGCGACCGCGCCCTCGTATTCGATGCGGATGCCCTTCACGGCAGCCTCGGTGAGCTGGCCGAGGAAGGAGCCGAGCTTCTCCGCCAGATCGACGAAGGGCTTGATCCGCGGCGCCTCTTCGGCCGAGATCGACGGGAAGTTGACCGCGTTGGTGATCGCGCCCTTGAGCAGATAGTCGCTCATCTGCTCGGCGACCTGCAGGGCGACGTTCTCCTGCGCCTCGTTGGTGCTCGCGCCGAGATGCGGCGTGCAGACGACGTTGTCGAGGCCGAAGAGCGGGTTCGATTCCGCCGGCTCGACCGAAAACACATCGAAAGCCGCGCCGGCGACATGGCCGGACTTGATCAGCTCCGCCAGCGCCTGCTCGTCGACGAGGCCGCCGCGGGCGCAGTTGACGATGCGCACGCCCTTCTTCGTCTTCGCCAGTGCCTCGGCCGAGAGGATATTTTTGGTCTTCTCGGTCATCGGCACGTGCAGCGTGATGAAGTCGGCGCGCTTCAGCAGGTCGTCCAGCTCCACCTTTTCGACGCCCAGCGCCACGGCACGTTCCGGCGAGAGATAGGGGTCGTAGGCGATGACGCGCATCTTCAGGCCGATGGCGCGCTCGGCGACGATCGAGCCGATATTGCCGGCGCCGATCAGGCCCAGCGTCTTGGCCGTGATCTCGACGCCCATGAAGCGGTTCTTCTCCCATTTCCCGGCCTGGGTGGAGGCGTCGGCCGCCGGGATCTGGCGGGCGAGCGCGAACATCATGGCGATGGCGTGCTCGGCGGTGGTGATCGAATTGCCGAAGGGCGTGTTCATCACGATCACGCCGCGGGCGGTCGCGGCCGGGATCTCGACATTGTCGACGCCGATGCCGGCGCGGCCGATGACCTTGAGGTTCTTGGCCTGCTCCAGCAGCTTGGCGGTGACCTTGGTGGCCGAGCGGATGGCGAGGCCGTCATAATCGCCGATGATCCGGGCGAGCCTGTCCTTGTCCTTGCCCAGCGCGGGATCGAAGGTCACGTCGATGCCGCGATCCTTGAAGATCTGCACGGCGGCGGGGGAAAGGGCGTCGGAAATCAGGATTTTCGGTGCGGGCATGGGAGGCTCCGGCTGGCGCCGCGCTGCACAGGGAGCGGTCTGGCGCTGAGAAGGGAGGGGGCGCCCCGCCTGTCATTCCGGGGCGGCGAAGCCGAACCCGGAACCCACGACGGGGTGCGACGCTGCGGTTCTTGATGAAGCGGTGGAAAGGGCTCGCCCGGTCGTGGGTTCCGGGTTCGCGGGCCAAGGCCCGCGCCCCGGAATGACAGGGCGAAGCGCTTACGCCGCCTTCTTGCCCAGACCCGCCTTGGCCTCGGCGAAGGCGTATGCGATCCAGGGCAGCAGCGCCTTGACGTCGCGCGCCTGCACGGTCGCGCCGCACCAGATGCGCAGGCCGGGAGGGGCGTCGCGGTAATGGCCGAGATCGTAGCCGGCGCCGGCCTTCTCGATGATCGAGACCACCTGCTTGGCGAAGGCGGCCTGCGCCTCGGCCGGCAGCGCGGTGACGGCCGGGTCGGTGAACTTCAGGCAGACGCTCGTGTTGGAGCGCGTCTTCGGCTTCACCGCCAGGAAGTCGATCCAGTCGTTCTCGCGCACGAATTTGGCGATGACGCGCGCGTTCGCATCGGCGCGCTTCACCAGCCCGTCGAGCCCGCCGACCTTCTGCGCCCATGCGAGCGCGTCGAGATAATCCTCGACCGCGAGCATGGAGGGCGTGTTGATGGTCTCGCCGGTGAAGATGCCCTCGGAGAGCTTGCCGCCCGAGGTCATCCGGAAGATCTTCGGCAGCGGCCAGGCCGGCTTGTAGGTCAGGAGCCGCTCGACCGCGCGGGGCGAGAGCACGATCATGCCATGCGCGGCCTCGCCGCCGAGCACCTTCTGCCAGGAGAAGGTGACGACATCGAGCTTTTGCCAGTCGAGGCGCTGGGCGAAGGCGGCGGAGGTGGCGTCGCAGATGGTCAGCCCCTCGCGGTCATCCGCGATCCAGCTCGCATCGGGCACGCGCACGCCGGAGGTGGTGCCGTTCCAGGTGAAGACGACGTCGCGCTTCTTCGTGTCGACCTTCTTGAGATTCGGCAGTTCGCCATAGGGCGCGTCGAAGGTGCGGACATCGGCGAGCTTGAGCTGCTTGACGACATCGGTGACCCAGCCGGCGCCGAAGCTCTCCCAGCTCAGCATGTCGACGCCGCGGGCGCCGAGCAGCGACCAGAGCGCCATCTCGACGGCGCCGGTGTCGGAGGCCGGCACGATGCCGATGCGGTAATCGGCCGGGACCTGCAGCACCTCGCGCGTCAGGTCGATCGCGCGCTTGAGCTTGTCCTTGCCGATCTTGGCGCGGTGCGAGCGGCCGAGCGGGGCGTCGGAGAGGGCTTTGAGGGACCAGCCGGGGCGCTTGGCGCAGGGGCCGGACGAGAAATTCGGCACGCGCGGACGCACGGCCGGAGCAGTATTCGCCATCGATGTCTCCATCCTTACAGATGGGCGCGCCCCGTTGGGGGGGCGTGTCCCGTCGATGGGCGTAGGGCTGGTGGGGGTGGGAGTCAAG
>UBNE01000056.1 GCA_900466745.1 Hyphomicrobiales bacterium | reverse complement strand
TCCCGCGCCCTCTCCCTGCCCGCCCCGTCCCGGACGCCGCTCCCCGGAAAAAGCATCGATCCGGGTCATCTTCCCCCGGCATGGCTTTTGCCGTGGCCCGCACGACGCTCGCATCCCCGTCCTCCGGCCCAAGCGGGCGGACCGGCCAAGGCTGCGGCGGGGACTGCTGGGACGGATTGAAGATGAGCGTTGATCACCTGGGGCGCGTCGCGCTGGCTCGGCCGCGCCGCAAGGCCGGCCACTGGCGCCATTGGCTGGGGCCCGCGACGGCGCTCTGCGACATCGCCGTGGTCGCCGGCCTGGCCTATGCCGCGACCGTGGCCAACGACCTCGTCCATTACGGCGTCCTGAGATGGGACGGCCCGGCGCGGGAGCTCGCCGGCATGCTCGCGGCCCTGTTCCTCTTCGTCAACCTGATGCGCGGGCGCTATCGGATCGAGCGCTACCTCTCGCCGCGCGGGCAGTTGACCGCCGCCTTCTCGGCCTGGAACATCACGCTGGTGGCCTTCCTGGTGCTGCTGTTCCTCGCCAAGATCGCGGAGCACTATTCGCGGGCCGCGATCCTGGCGACCTATCTCGCCGGCATCCCGGCGGTCGCGCTGTTCCGCTCGGCCATCGCCGCCCTGGTCGCGAGCGGCAACCGTTCCGGCCGGCTGACCGCCGAGCGCATCTTCCTGATCGGCCGGGAGAAGGAGGTCATGGCCTTCGTCTCGCGCGCAAAACCCTGGAACGCCGGAACCGCCATCGTCGACCTCGCCTTCCTGCAGCCGACGCCGGCGGGCCGCGATCCGCGGGCCGCGCTCGCCGCCGATCTCGCCGCCGCCGCCGCCAGTTGCCGGGCCAAGCGGCCGGACGCCGTCTTCATCGCCGTGCCCTGGTCCGAGCACGAGACGATCGAGGCCTGCGTCGACGCCTTCATGACCATGCCGGTCGCCATCCATCTCGCGCCGGAGCGGATCATGAGCCGGTTCGAGCGGCCGCATGTCGTCAGCGCCGGCGGGCTGCCGAGCCTGCGCCTGACGCGGGCGCCGCTGTCGCCGGCCGAGATCGCCTGCAAACGCGGCTTCGATATCCTCGCCGCCTCGCTCGCGCTCGTGCTGCTGGCGCCGCTATTGCTGCTGATCGCCCTGGCGATCCGGCTGGATTCGCCCGGGCCGGTCCTGTTCCGGCAGCGCCGCCACGGCTTCAACCAGGAGACCTTCCGCATCTTCAAGTTCCGCAGCATGACCACGACCGAGGACGGGGCGGTGATCGCGCAGGCGCGGCGCAACGATCCGCGCGTCACCGCCGTCGGGCGGGTCCTGCGCCGCTACAATCTGGACGAGCTGCCGCAATTGCTGAACGTGCTGGCGGGCGACATGTCGCTGGTCGGGCCGCGTCCGCACGCCCTGGCGCATGACCGGGAGTTCCAGCGCAAGATCGCGCTCTATGCCCGCCGCCACAACGTCAAGCCCGGCATCACCGGCTGGGCCCAGGTCAACGGGCTGCGCGGCGAGACCGACACCGACGAGAAGATGGCCGATCGGGTCGCCCACGACCTCTGGTACATCGACCACTGGTCGTTCTCGCTCGACCTCCTCATCCTGTTCCGCACGCTGTTCAGCCCGAAGGCCTTCCGCAACGCGGTCTGAGCGCCGGCTTCACGCGCGAACGCGGCGTCCCGTGACGGTGAAGCCCGCCCTACAGCGCGTTCGAGCGCAGCCGGCGCCCCGGCAGGCGCGGCGCGCCCGCCCGGCCCGCGCCGGCGGCGGGCGCCGCGCGCTGGAGGAGCTGGCGGGCGAGGATGCCGGAGAGGCGGGCGAGGCCGGCGAGCTCGCCGAAAGCCCGGCCGATCGCCGGCGGCAGCTTCGCCGTCAGCCGGGCGAGGCCCGCCGCCCCCGGCTGCGTGGCGAGGTAGCGCGCGAAGGTGCCGGGCAGGTTGACCAGCCCGATATGCAGGCCATGCGCCGCGAATTCCGCGATCAGCGCGCGATGCCGCCGCGGCGCCAGATCGGCGATGACCAGATCGGGCTTGCAGGCGGCGATATGGGCGAGGATGCCGGGGCCGGCCGGCCCGGAGAAATCGGCGTCGCAGACGCCCGCCAGGCGCAGCCGCGGCCGGCGCGACCGGAGCCGGCGCCGCAGGGCATGGATCGTGGCGCTGTCGCCCCCGAACAGGAAGACGGCCTCGCCCGCCTGCTCGCTGCGGCGCAGCGCCTCCTGCAGCCCGGTGTCGCGCTGCACGAGATCGGCCCGCAGGATGCGCTCAATCTGGTCCTCGATCGAATCCGGCATCGTGCTGTCCCCTCGTTCGAGACGGGGCCGGTCCGCGGCGACCTCGCATCGCCGCCGCCGGAGGCCGCCTCCCGGGACAGGAAGCGGCGCCTTTCTTAAAACTTCAGCTACCCTCTTCTCCCGCCGCCCCGCCCGAACGACCGATTTTGGCGCAACCGCTGCGACGCCGCGGCAGCCGGGCGCAGCGCCGCCTCAGCGTGGCGCCCTCCCGACCGCGCCGAAGGTCCGGGCCAGCGCGCCGGCGGCTAGGCGAAGCCGCGTCAGAAACGCGGCCGCAGACGGCCAGAGGCCGGCGAGACGGCCCAGAACCGTCCCTCCCGCCGGAGCGTGGTTGTCGTTGGCCGGCGCCGGAACGAACCGTGCGGAAGGCATCCGGATCGGCGTCGCAGTCCGTGGCCGGACACGCATCGATCGCATGGGAACCAACTCTCAGCGTTAGCGAAACGTAAAGAGGTTACTCCCGCAACCGGTCCAAGGCGAGAGCCGAATCGGCGGAAACCGGACCCGGCCGGGCGGCCGCGGGGCCGGATCATGCCGCTGCGGCGGCGCTATTCCATCACCATCGCGTGATCGTCGGCGCCGGCCGCCTGCTGGCGCGGCGTGCGCAGCAGCGCCAGGAAGGGCAGCGCCGCCAGGCACAGCAGCATCAGCAGCTTGAAGTCGTCGACATAGGCGATGATCGTCGCCTGCCGGGTGATGACCTCGTCGAGCGCCGCCCTCCCCGCCAGCGTGGTCGGATCCCAGGCATGCTTGATCGCCGGCGTCTCGAAGATCCGGTTGAACGGCGTCACGTAATTCGCGATCTCGGCATGGTTCACCTGCACGTTGCGGGTCAGCAGATAGCTCACCAGCGAGATGCCGACGCTCGAGCCGATATTGCGCGAGAGATTGTAGAGGCCGGTGCCGTCGCCGCGATATTCGGCCGGCAGCGTCGCGAAGGTGACCGTCGTCAGCGGCACGAAGAGCAGGCCGAGCCCGCCGCCCTGGACGAAGCCGGTCAGCATGATCCGCTGCTGCGACACGTCCGGCGTCCAGCCGGCCATGTCGTACATCGCCCAGGCGCTGACGAGGAAGCCGAGCCCGAGCAGCAGGCGGGTGTCGACCTTGCCGATCAGCCGCCCGACCACGAACATGCAGGCCATGGTGCCCAGCCCCCGCGGCCCCATGACGATGCCCGCCGTCACCACCGGATAGCCCAGCAGCGTCTGCAGGAAGGGCGTCAGCAGGGCGAGCGAGGCCAGGTAGCAGATGCCGACGATGAAGATGAAGATCAGGCCGACATTGAAGTTCCGGTCGAGGAACATGCGCGGCTTGATGAAGGAGTTCCGCGCCGTGAAGGTGTGCACGACCAGGATGTAGAGCGCCGCGACGCAGACCGTCGCCTCGACGATGATCTCGAGGGAATCGAACCAGTCGAGCTGCGCGCCGCGGTCGAGGAAGAGCTGGAGCGCCGCGATCGCCAGGCTGAGCGCGCCGAAGCCGATCCAGTCCAGCTTGGCGAGCGCGCTCGATTTCGTCTCGGTGACGAAGATCGAGACGCCGGCCAGTGCCAGGAGGCCGAGCGGCAGGTTGATGTAGAACACCCAGCGCCAGGAGATGTTCTCGGTCAGCCAGCCGCCGAGCACGGGCCCGAGCACGGGCCCGACCATCACCGAGACGCCGAACAGCGCCATCGCCGAGCCCCGCTCCTCCGGCGTGTAGATGTCGAGCAGGATGCTCTGCGACAGCGGCACGAGCGCGGCGCCGAAGAAGCCCTGCAACAGGCGGAACCCGACGATCTGCGGCAGCGACTGCGCCGCGCCGCACAGGATCGAGGCGGCCACGAAGCCGATGATCGCGACGGAGAGCACGCGCTTGCGGCCGAAGCGCGCCGCCAGGAAGCCCGAGGGCGGTGTCATGATCGCCGCCGCGACGATGTAGGAGGTCAGGACCCAGTTGATCTGGTCGGCGCTCGCGGAGACGCTGCCCTGGATATAGGGCAGCGCGACATTGGCGATGGTGGTGTCCAGCGCCTGCATGATGACGGAGAGGATCACGCAGGCGGTGATGGCGCCGCGATTGGCGACGGGCGTGGTCCCGGCCGCGACGGTGGCGCTCGCCATGGCTGGCCTCGCTTACTTGCTGTTCTTGCTCTTGCCGAAGGCGTCGGTGACGAAGCCGGGCAGGCCGCGGGCATGGCCTGTGTCGACATCGAGCGTCACGCTCATGCCGGCACGCAGTTGCGGCTCGTCGGCTGGCGTCTCGATCTTCACCCGCATCGCGATGCGCTGCACCACCTTGACCCAGTTGCCGCTGGTGTTCTGCGCCGGCAGCAGCGAGAAGCTCGCCGCCGAGGCCGGGCTGATGCTGTCGACCGTGCCCTTCCAGACCGCGCCCGGATAGGTGTCGACATAGACCTCGGCCGCCTGGCCCGGCTTCACCCAGGTCAGCTCGGTCTCCTTCGGATTGGCCTGGATCCAGACATGCTCGGTCGAGACCAGGCTGAAGGCGGTCGTCGCCTCGGCGAGATACTGCCCCTTCTGCAGGGACGGCACATTGGTGACGACGCCGTTCATCGGCGCGCGCACCGTGGTGTGGTCGAGCTGGCGCTGCGCCTCGGCCCGCGCCGCCACGGCGTCCTTGTAGCGGGGATGCTCCTCCACCGGCGCGTCGGGCGTGCCGTTGAGGTTGGCGGCGATGCCGGCGAGCTGGTTCTCGAGCTGGGCGAGCTTCAGCCGGGCGCCGTCGAGATCGTGCTTGGCCTGGTCGTAGGTGGCCTGTGACGCGACCGACTTGGTGGCCAAATCCTGCTGGCGCTTGAAGGCGGTCTCGTAGAAGGCGATGTCGGTATGGGCCTGCTCGATCTGGCTCTGCATGCCCTTGTAGCTGGCCTTCAGCGCCTCCAGATCGTTGCGGACCACGCCGACCTGCGCGTCGGCCCGCTCCAGGGCGAAGCGAAACGGCTTGTCGTCGAGCCGGAACAGCACGTCGCCGGCCTTCACCGCCTGGTTGTCGCGCACGTCGATCTCGCCGACGATCCCGGCGACATCGGTCGAGATGCCGACGATATCGGCTTGGACATAGGCGTTGTCGGTCGACATCACCTGCCCGCCGACGACGTAGTAATAGCCCCCGGCGAGCAGCGCGAGCGGCAGGAGCGCGAAGAGCACGCGGCGGGTGCGGTTGCGCCGGCGCGGGGGCGGCGCCGAAACGGCCTGCGGCGGCGGCGCCGGCTGCGTCTCCGCGGTGTCCTTGGCGACGGTCTCGGCCGGCGGGGCGGTCCTCGGCTCGAGCCGCCTGATCTCCGTCACATTGCCGGCGGCGCCGGGCGCGGCCGCGTCCCGCCCGGCGGGCGCGACCGCCGCTTCGGCCTTTCGTGCTGAATCATCCATTTCGGGCCTGCCTTTCAGTCGCCGGCGTCTGGCAGGCGGCCGTGAGATTCGCTTTCATCCGTTCCAGCGTTCCGAGCAGTTGCGCCCGCTCGGCGGCGGGAATGTCGCCGAACGCCTCCGCCCGGGTCAGCTCGCCGAGCGCCCGCATCTCCTCGAGCTTCGGCCCGGCCCTGTCGGTCAGATAGAGCTGCCAGACCCGCCTGTCGGTGGCATGCGGCCGGCGCTCCGCCAGCCCGCAGCTCTCGAGCTTGTCAAGGATGCGGCCGACGGTGATCGGCTCGACCTCCATCAGCTCGGCCAGCATGCCCTGCTGGATGCCGGCATTGCGGTCGAGATAGGCGAGGACCTGCCATTGCGAGCGCGTCAGCCCGAAATCGCGCGCATGCTGCTCGAAGCGCTTGCGGAGAAGGCGCGCCACGTCATGGAGCAGGAACCCCACGGTCGGCGGCGGCATCTTAGGCTTGCTGGTCATAAGCATCTATATAATATCTGCGCTTATGCCCGCCAAGCGCCGCGAAACCCGGCGAGGCGGCAGCGCCTGCGGCGCGATGTCGCGGCTCACGAGCCTGCGGGCGGTAACCCGTCCGGCTCAGCCGCCGGACCCGCGCCGAGAGCCGCCCGGACGTCCTCCTCGCGCGGCAGGTCGGCGCCTCGCCGTGTGACCGTGACCGCCGCCGCGGCGGCGGCGTGGGCGAGCAGATCCGCCAGCGCCGGCCGGTCGAGCGCGGCGATGGCCGCCGGGTTCAGCCGTCCCGTCCCGGAAAGCCGCGCCAGGAGCGCGGCGTGGAAGCTGTCGCCGGCGGCGACGGTATCGGCGACCGCCACCGCATGGCCGGGCACGGAGACCTGTCCGGCCCGGCAGAATCCCGTCGCTCCGCGCGCGCCCTCGGTGATCGCCACCAGGCTGGCGCCGCGTTCCAGCCAATAGGCCGCGGCCTCGCCGGGCGAGAGCCGGCCGTCCCAGGCGATCCGGACGTCCTCGTCGCTCGCCTTGACGATGGTCGCCACCCGGTAGAAGCGCTCCGCCGCCTCGGCCCAGCGGGTCATGTCGCCGACCGCCATCGGCCGCAGATTGGGGTCGACGCTGATGACGCGCCGGCCGGCCTCGCGGGCGGCGAGAGCGGCCAGCGCCGAGCCGACGGGCTCGACCGCCATCGTATAGGAACCGAAGGCCAGCGCCTCGACCTCCGCCGGCAGCGCCGCAGGCAGGTCGGCGGGCGCGAGCCAGCGATCGGCGGCGCCCTCGCCGTGGAAGGAATAGCGCGGCTGCCCGTCTGCCGCCGTGACCACGGCGGAGATGGTGGTCGGCCGGTCGCTGCGGACCAGGAAGCGCCCGTCGACGCCCTCCTCGGCCAGCCGCTGCGCCAGGAAGGCGCCGAAGCGGTCGCGCGACAGCCCGCCGAGGAACCCCGCCGGCACGCCGAGACGCGCCAGGCCGATCGCGAGATTGAAGGGCGAGCCGCCCGCCACGATCCGCGCCGGCATCTCCCCGTCCTCCGGCGCGGCGACGAACAGGTCGACGAGCGCTTCGCCGCAAACCAGAATCATGGATGTCGTTCTTTCCTAACAGCACCGGCCCGAGAAGCGGAGCGCGGTTTTCGGGAAAAGCCGACGCAAGATCAAAGAACCGGAGTATCGGCTGAAAACGATATTCAGCCCGATACTCTAAACTCTAGGCGCGTGGGCAGGCCGGAGAGAGATGAAGCGATGCCCGTCCGCACGGCAACCGATTTCACGCGGCGCGGTTTCGGATACGCCCTCGGGCCTCAGGGCCGGATCACGACGCTGTCCCTGATCCGGCGCATCTCGAAATCGGAGATCAGGATTTCGAGCTCGACCTCCCAGCGGCCGGGCACCGGCAGGGTCAGGTCGTCGACCCGCCAGACTCCGTCCGCTCCCCGCTGCGCCCGCCGCTCGATCGGCTCGATGCCCGCCGCCGGATTGCTGAAGCTGATGCCGAGCTCCCTGGCCGGCAGCGGGCCGAACGCGCCGTCCATCAAAACGACGTCGACCGCAACCGGGCCGGCGCGGCCGGGCGAGACGGTGACGTCCGCCATCGCCTGCAAGGTGTGGATATGGACCGAGGCCGGCTGCGCCTGCGCCGCGGCGATCGCCCGCGGCGGCGGCGTGAAGCGCCAGAGCGCGGCGGTGCCGAAGACCGCGACCAGCACGGCAAGCTCGACGGCGATCACCTGCCGCATCAGGCGCGCGGCCGGCCGGTCGCCCGCCTCGGCGCGCTGCGTCAGGCGCCAGCGGTTGAACCCGGCCAGCAGGAATGCGAGCGCGACCAGGAACAGCTTCGCCAGCAGGACGCGGCCATAGGCCGTGGCCAGCAGGGCCGCGGGCGTCCCGACCTGCACCAAGGCGAGGACCGTGCCGCTGAGCAGCAACAGGGCGACCACCGGCGCGATGCCGCCGGAGAAGCGCCGCAGCGCGCCGCCGCCGGCCTGCCCGCGCAAGGCGAAAGCGAGCGGGACCAGCGCGCCCGCCCAGGCGGCGATCATGCTCCCGTGCAGGAACACGGCCGGGCGCATCAGCCATTGCGGCTGGGCCGCGCTGGCATGGCCGCTGCTGGCGAGGGCGAGGCCGGCGAGCAGCACGGAGGCGGCCCCGGCGCCTGCCGCGGCCTTCCCCGGCAACCAACGGCCGGCCAGAGCGGCGGCCAGGGCCGCCGCGGCGAGGACGACCGTCCAGACATAGCTGGTCGCGGCGGCGGCCTTCCAGACGGCCGGCTGGGCGAAGGCCCCGACGGAAGCCCCGAGGGCATCGAGGCCCTGCGCGCCCAGGGCGACGGGCAGGCTGGCGAGGCCGAGCACGGCCATCGCGGTCGCGAACCGCCCGGCTCCGGCCGTGAGCGGGCCGAGCCAGGCCCGGCTGGCCGCGGCGCCGCAGCCCAGGAACAATCCGAGATAGAGCCCGAGGCGGCTGAGCCAGACCAGCAGCCGCACGCTCCGGTCGATCGGCTCGTCGGTCGCGGGCGCGCGGCCGCCGGGCGCGCCGATCGAGAACACCAGGGCCCCGCCGACGGGATGGCCGTCCTCCGAGACGACCCGCCAGCTCAGCGTGTAGGTGCCGTTCGCCAGGCCGGCCGGAGGCGAGATCACGAGCGTGCTGTCCTTCAGGACGAAACGGTCGAGCGTGCGCGCCGCGCCGTCCGGCCCGACCAGCCGCAGCGCGAGCGGGGAGACCGGCTCGCTGAAAACGAGCTCGATCCGCCCGGGGGCCGCGGCCAGGACGCTGCCATCGGCGGGCGCGGCGCTGTTCAGGGCCGCATGCGCCAGGGCCAGGGTCGGCATGCCGAGGCAAGCCAGCAGCACGAGCAGGGACAGGATGGGGCGGCGGAACCAGGAGGGCATGGCTTGTCCTTGCGGCGGAGCGCAGGACGCGCTCCGCCGCGATGGGGTCATTTCAGGGGGGCACTTGGCGGAGTCACTTGGCGGGAGTGAGCTTCACGCCGGGAGCCGGGAACTTGTAGTCGTCGGCGACCTTGCCGGCGGCGGGGATCTCGATCCAGCGTTCGACCGCGCCGCCCTCGCATTCCTGCACGACCGGCACATAGAGCGTGGTGTCGGCCTTGAGGTCCCTGGTCAGGTAGCCGCGCAGCACGAACTCGTCATAGTGCTCGTCGAGCAGCCTGCCGCCGCTCCAGACGACTTCCTTCACGCCCTCGGAGGTCGGCGTGCCGTAATAGTCGTAGGACTTGTCGTACTTGCCCTTGACGGTCTCGAGGGTCCAGCCGGATTTCGGCATCGGCTTCACGGCGATGACGCCTTCCGGGATCCGCACGCGGATCTTCGTCGTGGCGGCACCCTTGCAGCCATGGGGCACGCGCAGCACCGCCTTGTAGGTCGAACCGACGGGGGCGGACTGGGTTTCGAGCGTGACATGGGCGAAAGCCGGCCCGGCGGCGAGAAGGCCCGCGAGGGCGAGAAGATGCTTCATGGCGTTGGTCCTTGGTTGAGGGCGGCCGTTTCGGCGGCCGGGTTGCGGCGGGCGCGCGGCCCGCCGGATGGGGAAAGTCGAAAGCGGGCGAGCGTGAAAGGCACGCTCATGCTTCAGCCCTTCAGCCGGGCCGGAGCCCGGCGACCTTCAGCGGGACGGCGAGCGCGCCGGTCGCGAAGCAGCCCGCGAGGCGAGCCAGGAGATGGGATGGCATGGCACCGGATTCCGCGCCGTCACGGCGTCGGACCGGGCAGGCAGCGCGTCACGACACCGGCGGCAGGCTGAAGGCGGCCGTCGCGGAGCCGTGGCGCCGGACGGCGGTTCAGGCGCGGGCGGGCGGTGCGCGCGGATTGCCGGGAGAATGGTCGGAGAGGAATCCGACGGGCCGGTCAAGCCGGCGGGCGAAGGCGACCAGATCGACCGGCCGATGCACCAGGAGCTGCGATCCCGGCTGGCCCGGATCGGCCCCGACGAGCATCGGGCAGCCGGCCGTGCAGCAGCCCATGCCGGCATGATTCTGCGACTTGTCGTGGTCGCCGCCGGAGGGAGCGGTATCGTCCGGCGCGCAATGCGCCAGCGCCAGCGTGCGGTCGAACGAGAGCGCGTTGGCATGGGCCCCGGCCGCGAATCCGGCGAGAAGGGCCTGGACCACGAGCAGATAGGCCGCGAAAATCGCGACCCAGCTTCTCACCCGTGCTCCGCTGCGATGGCTCAAGGCATCGACCTCCGACGCTTCGATAGCACCGACGCGGCTCGGATCAAATGGGCTTGGCGCACGCAACGGCGGAACGGCCGGCGCCTTGTCGCCGCAGGGCGCCCCCGGGACGGCTGCCATGACGCGGCTCAGGCCCGGACGGCCGAAGAGCGTCCCGTTCGGCGATATCGGCGCATGATCCGCCACCGTCATGCCGATGGCATGGGCATAGGCGACGATGGCGACGACGATCGTCTATTGACCGCGGTCAGCGCGCCCCTCCTGGACGATGCCGAGCAGGACGTTGATCAGGAGCAGCGCGCCGACCATGCCGACCTCGAGAAGCACCGGATGGCGGACGATCCGGTCGGGGCCGAACCGATGGGGCGGATGGTGCAATCGGGTCCCCTGGCTTCCGCCTGCGCCCGGCAGCTCGCAGGAAGCGCAACGGCGCAAGCCGCCGGCGCTCGCTTGGCCCTTCATTCAGCCGCGTCGAGGTTCTTCTTGCCGTCGGCGAGCTCGGCAACGCGAAGCGTGATGTCCTTGGCCGCCTTCTTGGCGAGCTTGATGAGCTGGGCTTCCGTGACAGGCGGAGGGCTCAGCGTCGGATAGGACAGCGAGATCGCGCCCATGATCTCGTTGTTCTCGTCGAACACGGGCGTCGCGACGCCCACGAGTCCTTCGGAAATCTCGCCGCGGGAAAGATAGTATCCGTCCCTGCGATTCTTCTGAAGCGCGGTGCTGAACGATGCCCAATCCGCACCGATCGCGTCTCGGCCCGCATCGCCTTCGGCGCGCTCGAAGATGCGCCGCTGGCGCCGACGATCGAGGTGGGCGAGGATGATGCGCGCCTGGGCTCCCCTGAAGACGGGAAGGCGCCTTCCGGGCCTGAGCGGCATTTCGGAGGAGTTCTCGGGCCGCGTCGAATAGACGTTGACCGCGCGGTCCTGATACATCCGGCACAGGAAGGTATGGACGCCAAGCGTCGTCGAAATCTCCTCCATCACCTCCTTCGCCGCGAGCAGGATCGGATCGAAGTTCGCGAGGATGAACTCGAGCTCCATCACCGTCGGCCCGGGCGCATAGCGCCCGGAAATCCGCGAGAGCAAGCCGATCTCATGCAGGTCGTGCAGGTACCGGTAGGCGGTGGCCTGGCTGACCTGCAACACGGCTTCGACATCTGCGAGCGAGATGGTCGGCGAGCTTTCCGAGAAAAGATTCAGGATCTCAGCGACACGCTTAAGTACAGAGGTTTCGTTCTGCGACTTAGCAGGAGGCATCGGCACTCTCTCGGTTCGTGATATGATGGCGTGAATTTCGGTCTTGATATGTAATCTTGAAAAATGGAGCGATCAGGAGATCAGTAAAAATCCATGCCGATTATCTTCTGAGAATGAATTCGCTCGCAAAGAAACGCACCCCGTACGCGATGAAGTGAGATATGTCGTGCATGATCTCCTCCTTTCCGCGATCGCTGTCGAAATATCGTGTCAGCATATCGTCGAGCGTCGGGAAGCTCAGCTCGGCGATCCCGCCTGCAGGGCGTCCCCGTGAAGCATCGACAATCCAGTTTCTGACGTACTTGTCCATGCCCACATGGACGCGCAGGGCAAGCGGAACATGGATATCCCAACTGCGCCGGGCCGCGGATGCGGGCAGGTCCTGATGGAAGCTCAGCCGGCCGATATACTTCATGCCGGGGGACCGCTCCCCGGGCACCGTGACCTGCCGGTCGAGCTGTACGATCTCCTCGACCTGATAGATCTCGGTCGCCGCAATGTCGCCGACGCAGGAGGCGAGACTTGCGAGAACAGGCTCGGCCTCGTCGGCCGGAACAGAGATTTCGACGATGACATCGCAGACCGGCTCGACCGCCTCCGCGTGAGCGTTCACCGGACGAAACGGAACCGCTGCGGGTGTTTCCTCGACCAGATTGACGATCAATTGCCCATCTCGAGGGGCAGCGGCCGCTATTTCGCGCGCGGCCCGCAGGTACTGCGCCTGGAAATCCGCCTTTCGTCCGCGATCGCCTCCCGTCAGGTAGATGAAATATTTCGATGCCATCGATGACCGCTCCTGCGGCGAGAGCATTTCCGCATCGTTCGAGACCCCGAACAACGCTCTCGTGCTTTGACGTGACGCGTCCTCATCGCGCGAAACCCTGCCGCTCCGCCGAAGGGCGATTATCCGGTCCCTACGCGACTTCGAGCCATTCGCGACGCACCGACGGCGTCGCGATCAGCTCCTCCGGCGTGCCTTCGAAGACGATGGCGCCATGGCCCATGATCAGGCATCGGCTGCAGAGCTTGAGGGCGATCGTCATCTTCTGCTCGACCAGAATCGACGCCACCCCCTGCCTGTTGATGTCGCGCATCACATCGGCGAGGTGGTCGACGATCTTGGGGGCAAGCCCCTCCGTCGGCTCGTCGATCAGGATGACGCTCGGCTGGCCCAGAAGCGAGCGGCAGAGAGTCAGCATCTGCTGCTCGCCGCCGGAGATCGACCCCGCCTTGACGTTGCGGCGCTCCTTGAGGCGCGGGAAGAAGCCATACATCTCCTCCAGGCTCCACGCCTTGGCGTTGGGCCGCGGCGCGGCGACACCGATATGCAGGTTCTCCTCGACCGTGAGATTGCTGAACGCCAGCCGCTCTTCCGGGACATAGGCGATGCCGGCGCGATTGATCTTGTAGGAGGGCAGCCCCGCGAGCTCCTTCGTGTCCAGCTTGATCGAGCCGCGCGTCGGGGCGACCAGCCCCATGATGGCCTTCATGGCCGTCGACCGCCCCGATCCGTTGCGGCCGAGCAGAGCGATCATCTCACCGGCCGCCAAGGAAAAGCTCATCCCGTGCAGGATATGGCTCTTGCCGTAATGGCTGTGCAGGTTGGTGACGGACAGCAGGGTCATGCGGGCACCTCGCCGAGATAGGCTTCCTGCACCCGGCCGTTGGACCGGATCTCTTCCGGCGTGCCCGAGGCGATGACCTCGCCATAGACGAGCACCGATATCCGGTCGCAGAGGGAGAAGACCACTTCCATGTCGTGCTCGACGACGAGAAGCGTTTTCCCCTGCGTGATGTCTCGAATCAGATTGAGCATGTAATGCGTTTCCTCCCGCGACATGCCGGCCATCGGCTCGTCCAGAAGGATCACGTCGGCGCCCGGACCGATCGCCATCCCGATCTCGAGGGCGCGCTGTTCGGAATAGGTCAGATCGCCCGCGAACTTGTCCCGCGCCTGGGTGAGGCGAACCAGCTCCAGCAATTCGTCGGTGTCGCGATTGATCACGGTCGCCTTCGAGGCGAGCGAGAACAGGGCATAGCGCCGCCCATGCCTGGCCATCGCCGCGATCCGGAGATTCTCGTAGACGCTGAGGCGCGGAAAGATCGTGGTGATCTGGAAGGATCGCGACAATCCGCGGCGCGTGATCAGGTGCGGGGCGAGCCCGGCGATGGAGTCTCCGTTCAAGCGGATATCGCCGCTCGAGGGCTTGTAGAGACCGGAGATCAAATGGAAGAGCGTCGACTTTCCGGCGCCGTTGGGGCCGATCAGGGCGTGGCGCTCACCCCGCTTCACGCCGAGATCGACACCCCGGATGATCTCGCTCTCTCCAAAGCGCTTCCTGAGATCGGTCAGTTGGATGATGTCTTTGGTCATCGGGCGTGCTCCCCGGCAAGGGCTGCCCTCGGAGCTGCCTCGCGGCCCGCACGCGATATCGCCAGGAAGACAAGGCCGGCGCCCGCGCCGATCGCCAGGATCGGGACGAGCCAGGTCGCCAGGGCGGTGGGATTCCAGTTGAAGCCGTACAGAGACACGGGCGGCCAGGCCTTCGTCCGGCTGACGATCGCCGCGTACTGCTGATCGAGGATGCGGGAGGTCAATTCGAGAAGCGTGACAACCCCCGCCGCGACGAGCAAGCCCGGCGGAAGCAGAAGGGCCCGGAGCTTCAATGCGCTCCAGTTACGCTCCTTGAACTCGTTCACGATCCTCAGCCAGAGCATGGCCAGGCCGTCGCCCATGAACATCATGATGCCGACGAAAAGGATCCCCTGATAGAGCAGCCAGTTCTTCGTCATGTCGGAGACGAGGCTGCCGAACAGCGCGAACACGAAGGCACCCACCGCCGGGCCGAAAAACACGCCCGAGCCGCCGACGAAGGTGTGCAGGACGACAGAGGCGGACATGCCCATGCCCAGGATCGAGTAGTTGATGCTCTCGGTCGTGAACGCCAGAAGGCCGCCGGCGATGCCGGAGAACATGGCCGACACGCCGAACACGATGATCTTGGTGTGATGGAGATTGTAGCCGAGGAAGGAGACCCGGCGCTCGGCCTCCCTCACCCCGACCGTCAGGCGGCCGAACAGCGTCTGGTTATAGGCGTAGAGCAGGCCGATGCAGAGCACGACCCAGGCGACGACCGTGTAGTAGACATGCACCTCGTTGCCGTAATCGAAGGATGTCCAGGGCATCCTCATCGTGGTCAGCCCGACCTCGCCGCCGAAGATGCTGCCCAGATTGGGCGCGATCGCATGGAGGAGCTCAGCCAGGGCGAGCGTCACCATCGAGAAATAGACGCCGCTCCTCAGCGTGGCGAAGTAGCCCGCGCATAATCCGCCGATCAGGCCGGCGACGCCGCCGACCAGCGGCAGAAGCGGCGTCGGAAGCCACAGAAGGCCCTTCTCGACCGCTTGCATGGCATGGATGACGGCAAAGCCGCCGATGGCGAAATAGGCGGCGTGGCCGAAGGAGAGCATGCCGGCGCGGCCGCTCAGCAGGTTGAAGGCCATCGCGAACAGGACGGCGATCAGCGCCGTGGTCAGCACGCCGACGACGTGTCCGCTCAGCACCAGGGGAGCGCCGAGAAGCAAGGCAACGATCGAGGCCAGTAGTCCGATCCGCATCATGTTCTAGTTCCTGTCGCCCATCAGGCCTGCGGGCCGGGTCAGCAGCACGACGAGCATCAGCAGCGCGGGAAGCGAGGCCGACATCGAAGAGATTTCCAGGGTGAGAAGCCCGCCGATCTGCCTGGCCTGCTCGCCATAGCCGAAGAGCTGCGCGACATCCGCGAGCGAAACCTGGAACCCGACGGAGAACGAGGTGAGGAGGCCGATCAGCAACGAGGCGATGAAGGCGCCGAGGAGCGAGCCCAGGCCGCCGACCACCACCACGACGAAGGCGATGACGCTCATCTCCCCTGACATCGTCGGGCTCGTCGTCAGCAATGCGCCGCCCACGGCCCCCGCAAGGCCGGCCATCCATGCGCCAACGCCGAAGACGCCGAGGAAGACCAGCGGAACGTTATGGCCGAGAGCGGAAACCATGCCCGGGCGCTGGACGGAGGCGCGGACGATGATGCCGATGCGCGTCTTCTGGAGCAGCAGATAAAGGAGCCCCAGCAGCACGATCGCCACCGCCGCGACGAAGACCCGATAGGATGGGAAGTTTGTGCCGAACAGCGAGAAAGCCGGTCCACTCAGCAGCGGCGGAGGGCGATAGGCAACGGGAAAATTGCCCCAGAAGAGCTTGACCAGCTCCTCGAAGACGAAGGCGATGCCGAAGGTGAGGAGGAGCTGCTGCGAATGCCCGAAACCGTGGACGCGTCTCAGCATGAAACGTTCGATGAACATGCCCGCCGCCATCACGATCAGGGGCGCGATCAGCAAGGCCAGCCAGAAGTTCGAGATCCGGGCAATGGTGAAGGAGAGATAGGCCCCGAGCATGTAGAACGACGCGTGCGCGAAGTTGACGATCCCCATCATGCCGAAGATGAGCGTCAGCCCTGCCGAAACCATGAACAGCAGCAGGCCGTAGACGAGGCCGTTGAGCGCCGAAATGACGATGAATTCCATGCCGGGATACCCTTGTCGAGGATGCCGGCTTCCCGGGATTGGAAGCCGGCATCCAACGCGCCTTCAGCGTGAGCGTGTTACGATGGGCGATCCATCTTGCACTTCGGATCGACGGGCACCGCGCTGTCCTCGGGCGAGACGATCTTCAGGAGCTTGAAGCCCATATCGGTCCCGTCGACCTTGTAGCGCGCCTCCTTCGAGACCTCGGAAACGGCCACCGGGAGAAGCAGTTGATGGTCTTCCTTCCGGAACGACCAGCGGCCGGCCGGGCTGTCGTAGCTGACATTCTCGAGGGCGAGCGCGACGGCCTTGATGTCGACCTTTCCGCCGGGCTGGCTGACCTTCTTCAGGGCCTCGCCCAGAAGCAGGGTCCCGAAAGCGGTCGTCGGCTCCTCGTTGTAGGGGTAGTGCCCGATCACGGCCTTGAAGTCTTCGGCGAAGGTTTCGCCGGCCTTGCCGCCCGCTTCGAGGTTATAGAGCTTCACCAGCACGGCACCCAGGGCCGAGGGCCCCATCGCGCTCAGCGCGCCGGTCGTGTCGAGGCTGGTGTTGCCGACATTGACCTTGAGGCCCGCATCGCCCAGCGCGCGCATGAACAGGATGATGTCATTGCCCCAGTTCCCGCTCAGAATCGTATCCGCGCCGGAAGCCTTGATCTGCGCGACATAAGGCGAGAAATCCTGGATTTTGGCGGTGTCGTGCAACGTCGAGCCGACGATCTGCGCTCCGGCCTCCTTCGCATAGAGCGCCTGCGCCTTCTCGTGGTCGACGCCATACGAGTAATTCTGGTTGATGCTGTAGACCTTGCTGCCGAGCTTGCCGGTATCCTTCATCGCGGAGACGAGCGCCTTGATCCGGATGAAGGGGTTGCTGGCGGTCTTGAATGCCCAGAACTGGCATTTTTCGGCCGTGAACTCGGCGGCCTCGGATCCCTCCATCATGAAGAGGATCTCCTTGCCCTTGTTGCGCAGGTTGTATTTGCGCACGTCTTCCGAGATCTGAGCGGTGATCGCCGAGTTGGTCGACTGGATGATGATGCGCGCGCCGTCCGCGATCGCGGCCTTCAGCTTCTCGGCGGCGCCCGCCGTCTGATTGAGGCTGTCGTACTCGGTCACGACGATCGGCTCGCCGTTGAAGCCGCCTTCCTTGTTCAGCTTGCCGATGGCGTAGCGGACGCCTTCGACGAAGGGGATCGCGGTCTGCGCATTCGGCCCGGAGAAAGCCTCGATCACCGCGATCTTGAGAGGCTCGGCCCGCGCCGCCGCGCTGCCGAAGACGCACAGCGCAGCAACGGCGGTCGAAACAAGATATTTCTTCATCGAATACTCCCTAGAGATCGTATTTAAATTGTTCTTGAGAGGCAACGCGCAAGCGAAAACCGCTCCGCAAGCCAATTCGGCCCACGGCGATCGCATTCGCTCCGCCAAATCTCGATTGTCGCCGCAAGCCGCCAGCCGCCTCACCTCACCACACCCGAAACCCACCGGGAATCGAGCGCAGGGCGGCGACGCCTCTTTCGAGCTATCGCAATGATCGAGAAAGGATTTTTGATTCCCGTCAGCCGTCGGCTGCGTGTGCGGCTTCGGCCATTTCGTGCTTCCTCCCTCTTGTGCAGAGCGTTTTCTTGTGCGATCAAACTTCGCATATAACGAGAATATGGTCGCACACCTCCGAGAGGCTGTCAACGCGGCGGCACGCAGGACCGGCCGGAGATAAAAGTATTCGATATCGTCCTCAAAATAATGTTCGAACGAGCAAACGTTCGGCCACGGCCCTGTTGTCACCGGCGGGGCGCGAGAGGCGGGCCGCTTCGCAGCCGACCCGTCACCGGAAACGAAGCTAGGAAACGACTGATGAGTGCTCAACGCGAGGCGTGGCTGGATTTCTCGGGCAAGACCTGCGTGGTCACGGGAGCTGGCGGAGGCATCGGGCAGGAGATCGCGGTATCTTTCGCAGCCTCGGGCGCGAAAGTCGTCGTTCTCGATCACAGCCGCGAGGGAGCGGAGGCGACCGAGAAGATGATCCTCGACCTCGGCGGAACCGCGATCTCGACCGTCGCTGACGTCACCGACGCCGCCTCGATCGACCGAGCCGTGGAGCGGACGAAAACGGCCTTCGGGGACTGCGACATCCTCGTCAACAACGCCGGAATCCTGCGGTTCGGCCCGCTGGAGTCGGTCGCTCCGGAAACCTGGGACCAGACGATCGCCGTCAATGTGAAGGGGTACCTGCTGTGCGCGCAGCGCTTCGGGGAGCGCATGCGGCAGCGTCGCTCGGGAACGGTCGTCAACGTGGCGTCGATCGCAGCCACCGAGCCCCATCCCTATTGCGGCTCCTACAGCGTGAGCAAGGCGGCGGTCGTCATGCTGACGCAGCAACTCGCCCTGGAGTGGGGGCCGTCCGGCGTGACGGTCAATGCCGTCAGCCCCGGCTTCATCCCGACCCCGCTCAACACCGCGTTCTATGCGGTTCCGGGCGTGACCGAGCAGCGCAGCAAGCTCGTGCCGCTTCGCTCCCTGGGGTCGACGCGCGACGTCGCCAATTCGGTGATGTTCCTCGCCAGCGGCTTTGCCCGGTATGTCAACGGCCACAACCTGGTGGTCGATGGCGGGCTCTCGCATACCTCGATGATCCACGTCCCGCGGCCGGGCTATGACGATGGGGGACGCTAGCCGCAGCCCTCTCCGGTTCGACCGATCAAGAAGCCCAGGGAAGACATCAAATGTCCCATTCTGAAGAAGCGGCAACGCCATGGTTGCCGGAGAAATATTCGCTGTCCAATCAGACGGCGGTCGTCACCGGCGGCGCCAAAGGCATCGGCGGCGCCATCGTGCGCGAGCTCATGGCGCTGGGATGTCGCGTCGTCGTCTGGGACCAGGACGTCTCCGCCGTCGCCACGATGCCGGGCCGGCTGGAAGCCGTCGCCGTCGACGTCACGAGCCAGGCAGCGATCGAGGCTGCTGAAGCCCGGACAGCAGCTCTCATCGGCACGCCGGATATCCTGGTGAACAACGCTGGCATCCAGGGGCCGACGGTGCCCCTGCAGGACTACGAGCGCAGCGCCTGGGACCGCGTCATCGCGGTCAACCTCACGGCCGTCTACGCGGTCAGCAGGGTCTTCGTGCCCGGAATGAAAAAGCGGAAGTCGGGACGCATCATCAACATCGCCTCGGTCGCCGGGATTCGCGGCCTCACCGACGGCTCGGCCTATGGCGCGTCGAAAGCCGGAGTGATCGGCTTCTCCATCGGGCTGTCCAAGGAGCTGGTGGGCGACGGCATCACGGTCAACTGCGTGGCTCCCGCGCTGATCGATACGGATCTCAAGCTGCAGATGTCGGAAGAGTTCATCCGGAAGGCCGCCGACCGCGTCCCCATGAAGCGGCTCGGAAAAGCGGAGGAGGTCGCCGCCACCGTGGCCTGGATCGCCACGCCGGCCTGCAGCTTCACCACAGGCGCGGTGTTCGACGTCGCCGGCGGGCGGCTCGGCCTGTAGCGCGACACGCGCATGGCCGGAGCGAGATCGCCTCGCTCCGGCTTTTCGCCAACCTTCAGAATTGAGAGCGGCATAGACAATGAGCCAGCAGACTGACATGCCCATCGCCCTTGTCACGGGCGCCGCCAGGGGCATCGGGCTTGCGACGGCCGAGCGATTGGCCGCCGACGGCTTTCACGTGGTCATGACCGATGTCGATCGGCAAGCCGTGGAGGCATCGGCAGCCGCGCTGGCAGAGGCCGGGTCCTCGGTCGAGGCGCAGGAACTCGACATTCGGGATGAGCGCGCCTGCGATGCGCTTTTGAATCGATGTTCCCGCGTCGATGCATTGGTCAACAATGCGGGGATCTTCGAGGTCAAGAAGACGGCCGACCTGACGACCGACGACTTCCGGCGCATGTTCGACATCAACGTGATCGGAATGTTCGTCCTGGCCCGAGGCGCCGCTGCTCGGATGACCGCGAGCGGGCGCATCGTGAACATCGCCTCCCGCGCCTATCTCGGCGCGGTCGACTACGCTCACTATGTTTCGTCGAAGGCCGCCGTCGTCGGGCTGACCCGCGCGCTGGCGCTGGAACTGGCTCCGCGCGGCATTCTCGTCAACGCCATCGCACCGGGCGTCATCGACACGCCGATCCTGGCCGCCTGGAGCGACGAAGCCAGAGCCAAGCTCGCCACGGCCCAACCGGTCGGCCGCCTGGGACGCCCCGAGGACATCGCGGCGATGGTGTCGTTCCTCGCCTCGGCGAAGACCGGATTCATCACCGGCCAGACGATTCTCGTCGACGGCGGGCGCTCCCTGGGCGGGCTCGCAACCTGAAAACGACGAACCCGGCTTCGCTCGAAACAACCCGGATGCGAGCGACGCCGGAATTTTACGGCCTTCTCGGGCCGGAAGGGATCCAGCTATGCTTCGGTTGAAGAACAAGACCGCCATCATCACCGGCAGTTCCTCAGGGATCGGCCTCGCCATCGCGACGACGTTTCTGCGCGAAGGGGCGATCGTTCTCGGCGTCGACCTGAACCCCGCCCCGGCGGGTCTCGCCGGAGCGGAGAATTTCGACGCTCTCCAGCTCGATCTCACCACGCCGGAAGCCTCCGAGCGCGTCATCGCCGCCGCGATCGAAAAGCACGGGCGCGTGGATGTCCTCGTCAATAACGCCGGTATCGGCAACTCCCGGCCGGTGCTCGACACCAGCGACGAGGATCTGGCGCGCTATCTCAGCGTGAACATCGCCGCGCCCTTCGCGCTTTGCCGGTCGGCGATCGCCGTGATGCGCGGCAAGGGCGGCAACATCGTCAACATCGCATCGGTCTTCGGGATGGTGGGGACGACGCGCGCCTCCGCCTATGCCGCGACGAAAGCGGGCCTGGCGGGGCTGACGCGGCAACTGGCGGCCGAGTACGGTCGGGATGGCATTCGCGTCAACGCGGTCTCGCCGGGGCTCATCGCGACGCCGCTGGTCCGCGAGCGGCTGGAGACCAATCCCTGGTTTCGCCGGTCGATGATCGAGGACTGCCCGCTGGGCCGCCCCGGCCGCCCCGAGGAGATCGCGGAAGTCTGCGCCTTCCTCGCCTCCGATGCGGCGAGCTTCGTATCGGGCATCGTGATGCCCGTGGACGGGGGCTGGTCCGGCACCAAGTTCCTGCCGGAGCCCTACGCCCAGATGGAAGCAGGGCCGGTCTGATGCCGGCCGCCCTGAAGGCCGAGATCGCTGCCGAAGAGGTCGTCGACATCCTCGTCTTCGGCAGCGGGGCCGGCGGATTGGCGGCGAGCCTCTTCGCGGCCAAGCGCGGCATGAAAGTGCTCCTGTGCGAGAAGTCCAGCCTGCTCGGCGGCACGACGGCGACCTCGGGCGGCGTGCTCTGGATTCCGGGCAACCGCCAGGCGAAGGAAGCGGGGATCGACGACCCGATCGAGAACGCGCGCACCTATCTTCGGCACGAGCTCGGCAACTATTATCGGGAGGATCTCGCCGAGGCTTTCCTGGAGAGCGCCGGCCCGGCCATCGAGGATATCGAGGACGGCACGTCGGTCGCCTTCGACCTGATCCAGTCGCCGGACTACCATCCCGACAGCCCGGGTGGCGTCGACAAGGGGCGCTCGATCATGGCGCGCCGTTATGACGGCACTGAGCTCGGACCGGATTTCGAGCTGGTGCGCCCGCCCATGGACAGGCTCATGGTCTGCGGCGGCATGATGGTGGGCCCGGACGAGATACCCGCCTTCGTCAGGCCCTTCGCCTCCATGGCGAATTTCCGGCGCGTCGTGAGGCGCCTGGCTCGGCACGGCCTCGATCGCCTCAAATATCGGCGGGGCGCTCAGGTCAGCAACGGCAACGCCCTGGTCGCGAGGCTGCTTCACAGCCTCCGGATGCACAAGGCCGAGATCTGGGTCGATGCGCCGCTGAAGGAGTTGATCCGCACCGACAACCGCGTGGAAGGAGCGATCGTCGAAAGGCAGGGCCGTGCCGTTCGGGTGCGGGCACGGCTGGGCGTCGTGCTGGCGACGGGTGGCTTCCCGCAGGACCCCGCACTTCGCCGCGAGTTCTCGGCCTCCTTTCCGCATGACTATTCGATGGCCTTCGAGGCAAACACCGGCGATGGCCAGCGTGCCGCGCGCGCCGTCGGCGGGGCCGTCGACACGGAGCTGAGCAGTCCCTGTCTCTGGACCCCCTCCTCCTTGCTGAAGGAGCGCGACGGGAAGAGCGTCCCGGTCATTTACGGCTATCTCGACCGGGGCCGCCCCGGAATCATCGCGGTCGACCCCGAGGGCCGCCGATTCGTCAACGAATCCAATTCGTATCACGACATCGTCGCCGCCCTGTTCGAGCGTCGGGCGGCGCTGGGCGCGGCCGATGACGCGCCCTTCCACTTCATCTGTGACGCCGCTTTCGTCCGAAAGAACGGCTTGGGCGCCATCCGGCCCTGGCCCTGGTCGCCCAGCCTGTCGCCCTTCGTCCGGAACGGCTACATCACCACGGCCCGAACCCTGCCGGAGCTGGCACGAAGGATCGGGATCGATCCCGCTTCCCTCGCGACGACCGTCGAGCGGCACAACATGTTCGCCAGGACGGGCAAGGACACCGATTTCGGCAAGGGCTCGACATCGTTCAATCGCGTCTGGGGCGATCCGGCCGCGGGTCCCAACCCCAATCTGACGCCGATCGTGAAGGCGCCCTTCGTCGCCCTCCCGATCCTGCCGGCGACGCTCGGCACCGCGGTGGGGCTGAAGACCAATGGCGACGCGCAGGTGCTCGATGCCTCAGGAGGGGTCATCCCGGGATTGTTCGCCTGCGGGAACGAACTGGCCTCCCCGATGCGCGGCTTCTACCCGGGAGGCGGAATCACGCTCGGCCCTGCGGTCGTGTTTGCCTACCGTGCGGTTCTGAAGGCCGTCGCGGAAGCCTGAGCGCCGCACCAGACAGGAACGGAGATCATCGATGCCGTACGCAATCAGTTGGATGGACGAGCCGGCAACCGCGGAGTTGCGCCTCGAGCTACGCGACGCGCATCTCGACTACATGCGCGGGAACCTCCACCGCGTCCTCGCCAGCGGAGGGTTGCTCGACGATGCCGGCGAAGTCGGGATCGGCGGACTGATCCTCCTCGATATCGACAGCAGGGCGGAGGCCGAAGAGTTCGTGAAGGCGGACCCGTTCTACACGGGCGGGGTCTATAGGAACCCGGTCATTACCCGCTGGAGGAAGGCATTCTACGACGGGAAGGCCTTCCTCTGAACGCGGCTGGATAGCCCCGGCCGCCGCAATCCGCTTCCTCAAGCGTCGGGCGGTCCGCGTCGACCCCGGCAGATCGGCGGGATTGCCGCCGACTTCAGGTCAGCCTTCGCAAGCAGGCTTCCGGGCGGCTTCGGGGGTGACGAGGCATGGCCGCCGACGCCCCGCTCACATCGCCGGCGGCAGTGGCGTCGTGGATGACCCGGTGCTCGGCATCGTGCCGCTTCTCCGACAGGCGCGAGACATGCCGCCCGTCTCTCGCGCTACGGCATCGACGATGCGGAGTCCCGCCCGAAAAGCGCCGGCAATCCGACGACCTCAATGCCCGCGGCCGCGAGGCGCTCGCGCACCTTGCGCATGACGGGCACGGCCGTGGGTTCGTCCCCGTGGATGCAGAAGGTATGGACCTCCGCCGGGATCCGCTTGCCGGAGCCGCTGATCAGCGCTTTATCCTCGAGGATCCCCAGCACCTGCCGCGCCGCCTGCTCGGGATCGTGAATGACGGCATCGTCGCGCTCGCGCGAGGCCATCTTGCCGTTGTCGTCGTAGATGCGGTCGACATAGGCTTCATTGGCGACGCGCAGGCCGAGCTGCTCCGCCGCCCTGGTCATCTGCGAGCCGGCATTGGCGACATAGATCAGCTCGCGATCGGCGGCCCTGATGCCGCGACCGACCGCCAGCGCGTAGTCGAGATCGTCATGGGCCATGTTGTTGAGCGCGCCATGCGGCTTCACATGGGTGACGCGGGCGCCGTTCGATGCGGCGAGCGCCTGCAGCGCGCCGATCTGGTAGGTGACGAGATATTCCAGGTCGATCGGCCGCATGCGGATCTGCCGGCGTCCGAAGCCCCAGATGTCGTTGAAGCCGGGATGGGCGCCGATCGAGACGCCGTTGTCGAGGGCGAGCTTGACCGTGCGCACCATGATGGTCGGGTCGCCCGCATGCATGCCGCAAGCGACGTTGGCAGAGCCGATGAGGGGCATCAGCTCGGTATCGTTGCCGATGCTGTACTTGCCGTATCCTTCACCGATATCGGCATTGATGTTGATCTTCACGCTGCGTCTCCGGAGGAAAGCGCGCGGCTGCCGCCGCGCAGGGAAAACAGCGCGCCCAACACCGCGACGGCGAGGATGGCGAGCGCGATCGGATGGGTCAGCAGCGCCGCGGGATCGCGGTCGGTGACGATCAGCGTCTGGCGCAGCGAAAGTTCGAATTGCGGACCGATCACGAAACCGATCAGGAAGGTCACGCGCGAGTAGTCGAAGCGGTGCATCAGGTAACCCAGCGCCGCAAAGCCAATCATCACCCACACGGCGAAAAGCGAATGGGCTTCCAGATAGGCGCCGACCACGCAAAGCATGGTCACGGTCGGAATGATCACGGTCGCCGGGACGCGGGTGAGTTGGGCGAAGGCGACAAGGCCGACCCGGCCGACCACCAGCATCAGCAGCGCCGCCACGATCATGGTGCCATAGATGCCGTAGATCAGCCGGCCGTGCTCCTCGAACAGGCGCGGGCCGGGAATGACGCCGTGAATGGTGAGCGCCGCGATCAGGATCGCCGCCGAGACGCTGCCCGGCAGGCCGAGGGCGAACAGCGGAATGAAGCTTGCCGGCACGACCGCGTTGTCGGCCGTCTCCGCCGCCGCCACGCCCTTGAGCTCGCCCTCGCCATAGCGCTCGCCGGGCCGGGCGAAACGCTTGGCGAAGCCGTAGGAGGCGAAGGAGGCAACGCTCGGACCGAGGCCCGGGATGATCCCGATCAGCGTGCCGATGACGCTGGAGCGAAGAATGGTCGGCAGGATGTCGCGCAATTCGCGCCAGCCGAAGCGGTCGTCGCTCGCATCGCTGCGCACCGGCGCAGCCGCCGCCTCTCCGCGCTGCGCAAAGAACTCCTCGGCCTGGATCACCATCTCGGACAAGGCGAGCATGCCGACCGTGATGGCGAGCAGCGGCACGCCGTCGAGCAGCTCGACCTGGTCGAAGGTCAGGCGCGGCGTGCCGCTCTCGATATCGAGGCCGATGGTCGCGACGAGCATGCCGAAGAGGCCGGCGGCGAGCCCGCGCAGCAGCGACGAACCCGACAGCGCGGCGATGAAGGTCAGCGCCAGCAGCATCAGCGCGGTCATCTCGACCGGCCCGATCTTCAGCGCAAAGGTGGCGAGCGGCCGCGCCAGCAGGATCAGCGCTATCGTGCCGACGACATCCCCGACCACCGAGCCGTAGAGCGCGGCCTGGAGAGCCTGGCGCGCCTTGCCCTTGCGCGCCAGGGGATAGCCGTCGAGGCAGGTCACCGCCGCGTTGGGCTCGCCCGGGACATTGATCAGGACGGCCGTCGTCGCTCCACCGGCGCCACTCGCTTTGGCGATGCCGATCAGGAAGGCGACGGCGCTGAGCGGCGTCATGTAATAGCTGAGCGGGATCGCGATCGCGAGGGCGGCCGGGCGGTTGAGCCCCGGCAGCACGCCGATGACGTAGCCGAGCAATACACCCAGGAACACGAACAGCACCGTGACGGGCGTGAGGGCGTCGCCAAAGCCGAGAAGCAGGTCGGACATGGCGGCCTCAGCGGAAAACGAGCCAGAAGACGCCGCCCAGCAGCGCCGCTGTCGCCAGGATGGGCAGCGGCCGCCGCTCGCCGAGCGCCAGCATCCCGGCGGCCGGGGTCGCCGCCGCGCTGGCCGCAACCCCGGCATAGGTCAGCACGAGCGCGCCGAACCCCGCCACCGCCAGCACGCGGGCCAGAGCCCCGACGCCGGTGGGATAGGCGCCTTCCACGCGATGGTTCCTCAGGCGCGACACGCCGTCGGCGAGCACGAGCAGCAGGATCGCCGCCGCGAGGATATCGGGCAGAAAGGCCGGGGAGAGACCGAAGCCGCCTTCACTCGTCTGCGCGGGAATGATCCAAAACAACAGGGCGAGGCAGATGGCGCCGAGCAGCAGCATCTCGGCCAGGAACGAAGCCCGCGAGCGTGTCATGGTCGGTGTCTCCGGCTTGGGAGCTGGGTCCGGCGTGCCTTACTTCGACGCTTCGAGCAGTTGCCTGAAGCTTTCGCTCTGGCCGGCGATCGTCTTGGCCAGGTCGTCGCCCGTTGCGACAAAGGCGTTGAGGCTGCGATTCTCCATCAGCGCGGTGATCGCGGGGTCGGCGGCCGCGGCCGAAAATGCGGCATAGAGCGGCTTGGCGACCTCCTCCGGCAACCCCTTCGGCGCGACGAACAGGATCAGGTTGACGCTGGAGAGGCCGTAGCCCAGCTCCTTCAGGGTCGGGACGTCCGGAAGGCCCTTGAGACGCTTCTCGCCGAGCACCGCCAAAGCCGCAACCTCCCCCGACTTCGCCTGGGGATAATAGGCGCCGGAGCTGTAGCCGAGCGGCGTATGGCCGCCCATGACCTGCGTGACCACCTCGGCGCCGCTGCGCGTCGGCACGGGCACGAACTGCACGCCGGTCTTCTTGCCGAGCGCGGCGGTGATCATGCGGTCGAGCGAGGTGCTGGAGGCATAGGTCGTCTTGCCGCCCGACGCCTTCGTCGCCTCGATCGCGTCCTTCAGCGTCTTCCAGCCGCTCTTGGGCAGGGCGATGAAGGCTTCCGGGAACTCGCCGGTGGCGGCGACATAGGTGAAATCGTCGAGGCCGAAGCCGAGCTTGGTGACCTGCGGATCCAGCGTGATCGTGGTCGAGGTCGTGGCCACCAGATTGTAGCCGTCCGCCGGCTGCTTGGTTAGGGCGGTCGCGGCGACCGCGCCGCCGGCGCCCGGGCGGTTCTCGATGACGACCGGCTGGCCGAGCTTCTTGGAGACCAGATCGGCGACGGCCCGGGCGACGACGTCCGTGGTGCCGCCGGCGCCGAAGCCGACGGTGACCGTAATCGGCTTTTCCGGCCAGGCCGCCTGCGCTGCAGGCTGCCCGAGGAGGACAAAGGCGGCGCCCAGAAGGGCCAGTCGCTTGCTCATGACGAACTCCCGATCGGTTGTGCTTGAAATTCCCCTCGCCTTTCCGGCGTCCCGCCATTGCGCAATGCGCCGAACATCATGTCCAATGCAAAGTTGAGAAGCCGCCAAATGCAAACTATGCATAAGCCATGAGAGACCTGCGGAAGCTGCATTTCTTCGTGACGGTCGCCGAGGTGATGAACCTCTCGCGTGCGGCCGAGGCGCTGAACATCAGCCAGTCCGCGCTGTCCCGCCAGATTCAGGCACTGGAGGAGGAGCTCGGCTTTGCGCTGTTCGAGCGCATCGGCAAGCGCCTGGCGCTGACCGTCGAGGCCGAGGAGATGCTGCCGCGTGCGGCTGAACTGCTTGAACGGGCGGCGGCTCTTTCGCTGCGGGCCGATGCGGTGGCACGCGGCCAGATCGGCCATCTCCGCATCGGAGCGACGGCCCAGACCATCGCCTCGCTGATCGCGCCGGCCCTGACGCTGTTTCGGGCGAGCCATCCCCGCGTCGAGGTCGCCCTCGTGGAAGGGCCGAACCGCTCCCTGATCGAACTGGTCGAACGGGGTGGCGTCCACCTCGCCATCGCCACGCCCGAGGATGTCGGCGCGTTCCACACCCAGCCGCTCTTCGTGGCCGAGCTCCTCGCCTATCTGCCTCCGGGCGATGTCGGCCACGCCGCAGAGGCGCTGCCGGTCGAGTCGCTGGCCGATGCGCCCGTCCTGCTGCTGCGGCGAGGCTTCATGACGCGGGATCTCGTCGACGAGAGCTGCCGGCATGCGAATGTGCGCCCCCGCATCGTCCTGGAGAGCGACAGCCCGCATGCGCTCGTCGCCATGGTTGAGGCGGGGCACGGCATCGCGATGCTGTCGTCATCGGCGGCGCGCGGCGTGCGCTCCTCGCCGCCGAAGCGGGTTACGCTGGGCGGACAGCCCGTGCGTCGCCAGGTCTCGGCGATCTGGAACCGCGCACGCCACCATTCCGCCGCCTTGCCGGCGCTGGTGGATTGCCTGCAAAGGACCGCCCAAAGCGACGGCGATAGGCGGACCTCGTAACGCATCGCGCGTGACGAGGCTCCTGTGCCGCAACCCCATGCGGCAGCGCGGCACGAGGATCCTGTGGCGCTGCGCCTGCCGGTTGCATTGGTGGCTGCGGCGTGGAGATGCCTGCGGCTCGGGAGATCGCTCGCTGAAGGCGCCGATGGATCGTCGGGGAACGAACCAGGTTGCGGAGACCGCACGGCAGAGCCTTTGGAAAAGGATCCCCCCGGCCCGGACCGAGCCGGAAAGCCGCGGAAATCCCCAACGCTCGGACAAGGCCGCATCTGAGCGCGCGCAACCGTCCGCCAAATCCCTGCCTTGTCGCGGAAATCGGAAAAGGCGGCCGCGTCCGTGAAACCGGAAGCCGATGGCTGGGGCGGGAGGATTCGAACCTCCGCATGGCGGTACCAAAAACCGCTGCCTTACCGCTTGGCGACGCCCCAATGCGCCGCGCGTTCTAGAACGCACCGCCGCCATGCGCAACAGCCTTGAAGCCTTCCGAAGGCTGCGTCGAAAGCTTTCGCGAGATTTCCGTCAAAAGACGCAAACAGCCTGTTGCGCCCCGGCGCGACGCTGGCTATAAGCCGGCCACCAGTTGATCGGAGTGTGGCTCAGCCTGGTAGAGCACCTCGTTCGGGACGAGGGGGTCGCAGGTTCAAATCCTGCCACTCCGACCAAAATTTCCCGCTGACATGATTGATTTAATTCGGCTTTTGGCCGCGAGCCGCCCCTCTTGGTACAAATGGGCGGTACACAATGGCGTTCGCGCTGCGCATGGCTAAGCTGACGAGAGACCCCAAGACCGGGAACTGGAAAGCCCGGAAAGTGATCCCGGAGGATTGCCGGGCAGAGTTCGGCAAGCGCGAGGACAAGCCCATTTGGCCCGCCCACCTCAATGATACCCAAGCGCGGGCAGCGTATGGGAAGTGGCTGACTTCTGTCGAAGAGCGCATTACCGCCATCCGCGAGCGGGCGAGGCAGCCCGGCAGAACCACCGTCACCGATTTCGAAATCGAGCGCCTTGCACAGCTTTGGTACGTGCACCTCTTGCAGGAAGACGAGGACCTTCGCAGCGATGGGCTCAGCGAGCGCGAGTTTCGACGCTACGGCGAAACCATAGCGTGGGACAATGCCACGTCCGCAGAGGAGTTCGCTCGCGGCGATACCACGCATCTACAAGATGAGATCGACGATTTCATAGGCTCGCACGGCTTCGTCCTGGCCCCGTCCTCCCCAGAGCATCGGAAGGTCTCGCTGCGGCTCCTGAAGGAATACCGGAAGGCTTCGCAGGCGAGCGCAACGCGGCAGAAGGGTGACATCGTCGAGACCCCGACCGCCCCTGAAGAAATCTCTAAGCTGACCGTCATGGGGGTCTTCAACCTGTTCGAGAAGGCCAAACAAGGCCGCCTCGGCGGGAGGACCTTGCGCGGCTATCGGCAGAAGCTGCAATCGTTCTCGGATTTCGTAGGTGACAAGGACGTCCGAGCGCTTACGGATGACGATGTATATGCATGGGCGAAGCATCGCGAAGAGGTCGATGGGGTCCAGCCCCATATCATCCAGAAGAACGACGTTGCCGCCGTCAGTTCGGTCTTCGGCTGGGCCTCGTCCAAACTCGGCGGTCGGATCGTTCCTGCCAACATCGCCAAGGATGTGGACCTTCAAGCGCCGGAGCCGACGCGAGATCGAGAACCGTTCTTCACACTTGAAGAAGTCCGAAAGATACTCAAAGCGGCCCGAAAGGCTGCCGACGATACTACCGTCCACGAAGCCCGAAGGAACGCTCGTCGCTGGTGTCCGTGGTTGTGCGCCTATTCAGGAGCACGGGTCACAGAGACGACACAGCTACGTCGCGAGGACTTTTCGGAAGAGGACGGGACGTGGTTCTATCGCATCACGCCTTCGGCCGGCAGCGTGAAGAACCGGACCTATCGCCGCGTTCCTGTCCACGAGCACGTCATAGCCGAGGGCTTTCTGACCTTCCTGCGGTCCGTAAAGAGCGGGCCGCTCTTCTACGATCCATCACGCCGGGAGAAAGAGGACGCCCTGACCAGTCGTGCGGCTCTGGAGTCGATCCGCTTGGCGGAGTGGCTTCGGGACGAGACGGAAATCGCCAAGGACGTGCGGATCAATCATGCGTGGCGCCATACATGGAAGACGCAGGCCCTCGGTGCCGGTATCGAAGAGCGCATCCGGGACGCCATCGCCGGGCATTCGGTAGGCCGGACAGCTCGGAAGTATGAGCATCCCAACAGCATGTTGGCGGAAGCGATGGCCCGGTTCCCGAGGTACAAGTTGGACGGCTAAGCCTGTCTCATTGAGACATCGTAGGGATGAGACAGGAGGGCACTAAAAGGCGTCCTCACTTTCCTCCGCTGACTGCTCGTGCTCGGCCTCGCTCATGATTTCGCCGATCTGGTGATGCAGGTCTGGGAGCTTTCGGCCGAAGTAGATGTCGAGCGCCATGGCGGCGAGTTCGGGATTGGTGGAGAGCTTGTTGCCGAACGCCTTCGCCAGCTTGTCGGCGTATGCCTCCGCCTGTCGCTCCTTCCATTCCTCCGAACCACGCTCCTCCTCTGGTTCTTCGGCGTGCTTGCGGGCCGCTCTCCAAGTCCCGAAGCATTGCGCGAGGTCGCCCAGCTTGCGCTTGACGGCTCTCATGCGGGCAACTTGGGCCTTGCTCGCGCCCGACTTCAGGACAATCTCAGCCAAGGAGTAGTCGCCGAGGGTTTCCATGCGCCACGCGAAGTCCTGTCGCTCCTCCGTCGTCATGGGGAGTTTGAGCGGGGTATTGCATTCGCCGGACTTGGCCAGCGCCTCGTCTGCTGTTCCCTCGAAATACTCGACCGGGATGGCGTTCGTTTTCGCTGCTTTCTTGTATGCTTCGATGCGGTGGTGGCCATCGAGTAGGATGAGCTTGTCCCCGACAGGCCACACGACCACGGGTGCGACCTCGCCCTGGTTCTTGATGATTTTCGAGAGCCCGTGGACATGGTGCTCGCTCATGGCGCGGGGCTGGAACACGGCGTCGTGGATCGTGATGGCGGCGAACGGAAGGACATCCGGCTTCCCGGCGCTGCTCTGCGGCGGCAGCTTCTGAAGCTCGCGCATCGCCAGCGCCGCCCCGGTGATCTGAAACCTCTTCTTGCTCATACCAAGTCCGCCAACGCCTTGTGAAACTCTGCCTTGCCCTGCCGAGCCTTCTCGGCATCTGCCCGCTCCAGCTTGGCGACGTGCAGCCCTGCGAGGCCAAGGGCATCCGCCAACCACCGCCCGACGACGGTCGCCGCTCCCGGTGGGAAGTCCTTGTAGGTCCGCCTGATGCGCCCCGTGCTGGGGTCAGGCCATCCGATGATCCGATATCTGCGTCCCCCCCTGAGAGACAGACGCGGAAATAAAAGCGAGGACGGCCGGTCGCAAGATCACGCCTTGCCGCATCCTACATCCGGTCAGCCGCTCCGCCGGCTCTACCGAGATGGTCCGCTCTTCTCAATTCCGCTTAGCGAAGGGCTGCCGCTCACCGGTTGCCGCTGAACGATGGCTCCCTACCTGTCGCTCGCCGTTTTCATCTCGTTTAGCTCTCCCAAAAATCGGAGAAGAAAGAATTCTTCTTTTGCCTCTTGAATTTCATTTCAAAAAATGACATTTAACTCTCGTCTTGAAGGAAAGGAGAAATACATGGGCGACTGGATTGAGGACAGTGAAGTGCGAGCGGCCGTAGTGCGCCTGCTGGAAGCGAAGGGTTACGACGTTGAGAACACGGCCTCGGGGTCCGGTGTGCCGAGGTTCTCGCGTATCAAGATCGCCAAGGGCAGCGAGACCCTCTCCTGCGCGGTCAAGGTGACCACTGGTGGTCGCATATCGTTCACTCGCGCCGCCAACGGCTCGTATCACGTGCTGAGCGATGTTGACCGTGTCATCCACGCTCACCGCCCTGAAGAAGAGCCGACCAAGATCGTCGTGACCATGTTCGACAAGGACACCGTCGTAGCGGCGTTCGAGGCGAACCACGCCGCAAAGGCTGCGCATGGAATGGAGCACATCCCCTCCTGGGTAAATCCGGAGTTTGAAGATGGCTGGCGGTTTACGGGCTCTGGCTTCGGGGAAAAGGCGCTGTGGTCTGAGACTGTTTTAGCACCTGCCGACAAGCAGGAACGCGAGGTCAGTGAGGCATTCCCCGACAACCGCGACCCGAGTAATGACGCGAGCTTCATGGAGACGATTAAGGCTCGCTTGGCCGAGCGCATGGGCGTCAGCGCGGATAAGATCGAAATCGAGATCAAAGTGCGGGTGTGACTACCTCAACGACGGCGGTTGCGCCCCTCGCCAGCCGCCTCGCCTCCCCAATGGGCACAGCGATGGCAAGGTGCAGTGACTCCACTTTTGCGGCTGTGGCGGCACGATCGGCTTCGTCCCGAAGGCTTCACATAGCCCACTTCACCAAGGCAGCCTCCGCCTCGGCCGGATCATCCTTCATCCGGTAGATGGCCTGCCGGGACAGGCCCGTGCCCTTGGCGATGACGCTGATCCCGGCATCCTGCGCCAGCATGTCCCGCACGGTCTCCATCTGCGCCCGCGTAAAGCTCGGCTTGCGGCCCCTGTAGGCGTTCCCGCCGTTGGCCTTGGCGTGTTCGATGCCGGCCGCCTGCGCCGTCTTGGTGGCCTCCGCCTGCGCCTGCGCTGACGCCGCCATGAAGGCGATGAGGGCGTCCCTGACGGCTTGCTGCATGGGGTCTAAGGTCGCCCCGTCGAAAGTCATGCGATTGATGATGGTCTTGATGACGACACCCCGCCGCATGAACTCCCGGATGGTCTCGGTAACATCGGCGTAGTTGCGCCCAAGCCGATCAACCCACCGCACCACCAGCACGTCGCCGGCCCGCAGCATGTCGAAGAGGCGCTTGCCCTCCGGCCGCTCGGCAAGGCGGGTGCTGACACCGGAGACGCCATGGTCCGCCACCACCCGGTCAATGGTGAAGCCGGCATCCCGCGCCTGCTTCTCCTGATGCTCGATGGTTTGGTCGGCGGTCGAGACGCGAGAGTAGAGGACGGTCTGCATGGGCAGCGCTCTCTGTCTGTAGAGATAATGTCCGCATGAATGCATGTCCGCAGACTCACGTCAACCCTTACGGACAGCCTCTGCGCCATCCCCGCGCCTTGTCCGCTACGGTATACTTCAACGGACGACTGGCAGCCCGAGCGCGAGTCAGCATCGGCGGGCGCGGCGCGACCTCGCTGCAAGAGCGTTGACAGTGCGATCCGGTAGGAAAGCGGACGCTCCCGCAAAGAGCCTGCACGCCCACCCCTCATCACGGGAAAGAGCTATTCAGAGGCGGCGGATGGCTGCCTGTCCGGCGCCCAATCGGGGCCGCCAGCAGGCACCGTCAACGGTTCCCGAGCGGGTTCCTTTCGGGGATGCGAGTGCCACGGGGGGAGTCGTGGCATCGCTTCAGCGATAGGGCCCTCTTGGATTTCTTCGCCAAACATCCGGGAGGTGGCTCTGTCTCAGATTGATGACGGTAGTAAATCGCGTCGGCCTCGTACACAGTGGCGACAAATGGCTTTTCTGGCGGTCAACAATGTCGCGCTTGCTACCATCCATTCCCAAAGAAGAGGTCGAAGGCCAGAGCGGGCTGAGACAGCAAGCGGCACCAAAAGACATCAGCCCCCGCTTTCGTGAGCGGTATTTCACGTGCCCCCGGTGTCGGGTTGCATCGTGGCAGCACTGGCTTGACCTGTTCACGAAGGAGAACAAGGTCGTCTCGGGCAGCTACAAAGAGGTGACAACCAAGCTGGCTGATGTCTCAATCAGCACGTGTGGAACGTGCTCCGCACGCTCCCTTTGGTTTGAGCAGAAGTTGATATTCCCAGTTACCTACGATGCCCCGCCTATGTCGCCAGACATGCCCCAGGAAATGCAACGCGACTACGAGGAAGCCGCCGCCGTCAGCCAAGCGAGCCCCAGAGCAGCGGCTGCACTCCTTCGTATGTGCATTGAAGGGCTATGCAAGAAACTGTCGGGAGCTGGCACATTCGAGAAGGCCGTCGAATGGTTGGACGAGGAGGGCTGCCCAAGAGAAATCCAACTGGCACTCGACATCATCCGGCAGAACGGCAACGAGGTCATGCACGCAGGTCAACTATACGGCGACGATGACCACGCCACGGTCGCTATCCTGTTCAAGCTCGCCAACTCCGTGGTCTCGTGGGCGATCACCGAAAAGCGTCAACTCGAAGACCTCTACAACCAAATCCCGGAGGGGAAGCGGAAGGCGCTGGAAGCTCGCCGAGCGCAGCGGACGAAGAAGTAAGTTGCTGATGCAAGACCGTGCTGCTACATCAAAGCCAACTTGAAGCGCCATTTTCTTAAATGAAATCAATGGCGTGTAAGATTGTGCACTCTGTCACACTTCTTCCGCCAAGTTAATGGGGCAATCTTCGGTGACGTTCCGCCTTACGGTCCAACCAACAGCGGGAGATGCTCTTCGCATCGACATCGAGGTCGGACAAACCCTTTTCGTTCTGGGGGCCAACGGAACCGGCAAGTCATCGCTGCTGCAAAGATTCGTTGGTGCAGCCATAAACAACGCTCGCCGGATTACGGCTAGCCGGCAAACTTGGTTTCAATCGAGCGCCATCGAGTTTTCGCCAGCCCGAAAGCAGCAGCTGGAAGAGCAGGCCCGCAACTGGGATACGAGCCCTCAGTCTCGCTGGATGGAGCAAAATCCCTCACATCGTTCTGGCATCACGCTCTATGACCTTATTGACGCCGAGAACGTTGAGGCGCGGGCCATTGCGACAGCTCTGCGGTCTGGTGATGTCGACGGAGCCCAGGCACTGGCGCGGAAGACGGCGCCTATCGCCAAAATCAATGAATTGCTGGCGTTATCCAACATCAGTGTTGCAATCTCGGTTGAGGGTGGCGATCGCCTGATGGCATCGAAAGATGGTAGCCAGCCTTACGGCGCAGCGGAGCTATCTGACGGCGAACGCAACGCATTGTTGATCGCGGCTGATGTGCTGACAGCCAAACCGGGCACGCTGCTCATTATCGATGAGCCAGAACGACATCTCCATAGGTCCATAATTTCGCCATTGCTGACGCAGTTGTTCAAATATCGTGACGACTGTGCTTTCATCGTCGGAACTCACGACTTGATGCTTCCGGTTGATAACCCGGAATCGCGCGTGTTGCTGGTTCGGTCATGTTCATATTCAGGGCAGCAAGCGTCTCAGTGGGACGTAGATTTGATCCCCGCTAACGCGGATATCGATGAAGCCATAAAGCAGGACATAGTTGGGTCGCGTCGGAAGATTGTCTTCGTGGAAGGCGAAGCCTCAAGCCTTGACCGGCCGCTCTACAGTGTCCTTTTTCCGGGCGTCTCAGTTAGGTCGAAGGGGTCTTCGCGCGACGTGGAGCACGCTGTCAACGGCATCCGCGCTTCCGAAACGCTCCATTGGGTCAAGGCTTGGGGCATCATCGACAACGACGGACGCGACCCAGCGTCAGTTGCCGCCCTTCAATCAGGCGGCATTTTTGCGCTACCGTTCTATTCCGTTGAATCCATCTACTATCATCCTGATTTGATCTTGGCCGTTGCTCGACGCCAAGCTGCGGTTACGGGGGGCGATGGCGACGCCAACGCGCAGGCTGCTATCCAAGCCGCAATTTCTGCAACTCAGAGCCATTTCCCGCGTCTTGCGGCACGGGCGGTCGAGAAATCGATTCGTCGGAGTATTTTTACGAGCATCCCGACACTTCGCCAGATTGAAGCGAAGCAAGCGATCGCCTTGCAGATAGATACCGCAGCTATCGTGGACGGCGAGACAGCAGCTCTATCTACCGCAGCGCAGACCGGTGATTGGACTCGCATCCTCACCCGCTGTCCGATTCGAGAAACGCAGGCTCTGGATGCCATAGCCCGTGCGGTCGGGCTGCAAAATCGCTTTCAGTACGAGTCTGCTGTCCTTCAAATGTTGAGGGATGATCCCGCCGCGCTTCAAATTGCGCGGGCAATGTTCGGCAGTCTCGCGGCAGAGCTTCAGGCGGCTTAGCAGGCTTTGCACCGGCTTACGGGGTGCTTACGATTCGGGGGACGATAATGCGCCGCCTCATCCATCAAAATCACGGTCTTGCGCCTCGGTACAAAAACGAGGTACAAGAAGTAAAGGCTTGAGGTCGAAAAATCGAGCAAAATCAATCATGCTCAGAAGGCGGCGGGAAGTTCAAATCCTGCCACTCCGACCAAAATTTCCCGAGATATTTCAGTTCGTTGGAAAAGCGGCCCCACGGGGCCTTTTTCTTTGCCTGGCAGGCATGCCGGCCGTTCTGGCCCGTCGTTTCGGCCGTCGCGCGGGCGCGGCGGCCTTCCGCCAGGAGAGGCGGCGGGCAGGCGATCGCCTCAGCGCCCGAACAGCCCGGAGCGTGCCAGCTCGGTCGCCGTCCGCGGGCTGAACGCGGCCGGGATATCGTAGACCAGCACCAGCCGCAGCAGCGCCTTCACATCGACGTCGTGGGGCTGCGCCTCGAGCGGATCGGGGAAGAACAGCAGCACGTCGAGCTCGCCCTGCGCGATCATCGCGCCGATCTGCTGGTCGCCGCCGAGCGGGCCGCTCTTCACCAGCTTGATCGGCAGATCCGGCAGGGCGCGCTGCAGCACCGAGCCCGTCGTCGCCGTCGCCACCACCTTGTGTCGGGCGATGAGGGAAAGATGCGCCTGCGCCCAGGCGGCCAGATCCGGCTTCTTGCGGTCATGGGCGACCATGCCGATGGTCAATGTCATGATGTCGAACTCTCCTTCGCGACCGGACCGTGACGCGGCTCGCTGGCGCCGCGGCATCGGCCATCGCCGGAGCGTTTCCGGGATGGCGGCGCCCCGCAGCCTCTCCGCGCAGCCGTCACCGCTCCGTTAAATGGCATGGCTATTGCGACGTCTTCCAGACAAGGAGACACAGCATGATGCGCCATTGGCCCGGCGATGCGAAGGCCGCGATCGCCCTGTTCGCGGTATCGGCCGCCGGCATCCTCGGCTGGCTCGCAAGCGGCCTCTGACCGGCGCCTCGCCCCGCTTCGAGGCCCTGCTCGCGAAACCCTGCTCCATTTTCCGGGGCGATGCACTAGATCATCGCGCGTCCTTTCGGACGCGGTAACGATGATCTATCTTATTGTTAGTGCATCGGATTTTCCGAAAAGTGGATTCCACTTTTCGGTCCGATGCTCTAGGATCGCGCCCTGCATGAATCGGAGCGGTCGACCCCCATGAAGCGCATCACCCTTCTCGCCGTCCTCCTCGGGCTCGGCCTCGGCCTGTCGGGCTGCGACAAATGCGGCAATTTCGGCCCGCTCTTCGGCCTGTCGGACACGAAGAGCTGCGGCGGCAGCGAACCGGCCAAATGAAGGCGCCCCGGGCCATCGCGCCGCGCGATCGTGAGTCGGGCGACATCGCGACCGGCTCGATAAAAAGGCCGGGGCAGCCGCCCCGGCCTTGTCCGTTTCTTCGGAGAGGAAGCGCGCTCAGCCGCGCCGGCCGATCAGCGACCAGCCCGCCCCGGCAAGGCAGGCCGCGAGCGCCGTCTTGAGCGCCTCGCCGAGCAGGAAGGGCTGCACGCCATAGGCGAAGGCCTTGGCGAAGCCGACGCCGGTGGCCCCGCCCGCCATCTGCGCGCCGAAGGCGAGCCAGAGGCAGCCCAGCGTCATCAGCGCGAGATCCGCCAGCAGCAGGCCGCCGGCGATCCGCAGAAGGGAGGCGCCGCGCGCCGCGGCCCAGCCGGCGATCGCGGCCGCGGCCACGAAGCCGAGCAGGAAGCCGCCCGTCGGCCCGGCGAGATAGAGCGGTCCGGCCGCGACCGGCGGCGTATTGGTGAAGACCGGCAGGCCGGCGAGCCCGTAGGCGATGTAGAGCGCCATGGTCGCGGCGCCGAGCCGTGCGCCATAGGCCGCGCCGAGGGCGAGCACCGCGAGCGTCTGCAGCGTCATCGGCACCGGCCAGAACGGCACCTTGATCTTCGCCGCCGCGACCATCAGCAGGCTGCCGGCGACGGCCAGGGCGAGATTGCGCAGGAGGGCGGAGCGGGGCTTCGCCGCCGGGAAGATTTCGCCGGCGAGGGTCGAGGCCTGCAAAGGGAGCATGTCGGCCATGGATATCGTCCTGTTTTGCGGCGGGCCGCGCCATGCGGCCGCATTTCGTCCGTAGAAGCCGCCGAGCGACCGCTTCCCCGTCTATAGAAAATGCGGCAAAGCGCCACAAGCGGGCGGGCCGTGCGGAAACTGGCGGGCCGGCCGGGGGAGTCCGGGGGCTGACGCCGCCGCCGCGCCGGTGCAGGATCGGACCATGGACGACGATATCGCATTCGACCGAAGCCAGACCACGCCGGCGGGCGAGGTCGCCGAGCTCTCCCCGCTGGTGCGCCGCATCATCGCCGGCAATGGCGGGCCGATGACCTTCACCGGCACCTGCAGCTATATCGTGGGCCGCGGCACGGTCGCGATCATCGACCCGGGCCCGGACGATCCCGGCCATGTCGCGCGCCTGCTCGCCGCGGTCGCCGGCGAGACGGTGAGCCATATCGTCGTCACCCACACCCATCGCGACCACTCGCCCGCCGTGCCGGCCCTGCGGGCCGCGACCGGCGCCTCCGTCGTCGGCTGCGGGCCGCACCGCCCCTCGCGCGAGCTCGGCCCCGGCGAAGGCCGGGTGCTGGACGCCGCCGCCGACAGCGACTTCGCGCCGGACTGGCAGATGCGGGAGGGCGACGCCGTGTCTGGGCCGGGCTGGAGCCTGACCGCGGTCGAGACGCCCGGCCACACCGCCAACCACCTCGCCTACGCGCTGGCGGAGGAGGAAACCCTGTTCTCCGGCGATCACGTCATGGCCTGGTCGACCTCGATCGTCGCCCCGCCGGACGGCTCGATGGCGGCCTATATGGCCTCGATCGAGAAGCTGCGCGGCCTCGAGCACAGGCTCTACCGGCCCGGCCATGGCGGCCCGGTCGCCGATCCGCAACGCTTCCTGCGCGGGCTCGTCCAGCACCGCCGGCAGCGCGAGGCCGCGGTGCTCAACCGCCTCGGCGCCGGCGACGAGACGATCGCGGCCATGGTCCCCGCGATCTATCAGGGCCTCGCTCCGGCGCTGCACGGCGCCGCCGCGCTCTCGGTCCTCGCCCAGCTCGAGGATCTGGTGGATCGCGGCCTGGTCGCCGCCAGCGACGCGATTCCGGCCCTGTCGAGCCGCTACCGCCGCGCCTGACGGGCCGCCCGGCCGGAGCGCCGGCCCGAAGAGCGGCGCGCGTTTCGGAGCGATGCAAAGCGAGGGGTTGAAGTATCGGGCTGGCTACGGGCTTCAGGCCGGTATCCTAGATCATCGCGCGTCCTTCCGGACGCGGTAACGGTGATCTATCTCATTGCTGGCGCATCGGATTTTTCCGAAAAGTGGATTCCACTTTTCGGTCCGATGCCCTAGCGCTCCTGCAGCAGGTCGATCTCCTCGGCGAAGGCGGCGATCCGCCGGGCATTGGCGCCGAGATCGTGGCTGCCGAGGCGCGAGGCTGAACGGATGTCGATGCGGCTGCCGTCGACGCGCGGCTTCACCCGGATGGTGATGTCCTCCGAGAAGCGCAGGAGGCGCCCCCGCGCCACCGCGTCGATCCGCCCCGCCCCGCTGCGTCCGCCGGGGCGCGCCACATCCACCACCTGCCAGCCGAGGGCCGTCACGGCCTTGCGCGCCAGCGCGAAGGCGGCCTCGGCCGGCTCCTCGAGGACGATCGGCGCGATCTTGGGATAGGCCTGCCGCTGCAGGCGCCGCCGCGCCGGCGCGACATCGGGCGGAATCCGCCCGGCCCGCGCCGTCAGCGCCGCCATCGAGCGGCTGAAGGCCGGCGGATCGTCGATATCGGTCGAGATGTCGGCGAGCGCCGGCCGCGTCGCCAGCAGGAAGCC
Source organism: Hyphomicrobiales bacterium (assembly GCA_900466745.1). Lineage (GTDB taxonomy): Bacteria > Pseudomonadota > Alphaproteobacteria > Rhizobiales > Beijerinckiaceae > Allobosea > Allobosea minatitlanensis. The sequence continues at coordinate 1,808 of UBNE01000056.1, read as the reverse complement.
GACATAGCCGGCCGGAGCCAGCAGGACCAGGCAGAGCAGCAGCGCCCCCGCCGCCATGCCGACGCCGCGATGCCCCTCCCGCCAGATGCGGACGAAGGCGACCAGCGCGAGACCGAGCGCGAGCAGCACGAAGACATAGGCGCCGGCGACGGGCGCCAGCCCCTCGATGCTGGGCTCGCGCAGCCTGACCAGGAGCAGCGAGAGCAGCAGCACCACGAGCGCGAACCAGGCCAGCCGGCGGCTCCAGACGGCGGCGCGCGAGACCGGATCCTCGAAGACCAGACGGCGATGCATGGCGCTAGGGTGCCGCAAGCGGCGCGGAAAGCAAGGCCGGTTCGGCCGCCGCACCCGCCGGCCATCCGCCCCGCGCGCCGTGATGACGCAAGGGCATCATGGCGTGATCTCTGTTCCTTTCCGGAATTTAGACATTCTTATCGAAGATCGCGGACGATCGCGACCATCCATGCCGCGCTCGAGGCCTCATCGACAGAAGAACAACATCGAAACCGCCTCGGGCTCTTTGCTTCCGACGAAACGACGAACGGCTTTGCCTCGCGGGAAACCTTGAGGAATGGGGGAATCATGAAGGGCTTTCTCTCGCGTCTTCCGATCGCGACGCGTCTGGCGCTCGCCGCCGTGCTGATCGTCGGCTTCGCCGTGGCCGCCTCGGTGCTGGTGTCGCTGCGCGCCGCCGACAGCGCGATGCGCGAGCGCGCGCAGGCCAATCTGACGGTGAACATGAACCTGCTGCACGACCTGCTCTACGCGCAGGGCGAGCCGCGCCTCGACGGCGACAGGCTGTTCTTCGGCCAGCAGGCCGTCAACGGCGACTTCGCCGTCGTCGACAAGGTCAAGCGCCTCTCCGGCGGCACCGCGACGGTGTTCATGGGCGACACCCGGGTCGCCACCAACGTCCAGAAGCCCGACGGCTCGCGCGCCGTCGGGACGAAGCTGGCGCAGGGCCCGGCCCATGACGCCGTCTTCAAGCGGAAGCAGACTTATTCGGGCGAGGCCGACATCCTCGGCGTGCCCTATTTCACGATCTACGAGCCGATCGTCCAGAAATCGGACGGCAAGGTCGTCGGCATCCTCTATGTCGGCATCCGCCAGGACGAGTTCCTGAACGTCATCGGCCAGATGATCGACCGCAACATCATGGCCGGCGTCGTGATCGGGATCGTCGCGGCGCTGCTGCTCTTCGTGCTGGTGCGCCGGATGATGCGGCCGCTCGGCGGCCTCGGCGCCGCGCTGCGGCGCATCACGGAAGGGGACCTCGAAAGCCCGGTTCCCGCCTTCGGCAGCGGCAGCGAGTTCGGCGCGATGGCCGAGGCCATCGACGTGCTGCGCCAGGCCTCCCGCGACAAGGCCCGGCTGGAGGCGGATGCCAGCGCCAGGGCCGGCCTGATCGACGAGACCCGGCGCCAGACCGAGGAGCAGCGCCAGGCCGCGGCGCGGCGCCAGCAGGAGCAGGCGGAGGAGCTGGAGCGGATCGTGCGGGAGCTTGCCGCCGGGCTCGCCGCTCTGAGCCAAGGCGACCTGACCCATCGCATCCTGGCGCAGATGCCCGAGGCCTATGAGAAGCTGCGCCACGACTTCAACGAGACGGTTGACCGTCTCTCTTCGACGATGGCGACGATCCAGGCGACGTCGTCGGATGTCGGGGTGGCGGCGCGGGAGATCAACACCGGGGCGGACGACCTGTCGAAGCGGACAGAGGAGCAGGCCTCCTCGCTGGAGGAGACGGCGGCGACCACCGAGGAGCTGGCGGCGTCCGTCAAGGCCTCGGCCCAGGCCTCGAAGGAGGCCGC
>UBNE01000067.1 GCA_900466745.1 Hyphomicrobiales bacterium | reverse complement strand
CGCGGCGCAACGGCGCGGCGCCGGGCGCAGCCGGCCCAGAGGCAGCGCCCTCCGGCGCACCGGCTTCCCCCGGCCGCGGATCGGGTGCACAAAGACCGCAAGCGCAGCCATGACGGGTGAGCCGCGATGAGCGTGTCCGCGCCTTTCATCAGCCGGCCCGTCGCGACCTCGCTGCTCGGCATCGCGGTTCTGCTTTGCGGCATCCTCGGCTATCTGCGCCTGCCGGTCTCGGCCCTGCCGCAGGTCGATTTCCCGACGATCCAGATCACCACGCAATTGCCGGGCGCGAATCCCGAGACCATCGCCTCGCTGGTGACGGCGCCCTTGGAGCGGCAGTTCGGCCAGATCCCCTCCCTCTCGACGATGTATTCGCAGAGCTCCTTCGGCCTCAGCCAGATCACGCTGCAATTCGATCTCGACCGCGACATCGACGCCGCGGCGCAGGACGTGCAATCCGCGATCAACGCGGCGGGCTCGACCCTGCCGCGCACCCTGCCCTATCCGCCGACCTATGCGAAGATCAACCCGGCCGATGCGCCGATCATGGTGCTGGCGCTGACCTCGGACACGGTCTCGCTGCGCCAGCTCTCCGACCTCGCCGATACGCTGCTCTCGCCACGCCTTTCGGAGGTCTCCGGCGTCGGCCACGTCTCGATCGAGGGCGGCGTCAGGCCGGCGATCCGCATCCAGGCCGACCTCGCCAGGCTCGCCGCCTACGGGCTCGGCATGGAGGATCTGCGCACCGCCATCGTCGCCGCCAATGTCGCCGGCTCCAAGGGCGCGCTCGACGGCAACCATCAGGCCTATACAATCAGCGCCAACGACCAGATCGGCAGCGCCTCGGCCTATCGCGACATCGTCGTCGCCTATCGCAGCGGCGCACCGGTTTTCCTGCGCGACGTGGCGGTGGTGCTGGAAGACCTCGAGAACAGTCGCGTCGGCGCCTGGTTCAAGGGTAGGACCGCCGTCGTGCTCGACGTGATGCGCCAGCCCGGCGCCAACATCGTCACCACGGTCGCGCGGGTGCAGGAGGAGATCCCGCGCCTGAAGAACGGCATGCCGGCCGGCGTCGATTTGCAGGTGGTCAGCGACCGCACCGAGACGATCCGCGCCTCGATCGCCGACGTCCAGTTCACGCTGGTCCTCGCCTGCGCGCTGGTGGTGCTGGTGGTGCTGCTCTTCCTGCGCACGGTGCGGGCGACGATCATCGCGGGCGTCGCGCTGCCGCTCTCGCTGATCGCGACCTTCGCGGTGATGTGGCTCGCCGGCTTCAGCCTCGACAATCTCTCGCTGATGGCGCTGACCATCGGCACCGGCTTCGTCGTCGACGATGCGATCGTGATGATCGAGAACATCGTGCGCAACATGGAGCAGGGCAAGAAACCGCTCCAGGCCGCCTATGACGGCGCCCGCGAGATCGGCTTCACCGTGATCTCGCTGACGGTCTCGCTGGTCGCGGTCTTCATCCCGCTGCTGTTCATGACCGGGCTCGTCGGCCGCATGTTCCGCGAATTCGCCCTGACGCTGACCATCGCCGTCGTGGTCTCGGCGGTGGTCTCGCTGACGCTGACGCCGATGATGTGCGCAAGGCTGCTGCGCCATGGCGATCCCGGGCGTGAGAACCGGCTGATGCGGCTGGCGGAATGGCCGGTCGCGGCGATGGCGCGGGTCTACGAGGTGACGCTCGGCTGGGCGCTGAAGGCGCGCGGGCTGGTGCTGCTGGCGACGTTCGCCACGCTGGTGCTGACGGTCTGGATGTATGTCGTCATCCCCAAGGGCTTCCTGCCGAGCCAGGATACCGGCCTGCTCAATGTCGTACTGGAATCCTCGCCGGACGTCTCCTTCAACGAGATGAAGCGCTTGCAGGAGAAGGTGTCGCAGGCCTTCGAGCAGGATGGCGACGTCACCGGCGTCGTCTCGGTGCTCGGCATCGGCCAGGCCAACGCCACCCTCAACACCGCCCGCATGACGGTGACGCTCAGGCCCAAGGACGAGCGCCGCGACGACGCCGTCACCATCGCCGAGCGGCTGCGCGCCGTCGCTTCCGCGATTCCCGGCGTCGTCACCTTTGTCCAGCCGGTGCAGGACATCCAGATCACCACCCGCGCCAGCCGCTCGCAATACCAGTACACCCTGACCGGCGCCGACCAGCCGCAGGTGATGGAATGGGCCGGCAAGCTCGCGGAGGCGCTGCGGCGCGAGGCGATCGTCCGCAACGTCGCCAACGAGACGCAGGATGGCGGCCTGCGCGCCCATGTCGAGATCGACCGGGCCAAGGCCGGCCGGCTCGGCATCTCGATCCAGGCCGTCGACGACACGCTCTACGACGCCTTCGGCCAGCGCCAGATCGCCACGATCTACGAGCAGTCGAACCAGTACCGCGTCATCCTGGAGGCGGCGCCGCAATATCTGCGCGACCCCTCGGCGCTGTCGAAGCTCTACGTCACCGGCAACACCAACACCCAGGGCCAGACCAACGCCGCCGGCAACACCACGGTGACGCAGAACAGCGTCCAGGTGCCGCTCTCCTCCTTCACCCGGCTGATCCGCGAGACCGCGCCTCTCTCCATCGCCCATCAGGAGCAGTTCCCGGCCGCGACCGTCTCCTTCGATCTCGCGCCCGGCGAGGCGCTCGGCGACGCGGTGACGATGATCGCGGCGGTCGAGCGCGAGATCGGCATGCCCAGCTCGATCTCCGGCTCCTTCAGCGCCGATGCGGCGGAGTTCAATCATTCGCTCGCCAACCAGCCCTGGCTGATCCTCGCCGCGGTGGTGACGATCTATCTCGTGCTCGGCATCCTCTACGAGAGCTATGTCCACCCCTTCACGATCCTGACGACGCTGCCTTCCGCTGGCGTAGGCGCCCTCCTCGCCCTCGTCCTGACCGGCCGCGAACTCTCGATCGTGGCGCTGATCGGCATCATCCTGCTGATGGGCATCGTCAAGAAGAACGCGATCATGATGATCGACTTCGCGCTGGAGGCCGAGCGGCATGAGCGCCTCCCACCGGAGGAGGCCATCGTCAAGGCCTGCCTGCTGCGCTTCCGGCCGATCATGATGACGACGCTGGCCGCCCTGTTCGGCGCCCTGCCTCTGGCGCTCGCGACCGGCACCGGCAGCGAATTGCGCCAGCCGCTCGGCATCACCATCGTCGGCGGCCTGCTGCTCAGCCAGTTGCTGACGCTCTACACCACGCCGGTGATCTATCTGGCGCTCGAGAATATCCGCCGGCGCCTCGGCGGCGGCCCCGACGGCGTCGTGCCCTATCCCGATCCGGAGGCGGCCGAATGAGCGACGCCGCGGGCCGAAGTGGCGAGGACAAGGGCTGGAAGACGGTCCGGGGCCTCTCCGACGCCTTCATCCTGCGCCCGGTCGGCACGACGCTGTTGGCGATCGGCCTCTTCCTCGTCGGCATGGTCGCCTACATGGTCCTGCCGGTGGCGAGCCTGCCGAGCGTCGACTTCCCGACGATCCGCGTCTTCGCCAGCCGGCCGGGCGCCGACCCGGCGACGATGGCGGCGAGCGTGGCGGCGCCGCTCGAGCGCCGGCTCGGCTCGATCCCCGGCGTCACCGAGATCACCTCGACGAGCTCGCTCGGCTCGACCTCGATCGTGCTCCAGTTCGACATGACGCGGAACACCGACAGCGCCGCCCGCGACGTCCAGGCGGCGCTCAACGCCGCCGCGACCGACCTGCCCGGCGACCTGCCGACCCTGCCGCAGTTCCGCAAGGCCAATCCCAACGCCGCGCCGATCCTGATCCTGGCCCTGACCTCGGACACGATGACGCCGAGCGCGATGTACGACGCGGCCGATACCGTGATCGCCCAGCGCATCTCCCAGATCGAAGGCGTCGGCGAGGTCACGGTCGCCGGCGCGGAGCAGCCGGCGATCCGCGTCCGGGTCGACCCCGCCCGGCTCGCCGCCATGGGGCTGAGCCTCGACACCATCCGCACCGCCATCGTCAACGCCAACACCGTCTCTGCCGTCGGCTCCTTCGACGGCGACAGGCTGGGCGAGACGCTCTCGGCCAACAACCAGATCCGCCAGCCGGAAGACTACGGCAACATCGTCGTGCGCTCGGCCAGCGGCACGGTGGTCCGCCTCGCCGATGTCGCGGCCGTCGAGCGCGGCGTGCGCAACAGCCGCGCCGCCGGCTGGTACAACGGCAAGCCGGCGATCCTGATCACCATCACCAAGCAGGCCGACGCCAACGTCATCGACACGGTCGACCGGGTGAAGGCGCTTCTGCCCGAGATCCAGCGCTGGGTGCCGGCCGGAATCCAGTTCTCGATCATGTCGGACCGCACCGTCACGATCCGCGCCTCGATCGCCGACATCCAGCATACGCTGCTGATCTCCATCGCGCTGGTGATGCTGGTCGTCTTCCTGTTCCTGCGCCGCACGACGCTGACGGTCGCCGCCGGCGTCACCGTGCCGCTCTCCATCGCCGGCACCTTCGCCGCGATGTGGGTCGCCGGCTTCACGCTCGACAATCTCTCGCTGATGGCGGTGACGATCTCGGTCGGCTTCGTCGTCGACGACGCCATTGTCATGATCGAGAACATCGAGCGCAACGTCGCCAGGGGCCTCTCGCCGCTGCGCGCCGCCCTGCTCGGCGCCGGGCAGATCGGCTTCACGGTGGTCTCGATCTCGCTCTCGCTGATCGCCGCCTTCATCCCGCTCTTCTTCATGGAGGGGGTGGCGGGCCGCTTCTTCCGCGAGTTCACCCTGACGCTGACCTTCGCCATCCTGGTCTCGACGGCGGTCTCGCTCAGCGTCACGCCGATGGTCTGCGCCCATTTCCTCAGGAGCGGGCCGCATGCGCCCAGCCGCTTCGACCGCGCGGTCGAGCGCGTGCTGTCGGCGATGACGGGCTTCTATGCCCGCACGCTCAGGCTCGTGCTGCGGCACAACTGGTTCATGCTCGCCGTGATGATCGCGACCGTGGCCCTGACCGTGCAGATGTTCCGCAGCGCGCCGAAGGGCTATTTCCCGCAGGACGACACCGGGCTGATCATCGGCTTCACCCAGGCCTCGACCGACATCTCCTTCCCGGCGATGGCGCAGCTCCAGCAGCGCGGCGCCGCCATCGTCTCGAGCGACCCGGCGGTCCTCGGCGTCGCCTCCTTCATCGGCGGCGGCAGCGGCTCGGTGAATACCGGGCGCTTCTTCGTCAGCCTGAAGCCGCTGGAGGAGCGTGGGCTGAGCTCGGCCCAGGTGGTCAACCGGCTGCGCGGGCGCCTCGGCTCGATCCCGGGCCTGCGCATCTTCCTGACCCCGGTGCAGGACGTGCGCGCCGGCGGCCGGCAAGGCCGCTCGCAATACCAGTTCACGCTCTGGGACCCGAACCTGCCCGAGCTCGAGGAATGGGTGCCCAAGGTGCTGGAGCGCCTGCGCGCCCTGCCCGAGCTGGTCGACGTCTCGACCGACCGCGAGCAGGGCGGCCTGCAGGCCAATGTCGTGATCGACCGCAACAAGGCCTCGCAGCTCGGCGTCGCGATCCAGGACATCGACAACGTCCTCTCCGACGCCTTCAGCCAGCGCCAGATCTCGACGATCTACGGCGAGCGCAACCAGTACCGGGTCGTGCTGGAGGTCGCGCCCTCGCGCAGCCGCGACCCGAACCACATCCTCGATCTCCACGTCCCCGGCCGCAACGGCGCGCAGGTGCCGCTGCGCAGCCTCGTCACCGTCGAGCGCGGCACGGCGCCGCTGGTCATCAACCACCAGGGCCAGTTCCCGGCCGTGACGATCACCTACGACCTTGCGCCCGGCGTCGGCATCCAGGAGGCGAGCGACGCCCTCGTCGCCGCCGTGGAGGAGCTGCACCTGCCGGCCTCCCTGCGCGCCGAATTCGCCGGCGACGCCAAGGCCTTCACGCAGGGAGCAGGCAGCCAGGGCCTGATGATCCTGGTCGCGATCCTGGCGGTCTACATCATCCTCGGCGTGCTCTACGAGAGCCTGATCCACCCGGTGACGATCCTCTCGACCCTGCCCTCGGCCGGGCTTGGGGCGCTGATCGCGCTGCGCATCGCCGGCGCCGACCTCACCATCATCGCCTTCATCGGGATCATCCTGCTGATCGGCATCGTCAAGAAGAACGGCATCATGCTGGTCGACTTCGCCATCGCCGCCGAGCGCCAGCGCGCCCTGCCCTCGCGCGAGGCGATCTTCGAGGCCTGCCTCGAGCGCTTCCGGCCGATCCTGATGACGACGCTCTCGGCCATGCTGGGCGCCGTCCCGCTGATGATCGCGACCGGGCCGGGCGCGGAGCTGCGCCGCCCGCTCGGCATCACCATCGTCGGCGGCCTCATCCTCAGCCAGATCCTGACGCTCTACACCACGCCGATCATCTATCTCTGGATGAGCCGGCTCGGCCGCTCCCGCCGGACCGCGGCCGGCTCGCCGCCAGCGGCTCAGCCCTCGCCCGGGCCGGGCTGAGGCGGCGCCGGACCGATGCCGAGGACGCGGCGCGTCACCGCCGGGCGCTCCGGCCCCTTCGGAAAGCGCGGCTCGCCACCGCCAGCGCATGGCGAAGACCGTCCGGCGCGAAGCGCCCCGCTGCGGGCGGCGGCGCGCCGTCGATTTGAGCGAAAGTTTGGCGACAGCTTGTGGGATTGTGTCCCACCTCGAATGAAGTTATTGGGTTTCCATGACGGACGCTGGCCATGGCCCCACCGCCGACAAGCTTTATCCGCCTCTTGCGCGCGTGCTGCGGCCGCTGGTGCGGCTTTGCATTCGGGCCGGGATGACCTTTCCGGCGCTGAGCCAGCTTCTGCGCGAGCTCTACGTCAATGTGGCGGAATACGATTTCGCCCTGCCGGGCAAGGAGCAGACCGACAGCCGCGTCAGCCTGTTGACGGGCATCCATCGCAAGGAGGTGAGCCGCCTGCGCGGCGCCGGCGCCCCGGTCAATGCGGTGCCGGCCTCGGTGTCGCGCACCGGCGCGATCATCGCGCGCTGGCTGGCCGCGCCGCGCTTCTGCGACGCCGCGGGCGCGCCCTTGCCCTTGCCGCGCACCGCGCAGGGCGGGCACCCCTCTTTCGAGGAACTCGTCGCTTCCGTGACCCGGGACCTGCGGCCGCGCGCCGTCCTCGACGAATGGATCGACCGCCGCATCGTCTCGATCGACGCGCGGGATCGCATCGTGCTGGCCGAGTCGGCGTTCATCCCGCAGCAGGGCGACGACGAGAAGCTGTATTACTTCGGCCGCAACCTGCAGGACCATCTCGCCGCCGCCACCGCCAACGTGCTGACGGCACCGCCGCCTTTCCTGGAGCGTTCGGTCCATTACGACGGGCTTTCCGACGAACTTGCCCGGCGTCTAGAGGCGCGCTCGCGCGAGCTCGCGCTGGAGATGCTGCAGAAGCTCAACCGCGAGGCGAACGCCGCCTGCCAGACCGACCCGGGCGGCGAGCATCGCTGGAATTGCGGCGTCTATATCTTCAGCGAGAACGCCGCTCCCGCGAAGCCTGACGAGAGCGGGCGCAGATGAGCGGCCCCCTGGTCATCACCCGCCGGGCGCTGCTGGCTTCGCTCGGCGCCGCGGCCACCTGCACGCCCGCTTTGGGCGCGCCGGAACGGCCGCGCGACATCGGCATCGGCGGCACGGGCTTCACGCCGGAGGAGCAGAGCGGCTCCGACCGCGGCATCGGCGGTACGGGCTTCGTCGGCACGATCCAGCGTTTCGGCAGCATCGTCGTCAACGACAGCCGCATCGCCTACCCGGCGGACGCGCCGGTGACGATCGACGGCCTCCTCCGCCGGGCGCGGGACCTGCGCGTCGGCCATGTCGTGCGCGTCGTCGCCCGGCCGGAAGCCGCTGGCCTCGTCACCCATGCGATCGCCGTGGAAAGGGAGGTGGCAGGCCCGGTCACCGCGGTCTACCGGGACGGCATCGACGTTTTGGGGCAGGCCGTGCTGCTGCCGGCCGACAAGCGCGGCCGCGCCTGGCGCAAGGGCCAGTCCGTCGCGGTGAGCGGCCTGCGCAGGCTCGACGGCACGATCGTCGCGAGCCTGATCGAGCCTCATGACGACGCGGTGATGCGTGCGGTCGGGCCGGTGGAGAAGGATGATGACGGCCTCTGGATCGGCGGGCTCAAGCTGCTGGGCCTCGACGAAGGCTGGTCCGGTCGCCGCATCGCCGCTTCAGGCCGGATCGTCAGAGGCGGCTTCCGCGTCGGCCATGTCGTCCCGGCCCCGCCGCTCCCGGCGACGGGCGTCTTCTCGGTCGAGAGCTATCTGCGCGCCGCAGAGGGCCGCCTGCTGCTCGGCTCGGGCCTTTCGGTTCGCAGCGACGTCTTCGGCTCCGCCTTGTCCCCCTGGCAGGAGGTCCGGGCGGTGCTGACCGGCCGCCTCGGCCCGGACGGCGTGCCGAGCATCGACAGCCTGCGCCTGGCCCGGAGCGAGGGCGAAGGCGGTGGGCTGGACGGCGGCCCGGCCATGTCGGGGCCGGCCGGACGGGGCGGCTTCGGCCGCGGCGGGTTCGGCGGGCCGGGAGGCTTCGGCCCGGGCGGCGGGGGCCCCGGAGGCGGCGGCTTCGGAGGCGAAGGGCCCGGAGGTGGCGGTCCGGGGGGCGCAGGACCGGGAG
>UBNE01000039.1 GCA_900466745.1 Hyphomicrobiales bacterium | reverse complement strand
TTTTTGAAGGTTTTTCGACAAAATTGGGTTTTCCAGGAAAATCAACACCTTAGTCGGATAAGAACTTTGCCCCGGGGCATCCGAGGCTGACTCGCCGCCGCCCGCCCGCGCGGGCGCTCCCGAAACACGGCACGACGGCGCGATCGCTCCCGCGAAAGCGGCCGTCCTTACAGAGCGGCTCCCTTCAAGAGCCGCCCCCTTCAACAAGGGGCGGATCTCGGTGGACAGGTCCCGGCTTTCGTAAAACAGCCTCATTCCATCGTCACAGCGGCGGGCGACACGGCGGATTGATTCCGGGTGCCGACGCGGGCATGTTCTCGCGACATCGTCGTTCGGAACGCGCTCGAGGCCGCCTGGCCCCGGCGGGATTCGCGATCAAGGTCCAAGACAGCACACGATGAACGCCCTTCCCGAGCTGACGCAACCGGTCGAGCCGCTAGCCCCCGAGGCCGCGGCTTTGCTGGTCGATCTCGGGATCGAGCCGCCGATCGTGCCGGGGGATGCCCGGCAGCAGCCGCTCGACCGGCGCGGGGTCTCGTTGCGCTGGCTCTTCGCCTGCACCCTCGTCGGCTCCTGCGGCGCGGCCTTGCTCGGCGCGGCGATCCTCGTCGCCATGCGCGGCGACACCAGCTTTCCCGAGCAGCCGGAGACGGTCGCGGTCCGCGCCGCCTCGGCGGCGGGGGATGGCGGCGGCGCCCGCAAGGCCGACAGGCTGGTCGCCGATCAGCCGGTCCTCTCCGCGCGCCACGCGCTGCGCGCGCCGATGTCGCAGCGGGTCGGCGCCCGCGAGGTGATCCGGGTGCGGCCCTTCGTGCGCCTCGCCACCGACCTCTCGCAGACCACCGGCGTCTATGCGACCGACATCCCGCCCTTCAATCCGCTGCGGCTGTTCGCCGAGGGCGGCCAGCCTGACGAGCGCTACGCCGAGCCGGTGCAGGACACGGCGGACGCCGACGTCACCATCGTCAAGCGCGATCTCGCCGATCTCGAGATCCCGCCGGGCAAGCCGCAGCTCACCGACAGCGAGGTCCTCTCGCAGGCCGAGGAGGAGCGCGCCAACGCCGCCTCCGGCCGCCAGCGCGCCCTGCCGATCCCGCCGCAACTGATGCTGAGCCGCACCCTGACCGGCGCGGCCCCCGCCGGCGGCGACATCCTCGGCTATGCGCCCGCCACGGATACGCGCTTCTCCGGCATCGAGGTCCGCGTCGTGCCCGAGAACGTCACCAACGCTCCCAAGACCCCGATCCCGGCCTCGCGCGAGCCGCCGGTCGAGGACAAGCTGGTGATGGCCAAGCGCGGCGAGAATTTCGAGCAGGTCATGCGCGGCGCCGGCGCCCAGCCCGAGCAGATCAGGGCGATGATCGCCGCCTTCGGCGGCAAGGTCAGGACCTCGCCCCTGCCCGATGGGCAGGTGCTGCAGGTTCTCTACGCTCCGGGGCCGGCCCCGGGCGATCCGCGCCAGATCATGCGCGTCTCGCTGCTGAGCAACGGCCAGCCCGACGGCACGGTCGCGATGAACGACCGGGGCGCCTTCGTCGCCGTCGACCTGCCGCGCCAGGATCTCGCCTCCCAGCGCCAGCAGCGGCGCGACGACGCGGACGAGGACGGCGACGAGGGCACCGGCGGCGCCACCCTCTATCAGAGCCTCTACGAGACCGGCGCCCGCCACGACCTGGCCCGGCCGCTGGTCGACGAGCTCGTGCGGATCTTCTCCTACGACCTCGATTTCCAGCAGCGCGTCCATGCCGGCGACAATCTGGAGGTGATCTTCACCGAGGACGACGAAGGCGAGCGCGGCGAGATCCTCTCCGCCAGCCTCACCGTCAACGGCGAGACGCGCCGGGTCTTCCGCTACCAGTCGCCGGAAGACGGGCTGATCGACTATTTCGACGAGGACGGCAAATCGCTGAAGAAGTTCCTGCTGCGCAAGCCCATCGCGGAAGGCCAGCTCCGCTCGGGCTTCGGCATGCGCTATCACCCGATCATGCGCTATTCGAAGATGCATACCGGCATCGACTGGGCCAACAAGATCGGCACACCCATCCTGGCCGCCGGCAACGGCACGGTCATCAAGGCCGGCTGGTCCTCCGGCTATGGCAAGCATACCGAGATCCAGCACGCCAACGGCTACGTCACCACCTATTCGCACCAGTCGAACTTCGCGGCCGGCATCGTTCCCGGCGCCAAGGTCCGCCAGGGGCAGGTCATCGGCTATCTCGGCTCGACCGGCCTCTCGACCGGGCCGCACCTGCATTACGAGGTGCTGGTCAACGGCAATTTCGTGAACCCGCTCAAGATCCGCGTGCCGCGCGGACGCGAATTGCAGGGCCCGACCCTGGCCGAGTTCAAGCGCCAGCGCGACGAGATCCGCGGCCTGATCGAGAAGGCCGGCGGGGCGGTCGCGCAGTTGCGCTGAGCGCATGGCGCGCCGGCGAGAGGCCGCTCGCCCTGCTTCCATGGTTGACATGTGCCCGCAAAGGCGACACCGCGAAACGGCATCCTGTCCTCGCGGCGTGACCTTCCGACCATGCTCGCCTCCCTCTTCGTCGTCCTGCCCGTCTTCGGGTTGATCGGGCTGGGCTATCTCGCCCGCGGGACGCGGCTGCTGCGGGAGAGCACGGGCGAAGGCCTCTCCGATTTCGTCTTCGTGCTGGCGGTGCCTTGCCTGCTGTTCCGCACGCTGGCCAAGGCGGACATCCCGCCGACCCAGCCCTGGGGCTACTGGATCGCCTATTTCAGCGGGCTCGCGGTGGTCTGGGTGCTGGCGATGCTGATCGCCGGCCGCTGCTTCGCGCGCAAGGGGCCGGAGCTGGTCGTCTCCGGCTTCGCCGCGGCGCAGTCGAACACCGTCTTCGTCGGCGTTCCGATGATCCTGAAGGCCTATGGCGACGCCGGCGCCGTGCCGCTCGGCCTGCTGCTGGCCGTCCATCTGCCGGTGACGATGACCGTCGCCACCCTCCTGGCGGAAGGGCGCTCGGCCTCGATCGCGATGCTGCTGCGCCGCCTCTTCGCCCATCCGATCATCATCGGCATCCTTCTCGGCTCGGCGGTGCGCCCCTTCCAGGCGCAGGTGCCCCAGCCTTTCTGGACGCTGATCGACCTGCTGGCCGGCGCGGCGGTGCCTTGCGCCTTGATCAGCCTCGGCATCGCCATGCGCCGCTACGGGCTCGAATCGGGTCTCGCCCTGCCGGCCGTGCTCAGCGCCCTCAAGCTCGGCCTCCATCCGCTGCTGGTCTACGGGCTTGCCGTCCACGTCTTCGCGATGCCGGCGCACTGGTCCGGGGTCGCTGTGCTCTTCGCCGCCTGCCCCTGCGGCATCAACGCCTATCTCTTCGCCGAGCGCTACCGGCAGGGCGTCGCCGACGCCTCGAGCGCGATCACGCTCTCGACTCTGCTCTCGCTGTTCACCACCGCGGCCTGGCTGACCTTCCTCGGCGTGGGCTAACCCGCCGGGCGCGCCCCGAGCTCATGCCGGATCATCCCGGCGCTGACGCCGCGCTCCCGCATCGCCGCCAGGCTCTCGGAGGAGCGGCTTTTCGCGAGCTTCCTGCCATCCGCGTCGATCAGCAGCCGATGGAAGTGGTAGAGCGGCGTCGGCAGGCCCAGCAGCCGCTGCAGCACGACATGGATGTCGGTGGCGGCCTCCAGATCCCGGCCGCGGACCACATGGGTCACGCCCTGCAGCGCATCGTCGACGACGACGGCGAGATGGTAGCTCGTCGGCACGTCCTTGCGCGCCAACACGATATCGCCCCAGCGGCCCGGCCGCGCCGCGACGAAGCGGCGGCCGCCCTCCTCGTCGAACAGCTCATAGCCCGCTCCGTCCCCGATCGCGGCCACGGCCTGCGCCATGTCGAGGCGCAGCACATGCGGCTCGCCCGCCGCGATCCGGCGCGCCGCCGCCGCCTCGTCCAGCATCTGGCAGGAGCCGGGATAGAGCGGAGCCCCGTCCGGATCCGCCGGCCAGGCGCCGCCGGCCGCGCTCTCGCGGCCCATCACGGCGGCCCTGATCTCCTGCCGCGAGCAGAAGCAGGGATAGACCAGCCGCCGCGCCCGCAGCGACGCCAGCGCCGAGGCGTAGTCGCCGAAATGCGCGGATTGCCGCCGGACCGGCTGCTCGAAGCGGATGCCGAGCCAGTCGAGATCGGCGAGGATGCCGTCGACGAATTCCGGCCGGCAGCGGCCGCGGTCGATATCCTCGATCCGCAGCAAGAGCCGGCCGCCGAAGCGCCGCGCCAGCGCCTCGTTGGTCAGGGCGGAGAGGGCATGGCCGAGATGCAGCCGCCCGTTCGGGCTCGGCGCGAAGCGGAAGACGGGCTTGCCGGGAGGCTTGCAGAAATCGGGTGGAGGTGCGGGCATCGGTTCGATCTTGAGTTCGATCGCTTCTAGAGTCTGCTTCCTTTTGACGGAACCACGCTGCTGACGCGATCGACCACCGTGCAAGAGCCATCCTGACGCCATGACCGACCGAATCACCTGCGATGCCGATCTGGAAGAAGGAATGGCCGCCCTCGCCGCACGCCATCCCGACTGGCGGGCGCTGATCGCCCGCACCGGCCTGCCCCCGCTCAGGCTGCGCGAAGGCGGCCTCGCCGGGCTCGCCGGCATCATCGTCTCGCAGCAATTATCGGTCGCCAGCGCAAGGGCGGTCTGGAATCGCGTCGCGAGCGTCTTCGTACCGCTGACGCCGGAGCGGCTGCTCGCCGCGACCGACGACGACATGCGCCTGTCCGGCCTGTCGCGGCCGAAGCAGCGCACCCTGCTGGCGCTGGCGGCGGCGCTGGCCGATGGGCGCTTCGCCTTCGAAGCGCTCGAGAGCATGGGCCCGGAGGAGGTCCATGCCGCGATGACCGCGCTTCCGGGGATCGGGCCCTGGACGGCCGATGTCTATCTGCTTTTCTGTCTCGGGCACCGGGACGGTTTCGCCGCCGGCGATCTCGCCATCCAGGAGGCGGCCCGCCATGCCTTCGGCCTGCCGGCGCGGCCGAAGCCCGCCGCTCTCACCGCGATGGCGGAGGCCTGGCGCCCCTGGCGCGGCGTCGCGGCGCGTCTGCTCTGGGCCGACTACGCCGTGCTGAAGCGCCGCGAGGGCATCAACGCCTGAGCCGGCGGCCAGCCGAAGGATGAGCCCTACGGAGATCCGGGACGAGGATGTCGTTCCCCGGAGCGGCTCAGCGCCGCAAGATCAGCGCCCCAGCTCAGCCGCGCACGACCTTGAGCGCCGTCTGCGCCGCCGCGCGCAGCATGCTGCTGTCGCTCATCACCGTCACCATGCGCGCGCCCAGAGCGAGGCCTTCCCGGGCGCGTTCGGCGGTCGCCGCATAGAGCGCGACCGGCTTGTTCACGGCGGAGGCCCGGGCGACGACATGCTTCAGCGCCTCGTCGACCTCGCGGGCGGTCGCATCGACCCTGGCCCCGCCCGACAGCGCGATCGACAGGTCTGAGGGACCGACGAAAAGGGCGTCGATGCCCTCAAGCGCCAGAATGTCGTCGACGATCGCCATCGCCTCGCGCGTCTCGATCATCGCGAAGGTCATCGAGAAACCGTTGGCCGCCTTGAGATAGCTGTTCTGGTCGAGCCCCGAGGCACCCAAGCCACCATAGCTGCCCCAGCTCCGTTCGCCGAGCGGCGGGTATTTGGCATAGGCCGCGAAGGTCCGCGCATCCTCCATCGTGTTGATCATCGGCGCGATCACCCCGGAGGCGCCGGAATCGAACAGCTTCGAGACGTTCTGGAATTCCCCGACGGGGACGCGGGCGATCGCGGGCTTGCCGGCGGCATTGATCAGCGGAATGGCGCGGATCACCTCGCCGAGGGT
This sequence comes from Hyphomicrobiales bacterium, assembly GCA_900466745.1. Lineage (GTDB taxonomy): Bacteria > Pseudomonadota > Alphaproteobacteria > Rhizobiales > Beijerinckiaceae > Allobosea > Allobosea minatitlanensis. Next base: position 18,622 of record UBNE01000039.1, on the reverse strand, counting down.
GATCGGCCCGTGCTGCATGTCGAGGGTGATCGCGTCGAAACCCTCCTGCGCCAGGATGGCGGAGGTCGAGGGGTCGGGCAGGCCGCACCAGGCCGAAACGACGGTCTCGCCCTTCGCGAAGCGATCGGCGAGGGAGGACAGGACGGTGGGCTTGGCCATGGGCGTTGATCCGTTGCAGGCCCGCTCCCGGTGATCGGCGGGCCGGTGCAAATTGGACCGGCCCGGCCCCAAAAAGCAAACGGGCGCCCATGCGCCCGTTTCAACATCGCCTTGCGCGGACCGGGATGCGGTCAGCGGCCCGCCTGGATCTCCTCGGCGGCCTGGATCAGCAATTCCGCCATCACCCGGCGGATCTCCGCCTCGGCGACCGTGACATTGGCCTGGGCGAAGTCGTTCTTGACCTTGCGCAGCACGTCCTCCTCGCCGGCTTCCTCGAAATCCGCCACGACGACCGCCTTGGCGTAGGCCTCGGCATCCGCGCCGCTCTTGCCCAGCTTCTCGGCCGCCCACAGCCCGAGCAGCTTGTTGCGCCGCGCCGTCGCCTTGAAACGCAGCTCCTCGTCATGGGCGAACTTGTTCTCGAAGGCGTCCTTGCGCTGGTCGAAGGTCGTCATGCGGCGTCTGGCTCCTGTACGGGGCGTGAAAGGGCGTCGTCCGCTCCATATAGGCGGTCGCGGCGGCGAGGGCCAGCTTCTCCCATGGCGGGAAGGACGGGTTTCAGGAGCTCTTAAGCTTCCCGGAGGGCCGTGCAGCCGATTTGTTGCGTTTGCGGGCGAGACACTCCATATAGCAGGCGCATGCGCCCTCCGGCGCAATGCGCGAAGCCGGCCAGGCGCTGGTCCGCGGTCCCACGGATCGCCGGGACCGGCCCCGACCGGCAGATCAGGGGCCAAGATCCCGCCGCGACCCCATCGCGTCCAGAGAAGGGCCGACCTTTGGATTTCCTCAAGCCACGGTACATCCCCATGAATCGCCGCCGTCGCATCTACGAAGGCAAGGCGAAGGTCCTCTATGAAGGACCCGAGCCCGGTACGCTGATCCAGCATTTCAAGGACGACGCCACCGCCTTCAACGCGAAGAAGCACGAGGTGATCGACGGCAAGGGCGTGCTCAACAACCGCATCTCCGAGCACATCTTCTCGAACCTGAACGACATCGGCGTGCCGACGCATTTCATCCGCCGGCTGAACATGCGCGAGCAGCTCATCCGCGAGGTCGAGATCATCCCGCTCGAGGTGCGCGTCCGCAACGTCGCCGCCGGTTCGCTGGCGACCCGGCTCGGCCTCGAGGAGGGCACCCAGCTCCCCCGCTCGATCATCGAGTTCTACTACAAGAACGAGGCGCTCAACGACCCGATGGTCTCGGAAGAGCACATCACCGCCTTCGGCTGGGCGACGCCGCAGGAGATCGACGACATCATGGCGCTCGCCATCCGCGTCAACGACTTCCTCTCCGGCCTGTTCCTCGGCGCCGGCATCCGCCTCGTCGACTTCAAGATGGAGACGGGCCGGCTCTGGGAGGGCGAGATGATGCGCATCGTCGTCGCCGACGAGATCAGCCCCGATTCCTGCCGGCTCTGGGACATCCGCTCCAAGGACAAGCTCGACAAGGACCGCTTCCGCCGCGACATGGGCGGCCTGATCGAGGCCTATACCGAGGTCGCCCGCCGCCTCGGCATCCTGGGCGAGAACGAGAATCCCGGCCAGAGCGGCCCGCGCCTCGTGAAGTGAGCGCCTTCGCCCGGCCCCGATCGCGATCGAAGCGGGAGCGCATGCGCTCCCGTTTTCATGTCGCGCCCCTGCTGCTCGCGGCCGGGCTCCTCCTCTGCGCCTGCGCCGAGCGCTATGGCGCGCCGATCGCCGATCTGCCGGCCTCGGCCGGCTGGCAGCCTCTGCCGATCGGCGCCTGGGTGCTGAATGACGGGCTCGAAGCCCGTTCCATGGCGTTCTGCCCGCGCGACGCCTGCGCGCGCCAGGGCTTTGCGGCCGTCGTCGCCTTCGAGGGCGCCGAGGCGCGGCGCATGGAGCAGGCGCTGTCGGAGAAGCCGGCGGAGCTCGCCCGCTCCTTCGCGCGGCTCGATCGGGAAAAGGCGGCGGCCAGGGCCGCGGAGCTGCGCCGCGCCGGCAGGAAGCCGCCGAAGCCGAAGCCCGAAGGCAGCGTCACCGATTACGCCCGCTTCGACTCGCAGGACGCCAGGGGCATTCTCGTCACCATCCGCGCCAAGGACGCGCCCGCCCGGCAGGGCGTCGCGGCCATCCTCTACGGACGCATGGGCGACCGCCTCGTCGTCGCCCTCGCCGTCAGCGACGACACCGAGGCGGCGAAGCGCGACGCCGAAGCCGCCTGGCGCAGCCGCTGATTCACGTGAAACCGCGGGAATCGGTTGAGCCCGCCCCGATTCATCGCTAAGGCACCCCATGACAATCCGCGCCCGGAGATCCCCATGAAAGCCCGCGTCACCGTCACCCTGAAGAACGGCGTGCTCGATCCGCAGGGCAAGGCGATCGAGGGCGCGCTGAAGTCGCTCGGCATCGACGGCGTCGAGGCGGTGCGCCAGGGCAAGGTCTTCGACATCGAGCTCTCGACCGCCGACAAGGCCGCCGCCGAGACCGCGCTCAAGGCGGCTTGCGACAAGCTGCTCGCCAACACCGTGATCGAGAACTACCGCGTCGAGATCGGAGGCTGAGCCGATGAAGGCCGCCGTCATCACCTTCCCCGGCTCCAACCGCGACGGCGACGTCGCCAAGGCGCTGAAGCAGGCCGGCGCCGCGGTCGTCCCTGTCTGGCACGCCGATACCGAGCTGCCGGCCGGGACCGATCTCGTCGTGCTGCCCGGCGGCTTCTCCTATGGCGACTATCTGCGCACCGGCGCCATCGCCGGCCGCGCCCACATCATGGACGCAACCCGGGCGCACGCCGCCCGCGGCGGCTATGTGCTCGGCATCTGCAACGGTTTCCAGATCGCCTGCGAGGCCGGGCTCCTGCCCGGCATCCTCGTCCGCAACGCCCATCTGAAATTCGTCTGCAAGCGCCAGCATCTCACCGTGGAGCGCAACGACACGCCCTTCACCCGCGCCTATGCCAAAGGCCAGGCGATCGACGTCTGCATCGCCCATGGCGAGGGCAACTACATCGCCGATGCGCAGACGCTGGCGCGCCTCGAAGGCGAGGGCCTCGTCGCCTTCCGCTATGCCGATGCCGGCGGCAAGGTCACGGCCGAGGCCAACCCGAACGGCTCGCTCAACAACATCGCCGGCATCTATTCGCCGGGCTTCAACGTGCTCGGCCTGATGCCGCACCCGGAGAACCTGATCGATTCGCTGGTCGGCGGCACCGACGGGCGCGGCCTGTTCGAAAGCCTGGTCGCGGCCAAGGCGGCCTGAACATCCGGTTCTTCCGGAACGCGACCGAGAGCACTCCTTTGGCGATGAAACGCGGGTCATCCCGGGCTTGAGCCGGGATCCATGCCGGAACGTTTCCGATAAAGATTCAGGCATGGATCCCGGATCGGCGCCGCTTCGCGGCTTGTCCGGGATGACCGCGCTTCATGGAAGGCGAAGCGCGCCCTAATTTCCCTTCAGCGCCCGCTGCAGCATTCGCCCGGCCGCCCGCTCGTCGAGCGGGCCGACATGCTTGTCGAGGATGCGCCCGTCCGGCCCGATCAGGAAGGTCTCGGGCACGCCGTAGACGCCCCATTCGATCGCGGCGCGCCCGCCCCTGTCGGCGCCGACGGCGGAGAACGGATTGCCGAGAGCGCCGAGGAAGCGGCGGGCGTTCTCGGCCTCGTCCTTGTAGTTCATCCCGACCAGCGCGACCTTGCCCTGCCGGACCGCGTCGGTCTGCGAGAGCCCGACCAGCACCGGATGCTCCACCCGGCAGGGCGCGCACCAGCTCGCGAAGACGTTGACCAGCGCCGCCCGCCCCCGGGCGAGATCGGCATTGCCGAAGGCCGGCACCGGCTCGCCGTCGCGCATCAGCCCCTCGACCGGAGCCAGCGCGATCGCCGGCGCGGCCTTGCCGATCAGCGCCGATGGCACGCGGCTGGCATCGCCCGAAAACAGGCCGATGCCGAAAACGATGGCGAGCGCCCCGAACAGGATCAGCGGCACCAGGAACAGCAGCGGAGACCGGCGCCGGGGCGCGGCTTCGTCCGTCCCGGGCGGCGTCTGCCGCTCGGCCTCGGCGGCGCTCACGGCGCCTCTCCGCCCGGGCGCCGCCGCCCGGCGCCGCGCTGCTCCAGCGCGGCGAGCGCCCGCTTCTGCGCCCAATGGTCCCGGACGATCGCCAGGGTCAGCCCGGCAAGGATGACCGCGACCGCTGCATAGGAGGCCAGGATGAAGCCGGCATGCGGGCCGAGGCTCTGGATCAGGGCGCTCATGCCGGGGCGCTCCCCGCCCGAGCCGCCAGCCGGTCGAGCCGCTCGGCCTCGAGGATCGTCAGCGTCCGCACGCGCCGGCGCATGATCTCGGCCCGCATCGCCGCCATGTGCAGCGTCAGCGCGAACAGGGTGAAGCCCAGCGCCAGCACCAGCAGCGGCCAGAGCATCGAGCCGTCGATGGTCGAGCCGCCCATGCGGAAGACCGAGGCCGGCTGGTGCAGCGTGTTCCACCAATCGACCGAGAACTTGATGATCGGCACGTTGACGAAGCCGACCAGCGTCAGGATCGCGACCGCCCGCCCGGCCCGCGACGGCTCGTCCAGCACGCGCCAGAGCGCGATGATGCCGAGATAGATCAGGAACAGCACCAGCACCGAGGTCAGCCTGGCGTCCCAGACCCAGTAGGTCCCCCACATCGGCTTGCCCCAGAGCGCCCCGGTGACCAGGCAGACCAGCGCGAAGCAGGCGCCGATCGGCGCCGCCGCCTTCTGTGCGACATCGGCGAGGGGATGGCGCCAGACCAGCGTGCCGAGCGCCGAGACCGCCATCATCGCGTAGAACATCATGGCGAGCCAGGCCGCCGGCACATGCACGAACATGATGCGGATGGTCTCGCCCTGCTGATAGTCGGGGGGCGCCACGAACCAGGCGAGATAAAAGCCGACGGCGAGCAGCAGCGCCGACACCCCCGCGAGCCACGGCAGCAGCGCGGCGGAGAAGCGCATGAAGCGCGTCGGGTTGGCGAGGTCGATCAGGTTGGCCATGTCATCCGCAAACTCGTCCCGCGCCTGCCTCCAGGCCGGATTGCCGCAGCAATAGCAATGCCGGCGCGTTTCAAGCAATGCGCCGTTTCCGGCTGCGACATCACGAAGCTGCTCGCGGCAGCGCCGCCTGCGCCGCGACAAGCTCTTGCAAAGCCTGGCCTTTCAGCCACGCCGGGGGAAAGGCTCCGTTACGTCATCCGAATCGCCGTATCGCATTGAATATATTACAGATTTAGAACTCTCCGCTTGCGGGGCGCAGGCATGATCTCTACGGTTCGCGATCAGATGCGGGGGGAAGCGCCATGGAAGTGCGATTGTCCGATGCGATCCAGCGCAAGGTCGAGCTGGCGATCCGCTCGAAGGCCGGCCTGTCGCTCGTCGTCGACGTCTACGCCACGGCGCAGGAGATCCAGCGCGAGCACGCCGTCGACGACGCCGACCTCGACGCCATCGCCGCGACCGTCGCCCGTCTCGCGGCGCAATGCGGCTGCGCCGTCGAGCTCGGGCATCAGGAGGACCACCCTCACTCCGGCTGACGCAGCGCCGCCGCGGCCGCCAGCGTCCCGACCGCGACCGCAGCCAGCGACAATGCCGTCAGGATCAGGAACGGCGTGCGGAACGGCACCGTTCCGCCCAGCGCGGCGTTGGAAGCCGAAACGCCGAAGATCAGCACCGGAATCGTCAGCGGCGCGACCAGCACCGGCACGATCAGCCCGCCGCGGCGCAGGCTCGCCGCCAGCGCCGCGCCGGCCGCGCCGATGAAGCTCAGCGCCGGCGTGCCGACCAGCAGCGTCGCGGCAAGGGGCAGCATGGCTTCCCCCGGCAGCGCGACCAGCAGGCCGAGCAGCGGCGAGACGAGCGCCAGCGGCAGGCCGGTCGTCAGCCAATGCGCCAGCCCCTTGGCCAGAACCGCCCCCTCGAGCGGCAGCGGCGACATCCGCATCAATTCGAGCGAGCCGTCCTCCTCGTCGTGCTGGAACAGCCGGTCGAGCCCGATCAGGACCGCGAGCAGCGCCCCGAGCCAGAGGATCGCCGGCCCCAGCCGCGATAGCAGGTTGAGATCCGGGCCGAGCGCGAAAGGCACCAGAACGACGAGCGTCAGGAAGAAGACGAGCGCGAGCTCGCCGCCGCCGCCGGCGCGCGCGGCAAGCACGAGGTCGCGCTTCAGGATGGCGAGGAAGGCGCCGGTCACGCACACCCCCCGTCATTCCGGGGCGCCCCACGGGGGCGAGCCCGGAACCCATGCGCACGGGGAAAGCCGGGACAGGCGAGACGAACGTCGCCGCCGGTGATCGCCGGACGGTGTTCGTCGGTGCCGGGCTCGTCGCGGAGCCTATCCGTGGGCCGACCACAGGCCGGGCCCGAGGGCGATGCCCCGCAATGACGGCCGAGGACCGCATGCACCGCCATCATGGCCCGATCCTCAATTCGCGCGCGTCCAGCCCGAGCGGCCCATGCGTCGCGGCGAGGATGGCCCCGCCCGCCCGCAGATGATCGCGCATCAGCCCGGCCAGCATCGCCTGCGAAGCGGCGTCGAGCGCCGACATCGGCTCGTCGAGCAGCCAGTAGGGGCGCCGCGAGACCAGCAGCCGCGCCAACGCCACCCGCCGCCGCTGCCCGGCCGAGAGATAGCCGACCGGCAGGGCGGACGCATGGGCGAGCCCGACGGCGGCGAGCGCCGCCTCGGGCGAGGCCGCCGGACTGCCCAGCAGGTCCTGCGCGAAGGCGAGGTTCTCGCGCGCCGTCAATGCGGTCTTGAGCCCGTCGCGATGGCCGACGAGGTGGCTGAGCTCGCCGAGCTCCGCCTCATCCGCCCCGTCGATGCGGATGCTGCCGCCATCGGGCCGGAGCCGCCCGCAGAGCATGGCGATCAGGCTCGACTTGCCGGCGCCGTTGCGGCCGGTCAGCGCCAGCGCCTCGCCACCGCCCAGCGACAGGCTCACCCCCTCGAAAATCAGCCTGCCGCCGCGGCGGCAGGACAGGTTCTCGACATGGAGCCGCAGATTCGGGACCGGAGTTTGCGTCAAGGCAGCATTGCCGCCGATGCATTCGACCACATTTCGTTCATGTAGCGCGCTTCTTGGAATTGCTCTATAGAACCCGCGGCTACGCCGCACGCCGATCCGGCGCGGGGCTCGGGCACTCCCGGGGCGGCGCGCGCGTCACGCGCATTAGGCCTTCGAACGGCAGCGTCCGCAAGGGAAGAAACCCTTGAGGACATGCCGGTCGCGACCGCAACCCCTTGATCAGGATATCGCCGACATGGCTTCGCTCGATTCATTCAAGGCCCGCAGGACACTCGATGTCGGCGGCAAGAGCTATACCTATTATTCGCTGCCCGACGCCGAGAAGAACGGGCTGCCCGGCATCTCGAAGCTGCCCTTCTCGATGAAGGTGCTGCTCGAGAACCTGCTGCGCTTCGAGGACGGCCGCTCCGTCACCAAGGACGACATCAAGGCCTTCGTCGCCTGGCTCGACGACAAGGGCAAGGCCGGCAAGGAGATCGGCTTCCGCCCGGCCCGCGTGCTGATGCAGGACTTCACCGGCGTCCCCGCCGTGGTCGACCTCGCCGCGATGCGCGACGGCGTCAAGGCGCTCGGCGGCGACGCCCAGAAGATCAACCCGCTCGTCCCGGTCGACCTCGTCATCGACCACTCGGTCATCGTCGATGAGTTCGGCTCGCCGAAGGCCTTCGCCAAGAACGTCGAGCTCGAATACGAGCGCAACGCCGAGCGCTACAAGTTCCTGAAATGGGGCCAGGGCGCCTTCGACAATTTCCGCGTCGTGCCCCCGGGCACCGGCATCTGTCACCAGGTCAATCTCGAATACCTCGCCCAGACCGTCTGGACCCGGCGTGAGACGATCGACGGCGCCGAGGTCGAGGTCGCCTATCCCGACACGCTGGTCGGCACCGATTCGCACACCACCATGGTCAACGGCCTGGCCGTGCTCGGCTGGGGCGTCGGCGGCATCGAGGCCGAGGCCGCCATGCTCGGCCAGCCGCAGTCGATGCTGCTGCCGGAGGTGATCGGCTTCAAGCTCACCGGCGCGCTCAAGGAAGGCATCACCGCCACCGACCTCGTGCTCACCGTCACCCAGATGCTGCGCAAGAAGGGCGTCGTCGGCAAGTTCGTCGAGTTCTTCGGCCCCGGCCTCTACAACCTGACGCTGGCCGACCGCGCCACCATCGCCAATATGGGCCCGGAATACGGCGCGACCTGCGGCTTCTTCCCGGTCGATGCCGAGACGCTGGACTACCTGACCACGACCGGCCGCAAGGCGGAGCGCATCGCGCTGGTCGAGGCTTATACCAAGGCGCAAGGCCTGTTCGCCACCCGCGAGACCGCCGATCCTGTCTTCACCGACACGCTCGAGCTCGACCTCTCGACGGTGCAGCCCTCGATGGCCGGTCCGAAGCGCCCCGAGGGCCGCGTCGATCTCGGTGCCGTCAAGGCCGGCTTCGCCGCCGCCATGGAGACCGACTACAAGAAGGGCGGCGAGCTCTCCCGCCGCGTGCCGGTTGAAGGCGAAGACTTCGACCTCGGGCACGGCGACGTCGTCATCGCGGCGATCACCTCCTGCACCAACACCTCGAACCCCTCCGTGCTGATGGCGGCGGGCCTGCTCGCCCGCAAGGCCGTCGAGAAGGGGCTCAAGGTCAAGCCCTGGGTCAAGACCTCGCTGGCGCCCGGCTCGCAGGTCGTGGCGGAATACCTGGCCAAGTCCGGCCTGCAGACCGATCTCGACAAGCTCGGCTTCAACCTGGTCGGCTTCGGCTGCACCACCTGCATCGGCAATTCCGGACCGCTGCCGGCGCCGATCTCGAAGACGATCAACGAGAAGGGGCTGATCGCCGGCGCCGTCATCTCCGGCAACCGCAACTTCGAAGGCCGCGTCTCGCCCGACGTGCAGGCGAACTACCTCGCCTCGCCGCCGCTGGTCGTCGCCTATGCGCTCGCGGGCTCCGTCCAGATGGACCTGACGACGCAGCCGCTCGGCCGGGGCTCCGACGGCAAGGATGTCTATCTGAAGGACATCTGGCCCTCCAACAAGGAGATCCAGAGCTTCATCCAGCAGAACGTCACCCGTGCGATGTTCGAGGAGAAATACGCCGACGTCTTCAAGGGCGACGCCCATTGGCAGGCGGTCGACGCGCCCAGGAGCGAGACCTATGCCTGGGACGATTCCTCGACCTATGTGCAGAACCCTCCCTATTTCCAGGGCATGCACCGGAATCCGGATCCGATCGGCGACATCAAGGGCGCCCGTATCCTCGGCCTGTTCGGCGACAAGATCACCACCGACCACATCTCCCCGGCCGGCTCGATCAAGGCCGCCTCGCCGGCGGGCCAGTACCTGACCGAGCACGGCGTCGCGGTCGCCGACTTCAACCAGTACGGCACGCGCCGCGGCAACCACGAGGTGATGATGCGGGGCACCTTCGCCAATATCCGCATCCGCAACCACATGCTCGGCCCGAACGGCCGCGAGGGCGGCTACACCATCCACTATCCCTCGAAGGAAGAGCTGCCGATCTACGACGCGGCGATGCGCTACAAGCAGGAGAAGGTGCCGCTGGTGATCTTCGCCGGCGTCGAATACGGCAACGGCTCCTCGCGCGACTGGGCGGCCAAGGGCACCAACCTGCTCGGCGTCAAGGCCGTGATCGCCCAGAGCTTCGAGCGCATCCACCGCTCGAACCTGGTCGGCATGGGCGTCGTGCCCTTCACCCTGCAGGAAGGCACGAGCTGGGCCTCGCTCGATCTCAAGGGCGACGAGATGGTCACCATCCACGGCCTGGCCAACGTCAAGCCGCGCCAGATGATGGAAGCCGAGATCACCTATGCCGACGGCACGGTGAAGAAGGTGCCGATCCTCTGCCGCATCGATACGCTGGATGAGATCGACTACTACAAGAACGCCGGCATCCTGCAATACGTGCTGCGCGGCCTGGCCGCGTAGGCACCCCATCCCGAAGGCCGCCCCGGGGGCGGCCTTCGCCGACCGGCGTTCCAACGGCATGGCCGGTGCAAACCGGCCATGTTCCTATTCAAGCCCGGTCCCGGTTGTCCTCGCGCCCGGCGCGGTGTAAGGGGGCCGACCAGTCATCCTCGGCGGAGACTTGGGGCAGGCGACGGGAACTCATCCCGCGCTCGGATGTCGTCCGCCATCACAGATAATAGACGGGAGTACCCGCATGTCCGCCACCTTCGAGACGGTCGCCGGCATCATTTCAGAAACCTCCGATATTCCGCGTGAGAAGATCACGCCGCAGAGCCATGCCATCGACGATCTCGGAATCGATTCGCTGGCCTTCCTCGACATCGCCTTCGCGATCGACAAGGCCTTCGGCATCAAGCTGCCGCTGGAACAGTGGACGCAGGAGGTCAACGAGGGCAAGGCGCCGGCCGAGCAGTATTTCGTGCTCGAGAACCTCTGCAAGCGCATCGACGACTTGGTCGCCGCCAAGAAGGCGTAAGCATCCCGTCGTCGCCGGCCCTTGAGCCGGCGGGCCGCTCCCGATAGAGCATTGACCCCGCGATGCGGATCAAGCGGTCCGTGTCGCGGCTTCGCGTCGTTCCGGCGCCCATCACAGTCAGGGATCGCATGCGGCTCGAATATTTCGACATGATCGACAAGGTGGTCGCCTTCGATCCGTCGCAGAAGCGCATCGTCACGCGCTCGACGGTCCCGAGCGCGAGCCCGGTCTTCGAAGGCCATTTCCCCGGACATCCGCTCGTCCCGGGCGTGCTGCTGACCGAGACCATGGCCCAGGCCTCGGGCTATCTCCTCCTCGGCCTCAACGGGCTCTCCCAGATGCCTTTCCTGATGACCGTCGACAGGGCGCGCTTCCGCACCTTCGTCGCGCCGGAGACCGAGCTCGAGGCCAGCGCCGAGCTGGTCGTCGAGGGCTCGGGCTACGCCGCCACCAAGGCGAAGCTGACCAGCAACGGCAAGCCGATCTGCGACGCCGAGCTGCGCTTCCGCCTGATGCCCTTCCCCGCCGACATGCGCGCCCTCATGCTGGGCCGCATCGAAGCCATCGGCCTGAAGCCGGAGCCTGCTCCATGAGCGATATGACGCTGAACCGCCGGGACGTGGTCATCACCGGCATCGGCATCGCCTCCAGCCTCGGCGAAGGCGTCGAGACCCATGCCGCGGCGCTCGCGGCCGGCGGCCCGCCGGTCGTCGATACCGAGAGCTTCAAGCCCTATCCGCTGCATCCGCTGGCCGCGCTGGAGCTCGACCGACAGATTCCGAAGAAATCCGACCAGCGCCAGATGGAACCCTGGCAGCGCCTCGGCGTCTACGCCGCCGGGCTCGCGCTCGATTCCGCCGGGATCAAGGACGACGCCGAGGCCAGGAGCACGCTGCAGGTCATCGTCGCCGCTGGCGGCGGCGAGCGCGACCATGCCGTCGATTCCGCCATTCTCACCGGGCTGCGCGACGCGAGCGCGCCCGGCGCCTATCTCAACGAGCGCCTGATGAGCGACCTCAGGCCCACGCTCTTCCTGGCCCAGCTCTCGAACCTGCTCGCCGGCAACATCGCCATCGTGCACGGCATCACCGGCCCCTCGCGCACCTTCATGGGCGAGGAGCAGGCCGGCGTCGACGCGATCCGCACCGCCCATGCCCGGATCGCCTCGGGCCAGTCCGATCTGATGCTGGTCGGCGGCGCCTACAATGCCGAGCGCCGCGACATGCTGCTGCTGCTCGAGCTCGGCGGCTATCTGCGCCGCGGCGGCTTTGCCCCGGTCTTCGCCCGCGAGGACGCGCCGGGCCTGATCACCGGCAGCGCCGGCGCTTTCCTCGTGCTGGAATCGGCCGAGCGCGCCGCCGCGCGCGGTGCGAAGGTCCACGCCAGGCTGAACCGGGTGGGCGCCGCCCGCAGCCGGCGGGCTCCGGGCACGGTCGAAGCGGCGCTGACGGAGCTCGTCGGCGGCTTCGGCTCCCTCGGGCCCGACACGCTCGCCGTCTCGGCGGCGACGGGCTGCGCCCGCATCACCGCCGAGGAAGCGCATGCGCTCGCCAAGGCGGCTCCGGCCGCGAAGCGGGTCGCCACCGGCGATCTCGTCGGCCACGGCGTCGAGGCCGCCTTCCCCGTTTCCGTCGCCCTCGCGGCGATCGCGCTCTCGACCGGGCAGGCGCAGCAGGCCGTCGTCACCGGCGCCGGCCACTGGCGCGGCGAAGGCGCCGCGCATCTGGTTCACGCGTGAGGGGTTGAAGCCATGACCACGCATCGAGACGCCAAGGGCCGCCCGATCGTCGCCGTCACCGGGCTGGGCGTCGTCACCTCGCTCGGCCAGGGCAAGGAGACGAACTGGCAGGCGCTGACGGCAGGCAAATCCGGCATCCACCGCATCGAGCGCTTCCCGACCGAGGGCTTGCGCACCACCATCGGCGGCACGGTCGACTTCCTGTTCGACGAGCCCTTCACCGCTCCGCAGCTCTCCGAGAAGCTGGCAACGCTGGCGGCCGAGGAAGCCGTCGCCCAGAGCGGCCTCGGCGGCTCCGGCGATTTCCCCGGCGAGCTCTTCATGGCGGTTCCGCCGGTCGAGATGGAATGGCCGCAGAAGCAGGAGATCGCCCGGAGCATCGCGGGCGCGGTCGATTATGACGGGCTGCTGCGCGCCGCCGAGACCGGCCGCTACCGGGCGATGCACGAATTGTTCGTCTTCGGCGGCGTCGCCGACCACATCGCCGACCGCTTCGGCACCAAGGGCTCGCCGATCTCGCTCTCGACCGCCTGCTCCTCGGGCGCGACCGCGATCCAGATGGGCGTCGAGGCGATCAGGAGAGGCGACACGCAGGCCGCGCTCTGCATCGGCACCGACGGCTCGATCCATGCCGAGGCGCTGATCCGCTTCTCGCTGCTCTCGGCCCTCTCGACCCAGAACGACCCGCCGGAAGGCGCCGCCAAGCCGTTCTCGAAGAACCGCGACGGCTTCGTCATGGGCGAGGGCGCCGGCGCGCTGGTGCTGGAGGATTACGACCACGCGCTGGCGCGCGGCGCCACCATCCTCGGCGTCGTCGCCGGCTGCGGCGAGCGCGGCGACGGCTTCCACCGCACCCGCTCCAGCCCGGACGGCAAGCCCGCCATCCTCGCCATGCAGGACGCCCTGGCCGATGCCGGGCTGACGCCGGACGATGTCGACTACATCAACGCCCACGGCACCTCGACGCCGGAGAACGACAAGATGGAGGCGATGAGCTGCGCCGCCGTCTTCGGCGAGCGCATGGCGAGCCTGCCGATCTCCTCGAACAAGTCGATGATCGGCCATACGCTGACGGCGGCCGGCGCGGTCGAGGCGGTGATCTCCTTCCTGACCATCGCCAACGGCACGCTCCCCCCGACGATCAATCACCAGAATCCGGACCCGGCCATCGCGCTCGACGTCGTGCCGAACCAGGCCCGCAAGGCCAGGGTCAGGACGGTTCTGTCGAACTCCTTCGGCTTCGGCGGCCAGAATACCTGCCTCGTGCTGACGGCCCCGCCGGAAGCCGCATGATCCGGACCCTGTCATGACCAAGATCCTGGTGACCGGCGGCGCCAAGGGCGTTGGCGCCGCGATCGTGCGCGCGCTCGCCGCAGCGGGGCATGATGTCGATTTCACCTTCCGCACCTCCGCCGACCAGGCGCAGGCGCTGGCCGCGGAGATCGCAGCCGCCCATCCCGGCCGCGCCGTCCGCGCCCTGCCCCTCGACCTCTCCGACAAGGCCGCGCTCGACGCCTTCTGCGAGGCACGCGAGGGCGAGAGCTATTTCGGCCTCGTCCACAATGCCGGCCAGCCCTATGATTCGCTCGCCGCGATGATCGACCAGGACCGGGCCGAAGCCGCGATGCAGGTCAATTTCTGGGCCTTCACCCGCCTCGCCAAGAGCCTAATGCGCGCCATGATCCGCGCCCGCGCCGGCCGGATCGTCGCCATCGGCTCGGTCGCGGCGTTGCGCGGCAATGCCGGCAACGCCGCCTATGCCGCCTCGAAAGGCGCGCTGATCTCCTATGCCAGGACGCTCGCCATTGAGACCGGCAAGCGCGGCGTCACCGTCAACGTGATCGCGCCGGGCTTCGTCGACACCGACATGATGGCGCCCTATGCCGCCTATCGCGACAAGATGCAGGCGCAGATCCCGGCCGGCCGCTTCGCGAAGCCGGAGGAGGTGGCCGGGCTCGCCGCCTTCCTGATGAGCGAGCCCGCCGCCTATGTCAGCGGCACCGTGCTGCCGATCGACGGCGGGTTGACGGCGCAGCTCGGCGTGCATCGCTGAATCGACCGAGAACGCCCTTTGTGGTACGGTTCACTCCGAACCGGAGTGAACCGACATGACGGCAGCCTTCACCATCCGCCTCGACGACGAGATGCTCGCCAAGCTCGACGCGCTCGCCGCCGATACCGACCGCTCGCGGAATTGGATCGCGGCGAAGGCGATCCAGGATTATGTCGAGCTGAACGCCTGGCAGATCCAGCGGATCAGGGAGGGCATCGCCGAAGCGGATCGCGGCGCGTTCGCGACGGACGAGGAGGTCGAGGCGGTATTCAATAAATACAGGGCCTTGACCGAGTGAAGCTGATCTGGACGAAGCGCGCGCTGCGTGAGCTCGATCAGGTATTCGCGTTCGTCGCGAGGGAAAGCCGGCCTGCAGCAGCGGCGCTCGTCGATCTGCTCGAGAAGCGATCCGCCATGCTCACAAGCCACCCGGACATCGGTCGACCGGGCAGGAATGACGGGACCCGCGAGTTCGTCCTGACTGGAACGCCCTACATCCTGCCCTACCGTGTCCGCGACGGCCGCGTCGAAATCCTCGCTGTTTTCCATACCTCCCGGCAATGGCCGGACAAGCTCTGAAAGAATGCGAATCCTCATGCGTTCCCTCCAGCTCCATGGCGACCGTGACCTCCGTCTCGAGGAGATCGAGCCGCCGCCGCCGCCCGCTCCGGGCGAGGTGCAGATCCGTATCAAGGCTGTCGGGCTCAACTATCTCGACCTCTGGGGCTTTCGCGGCATGGCCTTCGCCAAGCGAAAGATGCCGCAGGCGGCGGGCGTCGAGGCCGCGGGCGAGATCGTCTGCGTCGGCGAGGGTGTGACCGGCTTCGCTTCCGGCGACGTCGTCACCGCCTATGGCGCTGACACCTGCGGCCAGTGCAAGGCCTGCCGCGATGGCCGCGACAATCTCTGCGAGAACGTCGCCGGCATCATGGGCTTCCATATCGACGGCTTCGCCCGCGAATTGCTGAACCGCCCGGCCCGCCTGACCATCAAGGCGCCGAAAGGCGTCTCCTTCGAGGACGCCGCCTGCGCGCCGATCGGCTTCGGCACCGTCCAGCACATGCTGTTCGACAATGCGAAGCTGGAGCCCGGCGAATCCGTGCTCGTCCATGCCGGCGGCTCGGGCATCGGCACCGCCGCGATCCTGATGGCCAAGGCGATCGGCTGCACGGTCTACACGACCGTCGGCGACGACGAGAAGGGGGCGAAGGCCAGGGCGCTCGGCGCCGACCACGTCATCAACTATCGCGAGGACCGCTTCGAGGGCGTGGTGCGCAAGCTCACCGGCCGCAAGGGCGTCGATGTCGTGTTCGAGCATGTCGGGGCCGACACCTGGAACGGCTCGCTGCTCTGCCTGAAGCGGGGCGGCCGGCTCGTCACCTGCGGCGCGACCTCCGGCCCCTCGGCCACGATCAACCTGATGCAGCTCTTCCAGCAGCAATACCGCATCACCGGCTCCTTCGGCTGCCGCATCGAAAACATCGCCCAGTCGCTGGAGAAGATGGCCGGCGGCATGAAGCCGGTGATCGATTCGGTCTTCCCGCTCGCCGAATTCGAGAAGGGCCTGGCCCGCATCGAAGGCCGCCAGGTCTTCGGCAAGGTCGTCATCGCCTTCTGAGCAGGCGGTCCCGCGCCGGCGCAAGACTTGACGCGGGCGCATTCCTGCCCCAGATCGCCCGTTTCAGGCCCGGTCTTGCTCTCGGCACGGGCGATTGAGGCTGGACCGACCTTGAGACGATTGAAGGCAATCGCCGCGCGCGCGGGCGCGGCGGCGATGATCAGCGTGATCCGCATGCTGTTCGCGGGCTTGCGCCTGCTGGGTCCCGCGCGTTCCAGCGATCTCGGCGGCTGGCTGCTCAAAACCGCAAGCCCGCTGATCCCGGTCAACCGCGTCGCGCTCGCCAATATCCGCGCCGCCTTTCCCGAGAAGGGCGAGGCCGAAGTCAGGCGCATCGCCCGCGCCGCCTGGGAGAATCTCGGCCGCACCGCCGCCGAATACGCCCATCTCAAGACGCTGTTCGATTACGACTACCATAATCCAGGCGCCGATTCCCGCGTCGAGGTGACGGGCATCGAGCACTTCATCGCGCTCAAGGACGACGGCAGGCCCGGGCTGATCTTCTCGGCCCATCTCGCCAACTGGGAGCTGCCGGCGATCTGCGCCGCCGCCTACGACCTCGAGACCACCGCCGTCTTCCGGGCCCCCAACGACCCGGCGATCGCGGCGGTCGTCCACGAGATCCGCTCCGGCGCCATGGGCGGGCTGGCCGCAGCGAAGCAGGGCGCCGCCTTCGCCATGCAGGGGGTGCTGGAGAAGGGCGGCCATCTCGGCATGCTGATCGACCAGCATTTCACCCGCGGCGTCGTGGTCCCCTTCATGGGCCGCCCGGCCCTGACCAACCCGATCATGGGCAAGTTCGCCCGCCGTTTCGAATGCCCGGTGCACGGCGTGCGCGTCATCCGCCTGCCCGATCATCGCTTCCGGCTGGAGCTGACGCCGCCGCTCGACCTGCCGCGCGATGCGAACGGCGAGATCGACGTCCAGGGCGCCATGGCGATGATGACGGCGGTCGTCGAGGGCTGGGTGCGTGAATATCCCGAGCAATGGCTCTGGATGCACCGGCGCTGGCGGCCGAAGATGATATCGGCGGCCGCGCTGGCGAAATCCGATCACGGCCGCGCGACGGCGCCTGTTTTCAAGGCAACGTGATTTCCAAATGCCGGCAAGGGGGGGTTTGGTAACCTCGCTAAAAGGAGTTCTCCGCAGAGTTCGATGATGGTCCCCGGCAAGCGCCTCCTCGCTGTGACGATCGCGGCCCTGTCGTTCGGGGTCGCCGCCGGTCATGCCCAGACGCCCGGCAAGCAGCCGCGGGCGCTGCTCGAGCTCTTCACCAGCCAGGGCTGCTCGTCCTGCCCGCCGGCCGACGCGCTAGTGGTCGAGCTCGCCAAGGACCCCGACCTGATCGCGCTGACTCTGCCGGTGACCTACTGGGACTATCTCGGCTGGAAGGACACGCTCGGCAAGGATTCCTTCGCCAAGCGCCAGAAATTCTATGCCAAGGCCCGCGGCGACGGGCAGGTCTACACCCCGCAGCTCGTCGTCAACGGCGCCGGTCATCTGGTCGGTTCCGACAAGAGCGAGGTCGAGAAGACGATCCGCCACGTCGCGCCGGGCGGCTTCCCGGTGCGGGTCGGCCTGCGGGAGGAGAACGGCAATCTCGAGATCAGGCTTGCCCCTGCCGGCGAGGCGGCGCAGCACCCCGCCGGCGTCTGGGTGCTGCCGACGACGCATCTCGCCTCCGTGCCGGTCACGCGCGGCGAGAACCAGGGCAAGACCCTGTCCTATGCCAATGTGGTGCGCGGCATGGTCCGCGTCGGCGACTGGGACGGCAAGGAAACCACCATCACGGCCCCGCTCAGCGCCACCCGGGCGCCCGAGGCGGACGGCTATGTGGTCGTCGTCCAGGCCGAGCAGCCCGGGAAATACGGGATGATGCCGGGCCCCATCCTCGGCGCCGCGCGCGGCAGGGCGACGCCCTGAGCGGCGCGGGCGGGTCGCCTCAGAGCAGGATCACCTTGTTCGACAATTCGTCGACGTCGTCCGGCACCGGCGGGACATGCCGCGCCAGCACGGCACCGACCGCGTCGACCGCCGCGATCAGCCCCACCGTCAGCCTGTCCTCCCGCGCCGCCGCCAGCAGCGGCTCGATGATGTCGTTCCAGGTCTTCTGCTCGACCAGCCCGTCGATGCCGGTGTCGACCAGGATCTCCGCATAGCGCTCCTGCAGCGCGACATAGAGCAGCACGCCGGTGCGCCCTCGGGTCCGCGTCAGCCCGCGCGCCGTGAACTCGCGCAGGGCCGCGTCATGGGCCCGGCGCCGCTTGACGAAGCCCGGCACGAAACGGCCGCCGCGCCCGCGCCAGAGCAGGGCCCCGAGCAGGACGACGGCACAGAAGAGCTGGATCATGAAGATGCGCTGGGCGCTCAGCGCGCTGAGCGAGATGAACGGCCAGGGCACCAGCAGGGCCAGCGCCAGCGCCATCACCACCGGCACGTTGCGATAGCTCGATGCCGCCCGGTCGATGACGACGACGATCTCGCCGGCCGTGCCGGTCTCGGCGCGCCGCACCGCTTCGGCGATCGCCTCCCTGTCCGCGGCATCCATCACCAGTCTCCCGAAGCCCCGCCGCCGCCCGACGAGCCGCCGCC
>UBNE01000030.1 GCA_900466745.1 Hyphomicrobiales bacterium | reverse complement strand
CCACCCACCCGTCCCCAAGGATCGGGTTTCGCCAGGGTCGGCTCCCCGCACAGGGGAGCCGGCCCGATCTTCTTGAAGCGGCCCTCAGCCCAGCCGCTGCAAGCCGGCGGCGAACTGGCGCCAGCGCCTGGCATAGCCCTCGGCCGAAGCCGTGATCCCGGCCGCGGCCTTGTCGTCGAGCGTGCGGATCGCCCGCGCCGGCGCGCCGACGATCAGCGAATTGTCCGGGAACTCCTTGCCCTCCGTCACCAGCGCATTGGCGCCGACCAGGCTGTTGCGGCCGATCCTCGCCCCGTTGAGCACCGTCGCGCCCATGCCGACCAGGCTGTTCCCGCCGATCGTGCAGCCATGCAGGATCGCACGGTGGCCGATGGTGCAGCGCGGCCCCACCGTCAGCGGGAAGCCCATATCGGTATGGAGCACGCAGCCTTCCTGGATGTTGCTGTCCTCGCCGATCGCGATCCATTCATTGTCGCCGCGCAGCACCGCGCCGAACCAGATCCCGACGCCGGCCGCCAGCCTGACGCGCCCGATCACATGGGCGTCCGGCGCGAGCCACCACTGCCCGTCCGGGGGCGTTTCCGGCCTGGTGCCGTCGAGCGAATAAAGGGGCATGGGCATCTCCTGACGTCTGCCGCCGAGGATTGCAGACCGGCAGGCCCCGCCGTCAAGCCGAGAGGACCTGCAGCAGGTCCAGCACGACGCGGCCCGAGGCCATGCTCCAGACCGCCGCGACCATGCTCGCCAGCATCACGAACATGAAGGGGCGGCCCTCGATCCGCCGGCCGCGCACCGTGTTGCGCAGGATCAGGAACGGCGCGCTGAAGACCACCACCGGCACGCTGGCGACGGCGACCAGCCCGCCGGCCTGGAGCAGCTTGAAATCGGCGCGCCGCGCCGTGAACAGCTCGAAGGCGCTCGCCAGGAGCCCGGCGAAGGCGAAACCGAGCAGCAGCGACTGCAGCGCCTCGAAGGCGGCGGGTTCGATCGTCACGGCGCGCGGCCTCCCCTCGAAAGCGACGCGCCACACTGGCGCATGCCCCCGGTCGCGGGAAGAAGATCCTTAACGAATAGTAAACGGACAGGGTTAACGCTTCGGCGCCCGGGGGCTGCCCCTGGCGCGTGCCTTCCTTGGCACAGTCCCGCGCCGAATGCGGGCGGCGCCCTCCCGACCGTTGACCCTCCCGCCGGAAAGGTGCCGTAGAGTACGGGGTATCGTTCAGAACCTTCGACGATGGCAGGCATCCTCCTTCTCCTGGCCCAGGCGCTGATCTATTTCGGCGTCATGGCCCTCCTGTTCCGGCTGCGCCATGTGATGGGCCTCGGCGTCTTCCTGTGCGCGCTGGGCGTGATGCATTTCCTCGAGACCTATCTGGCCGCGGTCTTCTTCATCCAGTTGCCTTTCGGCCTGCTCTCACCCGGCTCGACGGTGCTGTTCTCGGGCAAGCTCGCGATCATCCTGCTGTTCTACATCCGCGAGGACGCCGAATCCGTGCGTCAGCCGATCTACGGCCTGCTGGTCGGCAACTTCCTGATGGTCGCCCTGGTCATGACGCTGCGCCTCTACGGCGCGCCGGTGGCGCTCCCCGGCTACAATCCCGACCTCGTCCTGATCGACCAGATGGGCGCGCTGATGATCTGGGGCACGACGCTGCTCTTCATCGATTCGATCGCGCTGATCCTGCTCTACGAGAAGCTGCGCCGGCTGCTGCCGCACGCGACGGTGCTGCGCGCCTGCCTGAGCCTGGCCGTGATCCTGTCCTTCGACCAGCTCTGCTTCTTCGTCGGGCTTCATGCCGTCAGCGGCACGCCCTGGGACGCCCTGTTCGGCGGATGGGTCGCCAAGATGGGCGCGGCCGTCGTCTTCAGCGCGCTGATGGGCGTCTATCTGCTGCTGGCCGAGCGCAACCTGGCCGAGGTCGCGCCGCAGCCCCTCGCCGACGTCTTCCACAAGCTGACCTACCGGCACAAATACGAGGAGCTGCTCGGCAAGAGCGGCCAGGACGCGCTCACCGGCGCGCTCACCCGCGAGCGCTTCGAGACCGCCGGCCCGGCCCTGCTGTCGCGCGCCGCTCTCCTGCGCAGGCCGATCAGCCTGGCGATCATCGACGTCGACCACTTCAAGAGCATCAACGACCGCTACGGCCATATCATCGGCGACGAGGTGCTGCGCCGGGTGGTGGAGTGCCTGCGCCTCGAGATCCGCGCCGAGGACCGGATCTTCCGCTATGGCGGCGAGGAGTTCGTCGTCCTCTGCGAGAACATGGCGCATCCGGACGCCCTCGCCTATGCCGAGCGCATGCGCGTCGCGGTGCACGCCACGCTCGCCCGCGAATTCGCCGCCGCGCCGACCATCAGCATCGGCGTCGCGACCTTCCCCAGCGACGCGCAGACCATCCGCGACCTCCTGGCCCATGCCGACGCGCATCTCTACCAGGCCAAGCGCCTCGGCCGCGACCGCGTCGTCGGCAACGCCCCCGAGATCCGCGAGACGGCGGGCTGAGCCGCCTTATGGTTTACGCGGCGTTAAGGCGCCGGTGATTCAGTGGCGTGAAACCGTCCCGAGAACACCGGACATGTCTGCGTCGCTTCACCATCACCTGCCGGGGCACCAGGCCGCGGCGCTCACCTCCATGGTCCGCATGCGCCTGCAGCGGCCGGCGCCGCCCCTGCCGCGCGCCGACGGCGCCGTGCTGAAGGCGGCCCTCGCCATCCTGCTGGCCGGTGCGCTCGGTACCGGCGCCGCGCTCTATGCGACGCATCGGCGCGAGGCGGCTCCGACCGAATTGCAGCCCGCCCGCGTCGGCGCGGTCGCGCTGGCGATCCCGAAGAACCTGACCGGGATCGACGATGGCGAGGCCGACCGCAGCCAGCTCGTCGGCATGGCCCGCCTGCGCCTTTCCTGGCCCGATCTCGGGCCGGCCGGCCCGGAGAGCCGCTACAGGCTGCTGGTGACGCTGAGCCCGCCCGACAAGGTCAACGAGCCGGCCCGCCAGCTCGCCACCTATGCCCGTTTCCTGACGCCGATGGTCTGGTCGAATCCCGGCGGTCTCGTCGTCCGCGGCTTCCGCAAGGGCTCGCCCTTCGAGGGAGACGAATTCTACGTCTCGGTGCCGGACGGGCGCGGCTTCGCCGCGCGCTGCCCGATCGAGACGGGCAGCCTTCTCGATGAGCCCTGCCGCGTCACCTTCCGGCATCGCGGCATGGATGTGAACATCCGCTTTCCCCGCGCCATCATCGCCGATTGGGCGGTGATGCTCGGCGGCGTGCGCCGGACGCTCGACGGGCTGATCCGCTGAGCGCCGGGCCCCGGGGCCGGAACGCGCCGCCTTGCCGCCGCGGCCCCGCGCGAAGGGCCGGCCCGCCGCGAGCAGGGGCCGGAACGCGCCTCAGCCCTCGAGGTCGACGTCGAGGATCGCCATGGTGAAGTTGAAGGAGCGGTCGCCGTCCTCGTCGTCGACATGGATGATGCCGATATACTCCTCGCCCAGGTAGACCTCGGCGGAATCGGTCTTCTTCATCCGCGCCCGCACGGTGATGTTGGTGTTGCTGAAGGTCCGGCGCAGATAGTCCTGCAGCTTGGCGAGTTCTGTCTTGTCCACGATCTGTATCCCTTTCGGTCGGGCGGGAGCGATGCCACGCCCGGCCGCACAGGGCAAGCGAAAGCGGCCCGGCCGCCCTGCCGGGACCCGGCTTGCGCCGGGCAGCGCGATCCGTAGCATGCGCCTCGCCCACCCTGAGGACGGATCCCGCCCATGACGCCCTGGCTTCCCGCTGCCCTCGACTATGCCGCGAGCTGGCTCGACTTCCAGCGCCGCCAGCACGACCAGCCGGGCGTGGCCCTCGCCGTCGCGAGCGGCGGCGAGATCCTGCTCGAAACCGCCTTCGGCAGCGCCGATCTCGCGACCGGCGAGGCGCTGACGCCGCGCCACGGCTTCCGCATCGCCTCCCATTCCAAGAGCTTCACCTCCGCCGGCATCTTCCGGCTCGTCGAGGAGGGGCGCCTGCGTCTCGACGACACGGTCGGCGCGCTGATCGACGGGCTGCATCCCGAGATCGCCGCCGCCACGATCGGGCAGGTGCTGTCCAACAGCGCCGGCCTCACCCGCGACGGGCCGGATGCCGGCCAGTTCCTCGACCGCAAGCCCTATTGCGACAAGGCCGAGCTCCTCGCCGACCTCGCCGCGCCGCCCGTGTTTCCCGCGGCGCAGCGCTTCAAATACTCCAATCACGGCTTCGCCCTGCTCGGCCTCGCCATCGAGGCGGTGACGGGGCTGAGCTACAGCGAATGGATCACCGATGAGGTCGTCGCGAAGGCCGGCCTGACCGAGACCAAGGCGGATATCGGGCTCTGGGGCGAGCGGCCGATGGCGAAGGGCCATAGCGGCCCGCAGCCGCTGGGCTACCGCGTCGTCATCCCCGGCGACAATCCGGGCAGGGCGATGGTCTCCGCCGCCGGCTTCGTCGCCACCGCCGCCGATGTGGCGCGCTATTTCGCCCAGCTCTCGCCGGGCGCCGGGCGCTCGATCCTGTCGCCGCTCAGCCGCCGCGAGATGAGCCGCCGCCTCTGGCCGGACGACGAGGCGAGCCTTGGCCGGCATTACGGCTACGGCACCATCCATGGCGGCGAAGGCGACTGGCGCTGGTTCGGCCATTCCGGCGGCTTCCAGGGCTTCATCACCCGCACCGCCGTCTTCCCGGTGCACGACCTGACGGTCTCGGTGCTGACCAACGCCATCGACGGGCTCGCCCATCCCTGGCTGGACGGCGTCGCCCATATCCTCAGGACCTTTTCCGAACGCGGCGCTCCCCCGCCCGAAACGAAAGACTGGAGCCGGCGCGGCTGGACCCTTTGGGGTGCAGGCGATCTGGTGCCGGTCTCTGACCGCGTCCTGGTCGCCAACCCGGCCCTGCTGACGCCCTTCCTCGATGCCGCCGAGATCACGCTCGACGGCCCCGACCATGGCCGCATCACCCGCGCCTCCGGCTTCAACAGCCCGGGCGAAGCGGCGCGGCTGGTGCGCGACGCGGCCGGTGCGGTGCAATCGGTCTGGCTCGGCGGCACCCGCGCCGTCGGCGAAGAGGACATGAAGGTCGAGATGCTCGCGCGCTATGTCGAGAGGGCACAGGGATAATCCCGCCGGCGCCGCGCCCGACCCGGCCTGCCGTGCTGCGCCCATGACTCTCCGACCGGAAGCCCCTCGAGCCCTCATCCTGCGGCACGCCTCCAGATGGTCGTCCGCGGGAACGGGGAGAAGCAAGACCAGGCGCGGGTCGCAAGGGCGAGGTTAGGCTCTCAAGGCACGCCGCCCCTCCCGCGCAGGCGCCACGCATTCGCCGCCTTCGGCGCGCAGGCTTCCGGTGAGGGCTGGCCGATGCGCTTGATCGCTTCATTCGCCATGGTGCTGTTCCTGGCAGCGGGAGGCAGGCCCGGCCATGGCCATGAAGCGCCGGGCGGCTGGGAGTATCCGTTCTACTGCTGCTTCGATTCCGACTGCGCCCCGATCGAGGCCGAGACCGTGCGGGAAGGCCATGGCGGCTTCACCGTGACGATCGCCCCGGGCCAGCATCCGATGTGGTCGCGCGAGCGCCGCGCGCCCCTGGTCCTCGAAATCCCGTATGACAAGGCGAAGCCCTCGCCGGATGGCCGCTGGCATCTGTGCATCGACGATGCCGGCGACCTTCTCTGCTTCTTCGCGCCGCCGGGCGATTCCTGATGCGGGAACCGCTTGGCGTGGTCGCCCATGGCCCTGTAAGAGGCTGAACGCCCCCAACCGCCCGGACGCCATGACCGCCCTCGACGATCTCCTCACGCTGCGCGACCTGCTGCGCTTCGCCGTGTCGCGCTTCAACGCGGCCGGGCTGAGCTTCGGCCACGGCACCACCAACGCGCTCGACGAGGCCGCCTTCCTGTTGCTGGAGGCGTTGAAGCTGCCGGTCGACGACGTCAATCCCTGGCTGGAGGCCCGGCTGACCCGCAAGGAGCGCGTCGGCCTGCTCGACCTCATCGACAGGCGCATCACCACGCGCAAGCCCGCCGCCTATCTGGTCGGGCGCGCCTATATCCACGGCCTCGGCTTCCGCGTCGACGAGCGCGTCATCGTCCCGCGCTCCTATATCGGCGAGATCCTGATGCGCGGCGTGCTCGAATCCGACGGGCTCGGGCTGGTGCCGGAGCCGGAGGCGATCGGCCGCGTGCTCGACCTCTGCACCGGCTCGGCCTGCCTCGCCATCATCGCCGCGGGGCGCTTCCCGAACGCCGAGGTCGACGCCGTCGAGCTGTCGCCGGCGGCGCTCGAGGTCGCCCGCCTCAATGTCGCCGACTACGGCCTCGAGGATCGCGTCCACCTGTTCGAGGGCGACCTGTTCGCGCCAGTGAACGGGCAGCGCTACGACCTCGTCATCGCCAACCCGCCCTATGTCACGGCGGAAGAGGTCGCGGCCTTCCCGCCCGAATATGGCAGCGAGCCGCAGATGGCGCATATCGCCGGCGCCGACGGGCTCGACATCGCGCGCCGCATCCTGGCCGAGGCGCGCAGCCACCTGAATCCCGGCGGCGCGCTGATCTGCGAGGTCGGCACCGGGCGCGCGGCGCTCGAAGCCGCATACGACCTGCCCTTCACCTGGCTCGACACCGAGGAGAGCGAGGGCGAGGTTTTCTGGATCGACGCGGCCGACCTGCCGGGCTGAGCGAGCCGCCTGCCTTCGCGGCTCAGCGCATGAAATGCAGTTCGCGAAACCGGCTGCGGAAGGCGGTCACGTCCTTCGCCAGCGCCTCGGCCGGGCGCGAGCCGTTCAGCCCCTCGGCGATATAGCCGGCGAGCTCCGGCATGTCGGCCGCCGTCATGCCGAAGCGCACGATCTCGGGCGTGCCGAGCCTCAACCCGTTCACGTCGCCCTCCACGGCCGGCAGGGGCAGGCCAATGCCGCAGGACAGGATGTTGACGGCGCGCAGCTTCCTCGCCGCCGCCTGCCCGCCGCCATAGGGCGCCGCCTCGACGGCGAACTGGTGCGAGATGGTCATGCCGCGGTCGCGGGCGAAGACCGGCACCTGCCGCTCGGACAAGGCTTCCGCCAGCGCCTTCGCCGTCTTCGCCATCTCCTGCGCATAGGCGCGGCCATGGGCCTTCCAGTCGAGCAGCGAGACGGCGAGCGCCGCCGATTTCGCCGCGTCGAAATTGGCCGTCAGCCCGGGATAGGCGATGGCGTCGAGCTTTTTCGCGATCCCGGCGTCGTTGGTCAGGATCAGCCCGGAGGGCGGGCCGCCGAGGCTCTTATAGGTGCTCATCGTCATCAGATGGGCGCCCTCCTCCAGCGGCTGCTGCCAACCCCGGCCGGCGATCATGCCGGACATATGCGCCGCATCGAACAGCACCAGCGCCCCGATTTCGTCGGCGACGGCCCGGATCTCGCGGATCGGATGCGGAAACAGGTTGAGGCTGCCGCCGATGGAGATCAGCTTCGGCCGCAGACGCAGAGCATCGACCCTGAGCTTCTCAACATCGACCGTGTAGTTCACCGGGTCGATCGGTGCCGGATAAGTGACGATGCCGTAAAGCCCGGCTGCGCCGGCGCCGTGATGGGTGACATGCCCGCCGATCTCCGCCGGCGGCGCGATGATGCAGTCGCCGGCCTTCGCCGCGACCATGAAGGCATAGAGATTGGCGATGGCGCCCGATGGCACGCGGATCTCCGCGTATTTCGCGCCGAACACCTCGGCCGCCAGCTCTGCGGCGATCACCTCGATCTGCTCGATCGCCTCCAGCCCCATCTCGTATTTGTCGCCGGGATAGCCGAGCGAGGGCCGCGCCCCGATCCCGGCCGAGAGCAGCGCCTCGGCCTTGGGGTTCATGACATTGGTGGCGGGGTTGAGGTTGACGCAGTCGCGCTCGTGGATGGCGCGGTTCTCGGCGGTCAGCGCCGCGATCCTGTCGGCGATGGCGTCGAGCGGCCGGCCGGCCGTCTCGCCGGCGATCCGCTGGACATAGTCCTCGCTCGCCTGCGGCACCCAATCGCGCCGTCCCAGTGCCGTCATCGCTTCCCCTCGCAAGCCTGCGCCCAATTCCTCGCGCCATAACAGCGGTTTGCCAGGCGCCGCGCAAATGAGTATTGCTGCGCGGGAGCCTGAGGAAATCTCAGCCTTCGACCCGGAGCCTCGCCTTGCCCGTCAAGCCGCCGCGCCCGCGCCTGCCGCCGCTCAATGCGCTGCGCGCCTTCGAGGCCGCGGCGCGTCTGCAGAGCTTCGCCAAGGCGGCCGCGGAGCTCGGCGTCACGGCCGGCGCCGTGACCCAGCATATCCGGCAGCTCGAGGCGACGCTGGGCTTCCCGCTCTTCAGGCGGATGCCGCAAGGCGTGGCCCTCACCGACGCCGCGCGCGAGGCGCTGCCGAAGCTGACGCGCGGCTTCGAGCTGCTCGGCCAGGCCGTGCAGACCCTGCGCGATGCCGAGCCGCACCGGCCGCTCGCCATCGCGGCCTTGCCTTGCATCGCCCAGCTCTGGCTTTCGCCGCGGCTCGGCAGATTGCAGCAGGCCTTCCCGGAATTGCAGATCTCCGTCTCGGCCATGGAAGAGCCGCCCGACCCGCTTCGCGATTCCCACGATCTGTCGCTGTTCTACCGGGAGGCCGCCGCCGAGCCGTCCGCGGTCCAGGTCGGCCCCGACGCGATCCTGCCCGTCTGCGCGCCCGCGCTGGCCGCGAGGCTGGCGGCGCCTGCCGATCTGGCGCGCGAGACGCTGCTGCACGACGCGGTCTGGCGCGGCGACTGGGCACGCTGGCTCGCCGCCGCGGCGCCGGAGGCGAAGCTCGATCTCGCTCGCGGCCCGGCCTTCTCGCTCTACAGCCTGGCGCTGGAGGCCGCGCTCTCCGGCTCGGGCGTGCTGATGGGGCGGATGAGCCTCGTCGCGCCCTATCTGTCGGCCGGCCGGCTGGCCGCGCCTTTCCGGCAGGCCGTCCCGACGGCGGACAGGCTCACCCTGACGCCGGCGACGCTTCCCGGCGCGCATGCGCGCCGGATCGAGGTGATGGAATGGCTCGCGGCCTCGGCCGACGCGGCCGTTCAGATATAGGCGCCGCAATCGCCTTCGAGGATCTGGTCCATCGAGCGCGACGGCTCGGCGCAGCCGGCTTCGCCGACGACCTTGGCCGGCACGCCCGCCACGGTCTTGTTGCGCGGCACCGGCGCCAGGACGACCGAGCCGGCGGCGACGCGGCTGCACTGGCCGACCTCGATATTGCCGAGGATCTTCGCGCCCGCGCCGATCAGCACGCCCTTGCGGATCTTGGGATGGCGGTCGCCGCCCTGCTTGCCGGTGCCGCCCAGCGTGACGCTGTGCAGCATCGAGACGTCGTCCTCGATCACAGCGGTCTCGCCGACGACGAGACCGGTCGCATGGTCGAGGAAGATGCCCTTGCCGATCCGGGCCGCCGGGTTGATGTCGGTCTGGAAGATCTCCGAGGCGCGCGACTGCAGGTAGAGCGCGAAATCGCGCCGGTCCCGCCGCCACAGCCAATGCGCCAGCCGGTGGCATTGCAGCGCATGGAAGCCCTTGAAGTAGAGCACGGGTTCGAGCATGCGGTAGCAGGCGGGATCGCGGTCGAGCACGGCCACGACGTCGGCGCGCATGCCGGGCCCGATGCTGTCGTCCTCGGCCATCGCCTCGGCGAAGGCCTGCTCGATCAGGTCCGAGGTCACGGCCGGGTGGCCGAGCCTGACGGCGACGCGATGCGCCACCGCGCATTCGAAGCTCGGCTGGTTGAGCACCGAGGCGACGATGAGCGTGCCGAGCGCCGGCTCGGCGGCGACGGCGGCCTCGGCCTCGGCGCGCAGGCGGGACCAGACGGGGTCGAGCCGGTCGAGGCCGGTGGCGGGATCGCGAGCTTCCACGACGGAGCGCCCTGACGGCATGTTCGTTCTCCGGAAAGGGTCGTCGACAGGAGGAGAGCCTAGCCGCAAGCCGGGGGCGGCATCAAAGGCTCAAGCCGGACGATGTTGAATCGAAAAGCGAGGCGGCGGATTCAGTTTTTCAGGGAATGTCGACAACACATTGGCGTCGCCCGGTTTTTCCAGAATGCCTCGGATCGGCCCGAAGAGTCTCACAAACGCGCGAGAAAGTCGAGAACCGCCTGCTTGTGGCTCTTGTCGCCGACCGCGAGATTGTGGTCCCGCCCCTCGATCGCGAAGGATTCCGCGCCGGGGATCAGCTTCGCCAGCTCCGGGCCGGAGCCGGAGACATCGTCCTTCGTGCCGACGCTGACCAGGGTCGGCACCGAGATGCGGCCGACCTGCTCGGCGGTCAGCGTCTGGCGGGTGCCGCGGATGCAGGCGGCGAGCGCCCTGAGATCGCTCTTCGTCTGCTCGGCGAAGGCCCGGAACATCCGCTGCATCGGGTCGGTCAGGACATCGAGCGAGGGCGCCTCCATGGCATCGGCGATGCCGATCGGCAGCCCCACCCCCTCGACCAGATGGATGCCGAGCCCGCCGAGCAGCAGCGCGTCGAGCCGCTGCGGATGCGCCAGCGCCAGATGCGCCGAGATGCGCGCGCCCATCGAGTAGCCCATCACCGCTGCGCGCGGGATGTCGAGATGGTCCATCAGCCGGCGCACATCCTCGGCCATGATCTGCGAGGAATAGGCGGCCGGATCGTAGAGCTTCTCGCTCTCGCCATGGCCGCGGTCGTCGAGCGCGACGACGCGGTAGCCGGCATGGGTCAGCGATTTGGTCCACTGGGTGTTGACCCAGTTGATCGCGTGGGTCGAGGCGAAGCCGTGGACGAGGACGACGGTCCGGTGCCGCGGCGTCTCGCCGGTGGGCGCGAGGTCGATATAGGCGATCCTCACGCCGTCGGAAGAAAAGCTCTGCATGGGTCCCGCCGCCGAAATCCGTCTATGGTCGCCGCTCTCCCTGCCATGCCGGGGCGGCTTTGGGTAGCCGCGCCGGCGCGGCTTGCTTATGAACGACAGCCATGACCGAGCCCGCCGCAGCCGCTCCCTCCGCACCGATTCCGGCCCCGGCGCCGACGGGCGGCCGCATCGCGCTCGTCGACCTCGCCCGCGGCGTCGCGCTCTTGGCGATGTTCGTCTTCCATTTCGCCTATGACCTGTCGAATTTCGGGCTGATCGAGACCGACATCGCCTTCGAGCCCGGTTGGCGGCTGTTCGCGCGCTGCATCGCCGGCTCCTTCCTCGCCATCGTCGGCGTCAGCCTCGTGCTGGCGACGCGCCGGGGCCTGAACCGGGCGGCCTTCCTGAAGCGGCTCGCCATGGTCGTCGCGGCGGCCGCGGCGGTGACGATCGGCACCTTCTTCGCGATGCGCGAGAACTTCATCTTCTTCGGCATCCTGCACCATGTCGCGGTCGCGAGCGTGCTCGCCCTGCCCTTCCTGCGCCTGCCGGTCGTCCTCGTCGTGCTCGCGGCGGCGGCGTCCTTCGCCCTGCCCGCCTTGGTCGCGAGCCCGCTGCTCGACCGGCCCTGGGCGGTCTGGCTCGGCTTCTCGCATGCGCCGATCCAGACGGCGGATTTCGTGCCGGTCTTCCCCTGGTTCGGCTGCGTGCTCGCCGGCATCGCGCTCGCCCGCCTCGCCTTGCCCCGCCTCGAGGGAACGGCCGCGGCCGGCTGGCGCCCGCGCTCGGGGCCGGCGCGAATCATCTGCTGGGGCGGGCGCCACAGCCTGCTCGTCTATCTCCTCCACCAGCCGCTCTTCATCGGGCTGATCATGCTGGCGACGCAGGTCGTGGCGCCCCTCTCGCCCGACGAGCGCGCCTTCCGGGCCGAGTGCCAGCGCAGTTGCGCCGGCCCCTCGCTGTCCGGGCAG
Organism: Hyphomicrobiales bacterium; assembly: GCA_900466745.1. Lineage (GTDB taxonomy): Bacteria > Pseudomonadota > Alphaproteobacteria > Rhizobiales > Beijerinckiaceae > Allobosea > Allobosea minatitlanensis. The sequence continues at coordinate 82,135 of UBNE01000030.1, read as the reverse complement.
GCCTGCCGGGAGATCTGCGCCTGCACCGTCGACGGGCTGAAGCGCGAGAATCTCTGGCAGAAGGCGCTGGCCGACACGCTCTCCTCCGAGGAAGGCGCCCGCATGACCCGCCTGGCCCAGGCCTGCCTGCGCGGGCCGTGAGGGAACCCCGGCCTCTCGAACACGTCGCTGAGACAAATCGCTCCGGCGCCGGCGCCCGACAGCCTCTGGAATCTCGCTTCGCGACGGGATAGGTTGCGCGCGAATTCCAGCTTTGAAGAGCGAAGAGCCATGGCCGCGACCGGCATTCCGCATTTCCAGAACGACCCCGGCGTCGCCGTCATCCATATCGGCGCGCGCGAATTCATGTGCATCGGCGCCAAGCCGCCCTTCGACCATCCGCATGTCTTCCTCGACATGGGCTCGGATGCCGAGATCATCTGCCCCTATTGCTCGACGCTGTTCAAATACGATGCCTCGCTCAAGGGCGGCGCCTCGAACCCGCCGGAATGCGAGTATCACGACGCGGCCAAGGCGGCCTGAACGCCAGGGCCCGGTCTTCCACGGCCCGACCCCGGCGGCCCCGCCGGCCGCCGCCCCGCCGCGCAGGTTCTGAGGGGCATCTGCGCTGACCATCCCGCGCTCGCCGATTCATCCAGGGCTTCCGCCGTGACCGCTCCTCACCTCCTCATCGCCGGCGCCGGGATCGGCGGCCTGACGGCCGCGTTGTCGCTGGCCCGGCGCGGCATCGCCGCGACCGTGATCGAGAAGCGCACCGGCTTCGGCGAGACCGGTGCGGGCCTGCAGATCGGCCCGAATTCCGGCCGGGTGCTCGAGGCGCTCGACCTCGCCTTGCCGCTGAAGCGCGTCGGCGTCTCCTCGCATGGGCTGATCGTGCGGCGCTGGCGCGACGGCCGGCCGATCGTCGAGATGCCGGCCGATCCGGCGCCGTCGCCGACGCCCTTCCGCCTGCTCAGCCGCATCGACCTGCACACCATCCTGCTCGACGCCGCCCGGGCGATGCCGAACATCCGCTTCATCGTCGGGCGCGGCGTCGAGGAGATCCGGCAGGACGAGGCCGGCGTCACCGCAACGCTCGCCGGCCAGAACGGCGGCGAAAGCCTGCGCGGCCTCGGCCTGATCGGCGCCGACGGGCTGTGGTCGCGCGTGCGCAGCCTGACGGGTGACGCGACCGCGCCGGAATTCACCGGCTACGAGGCCTGGCGCACCATGGTTCCGGCCGCCGCCGTCAAGAACCCCGCCGGCGAGAAACCGCGCGTGACCCTGCATCTCGGCCCCCGGCGCCATGCGGTCCACTATCCCGTGTCGAGCGGGCGGCAGGTCAATCTGGTCGTCCTGCGCCAGGCGCCGGAAGCGCGCGAGGGCTGGAGCCGCGAGGGCGACGGGGCCGTGCTGGCTGCGCATCTCGCCGCCGGCTCCCCGGCGCTGCGCCGGCTCGCCTGCGCGGCGCCCGGCTGGCAGGTCTGGTCGCTGTTCGACCGCAAGCCGGCCGCCATGGCGCAGGGACGGATCGCGCTGCTCGGCGACGCCGCCCATCCGGTCCTGCCCTTCCTGGCGCAGGGCGCCTCGCTCGCCATCGAGGATGCCGCGGTACTGGCGCGCCTGCTGGCCGAGCATCTGGCGCGGGAGGGCGCGGCCGGCGTGCCCGCCGCCATGGCGGCCTATGCCGCCGCCCGTGCCCGGCGCGCCGCCCGCGTGCAGGCGGCGAGCCGCGAGAACGGCCGCAACTTCCATCTCGGCTGGCCCTGGAGCGTCGGGCGCGACCTCGTGCTCAGGCGCCTGGGGCCGGAGGGGATGCGCAGCCGCTATGACTGGCTCTACGACTGGCGCGACGCCGCCTGAGGACCAAGAGTCGCAAGCCGGCATCTCGCCAGCGCCGCAATTCCTTCCTATCTCTGGGCGCGGGAAGGAATGAAAACGACATGATCCGCGTCAATCTGCAAGATCGGCTCACCGGACGCGCCGGCACGGCGCCGCGCTGGGTGACCTGGCTCGTCATGGCGGCGAGCTTCGTCGTCGGCGTGACGCTGTTCCTGGTGGCCGCGAGCCTCGCCCTCATCCTGATTCCGATCGTCGCGGTCGCCGGCGCCATCGCCGTCTGGCGGCTCAAGGCCAAGCTCCGGGCCGCCGGCTTCGACCGCCCGGCAGACCCCTTCGCCGGCCAGCGCCCCGCGGCGGACCGGATCGAGATCATCGACGCCGAATACCGCATCATCGAGCCCGGCGAGCCGCCGCGAAACGGCTCGTAACCAGGCTCAGGCGAGCGGGCTGAGCAGGATCTTGTCGATCCGCCGGCCGTCGAGATCGACCACCTCGAAGCGCCAGCCATCTTTGTCGAAGGTCTCGCCGACATTGGGCAGATGGTTCATCTCGGCCAGGATGAAGCCCGCGACGGTCTGGAAATCGGCGTCGCGCGGCATCGGGATGCCGAATTCCGAGGAGAACTCGTCGGCCTGCATCCAGCCGGCGATCAGATAGGAGCCGTCCGGACGGGGCACCACGGCGGGCTCATCCTCCTCCTCCTCCTGGAAGGCGCCGATGATCGCCTCCAGCACGTCGCCGGGCGTGATGATGCCCTCGAAATGGCCGTATTCGTCGAAGACCAGCGCCATATGCACGCGGCTGGCGCGGATCTCGCGCAGCACATGCAGCGAATCCGCCGTGTCCATCACGATCGGCGTCTCCTGCACATGCTTGCGCAGCTCCTCCATCGTCGTCCCGCCCTGCGACAGGAAGTCGATCAGGTCCTTGACCACGACGACGCCGACGATCGCATCCGACTCGCCGTCCTGCACCGGCAGGCGCGAGCGGCGGGTCGCGCGGATCTGAGCGCGGATATCGTCGAGATCGTCGGAGAGGTCGATGGCCTCGACGTCGCGGCGCGGCGTCATCAGGGCGCGGGCCGAGCGGTCGGCCAGGCGCATGACGCCGGCGATCATCTGGCGTTCGTCGCGCTCCAGCACGCCGGCCGTCTCGGCCTCGGCGATGATGGTGCGGACCTCCTCCTCGGTGACCTTCTCCTCGGATTCGCCCTTCTGGCCGAGCAGGGCGAGCACCGCCTTGCCGGAGACGTCGAGCAGGAAGACCAGCGGCGCGCCGATCCGCGACAGCAGCGCCATCGCCGGCGCCACCCGGGCGGCGACGCGCTCGGGGTCGCGCAGGGCGATCTGCTTCGGCACGAGCTCGCCGAGGATCAGCGACAGATAGGTGATGGCGACGACCACGAGGCCGACGCCGAGCGTGTCGGCCGCCGATGGCGAGAAGCCGTGCGTGCCGAGCCAGGCCGACAGGCGCGTGCCGAGCGTGGCGCCGGAGAAGGCGCCCGACAGCACGCCGACGAGCGTGATGCCGATTTGGACGGTGGAGAGGAAGCGGCCGGGATCGTCGGCGAGGCGCATGGCGGTCGCCGCGCCCTTGTTGCCCTGATCGCTGAGAACCTTGAGCCGAGCCGGCCTCGATGAGACGACGGCGAGTTCCGACATGGAGAGCAGACCGTTGACCACGGTCAGCACCACGACGATCAGGATTTCGGTTAACAAAACCAGCCTGCTGACTGCAAAGCCGCGACATCTGGCGGCCCGCTTCCGGCCCCCTTATAGCGTATCGTGCCCCCAAAGCGATGGGGGAGAACCAAGATTTGCGAGGCCGCCCGTGACGACCGCCAAGCCGAGCTTCTGGAATCCCGCCGAAATCGCCCGCCTGCGGGGCGAGGCGAAGCTGCATGCGCCCTCGGCGCAGCGCAACCGCGACGCCATCCTCGCCGTGCTGCGCGAGGCCCTCCCCGCCCAGGGCCTCGTCCTCGAGATCGCCAGCGGTTCGGGCGAGCATGTGCTGCATTTCGCGCAGGCGCTGCCGGCCCTGACCTTCCAGCCGAGCGACCCGAGCCCGGAGGCGCGCGCCAGCATCGCGGCCTGGGTCGCCGAAAGCGGGCTCGGCAACATCCGCCCGCCGCTCGATCTCGATGCCGGCGGCGCCGCCTGGCCCGCGCTGGCGCCGGCGGCGATCCTCTGCATCAACATGCTCCATATCGCGCCCTGGAGCGCGGCCGAAGGGCTTTTCGCGAAGGCGGGCGCGGGGCTGGCGAGCGACGCCCCGCTCTATCTCTACGGCCCGTTCCGCCGGCCGGGCCGGCCGCTCGAGCCCGGCAACGCCGCCTTCGACGAAAGCCTGCGCGGCCGCGACCCTGAATGGGGGCTGCGCGATCTCGGGGCGGTCACGGCGCTGGCGCAGGCCAGCGGCTTCGCCGCTCCCGGGATCGTCGAGATGCCGGCGAACAATCTCAGCCTGATCTTCCGGAGGCGCTGAAGCCTCTGCACGAGCCGGCCGCGATCGGGCGGCCCCGGCGCTTGCATCGCGCCGTCCGGCCCGCTACCGCTCGAACCGCGCGGACGTGGCGAAACTGGTAGACGCAAGAGACTTAAAAGGCACACCCTTATCTATGCACTAAGGCATAGGAAGCACTCTTTATCTCTCGAACCGCCGCTGTAGTAGGGCTTGGCGAGTAATCGCCATCTATTCACTTATGCATTTAATTCAGAATGTTCGCCACGCTCGGCTTGCCACGCGGCGTTTTGTGGCGCCTCGCTCTTCTCCAGCGAGGCGATAGCGTCGACCAGCGCTTGAGCCCCGACCCGGATATAGCGCTGCGTGACAACCAGCGAGGAGTGGCCCGCCAGCTCCTTGATGACCGCCGCGTTTAGTCCCCGGTCGGCCAGCCGCGAGCAGAACTCGTGACGCAGGATATGGGGGACGAAGTCGCGGTCGTCCTGAAGCTTCATCGTCGAGGAGAGCCGGTCCCAGTAGTGGGCCACGCTCCAGCGGTTGAGACCGTCAAAGACGGCCTTGCGCCGGGCCTCAGAGTCCCCGCCAGCGGCCTTGAAGCGCCGAGCTATGATACCCTGCGCGCGGGCCGTGAGGGGCACTGTACGGCTTCGCCCGCTCTTTGCCAGCTTGCCCCATACGGTGGCCTTGTTGGTCAGGCAGTCCTCGAACAGGATGGATAGCACCTCGCCCTGCCGCATTCCGGTGTCGAGGGACAGCGCCGTATATCCGGGGCTTCCCCGCGCAGCAGACGGGCCTTGCTCTCGGCCTCCCAAGCGCGGGCCTCGTCCTTGGTCGGGAAGTTGCGCCGATAGCGCTGCATCTTGTGGTTCACCTGGGCCTGCCAGGACGAGCCCCTGAGGGTTATGGGCATATCTGCATTCCTTCCACACCTGCATAGGTTGACTCGCGCAAACGCGGCGGGCAGGTGTAGTGCCGCGCGCGCTTGCTGAAATTGGTAGCCAGACCGGACTTAAAATCCGAGGCCCTCGGGCGTGCGGGTTCGAGTCCCGCAGCGCGCACCATTAGACCCCCGAGCGGGCCTTCACGATGGAGGCCACATGAGCCCGTGCCACGGGGCTCTCGAAGTCGACCTGAGTAGTGCCGTGAAGGACGCCGATAAGCTGCCCCATGAGGTCCCGTCCCTTCTTCGTCAGAAAGGAAATCTTGCGGCGGGAGTCCTCCGGGTCATCGACGGTGTCAACGATGTTATAGCCGGCCTTCTTGCGGGTGTAATGCTCCTTGCCCAGGGAGGTCAGGAGACGGGACACAGCCGGCTGCGACAGGTCCGTCTCCTTCACTAGCTCGGCCGTCGTGATGCCGGGCCGCTGGGCGACCGCGAGTATCACATGGACCATCTGGACCGGGAAATGCTCGTCGACTTCCCGGCGCAGTATCTTGATAACGTTCGTCAGCGTCTGGATGTCTCGACCGAACGACATAGGGGGCTCCTGTTGCACGCCCCCAAAACTACTCACAAGTGAGTTGATTGCAAGGGCTGAATTTAATGCAGGGATGTTGCCGCCTGAAAGAGGTGCGGGTCGTCATCGTCAGACGTGGCTGACAAAGGCGACGGCATGGCCAGAGCGGCAACGACCGCGAGCACCACAACGATGAGGGGAAAGCGCTTGCGCGGAGCCGCAGCCTCGACGTGAAGCGGCCCGGCCCACAGCTCCAAGCAGTTTTCCAGCGAGGCGTCAAAGAACCGCCCGCCTCGACCTCGCGTAACGCCCTTCCATTCGACGTTCACTTCGCCCACATAGGGCACATTCACATAGTAAGACCGCATTTTCCGGTGTTGTCCCAAATTCGCAGGTAAGGTCGCATGGGCGGTGCGTCGGGCTGCGCCTGCTCGTCAGCCCAAGTGAACATTACGCGAACAAATTCCCATCGTGAAGAGCAATAGGACAATGATCCTATGTATTGCGGATAGCTCGTCAGGCAGCGCACTAAGCTGCGACCATCGGGGCCGCGCAGCAGCCCCTAGGTTTCGCTATTTCGGGTCGTTTTTGGTGTGTTTCGGGGCCTTTAGAGGCCGGCGCGGCTCCCGGCCATGAGTCAATTTGACTCAACCGGGGCTGTGCACAGGTAACTTTTGGCTAACTATGCGTGTGCTGCTCCAGACCCGGCCGGTCGGCCATGAGCTTCGCGGCGAGGTCAGCGGGGATGCGCCGGCCCATCGACCAGATGAGCAAAGCGGTAGCGAACGCCGACGCTTCGCGCCGGTCGGGGGTGTGTTTACGGGGCATGTTGGGGGTCTCGGTTGTCGAGCGGCGCAGAGGGCGCCTTGGATTTGCTAGTGTGAGGGGCAATCGAACTCGCCCCTCGCTATGGCGTTGTTTATATTCACTTGTGCATAGGTTCAGGCGAAGAAAAACGGGCTCTCCAGAACCTGGGACAGGTCCAAGGAGCCCTTCGGGGGTAGCTCGGGGAGATTACTGCCCAGCGGGAGCTGCTGGAGCAGGTCATCCCTGAACTTCGCCAAGACGTCCCGCTCGCTGTACATCCTCACGAACTCCTCACGGAGCGCGTTCGCCATCACCTGCGCGTTGCCGGCGTGGGTCTGGCGCCTTCCACCTACACCGTGATAGCGGACCAATGGGGCACCGAAGTCTTCGTCTGGAAGCTACGGGCCTCATTCAGCCGAAAGGACGGAGACTATGAGCCTGACAGCCCTCACGAAGGGTCTTCTTCTGGTGAAGGAGTTCAGGAACCTGAACGCCGAGATGCCAGCCCAGCAAATTGCGCTGTTCCTGCTTATCGCTCGGCAGCCTAGGGCCACCCTCGCGGACCTGAACAAGCAACTCGGTCAGGGCAAATCGAGCATCAATCGGAACGTCGCAGCCCTCGCAGAGAAATACGGCCTCGTTGAATATGGCCGCGATCCTGCGGACGCCCGGAACAACATCGCGTGGCTGACCCCTAAGGGTCAGAACCTCGTGAACACCCTCGAAACGATCTTAGGATGACGCCATGGCAATCAGAAAGCGCGGCTCAAGCTGGCAATGGGACCGGAAGCTGAACGGCATCCGCTACCGGGAGACTTTCAAGACAGAGCGAGAGGCGAAGGACTGGGACGATATCGTCCTCCAATCCCTGGCCAAGGGAGACGCTTATCCGTGCCGTAAGGGTCCCACGACTGAGACCGAAGACCCCAAGCCGGCCAAGAAGGACATTGGAAACACCACAAGCAGCCTAGTCTGTTGCGTGTCTACTGGTGCCACTTGTGGGACCCTAGGGACACAACTGATGTGACCTAGGCTTGCGGACGTGGCGAAACTGGTAGACGCAAGGGGCTTAAAACCCCTCGGCATTTCAATGCTTTGCGGGTTCGATCCCCGCCGTCCGCACCACCGGCGCACCGCCCTCAGTGCTTGCGCGCCGGCTTGTACCATTCGACCCCGTCGGGATCGACATAGAGCCCGGGCGGCACATCGGCGCCGATCGATTCCTTCTTCATCGGTACTGCCACCGTGTCGTCGCGGTCGCCGCTGCGGGCGGCGCCGGCGCCGGAGGACGAGCCGGCATGCCGGTGCGCGGCGCGCCCGACATTGCTGACGAAACCGACCACGCCCTGCTGGCCGGCGACCTTGTCCTGCAACTCCGAGACGGGCCGGCCGGCGAAGGCGACGGCCATGCGGCCCTCGATCACCGGCAGCGCGCGCGCCGCCGTTCCTTCGCCCGTCACCCTGATGCCGACGAAGCGCGGCACATAGGTCGCGCCGCCCTTGCCGAAGGATTCCCAGCCGCCCGTCGCGATCATCTGGGCGCCGCAGCGCTTGTGGTTGCGCTCGCAGGCCGCGCGCGAGGCGTAGCGCGGCGCCTTCTGCAGGAATTCCGCCCGCGCGTTGCGATAGGCGAATTCGCACTGATCGGCCGAGAGCCGGCCTGCCGTGACGCATTCGTCGCGCCGGACATAGACCGCGCCGGGCGACTGCGCCGCCAGATCGGCCGGCCCGGCCAGCGACAGGACGGGAGCGAGCGTGGCGACGCGCAGCGTGGCGAGGATGGAGGCCGGGATCATCATGCGATGCAACATAATTACAATTGTGGCTGAACAGTGCCTAAAGCAGCGAGCGGCGCGAGGCCGCCAGCTCCCGCGTCGCGCCATAGTCGATCTTGCCGTTGCCGAGCACGGGAATGGCCTGCGTCACCAGGATCGCGCGCGGCACCCAGAGCTCGGGAAAACCCTGCGCCTTCGCGCCTTCCAGCAGCGCCGCGCGGTCGGCGTCCGGCTTCTCCGTCACCAGGATGAGCTGCTCGCCCTTGCGCGGATCGGGCAGGCCGACGACGACGTGATTCTGGTCCGGCCAGAGTTTCGCGACCATCGTCTCGACCGCCGCCAGCGAGATCATCTCGCCGCCGAGCTTGGCGAAGCGCTTGGCCCGCCCGCGAATCGCGACGAAGCCGTCATCGAGCGTGACGATGTCGCCGGTGTCGTGCCAGCCGCCCTCCGGCGGCACGATCCGGCCCGGCTGGGCCGCGTCGAGATAGCCCGCCATGACGTTCGGCCCGCGCAGCCGCAGCCGCCCGCCCTCGGGAATCCCCTCGACCGGATCGAGCACCGCCTCCAGCCCCGGCAGGAGCTTGCCGACCGTGCCCTCGCGCATCGCCTGCGGCGTGTTGACCGCGATCACCGGCGAGCATTCCGTGCAGCCATAGCCCTCGAGGATGGTGGTGCCGTAGGGCTCCCACATCCGCTTCGTCTCCGCCTTGACCCGCTCGGCGCCGGCGACGACGAAGCGCACGCTGCTCAGATCGTCCTTGTCGGAGGCCCGGGCATAGCCCTGAAGGAAGGTGTCGGTCGCGAGCAGGAAGGTCGCCTTCATGTCGCGGATCAGCCGGGGCACCTGCTTGTAGTGCAGCGGGCTCGGATAGAGCACCACCTTCATGCCGTGCAGCAGCGGCACCAGCATCCCGGCCGTCAGCCCGAAGGAGTGGAAGGCCGGCAGCGGGTTCATGAAGATGTCCCGTTCCGAGATCGCCCCGCCGGCATGGGCGAAGACCTGCCGCGCATTGGAGACGAGATTGGCATGGCTCAGCACCACGCCTTTCGGCGTACCCTCGGTCCCTGAGGTGAAGAGAATCACGGCCGGATCGTCCGGCTTTGCCTCGTAGCGCCGGTGCACCAGCCCCGGCGCGAGGCTCTGCAGCGCCCCCCAGGCCTTGTCGAGGCTCGTCACCTGCTTGCGGACATCCTCCAGATAGATCACCCGCCGGCCCTCGCCGAGCGCCGCGATCTCCGCGTCGAGCTCGCCCTTCTCGACGAAGCGGCGCGAGGTGACGATGGTCCTGAGCTGCGCCAGCTCGCCCGCCGCCCGCAGGTTCCTGACGCCGGCGGTGAAGTTCAGCATCGCCGGCACCCGGCCATAGGCGAGGAGCGCGAACAGCGTCACCGCCATGCCCTGCATGTTCGGCAAAAGCACGCCGACATGCTCGCGCTCACCCGTCAGCGCCGCGAGCTTGCGCCCGAGCACCAGCGCGCCGAGCACCAGCCGGCCATAGGTGATCGGCTGCCGTTCCGGGTCCTCCAGCGCGACGCGGCTCCGGCCGTGCTGGGCGACGGCCTGGAGCAGCGCGCGAAAGACGGTAATCCGTGCGGCGGCGGCATCGAAGGTGGTGGCGGCCATGTCAGGCGCGTCTCCCGGTCGGCGTTTCCTGGCCGGTCAAGGTAGTGGCATTGGCGCGTGTTGCAACGCTTGCAGCCTCGGCTTTTGCGCGGGTCATCCCGGACAAGCCGCCTTTGGCGGCGCCGATCCGGGATCCATGCCCGAACCTTTGTCGGAAACGTTCGGGCATGGATCCCGGCCTCCCTTCGGTCGCCCGGGATGACCTGCGGAATCAGCGTCCGGAACTACCCGAACGCCCCGATCTCGTGCTGGATCGCGCCGGAGATTTCGCGGATCAGCCCGAACAGCTCGGCCATCGGCGTCAGCACGTCGCGGTGCAGCGCCTCGTAGGTTCCGCCTTCGCGCGGGCCTGGCGGCTCGCCGAAATCGAGCCCGATGGTCGGGTCGGGATCGCGCGGGAAGATCTCGGCCAGAAGCGCCAGCGAAGCCGGCAGATCGAGCCTGAGCAGGCGCTCGAACAACGCCTCGCGGGTCAGCCCGGCATGGGGCCGGAAATCCGGGACATGCGCCGCCTTCAGCCAGATCCGGTGCATGGCGGCGAGGCGCAGCGCATGCAGCGCCGCCAGCCTCACCGGCATGCGCGGCACGTCGTCGGCGGTGGCCCGCAGCTTCAGCGCATCGGCGGAAAGACGCCAGAACAGCCGTCGCAGCGCCGGGGCGAGCTCCAGCCGGGACAGCGCCTCGGCCACGGCGAGCAATTCCTCGCGCCGGCCCTCCCGCACCGTGCGCCGCGCCCGGTCGAACCAGCTTCCGGGATCGAGCGAGTCGAGATAGGCGCGCAGCACGTCGAGGTCGCTATGGCCCATCGCATGGGCGGCGAGCCGATAGGCCCGGTCGAAGCGGTCGGACTGCTCGCGCATCGCGCCGAAGGTCTCGGGCGCCCGCGCCGCGGCATGGCCGACGCCGTGCAGGCTGTTCGCCATCCAGCCGAGCTGCTGCAGGATGGCGTTGTTGGGGATGGCCCGCAATTCGCGGGGATGGCGGATGCGCGCCGGCCCCGCCCCTTCGGTCTGCCGCGCCGCCGGGCGCGAGCCGGTCTTGTCGAGCAGCGAGGGGCCGAAGGTGCCGATCAGCGCGGCATAGCCGGGGTCGTCGACCAGCGCGTTCATCTCCTCGCGCACGGTCTGGAAGAACTCGCTGGCGAAGTCGGGCTCGCCATAGATCGGGTCGTCGCCAGGCTCGGGCGCCGCGAACACCGCCTCGGCGATCCGGCCGATCGTCGCGCCCGCCAGAGGGGACGTGCCGAACAGCAGATAGCCGTCGCTGCCCTGGAAGCTGGTCTCGCGCACCGTGGCGATGCCGGCCCGGGCGAAGGCCTGCCGCGCATAGGGCGGGTCGAGATAGGCGAGCCGGTCGGCGAGGCTGTCGGCATGGGCGCCGCGCCCGACCGATTCGCCATGGGTGTCGAAGATGACGAGCTCGATATCGGTGAGCTCGTAGCGGGCGAGCAGTTCGCAGATGCGGATGCGCAGCCGCTCGACCCAGAAGGTCGAGGCGACCTGGCCGATATAGCGGCCGGAATCGGAATAGCCGAACTGGATGCAGAGCCGGCCATGGGCCTTGAGATAGTCGCGGAAATGCGGGCTGCGCAGCGCCTCGTCGATGATGCGCGGCCCCTGCTCCAGCGCGTCCGAGGTCTCGAACAGCGGCGAGATCTCGATCTTGTCGGCGACGCCGAAGCGGCTCGCCAGCCAGAGCGCGCAGAGCAGCGTGTAGCCGGTCTCCGTCTCGGCGATCAGGAAGCGCACCGGCCGCGAGCCGTCGACATGCTTCACGATCTGCGCGATCGTCATCATCATCCGCGCCGCCGAGGCCCGCTCGGCCGCCAGCGCCCCGAAATCGACCGCGACCGGCGCGACCTTGCCGAGCGCCGCATTGGCGGCCGCCAGGAAGGCGCGCCGCTCGGCCGGCTCCGCCGGCTCGCCGTCGGAGGGGATGACGCCGCGCAGGGCGTTGTGGAGCTGCGCCGCGTTGAGCCGGAAATGCGGCAGCGCGATCGAGACGCCATGGGCGACGACGCCCGCCCTGGCCAGCGCCAGCACCGTCCGGGTCTCGTCGTCCGCGGCGGCGGTCAGCGCCGCGTCGAGCGCCGCGAGCAATCCGGCCGAATCGGGCAAGGCCGTCTCGCGCTCGCGCACGAGCGCGAGCGAGAAGGCCTGCAGCGCCTCCAGCGAAGGCTGCGTGCCGATCGGCGGAGCCAGAGCGAGCTGGCGCCGGACGGCCGCGGCCGCCGCCGCGACCAGCGCGCGCAGCGGCGCCGTCGCCGGCTCCTCCGGCAGCTTCTCGAGGATGCGGACGAATTGCCCGTCCTTCGATTCGAGCCGGTAGCGCAGCGTGTCCCACCAGCCGATATCGGTGCGGCCATCCGTGTCGCAGCCGACCCAGGAGGCGAGGATGAGCGGGCGCGGCGCCAGCCGCGTCCAGTCCTCCGGCCAGCGCCGGCGCGCCTCGGCGAGGAAGGCGGCGTTGAGCCGGTCGATGGCGTCGCGGGCATGGCGGACGGCGAAGCGCGCCTGCTCGAACTCGTCCTGCAAGGTGATGCGCGCATCCGGGCGGAAGCTGAGCTGCGCGTCGTCGAGGACCGGGCCGGCGGCGGCGGCGTCGCCGGAAGCGAGATCGGCCAGCGCATGCGCCAGCCGGCGCTGCATGCCGAAGGTCGGATGCGCGGTGAACACCGCGCCGAAGCGCGGCCGCTCGACCGCCGCGGAAAAGGCCGCGAAGCTCCCGGCCGCCTCGGCCTGCCGGCGGGCGATCGCCTCAAAGGCCGCCGCCTCGTCCTGCCCGAGCCCGACATAATGCGCGAGGCGCCCCGCCCGCTGCCGCAGCGCCCGGCGCCCGAGCAGGCGCACCAGCTCGCCGGCGGCCGTGGCGGTCAGCTCGCCGGAATCCATCAGGCGCGTCAGCCAGAGCGTCACCCGCAGCACCGGATTCCCGAACGGGTCGTCGCGCGAGGCCAGCCGCGCCTGCTCGATCTTGTCCTGCAGGTCGTCGGCGAGCGCGCTGATGTCGACCGCGGCGAGCGGCATCGCTTCAATCGGTTGATTCACGGCGAATCGCCTCCCGTTCAGGGCTCCTCACCGGCAGCCATGTTGTTGTTGCTGCATTGCAGCATTCCTAACCTGCCAGGGCAAGCCCGCCGCATCCGGTTATTTTTACCCGGATCATATTGCCGCGCCGGGCTTGATGCGCTAAAGCCGCGCCGCGAAGCTGCTCCTCGTTCCCGGGCAGGCCCGCCCCGGCGCCGGCCCGGGGGGAAAAGCCGGCCCGCCGCCCCTCGTGAAAGACCCGCCATGTCCACCCCCATCACGTCCGACCCTGCGATGCCCGACCCGACCATCCGGACCTGCACCGCTTTTCGCGGCGAGTCCCGGATCGCCGCCGGCCCGCTCGCCGAGGTCGCCCTCGCCGTCAAGGCGGCTCTCGCGGCCGACCCAGAGGCCGCGCTCCTCGTCTTCGACGACGCGACCGGTCGCGTCGTCGATTTCGACCTGCGCGGCACGGCCGAGGAGATCGCGGCGCGGCTGGCGCCGCCGGCCCCCGCTTCTTCCGCCGAGCGCGGCCGCGGCCGGCCGAAGCTCGGCGTCGTGGCGCGCGAGGTGACGCTGCTGCCGCGCCACTGGGACTGGCTCGCCGCGCAGCCGGGCGGCGCCTCGCAGGCGCTGCGCCGCCTCGTCGAGGAGGCGCGCCGCAACGATGGCGAACGCGGCCGGGCGCGCCGGGCGCAGGAGGCGGCCTATGCCTTCATCGCGGCGATGGCCGGGGATCGCGCCGGCTTCGAGGAGGCGTCGCGGGCGCTCTTCGCCGGCGACGCCGCGGGCTTTTCGGCGCATAGCCGGAGCTGGCCCGCCGATATCCGCGCCCATGCCGAAAGCCTCGCGGCCGATGCCCTGCGCAACGGCTGAGACGATGCGGACCTATCTCGAACCGCGCTGGGAGGCGGGCCGCGACCTCGTCCGCCGCGGCCTCTCGGGCACGGTGGTGATGCTCAACCTGCTGCGCCTGCGCCCCGTCGCGGATTACGGGGCGACGCCGGAGCTGGCGCCGGAACGGCCGATCAGCGGCGCGGAAGCCTTCGACCGCTATGTCGCGCACACCCGGCCGCATCTGGAGGCGAGCGGCGGCTCGCTCCTCTTCCTGGCCGAGGGCGGCCCCCTCCTCATCGGGCCGGAGACCGAGCGCTGGGACCGCGTCATGCTGGTGCGGCAGAAATCGGTGCAGGATTTCATCGCCTTCGCGAGCAACCGCGACTATCTCGCGGGGCTCGGCCACCGCATCGCGGCAGTCGCGGATTCGCGGCTGCTGCCCGCTGGTGCCGCATTCCGTGGAGGCCTGACGCCGGCGGCCGCCGCGGCGACCGCGGCCTTCAGCCGCGATGGCCGGGTTCAGCCCTGATGCCCCTTGGCGATCGGCTCGACATAGGAGAGCCCCATATCCCAGGGGAAGTAGATCCAGGTGTCCTGGCTGACCTCGGTGACGAAGGTGTCGACCGTCGGCACGCCGGCCGGCTTGGCGTAGACCGTGGCGAAATGGGCGTTGGGCAGCATCCCGCGCACCACGCGCGCGGTCTTGCCGGTGTCGGTCAGGTCGTCGACGACGAGCACGCCCTTGCCCTTGCCGTCGCCGACCGCCTTGATGCTCGGCGCGATGTCCTTGAGCACCCTCAGCTCGGACTGGTTCTTGTAGTCGTGATAGCTCGCGACGCAGACCGTCTCGATCATCCTGAGGCCGAGCTCGCGGCAGATGATCGCCGCCGGCACCAGCCCCCCGCGGGTGATGCAGACCATCGCCTCGAAGGGGCCTTTCTCCGCCAGCCGCCAGGCGAGCGCGCGCGCGTCGCGATGGAACTGGTCCCAGGAAACCGGGAAGGCCTTGTTCGAGGTCGGTTCGGCCATGGCGGAGCGCTCCGGACTGATCGCGGCGCCAGTTGCGCCAGTTCCAGACCGAAAACCCTATTGCAGGGCCGCTGGCAAGACCCCGCCGCGACACGATCCCCAGCGCCGCCCGGCTTAGCCCGCCTTCCGGCAGGCCTCGATCATCTGCCGGACCGCGTCCATCGCCGCCTCGAGCCGGCGCGGGTCGCGCGACCTCACCACGATGTTGGTGTCCGGCCCGGTCTCGGACCAGAAGGGGTAGGAGCCGATCGAGACGCCGGGATGGGCCTTCGCGACCTCGGCGAGCGGGCCGCCGATATCGCCCTCGCGCAAGCCGGCCCGCACCGTGTCGGAGAGGATCTTGGTGCCGGTTTTCAGCGTCGGCGCCACCACGTCGAGCATCGCCTGCATGATCGCCGGCACGCCGGCCATGACATAGACATTGCCGATGTTGAATCCCGGCGCCTTCGAGACCGAATTGGCGATCAGCTCGGCGCCGGCCGGGATGCGCGTCATCCGCATCCGCGCCTCGTTGAGCTCCTCGGCCGCGAAGCGCTCGCGCATCATCGCGACCGCCCGCGGGTCGTGGTCGATCGACACGCCGAAGGCGGCCGCAACCGCATCGGCGGTGATGTCGTCATGGGTCGGGCCGATGCCGCCGGTGGTGAAGACGTAGGTATAGCGGGCGCGCAAAGCGTTCAGCGCCGCGACGATCTCGTCGGTGACGTCCGGCACGACCCGGACCTCGCGCAGCTCGATGCCGATATTGGTCAGGTATTCGGCGATGTAGCCGATGTTCTTGTCCTTGGTCCGCCCGGACAGGATCTCGTCGCCGATGACGAGGATGGCCGCGGTCACGATGACCTGGGGCTGGCTGCTCTGGCTTGCGGACATGGGGAGGCTCCTGACCTGACGGATCAAAGAGCTAGGATGTCGCGGCGCTTTGCTCAAGCAGGCGCGATTGCGCGCCGGCCATGCCGGCCTTGCGCGCTCAGGCGGGCTCGCGCTCGAACAGCATGTTCATGCGGGTCTGCCGCAGCAGGCGGTAGCCGCTGCGCTTGAGCAGCCCGGCGAGGTCGCTCTGCCAGCGCTGGCGCGAATCCTCGATGACGATGAAGCCGGGCCAGAGCGCGGGCGGCGCATCGCGCAGGAAGGGCTCCAGGATCAGGTCCTCCGCGCCCTCGACGTCGAGCTTGATCGCGTCGATCCGCTCGTAACCCTCGCCCTGCACGAGCGCGAGCAGCGTCATCGCCGGCACCTTCACCGGGCTCGCCGTCGCGGAGTTCAGCATGCGCACGCTCGATTCGCCGCGATTGGCCGGGTCGATGAACAGCGTCAGCTCGCCGGGCTTGTCGGCCAGCGCGCAGGCCACCGCCTTGACCGTGCCGAAGGGATTCTGCGCGATGTTGTAGGAGAGCCGGGCGAAGACGTCCGGCTGCGGCTCGACCGCCAGGATGCGCGCCCTGCGCCCCGCCCGCGCCGCGACGAACAGCGAATAGGCGCCGATATTCGCGCCGACATCGATGAAGGTGAAGCCGTCCCGCATCCGCGAGGCCAGCATCTCGCGCTCGACCGGGTCGAAATATTGCGGCGTGAACAGCACCCGCTTCTCGCAGACATTGCCGTCCGGATAGAGCCGCATCCGGGCGCCCAGCGCCTCGATGTCGACCGGCGTGCCCTCGAGCGAGCGCAGGCCAATCCGGCGCAGCGCATAGGCGCTCTTGCGGCCGAGGAAATTGTCCGGGGCCGCGCGCGTGCGGCTGATGATGCGCGCCAGAAAGGGCTTCGGCGCGAAGGCGCCGAAGGGCTGCTCTTCCGCCGGGGAGGGATCGGTCATGGCCATTGCGGCAGCCTGATACACCCTGCGGCAACGCAACACCAGACCATCCGCAGGCCATCGACGCGCGGCGGACCCCGCTTCCGGCTTGTCTCGGCCGCCAAACGCAATAGATATGGGGCGAGGAGTTTCCCGCGCACGATGACATTCGAAGACACCATCGGCCGCACGCGTCCGCGCGAGCCCGCCATCAAGATTCACGGGGCCGAGGCCTTCGCCGCCATGCACAAGGCCGGCCGGCTCACGGCCGCGGGCCTCGACATGCTCGGCGCCTATGTCAAGCCCGGCGTCACCACGCAGCGGCTCGACGACCTCGCCTTCCAGTTCGCCATGGACAACGGCGCCTATCCGGCGACCCTGTTCTACCGCGGCTACACCAAGTCGATCTGCACCTCGATCAACCATGTCGTCTGCCACGGCATCCCGGACGACAAGCCGCTGCGCGAGGGCGACATCCTCAATATCGACTACACGCTGATCCTCGACGGCTGGCACGGCGATTCCAGCCGCATGTACGGCGTCGGCGAGATCTCGCGGAAGGCCGAGCGGCTGATCGAGATCACCTATGAGAGCCTGCAGCGCGGCCTCAAGGCCGTGCGGGCCGGCGCCACCACCGGCGATATCGGCTTCGCGATCCAGCGCTACGCCGAATCCGAGCGCTGCTCGGTGGTCCGCGACTTCTGCGGCCACGGCATCGGCCAGCTCTTCCACGACGCGCCGAACATCCTGCATTACGGCAGCCCCGGCGAGGGCGTGCCGCTCAAGCCCGGCATGGTCTTCACCATCGAGCCGATGATCAATCTCGGCAAGCCCGGGGTGAAGGTGCTCTCCGACGGCTGGACGGCCGTGACCCGCGACCGCTCGCTCTCGGCCCAGTTCGAGCACCAGATCGGCGTCACCGAGACGGGCTGCGAGATCTTCACGCTCTCGCCCGCCGGCCTCGACAACCCGCTCGCCGCGAAATGAGCGCGGTTTCGGGCAAGGGATCGCGCAAGGCGCCCTCGCCCGCCGGCTTGCTCTCCGACATGGCGGCCCACCGGCCGGAAGACCCGCGCCCGCATTACCACGGCCATCGCGACCGCCTGCGCGCCCGCTTCCAGGAGGCGGGCGCCGACGCCCTGCCCGATTACGAATTGCTGGAGCTCTTGCTTTTCCGCGCGATCCCCCGGCGCGACGTCAAGCCGCTCGCCAAGGCGCTGATCCAGCGCTTCGGCTCCTTCGCCGAGGTGCTCGCCGCGCCGGTCTCCCGGCTGAGCGAGGTCAAGGGCGTCAGCGACGCCGTCGCGCTCGACCTCAAGATCGTCGAGGCGGCGCTGACGCGCATGGCCAGGGGCGCGCTCTCGAAGCGCCCGGTGCTGTCCTCCTGGTCCTCGGTGCTGGATTATTGCCGCATGGCGATGGCCTTCGCCGAGCGCGAGCAGTTCCGCATCCTCTTCCTCGACAGGAAGAACGCGCTGATCGCCGACGAGGTTCAGCAGACCGGCACCGTCGACCACACCCCGGTCTACCCGCGCGAGGTGATGCGCCGGGCGCTGGAGCTCTCGGCCTCGGCGATCATCCTGGTGCACAACCATCCCTCCGGCGACCCGACCCCGTCCGGCGCCGACATGCGGATGACGCGCGAGCTCGTCGACATCGCCAAGCCCCTCGGGATCGCCATCCACGACCACATCGTCGTCGGCCGCGACGGCCATGCCAGCTTCCGCAGCCTGGGGCTGCTTGACGACTGAACCGGGAGGACGCGGCATGGCGCCGGTATCGATCAAGCGCGTCTACGAGCCCGCCGCCCCGCAGGACGGCACCCGCATCCTGGTCGACCGGCTCTGGCCGCGCGGCGTCGGCAAGGACCGGGTCGATCTCTGGCTCAGGGACATCGCGCCGAGCGACGCGCTGCGCCACGAATTCCATGCCCACCCCGACCAATGGCAGGCCTTCCGGGCGGCCTATGCCGCCGAGCTCGGCGGCGCCGCCGCGCAGGCGGCGCTGGCCGTGCTGAAGGAGAGGATCGCCGCCGGCCCGGTGACGCTGCTCTATGCCGCCCGGGACGAGGAGCGCAACAATGCACGCGCCCTGCTGCTCTGGCTGGACGGCCGCGCCGATCCGGGTCAAGACTAGCAAAGCCGCCGCTTCCGGCGGCCCCGCCAAGGAACAGCCGTGATTCACGGAACGGTTCTTCTCGGCCACGACCGTCGATCCTGAATTGAACCCGCTCAATACTGCCCAGCAAACAGGCATAGCTGCCCGCTAGACAGACTATTCTCCCTCTTCCCGAATGCCCGCGAATGCGCATAGGCTGCCGAAAAGGGAGAAGACGGCCGCATGGTTGCGTTCGATGAGATGACCGGCTCGGGGCAGGAATTGAGGCCGGCCTATGACGCGCTCGACCGCTGGCTGAAGGAAGCCCCGCCCGAGACGCTGGCGCTCAGGCGCTCGCAGGCGGAGCTGTTCTTCCGGCGCATCGGCATCACCTTCGCCGTCTATGGCGACGAGGAATCGACCGAGCGGCTGATCCCCTTCGACATCATCCCGCGCGTCCTGACCAAGCCGGAATGGACCAGGCTGGAAGCCGGCCTGCGCCAGCGGGTCACGGCGCTGAACATGTTCCTGGCCGACGTCTACGGCGCCAAGGAATGCCTCAAGGCCGGCATCATCCCGCCCGATCTGGTCTACCGCAACGCCTGCTACCAGCTCGAGATGGTCGATTTCCAGGTGCCGCACGGCGTCTATTGCCACATCGCCGGCATCGACGTGGTCAGGGTCGACGCCGACACCTTCTATGTCCTCGAGGACAATGCCCGCACGCCGTCGGGGGTCTCCTACATGATGGAGAACCGCGAGGTGATGCTCAGGCTCTTCCCCGAGCTCTTCGCCACCCACCGCGTCGCCCCGGTCGACAACTACCCCGACCAGTTGCTGGCGACCCTGCGCTCGGTCGCCCCGCGCAGCGCGCCCTCCGACCCGACGATCTGCCTGCTGACGCCGGGCCAGTACAACTCGGCCTTCTACGAGCACTCCTTCCTCGCCGACAAGCTCGGCGTCGAGCTGGTCGAGGGCTCGGACCTGCTGGTCAGGGACGATGTCGTCTACATGCGCACCACGCAGGGTCCGAAGCGCGTCGACGTGATCTACCGGCGCATCGACGACGACTTCATCGACCCGCTGGTCTTCCGCAGCGATTCCGTGCTCGGCGTGCCCGGCATCATCGGCGCCTACAAGGCCGGCAACGTCACGCTCGCCAACGCCGTCGGGACCGGCGTCGCCGACGACAAGGCGGTCTACAGCTACATGCCGGAGATCGTGAAGTTCTTCACCGGCGAGGAGCCGATCCTGAAGAACGTCCCGACCTGGCGCTGCCGCGAGCCGCAGGACAACGCCTATGTGCTCGACAATCTCGAGAAGCTGGTGGTCAAGGAGGTCAACGGCTCGGGCGGCTACGGCATGCTCGTCGGCCCCCATGCCGACAAGGCCCAGATCGAGAGCTTCCGCCGCAAGCTCAAGGCGAGCCCCGAAGGCTTCATCGCCCAGCCGACGCTGGCGCTCTCGACCTGCCCGACCTTCGTCGCCTCGGGCGTGGCGCCGCGCCATGTCGACCTCAGGCCCTATGTGCTCTCCGGCGCCAACGGCATCTCCTGCGTGCCCGGCGGGCTGACGCGCGTGGCGCTGAAGGAAGGCTCGCTCGTGGTCAATTCCAGCCAGGGCGGCGGCACCAAGGACACCTGGGTGCTCGACGCATGAGGCAGCAGCGCCGCCCGCCCCCCATGTCCCGGACCTCGCCTGCCCTGCAGCGGAAAGGCCCTCGCTGACCATGCTCTCGCGCACCGCAGACAGCCTCTACTGGGTCTCCCGCTATGTCGAGCGGGCCGAATATCTCGCCCGCATCCTCGACGCCACCTCCCGCCTGACCAACCTGCCCTCGGACTATGGCGGCGCCGGCACCGAATGGCAGAGCGCGGTCTCGACCGCCGGCTGCGAGGACGAGTTCGCCGCCGCCTATGGCGAGGCGAACGAGCGCAATGTCTGCGAATTCCTGACCTTCCACCCGGACAACCCGTCCTCGATCCGCAACTGCCTGGCCCAGGCGCGCTCCAATGCGCGGGCCGTGCGCACCGCCCTGACCTCGGAGATGTGGGACGCGCTCAACGGCGCCTGGCTCGAATTGCAGCGCTTCGAGAAGAAGCGCATGGACCGCGAGGAATTCGCCCGTTTCCTCGACTGGGTGAAGAACGTCTCGCTGGTCTTCGACGGCTCGGCCTACCGCACCATGCTGCGCGACGACGGCTACTGGTTCTCGCGGCTCGGGGTCTATATCGAGCGCGCCGACAACACCGCCCGCATCCTCGACGTGAAATACCATGTGCTGCTGCCGGCCAACGAGCAGGTCGGCGGCTCGCTCGACTATTTCCAATGGACCACGGTGCTGCGCGAGGTCTCGGCCCTGACGGCCTATCACTGGGTCTATCGCGAGGCGGTGAAGCCGATCCTGATCGCCGACCTGCTGATCCTGAACCGCCGCATGCCCCGCTCGCTCGCCGCCTGCTACGAGAGCATCTCGCGCTTCCTCGATGCGCTCGGCGACGCCTATGGCCGCCAGGGCCCGGCCCAGCGCCATGCCCGCAAGACGCTGGCGACCCTCAACAACACCCGCATCGAGAGCATCTTCCAGCACGGGCTGCACGAGTTCATCGAGGATTTCATCATCGACAACAGCGGCCTCAGCAACACCATCTTCGAGCAGTATCTCCAGTGATCCGCAGGCCTGCCGGGAGCCGGCAGGAGGACGCGACGACAGGACAGGGACGCCGGAACGGCCAGAACCCATGCGGATCAGGATTTCCCACACGATCGGCTACGACTATGCCGAGCCGGCCCGGCACATCACGCAGATTCTGCGGCTGACGCCGCGCGACCATGACGGCCAGCATGTGATGTCCTGGCGGATCGAGCCCAGCATCGACGGGCGCCTGCGTGCCGGGCAGGACGCGCATGGCAACATCGTGCACAGCTTCTATGCCGACGGGCCGATCTCGGCGCTGGCGATCCGGGTCGAGGGGCTGGTCGAGACGATCGACCTCGCCGGCGCCGTCCGCGGCGGGCCGGAGCGCGTGCCCTGCGAGGTCTACCGGCGCGACACGCTGCTCACCGCGCCGGACGACGCGCTGCGCGCCTTCGCCGAGGAGGCCGCCGCCGGCGCCGGCACGCCGCTCTCGCGGATGCACGCGCTGATGGCGGCCACGGCCGGGCGCATGAGCTGCCGCGACGCCAGCGGGCGCAGCGGCGTCGGCGCCGCCGCCGCCTTCGCGGCAGGCGAGGCGATCGCGCAGGACATCGCCCATGTCTTCATGGCCTGCGCCCGGCATCTCGGGCAGCCAGCGCGCTACGTCTCGGGCTATGTCGCGCCGTCGGGCGGGCTCGCCGCCGGCGGCGGCGCCCATGCCTGGGCCGAGGTCCATCTCGACGGCTATGGCTGGATCGGCTTCGACAGCGCCAACGGCCTCTGCCCCGTCGACACCCATGTCCGCGTCGCGGCGGGGCTGGACTACGCCGACGCCGCCCCGATAAGGGGGGCGCGCCAGGGCGGCGGCAGCGAGCATCTCAGCGTCCTCGTCGCCGCCCGGGAAGCGGGCGGCCGCCAGCCGGCCCAATAGGCCGGGCTCCCGGCGCGCGCGCCGGCCCGACGACAGCGGAAACGACCGAAGGACAGCAACCGTGACCTATTGCGCCGGAATCCTCGTGCAGGACGGGCTGGTGATGATCGCCGACACGCGCACCAATGCCGGGCTCGACGACATCTCGACCTTCCGCAAGCTCCATCTCTTCGCCTGGCCGGGCGAGCGCAATTTCGGCGTGATGACGGCCGGCAACCTCTCGATCACGCAATCGGTCGTCAGCTTTCTGCACGAGGGCCTGCCGAACCCCGAGACCGGCGAGATCGACACGCTCCAGAACGCCGGCACGATGTTCCGCGCCGCCCAGCTCGTCGGCCGCTGCGTGCGCCATGTCCGCGACATCGACGGCCCGGCCCTGGAGGAGGCCGGCGTCAAGTTCGAGCTGTCCCTGCTCTTCGGCGGCCAGATCAGGGGCCAGCCGATGCGGCTCTTCATGGTCTACAGCGCCGGCAACTTCATCGAATGCGGCGCCGACGCGCCCTTCCTGCAGATCGGCGAGCACAAATATGGCAAGCCGATTCTCGACCGCGCCGTCACCTTCAGGACCGATCTCTACGACGCGCTGAAGGTCGGGCTGATCTCGATGGATTCGACGATGCGCTCCAATATCGGCGTCGGCCTGCCGATCGACCTCATCGTGCTGCGCCGCGACGCCGAGGACTTCGAGCTCAACCGCCGGATCGAGGCCGGCGAGCCCTATTTCCACGATCTGCGCGAGCGCTGGTCGGCGGCGCTGCGGGCAGCGCATATGGCGATCCCGCGGCCGCCCTACAGGCCCGGTCAGGGCTGAGGGCGGCGCAGATTTGCCGGGCGCGGCAACGGGATGTCAACATTTCGTCGGTTAGGTCGATTCGAAGGACCGAGCCCGGGCGTCGCATGTCTCACCTTGCCAGCGCGAAGATGACCAATGCGGGTTCATCCGCGCGCATGTTCGCGAGCACCGTCGCCACGCTGGGTTGCGCCTTCCTGCTGCTGATGGCGGCGGGCGCCGCGGTCGTGGTCGCGATCACGCGCGAGTCGAACCGCCTCGAGGCCCAGCGCCAGCGCGAGCGCATCGAGGCCGCCTTCAACAACCAGATCCGCGCCAGCGAATTGCGCCTGGAGCGGCTGGCGATCACCGGCGACTTTCAGGAGACGCTGCGCGGGCCGGCGCCGCGGACGGCGCTGCAGGCGGCCATCACCCGCCTGCACGGCCAGCTTTCCGATTTCGACGGCGCCTATATCGTCACCGACACTGGCACCGCCCTGGCCGGGGTCGAGGCGAACGCGCCGGCCGGGCAGACCGGCTATGACGGCCTGCGGCACTTCAGCGACTTCATTCCCGGCGGCGACGGCCGGGCCGGCCCGATCTCCCTGGTCAGCGAGCGCAGCGCGACCTGGTCGACCATCGCCAGCAACGGCAGCGACACCATCCTGCTGATGGTGATCGACCTGTCGCGGCTCGCGACGCCGGTGTTTTCGTCCGCCATCGGCCCGCTCTCCTTCGTGGCCTATCGGCGCCTGTCGGGCGGCATGCTGGCCGAGCTGGCGGACGGCTACCGCGTCGCCGGCATGCGCCTGGTCGACAGGGAGCCGGCCGACCCGCTGTCGAGCCTGCCGATCCCGGCGCCGGACGCCTCGGTCGGCACCTGGCTGACCTGGACGCCCGCCCGCCCCGGCGACGTCATGCTCGAGCGCTTCCTCTGGGCGCTGATCGCGGTCGGCCTGCTGTTTTCCGGCATCATCGTCTTCGCGGTGCAGCGGCTGCGCGCCGCCGCCGTCCAAATCGTGCTGCGCGAGCAGGAGATCCACCGCCTCGCCGGGCAGGACGAATTGTCCTCCCTGCCCAACCGCCGCAGCTTCGACCTGGCCTTCGACCAGGCGCTCGCGACGCGCGACCGCAGCGGCGGCAGCCTCGCCGTCTTCCTGATCGACCTCGACCGCTTCAAGGCCGTCAACGACACCTATGGCCACAATGCCGGCGACGACCTCATCCGCCAGGTCGCCAGCCGGCTGCTCGGCGTCGTGAAGGCGGGCGACACGGTCGCCCGGCTCGGAGGCGACGAGTTCGGCGTCATCCAGGCGCAGGCGACCGCGGCCGATTGCGCGGCGCTGGGCGAGCGTATTCTCAAGCACCTCACCGCCCCTTTCCCGGTGGTGGGGGTGGAGGTGACCATCGGCTGCTCGGTCGGCATCGCCATGGCGCCGCAGGACGGCACCGACCGGGAAACGCTGCTCAGGCTCGCCGACACCGCGCTCTACGAGGCCAAGAACAGCGGCCGCAACCGCTTCTCCTTCTTCGAGCAGCAGATGAACCGCTCGCTCCAGGTCAAGCGCATGGTCGAGGACGACCTGCGCAACGCCATCGAGCGCGACGAGCTGACCCTGCACTACCAGCCGCAGGTCTCGATCGACGGCGCGACCATCGTCGGCGTCGAGGCGCTGGTGCGCTGGCCGCATCCGGTGCACGGCATGATCCCGCCCTCCGAGTTCATCCAGATCGCCGAGGAGCGCGGGCTGATCGTGCCGCTGAGCGAATGGGTGCTGCGTCGCGCCTGCCAGGAGGCGAAGCGCTGGAGCGGCATCCGCCTCGCGGTCAACGTCTCGCCGATCCAGTTCCGCCACAAGGACTTCGTCTCCAACGTCATCCGCATCATCGAGGAGACGGATTTCGATCCGGCCCAGCTCGAGCTGGAGCTGACCGAGGGCGTGCTGATCGAGGATGCCGACGCGGCCGAGACGGCGATGATGGACATCCGCGCCCATGGCGTCGGGCTCGCGCTCGACGATTTCGGCACCGGCTATTCGAGCCTGATCTATCTGCGCCGCTTCGCCTTCGACAAGATCAAGATCGA
The DNA here is from genome assembly GCA_900466745.1 of Hyphomicrobiales bacterium. Classification (GTDB taxonomy): domain Bacteria; phylum Pseudomonadota; class Alphaproteobacteria; order Rhizobiales; family Beijerinckiaceae; genus Allobosea; species Allobosea minatitlanensis. Next base: position 56,977 of record UBNE01000030.1, on the reverse strand, counting down.
CCGCACCTTCCTGGAATATATGGAGGAGGCCGGCGAATCCGCGATCCTCGTCCATTCGATGGCGCATCTGGGCCGCGCGCTCGGCCTGCGCGTCTGCGCCGAGGGCGTCGAGACGCCCGAGCAGCACCGCTTCCTCCAGGCCATCGGCTGCCACGAGCTGCAAGGCTTCCTGTTCTCGAAGGCGGTGCCGGCCGCCGAAATCGACCGGCTGCTGGCGGTGAAGAACCCTTTTGCCGAAGCGCTCGCTGCCTGAGCGCCAGCCCCGGATCAGAACAGCAGCTCGTGGATGCCGCTGAAGATGGCGTAGGCGAAGCCGGCGCTGAGCACGAGCCCGATCGCGCCCAGCACCGCACCGGCTATGATCAGTACGCCGTCGCGCTCGACCAGACCCAGCCCGACGAGGCAGACCGCGAGCCCTAGCGGGATCTGGCCGATGAAGGGCGCCGCGACGATCAGCCCGAGCGCCAGGATCAGGATGACGAGCCCGAGCACCGGCACGGCATAGGCGCCGCCGAGCATCGTCAGCCGCGGGCGCGAGAAGCGTTCCAGCCAGACCAGCGGCGGCAGCGCCCGCCCGACGGCGCGGTTGAGCTCGGGTTTGCCGATGCTGCGCGCGAGCAGCGCCCGCGGCAGCCAGGGCGTCTTGCGGCCGAGCACCATCTGGAACGCGACGAAGGCCAGCACCAGCCCGCAGACCAGCGGGATCGGCGGCGGCATCGGCAGGCAGTTGGGCAGGCCGAGCAGCACCACCAGCAGCGCATAGGCGCGGTCCTGCAGCGCGGCGACGATGGTCCCCACGGCGACACGCTCGCCGGGCAGGCCGGCCAGCGCCTTCAGAAGACCGGAGGTGCGGAGGGGAGATGACAAGAGAGACAGGCCGTGCCGGATTGAGCCGCCCGCCCGGAGCATCGGGAGCGATGCCACGGCAAAGAGCTGGATCGTCATGATGCGTCCGCCGGGACGCAGCGCGATCTAGCACGGCCCGGCGGCGGGCAACAAGCACGCCCCACGCAGGCGCTCAATGCAGCGTTAGCACGCCGTTCACCGTCCGGATCTCGGCCGGGCGGATCAGTCCGGCATGGGCGACGGTGACCGAATGCACCGGACCGTCGAGCTCCCGCTGCCAGAAGGCCAGGAAATCCTGCAGCACCGGAAAGCGCGGAGCGACGTCGTATTGCTGCCAGACGAAGGTCTGCAGCACGTTGAGATGGTCGGGCATGCGGTACAAAATCGTCGCCGTGGTCAGCCCGTAGCCTTCGAGCTGCCTGATGAAATCGGCGGAAACCATCTTCACCTCCCTCCGTGGCGGAACGAAAGCTTAGCCGGCCTGTCGAGGCTGCGCCCGTCTGGTTAACAAAAGCTTGCAAGCTTCCTGACAAGCTGTTGAGATCGCGGGGTCTGCCGCGAGAGCCAGGCAACGGTGCGGCGGGCCCGGAGGGCGGGCGTGGCGTGGGGGTGGCGCAGGGCCGGACAGGCCGGGTTGGCGATGGTGCTGGCCGCCGCGCCGCCGCGTGCCGCCCTGGCCGACGAGGAGGAGACGGAGAGCGGGCGCGCGGCGCTGTCGCAGGTCATCTTCGGTTCGATGGAAGCCGGCCCCACCAAGACCTTCCTTTCCGTCGGGATGAAGCGCGCCCTCGGCGGCGGCCTCGCCGGGAGCGGCTTCCGCCTCTTCCTGAAGGCCGGCGGCTCGCAGGAGCAGACCCGGCGCCAGCCGCCGCGCGGGACCACCTACAAGGCGGAGAGCCAGGCGCTGATCGGCTATGAATGGCGCCTCGGCGACAGCTTCCTCGCGCTCTATGCCGGCTCCGATTTCCAGAGCGAGCAGCGGCTCGAGCCTTTCGGCGCGTCCTTCACCGAGGCGCGCTACGGCGCGCGCCTCCAGGCCGACCTCTGGTCGACGCCGATGCCCGGCATGATGCTCCAGGCCAGCGCCTATGCCTCCTCGCTGAACGGGCGGCTCTGGGCACGCATGGCGCCGGGCTGGCAGGCGCCGCTCGGCTTCTATGCCGGACCGGAGTTCGAGGCCTATCGCGAGCACGGCTACCGCAAGCTGCGGCTCGGCCTGCACCTGACGGGCCTGCGCCTGCTCGGCCTCGAATGGCGGCTCTCCGGCGGCTGGCAGCGCACGAGCGAGCGCCGCTCGGAAGCCTATGCGACGCTCGGCCTGCACTGGCTGCGGTGACCCCGGCGCGCCGCCGCGCGGCTCAGCCCTGCAAGGCCCTGAGCGCCTCCGGCGTGTCGACGTCGATGGCGATGGCCGGATCCTCGAACGGCACCTCGACGACGCGGCTGCCCGCCTCCTCGAGCAGGCGACGCGCCCCGCGGTCCCCGGTCAGGAGCGAGACGGCGGGGAAGATCTGCCGGGCGAGCAGCACCGGATTGCCGCGATGGCCGAACAGGGTCGGCACCACGGCGAGCGAATCCGGCTGCCGGAGATGGCTCTCGACCAGCCGCTCGATGACCTGCGGCGTCACGTTCGGCATGTCGCCGAGCGAGATCACCGCCGCTTCGGCCTCGGCGGGAAGCGCCGCCACCCCGGCGCGCACCGAGCCGGCGAGCCCGGAAGCATAGTCGGGATTGTGGACGAAGCGCACCGGCAGATCGGCCAGGGCGGCTTCCACCGCCCGCTGCTGGTGTCCGGTGACGACAAGGACGGGATCGAGCCTCGCCTCGAGCTGCGCCTCGACCGCGTAGCGGACGATCGGCTTGCCGCGCAGCTCCTGCAGCAGCTTGTTGTCGGCGCCCATCCGGGTCGAGCGGCCGGCCGCCAGGACGATCCCGGCGAGATGTCCGGAGCCCGCCTGCGCCGGGGCGCGCGGCTGCGGCCGCGACACGATCTCCATCAGCAGCCCGCCCACGCCCATGCGCTGCACATCGGCGCGAGCGACCGGAATGCCGGCCAGATGGCGCTGCAGCACCCAGTCGAAGCTGTTCTCCTTGGGCGAGCGCGCGCAGCCCGGCGCGCCGATCACCGGCTTGCCGTCGATCTCGCCCAGCATCAGCAGGTTGCCCGGATCGACCGGCATGCCGAGATGCTCGACCCGCCCGCCGGCCTCGACCAGCGCCTGCGGGATCACGTCGCGCCGGTCGGTGATCGCCGAGGCGCCGAAGACGACGATGATGTCGCTCTCGCCCTTGGCCAGCATCGCGATGCTCTCCGCCAGCGGGGTCGCCTCATGCGGCACCCGCCGGTCGGCGGAGAGGATCGCCGCGGCCGGCGTCAGCCGGTCCATCATCACGCGCATCGTCTTGTCGACCACGCTCGGCTTCAGGCCCGGCAGAAGCGTCGAGATCACCCCGACCTTCGACGGACGATAGGCCGCGACCCTGACCGCCGACTCCGCTCCGAGCGCGGCGAGCGCCTGCTCCACCCGCGCCTCCGAGACGGCATAGGGGATGATCTTGACGGTGGCGACGAGCTCGCCGGCGACGACCGCCTTCAGCGCCGGCAGCGTCGCGACCGTGATGGCCTCGTCGACCGCGTTGAAGGCGTCGATCGCCGCGACGTCGACCTGCAGCACGCCCGCCGCCGTGGCGAACATGTTGACGCGGCCGGTGAACGGCGCTTCCGCGACGATGTTGCCGCCGGTCAGGCGCGCCGCCAGCCGGGAGGCCGCCTCGTTCTCGGCGACGTCGCCCTCCTCCAGCCGCACGGCGACGATCTCGCCGAGGCCTTCCGCGGCCAGCCGCGCGGCGACCTCCTGCGTGATCAGGGCGCCCTTCTTCACCGTCGTCGCGCCCATCCGGATGGTATGCGCGGCGATGCAGCCGACGGCCTCAGCGATGGCGACGGGACCGAACTTCATGACGGGCGCCTTTCAGGCGGGCTTCCTGCGTGGGCCGCGCAGGCTGCTCACGATCTCGGCCAGGATAGCGAGCGCGATCTCGGCTGGCGAGACAGCGCCGATGTCGAGCCCGATCGGGGCATGGATGCGCCCGGTCGCCCCGGCGTCGAAGCCGGCCGCGGCCAGCCGCTCGAGCCGCTTGCCATGCGTCTTCCGGCTGCCGAGCGCGCCGATATAGAAGCAGTCGGAGCGCAGCGCCGCGGCGAGGCCGGGGTCGTCGATCTTCGGATCATGCGTCAGCGCGACGAAGGCGGTGTAGCCGTCGAGGCCGAGACGCGGCAGCGCCTCCTCCGGCCATTCCGCCAGCAGCGTCACGCCGGGAAAGCGCTCCGGCGTCGCGAAGGCCGTGCGCGGGTCGATGACGACGAGGTCGAGGTCGAGCGCCTGCGCCATCGGGGCCATCGCCTGCGAGATGTGCACGGCGCCGGTCACCACGATGCGCGGATGCGGCGCCTGCACGGTGAGGAAATAGGATGCGCCCCCGGCCTCGACGCTGCCGCTCTTCCCGGTGCGCAACTGCGCCTCGATCAGCGCGGCGAGCGGATCGGCCGCGATCTCGCCTTGCCGGACCAGCCGCTGCGCGCCGCCGGCGAGTTCGGTGACGAGCACGGCCGCGCGGCGCGCCGCGCGCTCGGCATTCAGCGCCGAGAGAATGGCGAGATCCATCGCTTCAGCCCCTGTCCGTCGCGAGCTTGAGGCCGAGCCCGATCATCAGCGAGCCGCCGATCCAGCGCGCGATGCCGAAGCCGGCCCGGGTCCGCTTCATCGCGCCCACCACCAGCGAGGCGCCCAGCACCGTCACCAGATCGGCCGAGGAGAAGGCGAAATTGACCACGACGCCGAGGATCAGGAACTGCGCCCAGACCGGCAACGCGCCGGCCGGATCGACGAATTGCGGCAGGAGCGCGATGAAGAACAGCGCGACCTTGGGATTGAGCACCTCGACCACGAAGGAATCGAACAGCGCCCGCTTCACCGTCTTCGGCGGCGTCAACGGCTGGCCGGCCGCGGCGAGGCGCGAGCGGATCATGCCGATGCCGATCCAGACCAGATAGGCGGCCCCGGCGATCTTCACCGCCATGTAGAGCTCCGGCACATGCTTGAACACGGCCGAGAGCCCGAAGGCCGCCGCGAAGACGTGCAGATAGCAGCCGAGATGGATGCCGAGCATCGCCATCAGCCCGGCCCTGCGGCCATGGCTGATCGTCTGGGCGGCCGTGTAGAGCAGCGCCGGCCCCGGAAAATAGGCGACGAGGATCGTGACCGTGGCGAAGGCGAGAAGCGTTTCCCAGGATGCCATTTACCGTGCGGCCTCCGCGCGAACGGGCTCGACATAGACCTTGATGCGGCCGCCGCAGGAGAGCCCGACCTTCCAGGCGGCCTCGTCGGCGACGCCGAATTCCAGGGTGCGCGGCCTGCCGTCGGCGATGACGTCGGCCGCCTCGGCCACCACCGCGCCCTCGACGCAGCCGCCGGAGACGGAGCCGAGGAAATTCCCCTCCCCGTCGATGACGAGATGCGAGCCGACGGGGCGCGGCGCCGAGCCCCAGGTCTCGACCACCGTGGCGATGGCGACGCCCCGGCCGGAAGCCGCCCATTCCTCGGCGGCGCGCAGGATATCGGTTTCGGTGCTGATCATGGTCGAGCCTCCCGTCAGCGATGGATGATGCCCGTCATTGCGAGCGCAGCAAAGCAGTCCTTGGGCGGCAGAGCTCCACGCCCTCCTGGGTTGCTTCGTCGCTGACGCTCCTCGCGATGACAGCGGCATAGATCATGCCTCAACCCGCGCGTTTCAGCCACTGGCGCGGATCGCCCTGCCGTCCTGCATCCCGCGACAGCGCGGCGCAGAGATCGGCCATCGCCGCGAGATTGTGGATCGGCCGGAAGGAATCGACATGCGGCAGCATCGCCCTGATGCCGCTGGCCCGCGCCGCGAAGGCCTCGTAGCGCAGCAGCGGGTTGAGCCAGACCAGTTGCCGGCAGGAGCGGTGCAGCCGGTCCATCTCGAAGGCGAGGCTGTCGTCGAGCTCCCGCTCCAGCCCGTCGGTGAAGAGCAGCACGATCGCCCCGCCGGCGAGCACCCGGCGCGACCAGACCCGGTTGAAGGCGTGCAGCGCCGCGGAGATGCGCGTGCCGCCTTCCCAGTCCGGCGCCGCCTTGCCGGCGAGCGCCAGCGCCTCGTCCGGGTCGCGCGCCTTCAGCATCCGGGTGACGTTGGTCAGCCGCGTGCCGAAGACGAAGGAATGCACCCGCCGGCGCCTCTCGGTCAGCGTGTGCAGGAAATGCAGGAAGATGCGCGAATACTCGGCCATCGAGCCGGAGATGTCGACCAGCGCGACCACCGGCGGATGCATCTCGCGCCGCTCCCGGAAGGCGAGGTCGATCGAGCCGCCGCCGCCCCTGAGCGACTGCCGCAAGGTCCGGCGCAGGTCGATCGACCGCCCCTGCGCCACGGGCCTGAACCGCCGCATCGGCACGCTGTCGTCCGGCAGCCGCAATTCGGCGATGAGCTGCTTCGCGCGGGCGATCTCGGCCGCGCTCATCTGCGCGAAATCGCGCGACTTCAACATCTCGCGATCGGAGACGGTGAGCCGCGCCGTCAGCTCGGTCAGCTCGACCGGCGGCTCGTCCTCGCGCGGTGGCGGCGCGAAGGCCTCGGCCACGCGCAGGGCTCCGGCCTCGGCCTTCTCCGGCGGGCGCTCCGCGCCGGGCGAGACCGGCGACATCTGCGCCATGATCTTCTCGATCAGGTTCCGCCGCCGCCAGAACAGGCGGAAGGCCTGGTCGTAGACCGGCGTATCCTCGTGCTTCTTCACGAAGATCGCGTGCAGCGTCCAGTAGACGTCGTCGCGCCCGCCGAGCGCGCCGCCGCCGAGCGCCTCCACCGCCTCGACCAGCGCGCCGGGACCGACCGGCAGCCCGGCCGCGCGCAGGGCGCGGGCGAAATAGGCGAGGTTCTCGGAGAGCTTGCCGGTCATCGGCGCGCTTTCGTCACGCCCGCGCCTCGGCCCTGGCCCGGTCCAGCAATTCCTTCACCTTCGAGCCCTGCATCACCTGGATGTCGTCCTGGTATTTCAGCAGCGCGCCCAGCGTATCCGAGACCACCGCCGGGTCGAGCGCGACGGCGTCGAGCTCGACCAGCGCCGTCGCCCAGTCGAGCGTCTCGGCCACGCCCGGCGCCTTGAACAGCTCCTCCTTGCGGATCGCCTGCACGAAGGCGACGACCTGCTTCGAGAGCTTCATCGGCGCATCCGGCACCTTCGCCTTGAGGATGGCGAGCTCGCGCGCCGCATCGGGATAGCCGACCCAGTGATAGAGGCAGCGCCGCTTCAGCGCGTCATGGATCTCGCGGGTGCGGTTCGAGGTCAGGATCACGATCGGCGGCTCGGCCGCCCTGACCGTGCCGAACTCCGGAATGGTCACCTGCGCATCGGCCAGCACCTCGAGCAGGAAGGCCTCGAAGGCCTCGTCGGTGCGATCGAGCTCGTCGATCAGCAGGATCGGCGCCCCGCCCTCCTGCGGCTCCAGCGCCTGCAGCAGCGGCCGCTTGACCAAGTATTTCTCCGAGAAGATATCGCCTTCCAGCCGGTCGCGGTCATCCGCGATCCCGCCGGCTTCCGCCAGCCGGATCGCCATCATCTGCCCGGCATAGTTCCATTCATAGACGGCGGAGGCGAGGTCGAGCCCCTCATAGCATTGCAAACGGATCAGCCGGCGCCCGAGCCCGGCCGAGAGCACCTTGGCGATCTCGGTCTTGCCGGTGCCGGCCTCGCCCTCCAGCAGCAGCGGCCGCTTCATCCGCAGCGCCAGGAACAGCACCGTCGCCAGCGCGCGGTCGGCGACATAGCCTTGGCGCTGCAGCAGCGACAGCGTGGCATCGATCGAGGCAGGCAGCGGCTGGGACATGGAAACTCGCGTCATTCCGGGGCGACCGCAGAGCGGTCGAGCCCGGAATCCATAACCGCCGACAGAGCCGATGACGAGCACCGACAACGGTCGCGGATCCAGGGCTCTTCGCTTCGCTCGCCCCGGGATGACACCGGTGGCGAGACCCGTCCCACGCCCCTATTTCCCCGTCGCCTGCGCCACGGCCTGTTTCGCCATGACGCCGATCAGATGGGCGCGGTATTCCGGGTCCGCGTGGATGTCGCCGTTGATGCCGTCGGCCGTGTGCTTCAGCCCGTCGAGCGACTTCACCGCGAAGCGCGCCTTCAGCGCAGCCTCCGCTTCGGGCCAGCGGAAGACGCCGCCCTCGCCCGCCCCGGTCACCGCGACGCGCACCTCGCCGCCGCGCTTGGCGACGAAGACGCCGACCATGGCGTAGCGCGAGGCCGGGTTGCGGAACTTGGCGTAGCCCGCCCTGGACACGACCGGAAACGAGACCCTCGTGACGATCTCGCCCTCGTCGAGCGCCGTCTCGTAGAGCCCGGTGAAGAACTCTTCCGCGGAAAGCTTGCGCTTGTTGGTGACGACGGTGGCGCCGAGCGCCAGCAGCGCGGCGGGATAATCCGCGGCCGGATCGTTGTTGGCGACCGAGCCGCCGATCGTGCCGCGATGGCGCACATGCGGATCGCCGATATGGCCGGCGAGGTAAGCCAGCGCCGGAATGGCGGCCTGCACTTCGGGCGAGGCCGCGACCTCGGCATGGGTCGTCATCGCGCCGATGACGACGTTGCGGCCTTTGACCGCGATGCCCTTGAGATCGGCGCAGGCCCCGAGATCGACCAGCGCCGAAGGCGCGGCCAGGCGCTGCTTCATCGTCGGCAGCAAAGTATGGCCGCCGGCGAGAAGCTTGGCGTCCTCCTTCTTGGCGAGCAGCGTCGCCGCCTGCCGGGCGCTGGTGGGCTTGTGATAGGTGAAGGCGTACATGGACATGATCCCTTGCTGAAATCCGCATCGTCATCCCGGCCGGAGCGAAGCGGAGAGCCGGGATCCATGCCGGAACGGTTCAGGCATGGATCCCGGATCGGCGCTGCTTCGCAGCTTGTCCGGGATGACCGCGAGGGTTACTCCGCTGCCATCCGGTTCATGCTCTTCCGCGCCGCCCGCCACACCGCCTGCGGCGTCGCCGGCATCGCGATCTCCTCATGGCCGAGCGCGTCGGTGATGGCGTTGATCACGGCGGGCGGCGAGGCGATGGCGCCGGCCTCGCCGCAGCCCTTGATGCCGAGCGGGTTCGACGGGCAGGGCGTCACCGTCATGCCGACATCGAAGGACGGCAGGTCGTCGGCGCGCGGCATGGTGTAGTCCATGAAGCTCGCGGTCACGAGCTGGCCGTCGGCATTGTAGCGGGCGCCCTCCAGCAGCGCTTGGCCGACGCCCTGGGCGATGCCGCCATGGACCTGCCCCTCGACGATCATCGGGTTGATGACGTTGCCGAAATCGTCGACCGCCGCCCAGCGCTCGATCCGCGTCACGCCGGTCTGCGGGTCAATCTCGACCTCGCAGATATGGACGCCGGCCGGGAAGGTGAAGTTGGTCGGGTCGTAGAACGCCCCCTCCTTCAGCCCCGGCTCCAGCTCCTGCCCGTTGAACTTGTGCGCGACATAGGCTTGCAGGGCGCAGGAGCCGAAATCGAGCTTGCGGTCGGTGCCCTTCACCGCGAAATGCCCGTCCGCGAAGTCGATATCGGCCTCGTCGGCCTCCAGCACATGGGCGGCGACCTTCTTGCCCTTGGCGATCACCTTGTCGAGCGCCTTGAAGATCGCCGACATGCCGACCGCGCCGGAACGCGAGCCATAGGTGCCCATGCCCATCTGCACCTTGTCGGTGTCGCCATGGATGATCGAGACGTTGTCGATCGAGATGCCGAGCCGGTCCGAGACGAGCTGGGCGAAGGTCGTCTCATGGCCCTGGCCGTGGCTGTGCGAGCCGGTCAGCACCTCGACCGTGCCGATCGGATTGACCCGGACCTCGGCCGATTCCCACAGGCCCACGCCCGCGCCGAGCGAGCCGACCGCGGCCGAAGGCGCGATGCCGCAGGCCTCAATATAGGAGGAGAAGCCGATGCCGCGCAGCTTGCCGGCCCGCGCGGAGTCGCGCTTGCGCTTGCCGAGCCCCTTGTAGTCGATCATCTCCAGCGCCTTCTTCAGCGAGGCGCCGTAATTGCCGGTGTCGTACATCATGATGACCGGCGTCTGGTGCGGGAACCTCCTGATGTAGTTCTGCATCCGGAACCTGGCCGGGTCCTTGCCGAGCTGGCGGGCCGTGACCTCGATCAGGCGCTCGACCACGAAGGTCGCCTCCGGCCGCCCGGCGCCGCGATAGGCGTCGACGGGAGCGGTGTTGGTATAGACCGCGTCGACCTCGCAATAGATCGCCGGGATGTCGTACTGGCCCGAGAGCAGCGGCGCGTAGAGATAGGTCGGCACCGAGGACGAGAAGGTCGAGAGATAGGCGCCGAGATTGGCGGTCGTCTTGACCCGCATGCCGAGGATCCTGCCCTCGGCATCGGTCGCGAGCTCGGCATGGGTGACGTGGTCGCGGCCATGCGCGTCGGAGAGGAAGGCCTCCGTCCGGTCGGCCGTCCATTTCACCGGCCGCCCGACCTTCTTCGCCGCCCAGACGCAGACCGTCTCCTCGGCATAGATGAAGATCTTGGAGCCGAAGCCGCCGCCGACATCCGGCGCGATCACCCTCAGCTTGTTCTCCGGCGCGATGCCGATGAAGGCGGAGAGCACGAGCCGCGCCACATGCGGGTTCTGGCTGGTGGTGTAGAGCGTGAAGACGCCCTCGCCGGCGTCGTAGTCGCCGACCGCCGCCCGCGGCTCCATCGCATTGGGAACGAGCCGGTTGTTGACGAGGTCGAGCTTCGTCACATGGCTGGCCGCCCGGAAGGCTTTCTCGACCGCCTCCCTGTCGCCGAGATGCCAGTTGAACACGGTGTTGTCCGGCGCCTCGTCATGGATCACGGTCTTCGCGCCGGCCGCCGTGCCCGTATCGACCACGGCCGGCAGCTCCTCGTAGTCGACGGCGATCGCTTCGGCGGCGTCCTTCGCCTCGGCCAGCGTCTCGGCCACCACCACGGCGACATGGTCGCCGACATAGCGCACCTTGCCCTGGGCCAGCGCCGGATGCGGCCCGGCGCGCATCGGCGTGCCGTCCTTGTTGTGGATCATCCAGCCGCAGATCAGCCCGCCGATCTTGTCGGCGGCGAGGTCGGCGCCGGTGAAGATGCCGATGACGCCCGGCATGCCGGCGGCGGCCTCGGTGTCGATCGCCTTGATGATCGCATGCGCATGCGGCGAGCGCAGGAAATAGGCATGGACCTGGCCCGGCCGGTTGATGTCGTCGGTGTAGCGGCCCTGGCCGGTGATGAAGCGGTGGTCTTCCTTGCGGCGGACTGCGGCGCCGATTCCGGTGGCGGACATGGTGTTCCCTCCTCGCACGCGCCTCTGCCGGACGCCTCACTGCCTGGAACGCATCACGGATGACGGAGCGCGGGCGCTTTACTCGGCGGCCTGGCGCAGCGGCGCGCCGGCCCTGCCCATGGCCTCGGCGCCGGCGGCGATCGCCTTGACGATATTGTGATAGCCGGTGCAGCGGCAGATATTGCCGTCGAGGTCCTCGCGGATCGTCTTCTCGTCGAGATGGTGGCCGCGGCGGTTCACCATGTCGACGGCGGACATGATCATGCCCGGCGTGCAGAAGCCGCATTGCAGGCCGTGATGCTCGCGGAAGGCCTCCTGCATCGGATGCAGCGCATCGCCGGACGCCAGCCCCTCGATCGTGGTGACGCTGGAGCCGTCGACCGCCACGGCGAGCGTGGTGCAGGACTTCACGGCCTTGCCGTCGAGATGCACGACGCAGGCGCCGCACTGACTGGTGTCGCAGCCGACATGGGTCCCGGTCAATCGCAGGTTTTCGCGCAGGAACTGCACCAGAAGGGTGCGCGGGTCGATAGCGGCGGTGACGGCCCTGCCGTTCACCGTCAGCGAAACAGTGGTCATGAGCACATCTCCTGTGACCCGTCTCTGATGCGCCGTCCGTGACCGTTCACGGCTGCCGGCGCCGATCCTCCCGCCCAAGCCCGCCCCCTCGGGCAGCCTTTCCTTGGAATGGATCAAAACGGAGTTTGGACCCGGGATTCTGCGGGGTCAAGCGCCGCCGCTTCAGCCGAAAGGCGGCCTTTCCGGGCGTTTTCGGCCTGTTCCGGGCGGGAGCCCGTTTCGCCGGGCCCGGCCTGCCGCATTGGCGAAATCTTAAGGCGCGCCGCGCATCATCGCCCCGTCGTGGCCTGCGCGAGCGGCCCCCCCTGAACGAGGACCGCCGTGCCCCTGATGACGGAGCAGATCCAGCGACGGCTGAGCGCGATCGGGTTCGGCGAGCCCCAGCGCCGCCGCCTCCGGCTCTACAGCCCTGTCGTCGACCGCGTCATCGCGCGCGTCGTCGCCGAGGATTTCGAGCGCGCCTTCGCCATCCATCCCGCGCTACGGGCCAGCGTCGCGCCCCATTCCGACGCGATCCACGCCGCCGCGGCGGACCATTTCCGCCTGCTCTTCACCGGCGCCTTCGACGACGCCTACATCGCCTCGATGGACCGGCTCTGCGCGCTCGAGCACCGGACGCATGTGCGGGCCCGGTCGCGGGCCTCCATCGCCTTCTCGCTGCTGCGGGAGATCTGCCTCGCGCGCCGCCGCACCGCGCTGCTGACGCCGCGCCAGTTCGCCGCCGACCTGTTCATCATCGAGCGGATGCTGACCTATGACGTCAACACCGCGATGACGCTGAGCCAGGACGCCGAAACCGACGATGCGCGGCTGCGCGGCCTCGCCCTCGACGAGGCGGCGGCGACGCTGAAATCCCGCATCGGCAGCCTCGACGACACGATCAGCGGCGCCGTCGAGCAGTTCGTCTCGACCGCCGCCGAGACCGGCCGCGCCACCGCCTTCATCAAGGACACGGTCGGCAAGGTCGCCCGCGCCTCGGTCGTCGTCCGCGAGAAGTCGCTCCAGACGGCGGCGGCCACGGAGGAAATCTCGGCCAATCTCGCCGATATCGGCCAGCGCGCCGCGCAGAGCCTGACGGTGACCCAGCAGGCCGTGCAGGACACCGCCCAGATGAACGACGCCATCCTGCGGCTGCGCCAGGCCACCGACAGCATCGGCAGGGTCGTCGGCATGATCGCCGACATCGCCGCTCAGACCAATCTCCTGGCGCTCAACGCCACGATCGAGGCCGCGCGCGCCGGCGAGGCCGGGCGCGGCTTCTCCGTCGTCGCCTCCGAGGTCAAGTCGCTCGCGACCCAGACCGCCGGCGCGACGCAGGAGATCGCCGGCCAGATCGCCGAGCTGGCGGCGAGCGCCGAATCCTGCACCGTGCACGCGGCCGCGATCGCCGCCACGGTCGACGCCATCCGCCTCGACGCCGAGGCGATCTCGGAAGCGGTCTGCGTGCAGAGCACCGTCACCGCCGGCATCGCCCGCGACGCCTCGACGGTGGTGCAGAGCTCGGACGAGGCGATCGACAGCGCCAACGCCGTCAACGACAGCCTCGACATGACGCAGCGGACGCTGGAACGGGCCAATGTCGCGGCCGCCGACATCGCCTTGCAGGTCGGCTCGGCCGAGGCGGCGGTGAGCAAGGCGCTGGAGGCGCTGCGCAAGGCTTCCTGACGGATCGGCGCGTCCGGCCCGGGATGCCGCTCCGGTCGCCCGCGCGACCTCAGCCCTCGGCGACCGCCTTGGCGAAATTGGCGAAGAACTCGTCGGCCAGCTTCTTCGAGACCGAATCGATCAGGCGCGAGCCGAGCTGCATCAGCTTGCCGCCGACCTGGGCCTCGACCTCGTAGCGCAGCAGGGTCTGGCCGCCCTCGGCGTCGCTGAGCGCGACCCGCGCCCCGCCCTTGGCGAAGCCGGCAATGCCGCCCTCGCCCTCGCCGGCGATGCGGTAGCCGTTCGGCGGATCGAGCTCGCTCAGCTCGACCTTGCCCTTGAAGGTCGCCTTCACCGGGCCGAGCTTGACCTTCACCACGGCCGAGAAATGCGTGTCGTCGTCCTTGCCGAGCTGTTCGCAGCCCGGGATGCAGGCCTTCAGCACCGCGGCGTCGTTGAGCTTCGCCCAGACGACCTCCTTGCCCGCCGGCAAGGTCACCTCGCCATTCATCGTCATCGCCATCGCCGGCCTCCCTGCCGCCCGGCCGGGCGCAGCCGGCAGGGTCCTGTCTTCCTATCCATGGGCGAAAAGCCCGCGCCTGCACAAGGGGCGCGGCGGCCGGCGCGGCTCAGACCGCCTCGAACTGCCGGCGCCGGTAGATCAGGCTGCCGCCCCGCCCGGCGCCGCCGAGTCCGGCCACCTCCCCGACCAGGACCCGATGGGTCGCGATGTCGTGGCTGGCGACCAGCCGGCAGTCGAACGCCGCCAGCGCGTCGCGCAGCGCCGGCGAGCCGGTGACGAGCGTGCCCCAGTCGCCGGCGGCGAATCGCTCCTCGCCCTGCAGGCCGCGCCGGTTGGCGAAGATCTCGGCCGTCCCGACCAGGTCCCCGGGCAAGGTATTGACGCAGAAGACGCCGCTCGCCTCGATAGCCGCGAGCGTGCGGCTGGAGCGCTCGATGCAGACGAGCACCGTCGGCGGCGCGTCCGAGACGGAGGCGACGGCCGTCGCCGTCATGCCGACCCGCCCGGCCGGCCCGATCGTGGTGACGACATGGACGGCGCTGGCGACCTGCGCCATCGCATCGCGAAAAGCCTGCCCCGGAGGCGGCTCCGCCTCCGGCGGGAAGGGTTGGACGGTGCTTGTCATCGGCTCTGCGGCTGGAAACGCGGCTCCTGCCCATGTAGCGGCTCGCACCGGCGATTGCCAGACGACCGCTGCAACGGCCGCGCGCTCCCACGAATCCACGCCCGCCCCCGCTGGGCAGCCGCGCCCGGGTCGCCGCCGCATGCCGGCCGGAGGAGCCGCGACGGCCTCATACCTTTGGCGGAAGCCTCGCCCGCGGAGGCGGGCCGCGGCGGCGGGATTCGAGCCCCGCCGCCTGCGCCCTCGCCTGCCATGTCGAGAGGGCCGGAAGCAGCCCGGAGCGGCGGAATCCGCAGACCGGAGGCCCTTCCGCCGCGGAACGACGCTGCTCAAGGCACAATCATCATGCGCGAAATGGAGGCGGTTTCGCACAGAATTCGGCCTGTTCGAGGGATGATTCGCGCGAGATTGCTTTTGACAGAAAAATGGACCGGGGTGATTGTCGCTGCCGCAAGCCATTGGTAGCTCTGCATGGCAATCGCATCCCGCATGCGCCGGCGACATGCCGACGCCAAGAACGGGAGCTGGTTCGAGGGGTCGGCGTTTTCAATGGAAGTCTTTCTGCAGCAGCTCATCAACGGGCTGACACTGGGATCGATCTACGGTCTCATCGCCATCGGCTACACGATGGTGTTCGGCATCATCGGCATGGTGAACTTCGCCCATGGCGACATCTTCATGCTCTCCGCCTTCATCGCCCTGATCTTCTTCATGCTGGTCACCGCCGTCCTCGGCGCCAGCGCCGGCATGGTGATGCTGGCGCTGATCATCGTGCTGGGCCTGGCGATGTTCTTCACCTCGCTGTGGAGCTGGACGATCGAGCGGTTGGCCTACCGGCCGCTGCGCGGCTCCTTCCGCCTGGCGCCGCTGATCTCGGCGATCGGCATGTCGATCTTCCTGTCCAATTTCGTCCAGGTGGCCCAGGGCCCGCGCAACAAGTCGATCCCGCCGATCCTGAACAAGTCGATCACGCTGATCGAGAGCTCGGTCTACTCCGTCCAGATCTCCTACAAGCAGATCGTCATCGTGGTAACCACGGCGGTGCTTCTGCTCGCCTTCTGGTACGTCGTCCAGAAGACCCCCCTCGGCCGCGCCCAGCGCGCCTGCGAGCAGGACCGCAAGATGGCCGCCCTGCTCGGCATCGACGTCGACCGCACCATCTCGATCACCTTCGTGATGGGCGCGGCGCTGGCGGCGGTGGCCGGCGTGATGTTCCTGGTGCTCTACGGGGTGGTGAACTTCGCCGACGGCTTCGTGCCCGGCGTCAAGGCCTTCACCGCGGCGGTGCTCGGCGGCATCGGCTCGCTGCCCGGCGCGGTGCTGGGCGGGCTGCTGATCGGCCTGATCGAGGTGATGTGGTCGGCCTATTTCACCATCGACTACAAGGACGTGGCCGCCTTCTGCATCCTCGCCATCGTGCTGGTCTTCATGCCGTCGGGCATCCTCGGCCGGCCTGAAGTCGAGAAGGTCTGACGCCATGGCGACGATCCAGACCACCGGCCCGGCCGCCGCGGCCTCCGCCCAATCCCCCGCCAGGACCCGCGACCTCGGGGCCGCCCTCAAGGAGGCCGGCTTCGCCGCCCTCGTCACGCTCGGCCTGTGCATCCCGATCATCGCCTGGGGCACGCGCCAGAACCTCGACAACGTCCTCATCCTCGATCCGCGCTGGGGCGCGGTCGCCTGGGCGGTCGGCATCGTCTTCGTCGGCCGCTTCCTGGTGGCGCTGCGCCAGCAGAGCCGCGTCCCCGGCAAGCCGGCGGTGCGCCTGCTGCCGCATGGCACGATCGCCTTCTTCCAGCGCCATTCGCGGCTGTTCTCGCTCTTCGGGCTGGGCTTCCTGATCACCTTCCCGGCGATCGCGATCGGGCTTGCCGGCTGGGGCGGCTCGCTGAAATGGATCGACAATTTCGGCGTCCAGATCCTGATCTACGTGATGCTCGGCTGGGGGCTGAACATCGTCGTCGGCCTCGCCGGCCTGCTCGATCTCGGCTATGTCGCCTTCTATGCGGTCGGCGCCTATTCCTATGCGCTGCTCGCCAAGAATTTCGGCCTGTCCTTCTGGCTGCTGCTGCCGCTCGCCGGCATCCTCGCCTCGTTCTGGGGCATGCTGCTCGGCTTCCCGGTGCTGCGCCTGCGCGGCGACTACCTCGCCATCGTGACGCTGGCCTTCGGCGAGATCATCCGCCTCGTCCTGGTCAACTGGACCGATTTCTCGAACGGCTATGCCGGCATCTCCGGCATCCCGCGCCCGAGCTTCTTCGGCATTCCGTTCACCGCGGCGGATGACGGCTTCGCGGCGGTGTTCGGGCTGGAATTCTCGCCGCTCTACCGAACGATCTTCCTCTATTACCTGATCCTCTGCCTCGCTTTGCTGACCGCCTTCGTGACGCTGCGCCTGCGACGCCTGCCGGTCGGGCGCGCCTGGGAGGCGCTGCGCGAGGACGAGATCGCCTGCCGCTCGCTCGGCATCAACACCACCAACACCAAGCTCACCGCCTTCTCGATCGGGGCCATGTTCGGCGGCTTCGCCGGCTCCTTCTTCGCGGCACGCCAGGGCTTCATCAGCCCTGAATCCTTCACCTTCATGGAATCGGCGGTGATCCTGGCCATCGTCGTGCTCGGCGGCATGGGCTCGCTCTGGGGCTGCGCCATCGCCGCCATCGCCATGATCGGCGGCACCGAGCTGCTGCGCGAGCTCGAATGGATGAAGGCGATCTTCGGCCCCGATTTCGACCCGACCAAATACCGCATGCTGATCTTCGGCTTCGCCATGGTCGTGATCATGATCTGGAAGCCCCGCGGGCTGATCTCGGTGCGCGAGCCCACCGCCTTCCTCAAGGAGAAGAAGCAGATCTCCTCCGACCTCGTGCAGGAGGGCCACGGCTGATGGCGACCGCACCCGCAGCCACCGGCCGGCCTCTGCTGGAGGTCGAGCACGTCACCATGCGCTTCGGCGGCCTCACCGCCGTCAACGGCCTTTCCTTCGCGGCCCGCAAGGGCGAGATCACCGCGCTGATCGGCCCCAACGGCGCCGGCAAGACCACGGTGTTCAACTGCATCACGGGCTTCTACAAGCCGACGCAGGGCATGATCACTCTGACCCAGGACGACGGCACCAGCTACCTGCTGGAGCGCATGCCGGACTTCCGCATCTCCTGGAAGGCCAAGGTCGCCCGCACCTTCCAGAACATCCGCCTCTTCGGCGGCATGACGGTGCTGGAGAACCTGCTCGTCGCCCAGCACAACCCGCTGATGCGCGCCTCCGGCTTCACCTTCCTCGGCGTGCTCGGCGTCGGCAACTACCGGGCGCGCGAGAAGGAGGCGATCGAGAAGGCGAGGTTCTGGCTCGACAAGATCGACCTCACCCATCGCGCCGACGACCCCGCCGCCGACCTGCCCTATGGCGACCAGCGCCGGCTCGAGATCGCGCGCGCCATGTGCACCGACCCGGTCCTGCTCTGTCTCGACGAGCCGGCCGCCGGCCTCAACCCGCGCGAGAGCCACGACCTCAACGAATTGCTGCTCTCGATCCGGAAGGATCTCGGAACGGCGCTGCTGCTGATCGAGCACGACATGTCGGTGGTGATGGAGATCTCCGACCATGTCGTGGTGCTCGACTACGGCACCAAGATCGCCGACGGCACGCCGGCGGAGGTCCAGGCCGACCCGAAGGTCATCGCCGCCTATCTCGGCGTCGACGACGAAGAGGTCGACGAGGTGGAAGCGGAGGTCGGCATCTCGTGACCATGACTCAAGCCCTGCTGACCGCCCGCGGCATCAAGACCTATTACGGCAACATCATCGCGCTGAAGGGCGTCGACATCGACGTCAACGCCGGCGAGATCGTGACGATGATCGGCGCCAACGGCGCCGGGAAATCGACGCTGATGATGACGATCTTCGGCAATCCGCAGGCCCGCGAAGGCACGATCACCTATGAGGGCCGGGACATCACCCGGATGCCGAGCCACGAGATCGCCCGCCTGGGAATAGCGCAGTCGCCGGAAGGTCGCCGCATCTTCCCGCGCATGACCGTCTACGAGAACCTGCAGATGGGCGCGGCGGTGCGCAATTTCGAGCATTTCGACGAGGACCTCGAAAAGATCTGCGTGCTCTTCCCGCGCGTCAAGGAGCGGCTGCAGCAGCGCGGCGGCACCCTTTCGGGCGGCGAGCAGCAGATGGTGGCGATCGCCCGCGCCCTGATGGCGCGCCCGAGGCTGCTGCTGCTGGACGAGCCCTCGCTCGGCCTCGCGCCCCTGATCGTCAAGCAGATCTTCGAGGCGATCCGCGAGCTCAACCGGACGCAGGGGCTGACCGTCTTCCTGGTCGAGCAGAACGCCTTCCACGCCCTCAAGCTCGCCCATCGCGGCTATGTGATGGTCAACGGCGTCATCACCATGAGCGGCACCGGCAAGGAGCTGCTCGCCAATCCGCAGGTCCGCGCCGCCTATCTCGAAGGCGGCCGGCACTGAGACGCGGCCGGGGGCGGCGCCCCCGCTGCAACTTTTTGATGAGAGACGGCCCGTGGCCGCCCATGCCATCGCTTGAGGCGATGTCGGCGGTCCTGGGAGCCCGGTGAAGCCTGGAGCAGCAGATGCAAGGCATCCTCTACGAAGAACCCACGGTCTGGCTCTTCCTGCTGGTGACGGTGGTGATGGGCGGCTGGCTCGCCTGGATGGCGGGCCGCGCCATCGCCCTGACCTGGCGGCCGAACTGGCAGCTCGTCGTCTACATGCTGATCCTCGGGCTGTTCGTGCGCTTCATCCATTTCGCGCTGTTCGAGGCGACGCTGCTGACGGTGCATTACTATCTGGTCGACGTGGTCGTGCTGCTCGCCTTCGGCTTCGCCGGCTGGCGCTACACCCGCGCCCGGCAGATGACGCGGCAATATCACTGGCTGTTCGAGAGCGCCGGCCCCTTCGGCTGGAAGCCGCGCCCGGGCGCCGTGATCAGGCCGGAATTGTCCTGAAAGATCGACGAGCTTGTCGCGTGGGAGCCGGCTTGAAACACGCAGGATTGCGGTTTGGGGCGGCCCGGCGCGCCGAGACGGGCAAGATCGAGAAAAAGCCCGTTGAACAGTTCCTTAGAGGGGAGTCGCATCACATGAAGAAACTGCTGTTGGGCGGCATTGCGCTCGGCGCGGTCATCGCCTTCTCCGGCGTGGCCAGCGCGCAGATCAAGATCGGCGTCGGCGGCCCGCTGACGGGTCCCAACGCCGCCTTCGGCGCGCAGCTCAAGAACGGCGCCGAGCAGGCCGCCGCCGACATCAACGCCGCCGGTGGCATCAACGGCCAGAAGATCGAGATCGTCCTCGGCGACGACGTCTCCGATCCGAAGCAGGGTGTCTCCGTCGCCAACAAGTTCGTCGGCGACGGCGTCAAATACGTGGTCGGCCACTTCAATTCGGGCGTCACCATGCCGGCCTCGGAGGTCTATGCCGAGAACGGGACGCTGGTGATCACCCCGGCCTCGACCAACCCGCAGGTCACCGAGCGCGGCCTGTGGAACACCTTCCGCATCTGCGGCCGCGACGACCAGCAGGGCACCGTCGCCGCCGAGTACATCGCCAAGAACCTCAAGGGCAAGAAGATCGCCGTGGTCCACGACAAGACCACCTACGGCAAGGGGCTGGCCGACGAGACGCTGAAGGGGCTCCAGAAGGCCGGCATCAAGGAAGTGCTCTACGAAGGTGTGAACGCCGGCGAGAAGGACTTCTCGGCGCTGGTCTCCAAGATCAAGTCGACCGGCGCGGACTATGTCTACTGGGGCGGCCTGCACACCGAGGGCGGCCTGATCGTGCGCCAGATGCGCGACCAGGGCATCCAGGCGACGCTGATCTCGGGCGACGGCATCACCACCGACGAATTCGCCGCCATCGGCGGGCCGGGCGTCGAGGGCACGCTGATGACCTTCGCCCCCGATCCGCAGAAGCGCCCGGAAGCCGCCGCGGTGATCAAGCGCTTCGAGACCCGGAACTTCAAGCCGGAAGCCTACACGCTCTATGCCTATTCCGGCGTGCAGATCATCGCCGACGGCATCAAGCGCGCCGGCTCGGCCGACCCGAAGAAGGTCGCCGCCGTGCTCAAGGACGGCACGGCCACCAAGACCGTGCTCGGCGATCTCGCCTTCGACAAGAAGGGCGACATCACCCGCATCGACTACACCATGTACACCTGGAAGAAGCAGCCCGACGGCAAGATCACCTATGTCGAGAACTGATCTCGGCGGCTGATCCCGGCTTCCGCGCCAGACCGCCCCGGTGAAAGCCGGGGCGGTTTTGCCTTATGCCTCCGCCAGGGGTCGTCGCGAGTAGCGAAGCGATCCCGGGGGACGCCGCGCCCTGCCGCGCCCGGATCGCTTCGCTACGCTCGCGGCGACGGCGAGACGGCTCCGAACGCCGTGGCATGATCCCACACCTCGCTCATCGGCGCGCCAACCCGATCCGTTATTGAATCACCTTCTGCGGAACCGCGCTCAAGCTCTTGAGAAAGCCCGCGAAACGCAGGAGCCCGTCCGGCCAGGGGCCGTGCCCGGACTCGCTGTTGAGATGGCCGCCATCGCCGGCATCGACGAATTCCGAGCCCCAGGCCTGCGCGAGCGCCCTGGCCTCGTCGGGGCTGCAATAGGGGTCGGTCGCGCTCGCGATCAGCACCGAGGGAAAGGGCAGCTTCTCGCGCCGATGCGGGATGAAGTCCTCTCCCATGCCGGGGATCGCCCGCTTGGCCCGCTCGGAGGCCGGCGCGACCAGGAAGGCCCCCGCCACCTCCCCCGGCTTCAGATGCTCAGCCGCATGGGCGACCGCGCTGACGCCGGCCGAATGCGCGACGAGGATTACGGGGCGGGTCGAAGCCCGCACGGCCGCGACGATCCGGCTGGCCCAGCCGTCGCGCGTCGGCTTGTACCAGTCCTCCTGCTCGACGCGCCGCGCCGTCTTGAGGCGGGCTTCCCAGCGGGTCTGCCAATGATCGGGGCCGGAGCCCGACCAGCCGGGAACGATGAGGATGTCGGCGTCGGAGGATTTCATGACGCGTAGATAACCTCGCCTTTGCCGGAATCCAGCCCGTCAAGCTTCCCCGAAGACACGCCGGAAGATCGTGTCGACATGCTTGAAGTGGTAGCCTTCGTCGAACATCGCCTTGAGTTCGGAGGCCGTGAGCTTCTCGGCCACGTCGCTGTCGGAGAGCAGGTTGGTCAGGAAGTCCTCGCCATGCTCCCAGGTGCGCATGGCGTTGCGCTGAACCATGGCATAGGCGTCCTCGCGGCTGGCGCCCGCCTGCGTCAGCGCCAGCAGCACGCGCTGCGAATTGTGCAGCCCGCCGAGCCGGTCGAGGTTCTTGCGCATGTTCTGCGGATAGATCAGCAGCTTGTCGACGACCCCGGTGAGCCGCGCCAGCGCGAAGTCGAGGGTCACGGTCGCGTCGGGACCGATCATGCGCTCGACCGAGGAATGCGAGATGTCGCGCTCGTGCCAGAGGGCGACGTTCTCCAGCGCCGGCGTGACCATGCCGCGCACCAGGCGCGCGAGGCCGGTCAGGTTCTCGGTCAGGACGGGGTTGCGCTTGTGCGGCATCGCCGAGGAGCCCTTCTGGCCCGGCGAGAAGAACTCCTCCGCCTCATAGACCTCGGTGCGCTGCAGATGACGGATCTCGGTCGCCAGGCGCTCGATGCAGGAGGCGACGACGCCGAGCGTCGCGAAATACATCGCGTGCCGGTCGCGCGGGATCACCTGGGTCGAGACCGGCTCGACCGCGAGCCCCATCTTCCGCGCGACATAGTCCTCCACCTGCGGGTCGATATTGGCGAAGGTGCCGACCGCGCCGGAGATGGCGCAGGTCGCGATCTCGGCGCGGGCCGCCACCAGCCGCTCGCGACAGCGCGAGAACTCGGCATAGGCCTGCGCCAGCTTGAGCCCGAAGGTGACAGGCTCGGCATGGATGCCGTGCGAGCGGCCGATCGTCGGGGTCAGCTTGTGCTCGAAGGCGCGGCGCTTGATCGCGGCGAGCAGCGCATCGACATCGGCGATCAGGATGTCGGTCGCCCGCGCGAGCTGGACCGAGAGCGTCGTGTCGAGGATGTCCGAGGAGGTCATGCCCTGGTGGACGAAGCGCGCCTCCGGCCCGACGATCTCGGCCAGATGCGTCAGGAAGGCGATGACGTCGTGCTTGGTGACGCGCTCGATCTCGTCGATGCGGGCGACGTCGAAGACGGCGTCCTTCGCCTTGGCCCAGATCGTCGCGGCGGCCTCCTTCGGCACCACGCCGAGCTCGGCGAGCTTGTCGGTGGCATGCGCCTCGATCTCGAACCAGATGCGGAACCGGGTCTGCGGCTCCCAGATGGCGACCATCTCGGGGCGGGAATAACGCGGGATCATCGGTGTGCTCGACGGAACGTGGCTGAGATCATGCGCTCGCTATCACGAGCCGGCACGGAGGGAAACCGCCGACGCCGCTCGCCATCGCTGCTGTCACAACTTGGCCGGGCGCGTGGCGTAGATTCGCCCGGCCATATGAGCGTGAAAAAGGAGGAACGTCATGAGCTATGTCGATGGTTTCGTCGTGGCCGTCCCGAACGCCAACAAGGAAGAATACCGTAAATTTGCGGCGAAGGCCGCCCCGCTGTTCAAGCAGCACGGCGCCACGCGCGTGGTCGAGTGCTGGGGGGAGGATGTCCCGCGCGGCAAGCAAACGGACTTCTTCCGCGCCGTCGAGGCCGGGGAGGACGAGGTCGTGGTGTTTTCCTGGATCGAATGGCCGAGCAAGGAGGCCCGCGATGCCGCCTGGGCCAAGGTGACGGAAGACCCCGCGATGCAGCCCGGCGCCACTCCGATGCCTTTCGACGGCAAGCGCATGATCTACGGCGGCTTCGCGCCCCTCGATCTGGGCGTCTAGATCATCGGGCCGAATATCGTACGCGGCACGGGAACCGCCATTCCGGTCCCGTAAGGAACCACCACCGTCATTCCGGGGCGGGCCGCAAGGCCCAAGTCCGGAACCGATGGCCCGGATCGAGAAGGCATCACCCGATCGAGACTTCCCGACAAAGCGCATCGGTTCTGGGTTCCGGGCTCATGGCTTCGCCATGCCCCGGAATGACGGTGGCGGATCATGCGCCGATACCGACAGCCCGGACGAATCGCGTACGATATTCAGTCCGGCGTTCTTGAGCATCGCAACAAGGAGCTGGATCGTCACGGACCGTCCGACAGGACGCTCGACGGTCCAGCCCGTCAAACCCAGTCGCCGCGGGCGGCTTCCGCCGCCTTGCGGATGGCGTCGATATTGCCGGCATAGGCCGAAGGCCCGCCCTTGAACACGGCCGAGCCCGCGACCAGCGTATCGGCGCCGGCCTTGACCACCAGCGGCGCGGTCTCGGGCGTGACGCCGCCGTCGATCTCGAGCGTGACGGGGCGGTCGCCGATCAGCGCCTTCACCTGCGAAACCTTCTCGACCACGGAGCGGATGAAGCTCTGCCCGCCGAAGCCGGGATTGACCGTCATCAGCAGGATCAGGTCGACATCGGCGATCAGCGCCTCGACGGCGCCCGCCGGCGTGCCGGGATTGAGCACGAGGCCGGCCTGCTTGCCCTGCGCCTTGATCGCCTGGATCGTCCGGTGCGGATGCGGGCCCGCCTCGACATGGAAGGAGATCAGGTCGGCGCCGGCCTTGGCGAAGGCTTCGACGTAAGGGTCGACGGGCGCGATCATCAGATGCACGTCGAAGAATTTCTGGGTGTGCGGGCGGATCGCCTTCAGCACGTCCGGCCCGAAGGTGATGTTGGGGACGAAATGCCCGTCCATCACGTCGCAATGGATCCAGTCGGCGCCGGCCGCGTCGACGGCGCGCACCTCCTCGCCCAGCCTGGCGAAATCGGCCGAGAGGATGGACGGGGCGATGCGGATCGGGCGGGTCATGGCGGGCGGTTTACCCCCGCTCAGGTCCCGCTGCAATCAGGCGGAGCGCGATTTCACCGGAAAGGACAGCCGCCGGTCGGCCTCCGCGATCTCGGCCGCGGCCTGCACGAAGGCCGGCCGCTGCCTGAGCCGCCCAAACCAAGCCGAGAGCGCCGGATGGCCGTCGAGCGGCGGCCCGCCGAGACGGAGCGAGAACAGCACGCTCATGAACAGCGCAATATCCGCCAGCGAGAGCCGGCCGCCGAAGAACTCCCGCCCCGCCAGCTTCTGCTCCAGCACCTCGTAATGCCGCGCCAGCGCCTCCTCGGCGATCAGCGCGTCGGCCTCCCGGGCGATGCGGCGGTCGCGGTCCGGCGCGGGCGGCGCGGTCCGGTGCATCAGCGGCTTCAGCGCCTGCAGCATGATCTCGTCGGCATAGAGCTCGTCGAGCCGGCAGCGGGCGCGGTCCACCGGGCTATCCGGCATCAACCGGGGCTCGGGATAGGCCTCGTCGAGATATTCGTTGATCACGGTGGAATCGTAGAGCACGAGCCCGCAATCGCTCAGCACCGGCACCTGCCCCTTCGGGTTGAGCGCCAGCACCTCCGGATGCTTCGGGTCGTAGCCGGTGGTCTGGTTGAACGGCACCATGACGCGCTCGAAGGCGAGGCCTTTCTCCCTGAGCGCGATCTCGACCTTGCGCGCGAACAGGCTCAGCGGCCCGGAGTACAACGTGATCATGGCGCGAACTCCTGCGATGGCGAAAACCTTCGCAGGGCGCCGCGTCAGCGCCCGTCAGCAGCTTCCCGGCGCCGGATCCGGCCCGCCAGCCCGCCGAGCAGCCAGGGCAGCAGGTAGATCGGGAACTGTGCCAGCGCGAAGAACAGGAAGGTGGTGGGCGAGACCCCCGCCCCCAGCGCCGCGACCAGCAGTCCCATGTTCCGCTGCCCGCTGCCGTAGCCGATCATGAAGCGGTCCGGCGCGCCCAGGATGCGCAGCAGGAACCAGCTCGACACCAGCCCCGCCGCCGAGACGGCGAAGACGCAGGCGAGCACGAACAGGACCAGCCGCGGCTGCGCCAGCGCGGCCGCCGTCACCCCGTCCATCGCGGCGATGGCGAAAATGAAATACATCAGCACGCCGAAGCCATCGAGATTGGCCTTCATCGCCCTGATCCGCTCGAGCCCGAGCCAGAGCCTGAGCGAGATCGCGACCGCCATCCCGCCGCCGATGAAGATCAGCAGCCGCAGCATCAGCGAGGCCCGGTCGAGCGGCACCGCCGCCCCGGCGAGGAACTCGACCAGGACCGGCGCGACCAGCGGGCTCGCGATCGTCGTGACGATGACGCTGGCGATGATCAGCGACGGCTCGAAGCCGTAGAGGATCGCCACCGCCGGGGAGGACATGATCGGCGGCGCCGCGCCCATGATGGCGAGCCCGAGCACGATGCCCGGATCGAGGCTTTCCCGGCCGGCGAGGAAGAGCGCCCCGCCGATCAGCAGCACCGGCGCCGCGATCAGCCAGACGCAGGCGGCGGCGAGCCGGGCCGGCCGGCGCAGCAGCCCGGCCGTGACGCGCAGATCGAGGCGCAGGAACACCACCGTGGTGAAGCAGAAGATGGTGATCGGCAGAGCCGGCCGCGCCGCCGCTGAGAATTGCGGCAGCGCCAGCCCGAGGAAGATCGAGAGCGCGAACCCTTGCGTGCCATGGCGCCCGAGCCATCCCAGGCCGGCGGCGAGAAGCGTTGCTGGATACATCGTCACCCGACTGGAATCATTCGCAAATCGAGCCCGCACACTGGCCGAATGGCGGCCTGCCGTCACCCGCCTTCTCCGCAGGGAAAGGGTGCGCCGGCATGAAATTGCGGAGAGGTCGCGAAAATCCGCTCCAGAGCGGCAATACCCCGAGAATCGAGACATAAACTGCGAAAGATCGCCCCCTCTTCCGCAAAGATCCACCGCGCCGCTGACAAGCCTGCGCAAAGCGCTATTTTCGCTTCGCAAAAAGCGCGGCAGAAGGGTTGGCGGGAGCTGGTCATGCGGGTGGATACGATTGTTCTCGGCGCGGGCATCGTCGGCATTTCGGTGGCGCTTCATCTGCAGAAGGCGGGCCGTTCCACCCTGCTCGTCGACCGCCGCGGGCCGGGCGAGGAGACCAGCTACGGCAATGCCGGGCTGATCCAGCGCGAGGGCGTCTACCCTTACGGCTTCCCGCATGATTTCGGCGCGCTCTTCCGCTACGCGATGAACAACACCATCGATGCCTCCTATCATTGGAGCGCGCTTCCGAAGCTCGCCCCCTTCCTGTTCTCCTACTGGATGCATTCGCGCGCCTCGCAGCACGAGGCCATCGCCCGCAAATACGCGAAGCTGATCGAGCACTGCGTCAGCGAGCACGACGTGCTGGCGCAGGAAGCCGGCGCCACCGCGCTCCTGCGCCGCAAGGGCTGGATGAAGGTCTTCCGCACCGAAAAGGAGCGCGACGAGCGCCTCGCCGAGGCCGCCCGCTGGAAGCGCGATTTCGGCGTGAACTACCGCGCGCTCGACATGGCGGCGCTGAAGGCGGACGAGCCGCACCTCGACCATGCCAGCCTGATCGGCGGCCTGCACTGGACCGACCCGGTCACGGTGGTCGACCCGCTCGGCCTGTCGAAAGCCTATGTCGCCCTGTTCGAAAAACTCGGCGGCAAGCTCGCGCTCGGCGAGGCCGGCACGCTGACGCAGGAGGGCGCCGAATGGAGCATCACCCTCGCCGACGGCACCAAGGCCACGGCGAAGGATGTGGTCGTCGCGCTCGGTCCCTGGGCCGACGTGCTGACCAACAAGCTCGGCTACCGCCTGCCGCTCGCGGTCAAGCGCGGCTACCACATGCATTACAAGCCGCAGGGCAACGCCGTGCTCAACCATCCGGTGCTCGACACCGAGCGCGGCTATTTCCTGGCGCCGATGCTGCAGGGCATCCGCCTGACCACCGGCGCCGAATTCGCCGATCGCGATGCGCCCAAGACCCCGGTGCAGCTCGCCCGCGCCGAGCCGATCGCCAAGGCGCTGTTCCCGCTGGGCGAGCGCGTCGATGCCGAGCCCTGGCTCGGGCGGCGCCCCTGCACGCCGGACATGATGCCGATCATCGGCCCGGCGCCGAAGCACAAGGGGCTGTGGTTCTCCTTCGGCCACGCCCATCACGGCCTGACGCTGGCCGCCGTCACCGGCCGGATGATCGCCGAGATGGTGACGGGACAGAAGGTCTTCGTCGATCCGGCGCCGTTCGCGGCTGCGCGCTTCTCGTAGAGCGCCTGTCACAGGGCGCCCTTCAAAGAGCGCCTGTCATCCCGTGCGCGCCGCAGCGTGAAACGCTGCTGCGCTGACACGGGACCGCGCCCCGAAAGAGGCGCCTACCTTCGTGCGGTCCCGCATCTGCGCAGCGGCACTGCGCGCCGTCGCACGTGCGGGATGACAGCCCTGCGCTCTGCCCCCTCGCCTGCCGCGGCAGCGCCTGCCACCATGGCGTTCCCGATTCCCGACCGAGATCCCGCCATGGCCCTCGCCAAACCGCCCGTCCAGGACAATGCCTACGCCGCCGCGCTCGCCTTGCTCGACCGCGTCCCGCTGATCGACGGCCATAACGACCTGCCCTACGTCATCCGCAAGGATGCCGCGGCCAGGGGCGACGTCGCCGCCTACGACCTGACCAAGGTCCACCCGGAGGTCGACACCGACATTCCGCGCATGCGGGCCGGCAAGCTCGCCGGCCAGTTCTTCGCGGCCTATGTCCCGCCGAACCAGCCCAACCCCGCCGGCTTCGCCCTCGCCCAGATCGCGCTGATGCGCGACATCCTGAAGCGCCATGCCGACGTCTTCCGGCCCGGTCTCACGGCGGCCGATGTCGAGGCGGCCAAGGCGGAAGGCCGCATCGCCCTGTTCATGACCATCGAGAACGGCGCGGCGGTCGATGGCGAGCTCGACGCGCTCGACGCCTATTACGATCTCGGCGTGCGGCTGATGACGCTCTGCCACAACGGCACGACCGACTGGTGCGATTCCGCCACCGACGCGCCGCGCCATAACGGCCTCAGCGCCTTCGGCAAGGATGTGATCCGCCGGATGAACAGGCTCGGCATGGTCGTCGACCTCGCCCATGTCTCGCCCAAGGTGATGCACGACACGCTCGACGTCTCGAAAGCGCCGGTCGTCTGGTCGCATTCCAACGCCTTCACGCTCTGCGACCATCCGCGCAACGTCCCCGACGACGTGCTCGACCGGGTCGCGGCCAATGGCGGCGTCGTGATGGCGACCTTCGTGCCCGACTTCATCAGCCAGGCCGCGCGCGACTGGCACCGCCCCGCCCGCGACCAATACGGCAAGGCGCCGGAAGGGCAGAACCACGCCCAGGTCGAAGCCGAGATCGTCGCCAGGTCGGGCCCGCGCCCGAAGGCGACGGTCGCCCAGTATTGCAACCATGTCGAATATCTCGCCAAACGCATCGGCCACGACCATGTCGGCATCGGCTCGGACTTCTTCGGCTGGGTCAACCCGGACGGGCTCGAAGACACCTCGACATTCCCGAACGTGATCGCCGAGCTGATCCGCCGCGGCTGGTCGGAGGAGAATCTGGCGAAGCTCGCCGGCGGCAACACGCTGCGCGTCCTGCGCGCGGTCGAGGCGGCCGCGGGCTGACGGCCATCGCGGCTTCATTCCGGATCGGCGGCTCCCCCGCGCGGCCTGGAATGACCTGCACCGACGCCCCGGCGAGCTCAGGGCTCGTCGGGCTTCTTCGGCTCGTTCTCCTGCACCCGAAGATGGGTCTCGCCCGGCGGACGGGCCCTCGCCCAGAGCGAGATCAGCACGAGCCCGATCGGCACGGCCGCGAGCACGATCCAGATCACGAAATTGCCGTCACCGCCCATGCGTCCGGTTCTCCGCAGCGAAGCCGTCGGGGCTTGACGCCGACGCCGCGCCGGCAGACAGCAGCGCCGGCGCAGGATAGCAGCCGCGCACGTCAACGAACAGCAAGGACCATGACCGGTTCCGGAACCGACCGCACCCGCCCCGCCATCGAGGGAGCCGCGCCCGTCGTCATCCTCGTCGAGCCGCAGCTCGCCGAGAATATCGGCATGTGCGCCCGCGCCATGGCCAATTTCGGCCTCTCCGAGATGCGCCTCGTCGCGCCGCGCGACGGCTGGCCGAGCGGCGGCGGGCTGAAGAAGGGCGCCACGGCCGCGGCCTCCGGCGCCACCCATATCCTCGAGAACGCCCGGCTCTACGCCAGCGCGTCCGAGGCCATCGCCGACCTGAACCATGTGCTCGCCACCACGGCCCGCGAGCGCGGCCAGATGAAGCGCGTGCTGACCCCGGCCGAGGCGATGCCTGAGACCGCCGCGCGCATCGGCGGCGGCGAGCGGGTCGGCATCCTGTTCGGGCGCGAGCGCATCGGCCTGACCAATGAGGAGATCAGCTTCGCCGACGCGATCCTGACCTTTCCGGTCAACCCGGCCTTCGCCTCGCTCAACCTCGCCCAGGCCGTGCTGCTCTCCGGCTATGAATGGTTCAAGGCGACGGGCGGCGAGCCGCCCTTCCGCGAGAGCAACCCCTCACCCCCGGCGAAGCGCGAGATGGTCCTGTCGATGTTCGACTATCTCGAAGGCGAGCTCGACGCCTGCGGCTTCTTCCCGCCCGGCAAGAAGCCGATCATGACCGCCAATCTGCGCGACATCCTGCACCGCCTCGCCATGACCGAGCAGGAGGCCCGCACGCTGCGCGGCGTCTTCAAGTCGCTGGTCGAGGGACCGAGGAAGGCGCGCCTGCTGGCGCGGCAGGCCGGAGAGCCGGACGAGGGCTGAAGCGTCGCCGCCCGGGCGGTCTCCCTGCGAAGCACCGGGCCGAGGACCGGGAATGCGGCCCGCGCATGAAAAAGGCCGGCCCCGGAGGGCCGGCCATCTGGTCGGGGGGTCTCGAAACGTCCCGGTCAGAACTGGTACTTCAGCGTCGCCTTCACGGTGCGGCCCGGCTCCGTGTAGTAGTCGCGGGCCTGCGCCAGATTGCCGGTCGGCACGTTGACCGCATCCCAGTACTTGCGGTCGAAGATGTTGTAGACGCCAACCTGCAATTCAAGGTCGGCGATCTGCGGCAGCGGCCGCCACCAGGCGGAGGCGTTGAAGATCGCGTAGCCCGGCGCGCGGAAGCCCTGATCGTTGCCCGTGATCGCCTCGACGTGATTGCGCGGCCCGGCGAGCTTGGCCGAAACCTCCGCGCCCCAGGTATCGGTGCCGTAGGCGACGGCGACGATGCCCTGGATCGGCGAGATCGAGTTGAGATAGGTGTGCTCGTCCTTGTTGACGCCGCGGGTATAGGCGAAGGAGCCGCGCACCAGCCAGTTCGGCGCGAAGGCGTATTGGGCGTTGAGCTCGACGCCCTGGATCTCGGCGCGGGCGATGTTGCGATAGCCGGTGATGCCGCCCTGCGGATAGAGCCCGCCGGGGATCGGCGGCTCGACCTGATAGGTCTCGATGAAGTTGCGGTAATTGGTGCGGAAATAGGTCACCGAACCGCCGAACGCCTTGTCACCGAAGCGCAGGCCGACATCGATGCCGTTGCCGACCTCCGGCCGCAGATCGGGATTTCCCGTCCGCAGATAGGTGCCGACGGCTCCGAAGCGGCCATAGAGCTCGCTCGCCGTCGGTGCCCTGAAGCTCTTGCCCCACTGTGCGAAGAAGGTGACGTCCTTCACCCAGGGCGCGTTCTTCAGGATGTCGTATTCGAGCCGGATGCGCGGCGACCAGGCCGAGTCGCTCGACGAAGCCGGCAGCGAGCCGGGATAGGACGAAGAGATCGTGTAGGCCGGGGTCTCCTTCGGCTTTTCCTCGTACCAGTCGAAGCGCACGCCAGGCGTGATCCTCAGCCGGTTGTCGATGAAGCCCATTTCGTCATGCGCGTAGAGCCCGACCATCTTGCCGTCGACATCGGGCTGGTCGGCCTGGTTGCTGTGCAGGTTGTTGCAGCCCGAGAAGCCGGCCGGATAAGGAGGGCCGGGCGGGCAGCCGTCGAGACCAGCCGAATATTGCTGGAGCTTGCTTGCCCGCAATTCCGTCCCCAGCGTGAACTTGTGGGAGGCGATGCCGGTTTGGAAGTTCTTCACCACATAGCCGTTGAAGCCATAGGCGTCCTCTTCGGACTGTCCGTCACGGGCATAGATGCCGAGCGGATTGGAGGTGAAGCGCCGGGCCCAGATGAGCTGGTCGCGCTTGACGTTCTGCCAGTAGAGGATCGCGTGCGCCTCGTCGAGGAAACCGCCGGGCAGCTTGTAGTCGTAAGTCAGCGAAACCCGCTTGCGCTCGACATCCTCGCCCGTCTGGTAGGCGCCGGGCCGGTAGTTGCCGGTCAGTGACACGGTCGAGGTCCGCGTCTGCACCCGGTCGCTGCGCTTGAACAGCTCGCCCTGAATGCCGAAACGGTGCACCTCGTCGACATAGTGATAGACCTTGCCGAGGATGTTGTACTGGTTGAAGTCGGCCGGGTTCGGCGCCGTGCGGGTGGCGCCGATCGACTTCACGCCGCCCCGGTTGTCCGTCTCGTGCCCGTCGCGGAAACCTCCCTGCAGCAGGAACCAGGTGTTGTTGAGCCGCGCGGCCGTCGCCGCGCTGCCGAACCAAGCCCGGTCGGTGCTGTCATAGCCGGTCTTGGCGAGGGCACCGAAGGAGCGATTACCGCGGATCAGATCCTCCGGATCGAGCGTGCGCACCGCCAGCACGCCCCCGAGCGCGCCCGAGCCCATCGTGCTGGCGCCGCTGCCCCCGCGCAGCAGGTCGAGCGTGGACAGCGAGTCGAAGTCGAAGGCGTTGGTCGAGCTTTTGTCGACACGCGTGTCGGTGATGTAGGATTGGCGAATGCCGTCGATCGTGGTCAGCACGCGCGGGCCGTCGAGGCCGCGGATGTTGATCGTGTTGTTCTGGCGGTTGAAGCTGATGCCGGCCTCGACCCGGTTCGACAGCTCGGTCAGGCTCTGCACCTGCTGGCGGTCGAGCTCCTGGCGCGTCACCCGCGTGGTCGTCGGGCCGTTGAGCAGCGCCCCGCCCGGCTGGCCTTCGCCCTGGACGTTGATCTGGTCGAGCAGGACCGGCGTATCGCCGGTGGCCGGAGGCGGGTTGGCGTCCGCCTGCCGGTTGCGCTGCTGCGCCTCGGCCGCCGAAACCGCCACCAGCATCAGGGCCAGCGTGCCGAGCGCCACGCCCCCGCGAAGCTTTCCGAAATGAACGCCCATCGCCCACCCCCACCATGACGCCGCCTGGTCCGGCCGCGCCGAGCAGATTAAAATGAATACAAACAGAATCTTATGATTCTCAGGCTTTTGCTGCGATATTCCTTGTACAACATCGTGTCAATTGCTTCAGACCTCCAAGCAAAACAATAGAATCGATCCAATAAATAACTATTCTAATGTAGAACGACATGCGGACCGCCGCCGCCTCCCCGAACGGCTCGCCCGCGACCGCCAAAGAGGCCGGCGCGCCGCGGTTCCTGCCGGCACGCCCTGCGGCTTTCGCGGCCGAAATGGATCGATCTCGCTCGAAAATGCCGACATGACGGACGCTGGCGTCCTGCCGGCGGGCTTGCGGACCGCGCCCCGCACGCCGGCCGTCGCGGCGGCCTCCACCGAAGCAGCGCGTCATTCCGGGCCTGCCCCGGCCGCAATCATGCAACGCGAAGACCTTCGCCGGTTTCCGGATCGGCGCCGTGCGCGGCCTGTCCGGAATGACGGCGGGGTTCCGCGCGAAGCCGGCGCGCTTTAGAGCCTCAGCTCCCAGTTCTGCCCGACCAGATCCACGCCGAAGGAATGATGCTTTTCCTCGGCGACCAGCCGGAAACCCTCGGCCTGGTAGATGGCCCGCGCCGCATGCAGGATGTCGTTTGTCCACAGCACCATGCGCCGGTAGCCCACGGCGCGGGCGAAGGCGACGGCCTCGCCCACCAGCGCCTTGCCCAGCCCCAGCCCCTGCGCGCGCTTCTCCACCAGCACCAGCCTCAGCTTGGCGGTTTCGGCGTCCTGCTCGACCACGAAGCTCGATCCGACCGGCGCGCCGTCGAGCTCGGCGATGAAGCAGCGCTCGCGACCCGGCTTGAACGCGCGCAGGAACTGCGCCGCGATCTCGGCGACCAGCGCCTCGAAGGTCATGTCCCAGCCATATTCCTCCGCGTAGAGCCGGCCATGCGCCGAAACCACCCAGCCGATATCGCCCGCCTGATGCTCGCGGATCACCGGCCGCGGCCGCGCCGCTGCCTCGCCCGAGAGCAGCGCCTGCGTATCGGCGAGCGCGCCGACCAGCCTGTCGCGCTGCGCCGGCGAGAGTCGCGACAGGATCGCCTCGGCCTGCGCCCGCGACGCCGCCTCGAGCGGCCGGAACGCGAGCTCGCCCGCCGGCGTGAGCCTCAGGCGCAGCGCCCGGCCGTCGGCGGCCGAACGCTGCCGCTCGAGCCAGCCCTGCGCCACGAAACGCTTCAGGATACGCGAGAGATAGGCCGGGTCGAGATCGAGATCGCGCGACAATTCGACCGCCAGGCAGCCCTCGCGCTGCGCCAGCTCGTAGAGCACGCGCGCCTCCGCCAGGGCGAAGCCAGAGCCGTGGAGATTGCCGCCGAGGGCGCCCACCCAGCGCGTATGGAACCGGTTGAACCGGCGAATGGCCGCGACGGCCGTGGTCTCGCTTCCCGCCATGGCGACCTCCCGTCAGGAGGAAACAGCGAAATAGTGGACAAAGTTAACTAAATTCGGGACAGCCGCGTCACTCGGCATTGACCCTCGCTTAACCCCTCTCTGGCGGAGTCGGGCTTTGAGGTCTCGCAGCGCTGTCATGCAGGTCGATCTTCTCGCCGGAACGGGCCACCGCCCCCTCGCGATCCCCCGCCCGCGATCCACCATCCTGGTCTTCGATTCGGGCCTCGGCGGCCTCACGGTGCTGGGGCGCACCACCCGGGCCTGCCCGGGCGCCGATATCGTCTATGCCGCCGACGACGCCGGCTTCCCCTATGGCCGGCTCGGCGAGGCGGCGCTCGTCGCGCGCGTCACGGACGTGATGGAGCGGCTCGTCGCGCGCTTCCACCCCGACCTCGTGGTGATCGCCTGCAACACCGCCTCGACGCTGGTGCTGCCGACGCTGCGGGCGCGCTTCGCCATTCCCTTCGTCGGCACGGTCCCGGCGATCAAGCCCGCCGCCGCCGCGACCCGCAGCGGCCTGATCTCGGTGCTGGCGACGCCCGGCACCGTGGCCCGCGACTACACCCGCGAGCTGATCGGAACCTATGCCGCGCGCCACGCGGTGACGCTCGTGGGCGCGACCCGGCTCGCCGGCCTCGCCGAGCAGGCGCTGAAGGGCGAAGCGGTCGACGACGCGGTCCTCGCCGCCGAGATCGCGCCCTGCTTCGTCGAGGCGGCAGGGCGGCGCACCGACGTGGTCACCCTCTCCTGCACGCATTACCCGCTGCTGCTCGAGCGGATGAAGCGGCTCGCGCCCTGGCCGGTCGAATGGATCGACCCGGCCCCGGCAGTCGCGCGCCGCGTCGCCGATCTCCTGCCCGCGGCGCGCGAGCCCGGCCTCCCCGGCCGCGACGCCACCGCGGTCTTCACCGGCGGCGGCGCCCTGACCGGCCCCTTGCGCATCGCGCTTGCCGGCTACGGCCTGGCGCAGGTCGTCGTCGACCCGATGCCGCTGGAGAACTGAGGCAAACAGCCTGGCCATCGGCCCCGCGCCAGCGGCGCCCATGGCGGCTTTCCGCCTGCCTCACATTGACTCGAAGCCGGCTTTCGGTCATACGCCCTTTCGTCGCGCGGCTCCTCACGGGGCCGCGCGGCTTTTTCCGCACCCGCGATCCGCCCTTCTTCGGAGGCCGGATCTGTCGCCCCGGCCCGTCGCCGGGGAGCAGGAGGGCGCGGTCCTCAATTCGCGAACCTGAGAGGACACGCGACATGTCGAAGCGCCACGAGGCGAAATACAAGATTGACCGCCGTCTCGGTCAGAACATCTGGGGCCGCCCGAAATCCCCGGTCAACCGCCGCGAATACGGCCCGGGCCAGCACGGCCAGCGCCGCAAGGGCAAGCCGTCCGACTTCGGCACCCAGCTTCGCGCCAAGCAGAAGCTGAAGGGCTATTACGGCTCGATTTCCGAGAAGCAGTTCCGCCGCTACTATGCCGAGGCGATCCGCCTCAAGGGCGACTCGGGCGAGAACCTGATCGGCCTGCTCGAGCGCCGTCTCGACGCGGTGATCTATCGCGCCAAGTTCGTGCCGACCGTCTTCGCCGCCCGCCAGTTCGTCAACCACGGCCACGTCACCGTGAACGGCAAGCGCGTCAACATCGCCTCCTACCAGGTCAAGCCGGGCGATGTGATCGCGGTCAAGGAGAGCTCGAAGCAGCTCGCCATCGTCATCGAATCCGCCGCCCTCGCCGAGCGCGACGTGCCGGACTATATCGACGCCGACCACACCAAGTTCTCCGCCACCTTCACCCGCACTCCGGCGCTCACGGACGTGCCCTATGCGGTGCAGATGGAGCCGAACCTCGTCATCGAGTTCTACTCGCGCTGAGGCGCCGGGACGGGGCGAGGCCCCGTTTTCCGCGAAGATTTCCGAGGGAGGGCGAATTCTTGCCCTCCCTCTTCTTTTTTCCGCCTCCCGTTCCGGCGCGAAGCGCGCCGGACTGCGCGCCCTCGTCGCGGTCCATTGCGAGAGCGCGCCCGGACGCCCGGACAGGCCGGCCGGGATTGGCATCAATTTGAGCGAACGGATTATGCCGATCGCGATCTGTTTCGCGCATTCCTGCCGCACGGAGCCGATCGGCTTCGCAGAGCTTGAGCCCCCCGGTGCCGGATTTCTTCACCCTCTATCTGGTCGTCCTGCTTCTCGGCCTGTCCCACGCCGTGCTGTGGGCGGCGATCGTCTACCGCTATCCCGACCTGGGGGGCGCGCGCTTCTGGCTCTGCGGCGCGATCGTCCCGATCTTCGGGGGAGCGATCCTGGCCACGCAGGGCAATGACGGCCTGCTTGTCCAGACCGTCCTCGGCAACGCCTTCACCATCGCCGGCTTCTATCTCTGCCTGATGGGCGTTCGCCGGTTCCATGGCGACCCGACGCGCTGGCGGTCCTGCTCCGCTCTCCTCGCCCTTTCCGTCGTCGCGATGGCAGCGACCTTCCGGACCTGGTACGGCTTCAACCCGCTCTATACCCTCCTTCAGGCTCTGCCTCTCCTGCTGACGGCCGGCTATCTGCTCAATCACCGCCATCGCGACCTGGGCGCGATCATCGCCGCCATCGGCCTCTTGCTCGCGGCCCTGGCGCATCTGACGGTGGCCGGGCTGTTCACGGCCAGGCTGGCCGGCAGCGAGATCGAGATCCCGGTCGCCCGTCTCGCGGCGGCCGACCTGCTCGTCCTGATGTTCTCGGCCACCCTCTGGAATTTCGGCTTCATCGTCCTGAGCGTGGACCGCCTGCGCTCGGAGCTCGCCCGCCTCGCCGCCGAGGACGACCTGACCGGGCTTCCCAACCGGCGCAGCTTCCTGACCGGCCTGGAGGCCGCCCTCGCCGATGGCGGGGCGCCCGTCAGCCTGCTTCTCTTCGACCTCGACCGCTTCAAGGCGATCAACGACAGCTACGGGCACGCGGCGGGAGACGCCGCCTTGTCCCATGTCGCGCGAACGTTCGAGGGCTGCGCCGCCTTCGGCCGGAGGACGACCTTCGCACGCCTGGGCGGCGACGAATTCGTCATCCTGCTGCCCGGCGCGACGGCCGACGAGGCGATCCGGACCGCGGAGCGGATCGGCGCCCTGCTGCGCGCCCGTCCGCTCACCTGGCAAGGCGACGCGCTTCCGCTGACGCTCAGCATCGGGATCGCCTGCAAGGCGCAAAGCCACGCGCTGGAGGCAAGCGGCCTGATCGAACTGGCCGACAAGGCGCTCTACCACAGCAAGAGGAAGGGCAAGGATACCTATACCGTGCTCCACGCCCTGCCGTCCCGCGAGCCTCCGCCGCGCGGCGAGCTCGACGCCGCGATGCGGCTTCCGGGACTGGGCGAGATCCGCCCGCGCGGCGCATGAGACCGTGCCGATGACGCTGCGTTCCCGCAAGACCTCTGCCGCAGTCCCCGTGCGGATCATGCTCGCGGCGTTCCTGCTGGCGCTGCCGGCGGTCAGCGCCGCGCAGGCGGAGGTCCGCTTCGGCCGCAATGTCCGCGTCGGCGGGCATGATGTCTCGAACCAGCGCTTCGACCGCAATCGCCGCGCGGTCATCCATCTCTACGACCGCACGCCCGAACGACAGGGCTGCGTCTGGCGGGCGGACGGCCGGGGCGGCAAGGTCAAGATCTGCCATCTTCGCCGCCTCCGTCGCTGAGGCTGACGGCAGCAATGAAAAGGGGCGGCCCCTCGGGTCCGCCCCTTTTCATTGCCCGCGGAGGGCAAAGCCGCCTGCCCTAGAGATGCGAGCCGACCTCGTTGCGGAAGCAGTAGCAGCCAAGGCCGAGGCAACCGATCAGGATCGACAGTGCGTAAGGTCCGAACAGGCACAGAACGAAGACGGAGCCGATGAAGGCGCGCATTCCCCATGTCAGCCAGATGTTACTCATTCTTCACCCCTTGCATCGCATTGGCTGACAAAGCGTAAACGCGAAGCCATGAATCCAACTTGAACAGATATGGTGAATCGCGAAATCCTTTGTCAATTCCGCAGGTTAGGCAGTAAGGCCGAATTGCGGCGCAAGCAAGGAAAACACGCCCGGCAGCGCCATGATTGCCCTTGCGTCCGCCCCGGGGCCGGGCGGACGCAGGCCTGTTCGCCCGGGCGGTCGCTCAGGCGAACAGGCGCAGCGGGCTGATTCGCAACGAAAAAGGCCGGCTCGCAGGAGCCGGCCCGTCTCACGCGATGTCGAGGCCTTCAGTCGTCGTCGCCGCCGCGGTCGCGCCACTCGCCGCGCCAGCGATGGCCCCAGCCGCGATCGTCGTCATGATGGCGCCCGCGCCATTCCCGGTTCTCGCGGAAGCGCTCGCGCCCTTCCGCCATCGCCTGCCGGACCGAGCGGCGCAGCACCGTCTTCTGCTCGTCGCTCAGGGTCGCCCAGAGCGGCCTCACCGTATCGGCGAGTTCCTTCGAGGCGGCGGCGCGCTCGCCGAGGCGCTTGGCGCGGGCGTCGATCCGCTCCATCAGATCGGCGCTGCGCAGCTTCTCGCGCTCCTCGCGCAGGGCGGCGAAGCGCTCGCCGCGTTCCGCCGAACGCTGCTTGATCAGGGCCTCGACCTTGTCGAAGAGCGGCGTCTGCTCGGGCTTGAGCTTCAGCTCGTCGCGGACCTTGGCGAGGCGCTGCTCCAGCCGGGCCTTGGCCTGCTCGGCGCGGCGCTGGCGCCATTCCTCGCGCCGCTGCTCGCGGGTCTGCTCGGTGTGCTCCTGCTTCTTGTCGCCGCCGGCGGCGGGGACCGTCTGCGGCTGGGCCAGGGCGAAGGTGCTGGCGAGCGCCGCGATGGACGACGCGGCAATGAGGACGATGGGTTTCATGAAGGTCTCCTCGGGGCAGCCTGTAACGTGTCGCTCAGCGGGTCTCGAAGCCGGTCGCGATGAGGTCACGATCGCTTCCGGGGCGTGAACCGGCGATGGCTCGCGGATGAAAAGATCGTAATGTGACGACAACGCCTCCGCCGCGATTCGGTTCGGTCCAGATTCCCGCCATGCGCAACCTTATCACCGATGTCCGTGGCGTCCTCGTCGGCCAGGCGCATGACGCGGTCGCCGCGACCGGCGTCACCGCCGCCCTGTTCGAGCGCCCCACCGTGGCGGCCGCGGCCGTGCTCGGCGGCGGACCGGGCACGCGCGACACCGCTTTGCTCGAGCCCGAGATGACCGTCGAGCACATCGACGCCGTCGTGCTCTCCGGCGGCTCCGCCTGGGGGCTCGGCGCCGCCGATGGGGTGATGAGCGCGCTCGCGGGCCAGGGACGCGGCTTTCCCGTCGGCAGCTTCCGCGTGCCGATCGTGCCGCAGGCGATCCTGTTCGACCTGATGAACGGCGGCGACAAGCCCTGGGCCCGCGGCGAGGGCGAGACGCCCTATCGCCGGCTCGGCGCCGCGGCCGCGGCCGCCGCCGGCCCCGACTTCGCGCTGGGGACCGCCGGCGCCGGCTATGGCGCGACCACCGTGAACCTGAAGGGCGGGCTCGGCTCGGCCAGCGCCCGGGCCGCCACCGGCCAGATCGTCGGCGCCCTCGTCGCGGTCAACGCCGTCGGCAGCGCCACCATCGGCGACGGTCCGCACTTCTGGGCGGCGCCCTATGAGCACGGCGCGGAGTTCGGCGGCCTCGGCTGGCCTTCGGCGATCACCCCCGCCGAGACCGCGCTGCGCTTCAAGGGCGGCACCGGCCGCAACACCACCATCGCCCTGGTCGCGACCGACGCCGCGCTGACCAAGGCGCAGGCCAAGCGGCTGGCCCTCGCCGCGCATGACGGGCTCGCCCGGGCGCTGCGTCCGGCCCATGCCCCGCTCGACGGCGACATCGTCTTCGCCGCCGCGACGGGCCATAGCGGCGCCCCCTCGGACGCCTTCGCCCTGACCGAGCTCTGCGCCACCGCCGCCGATGTCCTGGCGCGGGCCGTGGCGCGCGGCGTCCATGCCGCGACCGCCCTGCCCTTCCCGGGCGCGCAGCCGGCCTGGCGCGACCGCTTCGGCGGCTGAGGCGGCTGCACGGTTCCACGCCCGGCGCGCATGCGCCGGGGCGCATGGATCCCGGCCGATGCAAAGCGGCGACCCGGCGCCTTGCATCGGCACCGGATTGTCCCTCGGACCGGATTCCACTTTCCGGCCCGATGCGCTAAGCCAGCGCCATGTCCACGGACGATTTCCTGTCCCGCTTCGGCTCGCCGGGCGCTAGCCGGCCCGACCCCGTCGCCGCCGCCCAGCAGGCGATGC
This sequence comes from Hyphomicrobiales bacterium, assembly GCA_900466745.1. Lineage (GTDB taxonomy): Bacteria > Pseudomonadota > Alphaproteobacteria > Rhizobiales > Beijerinckiaceae > Allobosea > Allobosea minatitlanensis. The sequence continues at coordinate 16,576 of UBNE01000030.1, read as the reverse complement.
GCAATCCCCTGCCCGCGCGCTTCTACAAGGAGGCGGGCGTGCTCGAGCGCGACGGGCTGTTTCATGTCGCGCTCGACGGCAGGACGGCCCGCACTCCGGCGCGCCGGCCGCTCGCGGTCGGCTCGCGCGCGGTCGCCGAGGCGCTGGCCGCCGAATGGCAGGCGCAGGCCGGCCAGATCGACCCCGCCGCCATGCCGCTGACCCGGCTGGTCAATTCGGCGCTCGACGGCGTCGCGGACCAGGAGGCGGCGGTGCGCGCCGAGATCCTGCGCTATGCCGGCTCCGACGCGCTCTGCTATCGCGCCGGCGAGCCGGAGGCGCTGGTCGCGCGCCAGAACGCGGTCTGGCAGCCGGTGCTGGACGCGGTCGAATCGCTGATCGGCGCCCGCTTCCTGCTGGCCGAGGGCGTGGTCTTCGCCGAGCAGCCCGCCGGCACGCTCGCGGCCTTCGCCCGCAAGCTCGACGCCATTCCCGCGCCGGTGGCGCTGGCGGGCGCGCACAACGTCATGACGCTGACCGGCTCGGCGATCCTGATGCTCGCCCTGGCCAACCGGCTGATCGGCCCGGGAGAGGCCTGGGACGCCGCCCATCTCGACGAGGACTACCAGATCGAGGTCTGGGGGCAGGACGAGGAGGCGGCCGAGCGCCGCGCCATCCGCCGCCGCGAATTCGACGCCGCCGCGCTGCTGCTGGCGCAAGGCTGAAGCGCCAAGTTACAAGGCCCTGCCGCCGCAGCGCCTCTCGGCCGCTCGGCATGATGCGGCAGCGCGTTTCGGCAAAGCTCGCCATGGACTCTCGCCGCGCCCCCGCTTAAGCCGGCTTCCGAGACGCGTTTTTCCCGCCGGGAGCTTCCGCCATGAAGGACATCCTTGAACAGCTCGAATCCCGCCGCGAGGGCGCCCGCAAGGGCGGCGGCGAGCGGCGCATCGAGGCGCAGCACAAGCGCGGCAAGCTCACGGCCCGCGAGCGCATCGAGCTCCTGCTCGACAAGGACTCCTTCGAGGAGTTCGACATGTTCGTGCAGCACCGCGCCGTCGATTTCGGCATGGACAAGGCCGAGAAGATCCCCGGCGACGGCGTCGTCACCGGCTGGGGCACGGTCAACGGCCGCACCGTCTTCGTCTTCTCCAAGGACTTCACCGTCTTCGGCGGCTCGCTCTCCGAGACCCACGCCCAGAAGATCATCAAGATCCAGGACATGGCGCTGAAGATGCGCGCGCCCATCGTCGGCCTGTTCGATGCCGGCGGCGCCCGCATCCAGGAGGGCGTCGCGGCGCTGGGCGGCTATGGCGAGGTCTTCAAGCGGAACGTGCAGGCCTCGGGCGTCATCCCCCAGATCTCCGTGATCATGGGTCCCTGCGCCGGCGGCGACGTCTATTCCCCGGCGATGACCGACTTCATCTTCATGGTGCGCGACACGTCCTACATGTTCGTCACCGGCCCGGAGGTGGTGAAGACCGTCACCAACGAAACGGTGACCTCCGAGGAGCTCGGCGGCGCCAAGGTCCACACCTCCAAATCCTCGGTCGCCGACGGCTCCTTCGAGAACGATGTCGAGGCGCTTCTGCAGGTGCGCCGGCTGCTCGACTTCCTGCCCGCCAACAACACCGCGGGCGTGCCGGAATGGCCCTCCTTCGATGTGCCGGACCGCGTCGACATGAGCCTCGACACGCTCGTGCCGGACAATCCGAACAAGCCCTACGACATCAAGGAGCTGATCCTGAAAACGGTCGACGAGGGCGATTTCTTCGAGATCCAGGAGGCCTACGCCCGGAACATCGTCACCGGCTTCGGCCGGATCGAGAGCCGCACCGTCGGCATCGTCGCCAACCAGCCGATGGTGCTGGCCGGCGTGCTCGATTCCGACGCCTCGCGCAAGGCCGCCCGCTTCGTGCGCTATTGCGACGCCTTCGAGATCCCGATCGTCTCCTTCGTCGACGTTCCCGGCTTCCTGCCGGGCACGGCGCAGGAATATGGCGGCCTGATCAAGCACGGCGCCAAGCTGCTCTTCGCCTACAGCGAATGCACCGTGCCGCTGGTCACCATCATCACGCGCAAGGCCTTCGGCGGCGCCTATGACGTGATGGCCTCCAAGCATATCGGCGCCGACGTCAACTATGCCTGGCCGACGGCCCAGATCGCGGTGATGGGCGCCAAGGGCGCGGTCGAGATCATCTTCCGCGGCATGGACGCGGATGGCATCGCCGCCAAGACCAAAGAATACGAGGACCGCTTCATGTCGCCCTTCGTCGCGGCCGAGCGAGGCTACATCGACGAAGTCATCATGCCGCACTCGACCCGCCGCCGCATCGCCCGCGCCCTCGCCATGCTGCGCACCAAGAACGTCGAGCGGCCCTGGCGCAAGCACGACAACATCCCGCTCTGAGGGCGCGTCATGCCCCGGCCCGACCCGGGCATCTCAGGACGAGAAGGCGCCCTCGCCTGCACGAGATTCTCGGGTCTGCGCTGCGCTCCGCCCGAGAATGACGGCCTGATCGTTCAATCCAGCGTGCTCCGGAACCGCAGCAGCGCCAGACCCGCATAGGCCGGCACGAACAGGCTGAGATAGAACACCTCGTCGCCGATATCGCCGAGCCCGGCGCCCTTCAGCATGATCGCCCGGATGACGCGCAGGAAATGCGTCAGCGGGAACGCTTCGCCCAGCACCTGCGCCCAGCCCGGCATGCCGGCGAAGGGGAACATGAAGCCCGACAGCATCAGCGAGGGCAGGAAGAAGAAGAAGGTGAGCTGCATCGCCTGGAGCTGCGTGCGCGCCATGGTCGAGATCGTGTAGCCGAGCAGCACCAGCGCCAGCACGAAGACCAGAACGCAGGCGAGCAGCAGCCAAAGCCCGCCGAGGAAGGGCACGGCGAAGAGCAGCCTCGCCGCCCCCAGCACGATCGTCACCTGCACGGCGCCGACGGCGAGATAGGGCAGCACCTTGCCGAGCATGATCTCGCCCGCCGTGATCGGCATGGCGAGCAGGTTCTCCATGGTGCCGCGCTCGATCTCGCGGGTCAGCGCCATCGCCGTCATCATCACCATGGTCATCTGCAGGATGACGCCGAGCAGCCCCGGCACGATATTGTACTGCGTGATGTTCTCCGGGTTGTAGCGGCGGTGGACGACGAAGGAGAGGCCGTCGCCCGCGCCGCCGGCCGGATCGGTCACGGGTTCGCGCCCCTGCGCCCGCTGCAAGGCCCGGCCCGCGATGGTGCCGAGCGCCGCGACCGCCCCGCTCGCCGCCGCCGGATCGGTCGCATCGGCTTCGACCAGGATGCGCGGCTGGTCCGCCCGCTCGACGCGGGCGCCGAAATCGCTGGGGATGGTGACGAGGAAGGAGATCTCGCCCCTCGCCATCAGGCTCTCGGCCTCGGCCGCGCTCTGCGGCCGCTCGCCGAAGCGGTAATAGTTCGACACCTCCAGCGCCGAGACCACGGCGCGGGTGTAACGGTCCTGGCTCAACGCCAGGATCGCGGCGGGCAGGCCGCGCGGATCGTTGTTGATCGCATAGCCGAAAAGCAGGAGCTGGACGACCGGCACCACCAGCATCATCGCGAAGGTGATGCGGTCGCGCCGCATCTGCACGAATTCCTTGGCCAGCATCGCGCCGAGCCGGCGCGGCGAGACGAGCCCGGTCATGCCGCCCGCTCCTGCGCGCCGGTCATGAACTTGATGAACACGTCCTCGAGGCTGGTCTCGCCGGGCTCGACCCGGATGCCGGGCTCGCGCCGGAGCGGCTCCAGCGCCGCCGCGAGCTTCTCCCGGTCGGTGCCGACGACATGCAAGGAGGCGCCGAAGGGCGCGACCTGCTCGACGCCCTCGGCCGCCGACAGCGCCCGCATCTGCTCGGGCTTCAATGCGCCATGGACGATATAGGTGACGAGGCCGGAGCCGCGCACCACCTCCTCGACCGTCCCGGTCGCCAGCATGCGGCCATAGGCGATGTAGCCGATGCGGTGGCAGCGCTCGGCCTCGTCCATGTAATGGGTCGAGACCAGCACGGTCAGCCCCTCGCCCGCGAGGCGGTGGATCTCGTCCCAGAACTCGCGCCGCGCCTTGGGATCGACGCCCGCCGTCGGCTCGTCGAGCAGCAGCAGCTTCGGCTGGTGCATGATGCAGGCGGCGAGCGCCAGACGCTGCTTCCAGCCGCCGGAGAGCGTGCCGGCGAGCTGGTCCTTGCGCGAGCTCAGCCCGAGCCCGTCCAGCGTCTTCGCCACCGCCTCCTCGACCGGCTTCAGGCCGTAGAGCCGCGCCACGAAGCTCAGGTTCTCGGCGATGGTCAGGTCCTCGTAGAAGGAGAAGCGCTGCGTCATGTAGCCGACCTGGCGCTTGATCGCGGCGCTCTGCGTCCGAACGTTCAGCCCGAGCACGCTACCCTCTCCGGCATCGGGCCGGAGCAAGCCGCAGATCAGCCGGATGGTGGTGGTCTTGCCCGAGCCGTTGGGGCCGAGGAAGCCGACGATCTCGCCCTCCGCCACGGCAAGATCGACATCGTCGACCACGACGCGCTTGCCGAAGCGCTTGGTCAGGCCGCGCACGTCGATGGCGAGGCTTGCGCTCACCGCTGCACCCTGAGCGTGACGTCGACGATCTGGCCGGGCTGCAAGGCCGATTGCGGCCCGCCATCCGGCCGCGCCTCGACCAGATAGACCAGCTTCTGGCGCGTCTGCGCCGAATAGATCACCGGCGGCGTGAATTCGGGCTCGGGCGAGACATAGGTCACGGTCGCGGTCAGCCCGGCCGCGCAGCCGTCGCAGCGGACATCGAGCCGCATGCCCGTCGTCACGCCCGAAACCAGCGTCTCCGGCACGTAGAGCATCAGCTTGGCGGCGCCGTCCGGCAGCATCAGCACGACCGGCGCGCTCGGCCCGGCGAGCTCGCCGACCCGGCGCAGCACGTCGCTGATCCGCCCGGCCGAGGGCGCGACGAGCCGGCGCTGCGACAAGCGCCACTGCGCCTGCGCCAGGGCGGATTTCGCCTGCTCGACCTGGTTCTCGCTCGCCTTGATCTCGTCGGGCCGGGCCGGCAGCCGCGCCACGCCGAGATTGGCGGCGATCTCGCGCACCCGCTCCGCGGCGACGTCGCGCGCCGTCAGGGCCTGGTCGAGATCGGCCTGGGTCGAGACGCCGCGCCGGAACAGGTCCTGCCGGCGGTCGAGCGCCCGGTCGGCCTCGCGCTCCTGCGCCCTGGCGGAGGCGAGGCTCGCCTCAATCACCGCGATCTCCTCCGGCCGCTTGCCGCTCTTCAGGTTGTCGAGCTGCGCCTGCGCCTGCACCAGCCGCGCCTGCGCCTCGGTCACGGCGTTCTCGGCATCGGTCCGCTCGAGCCCGGCCACGACCTGCCCCGCCTCGACGCGGTCGCCCCGGCGGACATCGATGCGCTCGATCCGGGCCGTGTCGATCGGGCCGAGCCGGACATATTCGCCCTCGACATAGCCGGCGATCCGGACCGTATCGCCGCCGCAGGCCGAAAAGCTCGCCGCGATCAGTCCGAAGGAGCAGAGGAACCCGAGAATCATGACCGTCCCTCCCGCATGGCGGCGATGCTCGCCCTGAGATTGCCGCGGATGACTGCGGCAATCGCCTCGCTCTCAGCCGCATCCATGGCGCTCCAGCCCATGCGCCGCATCACGGCCGGTCGGGCGAGGCGGAAATAGAGCACCTGCCCGATCGTCGCGAAGACCGCGAGCCTGGTCTCCTGGGCCTCGGGCTCCGTTCCGGTCGCGACGGCCCAGAGCCGGCAGAGCGCGCCATGGACCGGGCCGACCAGCCCCTCATAGAGCGTCTCGAAGGCCGGGGTCGGCTCCGTCATCTCGCGCATGACGAAACGGGCGATCGTCTCGCTCTCCGGCGCCTGCGCCACGAAGGCGACGACGCGGCCGACGATGGCGAGCAGCAAGTCCACCGCCGCCTCCGGCGCGAGCCCGTCCAGCGGCGGCATGGCGGCGGCGGCGCCGAAGACCCGCTGCTTCAGCGTCGCGACAATCGCCTCGGCGCAAGCCTGCCGCAGCCCGTCCTTGCCGCCGAAATGATAGGCGATGCCGGCGCTGTTGACGCCGGCCGCCTGCGCGATCGCGCGGATCGAGCTCGCCTCGAAGCCCTGTCGCCCGAACAGGTCGAGCCCGGCCCGGATCAGCGCCTCGCGTGTCCCCGCGTCGGTATCCGAAATGGCTGTCATGCTCCCCGGGTAGCATGTTCCAGTGACTCAATCAATCGATTGATTGAAAGCTCGATCGTGAAAAGAATCGCTCCCGTCATGGTCGGGCCTGTCGCGACCATCCACGTCTTCCTTGATCGAGAGCGGCGCCCGAGACGTGGATGCTCGCCACGAGGGCGAGCATGACGAGCGCGGCTTCTCCGGCAAGCCCAAACGCCGCCCTCTCCCTGATGCCGAACCAGCCGCGACATGACTCGCGACCCGGAATGGTCTAAGGCGGCACCCGTCCTTTCGCTCCGCCCGCCGATGCTCTTCAACTCCTTCGCCTTCCTGCTCGCCTTCCTGCCGCTGGCGCTCGCGCTGCATTGGCTGGCGGAGCGATTCGCCCCCGCCTTGCGCCTGCCCGTGCTGGTGCTGCTCTCGCTCGTCTTCTACGGCTGGTGGGACTGGCGCTTCCTGCCGCTGCTGGTCCTCTCGATCGGCATCAACTGGCTGATCGCGGAAGCCTTCCAGAAGACGAAGGCCGGTGGCCTGATCACCCTGGCGATCGTGCTCAACCTCGCCGTGCTGGCGGTGTTCAAGTACTTCAACTTCTTCGCCGATCTCGCTGGAATGATTCCGGGACTGCCTGCGCCGAAGCTCGATGTCGCCCTGCCGCTCGGCATCTCCTTCTTCACCTTCCACCACATCATGTATCTGACCGATCTCAGGCGCGGCCAGGCCCCGCGCTACGATCTCGTCCGCTACGCGCTCTACATCGCCTTCTTCCCGCAGGTGCTGGCCGGCCCGCTGGTGCGCTGGCGCGAGATCATGCACCAGCTCGACGAGCGGCCCTATCAGCGCCCCGATGCGGCCGAGCGGATCGCGCGCGGCCTGATGCTATTGACCTTCGGCCTCGCCAAGAAGGTGCTGATCGGCGACCCGCTGGCCGAATACGCCAATCCGGTCTTCGCCACGGCAGCCGCCGGCAAGGTCGTCAGCATGATGGAAGCCTGGCAGGCGACGCTCGCCTTCACCTTCCAGATCTATTTCGACTTCTCCGGCTACACCGACATGGCGCTGGGCCTGGCCCTGCTTTTCGGCATCGTGCTGCCGCAGAACTTCGAGGTGCCCTACCGCTCGCGCTCGATCCAGGACTTCTGGCGGCGCTGGCACATGACGCTGTCGCGCTTTCTGCGCGACTATCTCTACATCGCGCTCGGCGGCTCGCGGCACGGCCTGCCGCGCCAGGTCTGGGCGCTCTTCGCCACCATGGCGCTGGGCGGCCTCTGGCATGGCGCCGGCCTCACCTTCGTCGCCTGGGGCGTGGCGCACGGGCTGGCGCTGATCGTTGCCCTGTTCTGGCGCCGCGCCGGCTGGCCGATGCCGGCGCCGCTCGGCTGGCTCCTCACCTTCCTTTTCGTGGTGCTGTGCTGGGTGCTGTTCCGCGCCACGAGCTTCGAGGCGGCCGTGACGATCTACAAGGGCCTGTTCGGCCTGGCTCCGATCGGGACCGGCTTCAAATGGCGCGCGCTGCTGCCGGCCGCCGCCTTCGCCATCATCGGCCCGACCGCCTGGAACCTCGTGCACAAGCTGCCGCCGGCCCGCTGGATCGCCGTCCTGACCGGGCTGCTGTTCGTCATCATCCTGCTCAAGATCGGCGAAGACGCCAATTATGAGTTCATCTACTTCCAGTTCTGAGGCCGCCGGCGCGGCGGCGCGGGCCGGCTGGACCGGCTTCACCGCGACGCTGCTCGGCGCGGCGGCGCTGTTTACGGCCGCCTTCCTCGCCGCCGCCTTCCTGATCGACCCCTACGACACCGGCCGCTCGCCGCTCGGGCTGAAGGAGGGCGTGCGCCCGCAGGGGCCGCGCACCGCCTTGGCCAGCCGCGGCCGCGATCCGCACTTCTCCGGCGCGATCGTCGGCAACTCGCATATCCAGCTCGTCTCGCCGGAGCGGCTGCGCGAAAAGACCGGCATCCCCTTCGTTTCGTTGATCGCGCCGGCGACGATGCCGAAGGAATCGCTCGCCACCATCGGCTGGTTCCTGCGCCATCACCGCCGCCCGCCGCCGGCGGCGATCGTGGTCGGCGTCGACAACTACTGGTGCACCGCCGACCCGGCCCTGCCCAACGAGAAGCCCTTCCCGTTCTGGCTGCTCTCCGCCAGCCTGCTCGACTATCTCGGCGGGCTGATGCGCTACGATCTGATCGAGGAGCTGCCGCGCCGCATCGCCTATCTCACCTCCGGCAAGGCCGAGCGCGCCCGGCCCGACGGCTATTGGGACTACGAGGCCGGCTACGAGGTCCAGGGCTATCACCAGCGCCCCGAGATCAGGGCCCGACTGGAGCGGCCGCTCGAGGCCGGGGGCGGCAATGCCGCCGGCCCCTTCCCCGCCGCGACCCGGCTCGAGGCGCTGATGGCATCGGCGCCGGAGACCGCCCTGATCCTGGTGCGCCCGCCGGTCTACATATCCGCGCTTTCAAAGCCCGGCACGCCGGACGCCGCCGCCGACGCGGCCTGCCGCAAGGCCTATGCCGACATCGCCGCCCGCCGCCCGCATACCGCGCTCGTCGACTGGCGGACCGACCGGCCCGCCCTGCACGAGCCGAATCTGTTCTTCGACCACAGCCATTACCGCCAGCCGATCGCCCGCCTGCTCGAGGCCGACATCGCCGATGCGCTGAATCGGCTCCGGAAATAGCCGAAATCCCGCGATGGGCCGGGCTTTCCGGCCGTCCCGCACGGCGCGGCGACGAAGTCGTTGATGCCGCGCGGGAAGCGATTGTTCCGCTTGAAACGGATCGCTATAAGGGCGCCAAATCGGCTCACCCTCCCGCGGCACAGCCGATGGGCGCGTGGGCGGACAACCCAGAGAGCGTGCCCATGTCCAAGCAGATCATCCTCGATGCGGACTACAAGCCGAGCGATGACGAGCCGTTCATGAACGATCGTCAGCGCGAATATTTCCGCGGCAAGCTCCTCGCCTGGAAGGACGAGATCCTGAAGGAGGCGAAGGAGACTCTCGTCGCCCTGCAGAGCGAGAGCGAGAACCACCCCGATATCGCCGACAGGGCGTCCTCCGAGACCGACCGGGCGATCGAGCTGCGCGCCCGCGACCGCCAGCGCAAGCTGATCGCCAAGATCGACGCGGCGATCGCCCGCATCGACGACGGCTCCTACGGCTATTGCGAGGAGACCGGCGAGCCGATCTCGCTGAAGCGGCTGGAAGCGCGCCCGATCGCCACCCTCTCGCTGGAGGCGCAGGAGCGGCACGAGCGCAACGAGCGCGTGTTCAGGGACGATTGAGGGGCAGCCTGCCACCCTGCGAAAAAGCCCCGCGTCGGGAGAACGCGGGGCTTCTGGCCGCCAGCCTTTGAAGCTTGGGGAGCGTGGCGGGCGGCCGGGGCTGTCGGCGGCTCGGGAGGAACCGCCGGCCGGGCCGGAGCGGAGACAAGGGGGAGCGTTCCGCGCCGGCCGGGTTGCGGAAAGGGCGCGGGCTCAGAAAGGCAGCAGGATATCCATCACCTGCTGGCCGTAGCGCGGCTGCTGGACGTCGGTGATCTGGCCGCGGCCGCCATAGGCGATGCGGGCCTGGGCGATCTTGGTCGAATCGATGGTGTTGTCGGATTCGATGTCCTCGGGCCGGATCACGCCGGCGACGATCAGCTCGCGCACCTCGAAATTGACGCGGATCTCCTGCTTGCCTTCGATCACCAGATTGCCGTTCGGCAGGTTCTGGGTGACCACCGCGGCGACGTTGGTCGCCAGCGTCTCGGAGCGGTTGATCGAGCCCGCCCCTTCGCTGGAGCCGTCCGAATCGAGCTTCAGCAGCGACGAGGCCTTGGCGCCGTCGGGCAGGAACTTGTCGAGCTTGTTCTCGAAGCCGAAGACGTTCTCGGCACCGAAATCCTCGCCGTTCTTGCGGCTGCGCTTGGTGTTGTTGTTGAGCTGGGCCTTGTCGGTGACCTTGACCTTGACGGTGACGAGGTCGCCGACATTGCGGGCGCGCTGATCCTTGAAGAAGGCGCGCGAGCCGGTGCGCCAGAGCGAGTTCGGCGCATAGGAGGCGTGCTCCATCGCCGGCATCGGCATCTGCACGGGCTTGTAGCCCTTCGCCGCGGTCGGGTCCTCGACCGGCGAGAGCGTCGGCGCCTGGCCGACATTGGCGAGACGGTCGCCGATGCCGCAGGCGCCGAGCGAAGCGGCGAGCAGCAGGAGGCCGGAGAGCTTGGCGATGCGGTTCGGGATCATGTTGCTTTCCACGACTGAACTCTTTCGACGCAGGCGCTTCAGTTGGCGCTGGCGACGCGGCCGATGGCCGGCCGGACCGAGACGCGGCCGGGGCCGGTGATGGTGCCCTGCAGCGTGCGCTTCGACTGGGGGTTGGTGACGGAGACGACATCGCCCATCGCGCCGGCCTCGCCGGCCCGGCCGCGCAGGGTGATGAGCAGCCCCGGCGCCTCGTAGACGATGGTGACGAGCTCGCCCTTGGCGACGATCTCCTCGCGCTGGACGTCGCCGTTGCGCAGCGGCACGCCGGCGAGCAGCGCCCGGCGCGCCACCTTGTCGATCGCGGCGCGGGCGTCGCCGATGATGTCGGTGCCCTGCCCGTCGCGCGGGCGCCGCTCGACGGCGACGTCGCCCTCGCCCAGCGTTTCGCCGCGGGCGATGGCGCGCCGCGGCACCACCACCTCGACGGTCTCGACGAGCTGGCCGGAGATGCGCAGCGGCTTCAGCCGCAGGGCCGCGCTGCCGGCCACGGCGAGGCGCGCCTGGAGGCGCCGGCTGCGGGCGTCGAAGGCGAGGTCGGCGATCGCGAGCTCGCCGGTCAGATCCGGCTCGACCGCGACCGCCGGCGCGCCGCCGTCGATGGCGAGCGCGAACAGGCGGGCATCGACGCCGAAGCGCTCCTGCAGGCCGGCCTTCACCGCCGCCTCGATCTCGGCGGCGCCGATCCGCCGCGCCGTGCGCGTCACCACCACCTGGGCGAAGCCCTGGTTCTGCAGAGCCGCCGCGTCGCGGATGACGCCGGCGCCGCGCGCCGCCTCGACGACGCGGCCGACCTGGATCGTGCCGGTCTCGCCGAGCGCGGGCGCCCGGAAGGCGGCCAGGCCGGCGAGATCGCCGGGAAGCCCCTGGATCAGGTCGCCGAAGGTGACGAGGTCGCGGGCGAGATGGATCTCGGAGCGCAGCCTCAGCCCGGAGGCCGGCAGGGCGGCGGCCTGCGCCGGGCCCGCCGAGGCAACCGCCACCGGCGCGCCCTCGGCGGGCGCCCGGCCCGGCTGCGCCTGCGCGGTCGCGGCCCCGAAGCCGCCGGCCAGGATCAGGAAGGTCGCGAGCGAGAGACGGATCATGATGCGCGCCCTCCCGATCAGCCGCGGAACATCTGCGTCGTCGCCGACATCATCTGGTCGGCGGCGGTGATGACCTTGGAGTTCATCTCGTAGGCGCGCTGCGCCGCGATCAGGGAGGAAAGCTCCGTCACCGCCTGGACGTTGCCCTCCTCGAGATAGTTCTGCTGCAGCGTGCCAAAACCCTCGCCGCCGCCGAAGCCGTCGATCGGCTGGCCGGAGGCGGCCGTCTCGACGAACAGATTGTCGCCGATCGATTCGAGGCCGACCTTGTTGACGAAGCGGGTGAGCTGGATCTGGCCGAGCTGCTGCGGCGCGGTCTGGCCCGGGATCGTCGCCTCGACGATGCCCTGGGCGTTGACGTTCACGGCCGTGGCGTTGTTGGGCACGGTGATGCCGGGCTCGACCAGATAGCCGTCGCGGGTGACGAGCTGGCCCTGCGCGTCGAGGTCGAAGGAACCGTCGCGCGAATAGGTGGTGCGCCCGTCCGGCATGCGGATCTTGAAGAAGCCCTCGCCGCGGATGGCGATGTCGTAGGGCTTCTCGGTCGGGCTGATATTGCCCTGCGTCATGACGCGGCCGGTCGAGACCGTCTTGACCCCCGAGCCGATGAAGGTGCCCGCGGGGACCTGGGTGTTCTGGTCGGAGCTGGCCGAGCCGGCGCGGCGGAAATTCTCGTAGAGCAGGTCCTGGAAATGGATCTGCTGGCGCTTGTAGCCGGTGGTCCGGACGTTGGCGATGTTGTTGGAGATGACCTGGACGTTCATCTCCTGGGCCATCATGCCGGTGGCGGCTGTCTGCATGGCGCGCATGGAACGGTTCCTTTCCGGCTCAGGCCTGCTGGTCGGCGAGGCGCGAGATCGCCTTGCTGCGCAGGTCGTCGGAGCGGCTGATCATGTTGGCGACGCTCTGATAGGCGCGCTGCACCTCCATCAGCCGCGTCAGCTCGGAGACGGCCTTGACGTTGGAGCGCTCGACGGCGCCGGGCTCCAGCCGCGTGCCGGCCGGGGCCGTCTGCGGCGCAACCGGCGAGGAGAACAGGTTGCCCCCCTCGCTCACCAGGGAGCGGGGATCGGCGAAGCGGACCTGCCGGAGCCGGCCGCGCGTGCCCTGGTCGCTCTCCACCGTGCCGTCGGCGGCGATGCGCATGTCGAATTCGGTGTTGCCGAAGGTGATCGGCCCGGCCTCGCCCATCACCGGCTGGCCGGACTGCGTCACGAGCCGGCCCTGGCGGTCGATGGTCAGGGAGCCGGCGCGGGTGTAGCGCTCGCCGGCCGGCGTCTGCACGACCAGGAAGTTGTCGCCCTTCAGCGCGACGTCGAGCGGGTTGCCGGTGAATTCGGTCGCGCCCTGCGAGAGGTCGAGCGGCGTTCCCCTGTCGATGACATAGGAGAGCTGCTGGTCCGCAGGCTTGAAGGCCTCGGCCTTGGCTTTCGGCATGACGAATTCGTTGAAGCGCGCGCTGCGCGCCTTGAATCCGTTCGTACCGACATTCGCCATGTTGTTGGCGATGACGTCCAGCTCCCGCGACAGGGCGACCTGCCGCGAAAGGCCGATGAGAAGGGCGTTCTCCACGGCGTGACTCCCGATCATGTCCCGCGGCGACCTCGACGCTCCCCAGCGCAGTCGCCACGCCGGACACTCCGCAAGCGCCGTGCCAGCATGGTTAATTTCGATAAGATCATGATTTACAAAGATATTTCTAGATCCGCGAAATCCCGCCGGCTCGGCACAAGCGTTCGCCGCGGCAAGAATGGCCCGGCAAAATCTGCCGCCCTTAACGACGCGTTAACCGTAACTGGCGAAGGTGTCGGAGAGGCCGGCAGGATGCCGCCCCAGACCGCCCGGGACCCGAAGAGATGGCGAAGAAGGCCAAGACCGAAGACGAGGACGCCTCCGGCCAGGACGCCCCCAGGCGCGGCAGGAAGAAGCTCGTCGTCATCGCCGCCCTCGCCCTGCTCGCGGCCGCCGGCGGCGGCTACTGGTTCCTGTTCAAGCGCCCCTCGCCCGAGCAGGTCGCCGCGGCGGAAGCCGCCGCCAGGGCGAAGAGGCCCGCCACCTTCCTCGAGATGAAGGACATGATGATCGGCATGTCGAACGGCGGCCAGCAGGACCGCCAGCCGATCATGAAGATCAAGGTGGTGCTGGAGATCGGCGACCCGAAGGTCTCCGAGGAGGTCAAGCCGCTGCTGCCGCGGGTCGAGGACGCCTTCCAGGTCTTCATGCGCGAATTGCGCCCCTCCGACCTCGAAGGCTCGGCCGGCATGTACCGGCTCAAGGAGGAGTTGCTGCGCCGCGTCAACATGACGGTCTACCCGGCCAAGGTGGACGCCGTGCTGTTCAAGGAACTGCTGGTGCAATGAGGCCCGCCGCCCCGACGCGCGAGAAGAAGTGACGACGACCCGATGAGCCTCGAACGCGACCCCCTCGACAAGCCCCGCGACGAAGCGCCGACGCCCGAGAGCATGGCGGCGGAATGGGTGAGCATGCCCGCCGTCACCGAGGAGGACGGCGAGCAGGAGGGCGGCACCGACCGCCTGATGTCGCAGGACGAGATCGACACCATGCTCGGTTTCTCCAGCGGCGAGGATTCGGCCTCCCGCAACGGCATCCAGGCGATCGTCGATTCCGGCTCGGTCGCCTATGAGCGCCTGCCGATGCTCGAGATCATCTTCGAGCGCCTGGTGCGCCTGCTTTCGACCAGCCTGCGCAACTTCTTCACCGACAATGTCGAGGTCACGCTGGAGAGCATCCGCTCGGTGCGCTTCGGCGACTATATCAACTCGATCTCGCAGCCGGCGCTGCTCTCGGTCTTCAAGGCCGAGGAATGGGACAATTTCGGCCTCGTCACCATCGAGACCGCCCTCACCTATTCGGTGCTCGACATCATGTTCGGCGGCAAGCGCGGCCAGCCCGCGCCGCGCATCGACGGCCGCCCCTTCACCTCCATCGAGATCCGCATGGTGCGCCGCGTCATCGAGCTGGTGCTGAGCGATGCCGAGGCCGCCTTCAAGCCGCTCTCGCCGGTGCGCTTCAGCATCGACCGGGTCGAGTCGAATCCGCGCTTCGTCTCGATCTCGCGCCCCGCCAACGCCGCGATCCGCGTCGAGCTGAAATTCGACATGGAAGGGCGCGGCGGCTCGCTGCACATCCTGCTGCCCTACGCCACCATCGAGCCGATCCGCGAATTGCTGCTCGAAAGCTTCATGGGCGAGAAGCTCGGGCGCGATCCGATCTGGGAGAACCACCTCGCGACCGAGGTCTGGCAGGCGGATGTCGACGTCACCTGCGTGCTGCACGAGACCCGCATGCCGCTGAAGCGGGTGATGAAGCTCGAGATCGGCGACACGCTGATGTTCGACGCCCGCCCCGATTCGCCGGTCTCGCTGCGCTGCGGCGACTTCGTCGTCACCGAAGGGCGCATCGGCCGCGTCGACGGCAAGATCGCGGTGCAGGTCGTGAGCCCGCTCAGGCGCTCCAAGACCACGCTCGCCGCCTTCGACAGCCTCGCCAGCCATCTCGGCGCCACCAACTGAGCAGGACCGACATGACGATCACCCTCATCGCCGATGCCCTCGTCGCCTCCCTGCTCGTCGCGACCATCGTCACCTGCTACGTCCTGGCCAAGCGCATCGAGCGGCTGAAGGCGGACGAGGCCGGCATGCGCCAGACCGTCGGCGCGCTGGTCACCGCGACCGACAATGCCGAGCGCGCCATCGCCGGGCTGAAGAACACGCTCGGCGACTGCGACCGCACGCTGGAGGAGCGCCTGCGCACCGCCGAGCGCTATGCCGCCGACCTCGCCGCGCAGGTCGAGGCCGGCCAGGCCGTGATGGAGCGCATCGGCCAGATCGTCAGCGCCGCCACCCTCGTCGCCAGGCCCGCGGCGGAAGCGCGGCCGGCCGCGGCGCCGCAGCCCGCGCCGCTGAGCCTGCTCGAGAGCGCCGCGCAATCGGCCGCCGCGATCCGCGCCCGCGCCGCCCGCCGCCTCGAGGAACAGGCCGCGTGATCGAGCGCCCCCGCCTCCTGCCGGCAGTCATCCTCGGCGCCATGGGTCTCCTGGCGCTGAAGCTGCTCGCCTGGACGGCGGAGCCCTATCCGGGCACGGTCCCCGCCAGCGCGCCGGCCTTGCCCGCCGCCGCCAAGGCCAAGCCGGAGCCGGAGGTCTGGGACCTCGCCAAGGTGATCGCCCGCGCCCACGCCCCCGACCGCTTCGACCCGGAGACGACCGGCTCGGTCCCGGCGCCCGACCCGAAGAAGGAGCAGGAAAAGGCCGAGGCCGAGGCGAAGGCGGAAGCCGCCCGCGCCGCCAACCCCGCCAACAAGGCCGGCATCATGAACGGCACCGCGCAACCCGTCTCGCCGGCGGAGCGGGCGATCCTGGAGCGGCTCGGCGAGCGCCGCGAGGAGCTCGACGGCCGCATGCGCGAGCTGGAGATGCGCGAGCGCCTGCTCGGCACCGCCGAGAAGAAGCTCGACGGCCGCGTCGGCGACCTCAAGACGCTGGAAGAGAGGAACAGCCCCGCCGCCCGCGCCGCGGCCGACGAGGCCAAGGCGATCAAGAACCTCGTCATCATGTACGAGGCGATGAAGCCCAAGGACGCCGCCCGCGTCTTCGACCGGCTCGGCCTCGACGTCCTCGTCCCGGTGGTGCAGCAGATGAACCCGCGCAAGATGTCGGAGGTCCTGGCCGCGATGTCGCCGGAGCGGGCGGAGAAGCTGACGGTGGCGCTGGCGACCAGCAATCGCGGCCCCACCCCGGACCGGATCGCCAGCGAGGCCCCGCTCTCGGGCAACGAGCTGCCCGCCATCGTCCCCGGAACGCACTGACCCGCGCCGATCCCGCCGCCTCCGGACGCCCGCCCCATTCCCGCCGATAGCCGTTCAGCGGCGGTTCAAGCGGCCGGGCGCGGATTTCGGTTATCCGACAGCCGGCCCGGCGACTGCCAGGCCCCGATCATCCGGGCGATCGACGGACATTCCCATGAACCTGGCCATGAACCTGGCCGGCTCCCTGCTCCCGCTCGCCGCGCTCGCCCGGATGACGGGCCACGGCTTCGCGCAGTCTCCCGCCGTCCCGGCCC
>UBNE01000016.1 GCA_900466745.1 Hyphomicrobiales bacterium | reverse complement strand
GAAAACTTCTCTTTGGCCATGACACCCTTGTCCTCGAAGGCGGCCCTCCGGGGCCTTGAAACGGGGGTCGCATTAGGGGTTTTTGCGAGCGGATGCAAGAACGCTCGCGAACAAGAACGCTCGCGATCGGCCGCGATCGCCCGGCGTGCGCCGGGCGGCGCGGAGGCCGGTCCCGTGCCGGCGGGCAGGCAACCTTCCGCGCGTCGCTTGCGCCGCAGGCCCGGGCGGTTAAGGTCCCGACATCTGCGGGGGACGGAATGCTGCGAGGAAACGCGACGAGTCTGTGCTGCGGCCTTGCCCTGCTCGGCGCCGCCTGGAGCGGGCCGGCGGCAGCCGGGGAGCCGGCGCCGCCATCGAAGCCCGCGCGGGAATGGGCCCTCCTCGTCAGCCCCTATGTCTGGGGCGCCTCCCTGCGGGGCAAGGGCTCGCTCGCCGGCATCGACACCAGGATCGACATCCCCTTCTCCGAGGTCCTCGAAAATCTCGACCTGGCGGTGATGGGCAATGTCGAGGTCACCAATGGCCGCTTCGGCTTCTATCTCGACGGCCAATATGTCGAGACCAGCCAGCACGAGCATCTGCTGGCCCGGCGGATCTCGCTGCGCATCGCCACCACCCGGCTCTCCGCCGGTGCCTTCTTCAAGCTTTACGAGACGGAACTCGGCGGGTCGACGGTGTTCGGCCGGCCGCGGACGCTCTCCCTCGAACCGACCGCCGGCCTGCGCTGGACGAGGCTGTCGGGCGATGTCGGCCTGTTCGGCCTCGGCTTCGGCAAGGCGTCGGGATGGTACGACCCCTTCGCCGGCGTGAGGGTCAACGCCGACCTGACGGATCGCTGGAACCTCGCCGCCGAGGCCGATATCGGCGGGACCGGCCAGTCCCGGTACAGCCTCCACGCGCAGGCCTATCTCGGCTACCGTACGCTGCTCTTCGGCCATGAGACGACCTTGCGCGCCGGCTACCGCGCCATCCGCCAGAGCTACGCGGCGGACGACTTCACCGGGCGGAACCGCTTCCGCTGGAACGTGACGCAGCACGGCCCGGCCATCGGGCTGACGATGCGCTTTTGAACCCCGAGACCAGGAGTATGGAAACGATGGCCCGAGACCTTCGCCGCCCCGGACGCCGCCTCGCGGCCTGCGTCCTCGCCGCCGCCCTGCTCGCGCAATCCGCCGCCGAAGCCTGCACGCGGCTGGTCTATTTCGGCGCCGAGGGCCGGGTGATGACGGCGCGCTCGATGGACTGGAAGAGCGATATCGCGACCAATCTCTGGATCATGCCGCGCGGCGTCGCGCGCGATGGCGAGACCGGCCCCAACACGATCCGCTGGACCTCGAAATACGGCAGCGTGATCGCCTCTGGCTACGACATCTCGACCACGGACGGCCTCAACGAGGCCGGGCTTTCCGCCAACCTGCTCTGGCTGGTGGAGTCGGACTATCCCAAGTTCGACGACCGCTCGAAGCCGGGCCTGACCATCGCGGCCTGGGCGCAATATGTGCTCGACAATTTCGCCACGGTCGCGGAGGCGGTGGCGGCGCTGCGCCAGGAGCCCTTCACCATCGTCACCGACGCCGTGCCCGGCGAATCGCGGCTCGCGACGCTGCACCTGTCGATGTCGGACGCCACCGGCGACAGCGCCATCGTCGAATATATCGGCGGGCGCCAGGTCATCCACCACGACCGCAAATACCAGGTGATGACCAACTCCCCGATCTTCGACAAGCAGCTCGCGCTCAACGAATACTGGAAGCAGATCGGCGGCACGGTGATGCTGCCCGGGACGAACCGCGCCGCCGACCGCTTCGCCCGCGCCTCCTTCTACGTGAACGCGATCCCGAAATTCGAGGACCCCAACCGCGCCGTCGCCAGCGTCTTCAGCGTGATCCGCAACGTCTCGGTGCCGTTCGGGCTGAACACGCCCGAGGAGCCCAATATCTCCTCGACCCGCTGGCGCACGGTCGTCGACCATGCCCGCAAGCTCTATTTCTTCGAATCGGCACTGACGCCGAACACCTTCTGGGTCGACCTCAACAAGATCGACTTCTCCCCGGCGGGCGGCACGCGCAAGCTCGACCTCGGCCCCGACCAGGATCATCTCTACTCCGGCGACGCGACCGGGCAGTTCGTACCGGCGAAGCCCTTCACCTTCCTTGGCGTCAAGAGCTAAGAGCATTGGCCCGAAAAGGGAGTGCGATTTTCGGCAAAGCTTCGGGCGCGGCTAGAGCATCGGACCGAAAAGTGGAATCCACTTTTCGGGAAAATCCGATGCACCAGCAATGAGATAGATCATCGTTACCGCCTCCCAAAGGACACGCGATGATCTAGCGGAACACCCGCCGGTAGCGCGCCACCGCCTCCGGTTCGCCCGAGACCTTTTCGGGATTGTCGGAGAGCTTCACCGCCGGGCGCCCGTTCGCCCGGGTCACCTTGCAGACCAGCGACATCGGGTCGAGCTCGCGCGAGCCGTCCGGCGAGCAGCCGACGAGATCGTTGGTCAGGTCCGTGCCCCAGCCGAAGGCCATGCGCACCTTGCCGTCGAAATGATGGTAGACGCGCTCGATCGCCTCGACATCGAGCCCGTCGGAGAAGACCAGCAGCTTCTCGCGCGGGTCGCGCCCGTGCTCGCGCCACCAGCGGATGATGGTTTCGCCGGCCGGGATCGGCGGCGCGCTGTCCGGCCGGAAGCCGGTCCAGTCCGCCACCCAGTCCGGCGCATGGCGCAGGAAGCTCTGCGTGCCGAAGGCGTCCGGCAGCGCGATCAGGAGGTTGCCGCCATAGACCTGGCGCCACTCGTCGAGGACGCGATAGGGCGCGCGCAGCAGTTCCTCGTCCGAATCGGCCAGCGCCGCCAGCACCATCGGCAATTCATGGGCGTTGGTGCCGATCGCCTCGAGATCGGTATCCATGGCGAGCAGCACGTTGGAGGTGCCGGTGAAGGCCGGCCCCAGCCCCTCCTTCAGCGCCAGCACGCACCAGCGCTGCCAGAGATGGCCATGACGCCGGCGCGTGCCGAAATCGGAAAGCTTCAGGTTCGGCAGCTTCTGCAGCCGCTCGACCTTGTCCCACATCTTCGCCTTGGCGCGGGCATAGAGCACGTCGAGCGAGAAGCGCCGCTGGCCGAGCATGACGCGGCGGGCGCGCAATTCGTTGATGATGGCGAGCGCCGGCACCTCCCACATCGTGGTGTGGGTCCAGGGGCCGTCGAAATGCAGCTCGTACTGGCCGTCGACCTTGCGCAGATCGTATTCGGGCAATTGGAAATCGGCCAGCCAGGCCATGAAATCCGGCGAGAACATCTGCGTCTTGCCATAGAAGCTATTGCCGGCCAGCCAGATCAGCTCCTTCTTGGTGAAGCGCAACGAGCGGGCATGGTCGAGCTGGGCCCGCAATTCGGCTTCGTCGACGATGTCGGCGAGGCGGATATGCTTCGAGCGGTTGATCAGCGAGAAGGTGACGCGGACCTCCGGGTGGAAGGCCCGGATCATCTGCAGCATCAGAAGCTTGTAGAAATCGGTGTCGAGCAGGCTGCGGATGATCGGATCGAGCCGCCAGCCGTGATTATAGGTCCGCGTCGCGATGTCGGCGTAGATCATATCGGCATCAGATCCGGGGGTTCGGCGGCAGGACGGCGGGCGGCGACGCGCGGGCGCCGATGACGAGGCGTCATCAGAACAACGCCTTGGCCGAAGGTGCAAGCGCCGGCCACGCAGCCATGCCCAGCGACAGGACCATGAGCGCCGCCAGCAGCACCCCGAGCAAGGGCAGAACCGCCCGGAACACCGCCCCCGCCGGCACCCGCATCACCCCGCTGACGACATAGACGAGGATGCCGAGCGGCGGCGTCAGCCCGTGGATCATCAGGTTGACGACCAGCACCACGCCGAACTGGATCGGATCGAGCCCCGCCGCCACCGCCGCCGGCAGCAGGAGCGGCGCCAGCAGCAGGATCGCCGCGCCGATGTCGAGGAAGAGCCCGGCGACCAGCAGCACCAGATTGGCGAGCAGCGTCACCGCATAGGGCCCCGCGCCCAGCGCCGTGACGAGCCCCGCCATCTGCTCCGAGACGCGGTCGACCGCGAGCAGGAAGGCGAAGGGCGCGGAGGCGCCGATCAGCAGGCCGATCGCGGCGGTTTCCGTCGCCGCCTTGCGCAGGGCGGCCGCGACGCCGCACGGGCCCAGGCTGCGCAGCGCCAGGCAGGCCGCGGCGGCATAGGCGACGGCGAGCGCCGAGGCTTCCGTGATTGTGACGACACCGAAGCGGATGCCGACGACCACGACGACGCCGAGCCCGATGGCGGGAACCGCTCCGACCAGCGCCCTGCCCCGCTCGGCCGCGCTCGCCCGGGGCGCGGCGTCGGCGACGCCGCGGACGCTCAGATGGATGCCGATGGCGAGCGCCAGCGTCAGCACGCCGCCCGCGACGAAGCCGCCGACCAGCAGCGAGCCGACGGAGAGATTGGTCGCGCTCGCCAGGATCAGGAAGGCGATGGAGGGCGGGATGATGTTGTCGAGCATCGAGACCCCGGCGACGATCGCGGCGGCGTTCGCCGGCGGATAGCCGCGCGCCACCAGCGTCGGCGCCATCACCTTGGCGCCGAAGGCGGCATTGGCGATCGACGAGCCGGAAGCCCCCGAGAACAGGGCGCTGGAGACCAGCGCCGTCTGCGCCAGCCCGGCCCGCCAGTGGCCGACCAGCGTCGCGGCGAAACGGATCAGCCGCTCGGCCAGCCCGCCTTCGGTCAGGAGCTCGCCGGCCAGCAGGAAGAACGGAATCGCCAGCAGCAGGAACTTGCCGACGCCGCCGACCAGGGTCTGGACGATGGCCGGCTCCGGCATCAGCCCGCCGAAGGGCGCCGTGGCCGAGACGCCCGCCAGCAGCGCGAAAGGCAAAGGCGCGCCGAGCAGCAGCCCCGCTCCGGCGAACAGCGCCGCGACGAGGCTCGGCGTCACGACGAGATCGGCTTGCATCCGCGTCGCCGCATGGAGGCACAGACCCAGCGCCAGCGCGGCGATCGCGTCGCGCGCCCCGCTCTCGCGCCGGACATGCAGCAGGAGCAGCAGCAGCGTCAGGCCGCCCGCACCGGAAAACCCGGCGAAGCGCAGCCATTCCGGCAGGCCGAGCACCGTCGAATGCCCGCCGACCAGCACCGCGACATCGGCCCCGCCCAGCGCCAGCACGCAAGCGCCCTGAAAGGCGACGGCCTCGGCCAGCACGCGGGCGGCGCGGCGCCCGCCCGCCGGCAGCAGCTTCACCGCCACGTCCAGCCGCATCGCCAGCGGGCCGGTGGCGGCGAGCGGCGCGCCGATGGCGACCAGCGCCAGGAACAGCCAGGTCGCCAGCTCGTCCGACCAGACGAAGCCGCCGCCGAAGAGATAGCGCCGCAGCACCGCCGCCATCACCACGAGGAACAGCGCCGCCAGGACGAATCCGCCCGAGATCTCCAGCGCGGCGCGCAAAAGCCTCTCGATGCGGGCGAGAGGCCCCGTCGTCTCCTCCCGCTCCCGCATCCCGCTCATCCAGCGCCTCTGCCGCCCTTGTGCCATGCAGGCCCTTCTCCGAGGATGGGGCCGGCGGAATGCTCAGTGGCGAGTCGGCGCGACATCCGTCAAGCGGACGCCATGCCGTCCCGCCTCGCGCGCCATGCAGGGTTGAACCCGCACATGCGGGCGGCCGCCCGCGGCCATTGCCGACCGGGGCCCTCTCAAGCTATCTCGCCCATTCGATCGGGATCTGAAGGCACATGGCGACCGAAACCACACTGCCCGCGGCCGGCTTCGGCGCCAGCCCCTCCGCCCCCTACGATCTCGCCGTCATCGGCGGCGGCATCAATGGCTGCGGCATCGCCCGCGACGCCGCCGGGCGCGGCGCCTCCGTGGTGCTGTTCGAGAAGGACGACCTCGCCAGCGCGACCTCCTCGCGCTCGACCAAGCTGATCCATGGCGGGCTGCGCTATCTCGAATATTACGAGTTCCGGCTGGTGCGCGAGGCGCTGATGGAGCGCGAGCGGCTCTGGGCGATCGCGCCGCACATCATCCGGCCGCTGCGGTTCGTGCTGCCGCATCACAAGGGCTTGCGCCCGGCCTGGCTGCTCCGGCTCGGCCTGTTCCTCTACGACCATATCGGCGGGCGCAAGCTGCTGCCGGCGACGCGCACGCTCGACCTCGCCCACGACCCCGTCGGCCGGCCGCTCAAGGACGACCGGGCGAAAGCCTTCGAATATTCCGACTGCTGGGTGGAGGACGCCCGGCTCGTGGTGCTCAACGCCATGGACGCGGCCGTCCGCGGCGCGGCGATCCACACCCGCACGCGCGTCCTCGCCGCGATCCGCGAGAACGGCCTCTGGCACGTCACGGCGGAAGGTCAGCAGGGGCGCTCCGAGATCTGGGCCAGGGCGCTGGTCAACGCCGCCGGCCCCTGGGTCGGCGAGGTGCTGAACGGCGTCGTCCACAGCAACGCCAGGGCCGGCGTCCGCATGGTGCAGGGCAGCCACATCGTCGTGCCGAAGCTCTACGAGCACGACCGCTGCTACATCTTCCAGAACGGCGACGGCCGCATCGTCTTCGCGATCCCCTACGAGCAGGACTTCACCCTGATCGGCACCACCGACCGCGACTACCGCGGCGACCCCGCCGATGTCGCGGCGACGCCGGAGGAGATCGCCTATCTCTGCGCCGCCGCTAGCGAGTATTTCAGCAAGGCCGTGACGCCGGATTCGGTGGTCTGGACCTATTCGGGCGTGCGCCCGCTCTATGACGACGGCGCCTCCAAGGCGCAGGAGGCGACGCGCGACTACGTGCTCACGCTCGATGCGCCAGAGGGCGAGGCGCCGCTGCTTTCCGTCTTCGGCGGCAAGATCACCACCTATCGCCGCCTCGCCGAATCGGCGCTGGCCAAACTGGCGCCGCATGCGCCCTGGGCCGCCCGCGCCGAATGGACGATGACGGGCGCCCTGCCTGGCGGCGATTTCCCGGTGCGCGGCTTCGACGCCCTCGTCGACGAACTGGCCAGAGCCTATCCCTGGCTCGAGCGCCGCACCGCGACCCGGCTCGCCCGCAGCTACGGGACCCGCGCCCGCGACATCCTGGCCGGCGCGACGCGCCTCGCCGATCTCGGCCGGCCGTTCGGCGCCGATCTCTACGAGCGCGAGGTCCGCTACCTGATGCGGTCCGAATGGGCGCGCCGCGCCGAGGATGTGCTCTGGCGCCGCAGCAAGCTGGGCCTCAGGCTGACGCCGCAGGAGCGCGAGGCGCTCGACGCCTTCATGCAGCAGGAGCCGACGCCGGCCGCCTGACTTTCGACCAACACGACAACCGCTTACGCAGAGCTCCTGACTCTCTTTCTCAGCTCCAGAACCGGATGCGTCCGGCATCCGGCTCCCCGTGCGGCCGGGAGCCGGTGCAAAATCGCGCCGGGCCGCGCCCCGATCGCGTCGGAACGCTTGACTTCCTGCGCCATGATGGGGAATTTGGCGCCCGCTGCGGGTGTAGCTCAATGGTAGAGCAGCAGCCTTCCAAGCTGAATACGAGGGTTCGATTCCCTTCACCCGCTCCAGCTTCCCTCGACATTCCGAATGATCCTCCGGCCTCCGGGGCGCCGCCCACTGAGCCGGCGCGCAGAAGCCGGCAGGGCCCGCTTCCCGATCTCGGGAACGATCTCCGTTCCCGAAGCGGCGGCTGCCGGAGCGCCTCTGGAGGAGATTTCAGGTGCTTGGAAAAAGAAGTGGTGGGGGAAGTAGGACTCGAACCTACGAAGGCATAGCCAGCGGATTTACAGTCCGCCCCCTTTGCCGCTCGGGACATTCCCCCGCCTGCGCCCATGACCGGCTCTCCGAGCCGCGGGCCGCCGATATGTCACTGGCGTGACGACCGGCAGGCGCGGCCGGACTTATGGTGACCGGGCCGCGGCATGTCAACGGCAAAAAGGCGCCCGCGCCAAATTCTCTGCCGCGGGGCGCCGGTTCCTGTGCAAAGCAGCCTAAGCTGCGGCGGCGAGATGCCCGAGCACGAAGCCGACCCGCTCGGCCACGCTCATCCGCGGCAATTCGACCAGCCGGTAGCCGTAGCGGGGATAGACCGCACGCATCGCCTCATAGGTCCTTTGCGCCTCCGCGAGGTCCTGCTTGCGCTCGGCATCCTGCGTGAAGATCTCCGGCCAGGGCGGCGCGATGAAGACACTGGGGCGATAACGGCAGGTCCGGGCCGCCTGCACCAGCGCCTCCGGCTCCGCCAGCCCGCACAGGGCCAGGTAGCCGGCGATGTCGGGGATGCCCCGGTCGAAGAAGACGAGCCCGCTCCCGGCCAGCGCCTGCGCGTGGCTGCGGCGATCCTGCTCCAGCATCAGCGCGGCGAAGAGCCCGCGATCGGCCCAGGGCAGCCCCTGCCCGCCGGCAGCGAGCTGCGCGCGGATCACCGCGCGGCCCGCTTCCGGCATCACCCTGTGGCCGGCGGCGGCGAGCGCCTCGATCAGCGTGGTCTTGCCCGAGCCCGGGCCTCCGGTAACGACGACGAGACGATGGCTGGCATCTGCCATGATTTCAGACCTTTCACGATCGAGGAGGGGTGCGCGGAGCGTTCCGCGCTGGTCAAGCACGCCGCGCCGTGGCACGGCAGGCGAACGATTCTGGAGAAAAAGATGGCCCCGCCATTCCGTCCCAAACAGGCAAGGCCCGCCGGCGGCAGGGCGTCAGGCCATGCCCGCCGCACCGGCGCCCCGCCGCACCGCCCCGGCGATATCGACGAGGCCGTGCTCTACGGCGTGCATCCGGTCGTCGAGGCGCTGCGCAATCCGCAGCGGCGCTTCCGGCGCCTGCTCGCCACCGAGAACGCCCTGCGCCGCCTGCGCGAGGAGGTCGGCGCGCTGCCGCTCGAGGCCGAGCTGGTCCGGCCCTCCGAGATCGACCGGCTGCTGACGCCCGATTCGGTGCATCAGGGACTATACCTGATTTGCGATCCCCTGCCCTCGCCCGATCTCGACAGCCTGCCGGACGACGCTGTGGTCCTCGCCCTCGACCAGATCACCGATCCGCACAATGTCGGCGCGATCCTGCGCTCGGCGGCCGCCTTCGGGGCGGCGGCGGTGATCGTCACCATCCGCCATTCGCCGGCGGCGACCGGGGTGCTGGCGAAATCGGCCTCCGGCGCGCTGGAGCATGTCCCGCTCGTTGCCGTGCGCAATCTCGGCGACGCGCTGGAGACGCTCGGCCGGCGCGGCTTCCTGCGCCTCGGCTTCGATTCGGACGGCGACGTCGCGCTCGACGACGTCGCGCTCCGCCGCCCGCTGGTCATGGTGATGGGGGCCGAGGGCAAGGGCCTGCGCCAGCGGACGCGCGAGCTCTGCGACCATGTCGCAAGGCTGGAGGTGCCCGGCGCGATCACTAGCCTCAACGTCTCGAACGCGACGGCGATCGCGCTCTACGCCGCGAGCCGGCGCCGCTGAGCGGCCTTCCCGCCGGGGCGTCCCGCCCCGGCATTCCGCACGGGCGGTCTCGCCAAGGCGCGGCTTTCCGGCTATGCTCGCCAAGCGCTGCCGGACATCCCCTGCGCGAGCCGCCGCCGCGTTTCCCTCGCCTTCATCCATAGTCGTAAGACCAACGGTGCAAGACCAAGTGCTTGATTGCACCGGTGTCTTTCCGCGCGCAAACCTCTGCCTCAACCCGGAACGGCGTGCGGTTTCGCCGTTCCGGCGGCGCGGATACCGGATCGAGCGAAGCCGGATCGCGCCCCCGGGAAGGACATCGCCAAGGGGAGGCAAACGCCATGAGCATGGCATCGCAGACATCGGGGTCGGCCACGGCGCCACGCCCGATGACACGGGAAGAAAGAAAGGTCATCGTCGCCTCGTCGGCCGGCACGGTCTTCGAGTGGTACGACTTCTACCTGGCCGGCTCGCTGGCCGCCAACATCGCGCAGACCTTCGTGCCCGGCGACAACGACACGGCGAAATTCATCTTCGTGCTGTTCGGCTTCGCGGCCGGCTTCGCGGTGCGGCCCTTCGGCGCGCTGTTCTTCGGCCGCCTCGGCGACATGATCGGCCGCAAATACACCTTCCTCGTCACCATGGTGGTGATGGGCCTTTCCACCTTCGTCGTCGGCCTGCTGCCCAGCTTCCAGAGCATCGGCTATGCGGCGCCCGCGATCTTCATCGCCTGCCGCCTGCTGCAGGGCCTCGCGCTCGGCGGCGAATATGGCGGCGCCGCCACCTATGTGGCCGAGCATGCGCCGATGGGCCGGCGCGGCTTCTACACCTCCTGGATCCAGACCACGGCGACGGTCGGCCTGTTCCTGTCGCTGATCGTCATCCTGGTGCTGCGCCTCAGCATGACGCCGGAAGCCTTCGCCTCCTGGGGCTGGCGCGTGCCGTTCCTGCTCTCGATCATCCTGCTCGGCTTCTCGATCTGGATCCGCCTCCAGCTCGCGGAATCGCCGGCCTTCGTGAAGATGAAGGCGGAAGGCACCCATTCCAAGGCGCCGCTCTCGGAGGCCTTCGGCACCTGGGCCAACGCCAAGATCGGCCTGATCGCGCTGCTCGGCGGCACCGCCGGCCAGGCCGTGGTCTGGTACACCGGCCAGTTCTACGCGCTGTTCTTCCTGACCCAGACGCTGAAGCTCGACGGCACGACCGCGAATCTGATGATCGCGCTGGCGCTGCTGCTCGGCACGCCGTTCTTCATCTTCTTCGGCTGGCTCTCGGACAAGATCGGCCGCAAGCCGATCCTGCTGGCGGGCTGCCTGATCGCGGCGCTGACCTATTTCCCGCTGTTCACCATGCTGGCGAAGACGACGAATCCGAACCTCATCAACGCCACCGAGAACGTGAAGCTCGTCCTCACCGCCGATCCGGCCGCATGCGGCACGCTGTTCGACCCCGTCGGCGTGCGCACCTTCACCAAGCCCTGCGACGTCGTGCGCCGGACGCTCGCCACCAACTCGATCCATTACGATCTGGTGCCGGGTCCCGCGGGTTCGGCCCTGAAAGCGACGGTCAACGGCGCCGACGCGCCGACCGGCGCCAATGAGCTGGTCGCCGCGGCCCAGGCCGCCGGCTACCCGAAGGCCGGCGATGCGAGCATCCTGAAGACACCCTCGCTCGGCGAGCTGTTCTCCAGCAGCCGCGCCCTGCAGGCGGTGGGCATCCTGTTCCTGTTCGTGCTGTTCGTGACGATGGTCTACGGGCCGATCGCCGCGCTGCTGGTCGAGCTCTTCCCGACCCGCATCCGCTACTCGGGCATGTCCCTGCCCTACCATATCGGCAATGGCTGGTTCGGCGGCTTCCTGCCTCCCACCGCCTTCGCCATCGTGGCGGCGAGCGGCAACATCTTCTCGGGCCTGTGGTATCCGATCATCGTGGCGCTCGGCACCTTCGTGATCGGCCTGCTCTTCCTGCCCGAGACCAAGGATCGCGACATCCTGAAGTGACCGCCGCCTCCGGCGACGATCGAGCCCCGCCCGCCAAGGGCGGGGCTTCTCTTTGGCGGGGCTTCTTTTTTGGAAAGCCGGAACGCCCTGCCGGGCCCGCCCGCGACGGCACCCGCTTGCCCTCGCCGGCCGCGGCTGGTAACCGCTACGGATCGTCGACGGTCCCGTTCCGGGAACCGCCGATGCCGGTCCGCAGGGCCGGAAACCGGCGCCGGCTTAGCACAGCGGTAGTGCAGCGGTTTTGTAAACCGAAGGTCGGGGGTTCGATCCCCTCAGCCGGCACCAGTTCTCCCTGGTTCTCAAGGAGGCGTCGACAGCAACTGGAATTGCTGCAGCGAGCGCCGCACCGGGCAACCGATCGGTCTCCTGCTCCGTGTCGGGCGCCGGCGCGGCGGCCTGCTGGAATCCCGCCCGGAGCCCTTCGGACGCCGGCGGATGCCTCCGCCCCCGCAAGCCATGATCCCGGCGTTCCGACCGCAACCGCGGCGGCCCGCCGCCGCCGCGCCGGTCGTCGCCGGAACCGGCGCATTCGAGGGGTCAAAGCGCGGAGCAGGACCTACCAATAGGCGACGAGCTTCCGGCGATCGTCGGCGAAACAGCCGAGCGCATCCGCCTGCGCGCGAAGCGAGCGCACGGCGGCGCGCTCGGCCGCGACCCAGAGATAGCCGGGTTCCGTCCCCAGCGGCATCTCGGTCAGCAGAGAGCCGAGCCGGCTTTGGCCGACGCCGTTCCCGCTGCCTGTCAGCCATGTGACATTCGCCCCCGGATGCTCCGGCAGGGTTTGCTGCTCGCCCGCGTCGCGGACTTCGATGACGACATGGCTCTCCATGTCGCGCGGCGCATTCTCGAGAATCCGGGCAATGGCCGGCAGGCCGGTCGCGTCGCCGAGAAGGATCTGGCGGCGGCAATCCGCCGGCGGCTTGTAGAGCCCGCGCGGATTGTTGATGACCACCCGATCGCCCTCGCTTGCGGCGCAGGCCCAGTCGCTGGCGCAGCCGCCGGCGTGAACGACCATGTCGATGTCGAGTTCGCAGGAAGCGGCATCGTGGCGACGGACCGTATAGGTCGAATAGCGGACGCGGTGGCGGTCCTCGGGAAATGTCCAGCGCCCGTCCGCACCGATCTCCGGCAGGACGAGTTCGCCCGTCTCGGGATCGGGAAAGAACAGGCGCAGATACTCGTCGGCGATGCCGGTCGAGCGGAATCCGGCGAGGCCGCCGCCCCCCAGGGTCAGCCGGATCATCCCCGGCGTGAGATAGCGCCGCCTGACGACGGCAGCTTCATGAAACGGTTTGGGGTTGGCTTCCATCATGCCGATCGACCTCGTCTCGCGCCGTGCTTGTTTCACGCTCGAGACCGCGAGGCAACAGGCTTAGCCATTGATTTGTTTATAGTATTTCTAAAACATCGCGATTGAGCCGCCGAAACGCCGCTGCTATGGCGTTGAGTCCTGAGGTATCCGGAGCCAGCGGGTCCATGTCGAGCAGCCTCGACGATGTCGGCACACTCTACGCGCGGGAGCATCGCCGGCTGGAACGGCGGGCTGCCCGGCGCGTCGGTGTCGGCAACGCCGCCGACGTCGTGCAGGACGTCTTCGTCGCCTTCTGGTCGCGCGCCCGGGATCACATCGACTGCCAGGCTTCCTATCTGAGCCGTGCGATCGACTACGCGGCGATCAGCCACCAGCGCGCCGAACGCCGGCGCGCCAGCCTGCCGCTGCGCATCACCGAGGAGCAATATGCCGCGCCCGCCGCCCAGCCCGATCAGGTTGCGGCCGCGCGGCAGGATCTGGAGCGCGTGGCGCGGGCCATTGCGATCCTGCCGGAACGCACGCGCCAGATCTTCCTGCTGAACCGCATGCATGCCTGCAGCTACGACGAGATCGCGGCCGCGTTCGGGATCTCCTACAGCACGGTCGAGCGCGAGATCGCGCGCGCGCTTCTGGCATGCCGGGAGACATTGCGGTAACGCCTGACGCACGATCCACCGGGCCAAAGCCGCAACTCGGGCGCCATGGACACCGACGACAGCCCCCGCTCCGACGAGCTCCTGCTGGAAAAGCAGGCGATCGCGTGGTTCACCCGCATGAACGGGCGCCCCTCCCATGCGGATCGTATGGATTTCGAGGCCTGGCTTGCCGCATCGGGCGACCATGTCCGCCACTATGACAAGGTCGCGGCGCTCTGGTCCGAGATGGGAACGCTCTCGGCCGCTCTCGGCGCCTCCGAGACCGCGGCGCTGGCCGCGCCGCTGGAGCGGATCCGGGCGCTGCGCCGCGCCCGCGGCCGCGGGCGTGCCGCCGCCGGGACCGTGCTGTGCCTCGCTCTTGTCCTGTGCCTCGGCTGGATCTGGCTCGACAGGCCGCATCTGCTCGAGAACTGGCAAGCCGATCAGGTCACCGCCCGCGGCGAACAGCGCACCATCGTGCTGGCGGACGGCTCCACGGCGCAGCTCGATTCGGACAGTGCCCTCGCCGTCGATTTTTCCGACGGGTTGCGGCGCGTCCGCCTGCTCAGGGGGACGGCCTTCTTCGAGGTCAAGCCCTCCGGGATCCCTTTCGTGGTCGGCGCGGGACAGGGCGAGGCGCGCGTGCTGGGCACCAGCTTCGAGGTCGCCGCGAGCGACGACGGCAGCGTGGCCGTCACGCTCGCCAGCGGCAGCGTGACGGTCGAACTGCCTCAGTCCCGCGAGGCCGTCATCCTCAGGCCCGGCGAACGGGTCGCCTATGGCGGGCGCGGTCTCGGCACGGCCGAGGCCGTGGATGTCGCGGATGTCACGGCCTGGCGCAGCGGCCGCCTGATCTTCAACGACATGCCGCTCTCGCAGGTCCTGGCCCGGATCGAGCGCCACCATCGCGGCCGCATCGTTCTGCTCGGCTCCGCGCTCGGCGGACGTCATGTCACCGGCAACGTCACCCTGCGCGACCGCACGGCGGCGCTGGCGGCCCTGCAATCCTCGGTCGGCTTCTCGATCACGACCCTGGGCTCGGTCATCATCGTCTCGCCCTGAGGGAGCGCCGAGCCGACATCGAAAAAATCCAGGACATGTGAGGGTGCGCAGCCCGCCCGTTCGACAAGGAGATAGAGGGCAAGGCTGGACGCCTTGCGCCCATCCTGTACGAAAAGGGCCGGTGGATGCGTTCGATGCGGTTGACGGCGAGGGAAGTTCTCCTCGCAGCGACATTTCTCAGCCCGCTGGCTGCCGGCCTCGCCATTCCCGCCGCCCTGGCGCAGGCGCAGGCGGTGCACAGCTTCGACATTCCGGCAAAGCCGGTCCGCGCCGCGATGAACGATATCGTTCGCGTCACCGGGGTCGACGTCGTCTTCGCCGAGACACCGGCCGCCTCGCGCCGCGGCAATCCGGTCAAGGGCTCGCTGACCGCGGCGCAGGCGGTCGCGACCCTGCTCGACGGCACCGGGCTCGCCTTTCGCTTCAGCAACGCAACCACCGTCCAGATCTATGATCCGACCCGGCCCGCCGCCGCCGGCGGGGCCGTCGAGGGCGCGATCCCGCTGGAGACGATCGAAGTCGTCGGCAGCGGCGTTCCAGGGCTCCCGCCGGCCTATGCCGGCGGCCAGATCGCGACCGGCGGCGGCCTCGGCGTGCTCGGGCAGCGCTCCGTCATGGATACGCCCTTCTCGGTCACGAACTACACCTCCAGGCTGATCGAGGATCAGCGCGCCCAATCCGTCGCCGACGTCGTCAAGAACGATTCCTCGATCCGCAACGTCGAGCCAACCAATGTCGGCAACGCCAATTACTTCGTCATCCGCGGCATCCAGGTCGGCAATGCGGCGATCGCCTTCGGCGGGCTCTTCGGCATCGCCCCCAACGCGCAGTCGACGCTGGCGGGGATCGAGCGGGTCGAGGTCCTGAAGGGTCCCGGCGCCTTCCTCGGCGGCCTCTCGCCGAGCGGGGTCGGCGGCGTCATCAATCTCGTGCCGAAACGCGCCGCGGACGAGCCGCTGACCCGCTTCACCGCGACCTGGATCGGCAAGTCCCAGCTCGGCGGCCATCTCGACCTCGGCCGCCGCTTCGGCGACCAGAAGCAGTTCGGCCTGCGCGCCAACCTGCAATATCGCGACGGCGGCACGCCGATCAGCCAGCAGTCGCAGACCCTGGTCAACGGCACGATCGGTCTCGACTATCGCAGCGACGCCTTCCGCATCTCGCTGGATGCCGGCTACCAGGTGCTGAACACCGACCGGATGAACAACACGGTCACACCCCTGGCCAACGAGCCGGTGCCGCGCCCGATCAAGCCGGACAAGAGCTATGTCTCCCCCTGGAACTACAGCAAGTTCGCAGACAGCTTCAGCATGGTCCAGGCCGAATACGACCTGACCCGCAACGTCACCGTCTACGGCAAGGCCGGCGTCAGCCATATGGACTGGGACCAGGCGGTGGAGGCCGGCACCGGCCTCAGGCGCAACGGCAACTTCACCAGCACAGGCTCTCGCTACCAGATCGACATCAACCGCTATTCCGGCGAGGCGGGTGTTCGCGGGCGCTTCCAGACCGGCCCGCTCGACCATGAGGTCGTCATCTCCGCCAACACCTTCTACCAGGCGCGCGCCTCCGGCCTGCCGGCGACGCTCTCGGTGACCCCGTCGAACATCTACCACCCGACCTTCTCGCCCAACCCGATCATGCCGGAAGCCCGGCGCTATCGCCAGAACGACAACAGCTTCACCAGCTATTCGATCTCGGACACGATCTCGGCCCTCGACAAGCGCCTGCAGGTGACGCTCGGCGTGCGCAAGCAGTTCGTCGACATCAACAACTACACGCTGCAGACCGGCTTGCTCTCCTCCCGCAACAAGAGCGATGCGGTGACCCCGGTCGTGGGCCTGGTCGTGAAGCCGCTCGAGAACGTCTCGCTCTACGCCAGCTATATCGAGGGCCTGACGGCGGGCTCGGTCGTCGGCAACACCTTCGCCAATGCCGGCCAGGTCCTGCCGCCCTTCGTCACCAAGCAGTACGAAGCCGGGGTCAAGATCGACTGGGGCAGGCTGATGACCTCCGTCGCCGTCTTCCAGTCGACGCAAGCCTCGGGCATCGCCGACACCGCCACCAACCTCTTCACCGACAATGGCGAGACGCGCTATCGCGGCGTCGAGCTCAGCGTCGCCGGCGAGATCGTGGAGAGCGTCCGGGTGCTCGGCGGCATCACCTTCCTCGATTCAAAGCTGGTGCGCACCGCCAACGGCACCTTCGACGGCAACGAGGCGCAGGGCACGCCGCGCGTTCAGGCCAATCTCGGCCTCGAATGGGATCCGGGCTTCGTCCGCAACCTCACGCTCTTCGGCCGGATGATCTATACCGGCTCGAACTATGCCGACGCCGCCAATCTGCAGAAGCTGAAGGCCTGGACGACCTTCGACATCGGCGCCCGCTACAAGATCGAGCGGGCCGGCGCCAAGCCGATCATCCTGCAGGCGAACGTCACGAACCTGTTCAACAAGGCCTATTGGACGACCTATCCGGGCTACAATCTGCTCTATCCCAGCGAGGCGCGCATGGTTTCGCTCTCCTCGACTTTCGAGTTCTAGGATCGCAGGCGGGGAAAGCGTGGCGACACTCCTCTGCCGACGCGGCTTCACGGCGGGCGGGGCGGCCATCCTGGCCGGCTCCGCCCTTGCCCCCTCCGAGCGCCGCATGGTCGAGACGCCGCTCGGTCGCGTCGAGATCCCGGCCGAGCCGCGCCGGGTGGTGGCGATCGACTCGCGCATCAGCCTGGAGATGGCGCTGGCGCTCGCCTTGCCCCTAATTGGCTACAGCCACAGCCGCGCGAGGCCCTGGGTGCCGGTGCCGGCCTCGGTGCCGTTCCTGGCCGCGCCGCCCGATCTCGAACAGATCCTGATGCTCGAACCCGACCTGATCCTGTGTCCGGACACCTCCCCTCACTCGGAATGGTGGCCGCTCGCCAGGCTGAGGCGGATCGCCCCCGTCCTGCCGAGCAACCATCGCACGCACTGGCGCGGCAATCTGAGCCGGCTGGCCGGCTGGCTGGCGCGCACCGGCGCCTTTGAACGCGAAGCCGCCGCCTATGACGAGCGGATTGCCGCGCTGCGCCGGCGCCATGCCCCCGCGCTCCGGCGGAGCCTGCTCACGGCAGCGACCTATGACCCGCTGAAGCGGCGGCTCATGGTGCGCAGCGACGGTACGGGATACGGCTTCGTGATGCCGGCCCAGGTCCTGGCCGATCTCGGCGGCCGTGGCGTCGAGGCCGGGCGGCTCGGCCCCTATGGCGAGGTCGCGCTGGAGTCGCTGGGAGGCGTGCTCGGACAGGTGGACGGCATCCTGCTGATCGATCTGGGCGACGGCGCCCCGACGGCGCTCGCCCGCGAACCGCTCTGGCAGCGGCTGCGGGCGGTTCGGGCGGGACAGGTGCATGTCACGCAGGGGAACAGCATCTTCGGGTCGGTCTACACCGCGCATCATCTCGCGGGCGCCTGGGATGCGTTGCTGACCCGGATGCCGTCGTGACGCGGGCACCGCCGCTGGCGATCGTCTTCGGAGCCTTGCTGCTGCTCGCGGCCTCGCTCGCCGCACTGACGCTCGGCCTGCGGCCGATCGCGGCCGGCGAATGGCTCGCCATCCTGCGCGACGGGCGCGGCAGCGAAGCCGCCGAGATCGTGCTGGGGCTTCGCCTGCCGCGCGTCCTTCTGGGAGCGATGGTCGGTTCCGCTCTGGGACTTGCCGGCGCGGTCGTCCAGATGGCGACACGGAACCCGCTGGGCGATCCGGGCCTGCTCGGCATCAATGCGGGGGCGAGCCTCGCGCTGATCCTCGGCAGCGATCTCGTCGGCCTTGCCGGCCCGCAGGCCGCGACCTGGCTCGCGGCCTGCGGAGCTGCCGGAGCGGTGCTCGCGGTCCAGGCGCTGGCGGGCGCGCGCGGCGGCGCCGACCCGATCCGCCTCACGCTTGCCGGCGTCGCCGTCACGGCCCTGTGCATCGGCATCGGCCAGGCGATCGCGCTGGCGGACCCCGAGCGCTTCGATCTCGTCAGGAACTGGCGCGTCGGCGCCCTCTCCGGGGCGGCCGATGCGGTGCTGCCGAGCCTGACCGCCGCATGGCTCGCCGGAACGCTTCTGGCGCTCGCTCTGGCGCCGCGCCTCGACCTGCTCGCGCTCGGGGACGACCGCGCCGCCTCGCTCGGCGTCGCCGTCCGGCCGACGCGGCTCGGGTCGCTCCTTGCCGTCGTCCTGCTCGCCGGCGGCGCGGTCGCGGCAGCCGGCCCCATCGCCTTCATCGGCCTCGCCGCCCCGCATATCGCGCGCCGTCTCGGCGGCATCGGCGCGGTGGCGCATCTGCCGCTCTCCGGCCTGATCGGCGCCGCTCTCGTGGTGAGCGCCGACACGCTCGGCCGCATCGCGACGCCGCCCGCCGAGGTACCGGTCGGCGTCGTCGCCGGGCTCCTTGGCGCGCCCATCCTGATCCTGCTCGCCCGCCGCCGGAGCGCCGCCGCATGACAGGCCTCGCCGGACGGCGCCAAAGGCTCCCCGGCCGCGCGATCGCGCGGCCGGCGCTGTGCCAGGTCGCGCTGGGGCTCGTCAGCCTGGCCCT
Source organism: Hyphomicrobiales bacterium (assembly GCA_900466745.1). Classification (GTDB taxonomy): domain Bacteria; phylum Pseudomonadota; class Alphaproteobacteria; order Rhizobiales; family Beijerinckiaceae; genus Allobosea; species Allobosea minatitlanensis. Next base: position 9,908 of record UBNE01000016.1, on the reverse strand, counting down.
GGCGCTGGCCTGCCTGACGCTGGGCACGATCAGGCTCACGCCGCTCCAGGCGTTGCAGGCGCTTGCCGGGCAGGAAAGCCCGGCGCTGCAATTGCTCGTCGACTGGCGCCTGCCCCGGATCGGGGCGGCGCTCGCGGCCGGCGCCGCCCTCGGCCTCTCGGGCGCCTTGTTCCAGACATTGCTCCGCAATCCGCTCGGCAGCCCCGACATCGTCGGCTTCGACGCCGGCGCGTTCGGCGGCGCCATGCTGGCGCTGCTCGCAGGCCTCGCGCCGGCGCTGGTCGCGCTGGCGGCCTTCGGCGGCGGCCTCGCTGCCGGCATCCTGGTCTATCTCGCGGCCGGCGGCCTGCATGCCGAGCGCGGCCGGCTGATCCTCATCGGCATCGCGGTCGGAGCGGCCTTCACGGCGCTGGGCGACTGGATGATCTTCGTCGCGCCTCTCGACATCGCGCTGGTCGCCGCCAACTGGAAGCAGGGAGCGCTCGCCGGCGTCGATGCGCCGCGGCTGGCCATCGGCGCGGCGATCCTGGGGCTGCTGCTGCCTCTCGGGCTGGCCTGCGGCCGCCTGGTCGAGGCGCTCGCGCTCGGAGACGACAAGGCGCAATCCCTCGGCGTTCCGGCCGGCTGGGCCCGGCTTCGGCTCGGCCTCGTCGGCCTCGGCCTCACGGCGACGGCGACCTTCATCGCCGGGCCGATCGGCTTCGTCGCGCTGATCGCGCCGCAGGCGGCGCGCAGGCTCGTCGGCTCGGCCGGATTGCCGCTGGCGACCTCCGCCCTCTTCGGCGCGGCCTTCCTGCTGGCGAGCGATGCGGTCGCGCGGATCGCGCTGGCGCCGCGATCCCTCCCCGTCGGGGCCGTGACGGCCTGCCTCGGCGGAGCCTATCTCGCCCTGCTGTTCGGCACCTGGATCCGCCGTGGAGAGCGTCTGCGATGAATGCCGGAACGAGGCTGCGAGCGGAGGCCCTGCGCGCGCATCACGGCGCGCGCGAGGTGCTCAAGGGGATCGATCTCGCGCTGCCGGCCGGCGGCTTCACGGTGATCGTCGGCCCCAATGCCTGCGGCAAGTCGACCTTGCTGAGAAGCCTCGCGCGGCTGCATCGGCCTTCCGGCGGCACCGTCCTGCTCGATGGCCTTTCGATCGCGCGCTATCGCCCGCGCGACCGCGCCCGCCTTCTCGCGGTGCTGCCGCAGGGAGCGGAAGCGCCGGAGGGGATCACCGTGGTCGACCTCGTCGCGCGCGGACGGCATCCCCACCGGAGCCTGTTCCAGCCCTGGACCGCCGCCGACCAGACCGCGGTGGAAACAGCCATGGTTTCGGCGGGCGTCTCGCTGCTGGCGGAGCGCAGGCTCGAAAGCCTGTCCGGAGGCCAGCGCCAGAAGGCCTGGATCGCGATGGCGCTGGCCCAGGGCGCGGACATCCTGCTTCTGGACGAGCCCACGACATTTCTCGATCTCGCCCATCAGATCGACGTGCTCGAACTCTGCGTCGCCCTGAACCGCGCCGGCACGACCATCGTTGCGGTGCTGCACGATCTGAACCAGGCCGCCCGCTACGCCTCCCGGCTCGTGGTGATGCGCGCGGGAGAGATCGTGGCGCAGGGCCTGCCGGAAGACCTGCTGACACCCGGCTTCATCGACGCGATCTTCCACGTCCCCTGCATCGTCATGCCCGACCCGCTGACGGGAAAGCCGTTGATCGTCCCGAAACCCGTCCCGCCCTCGAGGTGACCCGCCGCGCCGGCCCGATGGACGACCTCCCGGCGGCGGGAGCCGCACCGCCCTGCGGCCGCGAGCCGCCGAAGCTCAGGGAGGCGCCGAGGCGGCATCGGAGGGCTTGAACGTCCCTGCGCCGGCGGGAACATGCCCGGCTCGCTTCGCGTCATTGCAACAGAGGACCCTATGGCGGTGATATGCTGCCATGCGAAAAGGCTGGTCCGGCCGAATCGCCGGTTCGCCGCGCTCGTGGAGGCTTTGATGAAACGCATCGCAGTCGCGTTCGCGCTGATCCTGGGCGCGCAGGGCGCCATCGCGCAGCCGCGCCCGTCGACGCCGGCGCGCTCCTGCGCCGCGAGCCGCCAGGACGTGCTGGCGCACGGGGCCGCCGTGCTCGGCACCGGCGGCCAGACCTATGACCGCTTCGTCCGGGATCGCAGCTTCTGCCAGTTCGACGAGATCATCGAACCGGCCTGGGTGCCGAGCCGCGACACCCCGACCTGCTTCGTCGGCTATCGCTGCAAGACCGGCTCGTTCTGGGACGATTGAGACGCCCGCCCGCCGGGAACACCGCAGGGCGTCGGCCGTTGTCTACCGAGGGGCGGTTTCTCCAACGGAGGTGCGCAATGCGTCGCCTGTTCCTCATCGCGGCTTCGGTGGCGCCGCTGCTCTTCGCCGCCGGCACCGAGGCGGTCGCCCAGAACCGCGGCGGCGGGCACGGCTTCCGGGCCGGGGGCTTCCACGGCGGCGGCTTCGGCGGCTGGCGCGGCGCACGCGGCTGGCACGGCGCCGCGGGCTGGCGCGGCGCCTATCGGGGCTACCGGCCGCACGGCGGGTACTGGCGCGGCGGCTATCGCCGCTGGGGCGGACGTCCCGGGTGGGGCTGGGGCGCCGCAGGCCTGGCCGCGACCCTCGGCACGCTCGGCGCCTATCCGGGCTACGGCTATTACGCCTATCCAGCTTACGGCTACGAGGTTTACCCCGCCTACCCCGTCTATCCGGCCTACCCCGCCTATGGCGCCGTTCCGGCGGCCTCGGGCGGGCGCTGCAGCACGCCGGTCAAGATCTGCACGCTCTACCGGCGGGCGCCGCTCGGCATCGGCTGCTCCTGCCGGGTTCCGGGCGGCCGCGCGCGCGGCACCGTGATCGGCCCCTGAGGGCCGGCCCGGCGCCGTAGGCCGGGGCCGCGGCCCGCATCGAAGCTGGCCGTGCCCGGCCGCAATGCGCTAGGATGCCCGGCAATGACCGACCGGAAGCCGCCTCGCCGCGGCCCAAGGCATCCCGATCGCGTTGTGGAACGAATGGACGACCGGAACCGTCTTCTGGCGCTGGCGGAGCGTTGCGAGGCTTCCAGCAGGCCCGACCGCGGGCTCGACGCCGATATCTACGAGGCGCTGGGCTTCACGGTGCGGCGCAAGCCGACGCGCTTCGCCACGCGGCGCACGCCGGCCGGCGGCATCTATCAGCAGGGCAGCCTCTGGAAGTCGCTCGGCGCGGTCAGCGGCGACATCGACACTGCCGTCACGCTGCTGCGCGAAAAGGCCCCGGGCTGGAGCTGGAGCCTGCAATGCCTCGTCTCCGACGACAGCCTCGCCTTCCAGGCTCTGGTGGCGGAGTGCTCGGGCCAGGGCGTGATCGGCTCGCTCGCGCTCTGCGCGGCGATGCTGCGCGCGCTCGCACGCCGCACGGGCGAGCCGGGCGAGCAGCCTTGAGAACGCGCCCGGCCGCGGAACGCCGCGCCCGGCCGGCGGGCAGCGCTTTGCCGGCCCCGCGCCTCGCGCCGGGCCGCCGCCCCGTGCTACAGCGATGGCGAACCGCAGGCCCGCCGCTTCAGGATCCGTCATGACCGAGCGATTTGGCGCGATCTCCTTCGTCGCCAGCGAAACCCCGGAAGCCGAGGCCGCCCTCGCCAAGCTGGTCGAGCGCTACGGCAATGCCGACCCGTCCGAGGCCGACGTCATCGTCGCGCTCGGCGGCGACGGGCTGATGCTGCAGACGCTGCATCGCTTCCTCGGCACCCGCAAGCCGATCTACGGCATGAATCGCGGCTCGGTCGGCTTCCTGATGAACGAGTTCCGCGAGCGCGGCCTGCGCAAGCGGCTCGAGGCCGCCGAGCGCAGCGTCGTCCACCCCCTGTCGATGCACGCCGTCGAGCGCCAGGGCGGCGAGGTCGAGGCCAAGGCGATCAACGAGGTCTCGCTGCTGCGCCGCTCCTACCAGGCCGCCAAGCTCCGCATCTCCATCGACGGCCAGGTCCGTCTCGCCGAGCTGATCGCCGACGGGGTGCTGCTGGCGACGCCGGCCGGCTCGACCGCCTACAACCTCTCCGCCAACGGCCCGATCCTGCCGCTCGACGCGCCCTTGCTGGCCCTGACGCCGATCTCCGCCTTCCGGCCCCGGCGCTGGCGCGGCGCCCTGCTACCCGACTATGCCAAGGTGACGATCGAGGTGCTGGAGGCCGACAAGCGCCCGGTCAGCGCCGTCGCCGACCATACCCAGATCGACGAGGTCGCCTCGGTCTCGATCGCGATCGACCGCAGCGTCGACCTCGTCATGCTGCACGATCCCGGCCACAGCCTCGACGAGCGCATCCTGAGGGAACAGTTCGGCTACTGAACCCTCGCCGTCACGGCGCTCGCGACGACGCGGAGGCGATCAGGCCGCGTCGCGCAGATCGCCGCTTTCGAGCTCGATCAGGAAGGACGGGTCGGCCTCGATCAGCAGCGCGAAGGCGGCGTCGTCCGCCAGCGAATCCGCCATCAGCCGGGCCTGCTCGCGCGCGGCCTCGGCGTCCATCCGCCGCAGCAGCGCCAGCAGCGCATCGGCCTCCGGCCCCGCCATCGCCTCGCAGGCGTCCAGCACGTCGCGCAGCAGCGCACGGTCGATGCCCTGCGATCCGCCGGCATCGAAGCCGCGCGCGTTCAGCGCTAGGATCGCCGCGACGAAGGCGGGCTCCAGCGCGGGCGGCAGCCCGGCCTTGCGGCAGAGCGCCCGCAGGCCCGCGCCGCGCCGGTCGCGCAGCAGCGCCGCGACGCGCATCCGCGGCAGTTCCGACAGAGCGACGAAGGCCGCCTCCGCCAGCGCCGGTTCGCCGCTCAGCAGCGAGCGCAGCATCAGCCCCGGCGTCAGCCGCCCGGTCGCGCGCAGCACCTCGACGATCGCCGGCGCGTCGCTCGCCTCGCCGCCGGCGGCCAGGGCCACCGCGACGCGCTCGGTCGATTCGCGCGCCAGCCGCGCGCTGCGCTCCGGCGTCAGCCAGCCGCAGCCCGAGACGAAATGCGCCAGCGCGTCGGAGACGCGGGCCGCGATCACCTGCCGCAGGCCCGGCGGCAGGTCGGGCCGCTCCAGCAGGGCCTCGCGCAGCGCCCCGGCATCGCCGCAGCGCTCGATCATCCGCTCGAAGGAGAAGGCGGGAATCTCCGCCGTCCGGTTGCCGGCGAGGGTCAGCAGGGCCTCCTCGCAGCCGACCTCCGCCAGCGCCGCCGCGACGCTCGCCGGCAGGCGACGGCGCATGGCAATGGCGCGCTGGGCGAGCCCGTCGCCGACGGCGGCGGCATCGACCAGATCGGCCTCGGTCAGCACCGGCGAGCGCGCCAGCACCAGCGCCGCGACGTCGCCCTGCTCGGCGACAAGGCCGAGCGCCAGGCTGCGCGGCGTACGCGGCGAAACCGCGACCGCCTCGGCGATGGCGCGGCGCACCGGCGGCGACGGGTCGTCGAGCAGCGCGATGAGCGCCGTCTCCGCTTCCCGCTCGTCCTCCGGCGAGAGTCGCGCGCCCAGATAGGCTCCGGCCAGCGCCGCGGCGCCGGAGGCGCGCGCCTCGGCCGGAGCCGTGCGGGCCCAGAGCAGGAAACGGCGAACGATCATGCACCGCTCCGCTGGGTCATGAAGGAAGACAGGTCGAGCGGCCCGCGGCGCGGCTTGCCGGCGGCCCGGGTCGCGCTTGCGGCGGGATCGGCGAGCTCGGCGGGGCGCGTCGGCGGCAAGGGCGCGGCCACGGCCTTGCCCTGCCCGTCGCCGTCCGGAGCGCCGCGAGCCTCGGCAGCGACCGGCGACGCGTCGCTCTTCACCCGCGGGAAATAGCGCTCGCCGCCTTCCAGCGAGGCCATGCGGGTGCCGTTGGCGCGCGGCGTCGTCCAGAGATTGGCGACGGCCTGCGAGACCGGGGAGCGCGAGCCGCCGGTCGAGAACAGCCCGATCAGCCCATGCGCCCGTCCCGGCTGGAGCGCCGCGACGATCTCGGCCGCCGGGGTTTCGCCGGCCGCGGCGCTTCCGGTCGCGGTCGCCGCGATCTGCGTGCTGGCATGGCTGGCGGCGAGCGCGCCATAGACCTCCTGGGCGCTGCGCGCCCGGCCGGCCTTGTCGTAGAAGATGCCGCGATTGGCGGCGGCGGCCTCGGGGAAGTCGCGGGCCGCGACGCGACCCGGATCGGTCGCGGCGGTGCGGATCAGCTCGGCGGCGCCGCGCGCGCCCAGCACATGCGCCATATAGAGCTCGCCCGCCTGCGGCTGGCGGCCGAGACTGCTGGCGAGCTGATCGCGGTTCTTCTGGGTCAGCGCGCCGGCCATCACGGCCGAGACCTGCGGATCGTTGCGCAATTGCAGGATCTTCTCGCGCATCGCCGGATCGGTGACGCTGAGCCGCCCGCCGCTTTCGCTGATCGCGTCGGCATAGCCCTGCAGGCCCTGCTTCGGCCCCTCCTGCTTCACCATCGACAGCCAGGTCTGCTCGATGAACTGGAAGAGGCCGGTGGCACTCGAGGATTTCGCCTTGGCGTCGGGGGTCAGCGCCGATTCCCGCTGCGCGGTCTTGAGCAGATAGTCGAAGCCCGTGCCGGTCCGCTCCGCGCCCTGGCGGATGGCGCTGACGACCGGATCGGGGCTTTGCGTCTCGCGGCTCGGCGGGGTGGTGAAGAGGAACATCGGCGGTCTCGAACGCGCCGCGCCGCGACGCTGCGGGGACGCGCCGCGAGATTGCCTCACTTATGGTAAGCGAAGCGTTAAGGCCGCCCCGCTCCCGGTTAACCGGATGCTTTCCGCTTCCCTCCCGGCTGAACCCCCTTTACCACTTTTCGCGCCGGCTCACTGGCCGGCATCTTTGATGCGGAGAATGTCGATGGCCGAACGGGTGCGTCACAAGCGCGGCGGGATCTACTTCGAGGACTTCCAGGTCGGCGCCGTCATCGAGCACGGCCTGACGCGGACCGTCACGCAGATGGACAACATGCTGTTCTCCAACATGACGCTGAACCCGCAACCCCTTCACATCGATGCGCATTTCTGCGCAACCGAGACGGAATGGGGCAAGCCGCTGATGAACTCGCTGTTCACGCTCGGGCTGATGATCGGCATCTCCGTCAACGACACCACCCTCGGCACCACCATCGGCAATCTCGGCATGACCGACGTCGTCTTCCCCGCCCCGCTCTTCGAGGGCGACACGGTGAACTGCACCACCGAGATCGTGGCCAAGCGCGAGTCGCGCTCGCGGCCCGACGCCGGCATCGTGGAGTTTCTCCATAAAGCCTACAAGCAGGACGGCACGCTGGTCGCGCAATGCCGCCGCCAGGCCTTCATGCGCAAGCACCCCGCCCCCGCCCCGGTCGCGGTCTGACCCGGATGCGCTCGCTCCTGTTCGTGCCGGGCGACAGCCCGAAGAAGCAGCAGAAGGGCCTGGAGAGCGGCGCCGACGCGCTGATCCTCGACCTCGAGGATTCCGTCGCCCTCGACGGCAAGCCGCAGGCCCGCGCGATCACCCGCGACTTCCTCGAGGCGGCCCGCGCCCTGCCGCGGCGGCCGCGGCTGATCGTGCGGATCAACGGCCTGGCGACCGGGATGAGCGATGCCGATCTCGACGCGGTGATGCCCGGCGCGCCGGACGCGATCATGCTGCCGAAATCGGAGGGCGGCGTCGATGTCGGCCATCTCGCCGCCAAGATCGCCGTGCGCGAGGCCGAAGCCGAATTGCCCGACGGCGCGACCGGCATCCTCCCGATCGCGACAGAGAACGGCAAGGGCGTCTTCGGCCTCGGCAGCTATGCCCGCTCCTCGCACCGGCTGATGGCGCTGACCTGGGGCGCCGAGGACCTTTCGGCCGAGCTCGGCGCCGAGACCAACCGGCTGGAGGACGGCTCCTATGCCGATCCCTACCGCCTCGCCCGCGCGCTCACCCTGCTCGGCGCCAGCGCGGCGCAGGTCGAGGCGATCGACACCGTCTTCACCCATTTTCGCGACGAGGCGGCCTTCCGCGCCGAATGCCTCGCCGCCCGGCGCGACGGCTTCACCGGCAAGATGGCGATCCACCCGGCGCAGGTCGCGCCGATCAACCAGATCTTCGCCCCGGCGCCGGAAGCGCTCGCCAGGGCCGAGCGGATCATCGCGCTCTTCGCCGCCAATCCCGGCGCCGGCGTGATCGGCCTCGATGGCGAAATGCTGGATCGTCCCCATCTGATCAGGGCGGAGCGTCTCGTCGCCCGCGCTCGCAAACTGGCTGAATGATCGGCCGGAGGTGATTCCGATGACTCAGGTTTTCGAAGTGTCCGGCATGCATTGCAGCGGCTGTGCCGCCGCCGTCCAGCGCGCCGCCGCGGCTCTGGTCCCGGGCGCCAAGGTCACGCTCGACCCGCCGCGCCTGATGGTGCCGGAAGGTGCGGCGCTGGAGGCCGCGACGCTGAACAAGGCGCTCGCCGAACTGGGCGAGTACCGGGTGAAGGGCCCGCTGGCGGACGGCTGACCCGCTCCGCCGGCGGCCGGTCCCTACCCGCCCGGCGGCCGCTGGATCGAGAACAGCTCGGTCACCGCGGCGTAGTCGGCATAGCCACAGCGCGCGATCGGGTTGGCCCCGGCCGTGTCGAAGCGCCCGTCCTTGACGAAGGCGTCGTCGATGAAGATGCCGACGACCTGGCCGATCACCATCCAGCGCGGCACCTCCTGGCCGTCGATGTCGCGCAATTGCTGGATCGAGACGGATTTGCATTCCAGCGCCGCCGGCGTGCCGGCCACGCGCGGCGGCCTGACGAAACGCGACGGCGCCATGTCGAGCCCGGCATGGGCGTATTCGCTCTGCCCGCGCGGCAGCGGCGCCGAGGTCAGGTTCATCTGCCGCACCAGCGCGCCCGAGACCAGCGAGCAGGTGAACTCGCCGGTCTCCTCGATGAAGCTCACCGCGTCCTTCTTGTTCTCCGAGGAGAACACGACCATGTTCGGCCGCGCCGAGATCGCGTTGAAGAAGCTGTAGGGCGAGAGGTTGACCTCGCCCTTGCCGTTCAGCGCCGTGATCCAGCCGATCGGCCGCGGCGCGACGATGGCCTTGAACGGATCATGAGCGAAGCCGAGATCGTCCCGCGTCGCCGAATAGATCATCGTTCAGGCCCCGTAGTAGCTGACGATATCGGCCATCACCGGCCGGTCGCGATCGGTGATCGGCGCGGTCGGCGTGCCGAGATGCACGAAACCCGCGATGCGCTCGTCGTCGGCCAGGCCGAATTCGGTCAGCACCTCGCGGTCGAAGGCGAACCAGTTCGTCAGCCAGGAGCCGGCATAGCCCATGGCATAGGCCGCGACGAGCATCGTCATGCAGACGGCGCCGGCCGACAATTCCTGCTCCCAGAGCGGGATCTTGACGTGCTCGCGCGCCCGCGACACCACCGCGACGATGACGGGGGCATGGGTCAGGCGCTTGCGCTCGAATTCGACCTGCTCGGCGCTGGCCTGCGGATTGCGCTGGCGGAAGACCCGCTCGACCACGGCGGCGGCCTCCTCCCGCGCCTCCCCCTTGAAGACAACGAAGCGCCAGGGCACGAGCTTGCCATGGTCGGGCACCCGGGCCGCGAGGGAAAGGAGCTCGTCGAGCTGCGCCCCTTCGGGGCCGGGAGCGGTGAGGAACTGCGGCGGCACCGAGCGACGCAGCTTGAGCAGGGAGAGCGTATCGGTCATGAAACATCCGCGACGATGGCAACATCCCTGACCTAGGCCTTTGCCATGATGAGGACAAGCGAGCCTGCTCAGACATCGCCGCAAGGGCGCTGAGGACGAGATGCATGTTTGAACTGGATGGCTTCGAAGCTGGCGGCCGCGCGGCGCGCGCGCTCGCCCTGCTCGCGGCCCTGCTCGCGCCGGGCCTCGCCGCCGCCCAGATCCCGCCGCCGCGCGGCCGCCAGCTTCCGGAGGCGCCCGCCCCGGCCGAGCCGGGCAAGG
>UBNE01000019.1 GCA_900466745.1 Hyphomicrobiales bacterium | reverse complement strand
GAGGGGCTGGGGGCGGGGGGAGGCGTCACGGCGGGCGTCTCGGCAGGGGCCGGGGGCGTGACGGTCGGCTCGATCTTGGCCATGGGCTCTCCGTTGCGGTGCGAAAACGAAGGAGGCCGTGCCGGGGTCCGGCACGGCCTCGCTCCGAGATGGGTCAGAGCAGGGCGCCCATGGCGACGGCCGTGTCGCTCATGCGGTTCGAGAAGCCCCACTCATTGTCGTACCAGGACAGGATGCGGACGAACTTGTCGTCCATCACCTTGGTCTGGTCGAGGGCGAAGGTCGAGGACGCCGGATCGTGGTTGAAGTCGATCGAGACGTTCGGCTGGTCGGTGACGGCGAGGATGCCCTTGAGCGGGCCGCGCTTCGACGCCTTGATGATGGCCTCCTTGATCTTCTCGACCGAGGTCTTGCGCTTGGCGATGAACTTGAAGTCGACGACCGAGACGTTCGGGGTCGGCACGCGCACCGAGGTGCCGTCGAGACGGCCCTTCAGCTCGGGGATGACGAGGCCGATCGCCTTGGCGGCGCCGGTCGAGGTCGGGATCATCGAGAGCGCGGCGGCGCGGCCGCGATAGAGATCCTTGTGCATCGTGTCGAGCGTCGGCTGGTCGCCGGTATAGGCGTGGATCGTGGTCATGAAGCCCTTGTCGATGCCGACGGCGTCATGCAGCACGCGCACGACCGGCGCGAGGCAGTTGGTGGTGCAGGAGGCGTTGGAGACCACGAGGTGGTCCTTCGTCAGCTCGTGCTGGTTGACGCCGTAGACGACGGTCAGGTCGGCGCCGTCGCAGGGGGCCGAGACCAGCACGCGCCTGGCGCCGGCGGCGAGATGGGCGCTCGCCTTGTCCTTCGTCGTGAAGATGCCGGTGCATTCCAGCGCGATGTCGACGCCGAGCGCCTTGTGCGGCAGCTCCTTGGGGTCGCGCACGGCGGTGACCTTGATCGGGCCGCGGCCGACATCGATGGTGTCGCCGGAGACGGTCACCTGGCCGGGGAAGCGGCCATGGACCGAGTCGAAGCGGAAGAGATGGGCGTTGGTCTCGACCGGACCCAGATCGTTGATCGCCACGACCTCGATGTCCTTGCGCTTCGACTCGATGATCGCGCGCAGAACGTTGCGCCCGATGCGGCCGAAGCCGTTGATCGCCACCTTGACCGTCATGTCTTCCTCTCCTTCGCCGAGCAAACGGCGCAGCCGTCGCTATCCACGCGGGCAATTCGGCCAAAGCATGGCCGAACGCAAGATAAAACCGTCATTGCGAGCGGCGAAGCGACCAAGCGATCCGGGGGAGACCTGGAGCTCGGCCGCCCCTGGACCGCTTCGCGGAGCCTGTCCCCCGGCTTGCCGAAGGCGGGATCCGGGTTCGCAATGGCGGGTCGTCAGCCGTTGTGCTTCTTCATCGCAGCGTCGGCGATCGCCTCCGCCGTGATGCCGAAATGCTTGTAGACCTCCTTGTAGGGGCCGCTGGCGCCGAAGGAGTGCATGCCGATGAAGGTGCCGTCATGGCCGATCACGGCATCCCAGCCGAAGCGCACGCCGGCCTCGACGGCGATCTTGATCGGCGCCGTGCCGATGATCCCGGCCTGGGTCGCCTCGTCCTGCGCCAGCAGGAGCTCGAGCGAGGGCACCGAGACGACGCGCGCCCGCACGCCCTTTTCAGCGAGCAGCTTGCGGGCGGCGACGGCGAGCTCGACCTCGGAGCCCGAGGCGAAGAGCGAGACCTGGGCCTTGCCGCCCTCGGCGGCGAGCAGCTCGTAGGCGCCGGCGGCCGAGCGGTTCTTCGCCGTGGCGTCGGTGCGCAACTGCGGCAGGTTCTGGCGCGACAGCGCGAGCACGGTCGGGCCGTCCGTGCGCTCCAGAGCGATCTGCCAGGCTTCCGCCGTCTCGATCGTGTCGGCCGGGCGGAGCACCCGCATGTTCGGCATGGCACGCAAGCTGGCGACCTGCTCGACCGGCTGGTGGGTCGGGCCGTCCTCGCCCAGCCCGATCGAGTCGTGGGTCATGACATAGACGACCGGCAGGCCCATCAGCGCGGCGAGCCGCATCGAGGGGCGGGCATAGTCGGCGAAGACCAGGAAGGTGCCGCCGCCGGTGCGGAAGCCGCCATGCAGGGTGATGCCGTTCATCGCGGCGGCCATGCCGTGCTCGCGGATGCCGTAGCGGACATAGCGGCCCTTCGGGGTCTTCGGGGTGAAGTCCTCGGCCGCCCTGGTGCGGGTGTTGTTGGAGGGCGTCAGGTCGGCCGAGCCCATCACCAGCTCGGGCATGATCGGGGTGATGGCTTCCAGCGCCAGCTCCGAGGCCTTGCGGGTGGCGACCGCCTGGGGCGCGGCGATCAGCGCCTTCTTGTGGGCGAGGATCGCCTTGTCGAGCTTGGCCGGCACGGCATGGGCGAGGCGGCGGTCGAACTCGCCGCGCTTGCGCTCGGAGAGGGTGGCGAAGCGCGCGTTCCAGTCCTTGTGCGCGGCGGCGCCGGCGGCGCCGAAGCCGCGCCAGGCCTTGAGCACATCGGCCGGGACCTCGAAGGGTCCGCCGGTGATGCCGAGCGCCTTCTTGGCGGCGGCGAGCTCCTCGGCGCCGAGCGGCTCGCCATGGGCCTTGGAGGTGCCGGCCTTCTTCGGTGCGCCGAAGCCGATCGTGGTCTTGCAGGCGATCATGCTCGGCTTGCTCGACTTCCGGGCGCGGTTGATCGCGGCCTCGATCGCCTCGGGGTCATGGCCGTCGACGCGCTCGGAGCGCCAGCCGCAGGCCTTGAAGCGCGCGACCTGGTCGACATTGTCGGTGATGGTCAGCGGGCCGTCGATCGAGATGCCGTTGTCGTCCCAGAGCACGATCAGCTTGTTGAGCTTCTGGTGGCCGGCGAGCGCGATCGCTTCCTGGCTGATGCCTTCCATCAGGTCGCCGTCGGAGGCCAGCACATAGGTGTGGTGGTCGACGACCTTCCGGCCGAACTCGGCGGCGAGCATGCGCTCGGCCATCGCCATGCCGACGGCGGTGGCCAGCCCCTGGCCGAGCGGGCCGGTGGTGGTCTCGACGCCGGCGGTCTCGAAATTCTCCGGGTGGCCGGGGGTCCGGGAGCCGAGCTGGCGGAACTTCTCGAGGTCGGCGAGCTCCATGCCGGGCGCGCCGGTGAGGTAGAGCAGGGCGTAGAGCAGCATCGAGCCGTGGCCGGCGGAGAGCACGAAGCGGTCACGGTCCGGCCAGCGCGGATCGGCGGCGTCGTATTTCATCACGCGGGTGAACAGCACCGTCGCGATGTCGGCGGCGCCCATCGGCAGGCCGGGATGGCCGGACTTGGCCTTCTCGACGCCGTCCATCGCCAGGCCGCGGATGGCGTTGGCGAGCTTGTCGTGCTGGGCGCGGTCGATGCTGGTCATGATGATCTCGTGGCTCCGTCTGGCGGGCGGGGCGGACCGGCCCCGCCCCAGGCAAAGCGGGAACGGGCTGTCCGACAAGGCAGTCGCGGAAGACTTCGAAAGGACGGCTCGATTAGGCCCGGGGCTCGGCACGAGTCAATTCTCGCAAGGCGGTTTCCCGGCGCAAAACCGCGCCGGCGCGGCGGTTTCCGGAAGCGTCGTTTCGGCGCATGTGGACAATCCTTCGGCAATCGCCGGTTTCAGCCGGGGCCTGATTCCCGCTCTCCGCGCTTCTGCTGTAAATTCGGGCGCGAATCGTGTGAGCCGGCTTCGATCTGAAAGGAGAGCGATGGTGGCGAGCCTGATGCTGGACAATGCGCTGGCCCGTCTCGACTCGGCGCTGGGGCAGCTCGAGGCGGCGGCACGGCGGCGGGTCGAGGCCGAGCGCGGCCGGGCCAATCTGGAAACCGAGCTGGCGCTGATGCAGGACGACCGGGCGCGGCTGGCGGCCGAGCTCGACGGCACCATGGCGCGGCTCGGCCATGTCGAGACGGCGGCGCAGGACGTCGACCAGCGCCTGACGCGGGCGATGAACGTGATCGGCGCGGTGATCGAGCGCGTGCAGGCGCAGCAGCCGGCGGAGATCGAGGCCGAGGAGGCCGAATAGGGCGTCCCGCCGGGCGCGACGGAAGGAGAGTCCATGCCGCAAGTCAACGTCACGATCGCCGGCAAGGCCTATCGCATGGCCTGCGGGGAGGGCGAGGAGGCCCATCTCGAGGAGCTCGCGCGCTTCTATGACGGCAAGATCGGCGAGATGCGGCAGGCCTTCGGCGAGATCGGCGACATGCGCCTGCACGTCATGGCGGCGCTGATGGTGGCGGACGAGGTCTCGGAGCTGAAGCAGCGCGTCGCCCGGCTCGAGACCGATCTGGCGGCGATCCAGGGCGATGCCGGGGCGGCCGACCAGCGGCTCAGCGAGGTCGAGGACCGCGCGGCGGAAGCGCTCGTGGCGGCGGCCGAGCGGATCGAGGGCGTGGCGAAGAGCCTGATCCCGGCGCCGGCGGGGTGATGGCTCGGACCGAAGGCGTCATGCTCGGGCTCGACCCGGGCCGCTCCTGAAGGAACCTACGGGATTTGCGCTTCGCTTCGTCCGCGAAGGGCGAAGGCGACGGAAAGCCCCGGACGCCGGCGTCCGGGGCTTCGCGGTTTCAGGCCGGTCGGCCGCTCAGGCGCCGCCGCCGGCGCCGTCCAGCACCGTCACGGCGCGGCGGTTCTGCGACCAGCAGGAGATGTCGTTGCAGACCGCGACCGGGCGCTCCTTGCCGTAGGAGATGGTGCGGATGCGGTTGGCCGGAATGCCGCGCGAGGCGAGGTAGTCGCGCACGGTCTGGGCGCGGCGGGCACCGAGCGAGTAGTTGTATTCGCGCGTGCCGCGCTCGTCGGCATGGCCCTCGATGGTGAAGGAGTAGTTGGCGTAGCGCTGCAGCCACTGGGCCTGCTTGTCGAGGGTCGCGGTCGCGGTCGGGGTGAGATCGGTGGAGTCGGTCTCGAAGAAGACGCGGTCGCCGACATTGACGACGAAGTCCTGCGCGCTGCCCGGGGTGGCGGCGCCGCCGGCGCCGAAGCCCGAGCCGCTGCCGTCGGCGTTCTGGTTGTTGGCGCAGGCGCCGAGCGCGAGCGTGGCCGCGAGGGCGGCGGCGAAGCGGACGCTGCGTCCGCCGGCGAAGAAGGTGGTCAACATGGCTGGACTCCGGGCGATCTGGTCTGGGTCTGGTCTTCTCGGCGCCTGCTTCGGGAAGGGCCTTGCACTCGCCTCATCAGTGACTTGCCTTATCAATGAAGCGTCAACCTAAACGAGACCTTGCCAGAACAAGGCGAAGTGGCGGCATTGCGGCGTATGGTTAACCAAATCTGGCGAAAGGCCGTTTGCGGCGCGGCTGTGGCGCGGGCGACACAGGCTGAGGGGCGCTTCGCGAGGGCCGGGATCGGGAGTTCCGTTATCGCCCGTTGCCGAATTTGCAGATGAGAGGTCTAAAGAGCAACCACATCGGAGTCGCTGCCCGTGCAAGCCAACAAGCGTATTGTCTTATCGAGCGATCACGCTGCCATCGGCTTGAGACGAACGCTCGTCTCGCATGTCGCGACACGAGGCTGGCAAGCCGTCGATATCGGGCCGAATACGAGCGAGAGCACGCCTTATCCCGCGCAGGGTGAAGCAGCGGCCCGACTCGTCGCATCAGGCGACTGTCATCTCGGCATCATCCTGTGTGGCACCGGTCAAGGCATCATGATGGCGGCCAACAAGGTTAAGGGTATTCGCTGCGGCGTATGCTCCGACACATTCTCCGCTCGCATGATCCGACAGCACAACGACGCCAACATGCTCTCGATAGGCTCGCGCATCGTCGGTGAGGGGCTGGCGCTCGATATCGTCGATGCGTTCCTGATCGCCGAATTCGAGGGCGGTCGGCATGCAGACAGAGTTGCGATGATCGTTGAGCTCGAAGGTTAGGCGACGTCCGCTCCCGCCTCCTATCGGTCCCAGACGCGTCAGCCTCGGCTGCCTTGCAGAAAAGCCGCCCGGCACGACCCGGACGGCTTCCAATGCATGCGGGGCCGGCCTCCCGCCTCAGCGCCCGCCGCCGAGCAGCGGCGACCAGGTCGGATCGGAGGCGTAGGCGGGGGTCGGCACCGGCACCTCGACGCGGCCGGTGATGTCGACCATGTAGAGCTTGCCGCCGGTCTCGCCGCCCGGATCGCGGAAGAACATGATGTACTGGCCGTTCGGGGCCCAGTTCGGCGCCTCGTTGTGAAAACCTTCCGTCAGGATGCGCTCGCCCGAGCCGTCGGGGCGCATCACGCCGATGGCGAAGCCGCCGCTGCCCTGGCGGGTGAAGGCGATCAGGTCGCCGCGCGGCGACCAGGAGGGCTGCGAATAGCGGCCCTGGCCGAAGGAGATGCGCTGCGCCTCGCCGCCGCCGGCCGACATCACGTAGAGCTGCTGCTGGCCGCCGCGGTCGCTCTCGAAGACGATCTTCGAGCCGTCCGGCGAATAGGAGGGCGAGGTGTCGATCGCCGCCGTCGAGGTCAGCCGGGTGGTCGAGCGCGAGGCGATGTCGATGGCGTAGAGATTGGCGTTGCCGCCCTGCTGGAGCGAGAGCACGACGCGCTGCCCGTTCGGGGCGAAGCGCGGGCTCGAGGTCATGTCGGGGAAGTTGCCGACGATCTGGCGCTGGCCGGTCTCGATGTTGAGCACCTGCACGCGCGGCTGCTCGCCATGGCGCTGCGACATGAAGGTGACGTCCTGCGAGACCGGCGAATAGCGCGGCGTCACCACCGAGACGTCGCCATTGGTGAGGTAGCGCACATTGGCGCCGTCCTGGTCCATGATGGCGAGGCGCTTGCGGCGGTTCTCCTTGGTGCCGGATTCGTCGACGAAGACGACGCGGGTGTCGAAGAAGCCGCCGAGCCCGGTGATCTTCGAGAAGATCGCGTCGGAGATGATGTGGCCGACGCGGCGGCTGTTGCTCGGGTCGGTGAAATATTGCTGGCCGTCGGTCTGGGTGCCGGTGGCGACGTCCCAGAGCCGGAACTCGGCGCGGATGCGCCCGGCCTCGCGGGCGACGCGGCCGGTCACCAGCGCCTGCACCCCGGCCGCCTGCCAGGCCTGAAACTGCGGCGCGGCGTCGAAGGGCGGGTTCTTCTCGGGGAAGCGGCCCTTGTCGACCGGCAGGAAATAGCCGCAGCGCTTGAGGTTGTTGGTGATGACGCCGGAGACCAGCACGCCGCCGTCGCCGCCGAAATCGGCGATGGCGATCGGCATCGGCTGGAAGGAGCCGCCGCGCAGGTCGATGACCAGCTCGGCGCGTGCCGCGGCAGGCACGAGCAGGCTCGCGCCGGCCAGGGCGAGGAGGCCGCGACGGGTCGGGGCGGCGGCCGGGAAGGGGAGGGGGTTGCGGTCGATCAGGGTCACAGCACGTCCCTTGCGTCGAAATTGACGACGACATCACGCCAGTCGTCGTAATAGGCGGCGAATTGAGCCGGAATGCGCAGCGGCGCGCAACGGCGGGTCGCGGTCAGCGCCGAATCGGCGGCGACGCGGAAAAGCGGATCGGGCGAGGAGTTGATCACGCCCGGCTGGCCGGCCAGCGAGCCGTCCGTGTTCAGCCGCATGCGCACCGAGGGCACGATGTTGCCGCCGCCATGGGCGTTGGCGAGGGCGATCGGCACGTTCCAGCATTTCAGGAGCTGGTCCTGGATGATGCCGATGAGCTGGGCGCGCAGCGAGGGGCTGAGCTTCTGCGAGGAGCCGGTCCGGGTGCCGAGCGAGGCGGTGCGGTTGGTCTGCGGCGCCGAGGAGCCGGTGGACTGCGCCTTCTCCTTCGACTGCAACAGGCGCTCGATGTCGCTGGCGTTGAAGTTCTTGGCGATCTGGGCCTCGCGCTTGGCCTTGGCTTCCGCCTCCTGCTTGGCCTTGGCCTCGGCGGCGAGCTTGGCCTTCTGCTCGGCTTCGGCCTTGGCCCTGGCGACGGCTTCCGCCTTCTCCCTGGCGGCCTTCTCGGCCTCGGCCTTGGCGAGCGCCTCGGCCTTCGCCTTGGCCTCGGCCGCCTTCCTCGCCTGGGCTTCCGCCTCGGCCTTCGCCTTGGCGGCGGCCTTGGCCTCCTCCTCGGCCTGCCTGGCCTTGGAGGCGAGCTCGGCCTCCTCGGCGAGCTTGGCCAGTTCCTGGCGCTTCTGTTCCGCCTCCTGCGCGGCGGCGGCCTCGCTCTTCTGCGGCGGCTGCTTGGCGGGCTCGGGCGGCTTCGCCTCCGGCCGGGGCTGCTCGACCGGGCGGGCCGGCGGCGTCGGGGCGGCGGCGTTGTCGTCGGCGAGCTTCAGCTCCGGCGGGCGGGAAGGCGGCGCCGGATTGTCGGCCTTGGCCTCGCCGGCCTCCTTATGCTCGACCACGTCGGACTGGCGCTCGGCGCGCGGGGTCGGCTTCTCCTCGACCTTCTGGGCGTTGCGCTCGCCGCGGGTGATCTGATTCAGCGCGTTCGGGTCGACGAGCTCGACCGCGATCGCCTCCTGGTGCTCGGGCAGCGGCGAGGGTGACGAGAACGCAACCAGCCCCACGACGAGCGCCGTCATGTGGCCGAGCGCCGACACCAGCATGCCAGGTTCGGAGGTCGAAAGCTTCACGCCCTTCAGTACCCTTACTTCCACCGTCCTCAGCGGGCGGCCGGTTCCGTCACCAGCGCGACCCGCTTGAAGCCGGCGGCGGTGATGGTCGACATGACCGATGCGACGCGGCCGTAATCGACC
The DNA here is from genome assembly GCA_900466745.1 of Hyphomicrobiales bacterium. Classification (GTDB taxonomy): domain Bacteria; phylum Pseudomonadota; class Alphaproteobacteria; order Rhizobiales; family Beijerinckiaceae; genus Allobosea; species Allobosea minatitlanensis. The sequence continues at coordinate 3,839 of UBNE01000019.1, read as the reverse complement.
AGCTTGTCGGCGCGCACATAGATGCGCTCGTCGAAGCCCTGCTTGGCGAGGCCCTGCAGCCTGGAGACGAGGTCGGGCTCCAGCGTCGGCTCGTCCATCAGGAAGATCTGGCCCTTGCCGTCGATGGCGATCGTGACCGGCTTCTGGTCGACATTGATCGGCTTCGCGCCGGTCTGCGGCAGATCGAGCGGCACGCCGGTCGCGATCAGCGGGGCCGCGACCATGAAGATGATGAGCAACACCAACATGACGTCGATGAACGGCGTCATGTTGATCTCGGCGATGGCGCGGTGGCGGCGTGCGCGCCGGCCCCGGCGGCCGCCGCCCTGCGCGCCTGCTGCTGCGGGTGACATTCCCATCGCTCAGGCCCTCACGCCGCCATGCGCTCGTCGATCTGCCGCGACAGGATCGCGGAGAATTCGTCGGCGAAGGCTTCGAGCCGGCCCTGCGCCTTGGCGACCTCGGCCTGGAGCTTGTTGTAGGCCATCAGGGCCGGGATCGCGGCGAAGAGGCCGATGGCGGTGGCGAAGAGCGCCTCCGCGATGCCCGGCGCCACCACCGCGAGCGAGGAGTTCTTCGAGACGGCGATGGCGGTGAACGAGGTCATGATGCCCCAGACCGTGCCGAACAGGCCGATGAAGGGGGCGGCGGAGGCGATGGTCGAGAGCACCAGCAGCTTCGATTCGAGCCGCTCCGTCTCGCGCTGGATGGTGACGTCGAGCACCTTGTCGATGCGCTGCGAGAGGCTGGCGACCGAGCGGCCGCCATTCTCGAAGGAGCGCTTCCATTCCCGCATCGCCGCGACGAAGACCGCGGCCATGTCGTTGACCGGGCGGCTGGCGAGATCGCGATAGAGCTCCTCGAGCGAGCGGCCCGACCAGAACACCTCCTCGAAAGCGTCCATGTCCTTGCGCGTGCGGCGGTAGAGCAGGGTCTTGTCGATGATGATCGACCAGCACCAGACCGAGGCGCCGAGCAGGCCGATCATGACCAGCTTGACGACGATGTGGGCGTGCCAGAACAGCGTCCAGAACGACATGTCGATCTGCGGCGCGGCCTGCGCGACGTCGGCGGGGTTCATCCTGTCATCCTTCCAACCAGGCGGTGCGACCAGCGGCCCGGCCCGGAGGCTCCGGCTCCGATCCAAACCCCGCCGCTCGCGTCGCGGGAGACCCACGCCGCCGCCCGTTTCGCGATCCGGGGAAATGCCGTAGCCTGTCTTTCGCGCGCGAATCCGGCGAAAGATGGGCCGAAACGGGGTTTCCCACGAAACGCATGCTTCGGATCGAGTTAAGCCCCCGGCAAGGTTAATGTCGGGTATATGGGGCCTCGCCGGCGCCTTCCGCAGCGGCCGAAGACGACAGAAAGCCCGCCCCGGTTGCCCGGGGTGGGCTGGTTTCGCGCGCAGATTGCGGAAGGCGCCGCCGCGTCAGGCCGCGTCGGGCTGGGCCGGGGGCGTGGCCGGCGGCTGATTGCGGCGCTCGGCCATGAACTGGTCGAACTCGGCCTTGTCGCGGGCCATGCGCAGGCGGCCGAGGAAGTCGTGGAACTCGCGCTGCTCCTCCTCGAGCCGGCGCAGCGTCTCGGCGCGGTACTCGTCGAAGGCGCGGTTGCCGCTGGAAGGCTCGCGGCCCCAGCCGCCGAAGCCGCCGCCGAAACCGCGGCCCTCGCGGCCCGCCATGCGCTCCCGCATGCGGTCCATCTTGTCCTGAAGACGGCTCATCCGGTGCTCGTAGCGATCCCAATGCGAGCCACAACCCATACGTCCACTCCCGAAAAGAAAGGCCAGGGTCGCCAGACCCAGAGGCCACCACACGATGAAGCCGAGCACCGCGAAGGCGATCCAGGCTCCCTTCCCATATTCGTCAAGCTTGGCGACGAGCGGCATTGTCCTCCTCCGCGTCAGATGGCGTGAATGTAAAACACATTTACATAGATGCGCGCGACGCCGCTTCTTGTCAAGGACGGCGCCCCGGAAAATCGTCAGCCTGCCGGCGGGGGCGCGCTTTCCGGGCCGATTCCGAGGCCCTGGAGATAGATCAGCATGCCGGCCTCGAGCAGCTCGGCCGCCGACATCGGCAGCGGGCGCCGCCCGCCATCGGCGCGGCCGAAGAGGGCGGCGATGCCGTGCGACATCGCCCAGACATGCAGCGCCATCATCAGGGCGGGCGGGCGCCTGTTCGCCGGCAGCCGGGCGATCAGCGCCTCGGCCGCCTGGCGCAGCGTGGCGAAGGCGCGGTCGGCGGCGGCGCGCAGGCCGGGGCTGGCGTCGAGCGGCACACCGGCCTCGAACATCGCGGAGTAATAGGCCGGCTCGTCATGGGCGAAGGCGAGATAGGCGCGGCCGAGCCGGTGGAACGCCGTCTCCGGGTCGGGGCGGCCCTGGTCCCAGGCGCGCGAGAGCGCCGCCTCGAAGGCCTCGAAGCCGCGCGCCGCGACATCGGCCAGCAATTCGTCGCGGTCGCGGAAATGGCGATAGGGGGCGGCGGGGCTGACGCCGGCCATGCGCGCGGCCTCGGCGAAGGTGAAGCCGTTCGGCCCCTTCTCGCCGATCAGCCCGAGCGCGGCCTTCACCAGCTCCTCCTTGAGGTTGCCGTGGTGATAGCCGCGGGGCGTTTCGGGGCGGGCGCGCTTCCAGCTCATGTGAGGAGCGCTAACATGCGGCCGAGCCCGGCGTCGATGGCGATCTTCACACGGTCGTGTCGAGGCGGCCGCGGCCGCCTCGGCCTCAATCGTCGAGCATCAGCCGCTTGCGCAGCCCGTCCGGGATGCGGCGCGCCCTGCCGCCGCCGACGCAGGCGACCTTGACCGCGGCGGTGATCAGCACCTCCTCGCCGCGCAGCACGCGCTGCTCCAGGTCCATGGTGGCGCCGCGCGCCTCGGTGCAGCGGGTCTCGACGGTCAGCAGGTCGTCCATCACGGCCGGGCGCAGGAAGTCGATCGTCATCTTGCGGACGGCGAAGCCCAGCGCCGTCTCGCCGTCGAAGAGCTCGCGCTGCTCGACGCCGAGCGCGCGGATCAGCTCGGTGCGCCCGCGCTCCATGAAGCGCAGATAGGAGGCGTGATAGACGACGCCGGAGAAGTCGGTGTCCTCGTAATAGACGCGGACGGCGATCCGATGGGGGCTGCTCATGGCGGCCGGAATATAGGCGGCAGGGCCTGCGGGCAAATCGTCTCGGGAACAAAACGGCGCCGAAAGCATAGTCGAGAGGCGGACAGCAGCACGAGGGAGGCATCCATGTCGCTATCGGCCAAGGCACTCACGCGGCTTCTCGACAAGGGCGAGCTCGATCTCGTCGGGCGGACCCGGCGCGGCAAGCTCGCCGGGGAGAGCGACGGGGATCTGCGCGATCTCGCCCGGACCCTGCGCGAGCGGCGCAACCGCGCCCGCGATCTCGCGCGCCAGCAGCGCCGGGAGTTCCGCGGCAAGGCGGCGCCCCAGGGCGCGCGGCCGGCCTCGGACAACCGCGGCACCAAGGCCAAGGCCGATGCGCTGACCGTGGCGCTGAAGCGCGTCGGCGCCGAGCAGACGCGCCGGGCCGAGAAATTGCGCGCCCCCAGCCAGCGCAGCCTCGCGCGCAAGGCGCTCGCCCTCAAGCAGGGCCGGGACAAGCCGAAGCGCCCGGCGAGCCGCAACGCCGGCAAGGGCATGCAGGCGGTCGAGAATCCGAAGGCGGCGAAGTCCGGCGCGCTCAACGATGCCGGCGCCCGCCCGGCGCTGATGCGGGCGAAGATCGCCCGCCGCTAAAGGCCGCTGCATCGGAAAGACGGAACCGGAATGGCGGTTGACGTGCCCCGTACGCTATTCAGTCCGATGCGCTAGGAAGTGTGGACTCTTG
>UBNE01000052.1 GCA_900466745.1 Hyphomicrobiales bacterium | reverse complement strand
GGCATCATCGGAATACGCAAACAGGAAAGCTGGATCTGGCGGTCGGCGCTCCGTCCCAGTTTGCAAAGCACGGCACCTTGATGAGCAGGAAGGTGGTACGAGATTGCCTGGTGACGATTGGAAAGGCGGCGAGCCAGCATGAGGCGATGGATCCGGATCGTTTTTGTTATAGCGCGCATGTGATCGTGTCCGGCAACGGTGAAGGCTTTGAGGGCGTTGTCGATAAAGAACTGTCGAAGATCGGACGAACGCGGCACGTCGCCGTCTCGGTGCAAAGCTACCTCGCTGCCATTGAAACGGTGCGGAAAACCGAGCTTCTGGCGACAATGCCGCATTCCCTGACATCACGCCGAAGTGCGGACCTGGCGATCTTCGAGCCGCCGATCACGCTTCCGGAGATATTGCTATCCGTTGCATGGCACCCGCGCGCCAACGATGCCGGCAATCGCTGGCTTCGTGAATTGTTGTGGGCCATTACCAGGCAGGCCTAAACGTAGATCAGCATTGGGTAGGCCCAATGGGACGACAGAATAGCGGCGGTCCGGCGCTTGCGCGGCGAAGACCTCAGCGCGACAGGCGCGCCGGGGTTTTTTACTCGTTTCATGATCGAGAGCCACCAACGGCGACCGCTCCCTCCAAGCCGCGAAGGAACGCGGCCACTCCCTCCTTGAATCGCGTCTCAAAATCGCTTTCGATAATGGCCCCTGCGCACCGCCGCAGCGCAGGAAAGTGGGTGTCTATGGCCGCCATGAGCTGCTTCTCGCCGCCACTGTGGTCCTCGTCCGATCTCCAACGTTCACGAAACGCCTGTTCTTCGATCGTGAATCCAAGGACGAAATAAACGAGATTGAACATCGCATCCGTCGCCGCTTGCTCGTCGAGTTGCTTCTTCAGCAGCGCTTCCAACGCGATGTCGGCGAGCTTGAGCACATTCGCTCCGACGGCATAGGTGCCAGCATAGACCTTGGCGCCGTCCCGGTGGGCGAGCAACGCGTTCCGCATGGCACGCGCCAGCGACGATAACACCGCGTCAGGATCCTGACTAGTATCCGTTGCAGCGACAGCGGGAGCGATAATCGCGTCTGCAATCTTGTCCAGCAAATCCTGTTTCGACGGAAAGTGCCAATAGAGCGTGGGGGCCTGCACGTTGAGCGCTTTGGCAAGCGCTCGCATCGTCAGGCCTTCGACACCTACTTCGTCCAGCAGTGTCAGTGCGGTCGCGACGACCGTCTCTTTTTGCAGCGCCATGGTTGACTCCCTAACATCGTTAGAATAATCTAACATTGTTCGAGATGGGGAGCAATATGGTAGATGTAGTCGTTGTCGGTGCTGGTCCTGTAGGCTTGTGGACAGCGTGTGAGTTGAGGCTCGCCGGGCTGGAGGTCGCTCTTCTCGAGCGCCGCGCCGCCCGCATGGAGCAGTCCCGCGCCCTTACTATCCACGGCCGAACCATCGAACTGTTCGCGATGCGAGGGGTAGCGGAGCGCTTTCTGACCGAAGGCAAGCCCATCGCGACGGGTCATTTCGCGAGTCTGGACACGCGCTTGGACTTCTCCGGATTCGAGACGCGATTCCCCTTCACCTTGTTTCTTCCACAGAACCGGACGGAGGCGCTTCTCGAAGCACATGCTGCAGATCTCGGCGTGGAGATCCATCGCGGCCATCATGTGGAAAGCATCGCTGGGGACAGCGAGCGCGGCTATACGGTAAAAGGCACGGCCGCCCATGGCGCATTCCGCTTCGACTGCCGCGCCGTTGTCGGCGCTGATGGGCGTCGGAGCGTCGTGCGTGCGGCGGCCAACATCGCGTTTGAAGGCAGTGATACCTCCCACAGCGTAATGATGGGCGACGTCCGCATCGATGCAAGGGAGGGGCCACCCGTGCGTGCCTTCTGCAATGCACGCGGCGGCGGCATGCTCGCGCCCATCGACGCCACCGGGCGGGTAAGGATCATCCTCATCGACCCGGAGCGCTCTCACGTCGACACGCGCGAACCTCTATCGCTGGAGGAACTCTCCGCGTCAGCCCGCCGTGTTCTTGGTGAGGATCTCGGCATGCGCGATCCTTCCTGGCTCACGCGCTTCGGTGATGAAACACGGCTGGCTTCCGGGCAAAGCACGGCCGCGTGCTGCTGTTCGATCCGACCAACGCGGGATCGTCCGCCTACAATCCTCTGCTGGAGGTCCGGCAAGGGGAATGGGAAGTCCGCGACGTGCAGAACATCGCGGATATTCTGGTCGATCCCGAAGGCTCGCTCGACAAGCGCAATCACTGGGAAAAGACCAGCCACAGCCTGCTGGTCGGCGCGATCCTGCATGTCCTTTATGCGGAGAAGGACAAGACGCTGGCGGGCGTCGCCAACTTCCTGTCCGATCCCCGCCGCCCCGTCGAAGCGACGCTTCGCGCGATGATGGACACGCCGCATCTCGGCGAGGCTGGCGTTCATCCCGTCATCGCGTCGTCGGCCCGCGAGTTGCTGAACAAAAGCGAGAACGAGCGCAGCGGCGTGCTGTCCACAGCCATGTCGTTCCTGGGTCTTTACCGCGATCCGGTTGTGGCGCGTGTCACCTCGCGCTGCGACTGGCGCATTGCCGATCTGGTCGGGAACAGGGAGCCTGTAACGCTCTATCTCGTCGTGCCGCCGTCCGACATCAACCGCACCAAGCCGCTTATCCGTCTGATCCTCAATCAGATCGGCAGGCGGTTGACCGAGGATTTGAACACTTCGGCCAAGCGTCACCGGTTGCTGCTGATGCTGGACGAGTTTCCAGCACTTGGCCGGCTCGACTTTTTTGAATCGGCGCTCGCCTTCATGGCGGGCTACGGCCTCAAATCCTTCCTGATCGCCCAGAGCCTCAACCAGATCGAGCGTGCCTACGGGCCGAACAACGCGATCCTCGACAATTGTCATGTCCGTGTCAGCTTTGCGACCAACGACGAGCGTACCGCCAGGCGGGTGAGCGACGCGCTCGGCACCGCGACCGAACTGCGGGATTCAACCAACTATGCCGGGCACAGACTGGCCCCATGGCTCGGGCATTTGATGGTGTCGCGGCAGGAGACGGCCCGGCCGCTGCTCACGCCGGGCGAGATCATGCAGCTTCCACCCACCGACGAAATCGTCATGGTCGCAGGAACACCGCCGATCCGCGCGAAGAAGGCGCGGTATTTCGAGGATGCGCGGTTCATGGAGCGCATCCTGCCGCCGCCTGATATGGCCATGGCTTCGAGAGACGCACTCTCCACTCCAACAGATGATTGGACGAGCCGCATTGTCGCGCCAGTGCACCAGTCCGCCGCGAAACTCGCGGATAGCGCAGGCGGCGATCCCACCAATGCGGGCATCCGCCGCGAGCCGGAATTGCCGGACCATGAGGAAATACTTCCTCCACAGGCAGCACCCGCACAGGCATTCGAACTGCTCGACGACGAACCGGATATTGATACGGCGAAAGCCCGGGCAATGCGCCAGCGCATGCGGATGGTGGCGCGGCAGGTTGCCATGAACCCAGATGACGGAATTGAACTTTGAGGCAGCGCCATGGCGAAACGCACTCGCATGAATGTCTATTTCGACCCGGAACTGCTCGGGCGGGTCAAGGCGCTGTCTCTGCGCCGCAGGGTGTCGCAATCCGCCGTCATTGAGGCTGCTGTTGCCTCTTTTCTCTCTGGTGATACCGCCGAGCATCTGGAAGCGGCCATGTCCCGCCGCCTGGACAGGATCAGCCGCCAGATCGACGCGCTCGATATGGATGTCGCCATCCTCGGCGAGACCCTGGCGCTCTTTATCCATTACTGGATGACGGTTACACCGCCTTTGCCGGAAAGCGCGCGACAGTCGGCGCGTGCCAAGGGCACCGAGCGGTTCGAGGGCTTCATGCAGACGCTCGGCCGACGGCTGGCGGCGGGTGACAGGTTCCTCAGGGAATTGTCTCGGGATGTCCCCGGCGAAGAACCCAAAGCCCCGGCGTCAGAACCGCAATTGAACCCGGCTAACGCCCAGCCCTCTGGGCAATGAGCTGGATCTCGCTGACTACCGCATCCGCCAGCTCATCCGTCGGCCTCTCGCCTTTCAGCCTGAGAACCGGAACCGATTGCTGGCCGAGCCAGCGTTCATGCTGGGTAAGGCTCCGTCCGGAGAACAGCGGATCATCATAGCCCGATGCCCATTCCCGGAAGGCCAGATGCGCTTCATACATATCGCCGCCAGGCAGGATGCGATCCCCGTGGCGCGCCGCCTCGCGCTGGTCGAGCCGTTGCAACCTGATGGCTGCAGGAGTGTAAAGGAACACGATCAGGTCGATGTCATGGATCAGGGCGTCTCCCCATCCCATGAAGGAGCCGGTCAAAATCCATCCGTCAGACGCTTTTTGCCGTTCGGCGATCAGCCGCACGCGCTCCCCGGGTGGGCGCTTGATACTGAACGGCGGATCGGTCGGCATCCAGTAGAAATCGTCGACATCTATATGCGGTGTGCCAGTCCACTCTGACAATACCGCACCGAGTGTCGAGACGCCCGAACAGGACGCCCCCATTATGTATATTTTCGGGCTGATGTTCATTCGGTGCGATCCCGTCATCGTTTCCTGTCCTCATATCTATGCAGTTTGACCCGCTCAATAGTTCCGGGCCGAACCTGTCCTTTTTGCCGTCGATCATCGTATCCCGCCGCACGCGCGTAAATACTTGTTGAGGCAGACAAAAATCAGGTTCTTTTAATCGACCCCGATCGGGGGACCGTCTGTCGCGCACCCCGAAGGAAAGGGGCCGACATGACCGCCAACCACCACAGACCGGAAGCCATCCAGCGCGGCGCGCGCATGTTGCGCACCGCGCTCGGGCCGTCCATTGCCCGGTTTCTCGAAGACCCTGCAATCATCGAGGTGATGCTGAACCCGGATGGCCGCATCTGGGTGGACCGGCTGTCGGAAGGGCTGGCCGATACCGGGGAACTACTATCGGCTGTCGATGGCGAACGCATCGTGCGTCTGGTCGCCCATCATGTCGGTGCGGAGGTTCATGCCCGCAGCCCGCGTGTCTCGGCCGAGCTTCCCGAGACCGGCGAGCGGTTCGAGGGGCTGTTGCCGCCCGTAGTCGTCGCGCCGGCCTTCGCCATCCGCAAGCCCGCCGTCGCGGTGTTCAGCCTCGACGATTATGTGGCCACCGGCATCATGACCGCCGATCAGGCCGCGACCCTACGGGCAGCCGTTTCTTCCCGCGCCAACATCCTCGTGGCGGGCGGCACCAGCACCGGCAAGACGACGCTGACCAATGCGCTGCTCGCCGAGGTGGCGAAGACGGCCGATCGCGTCGTCATCATCGAGGACACGCGCGAGCTGCAATGCGCCGCGCCCAATCTTGTCGCCATGCGGACGAAAGACGGCGTGGCGACGCTTTCCGATCTGGTCCGATCCTCGCTGCGCCTGCGCCCCGACCGCATCCCCATCGGCGAGGTGCGCGGATCGGAAGCCCTGGACCTGCTCAAGGCGTGGGGCACGGGACACCCCGGCGGCATCGGCACCATCCATGCCGGTTCCGGCATCGGTGCGCTACGCCGCCTTGAGCAGCTCATCCAGGAAGCTGTCGTCACCGTCCCGCGCGCGCTGATCGCCGAGACCATCGACCTTGTTGCCGTCCTTTCCGGGCGCGGTTCCGCGCGCCGGCTGGCCGAACTCGCCCGCGTCGACGGGCTGGGGCCGGATGGCGACTACCGCATCACCCCCGCGACCAGCCAAAAAGGAGACCCCGAATGATCCATCACGCATCCCGTCTGCGCCGCCAGCTCACCACGGCCGCCACCATCGCCGCGCTCGCCATGTTCATGGCTCCGGCGGCCCATGCCTCCGGCTCCTCGATGCCGTGGGAGCAACCACTTCAGCAAATCCTTCAGTCCATCGAGGGGCCGGTCGCCAAGATCATCGCCGTCATCATCATCATCGTGACCGGACTGACGCTGGCCTTCGGCGATACGAGCGGAGGGTTCAGGCGCCTGATTCAGATCGTGTTCGGCCTCAGCATCGCATTCGCGGCGTCGAGCTTCTTCCTGTCGTTCTTCTCTTTCGGCGGCGGGGCGCTCGTCTGATGGCGGGTGGTTTCGAGCAGCTCGACGCGGTGCCGGGTTTTTCGATCCCGGTCCACCGTGCGCTGACCGAGCATATCCTGCTCGGCGGCGCACCGCGCTCCATCGCCATCATGAACGGGACGCTTGCCGGGGCCGTGGGCCTGGGCCTGCGCCTCTGGCTGGTCGGCATCGCCATATGGGCCATCGGCCATTTCGCGGCCGTGTGGGCGGCCAAGCGCGATCCGCAGTTCGTAGAGGCCGGGCGGCGGCACCTGCGCATCCCCGGTCATCTGGCGGTGTGAGGGTTGCGGCCATGATGAACCTTGCGGAGTATCGCCGCACCGCCACCCGGCTGGCAGATTATCTGCCATGGGCCGCGCTCGTCAGCCCCGGCGTCGTGCTCAACAAGGACGGTTCGTTCCAGCGCACTGCGAGATTCCGCGGCCCCGATCTGGATTCCGCCGTCGCCGCCGAACTGGTTGCCGTCGCCGGGCGCATCAACAACGCCCTGCGCCGTCTCGGTTCCGGCTGGGCGATCTTTGTCGAGGCACAGCGTAATGAAGCTGGGACCTACCCCGACAGCATCTTTCCCGATCCGGCGTCCGCGCTGGTTGATGCCGAGCGCAAGGCTGAGTTCGAGGAAGCCGGCACGCATTTCGTCTCGGAATATTTCCTGACTTTTCTCTGGCTGCCGCCTGCCGAGGAAGCTGCCCGAACAGAGTCCTGGCTCTATGAGGGCAGGGAGAACGCAGGCGTGGACCCAAGGGAGATGCTGCGCGGCTTCATCGATCGCACCGATCGCGTGCTGGCGCTGCTCGACGGCTTCATGCCGGAGTGCCGTTGGCTCGATGACGGCCAGACGCTGACCTATTTGCATTCCACCATTTCGACCAACCGGCATCGCGTGCGCGCGCCGGAAGTGCCGATGTACCTCGACGCGCTTCTGGCCGACCAGCCGCTGACCGGCGGGCTGGAGCCGCGCCTGGGCGATCAGCATCTGCGCGTCCTGTCCATCGTGGGATTCCCGGCCGCGACGACGCCGGGGATTCTGGATGAACTGAACCGGCTTGCCTTTCCCTATCGCTGGTCTACCCGCGCCATCCTCATGGACAAGTCGGATGCGACCCGGCTGCTGACCCGCATCCGCCGCCAATGGTTTGCAAAGCGCAAGTCCATCGCCGCGATTCTGAAAGAGGTGATGACCAATGAGGCGTCCGCTCTCGTTGACACCGACGCCGCCAACAAGGCGCTCGACGCCGACATGGCGTTGCAGGAGCTTGGGGCGGACGTGGCAGGCATGGCCTATGTTACGGCCACCGTCACCGTTTGGGATGCCGACCCGCGCGTGGCGCAAGAGAAGCTGCGCCTGGTCGAGAAGATCGTTCAGGGCCGTGACTTCACCGCCATGGCCGAGACCGTCAACGCGGTTGACGCATGGCTTGGCAGCCTGCCTGGACACGCTTATGCCAATGTCCGCCAGCCGCCGGTCTCGACGCTCAACCTTGCCCACATGATTCCGCTGAACGCCGTATGGGCAGGGCCGGAACGGGACGAGCATTTCGGTGCGCCCCCTTTGCTCTACGCCAAGACCGAAGGCTCGACCCCGTTCCGGTTTTCCCTTCATGTCGGGGATGTGGGCCACACGCTTGTCGTCGGCCCAACCGGCGCGGGCAAGTCCGTGCTGCTCGCCCTCATGGCCCTGCAGTTCCGGCGCTATGCCGGAGCGCAGGTCTTCGCCTTCGACTTCGGCGGCTCGATCCGCGCCGCCACGCTGGCGATGGGCGGCGACTGGCACGACCTCGGCGGACGCCTGACCGAAGGCGCGGACGCTCCGGTCCTGCTCCAGCCGCTCGCCCGTATCGGGCACACGGAGGATCGCGCCTGGGCCGCCGACTGGATCGCGGCGATCCTCACGCGCGAGGGGCTGACGGTCACGCCCGAGGCCAAGGAGCATATCTGGACCGCGCTTTCCTCGCTCGCCTCCGCGCCGGTCGAGGAACGCACCCTGACCGGCCTGTCCGTCCTGCTCCAGTCCAGTGAACTCAAGCTCACCCTGCAACCCTATTGCGTCGGCGGCCCCTACGGGCGGCTGCTCGACGCGGAGACCGAAAATCTCGGCGATGCTCCGGTTGCCGCCTTCGAGACCGAAGGTTTGCTTGAGACTGGCGCGGCGCCCGCCGTCCTCGCCTACCTGTTCCACAGGATCGCCGACCGCCTCGACGGCCGCCCCACGATGATCGTGGTGGACGAGGGTTGGCTGGCGCTCGGCGAACCGCAGATCGTCAACAGCCGCGTCCATCAGAATGTCCTGATCGTGGACCGCCTGTTCGGCGCCGCCGAGTTGCGCCTCGGCAGCGGCAATCGCCAGCAGGTCGTCAGGATTGTCCGCGTCGAGCAAAGACAGGCCGCCGCCCGCGCTGCTGCCATCGGAGATTCCCAATCATGACCGATACCACCATCGCGGACACCACCAAACCCATGCGGTTGCGCGCCGATCCGCCCCGCGTGACCCGCCTGTCCCGCAAGATGCTGGCAGGTGTCGGAGCCGTCGCGCTGCTCGGCATTGGCGGCGCGCTCATTTACGCCCTCCAGACCCGCGATACAGGTCCGAGCGGCGAAGAACTCTATTCGACCGAGAACCGACCGACAGCCGATGGCCTGAGAGAATTGCCTTCCGACTACACCGGCCCGGTCCTCGGGCCGCCACTGCCCGGCGACCTCGGCCGTCCGATCCTTGACGCGCAGAACAGCGGCCAGCCGGTTGCGCCGCCTGTCATCACGACACCTGCCGTCGACCCCGAGGAAGAACGCCGCCGCGCCGAGGAGGAAGCGGCGCGCCTGAGCAATGTGTTCTTCCAGTCAGGGCTGCGCACAGGTGCATCAGCCGATGCGACCATTCCCGTCCCTGGCGGTCCTGGTGCGCAAGTCAGCGGGACCGGACAGAACCGGCATGCCGCTTTCCTGGGCGGTCCGGTGGACCGCCAGACCGTCGCTCCGGATCGCGTCACGCCGCCGGCATCGCCTTGGATCCTACAGGCAGGGTCTGTCATCCCGGCGGCGCTCATCACCGGCATCCGTTCCGATCTGCCCGGCCAGATCACCGCGCAAGTCACCGAGAACGTTTATGACAGTCCGACGGGTTCGCTTCTCCTGATCCCGCAGGGCACCCGGATCATCGGCCAATATGACGACAGCGTGATTTTCGGTCAGCGCCGCGTACTCCTGGTGTGGAATCGCCTGATCCTGCCTGGCGGCCGTTCCATCGTCCTCGAACGTCTGCCCGGAGCGGACGCTTCCGGCTATGCCGGACTTGAGGACGGGGTGGACTACCACTGGTGGGATCTGATGAAGGCCGCCGGCCTGTCCACGTTGCTCGCGGTCGGCGCGGAACTGGCGACCGACGACGAGGACCGCCTGATCCGCGCCATCCGCGACGGCGCGCAGGACACCATCAATCAGGCGGGTCAGCAGATCATCCAGCGCCAGTTACAGGTTGCGCCGACGCTGACCATTCGTCCCGGTTTCCCGGTCAGGATCATCGTCACTCGCGACCTCATATTCCAGAATGCCGGAGGTTGACCATGACGAAACTAAAACTCGGTCCTATCATCGAAGACAAGCCCGTAAAAGTGACAGTGGAACTGCCGGGATCGCTTCACCGCAATCTGGTCACCTATGCCGAGGTGCTGGCCCGCGAAACCGGCCAGCCGGTCAGCGATCCCCTCAGGCTCATCGTGCCCATGCTGGAGCGGTTCATCGCAACGGACAGAGGGTTTGCCAAAGCACGAAACGCCTCAGGTCGCCATGGCTAGTACAGGGGTGTCATAGTTGCTTGAGGTAGCTCACGCTTGAAGAGCATTAACGATTTTTAATGTGCGCCGAGTGAAGCCCGTTAGCTCGCTCGGATCAATCTGATCCGGCGTGGCGTCGGCTATGTTCTCACCGTGGTGATATTGGCTCGTATAGTCGTTTATCTGATCCAACTCGTCATAGAGAGCCTGTGCGGGGTGGGTATCACCGCCTTCGCGAATCTTCCGTACCATTTCGCCCAACCAGTCATCGGCTAAGAAGCTGCCAGGATAGGTCGTGCGGCAATGGGTTTCGAGAACGACGCGCATCTTGCGGATGATGTCGAGCAAGCCGCCTGCACCGGTCGTCAAATAGGTTTGCAGGTCGTCAATGTCAGTGGCTGTCCGGCCCCGACAGGCCTGATCCAAGTCCACCGGCATGATCTTCGAGCCTTGTGCACGGTGATCGGCAATAGTTAGCGCGACACGCTCGGCCGCAGGCGATTTATCCCAAACTTGCTTGAGAAAAGTGGCATCGTGCGACAGCACGATGACCTGGGCGCACTTACCGGCAACCTTCATAATCTCATGGACGGTTTGCCGGCGGCGGAAAGCGTCCTGACTATTAAAGGGATCGTCGAACACGACCAACTTTCCGGCCGCCGCCGGATCACGCTCCAGGTGCGCGAGGAAGAACGCAAGGGCGAGGGTGGTGCGGTCGTCAGCGCGCCGGGGCTGCGCGAGCCGAGGGGTCCATAACGGCCGGAAGAAAAACACTGGCGGCGACGAAATCCGACGCCGCATTGCCACCGGTGCCAGCAAGGCCAGTGCGGCGCGCGATCTCGACGTTTCAAGGATGACAGTTTACAGAGCAGTGGTGAACGTTGACAGCCAATCAGACGTGTAGAGCGGTCAATGTTCCATCTTCGTTCTTTGGTTGGCCAAAATCGCAGCTTCGAGCTGGCGGAGCCTTCATCGGTTCGGATACCGTTTACCATCGGTTAAGCTTAGCGTTGCGGTGCCGCGATCCCACGGGCAATTTTGCGGCAAAAACCGAAGGCAGGCTCTCGAGGCGGAGGCGATCATGTCCATGGCGAGCCTTGCGACCGGAGGCCCTGATGCCGGCCGGCGCCCGATGACGCAGGCGTCAGGCTCGCTCGCGAGCTTCTTCGACGGGCTCCGGCCCGACTGGCATTCACGATGGGCCTGGGATCAATATGAAGCGACCATCCTGGGGCTGGCGCATCAGTTCGGCCTGCGCAGTGTCTGCGAGATTGGCGGCGGCCGTGATCCGCTGTTCACGCAGGAGGAGGCCGCCCGCAACGGCATAGAGCTGATTGTCAACGACATCGATCCCGGCGAGCTCGCCCTGACCGGACGCGGGCTCAAGACCGTGCGCTTCGACATCGCCGGCGATCTGTCCGAGCCGGACGTCGTGCGCGGCGGCTACGACATGATGGTCTCGCGCATGGTCTTCGAGCATGTCGACGGCGTCGAGCGCGCCTGGGCCAACATTCATGAATTGCTGACACCCGGCGGTGTGGCGCTGGCTTTCTTCCCGACGCTGTGGGCCCCGATCTTCGCGCTGAACCACGTCCTGCCCGCAAGGCTGTCGCGCGCCATCGTCCACGCCCTGTACCCAGCGCGGCGCGACGGCGGCGACGATCCGATCTTCCCTGCCTTCTACGATTGGTGCCGCGGCGATCCCGCAGTGCTCGCGCCGATGCTCAAGCGGGTGGGCTTCGCCGAGGTCCATGTCCAGCGCTTCTGGGGGCATGAGTATTTCGAGCGCATGCCCGGGCTGAAGCAGCTTGACCACGCCTTCAACGCGGCGGCGGCGCGGCTCGGCTGGAGTCTGGTCACGACCCATGCCTATGTTGTCGTCCGCAAGGGCGGGGGATGAGCCGGCGCGCCTGCGTCTTTCTCCTCCGGGTCTAGTGCGGCCAGCCCCCAGACGAGGCCCATCATCAGATAGAGATGGCGCCAATGGTCGGTATCGATCTGGAGGCCCTGGAAGATGGTGACGAAGAGCACCGACCAGATCGCGATGGCGTGCAGCTGGGTCGCGCCGCGTCGGAAGACCAGCCGCCAGCCGACATAGATGGTCACGACCGTCAGGGCGAACCAGCACAGCCCGCCGAGCCAGCCATAGGAGGCGAAGGCGTTGATGTAGACGTTATGCGGATCGGCCTGGTTGAAGTGCCAGCGGAAGCGCAGCGGCCCGAAGCCGTTGGGAGCGTCCAGCAGCATCGGGATGGCGCGCAGCTGGTTGCCGAAGCGGCCGGTGACGCCTTGGTCGTAATCCTGGTCCAGGCTGGCGCGGATCTCGAAGACGGCGCGCACCTCCTCAAACGACAGGGCGACCAGGAGCGCTGCGATCATGGCGATGAGCGCCGCCGCCGACATTCCCACGATCCGCGCCCGCGCGGCCGTATTCGGCGCTGCCAGGAAAGTCAGCGCGATCATCAGCGCGGCCGAGCCGGCGAACACACCCCAGGCGCCGCGCGAGAAGGTGAAGAACAGCGCGACGAGCGGGATGCTGAGAGCCGCCAGGCCGCGAATCATCCCGGTCTGCCCGGTCAGGATGCGTTGCAGCATGTAGACGAGCGGCAAGGCGAGATAGGAACCAAGCACGTTGGGGTCCTTGAAGGTGCCCGCAGCGCGGTTGTAGAGCGTGAAGACCTCGCCCAGCCCGGCGATGTCGAAATAACCGAGAATCCCCGCGATTCCCGCGATCCAGGCGGCGAACAGCCAGCCCCGGCGCAGGGTCTCCAGCCGCCCGGCCGCATCCTGCGACATGATGCCCGCGACAAAGACCGAGGTGATCATCAGATAGACCGAGACTGCGGTGAAGCGTACCGAGGCGCCGTCGGCCATCCAGGGGATGAGCGAGAAGATCCCGCCGATATTGTAGCCGAGCAGCAAGAGCGCGAAGGGCAGGAGCTTCTGCGAGAAGCGGATGCCGGTGAGCGCGAAGACGAACAGCACCAGGAGGAAGACGATCTCGTAGGGCGAGGGCTCGATCAGGGCGATCCCGCTCGATACGGCGAGCAGCCATAGCGCACCGCGCTTCAGCGCGGCATAGGAGATTGCCAGCCGCCGGTTAGGCGCCTCCTGTCGCGGGGTTTCAGCAAACGCGCTCAATAGGCGTTCTCGTTCTTG
>UBNE01000022.1 GCA_900466745.1 Hyphomicrobiales bacterium | reverse complement strand
GGGAGCGGCGGGCGCCTGCGCGGGGGCGGCGCCCGGCGGCGGGGCGAGCGGGCTCGCCTGCACGGCGGAGGGCGCCGCCACCGTCGCCTGCGCCCAGGCCGTCGGCGCAAGGCCGATGGTGCCGGCGCAAGCCAGAACACAAATCCGGAAATACCGCATCGTCACGGCCCTGAGCTTCTCGCGATTCGCGCCCTTGCGGAGCAGCATAGAATGTCCACCTTGTCACAGGAACGGGATGAGGGTGGCTTTTTCACGCCGCCTCCGCCATAGACCCGCATTTCATGGGACATGTGACCAAATGAACGCTCTGGCGCATCGCCGGTTCCTGAAGATGAACGGGCTCGGCAATCAGATCACCGTGCTCGACCTGCGCGGCACGAAGCATCTGGTGAGCGCGCAGGAGGCCCGCGCCATCGCCGCCGAGCCGCGCGCCCGCTTCGACCAGCTCATGGTGCTGCACGACCCGCAGGCCGCCGGCACCGACGCCTTCGTCCGCATCTACAATGTCGACGGCACCGAGGCCGGCGCCTGCGGCAACGGCACGCGCTGCGTCGCCTGGGCGATGATGGCCGACCCGGAGATGGGCGACCCCGCCAAGACCGCGCTGACCCTGCAGACCAAGGCCGGGCTGCTGCCGGTGAAGCGCGAGAGCGAGACGGTCTTTACCGTCGACATGGGCGCTCCGCGCCTCGCCTGGGACGAGATCCCGCTGACCGAGCCTTTCGCGGACACCAGCCGTTTCGAATTGCAGATCGGCCCGATCGACGCGCCGATCCTGCACTCGCCCTGCGCCGTCAACATGGGCAATCCCCATGCGGTCTTCTTCGTCGAGGACCCCTATGCCTACAATCTCGAGCAGATCGGCCCGCTGCTGGAGAACCACCCGATCTTCCCCGACCGCGCCAATATCGAGCTCGCCGCCGTCACGGCGCCGGACCATATCGTGCTGCGCGTCTGGGAGCGCGGCGCCGGCATCACCCAGGCCTGCGGCTCAGGCGCCTGCGCGGCGCTGGTCGCCGCCGTGCGCCGCGAGCTCTCCGCCCGCAAGGCGGTGGTCAGCCTGCCGGGCGGCGATCTCACCATCGAATGGCGCGAGAGCGACGGCCGGAAGGATGCCGGCCATGTGCTGATGACCGGCGCGGCCGCCTTCGAATGGGACGGCAGGCTCGACCCCGCCCTGCTGGCGAGCGCGGCCTGATGGCGCTGGAGGTCGTCACCTTCGGCTGCCGCCTCAACATCGTCGAAAGCGAGGCGCTCCGGCTCCAGGCAGAGGCCGCCGGGCTGAAGGACGCCGCCATCGTCAACTCCTGCGCCGTCACCGCGGAGGCGACGCGCCAGGCCCGGCAGGCCATCCGCCGCCTCAGGCGCGAGCAGCCGGACCGGCCCGTGATCGTCACCGGCTGCGCCGCGCAGATCGAGCCTGCCCGCTTCGCCGCCATGCCGGAGGCCGACCGCGTGCTTGGCAACGACGAGAAGCTGGATCCGGCGCAGTGGCTGGCGCTCGCGCGCTCGAACAGCCTCGGCCGCGACGCGGCTGCGCCTGCCGACAAGCTCGCCGTCGGCGACATCATGGCCCGCCCGGCCATGCGCGCGGCGCCGACCGGGCGCCTCGCCGGCCATACGCGCGGCTTCGTCCAGGTGCAGAACGGCTGCAACCATCGCTGCACCTTCTGCGTCATCCCCTTCGGGCGCGGCCATTCCCGCTCGCTGCCGGCGGACGACGTCCTCGCCCAGTGCCGACGGCTCGTCGAGGCCGGCGCGCGGGAGATCGTGCTCACCGGCGTCGATCTCACCAGCTATGGCCAGGACCTGCCGGACGGCCTCCGGCTCGGCGCGCTCGCGGCGCGGATCCTGCGCGAACTGCCGGAGCTGCCGCGCCTGCGCCTCTCCTCGATCGACGCCGTCGAGGCCGACGACGCCCTGCGCGACCTGCTCGCGAGCGAGGCGCGGCTGATGCCGCATCTGCACCTGTCGCTGCAGCATGGCGACGACCTCATCCTCAAGCGGATGAAGCGGCGCCACAGCCGTGACGATGCCATCCGTTTCTGCGCGCAGATGCGCGGCCTGCGGCCCGACCTCGTCTTCGGGGCGGACCTGATCGCCGGCTTCCCGACCGAGGACGAGGCGATGTTCGCCCGCTCGCTCTCGCTCCTCGAGGCCTGCGGGCTGAGCTATGTCCACGTCTTTCCCTATTCGGCGAGGCCCGGCACCCCGGCGGCGCGCATGCCGCAACTGCCGGGCGCGGTCGTGGCGGAGCGCGCGGCGCGCCTGCGGGCCGCGGCCGAGGCGGCGCAGCGGCGTCACCTCGAGGCGCGCATGGGCCGGCCGCTTTCGGTGCTGACGGAGCGCGGCAACAGCGGCCGCGCCGAGGATTTCACGCTCGTGCGCTTCGACCGCGAGATCGAGCCCGGCCGGATCGTCTCCGCCACCGGCCATGCCAGCGACGGGCGCGCCCTGCTCGCGGCATAGGACGAGGCCCAGCCCTGACGGATGACGCCGTGGAGGCGTCCGAGGAAGAGAGAGCGCCGCCTCGGTCGCCGATGGGAGGGGGAGTGACCGAGGCGGCAGAGCCGTGCCCCGAACGGCAGACTCGATGAGTGAGACGCGCCAGCGCGGGAAAAGGTTCAAGCCGCCGCGCGGATTTTTTTAGTGCCCTCCGTTCAGCCGGCGCGCGCCACGACCCGGCCGCTGACGCGCTGGACCTGGTTGTTGCAATAGCCGCGCGGATTCCACGGCATCTCCAGAGGCTGGCGATTGCCGGCGGCGTCATGGGCGCGGGCCATGACGGTGAGCGTGCCCGGCTGCCCGGCCGGCAGGCGCGCCTCGAAGCGCCGCCAGGCGTAAGGCCCCTCGCCCGGCTCCAGCGCGACCGCGCGCCAACTGCGCCCGCCATCGCAGGAGAGTTCGAGCCCGGCGAGCGGAACTGCCCCACTCCAGGCGAAGCCGGCAACCGTGACCGTCTCCCCCGCGGCGACGGTGAAGCCGTCCGCCGGGCGGGTGATCAGCGACTTCACCGGCATGTCGGTGATGACGGCAAAATCGGCGGGGTCGAGGGCCTCGCCGGGGCGCAGCGGGCGGATCGGCATTCGGTAGTCGGTGCCGCGCATCTTCTCGCCGTCATGCTCCTGCGCCCGCAGGCTGATGCGGTCGAGCCACTTCTGCCAGGCCGAGCCCGGATAGCCCGGAGCGACAATGCGCAGCGGCCCGCCATGCAGGCGCGGCAAGGGCTCGCCGTTCATGCCGAAGGCGATCAGCGTCTCGGGCGCGAGCGCCTTGGCGATCGGCAGCCCGCGCGACAGCGCCGCCTTCTCCGGCTTGCCGATCTGCCTGTCCGGCGCATGGTGGCCGGTATAGACGGCGCCCGGCTTCACGCCCGCATGCCGCAGGACGTCGGCGAGCCTGACCCCGGTCCAGCGCGCGCAGCCGACTGCCCCGAGCCGCCATTGCAGCCCGTCCGTCGCCGGCGAGAATTGCGAGCGGCCGTTGCCGGCGCATTCCAGCACGGCGGTCTGCGTGACCGTCTCGAACGTCTCGCGCAGCGCCGCCAGGCTCCAGACGGCCGGGCGCTCGACCTCGCCGTCGATGGTCAGCGTCCAGGCGCCGGCATCGACGATCTCGGGCAATGCGCCGTTGTTGCGGATGAAGAAGGCGCCGAGCGGGGTGATCGCCTCGTCGAGCAGGTCGAGCGAGGGCTCGGCGTTCAGCGCCTCCTCGTCATGGACATGCAGGCCCGGCTTCAGGCTGCGCAGAAGAGGCAGTTCGACGAGGCGGCGTGGCAAGCGTGAATCATCTCCGCTGGCGGCAGGTGCGGAGACAGACAACACGCTGCGCGCCGCGCTGTCGACCTCGGGCGGCCGTCAGCGCTGGGCGACGACCTCCTCGCGCAGGGCCCGGCGCAGGACCTTGCCGACATTGGTCTTGGGCAGGCTCTCGCGGAAGAAGATCTGCTTGGGCACCTTGTATCCGGTCAGGTTCTCCTTGCAGTAGGCGCGCAATTCCTCGGCGGTGAGGACCTGGTCCTTGCGCACGACGAAGGCCGCGACGACCTCGCCGGAATGCTCGTTCGGCAGGCCGATCACCGCCGATTCCAGCACGCCCGGATGCGCGGCCAGCACGTCCTCGACCTCGTTCGGATAGACGTTGAAGCCCGAGACCAGGATCATGTCCTTCATCCGGTCGACGATCTTGAACTGCCCGTCCGGCAGCATCACGCCGACGTCGCCGGAGCGGAAATAGCCGTCCGCCGTCATCGCCTTGGCGGTCTCGTCGGGGCGGTTCCAGTAGCCGCGCATCACCTGCGGCCCGCGGATGCAGATCTCGCCGGGCTCGCCGGCCGGCATGTCGTTGCCGTCGCCGTCGCGCACGGCGATGTCGGTCGAGGGGATCGGATAGCCGATCGTCCCGGTGAACTCCTGGATGTCGGGCCGGTTGATGGTCGCCACCGGCGAGGTCTCGGAAAGCCCGTATCCCTCGATGATCGGGCGGCCGGTGACGGCCTTCCAGTGCCTGGCGACGGCGGCCTGGGTCGCCATGCCGCCGGCCACGGCGAAGCGCAGCTCGCCGAAATTCACCGAGCCGATCTCGGGATGGTTGGCGAGGGCGTTGTAGAGCGTGTTGACGCCGGAGATCAGCGTGAAACGGCTCGCCTTCAGCGTCTTTACGAAGCCGGGAATGTCGCGGGGATTGGCGATCAGCAGGCTCCGCGCGCCGATCCGCAGCAGGAACAGGCAACAGCAGGTCAGCGCGAAGATGTGGTAGAGCGGCAGCGCCGTCACCATGACATGCTGGTAGGCGCCCTGCCCCTGCGGCGGCTCGAGCGTCCATTCGAGCCACAGCCCCGCCTGCTGCACATTGGCGGCGACGTTGCGATGGGTCAGCGTCGCGCCCTTGGCGACGCCGGTCGTCCCGCCGGTATATTGCAGGAAGGCGACGTCCTCCGGCGCGATGGCGGCCGGCTTCATCCCCGCCGTCCGCGACAGGATATCGCGCAGCCTCGCCGCGCCCGGCAGCGCGAAGGGCTTGACCACCTTCTTGATGCGGCGGGCGACGAAATTGACGATCGTCCCCTTGAACCCCATCAGGTCGCCGGCCGTGGCGACGACCGCCGTGTCGAGCTTGAGATGAGGCCAGGCCTCCTCGACGACATGGGCGAAATTCTCGATCACCACCAGGATGCGCGCCCCCGCGTCGTTGAGCTGGTGGGTCAGCTCGCGCGCCGTGTAGAGCGGGTTGACGTTGACCACGGTGAAGCCGCCGATCAGCGTGCCGAAGATCGTCGCCGGAT
This sequence comes from Hyphomicrobiales bacterium, assembly GCA_900466745.1. Lineage (GTDB taxonomy): Bacteria > Pseudomonadota > Alphaproteobacteria > Rhizobiales > Beijerinckiaceae > Allobosea > Allobosea minatitlanensis. Next base: position 160,115 of record UBNE01000022.1, on the reverse strand, counting down.
AGGCCAGGATGTTCGGCATCATCAGCGCGACCCGGTCGCCCTTCTGCAGGCCCTGCGCCTGGAGCCAGCCGGCGAAGGCCTCGGCCGCGCGCAAGGTCTCGGCGAAGCTGATCGTCTTGCCGAAGCTCTCGAAGGCCGGACGGTTGGCATAGGTCGCGCAGGACCAGCGGATAAGGCTTTCCAGCGTCCCGATCCGCGCCTCGTCGAGCTGGTGCGGGACGGCCGGCGGATAATGCGCAAGCCACGGGCGCGCATCCTCTCCCGTCTGCGCGGCTCGGGTCGCAGTCATGGTCTCCTCCCTCTCGCATGGCTCGACCCGCTCGCGCGGAGCCGCAATGCGTTGTTTTCACGACCACAGAGTGCGAAACGCCGGCCCGCCGCGCAAGCGCGGCCTGCGAGCCTTCCGCACAATGTTCATATCTAAACAGTTCAGGATGGAAAGAAGCAAGCCTCGGGCGGCGCTGCCGCCGCCGGAAGCCTTTTCCGCAAGCCGTCAGCGCGCCTGCGCCGCCGCAAGCGCCTGGGCCGACACCACCGCCTCCGCCGGCTTGCCCGCGAGCTCCGCCAGATGGTCGAAGCGGGCGCTGAAGGTGCCGACGCCGGAGGTGGCTGAGCGCAGCTCGACGATCAGCCCGGACATCTCCGCCTCCGGCACGAGGGCGTTGATCTGGTCCCAGCCGCGCCAGCCTGGCCGCGTGTCGTAGCCGAGGATCTGCCCGCGCCGCGCCGAGATCAGCGCCGAGGCGCGCGACATCGCCTCCGACGGAATCACCACCTCGACGGAGAGGATCGGCTCCAGCAGCACCGGCTTCGCCTGCGGCATCGCCTCGGCCATCGCCAGCCGCGCCGCCTGCCGGAACGGCATGTCGGAGGAATCGACGGTGTGGTAGGAGCCGTCGGTCAGCGTCACTGCGACATCGACGACCGGGAAGCCGAGCGGCCCCTTCTCGCAATAGTCGCGCATGCCGGCCTCGACCGAGCCGATATACTGGCGCGGCACGACGCCGCCGGCGATCCTGTCGACGAAGCGGACGCCCTCTCCGCGCGGCAGCCCGGCGACGTCGATCACCACGTCGCCATACTGGCCATGGCCGCCGCTTTGCTTGCGGTGGCGCCCGCGCGCACTGGCCTGGCCGCGGATCGTCTCGCGATAGCCCACCTGCGGCGGCCTGCTCGTGACGGTGACGCCGTAGCGCCCGGCGAGCTTCTCCAACGTGACGCGCAGATGCATCTCGCCCTGCCCGGAAAGCCGCGTCTCGCCGAGCTCCGGCACCTGCGTCACCAGCAGGGCGCCGTCCTCCTCGGCGATCTTCTGGAGCGCGGCCGCGAGCCGGACGTCGTCCTTGCGGTCCTTCACCGCGATGGCGAGCGTATGCACCGGCTCGGGCGGCGCGACCGCGCTGACCACGCCGGCGCGCCCCTTGCCGAGCATGAAGGCCTCGCCGGTGCCGATGCCGTCGAGCTTGGAGAAGCCGGCGACCTCGCCCTCCTCGGCGGCCGGCTGGCGGATCTGCTCGCCGCCCTTGAGCGTGACGATGCCGGCGATCCGCGCCTCGACCCCGCCGGAGGAGGTCACCACGTCGCCCTCGGCCAGCCTGCCGCGCATGACCCGGGCGAGCGAGAGCTTGCCGCCCTGCCCGGCATGCCAGCTCTTCATCACCTGCGCCAGCGGCGGCCCGTCATCGACGATGCCGACCCGGCCGCGCGTCTCGGCCAGTCCCGGCGCCTCGTGCCGCAGCGCCTTGAGCAGGCGCGTCACGCCGTTGCCGCGCTCGGCCGCGCCGATCAGCACAGGCACGACATGGCGGTGCTGCAATTCGCGGGCGAGATCGTCGAAGATGCGGTCGCGCGGCGGCTCCATGTCGCCGAGCAGCTCCTCCATCAATTCGTCGTCGTAATCGGCGAGCTTCTCCAGCATCGAGAAGCGGGCATCCTTCTCGCGGCCGGCCTCGTCCTCGGCGAGCGGCACGATCTCGCTCGGCGCGTGCTCGCGATAGATGAAGGCCCGCTCCAGGGCGAGGTCGATGAAGCCGATGGCGATGCCCTTCTGCCAGATCGGGATCTGGCGCAGCAGCAGCGGTGTGCGCGAGGCGCGCTGCAGGATGGCGAGGGTCTCGCGCACCCGGCGCGAGGCCGTGTCGATCTTGTTGAGGAACAGGAAGCGCGGGATGTCGGCCTCCTCCAGCTCGCGCAGGACGAGCTCCAGCGCCGGCGCCTTGCGGTCATCCGCCTCGCAGACGACCACGGCGGCGTCGACCGCCGGCAGCACATGGCGCATCTCCTGCAGAAACTCGACCGAGCCGGGGCAGTCGATGAACTGGAAGCGGTCGCCCAGGAACTCGACGCTGGCGACATTGGGCTCGACGCTCATCTGGTGCGCCCGCGCCTCGGGCGAGGCGTCGCCGACGCTGTTGCCGGTCTTGACCGAGCCGGCGCGCGAGAGCGCGCCGCAGCGCATCAGGATGCTTTCGAGCAGCGTCGTCTTGCCGCTCTGGAAGGGGCCGACGATCGCGATGCATCGCGGCCCCGCGCGTCTGGTGCCGGGCGCCGCATTCCCCCTGCCGTTCTGTGCTGCCATGACGTCCTCCTTCGGGTTGGTCCGCGGGGACGAAAGGCTCCTGGCCTCGCATCGGCGCGGATGGAGGCCGGCGCTTCGGGCGGGAAGGGCCCGCGGCACCGGTCGGGCGGCGGTCGCACCGGCCCGAACGGGCCGGCGGCCGTCGAAGAGGCATGTCGGGGAAGGTTCGCGCCGTTCTGCGCCGGCCGCAAGGAGAATATATGTCGCGCTGCCGGCCGCGGCGCCGGAAGGCGTCCTGGCCTGAGGCCGCGGTCGCGGGATCTGGACGGGGAGGCCCGCGCCGCGAGGATCCGGCTCGCGAACGGCCCGGGTTGACGCGAAGACCGCCATGGGTCGCCGGACGCGGCCGGCTTCGCGAGGCACGGCGCAAGGGCGCCCCGGCAGGTGAGAGCGCCGCCGCCGTGGAAGAAGCTCTCTAGCCTTTGTCTTCGGCCAGCGTATCGGCGACGATGGCGTTCGCGTGCCCGTGTCCCAGCCCGTGCTCGTTCTTGAGCATCGCGACGAGTTCCATGTGCTTTGCCGGATAGCCGGCCCGCACCAGCGCTTTCCATTCGGCGATGGGACGTCCGTATTTCTTCTCGATGGATGGGAAATAGGATGCCGGTCCCTTGATCGGTTGTTCGGTCATCGCGGGCCTCCTTGTGGAACGGCGCTCGTTTCGTCGCGGGCCGCGGGCCGGAAACCGCCGGCCGGGCAACCCAGGCTGCTGGGCATGGCGGCCGAAGGCAAGCCCCGGAATCGCCGAAGCCCATCTGCTTCACAGATTCCGGCGCTCGCCGCGCAGCGTCGCGAGCCCGATGCCGGCGGCGTCGAAGCCGCCATCGACCGCCAGAACCTGGCCGGTGATATAGCTCGCCCTGTCCGAGCACAGGAAGAAGATCGACTCGGCCAGCTCCTCCTCGAGCCCGTAGCGGCCGAGCGGGATGGCGTCGCGGTAGTCGGCGCGGATCTCGGGAGAGTGCACCGCCCTGGCCATCGCCGTCTCGACCGGCCCGGGCGCGACCGCGTTGACGCGGATGCCCAGCCCCGCCAGCTCCGCCGCCTGCTGCTTGGTCAGATGCGCCAGCCCCGCCTTGGAGGTGCCGTAGGCGACGCGCAGCGTCGAGGCCCTCAGCCCCGAGATCGAGGTGATGTTGACCACCGCGCCGCCGCCCGCATCGGCCATCAGCGGCGCGGCCTGCTGCGTCGCCAGGAACGGGCCGGTGAGGTTCACCGCCAGCACGCGCTGCCATTCCTCGTGGCTCGTCTCCAGCAGCGGCTTGAACACGGCGGTGCCGGCATTGTTGACCAGCGCGTCGAGCCGCCCGAAACGCGCGGTCAGCGCCGCGAAGGCGGCCGCGACCTGCTGCGGCTCGGCGATGTCGCAGGGCAGCGCCAGCGTCTGCTCCGGCTTGCCGATCGCCGCGACCGCCGCTTCCAGCCCGGCCGCGTCGATATCGAGCAGGCCGGCGCGCCAGCCCTCGGCGAGGAAACGCTTCGCCGTCGCCAGCCCGATGCCGCGCGCGGCGCCGGTGACGAGAGCGACCTTGGAAACTGTGCTGCTCATGGAATGTCCGAAGGCTCTGACGGGTGGAGGATCGAGGCGGCGCAGGCTATGCTCCGCGGCCCCCCTGCGGCAAGGCGGGGAGCCGGCCTGCGCTTTGCCGGCATTGCCGCTCGACAAATGCGCCGCGCTCCTGTATGGCCGCGCTCTCAACTGAAAACAGCGCGCCGTAACGCCCGCGTGCCAGCACGCGAACACGGCCATGGAGAGACCCATGAACATCATCGAGCAGCTCGACGCCGAGCAGATCGCCAGGCTCAGCGAGAGCAAGGAGATCCCCGCCTTCCAGCCCGGCGACACCGTGCAGGTCAACGTCAAGATCAAGGAAGGCGAGCGCAGCCGCGTCCAGGCCTATGAGGGCGTCGTGATCGCCCGCAATGGCGGCGGGCTGAACCAGAGCTTCACCGTCCGCAAGATTTCCTACGGCGAAGGTGTCGAGCGCGTCTTCCCGCTCTTCTCGCCGAACCTCGATTCCATCAAGGTCATCCGCAAGGGCAAGGTCCGCCGCGCCAAGCTCTATTACCTGCGCGACCGCCGCGGCAAGTCGGCCCGCATCGCCGAACGCGTCGACGCCAAGGGCGGCAAGAACGCGAAGGCCAACGGCAAGTAAGCCGCCGACCCCGGCGCACGGAATTCGGAAACGCGGTCCTTCGGGGCCGCGTTTTTTATTGCGCGCGGCAGGCGGCAGGCGGCCCGCCCCGGCGAAATGCGGATGGCGCAGGCCCGAATGCCAGGCCGCACCATTCATGCAAAAAACGCATACTGATAGACAATATCGTCAGTTGCCATGCGTACTCCAGCTATATAAGTAAGCCAATCATTAGCTTGCTACTTATGTTCACCCTATGGATGTCACGGACCTCAGAGCCGCCTTCACGGCCGAACTCGCCGCGGTCAACCGCAAGCTGCGCGCCCTCGTCGACGAGCGGGCGCGGGGCATGGGGCTGACCCTCGCCCGCGCCCGGCTGCTGATGGAGCTGGCGCGGGAGGACGGGCTGATCCAGTCCGATCTCGCCGGCCTGCTCGAGATCGAGCAGCCGACGTTGGTGCGGTTGCTCGACGGGCTCGAGCGCAACGGCATGATCGAGCGCCGCGCCGTCGAGGGCGACCGGCGGGCCCGCCAGGTCTTCCTGACCCCGATGGCGCGCGGCCAGGCCGAGGACATCCTGGCTTTCCTCGCGGAGCTGCGCGCCGATATCCTGCACGGCATCGCGCCGCAGGAGCTGGAGATGGCGCTCGACGTCCTGCGCCGGACCTCGCGCAACATCGCCGCCGGGCGGAGCAGCGCCTCATGAGCGCCACCGCACCAGCAACCGCACCCGCCCCGGCCCCGACCTGGTTCACCATGCCTGTGCCGCGCGCGCTCGGCTATATGCTCGCCTCGGTGACCCTGGCGATGACCCAGCAGATCGGCCAGAACATCGTCAACACCAATGTCTACCAGATCCAGGGCGATCTCGGCGCCACCGTCGCCGAGACCAACTGGCTGATCGCCGCCTATATGGCGCCGAACGTCTCGCTCTCGATCGCGCTGATCAAGATCCGCATGCAGTACGGGCTGCGCAACTTCGCGGAGATCAGCATCGCCGGCCTGCTGCTGGCGGCCGTGCTCAACTTCTTCGTGCACGACCTGCAATCGGCCGTGGCGGTGCGCTTCATGAGCGGCATCGCGGCGGCGCCGATGTCCTCCCTCGCCTTCTTCTACATGATCGAGCCGATGCAGCCGCAGCGGAAGCTCACCGCCGGCCTCTCGCTGGCGCTGACCAACACCACGCTCGGCATCCCGGTGACGCGGCTGATCTCGCCGCATCTGCTCGACGTCGCGGGCTTCCACGGCCTCACCATGTTCGAGGTCGGCCTCGCCATGCTCGCCTTCGGCTGCGTCTACGCCCTGCCGCTGACGACGCCGCCGCGCGTCAAATGGATCGGTCCGCTCGATGTCGTGAGCTATCTGCTGATCGCGATCGGCTTCGGCGCGATCGCGGTCGCGCTCAGCCTGGGCCGGATCTACTGGTGGTTCGAGGCGCCCTGGCTGGGCCTGCTCTTCGCGCTCGCCATCCTCTGCCTGACGCTGGCCGGCATCATCGAATTGCACCGCAAGAGCCCGCTCATCGACATCCGCTGGCTGACGAGCCCGACGACGCTGCATTTCGCCGGCGTGCTGCTGGTCATGCGCCTCGTCCTGGCCGAGCAGACGGTCGGCGCCTCGAATTTCTTCCAGGCGCTCGGCATCCAGAACGAGCAGACCGTGCCGCTCTACGCCGTCATCCTCTGCGCCATCCTGGCGGGCGGCCTGATCTGCGCGGCCTTGCTGCGGCCGGGCCGCGAGAACTGGTTCCACGGCACGGCGCTGGCCTGCGTCGCGCTCGGCGCCTGGCTCGACAGCGGCGCCACCAGCCTGACCCGGCCGCACGACATCTGGGTGAGCCAGTCGCTGGTTGCCTTCGGCTCGGCGCTGTTCCTGCCGGCGGCGATGGCGCAGGGCATGGGCAGCGCGATCGTCCGCGGCCCGCTCTACATCCTGAGCTTCATCACCGTCTTCCTGTTCACCCAGAGCATCGGCGGCCTGCTCGGCTCGGCGATCTTCGGCAGCTTCATCACGCTCCGAACCACCTTCCACTACAATGTGCTGACCGAGCATTTCGCCTTGTCCGACCCGCTCGTCGCCCAGCGCGTAGGCCAGCTCGGCGGCGCCTACGGCCATGTGCTGACCGACCCGACGCTGACACGGGCGGAGGGGGTCTCGCTGCTCGCCCAGCAGGCGACGCGCGAGGCGACCGTGCTCGCCTATAACGACGCCTTCCTGCTGATCGCGCTGATCGCGGGGCTGGCGCTCGCCGGCCTGCTCCTCCACCTCGCCTTCCTGACGCTGAAGGCGCGTTTCGCCACACCGGCCGCCGCAACGGCCGCCTGACCCATCGCTCGACCATGACCAGCGCCTTCCGCTCCGTTTCGACCTATATCGCCCTGGCGATCGGCCTCGTCGGCCTCGCCGTCATCCTCTACGCTTGGCGGCTGCCGCCCTTCCGCAGCAGCATCGAGATGACCGAGAACGCCTATGTCCGCGGCCAGGTGACGGTGATCGCGCCGCAGCTCGCCGGCTATGTCGCGGAGGTGCCGGTGCAGGACTTCGCCGCCGTGAAGCAGGGTGACCTGCTGCTGCGCATCGACGACCGCATCTTCGCGCAGAAGCTGGAGCAGGCCCGCGCCGGCCTCGCCGCGCAGCGCGCCGCCCTCGCCAATTCGGACCAGGCCCGCGCCGCCGCCGAAGCCCGCCTGCGCGCCGCCGTCGCCAATGTCGCCAGCGCCGAGGCTGCTTTGCGCACCGCCGAGGCGAACTGGGGCCGCATCGAGCCGCTGCGCCAGCGCGGCGTCGTCAGCCAGACCAGCACCGACCAGAGCCAGCAGGCGCTCGACCAGGCCCGTGCCTCCCTCGCGGCCAGCAATGCTGCCGCCGAGGTCGCGCGGCAGGATATCCAGACCGCCATCGTCAACCGCCAGTCGCTCGTCGCTGCGGTAGAGGGCGCGCAGGCCGCGGTCCATCTCGCCGAGATCGACCTCGGCAACACCCGCATCGTCGCCCCGCAGGACGGGCGGCTCGGCGAGGTCCAGGCCCGGATCGGCCAATATGTCTCGGCCGGGACGCAGGTGATGGCGCTGGTGCCGAACCAGGTCTGGGTCATCGCCAACTTCAAGGAGACGCAGCTCGCGGGAATGCGCGTCGGCCAGCCGGTGAGCTTCACGGTCGACGCTCTGCGCCATGCCAGCCTCACCGGCCATATCGAGCGTTTCTCGCCCGCGGCGGGCTCCGAGTTCAGCGTGATCCGGCCCGACAACGCCACCGGCAACTTCATCAAGATCGCCCAGCGCGTGCCGGTGCGCATCGCCGTCGACCCCGACCAGCCCCTCGCCGGGCGCCTGGCGCCGGGGATGTCGGTGGTGGTCAGCGTCGACACCGCGGCGCCGGGCTCCGCGCCCGGCAGATGACGGACCGGCAAGGAGGTCGATTGTCCGGCTTCCTTGGAACTGCTAAACAGTAGCCATGTCGCCATGCGTGCACCAGTTCCAGCGCTTCTGCGCCGTGCAGGGAGAGGGCCATCTGCCCCCCCTGCCGACGACGCAGGATTTTGCCGCGCTGCATGACCATGCCCGCCTGCCCTGGCGCTTCTTCGGCCGCTACATCGCCTCGCTGGCAGCAGGCCTTACCGGCGCCTGAGACCGGCCGCTTCTACGCGGCCGGCGACAGGCGGACCGTTCCTGCGAGCCGGCGCCATGGCCGGCCGACCCGTTTCCAGATCAGACTTCAGCAGACCGAGACCAAGCCATGACTGCGACCTCAGCGCCCCGCACGCTCTACGACAAGATCTTCGACGACCACGTCGTCGACCGGCAGGAGGACGGCACCTGCCTGCTCTATATCGACCGCCACCTCGTCCATGAGGTGACCAGCCCGCAGGCCTTCGAGGGGCTGCGCATGACCGGCCGCCAGGTCCGCGCGCCCAGCAAGACGCTCGCCGTCGTCGACCACAACATCCAGACCACCGACCGCTCCAAGGGCATCCAGGAAGAGGAGAGCCGGATCCAGGTCGAGGCGCTCGCCAGGAACGCCAAGGACTTCGGCATCGAGTATTTCAACGAGCTCGACAAGCGCCAGGGCATCGTCCACATCGTCGGTCCCGAGCAGGGCTTCACCCTGCCCGGCACCACCATCGTCTGCGGCGACAGCCACACCTCGACGCATGGCGCCTTCGGCGCGCTCGCCCACGGCATCGGCACCTCGGAGGTCGAGCACGTGCTCGCCACCCAGACGCTGATCCAGAAGAAGGCGAAGAACATGCTCGTCCAGGTGGACGGCACGCCCGCGCCTGGCGTCGGGGCCAAGGACATCACGCTCGCCATCATCGGCGAGATCGGCACCGCCGGGGGCACCGGCTCGGTGATCGAATATGCCGGCGAGGCCATCCGCGGCCTGACCATGGAAGGCCGGATGACCCTCTGCAACATGTCGATCGAGGGCGGCGCCCGGGCCGGCATGGTCGCGCCGGACCAGAAGGCCTTCGACTATCTCAAGGGCCGTCCCAAGGCGCCGCAGGGCGCCGCCTGGGACGCCGCCACCCGCTACTGGGAGACGCTGCACAGCGACGAGGGCGCGCATTTCGACCGCGTCGTGAAGCTCGACGCCGCCAACCTGCCGCCGATCGTCTCCTGGGGCACCAGCCCCGAGGACGTCGTCTCGGTCACGGGCGCGGTGCCGGACCCCGACCTGATCGAGGACGAGGTCAAGCGCGCCTCGAAGAAGCGGGCGCTGGAATATATGGGCCTGACCGCCGGCACGAAGATGACGGAGATCCCGCTCGACGTGATCTGGATCGGCTCCTGCACCAATGGCCGCATCGAGGATCTGCGCATCGTCGCGAAGATCGTCGAGGGCAAGAAGATGCATGAGAGCCTGGACTATGTGATGATCGTGCCGGGCTCCGGCCTGGTGAAGCAGCAGGCGGAAGCGGAAGGGCTCGACAAGATCTTCCTCGCCGCCGGCTTCGAATGGCGCGAGCCCGGCTGCTCGATGTGCCTCGGCATGAACCCGGACCAGCTCAAGCCCGGCCAGCGCGCCGCCTCGACCTCGAACCGCAATTTCGAGGGCCGCCAGGGCTATCGCGGCCGCACCCATCTGGTCTCGCCGGCGATGGCGGCGGCGGCGGCCCTGACCGGCCGCTTCGTCGACGTCCGCACGCTGGGCTGAGGCGGCAAGGCGGGGAGCGCAGCATGTCGGACGATCCCCGCGAAGAGGCCCGCGCCGCCGAAGCCAGGGCCGCGCTCGAGCGCGTCAAGCGCGACAGCGAGACCCTGCTCGGCTCCTCGATGGGCCGGGCGGCGCAGCATTTCTCCGGCGCGGACGCGCCGGAGGGCGACAAGGTCGAGCTCTGGGGCCGGCGCATCGGCCGCGCGCTCTCGCTCCTCGGCGTCGTCGTGCTGGCCTGGTGGCTGGGCCACCAGCTCAAGATCTGGTGACGGAGATGGACGCCGCCGTGGCGAGGACAGCGCAGATCGACTGGGACCGGGCGAAGGCCCCGTCGCTGGAGGCGTTCGAGGATCTGGCCCAGGCCGCCTTCGACCGCCTGCCGCAGGCGTTCCGCGCGCTCTGCGCCGACGTGATCTTCAACGTCACCGAGTTCCCGGAGGACGATGTCCTGAAGGAGCTGGAGGCGGAGAGCCCCTTCGACCTGCTCGGCCTCTTCACCGGCGTCGGCCTGCCGCAGCAGGGCTATGCTCCGCAGACCGGCCAGATGCCCAACACCATCCACCTCTATCGCCGGCCGATCCTCGACTACTGGGCCGAGCACGACGAGAGCCTCGGCAGCATCGTCAGCCACGTCATGATCCACGAGATCGGCCACCATTTCGGCTTCTCCGACGAGGACATGGAAGCCATCGAACAGGCAGCCGGCTGAGCCGGCCAAAGCAAGGACAGAAACCATGCAGCCCTTCACCACCCTGACCTCGACCCCCGCCCCCCTGAAGGTGATCAATGTCGACACCGACATGATCATCCCGAAGCAGTTCCTGAAGACGATCAAGCGCACCGGGCTGGGCACCGCGCTGTTCGCCGAGATGCGCTACAAGGAGGACGGCTCGGAGAATCCCGATTTCGTGCTGAACCAGCCGGCCTATCGCAAGGCGCAGATCCTGGTCGCCGGCGACAATTTCGGCTGCGGCTCCTCGCGCGAGCACGCCCCCTGGGCGCTGCTCGATTTCGGCATCCGCTGCGTGATCTCCACCAGCTTCGCCGACATCTTCTACAACAACTGCTTCAAGAACGGCATCCTGCCGATCAAGGTCACGCCCGAGCAGCTCGACATGCTGTTCGACGATGCCGAGCGCGGCTCCAACGCAACGCTGACGGTCGATCTCGCGAACCAGACGATCAAGGGCCCCGACGGCGGCGAGATCCGCTTCGAGATCGACCCCTTCCGCAAGCACTGCCTGCTGAACGGGCTCGACGATATCGGCCTGACCCTGGAGAAGGGCGGCAAGATCGACGCCTATGAGGAAAAGCTGAGGCAGCGCGAATGGGCCTGAGCTTCCCTTCTCCCCTCCGGGGAGAAGGATTCAAACCACCAGCCCCTGCACCGGCTTGAGATCGCCAGTTCCCGGAAACACCTTCTCCGCCAGGACCGGCCCCGACAGCCCGAAGAGATCGGCCACCACGCCCTTCGCCACGGCGCGGATGTCGGTCGTCGGCTTGAGGTCGCGGTTCTGGTAGAGCTGCTCGGGGTTCAGGCCGGGCCAGTCGGCGATCATGCGCCCGCCCTTGACCGCCCCGCCGACCAGGAAAGCGACGGTGCCCGTGCCGTGATCGGTGCCGACCGTGCCGTTCACCGCGGCGGTGCGGCCGAACTCTGTCACCACCATCACCACCGTATCCTTCCAGACCGGCGCCAGCCCCGTCTCGAAGGCGGCGAAAGCCCCGTCCAGCCCGCCGAGCAGATTGGCGAGCCGGCCCTTGGCTCCGCCTTCATTGGCGTGGGTATCCCATCCTTCGAAGGCCAACGCGGCGATGCGCGGCCCGTCATCGGCGCCGACGAGCCCCGCCGCCCCCGCGGCGATGCGGCGCATGCCCTCGGCCGAATCCGGCCCGCCCCCGCCCGTCTTGCCCTCCATGCCGTGCCGCTGCGCCAGTCCTTCGGTCTCGACCGCCTGCTGCAGCGCAGCGGACAATCCGGGGTCGCGCTGGGCATAGAGGTCGGCGAGCCGCATCGCCAGATCGCTTCCCGCCCGCGCCATCCGCGGCGGCGCCCAGCCGAGCACGGGCGCATCGCCGCGCACCACCAGCGGCGGCACGACGCCGACGCCGAGCACGCCCTTGCGCGCGATGCTCTCCCCGGCCGGCAGGCTGGCGAGCAGCCGGTTGAGCCAGCCGCTCGCGGTATGGCCCGGCCCGGGCTGGCCGCTCTCCAGCACGTCCTGCCCGTCGAAATGCGAGCGCTCGCGGTAACCGGTCGCGGCCGCGTGCACGATCGCGGCCTGCCCTCGGCCGTAGAGCCGCGCGAGATTGGGCATCGCCGGGTGCAGGTAGAAGAAGCCGTCGAGCGGCAGCGCAGCCTCCGGCCCGTCCTTGCCGAGCGCGATGCCCTCGCGCAGCGCCGCATAGCCCGGATCGCCGATCGGCGGCACGGCCGAAAGCCCGTCGAGCGCGCCGCGCAGCACCACGACGACGAAGCGCGGATCGCGCGCGCCGGCCGCCGCATAAGCGAATTTCGGCACGAAGGACCAGGCGAAGAGCGCGCCCGCCGCACCGAGAACGGCGCGCCGCGACGGCGTCATCCGTTCGCAATCGTCATCGTCGCGATGATCGAACATCGTCACCTCCGCTGGAATTCGGGCGACATCAGCAGGAGCGCGATCGCCTGTGGTCGGCTCTCGGCCCGCGCCACCGCCTGTCTCGTCTCGGCCGAAAGCATCGGCCCGAGGATGTCATCGGCGAGGCCGCGCGGATCCGGCACCGCATTGGCGGCCTGCCGGCCCCAGCCGGCGGCGACGTCGATGCGCGTCTTGAGCCCCTCGGCCGAGGCCCAGGCGGCGTTGGTGTCGGCATAGCCGTTCGGCCCCGGAGGCTGCCAGAAGGGTTGGCCCATCGCCGCGAGCGGCCCCAGGATCTGGCCGAAATTCGGCTTCAGCCCGGTTGCGCGGTAAGAAGCGAGCAGGAATTCCTGCGGCGAGCGCATCTTGGTCGCCGGCGCCTTCCAGGCGTCGTCGCTGTTGATCAAGGCCCGGTAGACCGAGGGCAGATCGCCTTCGCTCCGGCGGAAGGTCGCGGCCAGTAATTCAACCAGCCTAGAGGGAGGATCATCGGCCACGAAATGCCGCACGAGCTTGGTCGCGATGAACTGCGCGGTCGCGGGATGGTGGGCGAGATCGGTCAGTGCCGCCACGCCCTGCGCCAGATCCGGCTGCCCATAGGCCCGGCCGAGCAAGGGCGTCGCGCCCGGCTCATGCAAACCGGGATTGAAGACGAAGGAGCCGGGAAAGCCGAGCCGGCCGTCGCGTCCCGCCATGGTCCAGCCGGTGAGGATGCGGGCGAGATTGGTGACGTCCTCTTGGCTGTAGCCGCCGGAAACGCCGAGCGTATGCAGTTCCATGATCTCGCGCGCGAAATTCTCGTTGAGCCCGCGGCCGCGCCGGCGGCCGGCGGGCGAGTTCGGGCCGATCGACTCGCGGTTGTCGAGGAAATCGAGCATCGCCGGATGGCTCTCCGCCGCCAGCAGCAGATCCTCGAACCGGCCGAAGACATGCGGGCGGATCGCCTCGCGCTCATAGACGCCGGCCATCATCCGGCCGATATTGCTCTTGGCCACGCTGACGCAGAAATGGTTCGACCAGAAGAGGGTGAGCCGCTCGCAGAGGCCGGTCTCGGCCGCGAGAGCGAGGTCGACGCGCGCCTTCACCTCGTCGCGATAGGTCCGGAACGGCAGGGCCGGTTCCTTCGGCTGCGGCTTTGCGGGCTGCGCCATCTCGCTCCGACCCGCCGGATTCGGGCCGGCCGTGCCCTGCTCCGCCTGCGGCGGCATGCCTTGGCTCTCCGGCGACGCGGCTGGCGCGGCGGCGCTTTTCGCCTCGCGTTCTCTCTTCTGCTCATCCGCGAAGGCAAAGAGCGCCCGCCCGATCTCGGCGACGCCGGGGAACGGAACGCCCTGCGGCTGCGGCGCGCTGCCGGCCGCGACCTCGGCGAGCAGACGGTCGCGGGCCTCCCGGCGCATCGCCTCGCCCTGCCCCGGCCGGGCCCCGAGACCGAAGCGCTGGAGGGCGATGCCGCCGGCCGTCAGATTCCCGGTTTCCGCCACGGATCTCGCCTCCGCTGATAGGTCGGTGGAGAATCGGCGCCGACTATGGCGAAAAACTGGGGACTTTCATGACAAATCGGCAATGTTCGGCGCTGCGCCGCGCATCCCGTTGCGGCGGCGCGACGCCGCTGTCACCGTGCGGGCGGGAGGGGCCATGACCATGGACGAAAACGACATCGACCGCCGATCCGGGAGAGCTTCGCCCGGCAGGGCCTGATGCGGACGCTCGGCGCCAGCCTCGTTCATGTCTCGCCGGCCGGGTGGAGATCGCGCTGGCGCCCCGGCCGGAGATCGCGCAGCAGCACGGCTTCGTGCATGCGGGCGCGGTCAGCGCCATCGCCGACACCGCTGCGGGCTATGCCGCCCTCGGCATGATGCCGGCGGGGCGCGGCGTCCTGACGACGGAGTTCAAGATCAACCTGCTGGCCCCGGCCGCCGGCGAGCGCATCGTCGCGCGCGGCAAGGTGGTCAAGGCCGGCCGCACCCTGACACTCGCCCAGACCGAGGTCCTTGCCGAGAACGACGGCAAGGAGCGCCTCGTCGCCTTGCTGACGGCGACGCTGATGGCGATCGAAGGGCGCGAGGGCATCGTCGATTGATGGAAGGCTTGCCGTCCTACATCACCACCGTGATCGTCTCGGCCGCGCGCGTCAGCCCGGTATAGAGCCAGCGCGCCCGGTGCTCGCGGAAGGCGAAGCTCTCGTCGAAGAGCACCACATCGTTCCATTGCGAGCCCTGCGCCTTATGCACGGTCAGCGCGTAACCGAAGGTGAATTCGTCGGTGTGCTTGCGCAGCTCCCAGGGAATCTCCTCCTCGGTGCCGTCGAAGAAATTGGGCAGCACCGAGACCTTCACCGCCTTGCCGCCGGCGTCGTCCTCGGGCGTGACGCGCATCGTCACCAGCCCCTTCTTCGAGGTCTTGATCTCCTGCACGATCCAGGAGCCGCCATTGAGCAGCCCCTTGCTCTTGTCGTTGCGCAGGCAGACCAGCTTCTCGCCGGCGACCGGGTTGGTCTCGGCATGGCCCATGAGCTGGCGGATGCGGGCATTGTAGTTGCGCCGGGTCTTGTTCATGCCGACCAGCACCTGGTCGGCGCTCATCACGATCTCCGGATTGACCGCGTCGCGCCGGATCACCCGGCTCGGCCCGTAATCGCCGAGTTCGAGCCGCCCGCCCTCGCGCACGATCATCGACATCCGCACGATCGGGTTGTCCGCCGCCTGGCGGTGGACCTCCGTCAGCATCACATCGGGCTCCTGCTCGGTGAAGAAGCCGCCGCCCTTCACCGGCGGCAACTGCGCCGGATCGCCCAGCACCAGCACCGGCGTGCCGAAGGAGAGCAGGTCCCGCCCCAGCTCCTCGTCGACCATCGAGCATTCGTCGATGACGATCAGCTTGGCCTTGGCCGCAGCGCTGTCGCGGTTGAGCGCGAAGACCGGGCTCTCCTCGTCGACGCCGCGCGAGCGGTAGATCAGCGAGTGGATGGTCTGCGCGTCGGTGCAGCCCTTGTTGCGCAGCACCAGCGCCGCCTTGCCGGTATAGGCGGCGAAGACGACCTCGCCGTCCACCGCCTCGGCGATATGGCGCGCCAGCGTGGTCTTGCCCGTGCCGGCATAGCCGAACAGGCGGAACACCTGCGGCGTGCCGGCCTGGAGCCAGCGGGCGACGGCCGACAGGGCGGCATCCTGCTGGAGCGACCAGCTCATGGGGCGAAGGCGATCGGGACGGACATGCCGCAGATGGGGCCGAGTCGCGCCGAGAAGGCAAGCCCGCCGCGCCGGTCCCCGATCAGGCGGCGCGCAACTGCGCCACGAAGGCGCGCGCCTCGGCCCTGAGCGCGGTGATCCGCTCGTCGAGCTCGCGCGCGCTGAGCGCCCCCATATCGGCCTGGTCGACGGTCTGCATGTTGGCGGTTGCGATCTCCGCCATCGCCATCACCGCCGTGCCGGTGACGTCGGAGATCCGCGCCACCGTCTCGCTCAGGGAACCGAGCAGCTCGGCATGGGAGCCGACCATGGTGGCGATCTCCGTCCCGGTCTGCTCGACGGCGGCGATGCTGCTGCCGATGGTCGAGACCGCGCCGGCGGCATGGGACAGCGCCTCGTCGACCTGGGCGATGCGCCCGACGATGCGCGAGGCCGCCTCCGCCGTCTGGCCGGCGAGCGCCTTGACCTCGGAGGCCACCACGGCGAAGCCGCGCCCATGCACGCCGGCGCGCGCCGCCTCGATGGTGGCGTTGAGCGCCAGCAGGTTGGTCTGGCGTGCGACGGCCTCGATGATGCCGACGACATCGCGGATCTGCGCCGCCTTCTCGGTCAGCGCGACGACCAGCCGATGCGTGCCGAACGCCTCCTGGCTCGCGGCGCTCGCCATCACCGAGACGCGCCGGACCTCGTCGTTGATCTGGCCGATCACCTGCTCCATGCGCAGGGCGGCCTCGGTGGTGCGGTTGGCCTCCACCCCGGCGCCGGTGACGGAGGTCGCGGCGATCTCCGAGCTCTTCGAGACCTGCTCGACCCGTACTGCGGCATCCTGCAGCGTCGTGCGCAGCACCTCGCTCGCCTGCCCGATCTCGCCGAGCAGAACGCCAAGCCGCCCCTCGAACTCGTCGGCGATGCGCGCCAGCTCCCGGCTGCGCAGCCGCTGAAGCTGGCGGGCCTGGTCCGCCTCGGTCTCGCGCGTCACCAGCGTGGCGCGCACCTCGCTGAGCTGCCGGACGGTGCGGGCGAGCTCGCCGATCTCGTCGGAGCGGCCGCAATGCGGCACCTGGATGACCTCGCTGGAGCGCGTCGCCTCGCGGATCGCCCCCATCAGCTCGCGCAGCGGGCGCGTCAGATGGCGGCGCAGCAGGACGAGCGCGGCGAGCCCTCCACCCAGCGGCAGGAGCAGCGCCAGCGCGATGGTCCGCAGCCGCATCAGCGCGGCCTCCTCGCCGGCGCGGCTCGCCGCCGCCTCCGCCGTCTTCGCCATCGTGTCGCGCATCGCCGAGGTGGTGGCGATGATCTGGCTGACATTGCGGCGGGCCTCCTCCGCGCCGGCCTCCAGCACCGCGGCCCTGGCGGAGACGCGCCGGCCGATATCGACGACGCCGCGCTGGAAGGCGATGAAAGTGTCGATGCGGGCATTCAGGGTCGGATTGGCCTCGCGCATCGCCCGGGGCAGCGTCGCCATGAAATGCGCGCGCGCCGCGTCGACGAGCTCGATCGCGCCGTCGAGCTTTTCCAGCGCGCCGTCGATATCGGCGGCGCCCGCATCGGGGTCGAGCCGGCCGAGCAGCGCCGCATTGGCGACGCGGCTGGCCAGCAGCGAGGCGCCGCTGGCGAGCGCGATGCCGGAAAAGGCTTCCCGGTCGATGCGGCGGACATCGTCGAGGCCGCGCAGCACGCTGACGAGCCCGAGCGCCGCCGCGACGCTCAGCAGGGCAAAGAGCATCAGGATCTTCGCCGTCAGTCCCAGTCGCCGTCTCATCGTTCCCGTCCGTAGCCCGGCCCTGTTTCGCCGATGCACCCAAACGAGCGGTTAACGGGGCAGAAAAAAGAAAAGGATTCAGTTATTTAGCCAGGAAATAGGCGAAATATCCCGCTCCTGCCCGACGAGGTCCATCGCAGAGGGCCCGCGGCGCGCGGCCGGCCTCTGCCGCGCAGCCACGGCCGCCTTTGCAGGCTCCGATCTATCCCCTTGTTATCGCGCCGTTTCTCGCCGGCCGCGGATTCCCCTTTGCCGGCCGATGCGATAGCGTCCGCCCATGAAACCGCGCGCGATCCGAATCCTCCTGCTCTGCCTCGGCGTCGCCTTCGCCGTCTACGCGGCTTTCGCGCTCTCGCCCTGGCCTTCGGCGCTGCTGGTACGGGGCATCTTCGCCTATGGCGCCTCGAAGACCGGCGAGGCCCTGGCCAGGCACGTCCCGGCCGGCATCCGCGCGCAGCGCGACATCGCCTATGGCGCGGGCGCCGACGAGCGGCTCGATCTCTATCTGCCGCCGGACGGAGCCCGGCCGGGGCGGCCGACGCTGGTCTGGTTCCATGGCGGCGGCTTCGTCGGCGGCGACCGGCGGGATGTCGCGCCCTATCTCGAGATCCTCGCCGGCAAGGGCTACGCGGCCGTGGCGGTCGGCTACAGTCGCGCCCCTGCCGCGCGCTACCCGACGCCAGTGCTGCAGGCGAACGCGGCCCTCGGCTTCCTGGAGCGGGAAGCCGGCCGGCTCGGCATCGACGCCGGCGCTATCGTGCTCGCCGGCGATTCCGCGGGAGCGCATATCGCCGCCCAGCTCGCCGCCGGCCTGACCGGCGCGGATTATGCGACGCTGCTCGGCCTGCGCCCCGCCATCGAACCGGGCCGGCTCAAGGCCACCGTGCTGTTCTGCGGGGTTTTCGACCCGACGGCCTTCACCTTCACAGGGCCTTTCGGCGGCCTGGTCCGGTCGGTGCTCTTCGCCTATTTCGGCAGCGCCAACCCGCTGGAGAGCGGCCGGATCACCGAGGCCGCCGTGCCGCGCTACGTCACCGAGGCCTTTCCGCCGAGCTTCCTGTCGGTCGGCAACGACGATCCGCTGGCGCCGCAATCGGCGGCGATGGCGCAGGCGCTGCGCGACCGCGGCGTCAGGGTCGAGACGCTGTTCTTCCCGCCCGAGGCCGAGCCGAAGCTGCCGCACGAATACCAGTTCGATCTCGACCGGTCGGAGGGGCGCCAGGCGCTCGACCGGCTGACGGGGTTCCTGGACGGCATCGCGCGCTGACGCCGCAAGCGCGGCGGGCCCCGGCACGCTCGCCCCGGCCCCGGCGGGGCGTCGCCGGCCTCACCAGGCGATCGGCTCGCCCCTGTAGTCGCGAAAGCTGTTGGTCTGCGCCATGCCCGAGGCGTCGATGGTGCGGATCAGGCCGGCGGCGCTTTCGGCCGGCGCGATGTCGGCACCGCCTCCGCCCATATCGGTCTGGACCCAGCCGGGATGGAACAGCAATACGGCGACGCCCCTCGCCCTGACGGCGTTGCCGAACACCACCATCGTCATGTTCACCGCCGCCTTCGAGGAGCGGTAGATCAGCGCGCCGCTCGGATTGGCGCCGATCGAGCCCATGCGGCTGGTGATCGTCGCGATCTTGCGGCCCTGCCCGGCCTCGACATTGGGCAGGAAGGCCTGCGCCACCCTGAGCGGCGCATAGACATTGACCTCGAAGACCTCGCGCCAGGCGTCGAAATCGACATCGAGGCCGCTCTGACGATCGCGCGGGCCGTAGACGCCGGCGTTGTTGAGCAGCACGTCGATGGCGCGGCCCGCGAGCGCCGCCCTGGCAGCGGCGACGCTCTCATCCGAGGTGACGTCGAGCGCAAGCGGCGTGAGCCGGCCCGGATGCGCGGCGGCGAGCTGCGCCAGCGCCTTCGCCCGCGGGTCGCGCGCCGCGGCGACGACATGGTCGCCCCGGCGCAGGAGTTCGGTCGTGACGGCAAGCCCGATGCCGCGATTGGCGCCGGTGATCATCCAGGTCTGGGGCATGCGGATCTCCTTGAGGACGATTCCCAGCTATGCCCGCGGGGCCGCGGTTTCCAGAGCGGCCGGCGCCGCGCCTTCGTCACCTGGGCCTGCCGTAGCCGCCGGCCGTGGGCGTGATCACCGTCACCGCCTCGCCGGCCTGGAGCAGGGTCTGGTCGGAGGGCTTCAGTTCCTCGACCGCGCCCGAGAGCCGCCGCACCAGCGTCCTGCCGACCTCGCCCGGCTCGCCCCCCTTCACGCCGAAGGGGCGGACCTTGCGATGCGAGGCGAGGATCGCGCAATCCATCGTCTTCAGGAAGCGGATGGTGCGGCTGGTGCCGTCGCCAGCCGTCCATTCGCCCTTGCCGCCGGAGCCGGGGCGGATGTGGAAATCCTCCAGCACGACCGGGAAGCGCGTCTCCAGGATCTCCGGGTCGGTCAGGCGCGAATTGGTCATGTGGACATGCACGCCCGAGGTGCCGTCGAAGCCGGGCCCGGCCGGCGAGCCCGAGCAGATCGTCTCGTAATACTGGTACTGGTCGTTGCCGAAGGTGAGATTGTTCATCGTGCCCTGCGAGCAGGACATCGCCTGAAGCGCGCCGAACAGCGTGTTCGTCACCGCCTGCGAGACCTCGACATTGCCCGCCACCACCGCCGCCGGGTAGCGCGGGCTGAGCATCGTCCCCTCCGGCACGACGATCCGGATCGGCCTGAGGCAGCCGGCATTCATCGGGATCGCGTCGTCGACCATGACGCGGAAGACATAGAGCACGGCGGCGCGCGTCACCGGCGCCGGCGCGTTGAAATTGTCGGGCCGCTGCTCCGAGGTGCCGGTGAAATCGACCGTCGCCTCGCGCTTCTCGCGGTCGATGGTGATCTTCACCTTGATCGCGCAGCCCTGGTCCATCGGATAGGTGAACTCGGCATCGTGCAGCCGGGTCAGCAACCGCGCCACGCTCTCGGCGGCGTTGTCCTGGACATGGCCCATATAGGCCTGCACCACGTCGAGCCCGAAGGAGCCGATCATCTTCCTCAGCTCCGCCACGCCCTTTTCGTTGGCGGCGATCTGCGCCTTGAGGTCGTTGACGTTCTGCACGACGTTGCGCACCGGATAGCGCGCGCCGGTGAGGAGCCTGACCAGCTCCTCCTCGCAGAAGCGGCCCTGGTCGACGATCTTGAAATTGTCGATATAGACGCCCTCTTCCTCGATATTGGTCGCCAGCGGCGACATCGAGCCCGGCGCCGTGCCGCCGACATCGGCATGGTGGCCACGGCTCGCCACCCAGAACAGGATGTCCCTGTCCTCGGCATCGAAGACCGGGGTGCAGACCGTGATGTCGGGCAGATGCGTGCCGCCATTATAGGGGGCATTCAGGCAATAGACGTCGCCGGGCCGGATCACCGGATTGTTGGCGATCACCGTCTCGACCGAGCGGTCCATCGAGCCGAGATGCACCGGCATGTGCGGCGCATTGGCGACGAGCGCGCCGGTCTGGTCGAAGACCGCGCAGGAGAAGTCGAGCCGCTCCTTGATGTTCACCGAATAGGCGGTGTTCTGCAGCGTCACGCCCATCTGCTCGGCGATCGACATGAACAGGTTGTTGAAGATCTCGAGCATCACCGGGTCTGCCCTGGTGCCGATCGCGGCCTGCTGCACCAGCGCCTCGGTGCGGGTCAGCACGAGATGATCCTTGGCGGTGAGCCTGGCGCTCCAGCCCTGCTCGACCACCACGGTCTGGTTCGGCTCGATGATGATGGCGGGGCCAGCGACGCTCTGGCCGGGCTTCATCGCCTCGCGCTTCACCACCGCCGCGTCGTGCCACTGCCCCTTGGAGAAGAAGCGCGTGCGCTCCGCCGCCTCCGGCGTTCCCGGCGCCTCGCCGGCCGCCGCCTCCTCGAACCTCGCCCCGCCGCCGACCGCCTCGACCTCGACCGCCTCGACGACCAGCGCCTTGGTCTCGTCCATGAAGCCGAAGCGGGCCTTGTGCGCCGCCTGGAAGGCCTCCTGCATCGCGGCGCGGGTTCCGGCCGGCACGGCGATGGCGGTGTCGGTGCCGGCATAGCGGATATGGGCGCGGATATGGATGGCGATGTCGCCCTCCGCCACGCCCTGCCCCGCGACCTCCGCGCGCGTCTCGGCGGCGAGCCCGCCGGCCAGCGTCTCGATCGCCTGCTTCGCCCCGGCATCGAGCGGCACGTCGAGCGCCGCCGTCCGGGTCGAGCGGATTTCGGCGAGACCCATGCCGTAGGCCGAAAGCAGGCCGGAGAAAGGATGCAGCAGCACCGTCCTGATGCCGAGCGCATCGGCCACGAGGCAGGCATGCTGTCCTCCGGCGCCGCCGAAGGAGTTCAGCGCATAGCGGGTGATGTCATAGCCGCGCTGCACCGAGATCTTCTTGATCGCCTCGGCCATGTTGGCGACGGCGATCTGGATGAAGCCGTCGGCGACGTCCTCGGCCGAGCGGCCGTCCCCGACCTCCGCCGCGAGCACCGCGAATTTGTTGCGGACGATGTCGACGTCGAGCGGCTCATCCTGCTTCGGCCCGAAGATGGCGGGGAAATGCGACGGGATCAGCTTGCCGACCATGACATTGGCGTCGGTCACGGCGAGCGGCCCGCCGCGGCGATAGGCGGCGGGCCCCGGATTGGCGCCGGCCGAATCCGGGCCGACGCGGAAGCGCGCGCCGTCGAAATGCAGGATCGAGCCGCCGCCGGCCGCGACCGTATGGATCAGCATCATCGGCGCGCGCATGCGCACGCCGGCAACCTCCGTCTCGAAGGCGCGCTCATAGGCGCCGTCGAAATGGGCGACGTCGGTCGAGGTGCCGCCCATGTCGAAGCCGATGACCTTGTCGAAGCCGGCCGAGCGGCCGGTCTCGGCGAGGCCGACCACGCCGCCGGCCGGGCCGGAGAGGATGGCGTCCTTGCCCTGGAAGAGATCGGCGGCGGTGAGCCCGCCGGAGGACATCATGAACATCAAACGCGCCCCGGTGCGGGCAACGTCGAGCTCCTCCGAGACCTGGCTCACATAACGGCTCAGGATCGGCGAGAGATAGGCGTCGACCACGGCGGTGTCGCCGCGCCCGACCAGCTTGATCAGCGGCGAAACCTCGTGGCTGACCGAGACCTGGGGGAAGCCGATGGCGCGGGCGATGCGGGCGGCCGCCTGCTCATGCGCCGTATAGCGATAGCCGTGCATGAAGACGATGGCGACGGCGCGGAAACCGGCATCGTACTGCACCTGCAGCGCGGCGCGCAGCGCCGCCTCGTCGAGCCCGCTCTCGACCGTGCCGTCGGCGAGCACGCGCTCCTCGACCTCGAGCACGTCCTCATAGAGCTGTTCGGGCTTGACGATCCGCTTGGCGAAGATGTCGGGCCGGGCCTGGTAGCCGATGCGCAGCGCGTCGCGGAATCCTTTTGTGGTGACCAGCAGCGTCCGGTCGCCCTTGCGCTCGAGCAGGGCGTTGGTGGCGACGGTGGTGCCCATGCGCACCTCCCCGACCGTCCCAGCCGGGATCGGCTCGCCGGCCTTCAGGCCGAGAAGGTCGCGGATGCCCTGCACGGCGGCGTCGCGATACGCTGCGGCATTCTCCGAAAGCAGCTTCCTGGCATGGAGATTGCCTGACGGATCACGGCCGATCACGTCGGTGAAGGTGCCGCCACGATCGATCCAGAAATCCCAGCGCGCCGCCATCGGAACCTCTCCCCAATTTTTTCTGGCGGCACCGATGCCGACATTTCATCGATAAATCGTCGATGTTGTGTTGACAAGGAGATTTCGCCGGCTACGATCGCAATTATGCTGGAAGAAGGCTGAGGGGCCTCACCGGCGGAAGGCGGAGGATGCGACGATGCGAAGGGTCCTGACAACCAGGGGCGCGTGCCCCGGCGTACAGGGAGCAGCGCCGCGATGATCCGCCGGACGCTCGACCTGCTTTACCTTGCCGCCGGGTACCTCGCTGGATTGTTTCTGATCGTCATCTTCGGGCTGATGATGCTGCTGTCCATCGGGCGCCAGATCAACCTCAATGTGCCCTCGGGCGACGACTTCACGGCCTGGTCCCTGGTGGCGATGGCCTTTCTCGGCCTCGCCCACACCTTCAAGAGGGGCGAGATGATCCGCGTCGGGCTGCTGCTCGAGCGCCTGCACGGACGCAGGCGGCGGGGCGCTGAGCTGACCGCCCTGACGGTCGCCGCCGCCTTCATCGCCTATTTCACCTGGCAGGCTGGCCGGCTCGCCTATGATTCCTGGCGCTTCTTCGACATGTCGACCGGCGTGATCTCCGTGCCCTTGTGGATTCCGCAGAGCGGCATGGTCGTCGGGCTCGCGATCCTGCTCGTCGCCATCGCGGAGGAATGGCTCATCGTGGCGCGCGGCGGCCGGCCGAGCTACGAGCCCGAGCCGGCGCAGACGACCGAGGAGCTGATCGAGCGCGTCGCGCAGGGCGGCGGGGTCTGAGCCGATGAGCCTGCCCATTCTCTCGGTCACCCTGCTCGGCTTCCTGGTCGTCATCCTCGCCAGCGGCGTCTGGATCGCGGTCGGCCTCGGCCTCGTCGGCCTGCTCGCGATGATCCTCGTTACCGACGTGCCGATCGGGCAGGTGCTGGCGACGACGATCTGGAGCGCCTCCGCCTCCTGGACGCTGGCCGCGCTGCCCCTCTTCATCTGGATGGGCGAGATCCTGTTCCGCACCCGCCTCTCCGCCCAGATGTTCCAGGGCCTCTCGCCCTGGCTGCAATGGCTGCCGGGGCGGCTGATCCACACCAACATCATCGGCTGCGGCATCTTCGCCGCTGTGTCGGGATCCTCGGCCGCCACCGTCGCCACCATCGGCAAGATCTCGCTGCCGGAATTGAAGAAGCGCGGCTATGACGAGCGCCTCAGCCTCGGGACCCTCGCCGGGTCCGGCACGCTCGGGCTGCTGATCCCGCCCTCGATCCCGATGGTGGTCTACGCCGTCACCGCCAACGTCTCCGTGCTGCAGGTCTTCCTCGGCGGCTTCCTGCCCGGCCTCGTCGTGATGTCGCTCTATATGGGCTACGTCATCGTCTGGTCGCTGCTGAACCCGGGCAAGTCGCCGCCGCGCGACCCGGCCCTGCCCTTCCGCGAGAAACTGCGCCAGTCGGCCAAGCTGATGCCGGTGCTGGTGCTGATCGCGGCTGTCTTCTTCTCGCTGATCCTCGGCTTCGCGACCGCGACCGAATGCGCCGCCTGGGGCGTGACCGGCGCGCTCTTCCTGGCCTGGTGGAGCGGCACGCTGAACTGGCAGACCTTCTTCGAAAGCGTGATGAGCGCGACGCGGCTGACCTGCATGATCATGCTGATCCTGGCCGGCGCCGCCTTCTGCACCGCGGCGATGGCCTATACCGGCATCCCGGCGGCGCTGGCGGAATGGGTCAAGGGCCAGAACCTCTCGCCGCACATGCTCGTGCTGGCGCTGACCTGCATGTACATCATCCTCGGCTGCCTCATCGACGGCATCTCGATGATCGTGCTGACCGCCGTGATCGTCCTGCCGATGGTCAAGGAGGCCGGCTTCGACCTCGTCTGGTTCGGCGTCTACCTCGTCATCCATGTCGAGATGGCGCAGATCACCCCGCCGGTCGGCTTCAACCTGTTCGTGCTGCAGAACATGAGCGGCAAGGACACCTGGACCGTCGCGAAAGCGGCCTTCCCCTTCTTCCTTCTGCTCAACGTCGCCGTCATCATCATCACGACCTTTCCGGAAATCGTGCTCTATCTGCCGAAGCTCGCTTTCCCGGACTGACGACCAACGCAATCAACGGAGAGGGGACGACATCATGATCAATCGCAGAACTCTGACGGCGGCGGCTTTCGCCTGCGGCGCCAGCCTGCTCGCCTTCGCCATGCCGGCCGCCGCGCAGACCAAGTGGAACCTGCCGAACGCCTACCCGTCCGACAACCCGCACACGGAAAACCTCGTCCTCTTCGCCAAGGACGTCGAGGCGGCGACCGGCGGCAAGCTCCAGATCACCGTCCACGCCAACGCCGTCCTGTTCAAGGCGCCGGAGATCAAGCGCGCCGTCGCGAGCGGGCAGGCGCAGATGGGCGAGATCCTGATGTCGCTCCACGAGAACGAGGACCCGGTCTACGGCATCGACGTCGTGCCCTTCCTGGCGACCAGCTTCGCCGATGCGAAGAAGCTCTACGACGCCTCGAAGCCGGCGATCGAGAAGAAGCTCGACGCGCAGGGCATCAAGCTGCTCTTCATGGTGCCCTGGGCGCCGCAGGGCGTCTACGCCAAGAAGGACATCAACACGGTCGAGGACATGAAGGGGCTGAAATGGCGCGCCTACAATGTCGGCACGGCGCGCCTTGGCGAACTGCTCGGCATGCAGTCGGTGACGATCCAGGCGGCCGAATTGCCGCAGGCGCTGGCGACCGGCGTCGTCAACTCCTTCATGTCGTCGGGCGGCACCGGCTACGATTCCAAGGTCTGGGAGACGCTCGACCATTTCTACGACGTGCAGGCCTGGATCCCGAAGGACGCCACCTTCGTCAACAAGGCCGCCTTCAACGCGCTCGACAAGGCGACGCAGGACGCGATCCTGAAGGCCGCCGCCGCCGCCGAGGAGCGCGGCTGGAAGATGTGGCAGGAGAAGTCCGGCTGGTATCTCGACCAGCTCAAGGCCAAGGGCATGAAGGTCCAGGCGCCCTCGCCGGAGCTCGCCGCCGGCTTCAAGAAGGCCGGCGAGACGCTGACCGCCGACTGGCTGAAGAAGGCCGGCGCCGACGGCCAGGCGATCATCGACGCCTATAAGAAGATGTGAGACGCAAGCCTCCAGCAACGGCCCTCGCCGCTCGTCATGGTCGGCCTTGAGCCGGCCATCCCCCGACCAGAGATTCCCGGGTCGGCGCCAGGCGCCGGCCCTGGAATGACGCGAGCCTCAGCCATGTCCCAGTCTCCGCTGCCCGACACGCTCGGACCGATCGTCTCCTCCGGCCATCTCGCCTCCGGGGCGCTGCCGGCCCTGTCGGAGTTCGAGTTCGCGCTGAGCATGACGGTGCACGCTTTCCAGCGCTGGATCGTGCGCGGCATGGCGGCGGCCGGCATACCCGATCTCTCGCCGCTCGACGTATTGGTGCTGCACAACGTCAATCATCGCGGCAAGGCCAAGCGGCTCGCCGATATCTGCCTCGTCCTCAACATCGAGGACACGCATCTGGTGAATTATTCGCTCAAGAAGCTCGAACGGCTGAAGCTGCTCAAGGGCAGCCGCAAGGGCAAGGAGAAGACGGTCGAGGTCACGCCGGCCGGAGAGGAAGCCTGCCGGCGCTACGCGCAGATCCGCGAGCAGCTTCTGGTCAAATCCGTCCGCGCCGCCGGCGCAGACCCGGCCCGCCTGTCGGAGATCGCCGCCGTCATGCGCTCGCTCTCCGGCCAGTACGACCAGGCCGCGCGCGCCGCGGCCAGCCTGTAGGCCGATCCCCGGCCCGGCACGGAGCCGGACTCCGCGAAATCGACGCGCCGCGGCCGCAGCCGGGCATCCCGGCGGTGGATTCGGTTTTTCGGCGGATGCTATAGCCGGTTGCGTCGCGATCGGCTCCCGGAGAATGGACGAGATGGCCCGCCCAGGCAGAATGCGCTTGCTCCGGCGTTCCCGCGCCCTGGTCGTCACGCCGCGCTACTGGCGGCAGCGGCTGGTCTTCTGGCTCGGTGCGCTGGCGATCGGCATCGTCAGCGCGGGCTTCGCCCGGCTCGCCGACGGGGCGCAGCATCTGTTCTCCCTGGTGGCGACACGGCAGGACGGGCTGCGCTTCCTGCCGCTGCTGGTGACGCCGCTTGGCTTTTGCCTGTGCGCCTTCGTCGCGGCGCGCTTCGTCCAGGGCTCGCAGGGCAGCGGCATTCCGCAGGCGATCGCTGCGCGCCATCTGCGCGACGACGCCGAGCGCTCCGGCTTCCTGTCGCTGCGGATCGCCGCCGGCAAGATCGTCATGACCGTGCTCGGCCTGCTCTGCGGCGCCTCGATCGGCCGCGAGGGCCCCACGGTGCAGGTCGGCGCCTCGATCATGCTGCAGGCGGCCCGCTGGGGCGGCATGGCCCAGGCGCGGGGACTGATCCTGGCCGGTTCCGCCGCAGGCATCGCCGCCGCCTTCAACACGCCGCTCGCCGGCATCGTCTTCGCCATCGAGGAGATGAGCCGGACCTACCAGGCCCGCACCAACGGCATCGTGCTCTCGGCGGTCATCATCGCCGGCCTCGCCTCGCTCGCCATCGTCGGGAACTACACCTATTTCGGCGTCACCCACGCCACCGCCGAGCTGAAGCGGGACGGCCTGCTCGTTCTCTGCTGCGGCGTCATCGGCGGCGGCTTCGGCGCCTGCTTCAGCAGCCTCATGGTCGGGCTGACCCGGCGCATCCGCCGCTGGCGGGGAAGGACGCCGCTGGCGCGCACGCTGATCGTCGCGGTGCTCGCCGGCGGCCTCGTCGCCGTGGTCGGCGTCCTCACCGGCGGCATGACCTTCGGCACCGGCTACGCGCAGGCGCGCGGCGCCATCGAGGGCGCGCCGCTGCCGGCCTCCTTCTTCCTGGCGAAGTTCCTGGCGAGCCTCGCCTCCTCCGTCTCCGGCATTCCCGGCGGCCTGTTCGCGCCTTCCCTCTCGGTCGGCGCCGGTCTCGGCAGCACGCTCGGGCACCTGCTCGGCTCGCCGATCGGGCTTGCCGCCCTGCTGGGCATGGCCGGCTACTTCTCCGGCGTCGTCCAGGCGCCGATGACGGCCTTCGTCATCATCCTCGAAATGACCGGGAACCACGACAACGTCATCGCGCTGATGGCCGCTTCGGTGCTGGGCTACGGCACGGCGCGGCTGATCACGCGCGAGCCGCTCTACCACGCGCTCTCGCGCCTCTTCATCGCCGATGTCCTGCGCCAGCGGCGTGCCCAGGCCGCGCCCTCGCCGGCATAGCCCCATCCGAGCGAAAAGGCCCGGCGCAGGCCGGACCTTCCGCGACGGTACCGCGCCGCTCAGACCGGCGCATCCTTCAGGCGCTCGGCATATTCCGCCTCGAGCCGCTGATGCACCGACCAGAAGCCGCGCGGCGGCGCCCCGGCGAGCAGGTCCTCCAGCAGGCCGAGATGCAGGTGCCAGCCGCTGGAGACCAGCGCCATCCGGCTCCGCGTCGCCAGCCGCCGATGCGTCAGCACCAGCCGGACCTTGTCGCCGACCTGCGACAGCACGAACTCGACGTCCGAATCCGGCTCTCCCATCCCGATCCAGTTGAAGGCGAAGCGGTGCGGCGGCTCCCAGGCCGTCACCGTGCCCGCCATCAGCTTGCCCCGGTCGTTCATCTCGCGGGCGCTTTCCGGCGGCGGCTCGTCGGTGATCTGCGAATGCTTGAAGAACAGCGCGACGCTGCCGCCGACCCGCGGCTCGACCTCGCCCCCGCAGAACCATTTCGACCGCTTGTCGCCTTCGGTGACATGGGCCCAGACCCGCTCGATCGGGCCCGGCAGCAGCCGCTCGAAGCGCACCGCCCCGCTTTCCAGAACAACGCCATACGCGCTCATCGTCATTCTCCCTCTTCCGCTTCGGGCTTGCCCAGCTCCGTCTCCAGCAGGTCGAGACGCGCGTTCCAGAAGCCGCGCACCTTGCGCACCCAGCTCTCGAAGGCGTCGAGGCCGGCTGTGTCGAGGCTGTAGATCCGCCTCTGGCCCGCGACCTCGACCCGCACCAGCCCCGCCTCCTTCAGCACCTTGAGATGCTGCGAGACGGCGGGGGCGCTGATCCTGAACCGCGCCGCGATCTCGCCGGCGGCCAGCGGTCCCTCCCCCAGCATCTCCACGATCTGGCGGCGCGTCGGTTCGGCGAGGGCGGCAAACTGATCCATGGCCAATAATTAACGTTTCACTTAATTAAGTCAATCGTTAAATTATTGACCGCATGACGCCCCCTCCCGCGCGGGACTTGCCAGCCGCGGCGGGCCGGGCCAGTGGAGGGTTCCCGAGGAACCGCCAGCCGTCATGACCGCCCGCAACGCCTCCCTGCTCGGCATCGCCACGATGCTGTTCGGCATCCTGCTGTTCTCGCTCAACGACGTGATGGGCAAATGGCTGGTCTCGACCTACACGCCGGGCCAGCTCATGCTGGTGCGCAGCGCCGCGGCGCTTCTCGTGCTTGCGCCCTTCATCCTGAAGCAGGGCCTGCGCCGGACGCTGCGGCCGGAGCGCCCGGGGCTGCAATGGCTGCGCGTCGCGATCGGCGCGAGCGAATCGACGCTCTTCTATGTCTGCGTCGTCTATCTGCCGCTGGCCGACACCATGACCCTATGGATGGCCGCTCCCGTCTGGGCGGTGCTGCTCGCGGCGCTGCTGCTCGGCGAGAAAGTCGAGCCCGCCCGCTGGGCGGCGGCGGGCCTCGGCTTCCTCGGCGTGGCGCTGGCGCTCGCCCCCTCGGGCGCGAGCTTCTCGCCCCCGGCGCTGCTGGCGCTCGCCGGCAGCCTCCTCTTCGCCGGGCTGCTGATCGCCGGGCGCAAGCTGCGCGGCACGCCCGACGTCACGCTGGTCGCCTGGCAGACCTTCGGCTCGCTCCTGCTCGGCCTCGCGCTCCTGCCCTTCGGCTGGGTGACGCCCACCTTGCGCGACTTCGGCCTGCTCGCCCTGCTCGGCATCGTCGCCCTGCTCGGCCATCTCTGCGTCACGCGCTCGCTCAAGCTCGCCGAGGCCTCGGTGGTGGCGCCCTATCAGTACACCTTCATCATCTGGGCGCTGCTCTTCGGCTGGCTGTTCTTCGGCGACTGGCCCACGCTGACGATGCTCTGCGGCGCCGCCCTGATCGTCGTCGCCGGGCTGGCGCTGATCCTGCTGGAGCGGCGCTCGGCGCGCCTGGAAGGAGGCCGCCTTCCGGCGACGCCCCCGGCCGCGCCGCGCCAGGGCCCGGCATCGGCCCGGCCGGCCGTCGAAAAGGTCTGATCCCGCTGCGGCGCCGGGCCGCCTCTCAATAAAGGCGGCTGCGATAGCCCTCCTCCAGGTTGCGGTCGGCCTCGCCCGCCTCGACCAGCCTGGTCTGCTCGGCGACGATGCGGCCGAGCGTCGGGAAGCTGTGGCGCGGCACCTGCGCCGCGGGGTCCCACAGCTTCGAGCGGATCAGCGCCTTGCCGCAATGGAAATAGGCTTCCTCGACGGAGACCAGGAAGCCGGTCAGCGGCGGCCGCTGCTGCACCGTCGAGGGCTCCAGCAGCGCCGCGTCCCGCGTCACCCGCGCCTTGCCGTTGACCCGCAGCGTCTCGTTGATGCCCGGCACCATGAAGACGATGCCGATCCCGGGCGAGGCGACGACATTGCCGAAGCTGTCGACCCGGTTGTTGCCCCTGCGATCGGGAATGAGCAGGGTGCGATCGTCGAGCACGCGCACGAAGCCGGGGGCGTCGCCGCGCGGGCTCGCATCCACGCCGCCCGCGCCGTCGCTGCTCGCCAGCACCAGGAAGGGCGAAAGCGCGATGAAGTCGCGGCAGAAGTGGTCGAGCCGGTCGAACACCTTGTGCTGCACCACCGGGCTCACGGCGCCGATATGCGCGCGCAGCGTGGCGTCGTCCGCGATGCGGCTCGCCGGGTCGTCGAAGCAATCGTCCATGTGACCTCCTTCGTCGCCGCGACTGTCGCCGATCCGCCGCCGTCCCGCCACCCTGTCCCGTGCCGGTCGCGACCGGCGCCGCGCGCAGGGCCGAACCGGGCCGAAATGCCACAGCCAGCGCCGGGCGACGCCGTGCCGTAACGGCGCGCCTTGACCCCCGGCGGGCGGACCGCCATCGTAAGCGCAACTCGCATTCGCCTTTAAGAGGCCCGATTCCATGCGCCGCGCTTTCATCCGCACCGCCCTCGTCTCGCTCGCCTGCCTGGCCGGCTTCGCCCATGCCGAAGCTGCCGGCCGCCGCCATGTCGCGCCGCCCGACCGCGCCGAGGAACGCATCGTGCCGATGTATGGCGACCTGCCGGGCTGCACCGACCCGGCCGTGCTCTCGGAGCTGACGAGCTGGTTCAATTCGCGCGAATCGACCTATTGGGGGCCGTTGCAGGCGCTCTCCTACGACCGGATCGCGCAGATCGGCTACCGCCCCTGGGGCGACGACATGATCCCGCGCCGCTTCTGCACCGCACGGCTGATGCTGAACAACGGCGTCTATCACCGCGTCGACTACTCGGTCCGGGAGAATCTCGGCCTCTTCGGCATGACCTGGAACGTCAACTGGTGCGTCGCCGGGCTCGATCGCGAGCTTTCCTACGCGCCCGACTGCAAGATGGCCCGCCCCTGAGCCGCGCCCGATGCTCCGGCGCCTGGCCGTCGCGGCCCTGACCTGGCTCTGCCTCGCCGGCCCGTCCCAGGCGCAGGGCTTCGGCTTCGGTTTCGGCCGCGGGGGTGGCGCTCCGGCGGGGAATTTCGATTTCTACGTGCTGGCGCTGTCCTGGTCTCCGGGCTTCTGCGAGCTCGACGGCGACCGCTCGCGCAACCGTGAGCAATGCAACGCCGGCAACGGGCTGGGCTTCGTCGTCCATGGATTGTGGCCGCAATATGAGCGCGGCTATCCGAGCGACTGCTCCTCCGCGAATCGCTCGCCCTCGCGCCTGGCCATGGCGGAGGCCGAAGGCGTCTATCCGAGCCAAGGCCTCGCCCGCTACGAATGGCGCAAGCACGGCACCTGCACCGGCTCCAGCCCCGCCGATTATTTCCGCGACGTTCGCCGCGCCCGCGACAGGGTCGCGATCCCGCCGGCCCTCGCCGGGACCGACGGCGAAAGGAGCTGGACGGTGCTCGATCTCGAACGTGCCTTCGTCGCCGCCAATCCCGGCCTGCGCACCGACATGATGTCGGTCTCATGCCGGCGCGGCATGCTCCAGGAGGTCCGCATCTGCTTCAGCAAGGATCTGCGCGGCTTCCGGAGCTGCCCGGAAGTCGACCGTTCCGGCTGCCGCGCGCGCTCGCTGACCGTCCTCGCCCCACGCTGACGCCGCGCTCGCTCCCGCGGCCGGTTATGGTCTAGAAGCGGCGCATGAACTATCGCCACGGCTTCCACGCCGGAAATTTCGCCGATGTGCTCAAGCACGCCGTGCTCGCGCGCATTCTCCTGCATCTCGACGCCAAGCCGACGCCCTATCGCGCGATCGACACCCATGCCGGGGTCGGGCGCTACGATCTCGGCTC
The DNA here is from genome assembly GCA_900466745.1 of Hyphomicrobiales bacterium. Lineage (GTDB taxonomy): Bacteria > Pseudomonadota > Alphaproteobacteria > Rhizobiales > Beijerinckiaceae > Allobosea > Allobosea minatitlanensis. The sequence goes on along the minus strand of UBNE01000022.1, from coordinate 127,525 downwards.
GGAGGAGGCGTCGCGGACCCATGAATGGAAGGACGGCGTGGCGCGCCTCGACCGCTCGCCGCTATCGGCCGCGGCCGAGCCCCTGCTCGCCCCCTATCGCGCCGCGCTCGCCGCCATCCGCTCCGCGTACGGGCCCGATGCCTATCCCGGCTCGCCCTGGTTCTGCCGCCACGCCATGCGGCCCTTCGACCGCCTGATCGCGGCCGAGCTCCACCCGCCGACCTATCGCAGGCTCGCCGAGGTTCTGGCCCGCGATTCGCGCTGCAAGGCCCTGGCGATCGACGGCTGGACGGCATTGCGCGCCAATATCCCGCCCAAGGAACGCCGCGGCCTGGTGCTGATCGACCCTCCCTTCGAGGAGAAGGACGAATTCGCGACGCTGACGGCCCAGTTCGTCGCCGCGCATCGCAAATGGCCGACCGGCATCTACATGCTCTGGTATCCGCTGAAGGACCGGCGCGCCGCCGCGGCGATGGTCGACGATGTGCTCGACGCCGGTATCGGCCGCCTGCTGCGGCTGGAGATCGACGTCGACCGGCCGGAAGCGGCCGGCGGTCTCGGCGCCACCGGGCTGCTGATCGCCAACCCGCCCTGGAAGCTCGCCGAGGAAGCCGAATTGCTGCTGCCCGCCCTGACCGAACGCCTCGCGCAGGGGCAGCGGCCGCGCTATCTATGCGAGCCGATCCGCCCCGACGGCTGATCGTCCTTCCCCTTCCCCTCCGGGAGTTCCCATCGATGCTCGTCCTGCGCTCCTCACCCGCCTCGCCCTTCGGCCGCAAGGTCAAGATCGCGGCCCTCGTCCTCGGGCTGATGGACCGCATCGAGATCGTCGTCGCCGACACGACCGACCCGTCCGAGCCGCTGCGCCAGCAGAATCCGCTGGGCAAGATCCCGGCCCTCGTGCTGGAGGACGGCACGACGCTGTTCGATTCGCGGGTGATCGTCGACTATCTGGACTTCCTCGCCGGCGGCGGAAAGCTCATCCCCGCCGGGCAGGAGCGCTTCGCCCAGCTCCGCCTGCAGGCGCTCGCCGACGGCATCTGCGACGCGGCGCTGCTGCAGGTCTACGAAGCCCGGTTCCGGCCGGAAGAGGGACGCAACGCCGACTGGCTGGCGCATCAGGGCGGAAAGGTTTCGCGCGCGCTCGCCGTGCTGGAGGCCGAGCCGCCGCGCTTCGACGGCGCCCCGCGAATCGGCGAGATCGCGCTCGCCTGCGCGCTCGGCTATCTCGACCTGCGCTTCGCCGGAACCTGGCGGGCAGGCCACCCCCGTCTCGTCGCCTGGCTCGACGATTTCGCGGCGCGAATCCCCGCTTTCGAGAGCACGCGCGTGAAGAGCTGAGGCGCCTGCCGCCGCTCCGCGGAACATCGGCCTGCCGGCGCGCTGTCTCACGCCCTGCCGGCGGGCATCGCCTCCATGCGGAAAGGAAAGCCCGGCGCTCCCGCGAGCGCCGGGCTTTTCTTCACCTTGGCGGAACATGGCCGCCGGCAACAAAAAACCCGGTGGCCGAGGCCACCGGGTCGCTCAAATCCGATGTGGATCGGATCAGAACTTGTAGCTCAGGCGGGCGCGCACGACCGAGAAGTCCGTGCCGACCTTGGTGCCGGCGCCGAGGATGTTCTTCTCGCCGAGGTCGACGTAGAGGTACTCGACGCCCGCGATCAGGTTGTTGGTGACAGCGTATTCGAGACCGCCACCGAGAGCCCAGCCGCCGGTGTGCGAACGGTCGGACGAGTAGCCGATCGACGGGATCGAGGTCTTCACGTTGCCATAGGCCCAACCACCGGTGACGTAGGGCATGAACCGGTCGAAGGCGACGCCGACGCGAGCGCGGACGGTGCCGAAGTAGTCGGTCTTGACGCCAACCAGACCCAGGTTGTTGCCGCTGGAGAGGTCGGCGCCCTGGATGTCGGCCTCGAGTCCGAGGACGAACTGACCCATCTGGTAGTTGTAGCCGATCTGGCCGCCGCCGACGAAGCCGTCGATGTCACCGACGCTGACGCCGAAGCTGTTGTTCACGTTGCCCCAGCCGTAGCCGGCGTTGGCACCGACGTAGAAACCCGTCCAGGTGAAGACCGGCGGGATATAGACCGGAGCCGCGACCGGGCCCTTGCGCGACGGCAGGTCGGCAGCGGAGGCGGCGCCGGCGGCGATGAGACCGAGAGCGGCAACGCTCGCGAGCAGATACTTCTTCATGACATACTCCTTAGTCGTCGCGGTCACCGGAAAGCCCGGCCGTTGATTTCGATGCTGACTGTATAGAACCAGCCGCCGCCTTTGTCTGTTGCACCGGAAACACATCTGCCTTGCAGACCGCGGCAGAAATGCGGCACGAATGCGATAACTGAACTCAAATAGGTAAAACCGGGTTAACCAGAACCGCGAAAGCCGCCATGGTAAATCGAATACTAATAAAACGCGGGTGGCGCCTGCACGATCACGGAGAACCCGGTGTGGAACGCGATGGCTGCTCCAAGGTTCCTGCCCCGGCCCGAAAAGTTTCGACCTGCGCCTTGCTGCTCTTGTTCAGGCGTGCTTAAGCCTTGGAATTCCAGAGGTTCAATGAGACTGTGCCGCCTCTTTCCGTCTTCATCATCGCGCAGAACGAAGCCGACCGGATCGGCCTGACCATCGCCGCCGCCCGCCCCCTGAGCGACGACATCGTCGTCGTCGATTCCGGCTCGACCGACGGCACGCAGGCCGTGGCGGAAGCCCTGGGCGCGCGCGTGATCTTCAACCCCTGGCCGGGCTACGGCCAGCAGAAGCGCTTCGCCGAGGAGCAGTGCCGCCATGACTGGCTGCTCAACCTCGATGCCGACGAGGTGCTCCCGGCCGATCTCGCCGCCGAGATCGCGGCCCTGTTCGCGGCGGGCGAGCCGGCGGCCGACGCCTACAAGCTGCGCATCGCGGAGATCTTCCCGGGTGAGAAGGCGCCGCATCGCTTCGCCTATACGCTCGCGCCCGTGCGGCTCTACCGCAAGTCGAAGGGGCGCTATTCGCCCTCGCCGGTCCATGACCGCGTCGAGCTGCGGCGCGGGACCCGGGTCGGAAGGCTGAAAGGCACCATCCACCACTTCTCCGTGCGCTCGCTCGGCGAGCAGATGGACAAGCTCAACGCCTATAGCGACGCGCAGGCGGACGATCTCGACGCCCGCGGCGCGACCCTCTCCGCCTTCCGGCTGATCGCCGAGTTCCCGGCGAATTTCGTCAAGGCCTATATCGGCCGCCGCCACGCCCTGCGCGGGCTCTACGGCTTCATGACGGCGATGAACTACGCCTTCTATCGCTATCTGCGCGCCGCCAAGCACTGGGAAAGGCGCCTGCGCCGCGACGCCGGCATCACGCCGGGCGCGGATCCGGCCGGGAAGCGGCCCGACGATGGCTGAGGTCGCGCTGGTGACGGGCGGGGCGCAGCGAATCGGCCGCGCCATCGTCGAGAGGCTGGCCTCCGCCGGCTTCGCCGTGGCGATCCACCACGGCAGCCACCGCGACGAGGCCGAGGCGCTGGCGCAGAGCCTGGCCCGGGCCGGAGCGAAGGCCGCGGTCGTCCAGGCCGATCTGGCGGATGTCGCGGCGGTCGAGGCCCTGCTGCCCGCGGCCGAGGCGGCGCTCGGCCCGGTCACGCTGCTGGTCAACAACGCCGCGACCTTTCTCGTCGACGACGTCCGCGCGCTCGACCCCGGAATCTGGGAGCATCAGTTCGCCGTCAATCTGCGCGCGCCCTCCCTGCTCGCCGGCGCCCTGGCGAATCGCCTGCCGGCGGCGCGCGCCGGAGCGATCGTCAACCTCATCGACCAGCGCGTCTGGAAACTGACCCCGCAATATTATTCCTACACCCTGACCAAGGCCGCCCTGCTCGCCGCCACGACGACGCTCGCCCAGGCGCTGGCGCCGCGCATCCGCGTCAACGGGGTTGGCCCCGGCCCGACCTTCGCCAATCCGCATGACGGCGAGCAACTCCTCGCGCAGGAGGCGGCGGGGACCCTGCTCGGCCACCGCATCGATGTGCGCGAGATCGCCGAGGCGGTGCTCTATCTCGCCCGCGCCCCCTCGGTCACAGGCCAGATGATCGCCGTCGATGCCGGCCAGCATCTCGGCTGGCGCACCCCGGACATCGTCGGGCAGGAGGGGGCGGACGGCGCTCAGGCCGCCCCGTCCGGGCGGTAGGGCGCCCGGCCGCTCGCCAGCGCCGAATCGAGCAGTTCCAGCCGATCCTGTCCCCAGAACACCTCTCCGTCGCGGACATAGCTCGGCGCGCCGAAGACGCCGGCCTCCACCGCTTGCGGGAGGGTCTCGTCATAGCGCCGCCGGACGGACGCGCCATCCGCCTGCGCCAGCAGGGCATCGGCATCGAGCCCCGCGCGCAGGATGCAGGCGCGAATCGCTTCGGGGCTGCGCATGTCCTCCTCGCGCGCCCAGACGCCCGCCATCACATCGGCGATGAAGCCGGCCGGGCTGCGGCCCGCCGCCACGATCGCGAGGGTGACGCGATCCGCCAGCGAGGGGTCGAACGGGAAATGGGCCGGCTCGAGGACGAGCGGCAGTCCCCGCCGCTCGCGCCAGCGCTGCAGCTCGACCAGCCGGTAGCGCTGGCGGACAGGATGCCGCTTCGGCAGCGGCAGGCCGCCGGTCTCGTCGAAGACCGCGCGCAGCGGCATCGGCCGATAGTCGATGCTCATGCCGTGCCGCTGCGCGATCTCGTGGAAGAGCCCGTTGCCGAGATAGGTCCAGGGCGAATGCAGCGAGAAATAATACTGGAGCGAGCGCGGCATGGCGAAACCTGCAGGCGGAGCGGAAGCGGCTCGGGCATCGGCCCGAAAAACGGAAGGGGATTTTCGGGAAAAGCCCATGCAAAATCGAAAAGCCGAGAGCATCGGACTGAATGCGCTATTCAGTCCGATGCTCCAAGCTTCGCAGCACCACCCCGACTTGGGCAACGCCGATGCGCGCAACCCCGCCCTGCGGAAGGCCGGCGGACGGCCGGCCGCCGCAGGGGAGATGCCCTCACGCCGCGCGGTTCTTCACCGCGCCGATGATCGCGGTCAGGATCGCGCCGCCGACGCCGCCGCCGATCAGATTGGTGAGGATGCTGCCCACGCTCAGATTGCCGCCCTGCGCCGCGGCGCTGATCGCCGGAATCACGAGGGGAATCAACTGGCCGAGCACGCCGCCCCCGACCAGGCCGGAAATCGTGTTGCCCAGCGTCCCGAGATCGAAGCTGGGACTGGCCTTGCCGGCCGCATTGCCGCCGATCGCACCGGCGACGAGATTCATCAGGATCTGTTCCAAGGCTGCCCCCGCATCTCACAAGCATCGCCCAGGCTGGCGCGCCGGAGGAAGCGATGCGTTCCGGCCGGCGCGTCGCGAGGATGCGCCCTCTGCCGCGCCACGGCAAGCGGTTGGACCGGCAAGAGCGCGCGTGACCGGCGCGGGGCCGGCCCGATCCGCCTCAGCCGAGCGCGATCGCGGCGATCTGGCGGCCGTAATCCGGCTCGCCGCGATGCGTGGTGCGGCGATAGCTGAAGAAGCGCCTCTCGTCGCCATAGGTGCACAGGCACAGGTCGACGAAGCGGCCGATTCCGGCCTCGCGCGCCTTCAGCGCGATGAAGGCCGGCAGGTCGAACATGGCATGGGCCGGACGCCCGGACGCCGTGAAGAAGCGGGAATAGGTCGCGTTCTCCGCCTTGAAGCGCTCGACGAATTCCGGCCCGACCTCGTAGGCGGCGGCGCTGATGGTCGGCCCCAGCACCGCCAGGATGCGCTCGCGCCTGGCGCCGAGCTTCTCCATCTCCGTCACGGTGGCGCCGAGAACGCCGCCGAAGGCCCCCTTCCAGCCCGCATGCGCCGCGCCGATCACGCGGGCTTCGCTGTCGGCGAAGAGGATCGGCCCGCAATCGGCCGTCGAGACGGCGAGGGCGACGTCCCGGGAAACCGTCACCATCGCGTCGGCCTTCGGCCTGGTGTCCGGCCAGGGGCCGGTGACGAGCGCGACGTCGGGCGAATGGACCTGGTGGACGCTCACGAGCTGGTCCGGCCCGACATGGAGATGCCGCGCCATCCGCGCCCGGTTCTCCCGCACCGCCGCCGGGTCGTCGGCGGAGCCCGGCCCGCCGTTGAGCGAGGCGTAGATGCCGCTCGAGACGCCGCCCTCGCGCGTGAAGAAGGCGTGGCGGATGCCGGGTTCGGCGGCGAGGTCCGGGGAGGTGATGAACATGGCGTGGTCCCGTCTGGCGGGCTCCCGCGCCGGGCGCCCGCGTCTCATCAGGCCTGCTCTGGCACCCGATGAAGGTCAAATCCGGGCAGCGGCGGCAGGGCGGGATGGGATAGCGCCAGAACCTTGAACAAATCGCCCATGCCGGTTTCGCCGGGCGCGACTAGGCGGTCGAAGGCCTCCGAGAGCGCCCGGCGCTGCACCGGATCGGCCTTCCGCGACAGCGCCTGCGCCCGCTGCGCCAGCCCGAGGGCGAGGAGGAAATCGCGCTGCGTCGCCGGCCCGTGCAGCGCCGCGCCGGCCTGCAGCGCCGCCTGCCCGATCCGCTCGAAATCGACATGCACGGTGAGGTCCGCCTCGCCCGGCGCGGCGAGAGGATCGACGAAGGCGTGCCGCTTCATCGCCTGCAGCGTGTCGCCGAAGCCGGAGCGGGTGGAACCGTAATCGATGAACAGCGCGCCGCCGCCTTCGCGCGCGACATGGCGGGCGACCTGCGTGACGATGTCGAGCGCGGCGAAGGGCTGCTCGAAGACGCTGCCGACCGGGGCGGCGATCTTCAGCGAATCCTCCCTGACGAGGGCGAGCCCGAAGGCGAGCCCGCCCTCATCCAGCCCGACGAGCCGCTCATGCCACCCTTCCGCCGTCATGGCGAACTGGTCGAGCGGCAGCGCGTCGAGGAACTCGTTGGCCAGCACGATCGCCGGCCCGTCGAGCGCTGCCGCGAGCGTGTCGTGCCAGATGGCGCCGGCCCCGCGCAGGGCCTGCGCCTGCTTCGCCCGCAGCACCGGGCTGGTCTCGACGAGATGCACCGACAGCGCCGCGTGGAAGCCGGGCACGATCCGCGTCGCGCGCAGCAGATCCGCCATCAGCGTGCCGCGCCCCGGCCCCAGCTCGACGAGCCGGAATCGCGCGGGCGCGCCCATCGCCTGCCAGAGATGCGCGGCCCAGAGCCCGATCAGCTCGCCGAACATCTGGCTGATCTCGGGGGCCGTGGTGAAATCGCCTTCCTGTCCGAAGGGGTCGCGCGTCATGTAGTAGCCGTGGCGGGGATGGCCGAGCGCCAGCGCCATGAAGCGCGAGACGGGCAAGGGCCCCTCGTCGCGGATCAGGCGGACCAGCTCCGCCTCGAGCGGGCTCACGCCGCCGCCTCGCGCCGGCTCCTCAGCACCAGCCAGATGCCGATGAGCAGCACCGGCAGCGAGAGGAGCATGCCCATGGTGATGCCGCCCGAGAGCGCATCGACCGAGGTGCCGAACAGGAAGCCGAGCTGCGGATCGGGCTCGCGGAAGAACTCGCAGACGATCCGCGCCACCGCGTAGCCGATGCCGAAGACGCCCGCGACGAAGCCCGGCCGGCGCAGCCAGCCCGTCCAGACCAGAACGTTCACCAGCGCGAACAGCAGCAGCCCTTCGGAGAAGGCCTCGAAAAGCTGGCTCGGATAGCGCGGCAGCGGCCCGCCGTTCGGGAACATCATCGCCCAGGGGAAATCGGGCGCCGGCCGGCCCCAGAGCTCGCCATTGATGAAGTTCGCGATGCGCCCGAGGAACAGCCCGATCGGCACCACCGCGGCCGCGAGGTCGAACACCGACAGCGCCGGATAACCCCGCCGCCTGGCGAACAGCCACAGGCCGAGCGTCGCGCCGATCAGCCCGCCATGGAAGGACATCCCGCCCTGCCAGATCGCGAGGATGTCCTGCGGCCGCGCGAGATAGCGCGGCAGGTCGTAGAACAGCACGAAGCCGGCGCGGCCGCCGAGCACGACGCCGAAGGCGACGAAGAGCAGCATGTCGTCGAGCTCGACCGGCTGCGGCCGCGGCCGCCCGCTCCAGAGCCGGTCATTGGCCACGAGCAGGCGCGCATACCACCAGCCGCCCAGGAGCCCGACGACATAGGCGAGCCCGTACCATTTGATCGCGAGCGGTCCGAGCTGGACCGCGACGGGGTCGATCATCGGGAACGGAATGGCGAAGACGGGCATAGCTACTCGCGTGCTGAAGTGTGGACGGAGATGGCCACACTCCCGCTATGGGTCAAGCGAAATGGCTCTCCGGCCACCGCGCGGGAAGCAGATCGCGGCCCGCAACGCTTCGGCCACGACCGTAGCGTTCGGCCATGCGCGAGCGTTCTGAGCCGTTACACTGGCCCATGATCATTGCCAGCGCCGTGAGGACCACCATGAAGCGAGAGATCGTCCGTGTCGAACCGCTCTCCGGCTACCTGGAGCACTGGAAGGCGCCGGCCTCCGTCGTCACGCGTCATGGCGGCATGGTCTACGTCTCGGGGCTGCCACCCTTCGATCCCGAAACAGGCGAGGTCGTCGTGGCGCCGATCGAGCGGCAGACCGAGATCGTGCTGGAGCAGTTGAAGCTCTGCCTGGAAACGGCGGGATCGTCGCTCGATGGCGTCCTGAAGTGCAATGTCTACTGCACCTCCGTCGAAGCGTTCGCCCAGGTGAACGCGGTCTATGAGCGCTATTTCCCGAAGGACCCTCCCGCCCGCATTTTCGTCTGCGTCCGCGGCTGGGCAGGACCCATCGATATCGAGATCGACTGCATCGCGACGATGTGAGCGGATCGGCGCGAGCCGGCTTCGTCGAAGCCCGGGCCATTGCGCGTGTCGGAGCCATCGGCAAGTCTTCCTCGCGAGATCGGCATCGGGACAGACGGCCCGGCCAGTTCCCGCGACAGTCCTGACATGACGAAGCCGCCGCGGCATCCTACATGAGCCCCATGAGTCGCGAACGTCAGGACGATCTGCCGCAGGACGAGCTCGAGGACGAGGAGGACACCCTCCCCGCAGCCGAGCCGGCGCTCGATCTCGCGGAGGCGGCGCCGGGCGCGCTCAAGGCCGGCATCGAGGTCATCCAGCAATTCGCCAAGCACCTGCCGAACAGGCCCGGCGTCTACCGGATGTTCGATCGCGCCGGCGAGGTGCTCTATGTCGGCAAGGCCAAGAGCCTGAAGAACCGCGTGACCTCCTATGCCCGCGGCATGGCCCATACCAACGCCGTGGCGCGGATGATCGCCGAGACGGCGAATATGGAGTTCGTCACCACCGGCACCGAGACCGAGGCGCTGCTGCTCGAATCGAACCTGATCAAGCAGCTCAGGCCGCGCTACAACGTGCTGCTGCGCGACGACAAATCGTTCCCCTATATCCTGCTGACCGGCGACCATGACGCCCCCGCGATCCTGAAGCATCGCGGCTCGCGCCAGCGCAAGGGCGATTATTTCGGCCCCTTCGCCTCGGTCTGGGCGGTGAAGCGCACCATCGACGCGCTGCAGAAGGCCTTCCTGATCCGGACCTGCTCGGATTCCTTCTACGAGAACCGCACCCGGCCCTGTCTGCTCTACCAGATCAAGCGCTGCGCCGGCCCCTGCACCGGCGAGATCTCGATCCCCGACTATCAGGCGCTCGCCGGCCAGGCCCGCGACTTCCTCTCCGGCCGCTCCTCGGCGGTGAAGCGGCTGCTCTCCGCCCGGATGCAGGCGGCGGCCGAGGAACTGGAGTTCGAGAAGGCCGCCCGCTATCGCGACCGCCTCGCCGCGCTCTCCGCGGTGCAGGCCGGGCAGGACATCAACACGCAAGGGGTGGAGGAGGCCGACGTCTTCGCCATCGACGAGCAGGCCGGGCATTTCTGCGTTGAGATCTTCTTCTTCCGCAACCACCAGAACTGGGGCAACCGCGCGCTCTTTCCCCGCGCCGACCGCTCGCTGACCCCGGCCGAGGTGCTGGCCTCGGTCGTCGCGCAGTTCTACGACGACAAGCCGCCGCCGCGCCTCGTATTGCTCTCGCATCCGGTCGAGGAGATCGAGCTGATCGGGCAGGCGCTGTCGGCGCGGGCCGGCCGCAAGGTCGAGGTCGCCCATCCCAAGCGCGGCGAGCGCGCCGATTTGATGGCCCATGCCGTCAAGAACGCCCGCGAGGCGCTCGCCCGCAAGCTCGCCGACAATGCCGGCCAGCAATCGCTGCTCGCGGCCCTCGGCGCCGCCTTCGGCATGGAGGCCCCGCCGCGCCGCGTCGAGGTCTACGACAACTCGCATATCATGGGCACGAATGCGGTCGGCGGCATGATCGTCGCGGGGCCGGACGGCTTCGTGAAGAACCAGTACCGCACCTTCAACATCTCGGCCGACACCATCGCCGGCGACGATTTCGGCATGATGCGCGAGGTGCTGACGCGGCGATTCGCGAGGCTGGCGAAGGAGAACGGCCTTTCCTCCGGCCCTCATCCCGAAAGTTCGCCACAAGACTCCAGCCCTCGTCCCGAGCAGGATGAGGGCTCGCTTGGGACAGGCCGCAAAGCGTCGAAGCCGCGGCGGGACGAGGACGGATTCCCCTCCCGTCCCGATCTCGTCATCGTCGACGGCGGCAAGGGCCAGTTCACCGCCGCGCTCAAGATCATGAAGGAGCTCGGCGCCGCCGACATCCCGCTCGTCGCCATCGCCAAGGGGGAGGATCGCAACGCCATGCGCGAGACCTTCCACATGGAGGGCCGCGAGCCCTTCAAGCTGCAGCCGCGCGATCCCGCCCTCTATTTCATCCAGCGCCTGCGCGACGAGGCGCACCGCTTCGCCATCGGCACGCACCGGGCCAGGCGCAAGCGCGAGACCATGAAGAACCCGCTCGACGAGATCCCCGGCATCGGCCCCTCGCGGAAGCGCGCGCTGCTTCTGCATTTCGGCACGGTGAAGGCGATCCAGCGCGCCAAGCTCGACGATCTGATGCGAACGCCCGGCGTGAATGCGGCCACGGCCAAGGCCGTGCACGATTTCTTTCACGATGCCTGATAGTTCTGCCACATTCACGGTCTTGCGTGTTGACGCTGCGGTGACCCGATTGCTTTGGTGCTCGACGTGACGATTCTTCCAGACGCCATCAGGCGGCGCGGCCCCTGGTCGCTGCCGAACCTCCTCACCTACGGCCGGATCCTCGCGATCCCGGCACTGGTGGCGATCCTGTTCTGGCCGCGCGACGACTGGATGCGCTGGATGGCGCTGGCGATCTACACGCTCGCCGCCATCACCGACTATCTCGACGGCTACATCGCCCGGGCCTGGAGCCAGCAATCGGCGATCGGCCGCATGCTCGACCCCATCGCCGACAAGCTCCTGGTCTGCGCCCTGCTGCTGATGCTGGTGGCGGACGGCACCATCCATGGCTGGACGCTCTGGGCGGCGATCGTCATCCTCTGCCGCGAGATCCTGGTCTCGGGCCTGCGCGAGTTCCTGGCCGATCTCAAGGTCAGCGTCCCCGTGAGCAAGGTGGCGAAATGGAAGACGACGGCGCAGCTCTTCGCGCTCGGCTTCCTGCTCGCGGGACCGGCCGGCGACAAGGTCCTGCCCGGCAACACCCAGATCGGCATCGTGCTGCTCTGGGCGGCGGCGGGGCTGACGATCTATACCGGCTGGGACTATTTCAACGCCGGCATCCGCCACCTCGTCGAGCATGACGAGCGCATGCCATGAACGCCGCCGCTCCCATCCCCGCGACCGGAACCCGCCCCGTCAGGCTGGTCTATTTCGCCTGGGTGCGCGAGCGCGTCGGCATGGCCGACGAGACGCTCGACGTCCCGGCGGATCTCGCCACGGTGGCCGATCTGGTGCGCTGGCTGAAGGCACGCGGCGAAAATTACCAGGCCGCCTTCGCCAACGAAGCCGTGGTGCGCGCGGCGCTCGACCAGGTTCACGCCAAGCCGGACAGCCCGCTCGGCAACGCGCGCGAGATCGCCTTCTTCCCGCCGATGACCGGCGGCTGAGGCCGTCATGACTCCGCTCATCCGCATCCAGCGCGAGGATTTCTCGCTTCAGGACGAGATCGACGCGCTGGCGGCCGGCCGCGCCGATATCGGCGCCGTCGTCTCCTTCATCGGCCTCTGCCGCGACGAGGCCGGCACGCTCGCGGCCCTCGAGCTGGAGCATTATCCGGGCATGGCCGAGGCCGAGATCGGCCGCGTCGCCGCCGAGGCGGCCGCGCGCTGGCCGCTCATCGGCCTCGTCGCGATCCATCGCTACGGGCTGATCCGGCCGGGCGAGCAGATCGTGCTGGTGCTGGCAGCCTCCGTCCATCGCCGCGCCGCCTTCGAGGCCGCCGATTTCATGATGGACTATCTCAAGACCCGCGCCCCGTTCTGGAAGCGCGAGCACCGCGCCGACGGCACGCTCGGCGGCTGGGTCGAAGCCAAGGCGGACGATGACGATGCGGCAGAGCGCTGGAACCGCTAGGGCTCCGAACAAGCCGAAGCGCATCCGGATTTTCCTCGCAGCGGGCCTGTGGCTGAGCTTCGCCACGGCGGCGACGGCGGCGAACGAGCCCAGGACCTTCCGTGACTGGATGGCAGGCTGCGACAACATCAGGACCTGTACCGCGATTTCGTTGCCGCCCGAGGCAGCCGAGACCGTCGCCTATCTCCGCCTCGAACGCCCGGCCGGGCCGGAAGGCGCTCCGCAGCTTCTGTTCAGGCTGCGCGGCGATTGGAAGAAGCCGCCCGCGACGCTGCAGTTCAAGCTCGATGGCGCCGCCTTTCCGGCCTCCGGCAAGCCGCTTCCCGTCACCGCCGATGGCGATGTGGTGACATTGACGTTTTCGGCCGAGGATACCGCAACGCTGATCGAGGCTGCCCGCAAGGCGACGAAGCTGACGGCGACCGCGCCCGGTGTTTCCGGAAGCATCTCGCTCGCGGGCTCCGTCGCCGCGATGCTCTGGATCGACGAGCAGCAGGGCCGGCTCGGCACGGGCACGGCGCTGGTCCGCAAAGGCACGGGCACGACCGTGCCGGCCGCTCCGGACCTGCCGGTGGTCGCGGCCACGCCGGTACCGCCCCTGCTCGACATGAAGGCAGCGAAGCAGCAGGCCGAACGCCTGCGGGCCGAGCTGAAGAAGCGAAAGCCGGATTCCTGCGAGGACGATGCGTCCGAGGGCGACGAAGCCTGGGCCCTCGGGGACAAACGGGTGCTCGTCGCGCTCGCCTGCTCGCGCGGGGCCTACAACCTCTCTTCGTCCTTCTTCATCATGCCGGAGAACGAGCCCGCCAAGGCCACGCCGCTGCGCTTCGCGGACGGCGACGGCGACGGCGGCAACGAATTGACCAATGCGAGCTTCGACCCGCGCACCGGCCATCTCGCCTTCTTCGCCAAGGGGCGGGGCATCGGCGACTGCGGCGTCAGCGGCGGCTATGCCTGGAACGGCAGGGAGTTCGTGCGGACGGAGCTCGCCATGATGGGCGAATGCCGGGGCATCGCGCCCGAGGACTGGATCACGCTGTACCGGAGCAGGGCGAAGTAGCCGCGGCGCTCAATTCGAACAGGCGCGTCATCCCGGACAAGCCGCCTCCGGCGGCGCTGATCCGGGATCCATGCCTGAACCGTTCTGGCACGGATCCCGGTCTTCACTTCGTTACGCCGGGATGATCGAGGCGTCGGCTGAAAAATCACGCCGCCTTCGACTGCGGGCGCACCGCCGCCGAATAATCCTCCATGATCACCTTGCCCATATTGCCGGTGACGAAGTTGTACGGGCCGATCTCGGAGACCAGCGTCACCTCGGCGGCCGAGCCGGTGATGAAGCACTCGTTGAAGCCTTCGAGCTCTTCCGGCCGGATGCGCCGCTCCACCACCTCGAAGCCACGCTGCCTGCACTGCTCGATCACCGACTGGCGGGTGATGCCGTTCAGGAAGCGGTCGGCGAGCGGGGTGTGGATCACGCCGTCCTTGATGAAGAAGATGTTGGCACCGGTGCATTCGGCGACGTTGCCTTCCCAGTCCAGCATCATCGCATCGGCATAGCCGGCGCGCTCGGCCTTGTGTTTCGACAGCGAGCAGATCATGTAGAGCCCCGCCGCCTTGGCATGGACCGGCGCGCAGGCCGGGTTCGGCCGGCGGTAATCGGCGACGTCGAGGCGGATGCCCTTCAGCTTGGCCGCCATGTCGAACATGCTCGGCCACTCCCACACCGCGATCGCGGTATGGATCGTGTTGTTGATGCCGGATACCGCCATCATCTCCGAGCCGCGCCAGGCGACCGGACGGATATAGGCGTCCTTGAGCCCGTTCTCCTTCAGGCAGAGATACTTGGCCTCGTCGAGCTCCGCGACCGAATAGGGGATCGTGAAATCCATGATCTCGGCCGATTTGTGGAAGCGCTTCGAGTGCTCGGTGCCCTTGTAGATGACGCCGTCATAGGAGCGCTCGCCCTCGAAGATGCAGGAGCCATAGTGCAACCCATGGGTCAGTACGTGAATCTTCGCGTCCTTCCACGGCACGAGCTTGCCGTCGAACCAGATGACGCCGTCGCGCTGGTCGAAAGGAATGACTGACATGGGACCTTCTCCTGGGTGCTCATCTGCCCCGAACTCCGGCACAGCCGATTCCGGAACGCAAGCCTGGGTCTAAAGCTGCGCCGCCACGACACGCTTTGAAATAATCGTTCGCTCAGCGCGCTTGACTGGTAATCTTTCGTCTGAGATATGTCAATAACGTTGACCTAAATATGGGGAGAGCTTTTTTGACCGGGAGCCTCGCCCGCTCGAAACCGATCGCGCCGGAGACGGCAGCCGCGCCGCCGCCCCCGCCCGTCCCCTACGACCTGATCGAACTGCTCTTCTTCGCCTATCGCGACTTCGTCGGCGACCCCGACCGGATCCTGGCCGATTACGGCTTCGGCCGCGCCCATCACCGTGTGCTGCATTTCGTCCAGCGCCGGCCGGGGCTGACCATCGCCGAACTGCTCGAGATCCTGCAGATCACCAAGCAGAGCCTCAACCGCGTGCTCAAGGAGCTGGTCGAGAAGGGCTATATCGAGCAGCGCACCGGCCGGCAGGACAAGCGCCAGCGCCATCTCCACACCACCCCGTCCGGGCAGGATCTGGCGCTGCGCCTGGTCCAGCTCCAGTCGAGGCGGATCCTGGCCGCGCTCGACAGCGTCGGCCCCGAATCGGCGGAAACGGTCGCGCGCTACCTCGCGGCGCTGATCGATCCCGCGGAGCGGCCGAAGGTGAAGGGATTGCTCGACAAGCCCTGAAAAGCGCCGCCGCAGCGATCGATTGACGACCCTGCCCCTGCCCTGTGCTATGAAGGCGGCCATCGCGCCAGCAGCGCGGCAGAGAGACGCCTGGATGATCGAAACCGAAGCTCCGGCGAAGCCGGTCCGCAAGATCCTGCCGGACGAAGCCCCGCATGTGCTCGTCGTCGACGACGACCGGCGCCTGCGCGAATTGCTGGCCCGCTTCCTCGGCGACAACGGCTACCGCGTCACCACCGCCGCCAACGCCGCCGAAGCCGATACCCGTCTCGGTCATCTCGTCTTCGACGCGATCGTGCTCGACGTGATGATGCCGGGCGAGAACGGCTTCGACTTCGCCCGCCGCTTCCGCAGCGCTTCGGCCGTGCCGATCCTGATGCTGACCGCCCGCGCCGACGGCAAGGACCGCATCAACGGGCTGGAGATCGGCGTCGACGACTATCTCGCCAAGCCGTTCGAGCCGCGCGAATTGCTGCTGCGCCTCGGCAACATCCTGAAGCGCACCGTCGTCGTCGAAACCGCGCAATCCGGCGCGCGGCCCGACTTCGTCCGCTTCGGCCCCTTCCTTTACGGGCTGGCGCGCGGCGAATTGCGCCGGGGCGAGGACACGATCCGCCTGACCGAGCGCGAGCGCGAGATCCTGACGGCGCTGGCCGAGCGCGCCGGCGAGGTGGTGCCGCGCGAGGAGCTGGCGGCGCAGGGCTCGGCCGCCAACGACCGCACGGTCGACGTGCAGATGAACCGGCTGCGCCGCAAGATCGAGCGCGATCCCGCCGATCCGCTCTATCTTCAGACCGTCCGCGGCGTCGGCTACAGGCTGTTGACGGACAGGGCGTGACACCGACCCGTCAGGACGAGAAGACGCCGGCCGCGCTGCGGATCGCCGCGGCTTGGCTCGGGCGCGCGCGCTCCGCTTTGCTCCAGGGCGCCAAACAGGCCAACGGCGTCGTCAAGCCGGTCCTGAAGCGCATCGGCCATCCGCTCCAGATCGTCGCGCGCTACATGCCCAAGGGGCTCTATCCGCGCGCCCTGGTCATCGTCATCGCGCCGGTCGTGCTGCTGCAGTCGGTCATCGCCTATGTCTTCATGGAGCGGCACTGGCAGACGGTGACGCAGCGGCTCTCCGCCGCCGTCTCGGCCGACATCGCCATGCTGATCGACGTCTATGAGAGCTATCCGCAGGACCCCGACATCGCAACGCTCTCGCGCATCGCCGCCGAGCGCCTCGGCATGGATGTCGACATCATCCCCGATTCGGACCTGCCGGCGCCGGGGCCCCGCCCCTTCTTCTCGCTGCTCGACAACGCGCTGTCGACCGAGCTTTCCCAGCAGGTCGCACGGCCGTTCTGGCTCGACACGGTCGGCCGCTCCAGCCTGATCGAGATCCGCATCAAGCTCGGCAAGGACGTGATGCGCATCCTGACCCGGCGCAACGCGGCCTATGCCTCGAACAGCCACATCTTCCTGCTCTGGATGATCGGCACCTCGCTGATCCTGCTGACCATCGCGGTGCTGTTCCTGCGCAACCAGATCCGGCCGATCCTCAAGCTCGCCGACGCGGCCGAGGCCTTCGGCAAGGGCCGCGACGCCGAGTTCCGCCCGCGCGGGGCGCGCGAGGTGCGCCGCGCGGGCAACGCCTTCATCGAGATGAAGCGCCGCGTCGAGCGCTCCATCGGCGAGCGCACGACGATGCTGAACGGCGTCAGCCACGACCTGCGCACCATCCTGACGCGCTTTCGGCTCTCCCTGGCGCTAATGGAGCGCTCCGCCGAGATCGAGGCGCTGGAGAGGGATGTCGACGAGATGGCGCGCATGCTGGAGGACTATCTCGCCTTCGCCCGCGGCGACGCCGGCGAGGCTCCGACCGAGACCGATATCCGCGCCCTGCTCCAGGAGCTGAAGGCCGATGCCGAGCGGCAGGGGCACCAGACCGAGCTGGAGGTGGAGGGCGACCCCGAGGTCGTCGTCCGGCCGGACGCCTTCCGCCGTCTCCTGACCAACCTCGTCTCCAACGCTGCCCGCTACGGCAACCGCATCGCCATCCGCGCCACCCATGACGCGCGCTACCTGATCGTCACCGTCGACGACGACGGCCCGGGCATCCCGGCCGAGCTGCGCGAGGACGTCTTCCGCCCCTTCTTCCGCCTCGACGAGGCGCGCAATGTCGACGGCGGCGGCACCGGCCTCGGCCTCGCCATCGCCCGCGACATCGCCCGCGCCCATGGCGGCGACATCATGCTCGGCGATTCCCCGCTGGGGGGCCTCAGGGCGACGGTGCGATTGCCTGTCTAGGGTCTGCTCAAGGTGGAAAGCTGACCTTCAATCGGCGAGAAATGAGGCTGCGGGAGCCGGAGCATGGGCCATCTACGATGACGATGCGGTGCGAGAGGCCGAGATTCGGCGCGCGCTCGATAACGCCAGCAAAAACTTGCGCGCGGTTACGCTGACCTTTGATGCCATTTGCAGCTTTGATGGCCCGCCGATGGTTCTCTGGGCATCGCCCCGTCCCAGTGCGGTCTTGCGGGCTATCCACGGAGCAATCCATGCCGCCATCAACCCCACCTCTTGTCGGCCACATTACCGGCCAGGGGCATGGAAACCTCATTGCACGCTAGGCACGCAAGTGAGGGACGATCAGCGCGAGGCGGCGCTAGCTTTCGCCCGCCGAGCAAGCAGCGTGTTTGATGTGATCTTCGACTCTCTCGACTAAATCGACTTCCCGCCTGTGGCGCCTTTCGAGCTGAGGAAGCTGCTCTGAGCCAAGCGCGCAAAGCTCACGGGAGCGCCCGAGTTGACGGGTCGAAATCCGACATTCCGACGATGATCCATGGCCCGGAAGGTGCGATCTAAAACAGCCGCCCGCCCTCCGGCACGGCATGGCCGGGGCCGATCAGAACGACCTCGCCATCGGCATCGGGCACGCCGAGCGTCAGCACCTCGGACATGAACTTGCCGATCTGGCGCGGCGGGAAATTGACCACGGCGAGCACCTGCCGGCCCCGCAGATCCTCGGGCCGGTAGTGCCTGGTGATCTGGGCGGAGGATTTCTTCCGGCCGATCGTGCCGCCGAAATCGATGACCAGCTTGATCGCCGGCTTGCGGGCCTCGGGATAGGGCTCGGCCTCGACGATGGTGCCGACGCGGATGTCGACCTTGAGGAAATCGTCGAAGCCGATCGCGGCGGCGATGTCGTGAGATGCGTGCAAGGTTCCTCCCAACCCTGGTGGCGGGTTTCGAGATCGATGAAGATGAGGGCGCGACAGCGTCGCACCCGGCCGGCGCCTTCGCTGGCGCGGCCGGGCGCGATGCGCCGTGCGGATGGGGGGTGGTCGAAAGCTTCAGATCGCCGGCGCGTAATCCTCGTTGTCCTCGCCGCGCTCGGGAGCGCGCTCGCGCCGCCGCGCCTTCAGCGGGCGGCCCGAGCAGAGCGCCCGCGCCAGCCCGCGGAACGGCGCCGTCAGCCGGTGCACGTCCTCGACGCGGGCCATGATCCGCCCGGCCGTCTTCAGCTCGCGGTCGAGCCGCGCCATGGTCTTCGACAGCTCCGGCTCGTCGTCGTCGAGCCAGACCTCGGAGACCCGCGCCATCAGCAGGACCGCGCCCTGCACGCGCAGTCCGCCGAGCGAATCCTCGGTCGGGATGCCGGCGGAAGCCAGCGTGTAGCGCCAGGAATTGACCGCGCCGCGGTTGAGCGCCGCCAGTGCCAGCGGGTCGCGGCGGATCACGGGGACGATCCTGCGCAGGCCCGCCTTGTAGGGCGCCATCGCATCGAGCCGGCGCATCACGAGGTCGAACAGGCGCTCCTTCACCGGCTCGCCGGCGAGATCGTCCGCGCTCCCCGCCAGCACGGCATCGTCGACGATGCGGGTGACGCCGCCGAGCATGGCGAGCTTGGAGGGGAAGAGGCCGCGCAACTGCGCCAGCGTCAGCCCGGCCTCGGCGGCGATGTCCGGCAGCTCGATCTCGTCCCAGGGCCGGGTCGCGGCGAGGCTCATCAGGGCGTCGACCGCCCGCCGGCGCGGGTCTGCCGGCCTGCCGGCCTCGGGCGCGGTCATCCGGGCGGCGGCGGCCTCGGCGGATTCGGCCTTTCCGGAAACGGGTTTGCGGGCCATGGCTGTGCTCCTCATCGCTTCGCAACGGAAGCAAGGTTAGGCCGCTATCGTGGCCGGCGAAAGGCCGTTCAGCCGGAAAGCTCGCCGGCGCGGCGCTTGGCGGCGGCGACGGCCCTGCGCATCAAGGGCTTCATCCCGTCCTCGGCCATCAGCACCGCGAGCGCCGCCGCCGTCGTGCCGCCGGGCGAGGTGACGTTCTGGCGCAGCGTGCCGGGCGGCAGCGGCGACTGGAACAGCAGTTCCCCCGCCCCCTCCACCGTCGCCCGCGCCAGCCTCTCGGCGACATCGGCGGGCAGGCCCGCCTCGACGCCGGCCGCGGCGAGGCATTCGACGAGATGGAAGACATAGGCCGGGCCGGAGCCCGACACCGCGGTCACGGCGTCGATCAGCCCCTCGTCCTCAAGCCATTCGACCTTGCCGATGCTGCCGAGCAGCGCGTCGGCGGTGGCACGCTGGGCGGCGCTGACGCCCTTGCCCGGCGCCGCCGCCGTGGCGCCGCGCTGCACCGAGGCCGGCAGGTTCGGCATGGCGCGGATGATCGCCGTCGCATTGGGCAGGCGGGCGGACAGATCGCCCAGGGTCTTGCCGGCGAGAATCGAGATCAGCAGCGTCTTCGGATGGATGAAGGCCTGCACCGCCGGGGCCGCGGTATCGAGCATCTGCGGCTTCGTCGCCAGCACCAGCACCTCGGCCGGCGCGATCTCCCGGGCGGAGGGGTTGAGCCGCATCCCCTTCTCGGCGGCGAGCTCGGCGATCTCGTCGGAGGGCTTGGGATCGATCAGGCTGATGGCGGCCGGGGCGATGCCCATGCGCAGCCAGCCTTCCAGCATCGCGCCCCCCATCTTGCCCGCGCCGATGAGGACGAGCGATTGCGGCAACGAAGCGGTCATGGCAGGCCCTCGATGGCTGGCGGCGATCCCGGTGCGAGGCCCCGGGGATTCTGGAATGGCGCAGCCTTCCCGCCTCGCCGTCGCGGGTCAAGCCCGCGCGTGAGGTCGGCGCGGCCCTCAGGCTTCGCCCGCCGTCTCCAGCATGGCGCCCTCCAGCCCTTCCTTCGCGGTCTTGCCGGCCCAGACGACGAACTGGAACGCCTGATAATAGCGCTCGCAGGCGTCGATGGCGCTCTTGATCAGGGCGGCGGCCTGCTCGTCGGTCGCCTCGGCCCCGCCGGAGAGCAGCAGCGCGTGGCGGTACATCACCACGCCCTCGCTGCTCCAGAGGTCGAAATGGCCGAGCCAGAGCTGCTCGTTGACCAGGCCGACCAGTTGCAGGACCTCGCCGCGGCGGCGCTCCGGCACCTTGAGGTCGAAGGCGCAGGCGATATGCAGCGCCTCCACCTCGGCAAGCCAGGTGATCGCCACATGGTATTCGGACCAGCCGCCGGTGACCGAGACGGAAAGCTCGTCGTCGCTGTCGCGGTCGAAGGTCCAGTCGTTGAGGGCAGCGAGCCGCTCGAACAGGTCGAGAGGATTGGAAGGCCGATCGAAATCGGCATCCATATCGAGGTCCATCATGCCCTGGGGTCCACCTTCCGGATGCTGGCACATCCGGCGCGTTCGAGAAGAGGAACACGGCGACTGGAAAGCCGAAGGAACGCAACACACCTCCGGAACGCTCCCGGGGAAGCGCTCCCATCCGCCCGGCAAAGCGAATCTGCCAGACGAATCAATTCTTTCCACCGACGATAGCGCAGGTGCTGTGACGCTCCCAACACGGCGACGAAGCTCCCCGGATTCGGGCGCCGGGCTCAATCCCCCGCGGGCGCTGTCCACAGCACTTGGCTGTGGACACGCGGACCTAGGGTCAGGGCCGCCGGATTCAGGACTTGCCGAGCTTCTCCTCGAGCGCGGCGAGACGCGCCGCGAGCCTGTCGTTCTCCTCGCGGGCGAGGAGCGCCATCTCGCGCACGGCCTCGAACTCCTCGCGCGGCACCACGTCGAGCTCGCGCAGCAGCTTCTCGATCTGCATCTTCACCACGGTCTCGACTTCGCGGCGCACACCCTGCGCGGCGCCGGCCGCATCGGTGGCGAGGCGCGCGATGTCGTCGAGGAAGCGGCTGCTGGTGCTGGCCATGAATCGTCTCCCATGCGGAGGAAGCTCCGCTTTCCGGCCTATATGGGAGAAGCCCCTCCGCATCGCAATCGAAAGCCGCGGGGCCGCCGCGGCGCGGCGACGGCCTGCGCGATCTGGACCTCGCCCGGCGATGCGCCTAGAAAGAGCGAACAGGGTAGTTCGTAGCGATCCACAGCCCAAAGGGCGGGAGGCGTCATGTTTCATCGTTTGAGCGGCCTCGCTCTGGGGCCGGCTTTGGCGCTCGCGCTCGCCGGCTGCCAGGAAACCACCCAGACTGCGGCCCGCCCGCGCGTCGACGCGCCCGGCGTCCCCGTCTCGGTCCAGAGCATCTCCGGAGCCCCCGAGGACGTCACCACGAGCTTCGCCGGCCTGCTCGGCGAGGCCGCGGCCGAGCGCAAGATGGAGATCGTCCCCGGCAACAAGCCGGCGCGCTTCCGCGTCAAGGGCTATCTCACCGCCCAGCCGACCGAGGACGGCCAGACCGCGCTCGCCTTCGTCTGGGACGTCTACGATTCGACCAAGCAGCGCGCCCAGCGCGTCCAGGGCGAGAGCATCGGCAAGCGCAGCGACGGCTCCGACCCCTGGGCCGGCATCGACCGGACGGTGGTCGCCAAGGCAGCCTCGGATTCGATGGATGCGATCGCCGGCTTCCTCGTCACCACGCCGGCCGCCGAGGCCGCGCTCGCCCCGGCGCAGGGCAGCGGCAGAAGCAAGGCGAATGGCGGGAAGACCGCCGATGCCCGCACCGCCTCGGCCGGCAGCGGCAAGCGGCTCTGACGGCCGGAAACGCCCCGGCATGGCTCCCGGGGCTGCGCGCGTCGCGGCGCCCGGGACGACTCGCCGTTCCGGGACGCTCCGCCGCCGCGCGCCCCGTTTTGTCATGTGTTTTGCATACTGATATTGCAGCGCAGCGGTCGACTCCATGCGGCGGCACTGTTAAGAGCCCTTCCAATTGAGCCGGCCCGGTCGGCTCGCGCCCCGCCTCCTGCAACGGTACGCCACGGCATGGCCTCTCATTTCAAAGTCGTCGCCGGTAATTCCAACCGGCCGCTCGCCGAATCCATCTGCAATCATCTCAGCATTCCGCTCGCCAAGGCCTCGGTCCGGCGCTTCGCCGACATGGAAGTCTTCGTCGAGATCCAGGAGAACGTGCGCGGGCAGGATGTCTTCGTCATCCAGTCCACCTCCTTCCCCACCAACGACCATCTGATGGAACTGCTCATCATCGTCGATGCGCTGCGCCGCTCCTCGGCCAAGCGCATCACGGCGGTGATCCCCTATTTCGGCTATGCCCGGCAGGACCGGCGCGCCTCGGGCCGCACCCCGATCTCGGCCAAGCTCGTCTCCAACCTGATCACCCATGCCGGCGTCGACCGCGTGCTGACGCTCGACCTCCATGCCGGACAGATCCAGGGCTTCTTCGACATTCCGACCGACAACCTGTTCGGTGCGCCGCTGATGGCGCGCGACATCAAGGACCGGCTGGAGTGGAAGAACGCCATGGTCGTGTCGCCGGATGTCGGCGGCGTGGTCCGGGCCCGCGCGCTGGCCAAGCGCATCGACGCCCCACTCGCCATCGTCGACAAGCGCCGCGACCGGCCGGGCGAGTCGGAGGTCATGAACATCATCGGCTCGGTCGAGGGCCGCTCCTGCATCCTGATCGACGACATCGTCGATTCGGGCGGCACGCTGGTGAACGCCGCCGAGGCGCTGCTCGAGCAGGGCGCCAAGGAGGTCTACGCCTACATCACCCATGGCGTGCTCTCGGGCGGGGCCGTGGCGCGCATCGCCGGCTCCAAGCTCAAGGAGCTCGTCATCACCGACTCGATCATGCCGACCGAGGCGGTCAAGGTCGCCCGCAACATCCGCGTCATCTCGATCGCGGGGCTGATGGGCGAGGCGATCGAGCGCACGGCGAGCGAGACCAGCGTCTCCAGCCTGTTCGACTGAGCATGTCGGGGCAGTCGGCAATGGGCGGTCGGCGGTCGGAAACCCGCGGGGCTGCATTCCGGCTGCCGACGACGAGGTTCCCATGACCTCCCGCGCCCTCGTGCTTTTCTCCGGCGGACAGGATTCGACCACGGCGCTCGCCTGGGCCCTCGACCGCTTCGACGCGGTCGAGACGGTCGGCTTCGACTACGGCCAGCGCCATCGCGTCGAGATGGAGTGCCGGCTGGCGATCCGCGGGAAGCTGCCGGCCCTGTCCTCGACCTATGCCGAGAGGCTCGGCCCCGACCACGTCATCGACCTCGCCGCGCTGGGCGCGCTCTCCGAGACCGCGCTGACGCGCGAGACCGAGATCGTCTTCGCCGAGACCGGCCTGCCCTCGACCTTCGTGCCGGGCCGCAACCTGATCTTCCTGACCTTCGCCGCCGCCCTCGCCTACCGGCGCAACCTGCGCCATATCGTGCTCGGCGTCTGCGAGACCGACTATTCCGGCTACCCCGACTGCCGCGACGACACGATCAAGGCGATGCAGGTGAGCTTAAGCCTCGGCCTCGACCGCAGGCTCGTGCTGCATACGCCGCTGATGTGGCGCGACAAGGCCCAGACCTTCGCGCTCGCCCGCGAACTCGGCGGCCAGGCCCTGCTCGACCTCGTCGTCGCCGAGAGCCATAGCTGCTATCTCGGCGACCGCACGACGCGGCATGGCTGGGGCTATGGCTGCGGCCATTGCCCGGCCTGCGACTTGCGTGCGAAGGGCTATGAGGCCTATCTCGCCTCTCCCGGCAACAGCGGACCGTCCTATGACACATGATCGTCAGCGGCTGACCGAAGGCGTCGTCGCGCTCGTGCTCTTCGGCCTCACCATTCCGGCCGCGAACTGGATGCTCGGCCATGTCGGCACGGTCTGCGTGCCCGGCGGCCCCTGCCTGGTGCCGGTCTGGCCCGGCATCGACGCGCCGAGCGGCGTCCTGATGATCGGCCTCGCCCTCGTGCTGCGCGACATCGTCCAGCGCCGCCTCGGCCCGCTCGCCGGGCTCGCCGCCATCGCGATGGGCACCCTGATCTCGGCGCTGCTGGCGCCGCCCGCCATCGTCCTGGCCTCGGTCGCGGCCTTCACCTTGTCGGAGCTCGCCGATTTCGCCGTCTATACCCCGCTGCAGCGCCGCCGCTTCGTCACCGCGGTGGTCGCCTCCGGCATCGCCGGGCTGGTCGTCGACTCGGTGGTCTTCCTGCATCTCGCCTTCGGCAATCTCGATTTCCTCGCCGGCCAGATCCTCGGCAAGGCCTGGATGATCCTGCTCGCTTTGCCGCTGATGCATCTGCTGCGCCGCCGCGACGAGCGCCTCGGCCTCGTCGCGGCCTGAGGCCCGGGAACGCGGCGAAGAACGGGTCGCCGCGCGCCCGCGGCGACCGCTCAAATTGCGCCTGAACTTCACAAACGGATCTTAACCGGCCTTCGGTATCGTCCCGTCCCTCTTCGACGCAATGGTCGGGAAACGCGTGACGAACCCAACCGCCCGGCTGCAAAGGCTGCAGAACGACATCCTCGAGCTGATCGCGCGCGGCGAGCCGCTCGCCGCCTGCATGGAGCGCCTCTGCCTGCGCGCCGAGGCGGTGGCGCGCGGCGTCGTCTGCTCGGTCGTCACGGTCGACGAGGACGGCCTGCTCCGGCCGCTCAGCTCGCCCAGCCTGCCCGCCTCCTACGCCGCGTCGCTCGACGGCGTCCCGATCGGCCCCGATGTCGGCTCCTGCGGCACGGCGATCTATCGCGGCGAAGCCGTCGAGGTGACCGACATCGCGACCGACCCGCTCTGGGAAGGCCTGACCCATCTGGTGCTGCCGCTCGGCCTGCGCGCGAGCTGGTCGGTGCCGATCAAGGCCCGGGACGGCCGCGTCGTCGGCGCCTTCGCCTTCTACTACCGCAAGCCCGGCCGCCCCCGCCCCATCGAGCGCAGCATCGTGGCGACCTGCGTTCATCTCTGCGCCATCGCGATCGAGCATGAGGAGGTACGGGTCCACAATCACCGGCTCGCCTATTTCGACACGCTGACGAACCTGGCCAACCGCACCCGCTTCAACGAAGCGATCGCGGCGATGTGCGCCGGCGCGCCCGGCCCCCTCGGGCTGATGCTGATCGACATCGACAACCTCAAGGTCGTCAACGACACGCTCGGCCATGCCGCCGGGGACGCGCTGATCGCGGAGATCGGCGGGCGCCTCAGCCGGGTGCTGGCGGGGTGCCTCGCCTGCCGCATCGGCGGCGACGAGTTCGCGGTGCTGGTGCCCGCCTGCGAATCCGCCGGCCGGATGCGGGCGCTCGCCTCGGCGGTCCTCGCCGCGATGTCGCCGCCGATCGAGCATGACGGGCAGAGCATCGTCCCCAGCGTCACCATCGGCGGCGACATCGCCGGGATCGGGACCGACAGCGTCACGCTGCGCCAGAACGCCGACCTCGCGCTCTACCATGCGAAGGAAACCCGGCGCGGCGGCTATGTCCGCTTCCGGCGCGGCCTGCGCACCGCCATGACCCGGCGCCTGCGGGTCCGTCGCCAGGTCGAGGACGCGCTCGCCGAGGAGCGCATCATGCCCTATTACCAGCCGATCATCCGGCTCGACAACGGCGAGATCGTCGGCGTCGAGGCCCTGGCGCGGATGCGCCTCGGCGACGGGCGCATCGTCACGGCCGGCGACTTCCAGGAAGCGCTGCTCGACCCCCATGTCGCCTATCGCATATCGGGCCGGATGCTCGCCGCCATCGCCGCCGACATGGCCGAATGGCAGGAGGCAGGGCTCCAGTTCCAGCATGTCGCGCTCAACGTCACGGCGGCCGATTTCCGGAAAGGCGATCTCGTCGCGCGCATCGGCCGGACCTTCGACAAGGCCGGCGTGCCGCTGCGCCACCTCGTCATCGAGATCACCGAGCAGGTCTTCATGGGCGGGCCGCGCGACGGCGTGGCCCGCACCATGGAGGCCCTGCGCGCCCAGGGCATGTCGGTGGCGCTCGACGATTTCGGCACCGGCTTCGCCTCGCTGACCCATCTGCTCGACTTCCCGATCGACATCATCAAGATCGACCGCTCCTTCGTCGGCGCCATCGACAGCGGCGCGCGCAGCGGCGTCATCGTGGAATCCCTGCAGACCATGGCGAAACGGCTCGGCATGAAGATCATCGCCGAGGGCATCGAGACGCAAGGGCAGGCCCGCCGCCTCGGCGAGATGGGCTGCCTGCTGGGGCAGGGCTTCCTCTATTCCCCGCCCGTGCCGGCGCCGGCGATCCGCGAATTGCTGCTGCGCTTCGGCCAGCGCGAGCCGAGCGCCAGCCTCGCCAACAGCGGCTTCGCCGTGAGCGCGGCCGGAACAGGCTTGAGATCGCGGCGTTTTTCGCCTATGAGCAGCCTCGCGTCCCGCTGACACCCTTGGAGGCTCTGGACGCATCATCCGATGGCCGCCGACTGGCGGCCTTGTCATTTTTGTGAAGTCAAGGACATCAACATGACCGCCGTGAAGCAAATCCAGGCTTCGGCGCGCGCACAGGTCGGCAAGGGGGCCGCCCGTGCAGTTCGCCGCCAGGGCCAGACGCCTGCCGTGATCTATGGTGGGGGCGCCGCTCCCGAGGCCATCGCGCTCGACGCCAACAAGACCCGCCAGCTCATTTTCGGCGGCCACTTCCTGACCACGATCTTCGAGATCGACGTCGCCGGCAAGAAGCAGCGCGTCATCCCGCGCGACTACCAGCTCGACCCGGTCAAGGACTTCCCGCTGCATGTCGACTTCCTGCGCGTCGCCAAGGGCCAGACCGTCACCGTGCTCGTGCCGGTCCATGTCGTCGGCCAGGAGTCGAGCCCCGGCGTCAAGTCCGGCGGCCTCGTCCAGATCGTCGAGCACAGCCTTGAAGTCTCGGTCGAACCGGACAGCATCCCGGCCTCCTTCGAGATCTCGGTCGCCGGCATGAACATCGGCGATTCGCTCCAGGTCGACGCCATCAAGCTGCCGGCCGGCACCAGGCTGACGCTGGGCGCGGACGCCACCGTCGTCACCATCGCCCCGCCGACCGTCGAAGCCGAGCCGGAAGCCGCCGAGGCCGAGGGCGAGGCCGAAGCCAAGGCCTGATGCGCCGGCGCCGGATGGCGCCAGCGCCTCACCCGCGATCGAACGAGACGGCCGGGCTCTCCCGGCCGTCTTGCTTTGGCGCCGGCCCGGAACGGAAAGCCGCTTTCCGGACCGATCCGCCGCCGATCCCCGAGCCTGCCGGAGTCCCGTCATGCTGATCCTTGCCGGCCTCGGCAATCCGGGCGCGCGCTATGCCCGCAACCGCCACAATATCGGCTTCATGGCGGTGGACGAGATCGCCCGCATCCACCGCGCCTCGCCCTGGCGCGCCCGCTTCCAGGCGGAGGCCTGCGAGGCGACGATCGGCGGCGAGAAAGCCATCCTGCTCAAGCCGCAGACCTATATGAACGAATCCGGCCGCTCCATCGGCGAGGCCGCGCGCTTCTTCAAGATCGCCCCCGCCGATGTGATCGTCTTCCATGACGAGCTCGACCTCGCCCCGGCCAAGCTCCGGGTGAAGCTCGGCGGCGGCAATGCCGGCCATAACGGGCTGCGCTCCACCACCGCCGCCATCGGCAACGACTATCGCCGCGTGCGGATGGGCATCGGCCATCCCGGGCTGAAGGAGCTGGTGCACGGCTATGTGCTGAACGATTTCGGCAAGGCCGAGCAGCCCTGGGTCGAGGATCTGTGCACGGCCTGCGCCGACTTCGCTCCCCTCCTCGCCGTCCATGACGATGCCGGCTTCCAGAACAAGGTGCATCTCTTCATGGATGCGCGCGGCCATGCCGCCGTGAAGCGGCTCGGCGAGAAGGCGGCCGACTGAGCGCTACAGCGGCAGCTTCGCCCCGGGCATCGCGACGGTGACGCGGCTGGTGCCGTAGCTGCCGTCGGCCTGCCGGCTCGCCGTCATCGCGACCTGCGCGCCGGGCTTCAGCGCCTCCGCCGCGGCCGGCACTGCCATCAGGATGGTCGCCTCCGGGGTGATCGCGACCTTCTGCTCGCCGCCCGGATAGCTCAGCACCAGATTGGCGCCGTCGATGCGCGAGACGGTCTCGGCCACCGTCGCATTGGTCATGGTCGCGTCGGGCAGCACGCCCCAGGGCCGGTGCCCCTCCCCGGTCCCGCGCATCGCTTCCGGGAAGATCACGACCTGCACGGCCAGCAGGGTCCCGTCCGGCTGCGGCCTGGCGCCGACCCCGATGAAGCTCCCCTTGGCGATATCGCTCGCCTTGGCCGCGACGACGCCGCCGACC
Source organism: Hyphomicrobiales bacterium (assembly GCA_900466745.1). GTDB lineage: Bacteria > Pseudomonadota > Alphaproteobacteria > Rhizobiales > Beijerinckiaceae > Allobosea > Allobosea minatitlanensis. Next base: position 98,858 of record UBNE01000022.1, on the reverse strand, counting down.
GAGAACCCGGGCGCGAGCGCGACCTTGACCTCCCGCCCATCCGCGGCCCTGAGCGCCAGCACCGTGCCGTCGATGCGCTCGACCGTGCCGCGCAGCCGCGTCCCGGCCGTCTGCGCGGCGGCGAGGCCGCCGGCGAGGGCGAGCAGCGGCAAGAGAAGCATCTGCAGGGCGGGCGCGAAGCGGAAACAGCGGAAGCGAAACCGTCGCATGGGAGGCTCCGAACGGCGCGGACGGGTGGCACCGCGCAATCCAGCACCCGCTCCCGCCGCGCCGCCATGCACGTTCGCGTGAGCGGCGCAGCGGCCATCCCGCGCCCGGCACTTGTCTTTATCGCGCAGGCCCCCCAATAAGGCCGCGACTTTCAAAGCTTCACGCCCCCGCAGCGGCCCGGCCGCCGAGGGCAACGGAACAGGCGATCATGGGCTTCAAATGCGGTATCGTCGGCCTGCCGAATGTCGGCAAGTCGACCCTCTTCAACGCGCTGACGCAGACGGCGGCGGCCCAGGCCGCGAACTATCCCTTCTGTACCATCGAGCCGAATGTCGGCGACGTCGCCGTCCCCGACGAGCGGCTGGAGAAGCTCGCCGCCATCGCCGGGTCCAAGGAGATCATCCCGACGCGGCTGACCTTCGTCGACATCGCCGGCCTGGTCCGCGGCGCCTCGCGCGGCGAGGGCCTGGGCAACCAGTTCCTCGCCAATATCCGCGAATGCGACGCCATCGCCCATGTCGTGCGCTGCTTCGAGGACGGCGACATCACCCATGTCGAGGGCAAGGTCTCGCCGGTCGACGACATCGAGACGATCGAGACCGAATTGATGCTGGCCGACCTCGAAAGCCTGGAGAAGCGGGTGATCCCGCTGGAGAAGAAGGCCAAGTCCGGCGACAAGGAGGCCAAGGAGGCGGTCGAGCTGATGAACCGTTGCCTCGTGCTGCTGCGCGACGGCAAGCCGGCCCGCCTCGCCGAGATCCCGGCCGAGCAGAAGCGCGCCTTCGAGCAGCTCGGGCTGCTCTCCTCCAAGCCGGTGCTCTATGTCTGCAATGTCGAGGAGGCGAGCGCCGATCAGGGCAACGCCTTCTCCGAGCTGGTGAAGCGGCGTGCCGCCGAGGAGGGCGCGGTCGCCGTCGTGGTCTCGGCCAAGATCGAGAGCGAGATCGCGGTGCTGCCGCCCGAGGAGCAGACCGAATATCTGGAGGCCGTCGGGCTGGAGGAGCCGGGCCTCAACCGTGTCATCCGCGCCGGCTACGCGCTGCTCAACCTCGTCACCTATTTCACCGTCGGCCCGAAGGAGGCCCGCGCCTGGACGATCGAGAAGGGCACCAAGGGGCCGCAGGCCGCCGGCGTGATCCATACCGATTTCGAGAAGGGCTATATCCGGGCCGAGACCATCGCCTTCGACGACTACGTCGCGCATAAGGGCGAGGCCGGCGCGCGCGAGGCCGGCAAGTTCCGGCTCGAGGGCAAGGACTACGTCGTCGCCGACGGCGACGTCCTGCATTTCCGCTTCGCCAACTGACCCGCGGGCGGGAGGCCGGCCGATGCTGCACTTCGAGGATTTCGTCGCAGGCGCGAGCGTCCGCACACGCAGCATCGCCGTCTCGCAGGAGGACCTCGTCGCCTTCGCCTCGCGCTATGACGCGCAGGATTTCCATGTCGACCCGGATGCGGCGAAGGCGAGCTTCGTCGGCGGCCTGATCGGCTCCGGCTGGCAGAGCTGCTCGCTGCTGATGCGATTGATCGCCGAGGATTTCCTGCTCGACTCGACCGGGATGGGCGCGCCCGGCATCGACGAGGTGAAATGGCTGAAGCCGGTCTTCCCCGGCGACGTGCTGAGCGCCCGCCGCACGGTGCTCGAAACCAAGGAATCGCGCTCGCGCCCCGAGATGGGCCTGGTGCGCTTCCGCTTCGAGCTGCTGAACCAGCGCGACGAGCCTGTACTGGAGCAGACCAACTGGATCATGTTCGGCCGCAAGGGCTCCGGCATCGCGCCGCAGCCCAGGGGCGACTGGCTCGCCCACGGCCCCCGCTACGAGCGCCCCGCCCAAGAGAGCCCGCTGATCGCGCCGGACGAGACGCCCGTCCCGACCCGCTTCTTCGAGGAGCTGGAGATCGGCAGCCGCCACGCCCTCGGCAGCTTCGTCTTCACGCCCGCGGAGATCGTCGCCTTCGCCCGCAGCTTCGATCCCCAGCCCTTCCACATGGATGTCGAGGCGGCGCGCGGCAGCCTGTTCGGCGGCCTCGCAGCCTCGGGCTGGCATACGGCGTCCGTCTGGATGGCGACGATGGTGCTGCACCGCAGGCGCCAGCTCGCCGCCACCACCGGCCGCCCGGCGCGTCTCGGTCCCTCGCCGGGCTTCAGGAACCTGCGCTGGTCCCGCCCGGTCCTCGCCGGCGACCGCATCAGCTATTTCTCGGAAGTGGTCGACAAGCGCGAAAGCGCCTCGCGCCCGCAATGGGGCCTGTTCTTCCACCGCAACACCGGCGTGAATCAGCGCGGCGAAGAGGTCTTCAGCTTCGACGGCTGCGTTTTCATCGAGCGGAAGCCCGCCTGACGGCGGAACGGCCCCTCGCGCCGGCGCTCAGCCGGTCTTGAGCCGGATGAGGTCGACGGGTCCGCGCGCGCCGTCGGGCTGCGGGCGCATCTGGGCCAGGAACGCCTCCTCGTCCGAACTCACCGCGACCCGGTCCCGGCCGCTGCGCTTGGCCGCATAGAGCGCCTTGTCGGCTTCCTGCAGCAGGGCGTGGAAATCGACCCCGTCCTCCCCGCTGCGGGCCACCCCGGCGCTGACCGTGCAGAGGAAGGGTCCGGCGCTTCCGCTGAAGGAGCGCTTGCCCAGCCGCATCCTCACATTCTCGGCCAGGATCGCGGCCGAGACCAGCGAGGCGCCCGGAATCAGCAGCGCGAACTCCTCGCCGCCGAGCCGCGCGGCCAGCACCTGCGCGCGCGACGACAGGACCAGGATCTCCCCAAAGGCCCGCAGCACCTCGTCGCCCGCGAGATGACCATGCACGTCGTTGATCCGCTTGAAGTGGTCGATGTCGAAGATCACCAGGGCGGCCGGCCCCTCGACCTCGCCGGCAATCCGGTCGAGCAGGGCGCGGCGGTTGAGCAGGCCGGTCAGCGCATCGGTTTCCGCGTCGCGCTTGTGCCCGCGCGCCAGCCGCGCCTGGTTGAGCGCCAGCGACAGCGCGCCGATGCCGGCGAGCGTGGTCAGGCAGACGGCGAGATTGAGGTCCTCGGCCCAGTTCGACGGCATGGCGGACAGCACCCAGCGGCCGTCGAGCAGCAGCAGCACGGCGCAGGGCACGAAGGAAAGCCCGGTCAGGATGTAGAGCCCGGTCAGCAGCGTGATCGCCAGCCGCGCCTCCGCCCGCCCGAGCCAGTAATCCCAGGCCGTGACGAACAGGATGACCGTCGCCGCCAGGTTGAGGAGAAGGATCGCGACGCCGTTGTAGCCGGCCAGCATCGGCAGCGCCACGGCCAGGGACGAGGCGGCCGCCATGGCGGCCATGCCGCGCCAGGGCAGGATGCGGGTGCGGAACTGCCGCCCCGCGCCGAAGACGAAGGCGAGGCCGACCAGCAGCACGGCATATCCCGCGGCGCCCAGCACCGGCGACATCGTCCTGACATAGCCGTCATAGACCAGCACGCCGAGCGCCATCAGCGAGACGCCGAGCGTCCAGGCCATCAGGAAGCGTTCTTTCCTGGAGACCAGCCAACTGACGAGGAAGGCCGCCGCCAGCCCGCAACCGGACAGGGTGAAGGCCGTCAGCAGTGAGTGGTAGTCCAGCGGCACGGCAGTCTCTGGAGCGGCGATGACGACGACAGGTTATCACCGTCTTGCCCTTGCGGAAGACTTAAAGAGAGCCCGCGCATTTGCACGGCCCGCGCCGGCACCGGCGAATCTCACGCGCCGTCCCGCCTGCTGGAGCAGGCCGATCTTGCGCGGAACCCGGCCGTCCTTCCGGGCAAGCGGCGCGAACGGTGCCGGTCCGGCATCCAGCGAAGGGCGTCGCGTTCCACGGTCGCTTCCGGGTCCAGCCCGGAAGGACGGCGTGGTTCCGTGGACGGGAAGCGGATTCTACCCCACCTTGCCGTAGCCGGCGAACCGCGCCGCCACCCGCTCCATCTCCTCGCCGTCGAGGATCGCCGGCTCGAGCCCCGCGGCGAGGATGTCGAGATATTGCCCGGCGAGATTCTCGACCTCCGCGACGATCTGGTGTGCCCCGGCGAGCGAGCCGCCGAGCGCGATGACGCCGTGATTGGCGAGCAGCACCGCCTTACGCCCCTCCAGGGCCTTCACCGCGTTCTCGGCCAGCTCCGGCGTGCCGAAGGTGGCGTATTCGGCGCAGCGCACATCGGCCCCGCCGCAGAGCGCGATCATGTAATGGAAGGCCGGGATGCCGCGGCGCGTGCAGGAGAGCGCCGTGGCCCGCGGCGAATGGGTGTGGACGATCGCCTGCGCCTCCGGCCGCGCCCTGTAGATCGCGACATGAAAGGGCCATTCCGAGGACGGCTTGCGCGCGCCCGACAGAACCGCGCCGTCCAGCGACAGATGGATCAGGTCCTCCGGCCGGGTCCGGGCATAGGGCAGGCCCGAGGGCGTGATCAGCAGGCCGCCGGCGAAGCGCGCCGAGACATTGCCGGATTTCGACGGGCAGAACCCGGCCCGGTCGATCGCCTGCGCGACGGCGACGATCTCCGCGCGCAATTCCTGTTCGTTCATGCCCTCACCCCTGCGCCAGATCGGGGAACAGTCCCGCCAGCCCTTCCGAACTCGCGGCGCAGACGCCCCGCTCCGTGATCAATCCGGTCACCAGCCGCGCCGGCGTGACGTCGAAGGCCGGATTCGCCACCGCGCTGCCGGGCGCCGCGACCCTCACCGTCCGGATCTCGCCATCCTCCGCCAGACCGGCGACATGCGAGACCTCCCGGCCAGCCCGCTCCTCGATCGGAATGTCGGCGAGACCGTCCGCGAGGCGCCAGTCGATCGTCGGCGAGGGCAACGCGACATAGAAGGGCACCCCGTTATCATGCGCCGCCAGCGCCTTGAGATAGGTACCGATCTTGTTGGCGACGTCGCCGCGGGCCGTGGTGCGGTCGGTGCCGACGATCACCATGTCGACCTGGCCGCGCTGCATCAGATGGCCGCCGGCATTGTCGACGATCACCGCATGCGGCACGCCATGGGCGCCGAGCTCATAGGCCGTCAGCGCCGCGCCCTGGTTGCGCGGCCGCGTCTCGTCGACCCAGACATGGACCGGAAGGCCGGCGTCATGCGCCAGATAGATCGGCGCCAGCGCCGTGCCCCAGTCCACCGTGGCGATCCAGCCGGCATTGCAATGGGTCAGGATGTTCACCGGCTGCCCGGCCGGCTTGCGCGCCGCGATCTCCCGGATCAGCGGCAGGCCGTGCTCCCCGATGGCGCGGCAGAGCGCGACATCCTCGTCGCAGATCGCCGCCGCCTCGGCATAGGCTGCGGCCGCACGGTCCGGCGGGGGCAGCGGGGCGAGCGCCTGCCGCATCCGCTCCAGCGCCCAGCGCAGGTTGACCGCGGTCGGGCGCGTCGCGGCGAGCAGCGCCAGCGCCGCCTCGAGCGCGGGATCGGCCGCGTCCGCCCGCATCGCCAGCGCCACGCCATAGGCGGCCGTCGCGCCGATCAGCGGGGCGCCGCGCACCACCATGTTGCGGATCGCATCCGCCGCCTGCTCGGCCGAGCCCAGCGTCACCGTCTCGAAGCGGAAGGGCAGCCGCGTCTGGTCGATGACGACGACCCGCCAGCCGTCCTGCGCCAGCCAGATCGTGCGGTAATGCTGCCCGTTGATCTTCATGGCCCGTCTTTCTCCGTCTTCACCAGCGTGGCCGCCCCCGGACCGCGGCGCCGCTCTCGTCCTGGCGGCAGCCTTCGCCCATGGCTCAGTGCCCGGCGAAGGAGACGAGCGTGCGCACCGGCACGCCGAGCCTTCGGATCTTGTCGGCGCCGCCGAGTTCCGGCAGGTCGACGATGAAGCAGGCCGCGACCACCTCGGCGCCGAGCCCCGTCAGCAGGTTGACCGCGCCTTCGGCCGTGCCTCCGGTCGCCACCAGGTCGTCGACCAGCAGGACGCGCTCGCCCGGCTGCACCGCGTCGCGATGCACCTCGATCTCGTCCGTGCCGTATTCCAGCGCATAGGTCACCCGCAGCGTCTCGCGCGGCAGCTTGCCCTTCTTGCGCACGGGGATGAAGCCGGCGGAAAGCTGATGCGCCACCGCCCCGCCGAGGATGAAGCCGCGCGCCTCGATGCCGGCGATCTTGGCGATCTTCAGCCCGGCGAAGGGCTGCACCAGCTCGTCCACGGCGCGGCGGAAGGCGCGCGCATCGCCGAGCAGCGTGGTGATGTCGCGGAAGACGATGCCGGGCCGCGGATAGTCCGGGATGGCGCGGATGGTATCGGCGAGGTTCATGGAGGGCATCCCGGGCGCTTGGTCGAGCGCCTTGGTCGGACGGCGAACCCGCTTCGTCAAGGGCGCCGCCATCAGCCGCGCCCGAGAACGCGCCCGGCGACGGCGTCGAGCTTGGCCAGCAGGGCCGGGTCGCGGAACGCCGGCGCGGTGATCAGCGCATGGTCGAGGGCGTTGTGGGAGCCTGCCGGGCAGGGTTCGCGTTCCGCCGGGAAATCGGCGGCGAGCCGCGCCACCAGCCGGCGCGCCTTGTCGGCGTTCTCGTGCAGCACCGCGACTACCGAAGCGACGTCGACCGCGCCGTGGAGCTCGTGCCAGCAATCGTAATCGGTCACCATCGCGACGGTGGCGTAGGTGATCTCCGCCTCGCGGGCAAGCTTAGCCTCGGGCATCGCCGTCATGCCGATCAGGTCGTAGCCGAGCCCGCGATAGCTGGTCGATTCGGCATAGGTCGAGAATTGCGGCCCTTCCATCGTCACCAGCGTGCCGCCGCGCACGAAGGGCAGCTCCTCGGCCTGGGCCGCCGCGGCGATGCGCTCCTGCAGCTTCGGCCCGACCGGATGCGCGACCGAGACATGGGCGACGCAGCCCTTGCCGAAGAAGGAGCTTTCGCGCCGGGTCGTCCGGTCGACGAACTGGTCGACCAGCACGAACAGCCCCGGATAGAGCTCGGCCTTGTACGAGCCGCAGGCCGAGAGCGAGACGAGATCGGTCACGCCCGCCCGCTTCAGCACGTCGATATTGGCGCGGTAGTTGATGTCGGAGGGCGAGAGCGCGTGGCCGCGCCCGTGCCGCGGCAGGAAGACGATCCGGGTCGCGCCGATCCGGCCGATCCGCAGCGCGTCGGAGGGCTCGCCCCAGGGGCTCGCGATCCGCTCCTCGCGGATGTCGGTCAGTCCGGGAAGATCGTAGATGCCCGATCCGCCGATGATTCCGAGAACGGCTTCGCTCATGGTCGCTTCCCTCAGGCATCGGGCCGAAAGGCGGAAAACCGCCTCGCGGAAGGGGCCGATGCGATAACGAGTCCAAGGATCGCCATGCCCGCATTCGCGCGACTGCGGGGCGATCCGTTGCGGGCGCGGAAAGGACCATCTTTCGATGACGATCGCAACACGGCCGGCGCCGGGCCGCCCTCCTCCCGGCGCAGAAAAGAAAAAGGCCCCGCAAGGCGGGGCCTTTTCCGGAAGGAAAGACTGCGGCGTCAGTGCGCCGGGGAGCCGTCCGGCATCCGCGACCAGATCTTCTTCTTGCTGAAGTAGAGCAGGAAGGCGAGGATCACCAGGAACGGCATGAACCACAGCGCGATGCGCTTGCGCTGCTCCAGATGCGGCTCGGCCATCCAGACCATGAAGGCGGCGACGTCGCGCGCATACTGGTCGACCGTCTCGGGCACCTGCGCCTTGCCGTCGGGCCCCTTCGGATACTCGACCTGGCCGTCCGAGAGCGGCTTCGGCATCGCGATCAGATGGCCGGGCATGTACTCGTTGTAGTTCTGCCCGGGCAGCAGCGCCGGGAACCCGGCCGGCGGGTCCTTGTAGCCGACCATCAGGGCATGGATGTAGTCCGGCCCCTGCTCCTGGTACTGCGTGAAGATGTCGAAGACGAAGGCCGGAAAGCCGCGGACATAGGTGCGCGCCTTGGCCAGGACCGAGAAGTCCGGCGGATAGGCGCCGCCCTGGGCCGCGCGCGCCGCCTGCTCGTTCGGGAAGGGCGAGGGGAAGCGGTCGGCCGGGCGGCCGGGACGCTCGAACATCTCGCCCTGGTCGTTGGGGCCGTCCTTGATCTGGTAGGTGGCGGCGAGCGCCGCGACCTGGCCGGGCGTGAACTCGGGGCCGCCGGGCTCCGAGAGGTTGCGGAAGGCGATCAGGCTGGCGCCGTGGCAGCTCGAGCAGACCTCCTTGAAGACCTTGAAGCCGCGCTGGAGCTGCGCGCGGTCGAACTTTCCGAGCGGGCCGGAGAAGCTCCAGTTCAGCGCCGGCGGCTTGACGCCGCCCTCGGCGGCCCGGGCGGCCGGCTGGGACATCGCCAGCGACAGGCCGGCGGCGAGACCCGTCAGGGCCAGACGAAACGGGGTTCTGCTCATGGTTCCGTCAGCCCTTGACGTTCGGTTCGGCAGCGGTGGCGGTCGCGAGGCGCGCGGCCGAGCCGCCCTTGGCGGATGCCAGCACGGAATCGGCGATCGAGGTCGGCAGCGCCTTCGGCCGCTCGAACAGGCCGACGACGAACAGCGCGACGAAGAAGCCGAAATACAGCACGGTGAAGATCTGCGAGGCGACGACGTAGCCGCCTTCCGCCGGCATCGCGCCGAGATAGCCGAGGCCGATGCAGACGACGAGCCAGGCCCAGAAGAGCTGGCGCGCGATCGGCCGGTAGTTCATCGACCGGACCTTGGAGGTGTCGATCCAGGGCAGGAAGGCGAGGACGACGATGGCCGAACCCATGGCGAGGACGCCGCCGAGCTTGTCGGGGATGGCGCGCAGGATCGCGTAGAACGGCAGGAAGTACCATTCGGGGACGATATGCGCCGGGGTCGCGGCCGGGTTCGCCGGGATGTAGTTGTCGGCGTGGCCCATGAAGTTGGGCTGGTAGAACACGAACCAGCCGAACACGATCATGAACACGACCATGCCGAACAGGTCCTTGATCGTGGCGTAGGGCGTGAACGGAACCGTGTCCTTCTCGACGTTCTTCACCTCGACGCCGGTCGGGTTGTTCTGGCCGACATGGTGCAGCGCCCAGACGTGCAGCACGACGACGCCGAAGATCATGAAGGGCAGCAGGTAGTGCAGCGAGAAGAAGCGGTTCAGCGTCGGGTTGTCGACCGAGTAGCCGCCCCACAGATAGGTCACGATCGTCTCGCCGATCACCGGCAGGGCCGAGAACAGGTTGGTGATGACGGTCGCGCCCCAGAAGGACATCTGGCCCCAGGGCAGCACATAGCCCATGAAGGCCGTCGCCATCATCAGCAGGAAGATCACGACGCCGAGGATCCAGAGCACCTCGCGCGGCGCCTTGTACGAGCCGTAATAGATACCGCGGAAGATATGGACATAGACCGCGATGAAGAACATCGAGGCGCCGTTGGCGTGCAGGTAGCGCAGCAGCCAGCCATAGTTCACGTCGCGCATGATGTGCTCGACGGAGTTGAAGGCCATCGTCGCATGCGGCGTGTAGTGCATCACCAGGATGATGCCGGTGACGATCTGCGCCACCAGCATGAACACCAGGATGCCGCCGAAGGTCCAGAGATAGTTCAGGTTGCGCGGGACCGGATAGGACACCGCCGAATCATGAGCCAGCCGGACGATCGGCAGGCGCGCGTCGAGCCAGCGCTCGATACCGGTCTTCGGAACGTATGAACTGTGACCACTCATGAAGAATGCCTCAAGGCTGTCTCATCTGGCAGAAGGGCGGCGGGCGCGAGGCTCAGCCGATCTTGATCTTGGTGTCCGCCGTGAAGGCATAGGGCGGGACCGGCAGGTTGAGCGGCGCCGGGCCCTTGCGGATGCGCCCCGAGGAATCGTAGTGCGAGCCGTGGCAGGGGCAGAACCAGCCGTCATAGTCGCCCTTCGGGTCGCCGGGCGCGTTGCCGAGCGGCACGCAGCCGAGATGGGTGCAGTTGCCGTAGACGATGAGATACTGCTCGTGGCCCGCCTTGGTGCGCTGCTCGTCGGTCTGCGGGTCGCGCAGCGTCGCGATGTCGACGGCCTTGGCCTCGTCGATCTCCTTCTTGGTGCGGTGGCGCACGAAGATCAGCTTGCCGCGCCAGAACAGCTTGATCGCCTGGCCCTCGGCCACCGGCGCCAGGTCCACGTCGATCGGCGCGCCGGCCGCGACGGTCTGCGCGTCGGGCGCGAGCTGGCTGATCAGCGGGACGACGATGGAGCCGGCGGCGACCGCCCCGGCGGCGCCGGTCGCAAGCAGCATGAAATCGCGGCGGGTGGTTCCGGTCGATGTATCGGTCGCGTGCGCCACGATCCAATCCCTCATACGTCTTGCGAGCTGGAACAGCTCGCATTTATCGCTTCTCGCCCTCATAGGGGCGCGCCGCCGCCTCCGCAATGCGGTGGTGCGTCGCCTTGGGCTCTTTGACATGCAGATTGGACGAAGTCTACTGTCGCGAGCGCCTTGGCCATGCATGGCACACAGGCGGCAGGCGTAGGCTCAGACCGCGAGCTTTTCCGGATCGGAGGCGGCGAGGAATCCGCCCGACTGCCGCGCCCAGAGCCGGGCATAGAGCCCGCCCCGCGCGATCAGCTCCTCATGGCTGCCGATATCGGCGATCCGGCCCTTGTCGAGCACGATCAGCCGGTCCATTTCCGCGATGGTCGACAGCCGGTGCGCGATGGCGATCACCGTCTTGCCCTGCATCAGCGCGGCGAGCTGCTGCTGGATCGCCGCCTCGGCCTCCGAATCGAGCGCCGAGGTCGCCTCGTCGAGGATCAGGATCGGCGCGTCCTTCAGCAGCACGCGGGCGATGGCGATGCGCTGGCGCTGGCCGCCCGAAAGCTTCACCCCGCGCTCGCCGACGCGCGAATCGAAGCCCTGGCGCCCGTCCTGGTCGCCGAGGCCGAGGATGAAGTCGTGCGCCGCCGCCTGCCGCGCGGCTTCCGCGATCTCGGCCTCGCTCGCGCCGATGCGGCCATAGGCGATGTTGTCGCCGATCGAGCGGTGCAGCAGCGAATTGTCCTGCGTCACCATGCCGATCTGCGCCCGGAGCGAATCCTGCGTGACCTGGGCGATGTCCTGCCCGTCGATCAGGATGCGGCCGCCCTCCAGCGGATAGAGCCGCAGCAGCAGGTTCACCAGCGTCGACTTGCCCGCGCCGGAGGGGCCGACCAGCCCGACCCGCTCGCCCGGCGCGATGGCGAGGTCGAGCCCCTCGAACAGCCCCTGCGCCTTGCCGTAGTTGAAGCGGATCTTCTCGAAGCGGATCGCCCCCTCGCGCACCGCCAGCGGCCGGGCGCCGGGCGCGTCCGGCAGGTCGTGCGGCTTGGCGATCGTCTCCATGCTCTCCTGCACCGAGCCGATATTCTCGAAGATGCCGCGCACGAGATGGATCAGCCAGCCCGACATCTGCACCAGCCGAAGCACGAGGCCGATCGCGGCGGCGACGGCGCCGGGCGTCATCTCGCCCTGGCTCCACAGCCAGAGCGCGAGCCAGGCGGTCGCGACCACGAGCAGGCTGTTCATCGTCTGCAGGATGACGCTGACGCCGGTGATCAATCGCGACAGGTTCAGGAACGAGTCGTTCCACCAGCCCAGCGATTCCCGCACCGCCGAGCGCTCGGCGTCGCCGCGCGCGAACAGCTTCACGGTCAGGATGTTGGTGTAGGAATCGACGATCCGCCCGGTCGTGCTCGAGCGGCCGAGCGAGTTCGCCTCCGAGCGCTGCTTGGCGCGCGGCACGAAATAGATCAGCAGGGCGACATAGGCCGAGAGCCAGCCGACCACCGGCAGCGCCAGCCACAGGCTGGTCTTGCCGAAGAAGCCGATCGCCACCGAGGCGAAGACCAGCGCGTACCAGAGGTCGTCGATCACCTCGATGGTGGCGCCGCGGATCGACTGCCCGGCCTGGATGACGCGGGCCGAAAGCCGCCCGGCGAAGTCGTTCTGGAAATAGGAGAGCGCGTGGCCGAGCGTGTAGACATGGTTGCGCCAGCGGATCTGGTTGGTGATCTGCGGCACCACCACCTGGTCGACGATGGCGTGGTTGGCGAAATAGACCAGCGGCCTGACCACGACGAGCAGGAAGGCGGCGCCCGCCAGCAGCCAGCCATGGTCGCGGAAGATCGTCTCCGGCGACTGGGTCGAGAGCAGGTCGACGAACCAGCCGACCATCAGATACATCGCCGCCTCGATGCCGCTGAAGCCGAGGCCGGTGAGCATGATCAGGGCCATCCAGCCCTTCACGCCCTTGATGTGGTGCCACATGAAGGGCCAGACGCCGCGTGGCGGCGTCTCCCGCTCGTCGAAGGGAGCGAAGACGTCGATGCGGCTCTCGAGCCAGCGGAACAGCGGTGCGAACATGGGCCGCCCTCCTCTGGGTCGGGATCACGACGGAATTGAGACCGCGATATGGGGGCGATTCGCGCGCGCGGCCAGCGCGCTTGACGCATGTCCGCCCGCCACCGCATGACAGCAGCCGGATGACGCCTCTTTCCCCTCGCCCTGCACCGCGCCTCGCCCTGTTCCAGCCGGACATCCCGCAGAACGCCGGCACGATGATCCGCATGGCGGCCTGCCTCGGCATCGCGGTGGACATCGTCGAGCCCGCCGCCTTCGACGTCTCGGACCGGCATTTCCGCCGTTCGGGCATGGATTATCTCGAGCGCGCCGCGGTGACGCGCCATGATTCCTTCGCCGCCTTCGAGGACTGGCGCCGCGCCGCGGGGCGCCGGCTGGTGCTGGCCGAGACGGACGGCGCCGTCGCCCTGCCCGACTTCGCCTTCCGGCCCGGCGATATCGTGCTGGTCGGGCGCGAATCCGCCGGCGTCACGCCGCAGGTGCGGGCGGCGGCCGAGGCGAGCCTGCACATTCCCATGCGGCCCGGTTTGCGCTCGATCAATGTGGCGCTCGCCGCGGCGATGGTAATGGGCGAGGCATTGCGACAGACAGGCGGCTTTCCCGGCCGCCGGGAAGCCGACCGGACAGACCATGAGCACACGCCGCCCCGCTGAACTCACCGCCCCCGTCGATCCGGCCGTCGTCGCCGCGCTGAAGCCGCGCGCGGCCGCCTGGTTCGAAAGCCTGCGCGACCGGATCTGCGCCGCCTTCGAGCAGGTCGAGGAGGAGGCCGCCGGCCCCTTCGCGCCCGAGGCCGGCGCCGAGCCGGGCCGCTTCGTCCGCACGCCCTGGCAGCGCGCCAACCATGACGGGGCGCCCGGCGGCGGCGGCGTGATGTCGATCATGAAGGGCCGGGTCTTCGAGAAGGTCGGCGTCCATGTCTCGACCGTCCATGGCAGCTTCCACCCCGATTTCGCGGCGCAGATCCCCGGCGCCGCGCAGGACCCGCGCTTCCATGCCACGGGCATCTCGCTGATCGCCCATCCCTGGAATCCGAACGCCCCCACCGTCCACATGAACACGCGCTTCGTGGTGACGACGCGGCCCTGGTTCGGCGGCGGCGCCGACCTGACGCCGGTGCTCGATGCCCGCCGCATCCAGGAGGACCCGGATGCGCGCGACTTCCACGCGGCGATGCGCCGGCCCTGCGAGCGCTTCCCCGCCGTCGCCGATTACCGGGACCTGAAGGAATGGTGCGACGAGTACTTCTTCCTGAAGCACCGCAACGAGCCGCGCGGCATCGGCGGCATCTTCTACGATTATCTCTGGAGCGGGGACGCCGAAGCGGATTTCGCCTTCACCCGCGCCGTCGGCGAGGCCTTCCTCGACATCTATCCCAACATCCTGTGCCGCAATATCGGCAAGCCCTGGAGCGCGGCGCAGCGCGAGGAGCAGCAGGTCCGCCGCGGCCGCTATGTCGAGTTCAACCTGCTCTACGACCGCGGCACGATCTTCGGGCTGAAGACCGGCGGCAACGTCGATTCGATCCTGTCCTCGATGCCGCCGACGGTGCGGTGGCCGTGAGGCCCTTCGCCATCCGATCGGAATTCAGGGGGCTGCCGCCACAGCCGCCCTGACGAACGCCATCTGCTCGTCCGCCCCGGCCGGGCAACCGGCCTCGATCCAGCCCCGCCGCGCCGCTTCCAGCGCCTGCCTGACACGCGGCCCGGGCGAGATACCCAGCCTGATGACGTCCTTGCCGGTCGGCAGGAAAGCCGGTGTCAGAACCAGCTCGCCGATAAGCTCCTGCACGACGCCCCGGCCCTTGCCTTCTGCCGATACGGTCTGCAGGACGAGCGCGGCTGCCGCCGCATCGCTTCCCGCCTCATGGGCGACATGGCGCAGCGTGGCGATGGCGGGCAGCCCCGCCCGCCCGCGCAGCCTTTCCATCGCCCGCGCGATCCGCTCGATACGGTCGAACTCCTCGTTCGAGAGCCTGAGCCGCTCGCGCAGCCTGAGCGCATCCTCCCGCACGGCCACGGCCAGCGCCGCCAGCCTGAACGCCGGATAGACGTTTTCGCCGCTGTCCCGCGCCACCGCAGCGAAACGCGAGAGATGCGGCACGCCTCCGATCACCGGGACGAGCAACCCCGCCCCGGCCATGGCCTGCAGGGTCGCGGCGGCGCCCGGAGCGATCAGGAGCTTCATCACCTCCGCCCGCACCCGCTCGCGCGACAGCCCGGGAAGCCCGCCGCGACCGGCGATGCAGGCGGCCAGCCCTTCGGCATCCGGCGCGCCCGCGCCGTAGCGGGCATGGAAGCGGAAGAAGCGCAGGATGCGCAGATAATCCTCGCGGATCCGGCTCGCCGCATCGCCGATGAAGCGCACGCGCCGCGCCGCGAGATCGGCGAGCCCGCCGCAATAGTCGTGGACGGCGCCCTCCGGGTCGAGCCCGAGCGCGTTGATCGTGAAGTCGCGCCGCGTCGCGTCGGCGGCGAAGTCGCGGCCGAACACCACCCGGGCCCGGCGGCCGTCGGTCTCGACATCCTGCCTGAGCGTCGTCACCTCGAAGCTCGTCCCCCCGGCCACGAGCGTCACCGTGCCGTGGTCGATGCCGGTCGGAACCGCCTTGAAGCCCGCCGCCCGTCCGCGCCGGATCGTCTCCTGCGGCAGGGCGGTGGTGGCGAGGTCGATGTCGCTCGCCGCCTCGCCGAGCAGGAGGTTGCGGACGGCGCCGCCGACGACGCGCGTCGCCTCGCCCCCGCCGTTCAGCGCGGCGAGCAGACGCGCCAGGGCCGGCTGGGCGAGAAAGGCCGCTATCCGCGCCCGGGCCGCTTCGTTCATCGGAAGCGACCGGGAACCAGCACGCCGTTCTCCATATGGGGCGGCTCGTAGGCGCCCCGATTGCGCTTGGTCATGAAGCCCTCGACGGCGAGGATGCCGATGACCAGCGCCAGCCCGGCCACGGCCAGCCGGAAGGCGTGGCGGCTCCAGTGCTCGACATCGAAAGGATTGCGCCGCTTGATGACGAGATAGCCCGCGAACAGGCAGAAGGGCAGGACGAAGAGCAGGACCTCTTCGATGATCGCGCGCAACATGCCCTTGTCCGTTTCCCCAAGGCGCGCGCCGGGCGCCTCCATTGATCTTCAATCCGCCAGCCGCTCGTAGAGATTGCGGATCATGCCGGCCGTCGCGCCCCAGATATAGCGACCCTCGAAGGGCATCGCATAGTAGGTGCGGAAATGCCCCTTCCATTCGCGCCCCTCGCGCCGGTGATTGGCCGGGTCGAGCAGGAAGGAGAGCGGGGTCTCGAAGGCCTCGTCGACCTCGTGACGGTTGAGATTGAGCGAGAAGGGCGGCTCGACCAGCGCCACCACCGGCACGATGCGGTAGCCGGTGCCGGTGAGATAGGCGTCGAGGAAGCCGAGGGTGCGGATGCGCTCGCGGGCGAGCCCGATCTCCTCCTCGGTCTCGCGCAGCGCCGTCACCACCGGCGAGCCGTCGACCGCGTCGACCCGCCCGCCCGGAAAGGCGACCTGCGCCGAATGGTTGCGCAGGCTCGCCGCCCGCTGGGTGAGCAGGACGGTCGGCCCCTCCAGCCGCGGCACGATGCCGATCAGCACCGCGGCGGGAATGGCGCGCTTCTCGTCGGGAACCGGCACCGGCTGCGGCTGATTCTCATGGTCGCCGCGCGGCCGCGCGATCACGTCGCCGAGCTGCGGCGGCTCGGGGCGCAGCCTTTGCCGCGCCAGCGCCGCGAAGGCTTCGGCGCTGAGATGGAGGGCCTTGCCGGACGTCATGGATTCTCCAGGCCCTCGATCTCATCTGCCGGCAAGGCCGGATGGAACTGCCCCGCGGCCGCGATGCCGAACATCGCCCGGCCTCCGACGTCGCGCACCTCGCCCAGCGCCAGCAGGTCGTAGGTCAGGGCGCGCGTCAGCCGGGCCCAGAGCCCGCGGCGGACATGCACATAGGGTTTCAGACCGTCCTTGGCAGCCCGCTCGAAGCGCAGGGCATGCCCCGGCCCGACGCAGAGCAGATCGTCGACCTGCGTCCGGAAGGCGATGCTGCGGCCGTCGCCGGCGCCGTCGACCTGCATCTCGACCGCCTGGAAGGGCGCGTCCTCGACCCGGATGAGGACCTTCTCCACCGGGGTCACGAGGAAATAGGCGTCGCCCTCGCGCTTCAGCACCGAGGAGAACAGCCTGACCAGCGCCGGCCGCCCGATCGGCGTGCCGAGATAGAACCAGGTCCCGTCGGCGGCGATGCGGATGTCGAGCTCGCCGCAGAAGGGCGGGTCCCAGCGCTCCACCGGCGGCAGGCCGCGTGCCTTGCCCGGCCCGCCGCCGCCGAGCGCCGCCATCAGCCGTTCCATCGCATTGCCCGGCGCGGTCATCGCTGAATCGAATCCTTTCGGCTGCGGCATATCGGTTTCATCGCGTTTCTGCCTTGAACTCCACATAATCGTGAAGCCGAGTTTATGTGTACCGCCGCAATCGGCGCTTGAGCCCGCCAGACCGCCCGGCCACATTCGGCGGTGGAACATGGCGGCCGGTTCGCGTTCTGCTATGCACCGGCGCGGGCCCGCGCCAAGCGAGGGCGCCGAAGCTGCCCTGGACAAGGGTGAAGGAGATCGACATGGCCGCGCAAGCCCGCGCAAGTGAGAGCAACCCGCCGATCGACCTCGACGGCGGCGTCGTCGAGGCGGCCGAGGCCGCGCTCGGCGCCATCGGCGCGGCCCGCCGGGAGATCGGCCAGGTCATCTTCGGCCAGCAGAAGGTGGTCGACCTCTCGCTGATCACGCTTCTGGCCGGCGGCCACGGCCTGCTCGTCGGCGTTCCCGGCCTCGCCAAGACCAAGCTGGTCGAGGCGATGGGCACCGTGCTCGGCCTCGCGGCGCGGCGCGTCCAGTTCACGCCGGACCTGATGCCCTCCGACATCCTCGGCTCGGAGGTCCTCGACGAATCGAGCGACGGCAAGCGCCATTTCCGCTTCATCAAGGGTCCGGTCTTCGCCCAGCTCCTGATGGCGGACGAGATCAACCGCGCCAGCCCCCGCACCCAGTCGGCGCTGCTGCAGGCGATGCAGGAGCACCATGTCACCATCGCCGGCGAGCGCTACGACCTGCCCGCCCCCTTCCATGTGCTGGCGACCCAGAACCCGATCGAGCAGGAGGGCACCTATCCGCTGCCGGAAGCCCAGCTCGACCGCTTCCTGCTCGAGATCGACATCGACTATCCCGACCGCGACGCCGAACGGCGCATCCTGCTGGAGACCACCGGCGCCGCCGAGCACAAGGTCGCGCAGGCGATGACGGCCGAGACGCTGATGTCGATCCAGCGCCTCGTGCGCCGCCTGCCGGTCGGCGATGCGGTGATCGACGCCATCCTCGACCTGGTCCGCTCCGCCCGGCCCGGCGAGGGCGATGCCGCGCTCACCGACAAGCTCGCCTGGGGCCCCGGCCCGCGCGCCAGCCAGTCGCTGACGCTCGCCGCCCGCGCCCGCGCGCTGGTCGAGGGGCGCCTCGCCCCCTCTGTCGACGACGTCGCCGCGCTCGCCGCCCCCGTCCTCAAGCACCGCATCGCGCTGACCTTCGCCGCCCGCGCCGACGGCGAGACCGTCGAGGGCGTGATCGGCCGGCTGGTCGAGCGGCTGGGATAGGCCGATGTTGCGCACGCGCGTCCTGAGCCGGACCGAGCGGCAGCCGGCGAGGCCCGTCCTCACCGCTTCGCTCGACCTCGCGGCGCGCCTGCCCCGCCTCATCCTCGAGGCGCGCCGCGTCTCGGCCAGCGTCCACGGCATCCATGGCCGCAGGCGGGCCGGGCCGGGCGAGACCTTCTGGCAGTACCGGCCGCTGGTCGCCGGCGAATCCGCCGCGCGCATCGACTGGCGCCGCTCCGCCCGCGACGGCCATCTCTTCGTGCGCGAGCGCGAATGGGAGGCCTCGCATACCGTCTGGCTCTGGATCGACCGCTCCGCCTCGATGGGCTTCGCCTCCTCGCTGGCCCAGGCCTCCAAGATCGACCGCGCTTTGGTCGCCGGCTTCGCGCTGGCCGAAACGCTCGTCGAGGGCGGCGAGCGCGTCGGCCATCTCGGGCTCACCCGCCCCCTTGCCTCGCGCAACATCGTCGAATTGCTGGCGCAGGCCATCGTCGCCGACCGCAAGGGCGCCGAGGACGACCTGCCCCCGGCCGCGGCCCTGCCGCGCCTCGCCGATGCGATCATCGTCAGCGACGGACTCTCGCCTTCCGACTCGCTGGCGAGGCGCATCGCCGCGATGTCGTCGAGCGGCGCGCGCGGCCATGTCCTGCTCATCGCCGACCCGATCGAGGAGACCTTCCCCTTCACCGGCCAGGCCGAGCTTTTCGACCTGGAGGACGGGCTGACGCTGCGCGTCGGCGATGCCCTGTCCTGGGGCGAGGAATACCGCCAGCGCCTCGCCGCCCATCGCGAGGCGATCCGGGAAGCCTGCCGCAAGGCCGGCTGGACCCTGACCCTCCACCGCACCGACCGGCCGGCGAGCGAGGCCGTGCTGCGGATCGCCAGCCTCGTCGCCGCCTCGCGCGGCGCTTCGGGTTTTTAGGGAGGGCACGGAATGTTCGGCGCCCTGCCCCTCACCTTCTCCGCCCCGCTGGCGCTGGCCGCGCTGGCTCTGCTGCCGGCGCTGTGGCTGCTGCTGCGGGTGACGCCGCCGCGCCCGCGCCGGATCGACTTCCCGCCGCTGAAGATCATGGCCGACCTGATCCCCAAGCGGGAGACGCCGGCCCATACGCCCTGGTGGCTTCTCGCCATCCGCATGGCCGTTGCGGCGCTCGCCATCCTCGCCGTGGCCGGCCCCGTCTGGAATCCGCCGCGCGACGCCGGACCGGCGCGCGGCCCGGTGCTGCTCCTCGTCGACAACGGCTTCGGCGCCGCCACCGACTGGGCCGACCGCATCGCCGTCGCCGAATCCCGCATCGCCGCCGCAACGCGCGAAGGCCGGACCGTCGCCGTGGTCGGGCTGGCCGAGAACCCGGCCGAGATCGCGCTGCTCGACCCGCGCACCGCGCTCGAGCGGCTGCGGGCGCTGACGCTCGAGCCGCATGCGCCGGACCGCGCCGCCCATCTGGCGCGGATCGACGGCTTCCTGCGCGCCTCGCCACAGGCCGAGATCGTCTGGGTCTCGGACGGGCTCGCCATCGGCGACGAAAGCCCGTTCCTTTCCCGGCTGAAGCAGATCGCCGGCGAGCGGCGTCTCGCCATCCATGCCGGCCCGGCGACCCAGCTCGCCTTGGCCGCGCCCGAGAACCAGGCCGGCGCGCTCACCGTGAAGGTGCTGCGCCCGAACGCCGCCGCGCCGGCGACCGGCACGGTCCGCGCGCTCGACCTCAAGGGTCTGCCGCTCGGCGACGCGCCCTTCATTTTCGAGGGCTCGGCGCTGGAAACGGCCGCGCGCCTCGCCTTGCCGATCGAGGTGCGCAACGCCGCCTCGCGGCTGGAGATCGCAGGCACCCGTAGCGCCGGCTCGGTCGCCCTGCTCGACGAGAGCGCCAAGCGCCGCCGCGTCGGCGTCGTCTCGGGCACCACCGCCGACACCGCCCAGCCGCTGCTCTCGCCGACCTATTACGTCTCGCGCGCGCTCCAGCCCTTCGCCGAGATCCGCGAGCCGCGCCAGGGATCCAACGACCCGATCGGCGAATTGCTGGCGCAGAACCTCTCCGTGCTGATCCTGGCCGATATCGGCACGCTCGACCGCGAGACGGCGGCGAAGATCGCCGATTTCGTCCAGCGCGGCGGCGTGCTGCTGCGCTTCGCCGGGCCGCGGCTGGCCGCCAGCGCCGACGAACTCACCCCCGTCAAGCTGCGCCGCGGCGGACGCACGCTCGGCGGCGGCCTCTCCTGGGACACGCCGCGCAAGCTCGCCGCCTTCACCCGCGAGAGCCCCTTCTTCGGCCTGAGCATTGGCGACGATGTCCGCGTCAACCGCCAGATCCTGGCCGAGCCCGAGCCGAACCTGTCGCGAAAAACCTGGGCGGCGCTGGAGGACGGCACGCCGGTCGTCACCGGCGAGCGCCGCGGCGACGGGCTGATCGCCATGTTCCACGTCACCGCCGACACCACCTGGTCGAACCTGCCGCTCTCCGGCCTTTTCGTCGAGATGCTGCGCAAGGTCGTCAACCTCGCCGCCACCGGCACCGCTCCCGAGACGCAAGGCGACGAGGTCAGGGTCGAGACGCTGTCGCCGACCCGCGTGCTCGACGGGCTCGGCCAGTTCCGCAGCCCGCCGGCGACGAGCCAGCCCGTCCCCCGCAATTTCACCGGCCGCGCGACCCTGCTGCATCCGCCCGGCCTCTACGGCCCCACCGAAGGCTCCCTCGCCGTGAACGCGCTCAGCCCCGGCGACCGGCTCGCCGCGCTCGATCTCGCCGGGCTCGGCGCGCCGATCCTGCCGATCGACGAGCCGATCGCGCGCGACATCCGCCCGCTGCTGCTTGTCCTCGCCTTGCTGCTGCTTATCGCCGACACGCTCGCGACGCTCTGGCTCGGCGGGCGTCTCGGGTTCGGGCGCGCCCGCCGCGCCGCCTCGCCGGCCGCGATCCTGCTCGCGCTCGGCCTCGCCGGCGGCCTCGTCCCCGACCATGCGCAGGCCCAGCCGGCGCCGCCGGCCGCGCAGCCCGACAAACTCCCGCCCATCCCGCGCGAGCTCATCGCCAATGGCGCGATGACCCGGCTCGCCTATGTCGTCACCGGCGACAAGGCCGTCGACGACATGTCGAAGGCGGGGCTGACCGGCCTCAACAGCGTGCTCGGCGCCCGCACCGCCCTGGAGCCGGGCGACGCCATCGGCGTCAATGTTGAGCGCGACGAGCTCGCCTTCTTCCCGGTGCTGTACTGGCCGATCGTCGCCGGGCGCCCGATTCCCGCGGCCGAGACGCTGCGCAAGCTCGAAGCCTATATGAAGGGCGGCGGGCTCGTGATCTTCGACACCCGCGACGCGATGAGCGCCCGGCCGGGCGGCGGCACCACCCCGGAGGGCGACCAGCTCAAGCGCATGCTGCAGACGCTCGACATCCCCGAGCTCGAGCCGCTGCCGGCCGACCACGTCCTGACCAAGACCTTCTATATCCTCGACGGGCTCGTGGGCCGCTACGATACCGGCACGACCTGGGTCGAGACCCTGCCTCCCGCCGACAATGAAGGCCGCCGTCCGGCGCGGGCCGGCGACAACGTCTCGCCCATCGTCATCACCTCGAACGACCTCGCCTCCGCCTGGGCGATCGACCGGCGCGGCGAGGGCCTGGTCCCGCTCTCCGGCTCCGATCCGCGCCAGCGCGAGCTCGCCCTGCGCGGCGGCATCAACCTCGTGATGTATGCGCTGACCGGCAACTACAAGGCCGACCAGGTCCATGTCCCGGCCCTGCTCGAAAGGCTGGGGCAATGATGGTGATGCCATACCCTGGCCGTCATTCCGGGGCGACGCGAAGCGTCGAGCCCGGAACCCATGAACACGACCTCGCCGAGACGGTCGTAGGCCGATGGACGCGGCCAATGATCGCCTTCCGTGTTC
Organism: Hyphomicrobiales bacterium; assembly: GCA_900466745.1. Taxonomy (GTDB): domain Bacteria; phylum Pseudomonadota; class Alphaproteobacteria; order Rhizobiales; family Beijerinckiaceae; genus Allobosea; species Allobosea minatitlanensis. The sequence goes on along the minus strand of UBNE01000022.1, from coordinate 76,863 downwards.
ATGGGTTCCGGGCCCAGGCCTACGGCCTGTCCCGGAATGACGGGACCGGATCCACGCAAATCGGGGGGCCCCGCTGATGTGGAGCCTCTCCTTCGCCCCGCTCGTCCCGCTGCCGCTGCTGATCGGCCTCGCCGTATTGGCGGCGCTCGCTGCCGGCGCGGCCATCGTCCTCTCCGGCCGCAGCGCCATCCTGCGGGCGCTGGCGCTGGCCGTCCTGACGGTCGCGCTCGCCGACCCCTCGCTGGTCTTCGAGGATCGCGAGCCGGTGAAGGACGTCGTCTCGGTCGTGGTCGACCGCTCGGCCTCGAACCGCCTCGCCGACCGCACGGCCCAGACCGACGCCGCCCTGGCCGAGGTCGAGCGGCAGTTGCGCGGGATCCCCGGCATCGAGCCCCGCATCGCCGAGGTCCGCGACGCGCAGGGAACCGGCGACGGCACGCGCCTGTTCGAGGCGCTGACCGACAGCCTCGCCGACGTGCCCTCCGAGCGCGTCGCCGGCGCCATCGCCATCACCGACGGCCTCGCCCATGACGCACCGCCCAATGCCGAAGTGCTCGGCCTGCGGGCGCCGCTCCACATCCTGACCACCGGGCGCAATGCCGAGACCGACCGCAGGATCGTGCTGGTCGATTCGCCGCGCTTCGGCATCGTCGGCAAGGACCAGATCATCCGGCTGCGCGTCGTCGACAAGAACGGCCCCGGTCGCGCCGGCCTCACCATCCGCCGCGACGGCGAGATCGTCGCCCGCCGCGAGGTCGCGACCGGGCAGGTCGTGCAGGTGCCGGTGCGGATCGACCGCGGCGGCCCGAACGTCGTCGAGATCGAGGCCTCCCCGCTCGACAAGGAACTGACCCTCGCCAACAACCGCGCGGTCATCACCATCGAGGGCGTCAGGGACAAGCTGCGCGTGCTGCTGGTCTCGGGCGAGCCGCATCCGGGCGAGCGCACCTGGCGCAACCTGCTCAAGGCCGACGCCAATGTCGACCTCGTGCATTTCACCATCCTGCGCCCGCCGGAGAAGCAGGACGGCACGCCGATCAACGAATTGTCGCTGATCGCCTTCCCGACGCGCGAGCTGTTCCAGGTCAAGATCAAGGAATTCGACCTGATCATCTTCGACCGCTACGCCAACCAGTCGATCCTGCCGCTGGTCTATTTCGACAATATCGTCCGCTATGTCCGCGCCGGCGGGGCCCTGCTCGTCGCCGCCGGCCCCGAATATGCCGGCTCGCAGACGCTCTCGCGCACCCCGCTCGGCCAGATCCTGCCGGCGGTGCCGGATGGGAGCGTCATCGACGAGGCCTACAAGGCCCGCGTCAGCGACCTCGGCAAGCGCCATCCCGTCACCCGCGACCTGCCGGGCTCGGAGGTCGATCCGCCGCGCTGGGGCGAATGGCTGCGCATGGTCGGCGCCCAGGCGCGGGCCGGCGCCGCGCCGGTCATGACCGGCCCCGGCGACAAGCCCCTGCTGATGCTCTCGCGCGAGCAGAAGGGCCGCGTCGCGCTCTTCCTCTCCGACCATGAATGGCTCTGGGCTCGCGGCTTCCGCAATGGCGGGCCTTATCTCGACCTGCTCCGGCGCCTCAGCCACTGGCTGATGAAGGAGCCGGAGCTGGAGGAGGAGGCGCTGCGCGCCACCGCCCGCAACGGCACGATCGAGGTCGAACGCCAGACGCTGGGCGACAACCCCGCCCCCGTCACCATCACCGGCCCCAATGGCGAATCCCGGCAGGTCGCGCTCGAAGCCGGACAGCCCGGCCTCTTCACCGCCCGCATCCCGACGACCGAGCAGGGCCTCTACCGCCTCACGGCCGACAACCTCACCGCCTTCGCCAGCGTCGGGCCGGAGAATCCGCGCGAACTGATGGACGTGGTCAGCGACCCCAGCGCCCTGCAGGCGCTGGCGCAATCGACCGGCGGCTCCTCGCGCCGCATCGGCCATGAGGGTGATTCCGGCGTCGCTATTCCGCGCATCGTGCCGGTGCGCTCCGGCAGCCAGTTCGCCGGCGCCGACTGGATCGGCTTGAGGATCAGCGATTCCGGCGTCGTGCGCGGCGTGCAGATCTCGCCGCTCTTCGTCGGGCTGATCGGGCTCGCGGTGCTGTTCGGCGCCCTCGTCGCCGGCTGGCTCGGCGAAAGCGGCCGGCGTTTCAGGCGGGACTCGTGAAGGGCGGTGGAGCTCTTCAGCCCGCGCGCGCCGAGGTTACCTCGCCGCGACGCTGCGCCAGCACCCCCGCGACCAGCTCGAGCGCCAGGAAGCGCGCCGGATCGGCCGGGCCGGGCAGGACGAGCTGCCCCGGCGGGACCACCTTGAAGCCGAAGCGGGCGTAATAGGGCGCGTCCCCCACCAGCATGATCAGGTCGTGCCCCGCCGCGCGCGCCGCCTCGATCGAGCGGTTCATCAGCGCAGCCCCGATGCCCCGGCCCTCGAAGGCGGGGTCGACCGTCAGCGGCCCCAGCATCAGCGCCGGATGGCCGCCGGCGCCGACCGGCGTCACCTTGACCGAGCCGACCAGGAAGGTGCCGACATGCGCGGCGAAGGAAAGCTGCGGGTCGGGCGGCACGCCCTCGCGCAGGCGGAAGGCGGTGCGCGCGAAGCGGCCGGGGCCGAAGGCGCGTTCATGCAGCCGCTCGATCGCGGCGTTGTCCACGGGCAGCTCGTGGCGGATGGTCAGGGGCAGGGATGTCATGGCGACCGGGAAAGGCAGCGGGAGAGCGATCGGTGAAGGCGAGGCGCGCGAGCGCACAGGCCGGTATGGCGCGCTTCAGCGCGCCGGTCGTCGCAGGTCTCGCAGGCTCGTGCCGTCGGTCATGGCGGCGCTCTAGCAGAGTCCGCGGCGCGCGTCCATCCGGCCGCTTACGCTACCAGTCGGCCGCCGGCGGCAGGTCCCCGGCGATCTCGTCCAGCCGGCGAAGCGTCGCGGGCGTCACGCCCTCCGGCAGGGCGTCGAGCCGGAAGAAGCCGGCTTCGGCGATCTCGCGGTCCGGCTGCTTCACCCGCTCGACCCGGAAATCGCGCAGCACATAGAGCGCGACATGGTCCCGCCGGGAGATGCGCCGGTTGAAATAGAGGCCATGCAGCCGGGGAGCCCCCGTCGGCACGATGCAGGCCTCCTCCGCCAGCTCCCGCGCCAGCGCCTCCTCGGCCGTCTCCCCGACCTCGACCCCGCCGCCGGGGAGCTGCCAGCCCGGCACATAGGTGTGCCGGACCAGGAAGACCTCGCCCTTCTCAGTGAGAACGGCCGCCCGCACGCCGAAGGTGACGCCGCGGACGAGCCGGAAATAGAGGTGCAGCAGGCGCAGCATCGGCCGGCGCCAGCCCGAAAGGCCGGGGTCCCCGCCGCCGCCATTCGCGGAGGTTCGTCGCTCCATCGGCTCGATTCTCACCATCGGGTTAATTGTCTATGCAAAAAGCGCATGGCGGACGCGCCGGAACCAAGCTGGCTCCGACACAAACGCGCCCCAAATAGCGGCGAAAGACACGCCGTTCACTGGAACCCGAACCATGCTCCTCTCCTTCATCATCTCCCGCTTCAGGGCCAAGCCGGCCTATGTCTGGAAGCCCGCCGTCACCCTCACCGATTCGCGCATCGTCTCCGAGCTCACCGGCGCCGCCAACTGAGATCGCCTGCCGGCCCGTCGACCGCGCCGAATTGCGCGCTTGACGGGCGGCCCGCGGCGAGGGCAAGCGCTGGAGCGTGTTCAAGCTCGCGCACCTGTCCGATCCGCATCTCGGCCCGCTGGCCGAATTCTCGCTGCATCAGCTCATCGGCAAGCGCGCGACGGGTTACGTCAACTGGCGCCGCAAGCGTCGGCACGCGCATGACATGGACATCCTGGCGCGGATCGTCGCCGATATCCATGCGCAGGCGCCGGATCACATCGCCTGCACCGGCGACGTCTCGCATATCGGCCTGCCGAACGAGTTCCGGACGGCCGTCGCCTTCCTCGATACGCTGGGGCCGCGCGAGACGGTCAGCTTCGTGCCCGGCAACCACGACGCCTATGCCCGCTCCTCGCTGAAGGCGCTCGCGGCGCTGCTGGCGCCCTGGAGCGGCAGCGACGACGGCGCCGGCGGCTATCCCTGGTATCGCCGGCGCGGCCCCCTCGCCCTGATCGGCGTCAGCAGCGCCGTGCCCACCCTGCCCCTGATGGCGACCGGCCGGGTCGGCCCCGAGCAGACCGGGCGCACCGGGGCGCTGCTCCAGCGCGCCCGCGACGAGGGGCTGATCCGCGTCGTCCTGATCCACCATCCGCCCTATGTCGGCGGGGCGCGGCGCTCGCGCGAGCTGGTCGATGCCACCGCGTTCGAGGCGATGCTGAAGCGCGAGGGCGCCGATCTCGTCCTGCACGGGCACAATCACAGCTTCTCGCTGGCCTGGCGGCCGGGGCCGCAGCGCGACGTCCCGATCGTCGGCGTGCCCTCCGCCTCGCTCGGTCCGCGCGGCCATGGCGAGCTCGGCACCTGGCATCTCTTCCGCATCGGCGGCGACGCGAAAGCCCCGCGCATCACGCTGGAGCAGCGAGGCTTCGAGCCCGACGGCACGGTGGTGCGCCGTCAGGAGATCGCGCTGCTCGGGGAATTGATCTGACGCGGGCCGTCATTCCCGGGCGAAGCCTGGAGCATCGACCCCACAGGACGTAAAGGCGCCGCTCCGGAGCGGGATGCCCGGGCGGGGCCCGGGCATGACGGACCTTCAGACGCAGCGCCCGCCATCGACGGCGAGCACCGAGCCCGTCACCATGTCGGCCTCGTCCGAGCACAGGAACAGCGCCGCATTGGCGATGTCCTGCGGCGTCGAGAAGCGGCCCCACGGAATCGTCGAGGTGAAAGCCTTGCGCCGCTCGGGCGTGTCCTCGCCCATGAAGGTGGCGAGCAGCGGCGTCTCGCCGGCCACCGGCGCGATGGCGTTGACGCGGATCCTGTCGGGGGCGAGCTCGACGGCCATCGACTGCGAGATCAGGTTGGCCGCGCCCTTCGAGCCATTGTACCAGGTCAGGCCCGGCCGGGGCCGCAGGCCCGCCGTCGAGCCGATATTGAGGATGACGCCGCCGCCGTGCTGCCGGAAGTGCGGAACGGTCGCCCGCGCCATCAGGTAGATCGACTTGACGTTGACCGCGAAGATCCGGTCGAACTCCTCCTCGGTCACCTCGGTCATCGGCTTGTTGCGATGGGTGGTGCCGGCATTGTTCACGACGATGTCGAGCCGCCCGACCTTGGCGATGATCTTCTCGACCGCCTTGTCGACGCTTCTGGCCTTGCCGACATCGCAGGTCACGGCGAAGGCCTTGCGGCCGATCGCCTTGGCGGCCTCCTTGGCCTTGTCGCCGTTGATGTCGAGCACCGCCACGCGCGCCCCCTCGCGCACGAAGGTCTCGGCGATGCCGAAACCGAATCCCTGCGCCGCGCCGGTCACCAGCGCCGTCTTGCCCTTCAGTCTCATGCTCGTTCCTCGTGATCTTGATGCCGCGATGTTTGAAACGATTGAGCGAGTCGGTAAATGCGGTTTCGCGCGCAGGCGGGTGCGAAAATGGGATGACTCGCCGTCATTCCCGGACGAAGCGTAGCGGGATCCGGGAATCTCTCCCGGACCGAACCCCGGAACATCCCGTCATTGCAGGGCGTGCGCCCTTCATCCGCCTGCTGACCCGCTCTCCGCAGAGGCAGAAGGAGGCTACGCCCCGATCTCCTCGCGCAGCATCTCCAGCTCCAGCCAGCGCTCCTCCGCCTCGCCGATCTCGCGCGCCAGCTCTTCCAGCCGCGCCGTCGCCCTGGCGAAGAGCTTCGGGTCACGGCTGTAGAGATCGCCGGCCACGGCGGCGTTGAGCTTCTCCGCCTCGGCCTGCAGCGCCTCGATCTTCTGCGGCAGGGTTTCGAGCGCGTGCTTCTCGTTGAAGGAGAGCTTGCGCCTCGCCGCCGGCGCGGCCGATGCCGGGGCCGGCTTCGGCGCGGCGGCGGACGGCTTCTCCGTCACCCTCGCCTTGGCGCCGACGCCGCGCCCGCGCTGCGCCAGCATGTCGGAATAGCCGCCGGCGAACTCGGTCCAGACGCCGTCGCCATCCGAGATCAGAACCGCCGAGACGACCCGGTCGAGGAAGTCGCGGTCATGGCTGACCAGCAGCACCGTGCCCTGGTAGTCGGCGAGCAGTTCCTGCAGCAGGTCGAGCGTTTCGAGGTCGAGATCGTTGGTCGGCTCGTCGAGCACCAGCAGATTCGAGGGCTTCGCCAGCGCCCGGGCCAGCATCAGGCGCCCGCGCTCGCCGCCCGAGAGGGCGCCTACGGGCGTGCCGCGCTGCAAGGGCTGGAACAGGAAGTCCTTCATATAGGAGACGACATGGCGCGGCTGGCCGCCGACCATGACCTGGTCCGAGCCGCCGCCGGTCAGCGCGTCGCCGAGCGGCGTCGCGGGATCGAGGCTTTCGCGGCGCTGGTCGAGCGTCACCATCTCCAGCGCCGTGCCGAGCTTCACCGTGCCGGAATCGGGCGCGAACCCGCCGGTCAGCAGGTTGATCAGCGTGGTCTTGCCGGCGCCGTTCGGCCCGACGATGCCGATCCGGTCGCCGCGCGCGACCCGGAGCGACAGGTTCCGGACCACGGCGTTGTCGCCATAGGCCTTGGAGACGTTCACCGCCTCGATGACCAGCTTGCCGGAGGTCTGCGCCTCGCTGGCCTCCAGCCTGACGTTTCCGGTTGCGGCGCGGGCGGTGCGGCGCTGCTCGCGCAAGGCGTGGAGTTCGCCGAGGCGGCGCTGGTTGCGCGTGCGCCTTGCGCTGACGCCGTAGCGCAGCCAGTCCTCCTCGCGCGCGATCTTGCGGTCGAGCTTGTGCCGGTCGAGCTCCTCCTGCGCCAGCACCTCGTCGCGCCAGAGCTCGAAATCCCCGAACCCCTTCTCCATCCGCCGCGTCACGCCGCGGTCGAGCCAGACCGTGGCGCGCGACAGCGCGGTCAGGAAGCGCCGGTCGTGGCTGATCAGCACCATCGCCGAGCGCAGCGACTTCAGCTCCTGCTCCAGCCATTCGATCACCGGCAGGTCGAGATGGTTGGTCGGCTCGTCGAGCAGCAGGATATCCGGCTCCGGCGCCAGCACCCGCGCCAGGGCGGCGCGGCGGGATTCGCCGCCGGACATGGTCGCCGGATCCTCCTGCCCCGTGAGGCCGAGCTCGGTCAGCAGATATTGCGCGCGATAGGCGTCGTCGCCCGGCCCTAGCCCCGCCTCGACATAGGCGAGCGCGGTCCTGTAGCCCGCGAAGTCCGGCTCCTGCGGCAGATAGCGGATGGTCGCGCCGGGCTGGACGAAGCGCTCGGCATGGTCGGGCTCGACGAGGCCGGCCGCGATCTTGAGCAGGGTCGACTTGCCCGAGCCGTTGCGGCCGACGAGGCAGACCCGCTCCCCGGCCGAGACCGCGATCTCGGCCGCTTCGAGCAGCGGCTGTCCGCCGAAGGTGAGCGCGACGTCGCGCAGATGCAGCAAGGGGGCCATGGCTCGTCCTGTCAACTGGCGCGTTGGATAGTCCGCGCAGGCATCCCTGTCACGCCCGCCGCCTCAATTCCCGAGCCAGCGCCGCATCAGCCGCGTCGCCGGCCTTTCGAGGCCGCGGTGAAGCAGGAGCGCGGCCAGGACCGCGCCCGCGAGCGCCAGCGTGACATAAAGATGCGGCCAGGCCAGGCCGGCCCGCAGCATCGCCTCGCGCAGGCCGCGGATCACGAAGGGGTGGACGAGATAGAGGGCATAGGAGGCATCCCCGACCGCCGCCAGCGCCCGGACCGGCCGGACCGGCACGATGCCCTCCCGCCCGCAGGCCGCCGCCAGTACCAGCAGCACGGCCGCGCCGCCGCGCCAGAGCACGAGGCTCCAGCCATCCGCGCCCTCGCCGCCCCGCGCGGCGGCGAGCAGCACGGCGATCCCGGCGGCCGCGATGGCGACCCGCGACAGCCCGTGCAGGCGCAGGCCCCGCTGCCGCAGCACGGCGATGCCCATGCCGGCCGCGAATTCGAGTACGATCGGCTGCCCCCAGAAGCCGAAGGGCAGCGGCAGCGGCCCCGTCAGCCCCTCCGCCCCGACCAGCACCGCCAGCACCAGCGCGACCGCCGGCAGGGTCCAGCGCCCGGGGAGCATGAGCCCCGCCGCAAACAGCCCGTAGAACAGCATCTCGTAATTCAGCGTCCAGCCCAGCGAATAGACCGGCTGGACCACCCCTTGCGTCGAGACCGCCGGCCAGAACAGGTAGGACGCCAGGATCTGGCCGAGGCCCGGCACCCCGGAGTTCAGCGCCGCCGGCATCGCGAGGCCGGCGAGCAGGAACAGCGAGGTCATGGCCCAGTAGAGCGGCACGATGCGCGCGAGTCGCCGTTTCAGGAAGGTCGGCGCCGCGCCCTGCCGCCCGAACAGCTCCCGCGAGGCATGCACCATGATGAAGCCGGAGACGACGAAGAAGATGTCGACGCCGGCCATCCAGGGCAGCAGGTCGCTGCGCGCAAAGGGCAGCCCCGCCCGCGCCGCGACGATGGCGGCGTCGGGCTGGACATGGTGCACGGCGACCATGAAGGCCGCGAGCGCACGCAGGACCTGGATGGAGTGGATGGGCTGCACGCGGTCGCGTCGATCTGCGGAAGGTTGGGGCTGCGGGTCGCGCTCAGCCAAACCACAACCGCTTCGGATCGTCGAGGCCGAACCGCGCCGGCCCTGCCGCGATGGCCGCGAGCCCCTGCTCGGCGGCGTCCTGCGCCGTGACCAGATGCAGGGCGAAGCGCGCCGCCAGCGCCTCCATCGGCGGCTTGCGGGCGAAGACCGCCCCGATCGTCGGGCGGTCCGCCAGCGCGAGCAGCTTCGGCGCGATGCCGCCGGCGATGAAGACGCCGCCCGTGGCCTTGAAGACTAGCGCGAGATCGCCGGCGACCCGCGCCAGCAGGCGCCAGAAGCAGACCACCGTCATCAGCGCGGCCGGGTTGCCGTCGAGCGCGAGATGCGTGATGTCGGCGGCGCTGATGTCGGCCTCCGCCACGCCGGAGGTCGCGGCGACGGCCCTGTGGATGCGCACCAGCCCGTCGCCGCTGAGCAGGTGCTCGACCGTGACGCGCGGCAGCCCGGCCGCCAGCGCCGGCCAGATCCGGTGCTCGGCCGGATCCTCGGGGCCGATGCCGATATGCCCGGCCTCGGTCGGGATCAGCGAGCCGCGCTCGCCCCGCGTCAGCAGGGCCGCGGCGCCGAAGCCGGTGCCGGGACCGAGCACGAGCCTGATCCCCTCCGGCTCGGGGTCGCCCGCGACGAGCGTGTCGAGATCGGCCGGCGCCAGCACCGCGAGCGAGGCGGCCAGGGCCTCGAAGTCGTTGACCAGGAGCCCCTGCTCCAGCCCGAGCGCGGCGGCGATCCGCGGCCCGTCGAACTCCCAGCTCGCATTGGTGAGCTGCGCGCGGCGCCCGTCGAGCGGCCCGGCCACGGCGAGGGCCGCCGAGCGCGGGCGCACCGGCAGCGTCGCGACGGCGCTCTCGAAGGCCTCCTCCGGCGTCCGGTAGCTGCCGGTGCCGATCCGCGCCAGCGCGACAGGCGGGCTCTCCGGCTCCGCCGCCAGCGACAGCCTGCAGTTGGTCCCGCCGATATCGGCGAGCAGCACCGGATAGGCGATCGCGGGCGGGCGCATCAGAGCGGCTTCCGCCAGGGCGCGAACCAGCCCAGCCCCTCCAGCGTGCCGTGCCGCGGCCGGTATTCGCAGCCGACGAAGCCGCCATAGCCGAGCGCGTCGAGCTCGGCGAAGAGAAGCGGATAGTCCGGGCCGGAGGCGTCGGGCTCGTGCCGGCCGTTGGCGCTGGCGATCTGGACATGGCCGACCAGCGGATAGAGCGCCTTGAGCTTGCCCGACACGTCGCCGTGGATCAGCTCGCAATGATACATGTCGAATTGCAGCTTGACGTTCGGCCGCCCCGATTCGCGCACATAGCCGGCGGCCCGGTCGAAATCGTTGAGGAAATAGCCCGGCATGTCCTTGCCGTTGATCGGCTCCAGCAGCAGGTCGATGCCGTGCTCGCCGAACCTGTCGGCCGCCTGGGCGATCGAGGCGCGGTAGGTCTTCTGCGCGCCCGGATCGTCGGGGTCGGCGAGCCCCGCCATCATGTGCACTTGCTTGACGCCGGTTTCGTGGACATAGGCCAGGGCGGTCTCGATCGAGGCCCTGAACTCCTCTTCCCTCCCCGGCAGTGCCGCGATGCCGCGCTCGCCGGCCGCCCAGTCGCCCGGCGGCAGGTTGAACAGCGCCTGCTCGAGCCCGGCGCCCGCCAGCGCCAGCCCGACCTGCTCGGGCGCATGATCGTAGGGAAACAGGAACTCGACGGCCTCGAAGCCCGCCTCGGAAGCCGCCCTGAAGCGGTCGAGGAACTCCCATTCGTTGAACATCATCGAGAGATTGGCGGCAAAACGCGGCATGAAGGGCCCCTGGCAGGCTGATACGACAACGGTCCGCGCAGGCTATAGCATCGAACCGGAAAGTGGAATCCGCCTGCCGCAAAGATCCGTTGCGATAACAGATAGATAGATCGCCGTCGCCGCAGCGGCCGCGCCACCGGACAACGCGGCGGCGGCGCGATCCGTTCCGCCGAAGGCGCCGGCGCAGGCCCCGCCGCCGGTCTCAGCCCTGGAGGACGGCGTAGACGTCGCCCGAGCCGGCGCCGCGCGGCAATCCGCGCAGATACCCGCCCATCGCCTCGGCCGTGACCGGCTCCGCCAGCGCCAGCTTCTGGCTGTCCCCGAGCGTGAGGTTGAAGCGGTAGCGCCCGAGCGTCTCCAGCAGCGCCAGGCAGCCCTCGGCCACGTCGCGCCGCTTCGTGGCGAACTCGAACGAGATTGCCGGCACGGCCCGGGTCAGCCCGGCCAGAACATGCGCCTCGAAGCCCTCGACATCGATCTTGAGCAGGTCCGGCAGGCCGTGGCGCGCGATCAGCTTGTCGAGCGTGGTGCAGGGCACCGTGATCTCATGGCCCCAGAGCTGCTCCTCCTCCTGCTGCTCCCGCATCCCCGCTGCGGCGCCGAGAAAGGCGGCGGAGACGGTGGAGGTCGCCGGATCGGTCCGGCTGATCCGCAGCGCGATCGAGCCTTCATGGTCGCCGCAGGCCGCCTGGATCAGCGTCACCAGCGGGTCGCGGCGATGGATCAGGCGGATCGCCCGGGCCGGCCCCGGATCGGGCTCCAGAGCGATCACGCGGGCACCGAGGCGCCGGAAGGCGGAGATGCGGTCACCGAGATGGGCGCCGATATCGAAGACGAGGTCGCCCGGCTTCAGGAAGGCGCCGTAGAGGCGGTCCATCGCGGCATGGCGTTCCTTGTCGCCGTAATACATCCGCAGGCGGCGCGAGAGCGCCTTCACCGTTCCCTTGGGCCAGGTGACGACGTTCATCGCCGCCCTCCCATGCCGATCGCCGCCAGGACCGGCGGCGTCGCGCGCTCCTCCGGCGCGCCGCACAGCCCGCGGCGCGCGAGCCAGGCTCCCGCAGCCGGCAGCGCCGTCAGCAGCGCGAAGGGGATCGCCAGGAGATAGCCGGCCGTCACCGGCAGCGACCAGAGCAGCACCGCCGGCGAGAGCCAGGCCAGCGAGGCGAAAAGGAAGAGGCCGAACAGCAGATGCGGCCACAGCCCTGCGAGCGCCGTGGCGAGGGACAAGGCATGGGCATCGCGCGCCTGCCCGTTCCAGCCGATCCGCCCGCGCCCGCAGGCGAGCCCGGCCATGAACAGCGTCGTGCGCAGGCTGGTGGCGGCGCCCTGCAGGAAGCCGCAGGCGATCTCCAGCGCGGCCGAGGCCAGGAACAGCCGGGTGCCGCCATAGCGCGCCGCCCCGCCCCGGCTCAGCAGCGTATCGGCGAAGCCGGCGAGCTTCGGCGCGATCTGCATCGCCAGGAGCAGGCCGTAGAGCCCGGCGGCGAAGGCGGCGGGATAATCGGCGAGCGTCCGGTCCTCGAGCACCTTGAACGGCAGGAGCGCCACCATCAGCGTCGAGGCCGGCAGGCCGAGGAACATCAGGATCGCCCAGGCGAGCTGATAGCGGCTGGTCGGCCGCAGCCCCGGCAGGCCGAGGAGCCTGAGATATTGCAGGTTGCCGAGGCACCAGCGCAGGTCGCGCTGGGCGAAGTCCAGCATGGTCGGCGGGTTCTCCTCCCAGCTTCCGCCCTCGACCGGCAGCACGCGCACCTCGTAGCCGGCCCGGCGCATCAGCACCGCCTCGACCTGGTCGTGGCTCATCACCGCCCCGCCGAGCGGCGGGCCGCCCGGCAGCACCGGCAGGCGGCAATGCGCGCGGAAGGGCGCGATCCGCACCAGCGCGTTATGGCCCCAGAACGGCCCGCAATCGCCGGCCCACCAGGCCGCCCCCAGCGTGTAGGGCCGCATGCCGTGGCGCATGCCGAACTGGAAGATGCGGGCGAAGGCGGAGCGGCTGGGCATGCCGACCACCAGCGATTGCAGGATCCCGAGCCTCGGATGGGCCTGCATGATCCGCACCAGCGCGACCACCGCGTCCCCCGCCATGACGCTGTCGGCGTCGAGCGGCAGCATCAGCTCGTAGCGCTCGCCCCAATGCTCGCAGAAATCGCGGATATTGCCGGCCTTGAACCCGGCATTGATCGCGCGCCGGCGATAGCTCAGCCGGGCCGGCTCGCCGATCTCCCGGGCCCAGTCGGCCGCCAGCCTCTCCTCGGCCGCCGCCACGGCCGGATCGCTCGTATCCGACAGCACGAAATAATCGAACCAGACCCCCTCGCCGGTGGCATCGAGACTGTCCTTGACCGCCCGGATCCGGGCGAAGGCCCGCTCCGGATCCTCGTTGCGCAGCGTCAGCAGCACCGCCGTCCGCAGCATCAGCGGCGCCGGCCGGGCGCCGGCCGCCGCGAAGGGCGCCGCCTCGGCGAGGCCGTCGCGGCGGCCATGCAGCAACCACAGGCCGATCGCCGCGTTCCAGAAACCGAGGACGCTCCAGGGCGCCGCGACGAGGAAGGCGATGAAGACAGCCAGATCCACCCCGCTCCAGCCGCCGAGCCCGAGCAGGCGGGCGAGCCCGGCGGCGAGCCCGGCCAGCGTCACGAGATTGAGGGCGAGCACGAGCAGGCGCCGGCTGCGCAGCGTCGCGGCGGATTGCAGCCCGGCCGGCGTCGCGCCGAACGGCTCGACATCTTGCGCGGCCCGCTGGAACGTGGTCGGAGCGGAGCGCTGGTTGGTGACGGTATCTGTCATGATCGGCTGCAGGCGGGCTCGGACAGACGGGATCGGATCGCAATGGCGCGGGAGGTAAAGACCGCAACCACAGATGACGCAAGGGCAAATCCCCTGGCACTTTGGTATGCATCGCCCCGTGAATGCCGGCTGAATGCCGCGCCTCTCCCGCCGGCCGGACCGGAGGACTGCCTCGTCGCCACCCTGTGGAGCGGCATCAGCCGCGGCACCGAGAGGCTCGTCCATGAGGGGCGAGTCCCCGCCTCCGAGCATGAGCGGATGCGCGCCCCGTTCCAGGAGGGCGCCTTCCCCTTCCCGGTGAAATACGGCTATTGCGCGGTCGGCCGCGTCGAGGCCGGCCCGCCGGATCTGCGCGGGCGGCCGGTCTTCTGCCTGCATCCGCATCAGCAGCGCTTCGTCGCCCCGCGGGCCTGCCTCGTCCCGGTTCCCGACACGGTGCCGCCGCGCCGCGCCGTGCTCGCCGCCAATATGGAAACCGCGCTCAACGCCCATTGGGACGCCGGCTCCGGCCCCGCTGACAGGATCGTGATCGTGGGCGGCGGCGTCATCGGCCTGCTCACCGGCTGGCTCGCCGCGCGCCTCCCGGGCGCGGAGGTCACGCTGGTCGATGTCGAGCCATCCCGGCGGGCCGTGGCGGAGGCGCTTGGGCTGCGCTTCGCCCTGCCCGCGGCCGCGCCGCGGGACGCCGACATCGTCTTCCACGCCAGCGCCAGCGCCGCCGGCTTCGCCACCGCGATCGGCTGCGCCGGGAACGAGGCCCGCATCGTCGAATTGAGCTGGTATGGCGAGGGAACGGTGCCGGCGCCGCTGGGCGGCGCCTTCCATGCCCGGCGGCTTCAGCTCGTCTCCTCCCAGGTCGCGGCGGTCGCCCCGTCCCGCCGGGCGCGCTGGAGCCATGGCCGCCGCGCCCGCGCCGCGATGGAGCTGCTCGCCGACGACCGGCTCGATGCGCTGATCACGCAGGAGATTCCGTTTTCGGAAGCGCCCGCACAGATCCCCGCCGTCCTGGCCCCCGGCTGGTCCGGCCTCACCGCCGTGCTGCGCTACTGACGGCGCTTCGGCGCAGCCCCCCTTAGGACCCGTTCCACCCGCAACAGGAGCCCGCATGTTTTCCGTCGAAGTCCGCGACCGCATCATGATCGGCCATTCCCTGCCCGATCCGTTCTTCGGGCCGGCGCAGAATCTGCACGGCGCGACCTTCATCGTCGACGTCGCCTTCTTCCGCGAAAGGCTGAACCCGCAGAATGTCGTGGTCGACATCGGCGCGGCGCTCGACGTGCTCGCCGCGACGCTGGCGCCGCTGAAATACCAGAATCTCGATGCCCTGCCGCAATTCGCCGGCATGCTCACCACCACGGAATTCCTCTGCAAGCACATCTTCGACGCCATGGCGGCGGCGGCCGCCTCCGGCGCGCTGGGCGCCGACGGCGCCGGCCTCGCCCGCATCCGCGTCACCCTCCACGAGACCGATCTCGCCCGCGCTAGCTATGAGGGCCCGCTCGGGTGAGCGGGATCGTCTTCGCCATTCCCGGAGACCTCGGCGCGCCCACCGGCGGCTACGGCTACGACCGGCGCCTGCTGCGGGAATGGCGCGAGGCCGGCATCCCGGCCCGCCACCTCGCCTTGCCCGGCGGCTTCCCCTTCCCGACGCAGGCTGAGCTGGAGGCGACGGAGGCGCTTCTGGCGCAGGCCGCTCCCGAAGAGGTGCTGCTGGTCGACGGGCTGGCCGGCGGCGCCTTCCCCCAGGCGCTGGCGGCGCGGTTCTCCGGGCGCCTCGTCGCGCTCGTCCATCATCCGCTCGCGCGGGAGACCGGCCTGCCCGCCGCGGCGGCCGAAACCCTGCACCGCAGCGAGAGGCTGGCGCTGGGACATGCCCGCGCCGTCGTCGTCACCGGCCCTGCGACGCGCGATGCGCTGATCTGCGACTACGGCGTGCCGCCGGAGCGGATCGCCGTCGCCGTGCCGGGCACCGACCCGGCCCCGCGCGCGGCGGGCGGGCCGGACGGGGCGGCGCTGCGGCTCCTCGCGGTGGGATCGCTCATTCCCAGGAAGGGCTACGACCTGCTGATCGAGGCGCTCGCCACCCTCGCCGGGCGGAGCTGGACCCTGACCATCGCCGGCTCGCCGGAGCCTGCGCCGGCCACGGCCGCGGCATTGCGCGCCCGCATCGCGCGTTGCGGGCTGGAGCAGCGCATCCGCCTCGCCGGCGCCGTGAGCGCCGGGCGCCTCGCCGCGCTCTATGCCGGGGCCGACCTCTTCGTCATGCCCTCGCTCTACGAGGGCTACGGCATGGCGCTGACGGAAGCCCTCGCCCATGGCCTGCCCATCGTCTGCACCCACAGCGGCGCCGGCGCCGACGCCTTGCCGGACGCGGCGGCCCTGAAAGTGCCGCCCGGCGACGCGGCGGCACTTGCCAAGGCCCTCGCAAGCCTGATTGATGCGCCGGCTGAACGTCGCCGGCGCGCCGATGCCGCCTGGTCGGCGGCGGCGATGTTGCCGCGTTGGCGGGACACGGCCCGGATCGTCGCCGCGGCGTGCCTCGGCCGCGACGGCCGAAAGGTGGGATGAATGGCTGGGTTCTCTCCGGAATGGCTCGCGCTGCGCGAACCGGCGGACCATGCGGCGCGCAATCCGCAGGTGCTGGCGGCGGTCGGCGCCTATTTCGCCGACAAGCCCTCGCTCTCGGTGCTCGACCTCGGCAGCGGCGCCGGCTCCAACCTGCGCGGCAGCTACGCCGCCCTGCCCGCACGGCAGCACTGGACGCTGGTCGACCATGACGGCGCCCTCCTGGCCAGGGCGCGCGAGCACCTGCGGGCCTGGGCGGACGAGGCCCGCGAACAGGGCGAGGAGCTCGTCCTCGCCAAGGGCGACAAGACGATCACGGTCGATACGCGCCGGGTCGATCTCGACAAGGATCTCGAATGGGTCTTGGGCTGGCAGCCCGATCTGGTCACGGCGGCGGCCTTCTTCGACCTCGCCTCGAAGACCTGGATCGAGCGTTTCGTCGCCGCCCTCGCCGGCCCGAAGCTGCCGCTCTACGCCGCGCTGACCTATGACGGGCGCGAACGCTGGAAGCCGGCTCATCGCGCCGACGCGCAGATGCTGGCCGCGTTCAAGCACCACCAGCACATGGACAAGGGCTTCGGCCCCGCCGCGGGACCGGAAGCCTGCGAGATCATGGCCGAAGCCTTTCGGAAATCCGGCCTCGCGGTCTCGACCGGCGACAGCGCCTGGATGCTCGACGGCGGGAGCGGCCCGCTGCGGCAGGCCCTCGCCGAAGGCATCGCCGAGGCGGTGCGCGAGACCGGGCAGCTCGAGGCCGCCGCGATCGCGAGCTGGCTCGCGGCCCGCCGCGACGCGGCCTCCGTCCTGGTCGGGCACCAGGACCTCTGGGCGCGCCCCGTCTGAGCACGGGCATCGCCTCCCCGGCCCGACCGCGCTATCCTGCGCCGCCCGGCCGGACCGCGCCCGGAAGCCGGGAGTGCGGCCATGCATGGATTCGATTGCGGAACCTGACCTGCCGCGAGACGTTGGTGGAATGCCGTGCGACGATTACCTATATCGTGGCCGCGGCTGATTTCCGCTGCTTCCCGGCCGCGAACGGCCCGACCTGACAGGTTTTGTTTGCATGCCTGAGTCGCCTACGCTTTTCGGCCGTCCCGGCGAGACCCTGCGGGTCGTGGTGGAGCGGGCCATCGCGGAATTCCGCGCCGGCCGGCCCGTTCTCCTGCAGGACGGTGAAAACCTCGCCTTGGCCCTGTCGGCCGAGCTCGCGGACAGCGAGCTGGTGCGCCGCCTCGACACGCTCGCCGCCGGCAACGGCCACCTCGTGCTGACTCCGGCGAGGCTGCGCCGTCTCGGCGCCCGCGAGCGGGTCGAGCCCGGCATCTTCGCGCTGCCGGCCATCGATCTCGACCGGATCGCCTATCTCGCCTTCAGGCTGGACAGCCGCATGGACGCGCCCGTCGCCCCGGCCTCCGCCCTCGACGGCGCGGCGCTGGAGCTGGCGCGCCTGTCGCTCGTCCTGCCGGCCGTGCTCGTCGTCCCGGTCGGCGCCGCCGCCGTCGCCGGCGAATCCCTGGTCGCGGCCGATATCGCGGCGGTGAACGCCTATCGCGCCGTGCAGGCCGCCTCGCTCAGGATCGTCGGCCGCGCGCCGGTGCCGCTGGAAGGCGCGCCCGACACCGAATTCGTCGTCTTCCGCGGCGGCGAAGGCTTGCGCGACCAGGTCGCGATCATCGTCGGCAAGCCCGATTTCTCTGCCGCCGTGCCGGTGCGGCTGCACTCCGCCTGCCTGACCGGCGACCTCTTCGGCTCGCTGAAATGCGACTGCGGCGACCAGCTCCGCGAGACCGTGCAGTGGATGGCGGCCCATGAGGGCGGCGTCCTGCTCTATCTCGATCAGGAAGGGCGCGGCAACGGCATCTCCAACAAGATGCGCGCCTACAAGCTGCAGAGCCAGGGCTGGGACACCTACGACGCCGACGAGGTGCTCGGCTTCGACCTCGACCAGCGCCATTTCGATTTCGCCGCGACGATGCTGAAGCAGCTCGGCGTCTCGCGCGTCGTCGCCCTCACCAACAACCCGCAAAAGATCGGCGCGATCGAGGCGGCGGGGCTGGAGGTCGCGGCGAGCCAGCGCGTGCTCGGGCGGCCGAACGCCCATAATGTCCGCTACCTCGCTTCCAAGCGCGACCGGGCCGGACACCTCATCGACATGGACGCGCTGATGGCGCGCGCCGCGCCCAAGGACTGAGGCGCCGGCGCTCTCAGGCCAGCGCCGCCATCGCGGCGACGGGCTGCACCGGCAGGCCGTCGAGCACCCTGGCAAGCCCCGCCGGGTCGACCTCGCCGCCCCGCATCGTCTCCTCGCGATGGATGCCGCCGGCGACGAACAGGCTGTCGAAGCCCATCAGCCGCGCGCCGGCGAGGTCGGTGCGGACCGCGTCGCCGATCACCAGCACCTTCTCCGCCTCGACCGGGCGCCCTCCGCGCAGCCCGGCCGCCGCCGCCAGCGCCAGGTCGTAGGCCGGGCGATAGGGCTTGCCGGCCCAGGCGACGCTGCCGCCCAGCTCCTCGTAGATGGTCGCGAGCGAGCCGGCGCAGGGCAGCAGGTCCTCGCCGACATGCACGACGAGATCGGGATTGCCGCAGACGAAGGGCAGGCCGCGCGCCGCGAAGCGGCTGAGAAGGGGCCGGTACTGCTCCGGCGTCTCGGTGCGGTAGTCGTTGAGCTCGGTCGCGACGACGAGATCGGCCCGCGCTTCGTCGACCAGCTCGACATCCAGCCCCTCGAACACCGCGCGGTCGCTGGCCCAGCCGATGTGATAGGCGCGCTTGTGATGGCTCTCCGCGATCAGCGCGCGGGTGACGTCGCCGGAGGTGACCAGGCTGTCCCAGGCCGTGCGCGGCACCCGCTTGGCGTCGAGCAGCCTGGCGACGTGGTCCGAAGGCCCCGGCGCGTTCGAGAGCAGCACCACCGCGCCGCCGCGCTCGCGGAAGGCGGCGAGGGCCGCGCAGGCCGGCTCCAGCGCCCAGAGCCCGTCATGGACGACGCCCCAGACATCGCTGATCAGCACATCGTAGCGGGCGAGGAGCGCGCCCGCCTGCTTCAGGACCGGAACCGTCATCAGATACCCCTGGCCTCCGCCGCCATCCGCGCCTCGACATCGGCCCGCCGCGGCACCGGCGCGACCGCGCCGTAGCCCTGGGTCGACAGCGCCGCGGCGACATTGGCATAGGCCCCGGCGGCGAAGGCGTCGCCGGTGCGCAGATATTCGGCGAGGAAGGCGCCGTCATAGCAGTCGCCGGCGCCGGTCGCGTCGATGGCGTCGACCTTGATCGGGCGGAAGCGCTCGCGCCGCACCGGCGTCGCGACCAGCGAGCCCTCATGGCCGAGCGTCAGCGCCACCACCCGCGCGCCGAGCCCGAGATAGACATCGACGATCGCATCCGGCTCGCTCAGCCCGGTGAGCTGCGTCGCGTCGTCGAGCCCCGGCAGCACGATATCGGCCATGGCGCAGGCGGCATGGATGATCGCGCGGGCCCGCGCCAGCGGCCAGAGCTTCAGGCGCAGATTGGTGTCGTAGGCGGTCAGCACCCCGGCGGCGCGCGCCGTCTCGAACGCCGTGAAGACGGCGTCGCAGGCGCTGGCCGAGATCGCCTGGCTGATGCCGGAGGCCTGCACGATCCGCGCCGCGCCGATCAGCCCCAGCGGCAGGTCGCCCGGCCCGTAGAGGCTCGCCGCCGAGCCGGCACGCAGATAGGAGAAGACATGGCCGGACGGGCCGTGATCGACGAAATAAAGCCCGGTCGGTGCGCTCGGATGCGTCGCGACATGGCTGTCGTCGACGCCCTCGCGCCGCCACAGCGCCCGCACCGAGCGCCCGGCCATGTCGTCGCCGAGCGCGCCGACATAGCCGACCGACAGACCCTGCCGCGCCGCGGCCACCGCGCAATTGGAGGTGTCGCCGCCCTGGCCGAACTGGAAGGCGCCGGATTCGGCCCGCGTGGCGTTGAACTCGCCGAGCGGCTCGCCGAGGCACAGAAGGTCGATTTGGCTGTGTGTCACGGGATTTGAAACCATTGAAACGGCATCCGGCGCGGGGCGTGCCTTCCTAGAGCATGGCCTTGCCGATGGAAACCGCTTTTCGCCTCACTCCGCCGCCTCGCGCCCAGAGGGCTGGCTCATCAGCCGGTCCGCCAGGCGGATGATCTCCTGCCGGAGCGCCATGTTGCCGCCTTGCGTCGCGGCGTCCCGGCGCAGCGCCGCAAGCTCCCGCTTCGCCGCGGCGCCGTCGTCGCGGGCCTGCCGCAGGGCGCCTTCCAGCGTCTGCAATTCGGCATGCAGCGACTCGATCCGCGTCTCGCGGCCCTGTTCGGTGTCCTTCAAGGCGGCCGTCTCCTGCTCGTGCCGGCGGCGCGCCTCGGCCAGGGAGTGCTGGGCCTCGGCGAGCCAGCCTTCCAGGGCATCGATGCGCTCCTGCGCCTGCTTATGCTCCGCGCGCTCCTCTTCGAGAAGCCGCGCATTCTGCCGCGCCTCGGCCGTCGCGGCGCTGCTCTGGGCGTTCGCCGCGGCGAGCCCGGCCTCGGCCTGCTCGGCACGGGATGCGAAGGCGTCGGCGCGCCGACGCTCGCCCTCGCGCTCCGCCGTCATCGCCGCCAGCGCCGCCTCGCTGCGGGCGAGGCGCTCCTCCGCGGCGGCGAGCCTGTCGCCGAGCTCGTCCCGCTTGCCCTGCAGCACCATGATCTGCGTCCGGTCCTCGACCTGCGCGACCCTGAGCTTCTCATGCGCATCCCGGCTCTGCGCCAGCTCGGTCTCCCGTTGCGCCAGCAGCGCCTCGGTCCGCCCGACGGTCTCGCGCTCGCGCTCGAGCTCGCCGGAGCGCGCGTCGAGATCGGCGCTGGTTCCGGTCAGGGCCTGGCGGGTCTCGGTCAGCTTCGCCTCAAGCGCCGCCAGATCGGCGATCCGCTGCTCCAGCGCCGCGGTCGCCCCGGCATGGCCGGCCCGCTCCGCCTCCAGGGCCGAACGGGTCTCGTCAAGGCTGGCGCGGGTCTGCGCCAGCTCGGCGGAGAGCGTCGCGATCTGCGCGTCGCGCGCGGCGCGGTCGTGCCTGAGCTGGCCGATCTCCATGTCGCGCCGGCCGATCTCCTGCATCGCCCCGGCCTTGGCGGCGAAGCCCTTTTCGGCCTGCTGCTCCACCGTCCGCATCCGCATCGCGAGCGCGGCGCGCAGATGGTCGCGATCGGCGGCGATCTCGGCGAGGGAGAGCGGGAAAGCGGCCTCCGCCCGCTTGCGCGCCAGGCGGTCGGCACGGCGAGACAGCGCCGGCACGCAGGCGAGCGCCAGCAGCGCGGCGCAGAGGAAGCCGAGCGCGAACAGCATGGCGGCTTCGATCAAGGCGAGCGGCTCCGCATCCGGTCACAACCGGCCGAATCCTGCCATGGCCGCCCGGCCATGGCCAGCGAAAGCGACGGAGCACCGGCGAGCGAAGGCTGCGAAGCCGCCGTGCGACGCTTCGCGGCGAGCGATCGGGCCGCCGAAAGCCGGGCCCGCCCGCCCATCGCCGCTCAGGCGATGACCGGATGGTGCGGCACCGCGCCGCGCTCCATCCGTCCCGCGAGCCGGGGATCGTCGTCGACCTCGATGCTGCGCTTGAACACCGCGAAGCCGGAACGCTGGTAGAACTCCACCGCGCCCTGATGGTCGAGCGTGCAGGTATGGACCCAGAAGCGCGAGATCGGCCTGGCCCAGGCCAGCGCCAGCGCCCGGTTCATCAGCCAGCGCCCGGCGCCCCGCCCCAGCAGCGGCTCGTCCAGCCCGAAGAAGACGAGCTCGGCCTCCCCCGCCACGCGGAAATCCAGCTCCAGGAGCCCGACATCGCGCCCCTCGTGGCGCACGGCATGGAGCGCGACAGCCGGGTCGGTGAGGATCGCCTCCAGCTCCGCCAGCGGCTTGACCAGCCGGCTGAACCACATCCAGCGCTCGCCGAGCAGCCGGTAGAGGGCGAGATAGCGCCCGGTGTCGCGGCCGTCGATCGGCTCCAGCGAAAAGCCCTCCGTCCCCGGCGGGTCCGGCCGGACAGGTGGCGGCGCCCGCATCTCCAGCGAGGTGACGACCGCGGCGATCTTGCCGGGCGGCAGGTCGGTGATGCCCGTGAGGCTGATGGTCAGGGTCTGCGGCAAGGCGGTCGGTCCGGCAAGGGCGTCTGGGTCTGCCGCGATCATGACATGATCCGGGCCGAAAGATCAGGGTGCGATGACGCATGGCAGAGGCATAACGCCGCCGGACCGGCGGCGCCGGGCAAGGCGGTGGCCGCAGGCGCTGCTCCTGCTGCTGGCGATGTGCCTCGCCGTCCTGCCGCACGCCACGCTCGCCGCCACCCTGACGCGGCTTCCCGAGCCCGCGAGGCTCGCCGAGACGATGCCCCGGACCGAGGCGCGGCCCGCCGCGCAGCCGGCACCCTGCCATGAGGCGCGGGAGGTCCAGGACCCGGCGCCCGGACATGCGCATTCAGGGATGCCGGCCTGCTGCATCGCCGGCTGCGGCCTGCTCGCCGCCGCTCCGTCGCCGGCCCTGCCCTCGCGACCGATCCTATGGTCGCCCCCCGGCCCCGCCCCGGCCGAGCCGCTTTCCGGCCTCTCGCCCGAGCCGGCGAAGCCCCCGCCCCGAACCGGGGCGATGTCGAGCTGAACCCTTTTCAGGCGGCGCCGGCGCCTTGCCGGCGCGGACCGCCCTTCGTTCTCACGGGAATTCCAAGATGAAGCTTCTCAAGACCTCTCTCGCCGCGCTGGCGCTCGCGGCCGCCTTCGCCGGCCCGGCCCTGGCCCAGCACCAGCATCAGGGCCATGGCGGCGGCACGATGAAGATGGACGGCGCCGGCACGGACAGCGCCTCGACCAAGGCCTACAAGGACGCCAACGCGAAGATGCACAAGGACATGGACATCGCCTATTCCGGCGATGCCGATGCCGATTTCGTGCGCGGCATGATCCCGCATCACCAGGGCGCCATCGCCATGGCCAGAGTCGTCCTCGCCCATGGCAAGGACCCGGAAATCCGCAAGCTTGCCGAAGGCGTGATCCGCGACCAGGAGAAGGAAGTGGCGCAGATGCGCGAATGGCTCAGGAAAAACGGCAAATAGTCGCCTCAGACCGGCAGGCGGCGGCGACGCCGCTTGCCCTTGGCCCTCCCGGCTGGCAAGAGGGCAGAAGGTTCGCGCCGCTGCGGTGACGACGTGGGCCCGTTCAAAGCCTCGTCAGCATCCTTCCGTTCCGCGGCCTCCATGAAACGTTATCTCGATTACCTCTGGCCGATCATCGGGCTCGTCGCGGTCGTCTGGTCCGTCGAGCTTCTGTGGAGCAAGCTCAAGGCCGAGGCCGGCTCGGACGCGACCATCGAGGCCCTGCTCCAGAACGCCAATCTCTGGCAGAGCATCAAGATCATCGCCCACCGCATCGGCCACAAGATCGCGGTGATCCCGCCCGACGCCTTCTTCCACGCCGCGCTCGCCACCCTCGTCGCCTATGCGGCGCTGGCCTGGTACGACCGCATCGCCCTGATGCATCTGGGCAAGGAGAAGGGCATCTCCTGGTTCTACGTCTCGCTCTGCTCCTTCGTGACCTACGCGCTCTCGCACAATATCGGCGCCTCGGTCTTCTCCGGCGGCATGGTGCGCTACCGGGCCTATACCGCGAAGGGGCTGACGGCCGCCGAGGTCGCGGTCCTGATCGCGCTGTGCTCCTTCACCTTCGCTTTCGGGACGCTGCTGATGCTGGGCTTCGTGCTGGTCTACGAGCCGCAGATCCTGCACCCGCTGGAGCGGCTGTCGAAATGGTTCGCGATCAGCGACCGCACCGCCCGGCTCATCGGCGCCGGCATGCTCGCCTTCGTCGTGCTCTACACCATCGGCTCCTGGCTCGGCTTCAGGCCGCTCAGGATCGGCAAGTTCGAGATCATCTATCCGCGCCTGCGCATCGTCGCCCGGCAATATCTCGCCGCGCCGCTCGAGCTCGCCGGCGCGGCCGGCATCATCTATTTCGCCCTGCCGGAGCAGGGCAATCCGGGCTTCATGATCGTGCTCGGCGCCTTCCTGCTCTCCTTCTCGGCCGGGCTGCTCAGCCAGGTCCCGGGCGGCGTCGGCGTGATGGAGGCGGTCTTCCTCGCGGTGATGCCGGGCGTGCCGGCCCCGGCCGTCTTCGCGGCGCTGCTGATCTGGCGGCTGTTCTACCTGATCCTGCCGCTGGTGATCTCGCTGCCGATCGTCATCGCCTTCGAGCGCGCCCAGCTCAAGCGCAACACCCGCATCGCCGCGCCGCCCTGACGCGCGCGCCTCAACCGCCCCGGGGCGCGGGCCGCTTCAGCGCGATCGTCGCGGCGCCGAACATCAGCGCGGCGCCGATGGCCTCGGACAGGCCGAAAGGCTCCTCCAGCACCGCGACGCCGACGCCGACGGCCACGGCCGGGCTGACGAAGGCGTAGAGGCCGGCCCGGAAGGCGCCCCAGTCCCGCAGCAGCCGCATATAGATGGTGAAGCCCATCAGCGAGCCGCCGATGACGAGGAAGGCGACGCAAGGCAGGACCGGCCATTGCGCCAGCGCGGCAAAATCGGCGCTTCCCACCCTCTCGACGGCGAGGGACACCGCCGACAGCCCGATGCCGCCGATCAGCGTCTGCCAGCCCGCCAGGGTCAGCGTCGGCATCGTGCCCGCGATCGGCCGCGAGAGCACCGCGCCGGTGCAGTAGAACAGCGTCCCGGCCGCGACCGCGGCGAGCCCGATCGCCTCCTGCGGGTCGCCCTGCACGGCGGACAGCCCGCCCAGCGCCCGCGTCGCGAACAGGAAGCCGAGCCCGATCGTGCCGAGCCCGATGGCGGCGAGCTTGCGCCCGTCGACCGGCTCCTTCTCGATCGCGCGGCTCGCCAGCAGGGTGAAGATCGGAATGGTCGCGAAATTGACGATGGCGGCGAGCCCGGTCGGGGCATGGGCCGTGCCCCAGAACAGCAGGGTGTAGTTGGCGGTGTTGAGCAGCAGCGCCGTGCCGACCAGCCGCGGCCAGGCGCCGGCCGGCACCTTCGGCATGTCGCGCCCGGCCCAGAACAGCATCAGCACGCCCGCGATCGTGAAGCGGACGGCCGCGAGGAACACCGGGGGTACATGCGTACCGCCGACCTTGACCGGCAGCCAGGTCAAGCCCCAGACGAGGCACATCACGGCGAAGAGGACGGCGTTCCGGCTCATGCCCGTCGCTTAGCCGCAGCCCGCCGTGCTGACCATTGCGCGGCGGGCATCGGGGGGCCGTGGAAAGCGGAGGCGTCTCCCGTCATCTCGCCGGCGCCGACGCTCCTCGCTATAAAAGCTGAAGCGCCGGGCTGACCATCGTGCGCGCTTCGCCCGGAATGACGGTGGCGGTCCCGTACGGAACCGGAATGGCGGTTCCCGTGCCGCGTACGATGTTCGGTCCGACGCTCTAGACGCTACCGACCGTCTTCAGCCGCGCGCGCGGATGGATCTCGCCCTGCGACAAGACCGGGGTCTCGCGGCGGAAGCGCTCGATGATCTGGCGGGCGAAGGGCCGCGCCATGCCGGAGGTGACGAGCGCCGGCATCTCGCCGATCCGCGCCGCCTCCTCGAACTTGTCGCGGACATGGCGGACGAACTCCTGCAAGCGCGAGGGCTGCATGGCGAGATGGCGGTCCTCGCCATGGCCGATGATCGACTCGGCGAAGACGCTCTCCCAGGCCGAGGAGAGCGTGATGATCGGCAGCACGCCGTTGGGATCGGAGAACTGCGCGCAGATCTGCCGCGCCAGCCGGACGCGGACATGCTCGGCGATGTCGCGCGGGTTCTTGATCCCGCCCGAGACCTCGGCGATGCCCTCGATGATGGTGCCCAGGTCGCGGATCGAGATGCGCTCGGCCAGCAGCAATTGCAGCACGCGCTGGATGCCGGTGGTCGAGATCTGGTGCGGCACGATCTCCTTGACCAGGTCGGCATGGTCCTTCGGCAGCTCGCGCAGCAGCTTCTGCACCTCGGCATGCGAGAGAAGCTCCGGCATGTTCGACTTCAGCACCTCGGTCAGATGCGTCGAGATCACGGTCGCGGCGTCGACCACCGTGTAGCCGCGCAACTGCGCCTCGTCCTGCAGCGCCGCGTCGATCCAGGTGGCGGGCAGGCCGAAGGTCGGCTCCAGCACGTTGTGGCCGGGCAGGTTCACCGTGCCGCCCATCGGGTCCATCGCCATGTACTGGCCGGCATAGACGATGCCGTGCCCGGCATCGATCTCCTTGATCTTGATATAGTAGTGGTTCGCCTCGAGCTGGACGTTGTCGACGATGCGCACGGCCGGCATCACGAAGCCGAGCTCGGCCGCGAGCTGGCGCCTCAGCGCCCGGACCTGGTCGGTCAGCCGGTCCTGCCCGCCCGCCGCATTGACCAGCGGCAGCAGCGCATAGCCGATCTCGATCTTGAGCTCGTCCATCCTGAGCAGGTCGTTCAGGGTCTCCTCGCGGGGCGTGCCGTCGGCCGAAACCGCGCCGCCGCCGGCCTGCGCCGCGCCGGCCAGCGCCTCCTCGGCGGCGCGCGCCTTGGCGGCCCGCCCGAAGCGGTGGGCGAGGAAGCCGGCGCCGGCCGCCAGCAGCAGGAAGGGCAGCATCGGGATGCCGGGCAGGATCGCGATCAGCAGCATCACCGCCGCCGACATGCCGAGCGCCTTGGGATAGCCGGAGAGCTGCCGGCCGAGGGCCTTGTCGGCGGCGCCGCGCACGCCGGCCTTCGAGACCAGCAGGCCGGCGGCCGTCGAGACGATCAGCGCCGGGATCTGGCTGACCAGCCCGTCGCCCACCGTCAACTGGGTATAGTTGTGCGCCGCCTGGCCGAAGCTCAAGCCCTGCTGCGCGACGCCGATGACGATGCCGCCGAGCACGTTGATGAAGGTGATCAGCAGGCCGGCGATGGCGTCGCCGCGCACGAATTTCGAGGCGCCGTCCATCGAGCCGAAGAAGGAGGATTCGTCCTCCAGCGCCTTGCGGCGGAGCTTGGCGGTCTCCTGGTCGATCAGCCCGGCGGAGAGATCGGCGTCGATCGCCATCTGCTTGCCGGGCATGGCGTCGAGGGTGAAGCGCGCCGCGACCTCGGCGATGCGGCCCGAGCCCTTGGTGATGACGACGAAGTTGACGATGATCAGGATGGTGAAGACGATCACCCCGATCACGAAATTGCCGCTCATCACGAAGCCGGCAAAGGCCTCGATGACATGCCCCGCCGCCGAGGTGCCCTCATGGCCATGGGCGAGGATGAGGCGCGTCGAGGCGAGGTTCAGCGCCAGCCGGAACATGGTGACGATCAGCAGCACCGTCGGGAAGGCGGAGAATTCCAGCGGCTCCTCGATGAACAGCGCCGTCATCAGCACCAGCACCGAGAGGATGATCGACAGCGCCAGCAGCAGGTCGAGCAGGACTGCGGGCATCGGGAAGATGAGCACCACCAGGATGCCCATGACGCCGATCGCCAGGAACAGGTCCGGCCGCTTGAACAGCTTGCCCAGCGCATCGCGGTCGGGAAGGTTGAAACCGCCTCCCTGGCCTGCCGTCACATCGGTCATCGACCGCCCCGCCCTCTCGCCGGCCCGCATCCGCGCACGGACGCCGCGCGCCCCGGAACGGGACGCCACCCGGCAATTCTTGCCGGGCATATGGTGAACGAAACGTTAAGCCGGGCGTTTCACCGCCGGCTCGGGTCCGCGATCTTGCACCGCGTCATGACAGGACGCGATGCATCGCCATACTGGGGAATCCTCACGCGCCGCCTGGCGTGTCCACCCATCCGTTCCGCCGCCCTCCGCGCAGGCGCGGCCGCGCGGTCGTTGTTTCAACGCATTTTCTTCTCGCGAACCGGTACCCGCTTCGCTCGAAAATGCTCCAGACAGGAGGAGGGCCCGTGACGGATTCGGCCCCCATGGAGGCCGGCGGCCTCGTCGTCTCCACCGACGTGCCCGCGCGCCTCGACCGCCTGCCCTGGTCGCGCTTCCATGTGCTCGTGGTGGCCGCGCTCGGCATCACCTGGATCCTCGACGGGCTGGAGGTGACGCTGGCGGGCGCGGTCTCCGGCGCGCTGAAGGAGAGCCCCGTGCTGCGGCTCAGCAATGCCGATGTCGGCCTGGCCGGCGCCGCCTATATCGCCGGGGCCGTGCTCGGCGCCGTCTTCTTCGGCTGGCTGACCGACCGCCTCGGCCGCAAGAAGCTCTTCACCGTCACCGTGCTGGTCTATCTCGCGGCGACGGCGGCCACCGCCTTCTCCTGGAATCTCTGGAGCTTCCTGGTCTTCCGCTTCCTGACGGGCATGGGGATCGGCGGCGAATACACCGCGATCAACTCGACGATCCAGGAACTGATCCCGGCCCGGATGCGCGGCTGGACCGACCTCGTCATCAACGGCTCCTTCTGGATCGGGGCGGCGCTCGGCGCCATCGGCGCCATCGTCCTGCTCGACCCCGCCCATATCGACCCCGAGCATGGCTGGCGCCTCGCCTTCTTCATCGGAGCCGTGCTGGGCCTCGTCATCCTGTTCCTGCGGCAATGGATTCCGGAAAGCCCGCGCTGGCTCATCAGCCACGGCCACCCCGAGCGCGCCGCCGCAATCGTGATGGACATCGAGCGCCGCGCCGGCTTCACCCCGCCGCCGGGCGAAATCCACGCCCTCACCAGATTGCGGCCGCGCCCCGCCACCCCGCTCGGCGAGGTCTTCCGCGCCCTGTTCGTGGTGCATCGCGACCGGGCGCTGGTCGGGCTCGCGCTGATGGTCTCGCAGGCCTTCTTCTACAACGCGATCTTCTTCACCTACGCGCTGATCCTGACCGACTTCTACGACGTGCCCTCGCAGGCGATCGGCTGGTTCATCCTGCCCTTCGCCGCCGGCAATTTCCTCGGACCCCTGCTGCTCGGCCGGCTGTTCGACAGCCTGGGCCGGCGCGTCATGATCGCCGCGACCTACGCCCTCTCCGGCCTGCTGCTGACCGGAACCGGCTATCTGTTCTGGCGGGACTGGCTCACCGCCTCGCAGCTCACCTTGTGCTGGAGCGTCGTCTTCTTCTTCGCCTCGGCGGCGGCGAGCTCGGCCTATCTCACCGTCTCCGAGACCTTCCCGGTCGAGATGCGGGCGCTCGCCATCGCCGTGTTCTACGCCATCGGCACCGGGGCGGGCGGCATCGCCGGCCCCTGGCTCTTCGGCATCCTGATCGACACCGGCTCGCGCGGCAGCGTCTTCGGCGGCTATCTGCTCGGCGCCGCGCTGATGCTGGCGGCGGCCCTGATCGCCGCCCGTTTCGCCGTCCGGGCGGAGCGCAAGCCGCTGGAGAGCGTCGCCCGGCCGCTCAACGCCGTGGATTGAAGCGCGACCGCTCTTTGATTGTGCATCGGCTCTTCCCGAAAACCGCGTTCCGCTTTTCGGGGCGGATGCTCTCCCCATTCACGGCGAAAAGCCGCGCATTGGAACAAGGGGTCATCTAAATGTATTACTCCTTGTCTGCATTCTGCTCCTATTGAATGCAACGGTGCGATGTGACGAAGACAATCTGGAGGCCGTCGTGGACAGACGCTCATTCCTGATGACATTGGTCGGTGGCTTCGCCGCCGCCGGCCTTGGCGGGATCGCCGCCGCCGAAGCCGCCCAGCTGGCTCGGCCCGTGCGGCCGGAAGGCGCGCCGCCCAAGGACGCGGAAGCCGTTCCGACCGAGACCAAGGAGGCACTGGATAAAACCGACGCCGAATTCAGCCAATACTATTACTATCGGCGGCCGCGCTATCGCTATTACCGGCCCTATTACCGCCCGCGCTACTACTACCGGCCGCGCTATTATTACCGCCCGCGCTACTACTACCGCCGGCGCTATTGGTAACCGGCCCTATCGGGGTCAGGCCGCGCTGATGCGCGCCTGACCCGGCTCCGCCACGGCGATGCCGGCGGCGGTGTACTCGCTGAGCTTGTTGCGCAGCGTGCGGATCGAGATGCCCAGGATCTTGGCGGCATGGGTCCGGTTGCCGAGGCAATGATCCAGCGTGTCGAGGATCAATTCGCGCTCGACATCGGCGACGGTGTGGCCGACCAGCGAGCGCGTCATCGCCTCCGCCGTCTGCGCCGCCCGCCCCGCCGCGTCCCGCGAGCCGGCCGCGGCGGGCGCCAGCGCCTCCCCCTCCGGCGTCAGCACGGCGGCCGCCGCAATCTCCGGCCCGCTGGCGAGCAGCACGGCCCGGTGCATCGTGTTCTCGAGCTCGCGCACATTGCCGCGCCAGGCGTTGCCGAGCAGCAGCTTGCGCGCATCCGCCGCGATCGGCCGCTGCGGCAACCCGTTCAGCTCAGCGTATTTCCGGGCGAAATGCTCCGCCAGCGCCAGGATGTCGCCCGGCCGCTCGCGCAGCGCCGGCAGGCGCAGATGCACGACGTTCAGCCGGTAGAGCAGGTCCTCGCGGAAGGAGCCCTCCCGCACCGCGTCGGCGAGGTTGCGGTTCGAGGTCGCGACGATGCGGATATCGACCTTGACCGGCTGGGTCCCGCCGACCCGGTCGATCATGCGCTCCTGAAGGGCGCGCAGCAGCTTCGCCTGGAGGCGGACATCCATCTCGGAGATCTCGTCGAGCAGCAGCGTGCCGCCATGGGCCTCCTCGAACTTGCCGATGCGCCGGGCGATGGCGCCGGTGAAGGCGCCCTTCTCATGGCCGAACAGTTCGGATTCGAGCAGGTTGTCGGGGATGGCGGCGCAGTTCACCGCGACGAAGGGCTTGTCCTTGCGCCCCGATTTCTGATGGAGATGGCGCGCGATCACCTCCTTGCCGGTGCCGCTCTCGCCGGTGACGAGGACGGGCGCCTCGGAGCGGGCGATCTGCGTCGCGAGCTGGACGACCCGCTCCATCGCCGGGTCGCGCCAGATCAGGCTCGACTGGTCGGCCGCAACCGCCTCCAGCACCGCCGCGATCAATTCCGGGTCGGGCGGCAGCGGCACATATTCCCTGGCCCCGGCCTGGATCGCGGCGACCGCGGCGCGGGTATCCGTCGAGGTGCCGCAGGCGACCACCGGCGTGCGGATGCGCTCGGCCTCCAGCGCCGCGACATAGGCGGCGATCGGCTGCGCGACGTCGATCATCAGCAGGTCGGCGCCCTTGGCGCGCAGCACCGCCAGAGTCTGCTCGAGCCCCTCCGTATGGGTGACGGCGGCGCCATGCGCCATCGCGATCCTGGCTGCGGCGATGATCTGTCCCTTGAGACCGCCGGCGATGATGAGGCGCATGGCTCAGGTCCTTTTGCTTGTCGGGCTTGAAGGCGGCCGGCGTCTCACCGGTCGGCCTTGATGATTTCGGTCATGGTCACGCCGAGCCGGTCCTCGACGACGACAACCTCGCCGCGGGCGACCAGCCGCTCGTTGACGAAGATGTCGATCGCCTCGCCGACGCGCCGGTCGAGCTCCAGCACCGTGCCGGGCACGATCTGGAGCAGGTCGCCGACCGCGACCCTGGAGGAGCCGAGCACGGCCGAGACCGTCACCGGCACGTCGAAGACCTGTTCCAGATCCTCCGCCGTCTTGACCGGGACCGGACCCGAGCGCGCCACCGACATGTCGTTCTGGTCGAACGACAGATCGGTCTGGCTCAGCGGCGGCAGGTTGAGATCGTTCTCCTGGCTCATGATTCAGACCTTCATTGCCCGGGGCCGCTGCCGCCGGGGAAAACGCTGGCGACCGCCTGCTCGATCAGCGCCGAGAGCCGCTCGCCATCCATCACGAAGCCGCCATCGGCCCATTCGATCCGCCCGTCGCCGGGGCGGATGTCGGGCTCGCCCAGCACCATCAGCCGGCCGGTGAAGCCCTGCTCCCGCACCAGCCGCTGCACCAGCTCCTCGGCCGCCTCGACCGACGCCTCGTTGACGCGCACGACCAGATGCGGCGCCTGGCGGGCATGGCCGATGCAGTCGCGCACCGCCTGCGCCAGCGCCGCCATCGGCTTCTCGGCGAGCGCCGCGCCGGCAAGCGCCCGCGCCGCGGCGAGCGCGACCTCGGCCGCCTGCGCCTCGATCGCGGCCATGCGCGCGGCCTCCAGCGCGAAGAGCCGTTCGGCCGAGCGGGCGAGCTGGCCGGCGAGCCCGTTGAACTGGGCCTCGGCCTCGCGCCGCCCCTGCTCCTGGCCGGCCTGGAAGCCCTCGGCGCGCGCGGCCTTGAGATCCGCCTCGCTGGCGGCCTTGCGGCTGCCCTCGCGGAAATCCGTGCCGAACATGAATTTCGTCGCGCCCGCCATCTCAGTACACCAGCTCGTCTTCGGAATTGCCCTTGGAGAGCACGATCTCGCCCTTGTCGGCGAGGTCCTTGGTCATCTGGACCAGCTTGGTCTGGGCCTCGTCGACCTCCTTGAGGCGCAAGGGGCCGAGCCCTTCCATGTCGTCCTGCATGTTCTTGGCGGCGCGCTGGGACATCGCGCCGAAGAAGAACTCGCGCATCGGCTGGCTCGCCCCCTTGAGCGCGCGCGCCAGCACATCCTTGTCGACCTGCCGCATCAGCGTCTGCAGCCCGGCCGGGTCGAGCTTGGCGAGGTCCTCGAAGGTGAACATCAGGGCGCGGATGCGTTCGGCCGCCTCCTGGTTGGAAGCGTCGAGCGCCGAGAGGAAGCGGATCTCGGTCTGGCGGTCGAAGCCGTTGAAGATCTCGGCCATCATCTCGTGCGGATCGCGCCGGCGCGTCTGGGTCAGGGTCGAGACGAATTCGGTGCGCAGCGTGTTCTCGATATGGTCGAGCGCTTCCTTCTGCACCGATTCCAGCCGCAGCATCCGGCCGACCACCTCGATCGAGAGATCGTTGGGCAGGTTGCGCAGCACATTGGCGGCATGGTCCGGCCGGATCTTGGAGAGGATCACGGCGATGGTCTGCGGGTATTCGTTCTTGAGGAAGTTCGCGAGCACGGAGGCGTCGATATTGCCGAGCTTCTGCCACATGTTGCGGCCGGCCGGCCCGCGGATCTCCTCCATGATCAGCGCCACCTGGTCGCTGGGCAGGATCTTCTCGAGCAGCGAGATGGTGCGGTCGAAGGAGCCGGTGACGGCGCCGGCGCTGGAGAGCTTGCCGACGAAGTCCAGCATCAGCCGCTCGACCTCGTCGGCATCGACCGTGCCGAGCTCGGCCATGGCGCGGGTGATGATGCGGATCTCGTCGTCGTCGAACTCCTGCCAGATCGTCCGGCCATGCTCCTCGCCGAGCACCAGCAGGATGACCGCCGCGCGCTGCGGCCCGGTCATCTGCTCGATGCTGGTGTTGCCGAAGCCGCCGCCCTCGACCCCTGTCGGAAGGCCGGTGCTGCGCGTCGCGATGGAGCGGGTCTCTGCCATGGTTCAGCGGCCCGTCACGCCGGTGCCTTCTCATGGATCCAGCTCCGCAGCACCGCGACCGAGTCGGCCGGGTTCTGGGCGACCAGCGCGCCGATCTTCTCGACCGACTGCGCCTTGAGCTGGCCCTTGACCTGGGCGATGGCGAGCATGCGCTCGGACGGCATCTCGACCTCGGC
Organism: Hyphomicrobiales bacterium; assembly: GCA_900466745.1. Classification (GTDB taxonomy): domain Bacteria; phylum Pseudomonadota; class Alphaproteobacteria; order Rhizobiales; family Beijerinckiaceae; genus Allobosea; species Allobosea minatitlanensis. The sequence goes on along the minus strand of UBNE01000022.1, from coordinate 43,616 downwards.
GGGGACGACCTCGCCGTTCGGGCCGACGGTCGCGACCGCGCGGCCGGGCGCCGCCGGATCGCCGGTGGTTTCGCCGTCCGGGCCGACCAGCGCGCCGTTGCGCATGAAGCTCGGGATCGGCCGCGTGGCGACGCCGTTGTCGGAGGCCAGCACCTGCTTCAGCAGCGGCCGCACCACCGTCATCAGCACCATCAGCGTCAGCAGGGAGATGACGCCGAGTTCGGCGAAACGCACCAGATCCTCGCGGCTGAAGGACATGAGCTGCTGCATCAGCGTCGGCTCGGTCAGGTCGCCCGGCGGCTGCGGCGCCTCGGCGAAGCGCAGATTGACGACCTCGACCTTGTCGCCGCGGTTCTGGTCGAAGCCGACCGCGGTGCGCACCAGCTCGCCGATCCGGTCCAGCTCCTCGTTGCCGCGCGGCTGATAGGTCATCTCGCCGTTCTGGCCGCGGCTGTAGTTGCCGTCGACGAGCACGGCGACGGAGAGCTTCCTGATCCGCCCGCCCTCCTGCAATTCGGTGCGGGTCGTCTTGGAGATCTCGTAGTTCACCACCTCCTCGTTCTTGGAGGAGGTGTCGCGCTGGTTCTGCTGCGCCCCTTGCGTCTGCTGGGCGCCGGGAAGCTCGTTGCCGACGGTGACGGTGCCGTTGCCCGGATCCGCCGTGGCCGAGGCCTCGGTGCGGTTCTGGCTGGAGCGCACGACGCGGCTCTCCGGGTCGAAGCTCTCCGAGCGGCTCTCGATCCGGTTGGCGTCGAGCGTGGCCGAGACCTGCACGCGCGCCCGGCCATAGCCGACCACGCCGGCGACGATGTCCTCGACCTGCGCCTTGATGCGCTTCTCGATCGCGGTCTGGCGCTCGTCGAGGCCGAGCCCGAGCAGGCTCTGCTCGTCGCGGGCGCCGTCGGCGAGCAGGCGGCCGCGCTCGTCGACGATCGAGACGCGCTCGGGCTTCAGCCCGTCGACGGCGGAGGCGACGAGATGGCGGACCGCCCGGACCTGGGCGGCGTCGAGATCGCCGGCGAGCTTCAGCGCGATCGAGGCGCGCGGCGCCTCGCGGTCGCGCTCGAACAGGCGCCGCTCCGGGATGACCAGGTGCACGCGCGCCGCCTGCACCCGGCTGATCGAGCGGATGGTGCGCGAGAGCTCGCCCTCCAGCGCGCGCAGATGGTTGATGTTCTGGACGAAGCTGGTCGAGGAGAAGGCGTCGCCCTTGTCGAAGATCTCGTAGCCGACGCCGCCGCCGGCCGGGATGCCCTTGCCGGCGAGGTCGAGGCGCAGGCGCGGCACGTCGTCCTTCGGCACCAGCACGGTCTGCCCGTCGCCGCGCAATTCGTATCTGATGCCGCGCGCGTCGAGATCCTTGAGGATCGCGCTGACGTCCTGGCTCGACAGATCGGCGAACAGCACGCTCATCGCCGGCTGCGACATCCGGAACATGACGAAGCCGAAGAAGCCGACGAGCGTCAGGGTCACGGCCAGCATCGCCGCCAGCCGCGCCGCGCCGAATTTGGCAAACTGCTCGAAAAGCCCGTTCACGCCGCCATCCGTTCCACAAGACCGCGGGCGACGCCTGATTTGCGCCGCCCACTAGGCAAGTTTTTCCCGGTGCATGGTTAGCGGCTGGTTAATTTTTGCCCGTCGCCGCGTTAATCGCTGCGGCTGTGGCGGCGGCGCACGCGAAAAGGCGCCGGTCCGAGGGGGACCGACGCCTTCCGAAAACCGAAGGATGCCGCCGTCTACTGACGGTAATGCTGGATGCGGGTGGTCCGCAGGCCCGCGAGCCCATGCTGGTCGATCGACATCTGCCAGCTCAGGAATTCGTCCACCGTCAGGGTATAGCGCTGGCAGGCCTCCTCGAGGCTGAGCAGGCCGCCGCGCACCGCCGCGACGACCTCCGCCTTGCGCCGGATGACCCAGCGCCTTGTATTCATCGGCGGAAGGTCCGCGATCGTCAGCGGACTTCCGTCCGGCCCGATCACGTACTTTACCCGCGGTCGCAATGGCTCGGTCATGGTACTCTCACACAACTCAACAGAGCTACTGGGGGTGAGCCTAGCCTTCCGGTTTTAAGATTTGCCTAAAACGATCGCGCGGATGCGTCCCTCCGATTCGCGGCGGGCTATGCGCCGCGCACCACGCTCTTCACCTTGTCGATCGGCACGCTGATGCCGCCGATCTTCAGGACCGGGATCGAGCCGGTGAAGTCGACGCCGTCGACGAGGCCGCTGATCTGCGTCTTGGCGGTGATCGTCTCGCCGGCCACGCTGCGCCCGTCGATGGCGATGGTGTATTCGCCCTCCGGCGCCGTCGTGCCGATCGAGGTCGAGCCGTCCCAGCTCAGGGTCTGGTCGCCGGCGGTGAGGCTGCGCGTCATCGTCTGCACGACGCTGCCCTTCGAATCCGTGATGGTGATGGTCGCCGTGCCGGCGGCGGAGGCGTTGACCTTCCAGGAGGCGGAACCGTTCACCAGCGGCGTCGTCGCGCCATCGGCCGAGATCGTCGAGCCGATGAAGCCGACGGCGTTCGTCGCCGTGCCGGCCGCGCTGAGGCTGAGCAGGGAGCTCAGCGTGTCGTTGGTCTTGAGCTGCTGCTCGACCCCGGCGAACTGGACGAGCTGCTCGGTGAACTGATTGGTGTCGAGCGGATCGAGCGGCGACTGGTTCTTGAGCTGCGTCGTCAGCAGCAGCAGGAACTGGTCGAAATTCCCGGCGATCGTGCTGGTGCTGCTCGACGAACTGCTCGTGCTGCTCGTGCTGCCGGAGGATCCATTCACGCCTGAAACGGCCATGCTGCTCGCCCTCGCTCAGATGCTGAGATCGACGCCGCCGAGCCGCACGAGGCGGCGCTGCGACGCGGAATTGATCGGAAGAACGGTGTCGTCCTCCGCCTCGGCCGCGGCCGGCGCCTGCGGATGCCGCGGCGCCTCCTCGTGCTGGCGCTGCTGCCGGAAGGCGGACTGGTCGGACGGGTCGCGCAGGCTGATCTCGACGCCGCCGTCGGAGGGCTTCAGCCCCGCCTGCTCGAAGGCGCGCTCCAGCGTGCGCGCGTCGCGCTGCAGCAGATGCAGGGTCTCGACCCGGTCGACCACGAGGCGGGCGCTGACCTCGCCCTTGTCGGAAATGGACAGGTTGACGTCGACCCGCCCGAGCTCCTCGGGGTCGAGCCGGATGTCGAACTGCTTCGCCCCCGCCAAGGCGCGCAGGCCGATCTCGACCGGCAGCACATGCAGCGGCGTCGGCGGCAGCGCCGCCTGGCCAGGGCCCGGCGCGGCGGCCTGGGCCGCCCCCGCCGCCGGCTGATCGAGCGGCGCCGAAAGCCGGGCCGGCTCCGCGCCGCCCGCAGCCTGCTGCACCAGCGTCGCGAGATCGATCGGGGCGAGCGCCTGCTGCACCGCCTCCGCCGTCCGCGTTTCGGCAGCCGCCGAAGAGGCCGCCGGCGCGACTCCCCCCTGCGCGGCCTCGCCCTTCGGCGACGCGGCGGCCGGATCGGCTTCCGCCTTGCCGACCCTGTGGCCCTGCCCGGCGGCGGGGAGCTCCCCGCCCGAGGTCCCGAAGGCGGCCGCCTCCCCCGAGCGGGGCTCGCCCTGCCCGCCTCCATCCGCCCGCAGGGCGAACGCCGTTCCCGGCGGCAACGGCGCCTTTCCGGCCGCCGCGGCCGAAGCCGCACCGCCTGTCGCGACGAAATCCTCCGCCGCCTGTTCGCCCTCGGCCGGAACCGGCATCGGCAGGGCCGGCGTCAGCACCGCCGCGATCGCCTGCGGGACCGGGGTGGATATCGCAGCGAGCGATGCCGCCTCGCCTTCCGCCGCCGGCGCTGCATCCTTCGCTGCGTCCTTGGCTTCGGCCGTGCCGGCCGCCTCGCCGCCGCGCCGCTTGCGCCCGGCCTCGTCCTGCGCGTCCGCCGCGCCTTCCGGCTGCATCGCCTGAGCCTGCGCCGCAGCGAGAAGCTCCGCCAGCGCGTCGATCACGGAGCCCGGCTGGGCGGCGGTCGCCGGCGCGGCCTTTCCTCCCACAGCCACCTGCCCGGCGGGCTGCGCAAGGGGTTGCGCCCTTGCGGCCGCCTGCGTCCGCGCGACGGCGGGCGGCCTGCCGGACCCGGACGCCCCCTGATCCGCCTCCTGCGCGGCCGTCCGGCCCTCCGGCAGGGCGAAGCCTTCGCCTTCCCCCGCCGCGCGCGCCTCCGCGGAGCGCCGCCATGGCGGCGTCGCTCCCTTGGCGGATGAGGTGTTGAACAGGGTTTCGGCAGGCATGGACGGTTCCGCGGCGCGGGCAAAAGGCACCCGCCTGCGGCCAGCAAGTTGCGCGCCAGCGGCCGGCACCTATATTTCAAAGGCTTAGCCTCGGCGGCCCGGCCGTTCCGCCGGCAGAAACCGCCTGCGGGCGGCAGCTTTTGCCGATCGCGCTGGTCGCAGCCGGGCAAAGCCGATATAGAACCTCCACCGGCGCGAGACGCCCATCCGAACCCCGATCCCGATGACGACGCCCCTCAACTCCCTCGATATCGCCAAGCCGCCCGCGGCCACGCGCGTCGTCGCGGCGATGTCGGGCGGCGTCGACTCCTCCGTCGTCGCGGCGCTGCTCAAGCGCGAGGGCTACGACGTCATCGGCGTCACGCTGCAGCTCTACGACCATGGCGCCGCCATCCACCGGGCCGGCGCCTGCTGCGCCGGGCAGGACATCCACGACGCCCGCCGCGTCGCCGAGACCATCGGCATCCCGCATTACGTGCTCGACTACGAAAGCCGCTTCCGCGACGCGGTGATCGAGCGCTTCGCCGAGAGCTATCTCGCCGGCGAGACACCGATCCCCTGCGTCGAGTGCAACCGCACCGTCAAGTTCCGCGACCTGCTCGACCTGGCCAAGGAACTCGGCGCCGACGCGCTGGCGACCGGGCACTATGTCGTCAGCCGCGCGCTCGGCAACGGCCATCGCGGCCTGTTCCGCGCCGCCGACCTGAATCGCGACCAGAGCTATTTCCTCTACGCCACGACGCAGGAGCAGCTCGACCTGCTGCGCTTCCCGCTCGGCCATATCGACAAGGCGCAGACCCGCGCGCTCGCGGCCGAGCTCGGCCTCGCCATCGCCGACAAGCCCGACAGCCAGGACATCTGCTTCGTGCCCAATGGCCGCTATGCCGACGTGATCGAGCGGCTCAAGCCAGGCGCCGCCCGCCCCGGCGAGATCGTCCATCTCGACGGGCGCGTGCTCGGCCATCATGACGGGGTGCTGCATTACACGGTCGGCCAGCGCAAGGGTCTCGGCATCAGCGCGGCCGAGCCGCTCTACGTGCTCAGGCTCGATGCCGATGCCGCCCGGGTCATCGTCGGCCCGCGCGAGGCGCTGAGCGTGCGCGAGATCCGGCTGCGCGACCTCAACTGGCTCGGCGCCGCGCCGCTCGACGCCCTTCCGCCGGAAGGGCGCGACGTCGCCGTGCGCGTCCGCTCGACGCGGGCGCCGCGCGAGGCGCGGCTCTTCCGCGACGAGGAGGGCCTGCGCATCGAGCTCGCCGTCGACGAGGAGGGCGTCTCGCCCGGCCAGGCCTGCGTCATCTACGCCGATGCCGGGCCGGGCGCGCAGGTGCTCGGCGGCGGCACCATCCTGCGCCGGCCGCTCTCCCTGCCGGCCTCCCCCTCCCCGGCGGCGCTGGCCCTGTCCTGACGCCCCGGCCACCTCCCTTCCCTTTGCCTGTGCGGATCCGCCGATGCCGGTGACAGACCACCTCGAGACCCAGAAGCGCGCCTATGCCACCTGGGCCAGGTTCTACGACAAGGTCTATCAGCGCATGCTGTCCCGGCCGCAGCGCGAGGCGGTGGCGGCGGCCTGCGCCTGCGGGCCCGACATCCTCGAGATCGGGGTCGGCACCGGCCTGACCCTGCCCTATTTCACCGCGGGCTCCCGCGTCGTCGGCGCCGATCTCTCGCTCGACATGCTGAAGGTCGCCAACCGCAAGGTCGCCGCCGGCGGCCTCGGCCATGTCCGCGGCCTGACCGTGATGGATGCCTGCCGGCTCGGCTTCACGGCGGAGCGCTTCGACGCGGTGACGGCGCAGTTCGTCATCACCCTCGTGCCCGATCCCGAGCAGGCCCTGGCCGAGATGGACCGGGTGCTGAAGCCGGGCGGCGAGATCATCATCTCCAGCCGGCTGGTCGACGACGGCGGCCCGCTCGCCCCCTTCTGGGCGGCGGTGGCGCCGCTGGCCCGGGCGATCGGCTGGAGCAGCGACTTCAAGGTCAGCCGCCTGACCGGCTGGGCCGCCCGGACCGGCCGCTACGACACGGTCCATGTCGGGCGCGGCTATTTCAAGGTGGTGCGGCTGCGCAAGCGGGCCTCGCTCCCGGCCTGAGGCGGCCCGCGCGGGACCATGCGAACCGCGCGGGAAATCTCACGGCAAGGCTTGACGCGGGCCGGTGCGCGCCCCTATATCGCGCCCCTGTGACGGGTCGCCGACGGCGCGCCCGGAACATGTGGCGGGGTAGCTCAGCTGGTTAGAGCAGCGGAATCATAATCCGCGTGTCGGGGGTTCAAGTCCCTCTCCCGCTACCATCCTTCCCCCAACCCGAAGCGGGCGGGCGGAACGGCCTAGGATCACCTCCAGCGACCCTCGCCTCCCGCAGCCCGTTCCTTCGGCGCGCCTTGCCGGCGAATCCGCGCCTGCCGACGACATGCTTCCCGATCTCCGCGGCACCGGCCTGTCATATCCGGGGCCGCCGCGGGCGCCGATCCGGCGGCCGAAAAGCGCCTCTCGCGCCGGCTTTGGAAATCGAGCGGCTCCAATTGACCTTGCCATGCTTTCGCCCTAGTCGTGAACGGGACGGTTCCCTCAGGGGATCAAAAGGGAACGCGGTGCGGGCGGCTTGCCGCCCCATGCCGCGGCTGCCCCCGCAACTGTAAGCGGCGAGCCTTTCGCCAGACGCCACTGGGGACTCGGCCCCGGGAAGGCGGCGGAAGGCACCGACCCGCGAGCCAGGAGACCTGCCGTCTGCCGTGGTCACACGCGAGCACGTTCGGACGGGGTGTGCCGATCGCTGATTCGACCGTTTGCCGCCATCTGGCGGCGAAGGGGAGATCGCGTTCGCGGTGACGTGCCACAGACGTCAACGCCCGAGGTTTCCCCGCGTGTTTTCCTTAAGCCAGGCCGCAGGACGCGGCCGCCTCCTGCTCTCCGTCTCGCTGCTCGGCCTGGCCTGCTCCGCCGGCGCCGCCCTTGGCCAGGATCGCGCGGCCGCACCCGCCGCGCAGGATTCGGTCGCGCTCGACGAAATCGTCGTCAGCCCCACCGGCAAGCCGACGCCGGTGCGCGAGGTGGCGAGCTCGGTCACCGTCGTCACCGCCGAGGAGATCGAGCAGCAGCAGCGCCGGACGCTGCCGCAGGCGCTGGCGACCGTACCCGGCCTCAACCTCGTCCAGATCGGCGGCCCGGGCGGGCAGACCTCCGTCTTCATGCGCGGCACCAACTCCAACCACGTCAAGGTGCTGATCGACGGCATCGAGGCCAACGATCCCTCCACGCCCAACCGCTCCTTCGATTTCGGCTCGATGCAGACCGACGACATCGAGCGCATCGAGGTGCTGCGCGGCCCGCAGAGCGGCCTCTACGGCGCCAACGCCCTCGGCGGCGTCATCTCCATCACCACCCGGCGCGGCGAAGGCCCGCCGAAGGTGACCGCCCGGGTCGAGGCCGGCTCGCACGGAACCTTCAACCAGTCGGCCGGCTTCAGCGGCGGCACGGACCGCTTCGACTACGCCTTCAACCTCAGCCATTTCCGCTCGGATTCGACGGATTCCGTACCGTCGCAACTGATCCCGCCCGGGCGGAAGGTGCGGCCGAACGCCTATGATTCCTACACCTACTCGGCCCGGCTGGGCTTCGCCCTCACCGACACGCTGCGGGTCAACTGGACCGGCCGCTATACCGACGGCAAGTTCCTCAACCCCTACGATGCCGGATACCCGAGCGTGCCGACCCCCTATCGCTCGAGCCAGAACTACGCGCAGGCCATGACCCGCGGCGAGGTGGTCTGGGACCCGTTCGCCGGACGCTTCGTCAGCCGCCTCGGCGTCTCCTACACCAACCAGGACCGCTTCAACCGCTCGCCCAACGCCTTCGGCCTGCTCGGCCTGCCGACCGAATATCTCGGCGAGCGCACCAAGGTCGACTGGCGCGGCGACCTCGATATCGCCAAGGGCCACAACCTGATCATGGGCCTGCAATACGAGCGCGAGCGGCTGGAGACGACGAACTTCACCGCCTCCAACGGCAACAGGGCCGCCTTCCTCGAATATCAGGGCAATATCCAGGACCGCCTCTTCCTGGCGGCCAATATCCGCCGCGACGACGACGACAGCTATGGCGGCCACACGACCTGGCGCGTCGCGCCGGCCGTCATCCTGCCCTGGACGGACACCAAGCTGAAGGCGAGCTACGGCACCGGCTTCAAGGCGCCGACGCTGAACGAGCTCTTCGTCGACTACCGCCCCGGCTACAACTTCCACGGCAATCCGGACCTGCGCCCGGAGGAAAGCCGCGGCTGGGACGTCGGCTTCGAGCAGCCCCTCTTCGACCGGAAGCTGCAATTCGGCGCCACCTGGTTCCAGAACAGCATCCGCAACCTGATCGTCACCAACGCGACCTTCGATTCCTACGCCAATGTCGGCAGGGCCCGGACGAATGGCGTCGAAGCCTTCGCGGCGCTGGAGATCTCGCCGCAATTCCGTATCCGCGCCGACTACACCTTTACCCTGGCCAAGGACGAGAGCGCCCGGCAGGAGCTGCTGCGCCGGCCGCGCCACAAGGCCAGCGCCACCGCGACCTGGACCCCGATGGAGAAGCTCACCCTCTCGGCGACGCTGATCTATGTCGGCCCCTGGATCGACGGCAATCGCGACTTCTCGGTGTCGCGCCTCAAGGCCAAGGGCGCGACGCTGGTCAACCTCGCCGCCGAATACAAGGCGACCGACAAGGTCGCCGTCTTCGGCCGCATCGACAACCTGTTCGACAAGCGCTGGGAGAACCCGGTCGGCTTTCTCGTGCCCGGCTTCGGCGCCTTCGGCGGGATCAAGGTGGCGTTGGGCGGATGAGGCGCCTGCGCGCACGGCTTCGGCCGGCCGGCGCCTCCCGTGCCGTCATGCTGGCGGGCGCCGTGGCCTGGGCCCTGCCCGCGCCGGCCGGCGCGGCGGCGGGCAGGCCGGCGCGGATCGTCTCGCTCAACATGTGCACGGACGAGCTGGTCCTGCGCCTGGCCGACCGCGATCGCATCGCGTCCGTCACCTGGCTGTCGCGCGATCCGCGCAACGCCAACATGGCCGAGGCGGCGGGCGCGGTTGGGGTCAATCACGGCCTCGTCGAGGAGGTGCTGGCGGACAGGCCCGACCTCGTCGTCGCGGGCGCCTACACCACCCGCCCGGCCGTCGCCCTGCTGAGGCGCGCCGGCGTGCCGGTGCATGAATTCGGCGTGCCGCGCAGCATCGCCGAGATGCGCGGCCAGATCACGGAGATGGCGGCCCTGCTCGGCGAGGAGGCGCGCGGCGCCCGGCTCGTCGCCGCGATCGACGCGCGCCTCGCCGCCATCGCGGCAAGGCGCCCGGCCGGGCACCCGCGCGCCATCGTCCTGCGCCCCAGCGGATTCACGGTCGGGCGCGGCTCGCTGGTCGACGAGATCCTCACCGCGGCGGGGCTTGACAATCTCGCCGCCGATCTCGGCATCGAGAGCTACGGCCAGATCGCCCTGGAAACCGTCGCGCTGAGCAAGGCGCAGATGCTGATCCTCAACGACATGCCCGGCGGCCCGCCCTCGCTCGCCAACGAGGTGCTGCACCACCCGCTGATCGGGAAGCTCGGCGCCCGGCTGAAGCTCGTCGCCCTGCCCTCGCGGCTCTGGAGCTGCGCCGGCCCGAGCGTGCTCGACGCGATCGAGCTGCTTGCCGACGCGGCCGGGGAGGCCCGATGAGACGCGCCGGCCGCGGACCCTCGCCCTTGCCGCCGTCCCTGCTGCTGGCGCTGCTCGGCCTCGCCCTGCTCGCCGTCTTCGCGCTTTCCGTCGCCGTGGGCTACGCCCCGCTCGATCTCGGCGCGGCCTTCGGCGACCTGCTGGCCGGCCGGGAGAGCCTGCCGGCGCTGGTGCTGCGCGAATTGCGCCTGCCGCGCGCCATGCTCGGCGCGCTCGTCGGCTTCAGCCTGGGCCTGTCCGGCGCCGCGCTGCAGGGGCTGCTGCGCAACCCGCTGGCCGAGCCGGGGGTGATCGGCGTCTCCAGCACGGCCGCCTTCGGCGCGGTCCTCGCCTTCTACAGCGGGCTTTCCGCCAGCGTGGCCCTGGCGCTGCCGCTCGGCGGCATCGCCGGCGCCGTGCTGGCGACGCTGCTGCTCTTCATCCTGCTCGGCCGCGGCGCCGGCACCACGACGCTGATCCTCGCCGGCGTCGCGCTCAACAGCTTCGCCGGGGCCGCCACCTCGCTGGCGCTGAACCTCGCTCCCAATCCCTATGCCGCGCTGGAGATCGTCTTCTGGCTGATGGGCTCGCTCGCCGATCGCAGCCTCGCCCATGTGCTGCTCGCCCTGCCGCTGATGCTCGTCGGCTGGGCCCTGCTGCTCTCGACCGCCCCCGCGCTCGACGCGCTGACGCTGGGCGAGGACACCGCCGCCAGCCTCGGCGTCGACCTGACCTGGCTGCGCGTCCGGCTGATCGGCGGCACCGCGCTCGCCGTCGGCAGCGCGGTCGCCGTCGCCGGCGCGATCGGCTTCGTCGGCCTCGTCGTGCCGCATCTGCTGCGGCCGGCGGTGGCGAACCGGCCCGGCCGGCTGCTGCTGGCCAGCGGCTTCGGCGGCGCGATCCTGGTCCTGCTGGCCGACACGGCGCTCAGGCTGGCGCCGATCCGCCCGGAGCTCAAGCTCGGGGTGGTGACGGCGCTGATCGGCGCGCCCTTCCTGTTCAGCCTCGTGGACCGGATGCGGCGGGAGGCGCGATGACCGTCGAAGCCCGCGCCCTCGCCGTCTCGCTCGGCGGCAAGCCCGTCCTGCAGGAGGTCGATCTCGCTCTGCGGCCGGGCGAGCTCCTCGGCCTCGTCGGCCCCAACGGCGCCGGCAAGACCACGCTGCTGCGCCTGCTCGCCGGGCTCCTGCCCCCGGCAAGCGGCAGCCTGCGCTATGACGGCGAAAGCCCGCGCGCGCTCGGAAGGCAGGCGCTCGCCCGCCGCATCGCCTATCTGGCGCAGGGCGGCGACACCGCCTGGCCCCTCTCCGCCGAAGCGGTGGTCGGCCTCGGCCGCCTGCCGCACCGGCGTCCCTTCGCCGGTCCGTCCCGCGCCGATCAGGCCGCCATCGACCATGCCCTGGAGGCCTGCGACGCCGCGCCCTTCCGCGACAGGCCGCTCGGCACGCTCTCCGGCGGCGAGAGGCGGCGGGTGCTGCTGGCCCGGGCGCTCGCGGTCGAGGCGCCCTATCTCCTCGCCGACGAACCTCTCGCCGGGCTCGACCCGCTGCACCAGATCGAGGTGATGGAGCTGCTGCGCCGGACGGCGCGGCGCGGCGCCGGCGTCGTCGTGGTCCTGCACGACCTGACGCTCGCCGCCCGCTTCTGCGACAGGCTGGCGCTGATCGACCGCGGCCGGCTGGTCGCGGAGGGCGCCCCGGCGGAGGTCCTCGACGACGAGCGCCTCGCGGCGGTTTTCGGCGTCACCGCCTTCCGCGGCCGCCATGACGGCGAGCCCCTTCTCCTGCCCTGGCGGGCATATTCCTCGGGTTGAGACCAGAATGAACGATCACGATACGGTCCGCGACATCCTGCGCGCGCATCTCCACGACCCGTCGAGCCAGTGGAATCTCGGCACCTTCGGCGCCATCGCCGAATATATGCGCGACCCTGGCGAGCCGGTCGCGATCACCGACGAGGCCGGGCTGCTGGCGGCGGCGACGGCCCGCGGCGGCGTCGGCTTCCGGCGGCTCGAGGGGCTGCGCCTCTTCGCCTCCGAGACGGCCGTCGGCACGGGCTGGAGCCACCGCATCGCGCTCTGCCTGCCGGAGGCGGAGTGCGCGATGAACCGGCGCGGGGTCCTGACCGAGCTCGGCCCCGACGCCGAGGCGCTGCGCCGGGAGGACGCCGCAGGCATCCTCTTCGACATGGGCCTCGGCACGCACCAGGCCGATATCTGCATCCGCAGCGCGGACCCCGAACTGCTGCGGCTGCTGCGGGCCCAGGCCGGGCGCTCGCTGTTCGAGCCCGGCAACCCGGCGATGGCGGCCATCGTCGCGGCCGGGCCGCATCGCGTCTTCCTCGGCCGGATCGGCCGCTGCGAGGTCTATCAGCCGATTCCCCCGGCCGACGGCCGAAGCCCGGAGGGACCGCATACCCATGTCCTGCCGCAACTGCTGCGGACGGGCCGCACCCATGCCGCGACCGAGCCGATTCCGGAAGGCTTCGTGCCCTGCGCCCATCTCGTGCCGGCCCATCCGGCCAGGGACGCCCTCGGCCGCCCCCGCCCCTTCGATCTGGGCGACCATCGGCGCTTCGAGGCGCTTCTGGCGCGCTTCGGCGACCCCGCGCTCGTGGCGGTCAAGCATGCCGTCAGAGCGGCGGTCGCTTCCGGCGAGGATCCCCGCCGCTTCGCCGCGCCGCAGAGCCGCTTCGGCCGCCATGCGCTGCGGGTGGCACTGCGCCAGCTCGCCGCCGCGCCCGGGGCGCCGGCCCCGGCGCTCCAGGACTGGCTCGCCTTCTTCGACCAACGCGAGGCCGCCGGCGAGGACGCGGCGGACGATCCCTACAAGCACTGACCGGCGCGTTCAGCCGCCAGTCATCTCTCCTGTCCACTGATGGCGCGCACGGGCCGGCCGCGGCCCGGAGCATCAGGAGCAGGCGGTGGGGCGAGACGGCTTTCAGTGCCATATCTGCGGATCGGCCAGCGTTTCGGTGCCCGGCCGGATCGAGCAGAACAGCGACGTCACCTGCGCGAAATGCGGGCACGTCCTCGCCTCCTGGGCCGAGTACAAGCGTAGGATCGGCTCGCTCCTGCGCGAGGCGACGCCGGGACGCCGCCCCGCCATCTCCGACCCGATCGACTGGTGAGGGCGGGCCCGCCGCGTTATCGAGCGGGCAATGCCGGTCAGGCCGCCGCGAAGGCGGCCCCGACGATCTGCCGCGCCTCGTCCTGGATGCGGGCGAGATGGGCTTCGTCGCGGAAGCTCTCGGCGTAGATCTTGTAGACCTCCTCGGTGCCGGAGGGCCGGGCCGCGAACCAGCCCTCGGCGCTCGTCACCTTGAGGCCCCCGATCGGCGCGCCGTTGCCGGGCGCCTCGCTGAGGATCGCGGTGATCGGCTCGCCGGCCAGCTCCCTCGTCGCGATCTGGGCCGGCGAGAGGTTCTTCAGCACCGCCTTCTGCGCGGCCGTGGCCGGCGCATCGACGCGCGCATAGCAGGGCTTGCCCAGCTCGGCGGTCAGGCTGTCGTAGAGCACGCCCGGGTCGCTGCCGGTCCGGGCGGTGATCTCGGCCGCGAGCAGCCCGAGAATGATGCCGTCCTTGTCGGTGGTCCAGACCGAGCCGTCCCGGCGCAGGAAGGAGGCGCCGGCGCTCTCCTCGCCCGCGAAGCCGAAGCTGCCTGAGATCAGCCCGTCGACGAACCATTTGAAGCCGACCGGCACCTCGACCAGCCGGCGCCCGAGCTTGCCCGCGACGCGGTCGATGATCGCGCTCGACACCACGGTCTTGCCGATCGCCGCATCCGCCCGCCAGCCCGGACGGTTGGCGAAGAGATAGGCGCTGGCGGCGGCGAGATAATGGTTCGGGTTCATCAGCCCGCTGCTGCGGGTGACGATGCCGTGCCGGTCGGCGTCGGTGTCGTTGGCGAAGGCGACGTCGAACCGGTCGCGCATGCCGATCAGGCTCGCCATGGCGTAGGGCGAGGAGCAGTCCATCCGGATCTTGCCGTCCCAGTCGGCGGTCATGAAGCCGAAGGCCGGATCCAGGGCCGTGCTGACGATCGTCGCCTTCAGCCGGTAACGGTCGATGATCGGCTGGTAATAGTCCAGCCCCGCCCCGCCGAGCGGGTCGATGCCGATGGCGACGCCGGCCCCGGCGATCGCCTCCATGTCGACCACCTGCGCGAGATCGGCGACATAGCCGCTGATATAGTCGTGGCGCCGGACATGTTCGCTCGTCAGCGCCTTCTCGTAGGGCGTGCGGACGATGCCGGCGAGCTTGTCCGCCAGGAAGGCGTTGGCCTTCTTCTCGATCCAGCCGGTCGCGTCGGTATCGGCCGGGCCGCCATGGGGCGGGTTGTATTTCAGCCCGCCATCGGCCGGCGGGTTGTGCGAGGGCGAGATCACCACGCCGTCCGCCTTCCCCGCCCGGCGCCCGCGATTATAGGTCAGGATCGCGTGCGAGATCACCGGGGTCGGGGTGAAGCCGAGCTTCTCGTCGATCATCGTGGTCACGCCATTGGCGGCGAAGACCTCCAGCACCGTCTCGAAGGCGTTGCGCGAGAGCGCATGGGTGTCGATGCCGAGGAAGAGCGGCCCATCGATGCCCTGCTCGCGGCGATAGAGGCAGATCGCCTGGGCGATGGCGAGGATATGCGCCTCGTTGAAGGAGCCGGCGAAGGCCGAGCCGCGATGGCCGGAGGTGCCGAAGGCCACCTGCTGCGCGCGCTGCGACGGGTCGGGCCGATCGAAATACGCCTTCGTCAGGGCAGCCACGTCGACGAGCATGGCGGGTTCGAGCCGTTTTCCGGCCTGCGGACTCACTGAAACGGTCATGAAGGATCTCGGATTGAAGGCCTTGAGGACGCGCCGCCGGTTATAGACGGCGCCGGCCGCAGAGTCGCGGCTGAAAAAGGCCGGAAGGCGGCAGCCCGGGCAGGCTCACGAAAGACGGCGGAACGCATGGCCGGCGGGCGGCACCGCGCCGCTGCCCGGCGCGTCTCACTCGCCGATGAGCGGGGCGCGATCCGCCAGTTCGAGGAAAATCGCGGCGCAGCCGAGCCAGGCGATGGCGAGATAGATGAGCACGCGGTCCTCGTCTCGACGGAAGAGTTCGCCCAGCCTGCCGCGCCATGGTTTAACTTCGGTTCACGCGCCGTTTCGCGCCTGTCCGATTTCGGGAGCGCAGCCGTTCAGAACGGGTTCCAGGTCGCCTGCGGCGAGAACTTCAGATAGCCGAGATTGACGCCGAGCCGCCAGCCGACGCCGGAGCGGATCGGCACCACGGTGATGCCCTCCGCCGTCAGCGCGGTGAAGCCGAAGCCGCCGATGAAATAGGCCGAGCCGTCGACCCCGCCGAAGCGCTGGTACATCGCCTCGACCACCGGCAGGTTGTAGACCAGCATCATCGTGCGCGCGCCCTCGCCGCCGAAGTCGAAGCCGATCGAGGGCCCCTGCCAGAAGACGCGGCGGTCGCCGGCATTGCGGGTGTAGAGCGTGCCCTCGCCATAGCGCAGCCCGCCGACGAAGGCGCCGGAGGCCTCCTGCCCCAGGATATAGCCATTGGGCTCGCCCCAGCGGCGCACCGCTTCCTCGATCGCCAAAGCGAGGCCGCGCGAGACGTTGCCGAAGAATTTGTGGCCCGAGCCGACGAGCTCGTTCTGCGAGAAGGAGCGCTGGCCGCCATAGCCCTGCGCGGCCGCCGGGACCGTCACCCCTGCCAGGCCGGAGCCGGCCAGGGCAAGGCCGCCCTTGATGAGATTGCGGCGGGTCTGGATCATGAACCTGGTCTCCGGACAGGGGCGGCGGCAGGGCCGGACGCCGACGCGGTGTGGTGGTCCGGCCGCCCGGCGCCCCGCGGTTGCTCGGCAACCCGCTTCGGAAGGCGCGGCGCGAGCCGGAAGGCGGGCCGATCCTGGGCTGACCGCCGCTCGCTGCCGGGCATCGCAGACGCCATGTCCGGCACAATGCGAATCAATTCGCTAACCAGTTTGATACGCTGCAAATCTATCCAAGCCGTGAAGATCGGGAGCCGGGCCGACCGGCCCGAATCGGAGAAAGGCCGAGGATTTGCGCGGGATGAAGGCTGCAACATGGCAAAGCCGGCTCCGGCCCGCCGCCATCTGCCTCGCGATGGGGCTATCGGGCGGGACTGCGCCCGCCGGCGCGCCCGATGCCCCGGCGGCGGCGCCCCTGCTCGATACCGGCCTCCCCGCCGGCCTGCCGCAGCTTCCCGCGCTCGGGGAGGCGATGCAGCCCGACCCGCGCACCGGCCTGGCGCTGAACGGCTTCGACCCGGTCTCCTACCGGCTCGGCGGCGGCCCGGTGGCCGGCCGGCCCGATTGCGAGCTGATCCATGACGGCATCGTCTGGCGCTTCGCCTCGGCGGCCAACCGCGCCGCCTTCCGGGAGGCGCCCGCGGTCTATGCTCCGGCCTTCGCCGGCTTCGACCCGACCGGCGTCGCCGAAGGCGTGGCGGTGGAGAACGACCCGGGCCGCTTCGCGGTCGTCGGCACGCGCCTCTACCTGTTCCGCTCGGAGGAGAACCGCGCGCGCTTCCTGCGGGAACCGTCGCTGCGCGACGCCGCCGAGGCGCGCTGGAGCGCCGTCCGGCGCAGCGTCGCGGCCCGCTGATCAGCAGCCGGCGATCGCGCGCCGGGCCAGCCCCTCGCTCGAGGCGGCGACGAAGGGCGGATTGCGGAACTGCCGGTCCGCGCGGCCATAGCGCGGCACGGCCCCGTCGAGGGTCAGGATGACGCCGCCTGCGGCCGAGAGGATGGCGTCGCCGGCCGCGGTGTCCCATTCCATGGTCTGCCCGCAGCGGACATGGAGATCCGCCTCGCCGCAGGCGATCAGCCCGAACTTCACCGCCGACGACATCGGCACGCCCTTGCCCTTGCAGAGCGCGGCGGTGATGCCTTCGCTGCGGCCGTCGCCATGGAAGCGGCTGACCAGGACGACGGGTCCCTCCGCCGGCACGGCGCGCACCGCGACCCGCCGGGGCGCGCCGAGCAGCGCCCCGTCCGCCGCGAAACCCTGCGTGAACGCGTGCTCGCCGCCATACCAGAGCCGGCCGAGCGCGGGGGCGGCGATCGCGCCTGCGACGGGCCGGCCGTCGACCACGACGGCGATCGCGACGCAGTAGCTGTCGCCTCCGGCGAGGAACTCGCGGGTGCCGTCGAGCGGGTCGAGCAGGACGAACACGGCGTCCGGCTGCGCGTCGCCGACGGTCTCCTCGCTGATCACGGGAAAGCCGGGAAGCAGGCGCGCCAGCGCGTCCTTCGCGGCCCGGTCGGCGGCGAGGTCGGCCGTGCAGACCGGCGATCCGTCGCCCTTGAGCTTGACCTCGTAGGCGGCCCGCTTGGAGAGGAGCACGGCAGCCGCGGAGCCGGCGGCTTCCGCGAGTTTGCGTCCCAGCCCGTCGCGGTCGCGCAGGCGGGGATCGTCACGGCCGATCATGGCGGCCTCATCCTTCACAACGTCGCCCGGAAAATGGGAATTAACCACATGAAAACCAAGATGGCACCATACCGGGGAATGACCGCGCCGCGCCTGCGGCGCAACGCACATCCCGGGATTTCGCCTCCATGACCGCCATCTCGCTCGATCCGCTCGACCTGGCCGCGCTTCTCTGCAGCCGTGTCTGCCATGACGTGATCAGCCCGGTGGGTGCGATTGTCAATGCCCTGGAGGTGCTGGAGGAGGACGACCCCTCGATGCGCGAATTCGCGCTCGAGCTGATCAAGAAGAGCGCGCGCAACGCCTCGGCGCGGCTGCAATTCGCCCGCCTCGCCTTCGGCGCCGCCGGCTCCGCGGGCGCGATGATCGACCTCGGCGACGCCGGCAACGTCGCCAACGGCTTCCTCAACGACGAGAAGCTCTCGCTCGACTGGGAGGCGCCGCGCGCGCTGCTGCCGAAGAACCAGGTCAAGCTGCTGCTCAACCTCCTGCTGATCGCGACCCAGGCCGTGCCGCGCGGCGGCAGGCTGGTCTCGCGCGCCACCGTCGAGGGCGAGCAGGGCTCGTTCGAGATCACCGCCACCGGCTCGCATGCGCGCATCCCGGCCCATGTCGAGGACCTGATCGCCGGCCGGTCCGAGGGCGGCACCATCGACGCCCATGCCGTGCAGCCGGTCTATACCGGCATGGTCGCCCGCGCCGCCGGCATGGCCATCGCCCTCTCGATCGAGGGCGAGACCGTCACGATCAAGGCCGCCAGGGCGGCGTGAACGGGCCGGTCGCGGCCGGGATCGGCCTCAACCGATCATAAACCGTTCTGCTGCTTTAGTTCCTGCGGTGCGTCGCGTTGAGTGATCTTCCTGCATGGACGAGCTGCTGCAAGAGTTCCTGACCGAGACGGGCGAGAATCTCGACACCGTCGACCGGGAGCTCGTCCGCTTCGAGCAGGACCCGAACGACCGCGACATCCTGCGCAACATCTTCCGCCTCGTCCACACCGTCAAAGGCACCTGCGGCTTCATCGGCCTGCCGCGCCTGGAGGCGCTGACCCATGCGGCGGAATCGGTGATCGGCCGGTTCCGCGACGGCGCCACCGTCAAGCCGACCGCCGTCACCGCGATCCTCGAGACCATCGACCGGATCAAGGACATCCTCGCGGAACTCGCCGAGAAGGGCCAGGAGCCCGAGGGCAACGACGAGAGCCTGATCGCCGAACTGCAGGCGCTCGCCAGCCATGCCAAGGGCGAGCTCGACCGGCCCGCCGAGGAGCCGGCCGCCCCGCTCGATCCCGTCGCGGCCTATCTCGCCCGCCATGGCAAGGTGCCGGCCCCCGCCTGCGCCGACGACATCGTCTTCCAGAGCGCGCCCGGGCCGGAGCGCGGGCCGGACGGGCGCATCGAGCCCCGGCAGTCGCCCGGCGAGGACAACGCCCCGCAGCGCAGCGGCGGCCCGCCGACCCTGCGCGTCGCGGTCGACACCATCGAGCATCTGATGACCATGGTGTCCGAGCTGGTGCTGACCCGCAACCAGCTCCTGGAGGTCTCGCGCCGGCAGGAGGATGCCGGGCTGAAGGCGCCGCTGCAGCGGCTCTCCCTGATCACCGCCGAATTGCAGGACGGGGTGATGAAGACCCGGATGCAGCCGATCGGCGCCGCCTGGGCCAAGCTGCCGCGCATCGTGCGCGACCTCAGCAGCGAATTGGGCAAGCGCATCGAGCTGGTGACCGAGGGCGCCGACACCGAGCTCGACCGGCAGATCCTCGAGCTGATCAAGGACCCGCTGATCCACATGGTGCGCAACTGCGCCGACCATGCCATCGAGACGCCGGAGGAGCGCCGGGCCGCCGGCAAGCCGGAGCACGGCACGATCCGCGTCGGCGCCCGGCACGAAGGCGGCTCGGTCACCATCGCGGTCGGCGACGACGGGCGCGGCCTCGACCTCGCGCGCATCGCCCGCAAGGCGGTCGCCGCCGGCCTCGCCGGCGAAGCCGAGATCGAGAAGATGAGCGAGGCCCAGATCGCCCGCTTCATCTTCGAGCCCGGCTTCTCGACGGCCGAAAGCGTCACCGCCGTCTCGGGCCGCGGCGTCGGCATGGACGTGGTCAAGGCCAATGTCGATTCGGTCGGCGGCGGCATCGACATCGCCAGCCGCCCCGGGCTCGGCACGACGATCACCATCAAGATCCCGCTGACGCTGGCGATCATCTCGGCGCTGATCGTCGTCGCCGGGACGGAGCGCTACGCCATCCCCCAGACCGCGGTGCGCGAGCTGGTGCGCATCAAGGCGGCGGAGGGGACCCGGCTGGAGGAGATCAACGGCGCCCCGGTGCTGCGCCTGCGCGGGCGGCTGCTGCCGGTCGTCGCGCTCGGCGCCTTGATGGGGCAGCCGACGAGCGGCGGCGGCGACGGCTTCATCGTCGTCGTGCAGATCGGCGAGCGCCAGTTCGGCATTCTCGTCGACGGCGTCTTCCACACCGAGGAGATCGTGGTGAAGCCGATGTCGAGCAAGCTGCGGCACATCCCGCTCTTCTCCGGCAACACCATCCTCGGCGACGGCGCCGTCGTGCTGATCGTCGATCCCAACGGCGTGGCCCGGCTGGTCGGGGCGAACGGCTCCGAGACCCCCGCGGCGGAAGCCGCGCCCTCCCCGGCCTCCCCCGCCGGAGGCGAGCGCGCGACGATGCTCGTCTTCCGCGCCGGCGCCGGCCGCATCCAGGCCCTGCCGCTCTCGCTCGTCACCCGGCTGGAGGAGGTCGATGCCGGCACCTTCCAGCGCGGCGCCGGCCAGACGCTGCTGCATTATCGCGACCGCCTCGTGCCGGTGACCCCTCTGGGCGAGACCAGGCTGCGGGAGCAGGGCCTCCAGCCCCTGGTGATCGTCTCCAACGGCACGCAGACGGCCGCGCTGGCGGTCGAGGCGATCATCGACATCGTCGAGGAGCCGTTCGAGCTGGAGCTCGCCACCTCGGGCGAGCGCGGCGTCATCGGCTCGGCGATGATCCGCGGCCGGGCCACCGAAATCGTCGACCTCGCCCATTACCTGCCGCTCGGCGAGCCCGGCTGGTCCGGCGCGGCGCAGGCCGGCGCCGGGCCGGAGCATGTCCTGCTGGTCGAGCCTTCCGAATTCCTGCGCGAGATGCTGAGCCCGGTGCTGCGCGCCTCCGGGCGCCATCTCGTCGCCATGACCGGATGCGCCGACGCCGCGCGCGCCGCCGACGCTGCGGAGATCGGCTTCGTGCTCGTCGATCTCGACCGCGACATCGGCGCGGCGCTGGGCCTGCTCGCGGCGCTGAGGGCGCAGCCGCGCGAGCGCCGCCTGCGGCTGCTGGGGCTGACCACCTGCGCGACGCCGGAACTGCTCGGACAGGCGGCCGAGGCCGGCGCCGACGCCGTCATCGCCAAATTCGACCGGCGCGCCTTGCTCGGCGAGCTCGGCGCCGGCCGCAACGGGATGAGGCAGGCGGCATGAACCCATCCCCGCGCAGCGAGCCGGGCCAGACCGCGTCCTACGCGGATTCGCTGGATTACGTGACCGTCCGGATCGGCGAGCAGTTGCTCGGGCTGCCGATCGAGCGCGTCCGCGACGTCTTCCTCGCCGACCGCATCACGGTCGTCCCGGGCGCGCCCGAGGAGATCGTCGGCCTGCTCAACCTGCGCGGCCGGATCGTCACCGCGATCTGCCTGCGCAGCCGGCTCGGCTGCCCGGCCGCCCGCCCCGCCGGGGCCGGCAAGGCCGAGCTCACCGCGATCGGTCTCGACCATCGCGGCGAGGCCTATGGGCTGATCGTCGACGCGGTCGGCGAGGTCGTCCGCCTCGACCGCTCGACCTTCGAGCCGCCGCCCGCCAATCTCGACCCGATCTGGTCAGCGCTCGCCGCCGGCGTCCACCGCCTGCCCGGCTCGCTGCTCGTCATCCTCGATCTCGACGCCGTCCTCGATCTTGACCTTCGCGCCGCGGCCTGAGCGCCGGCCGCGTTTCTGGAGACCGACCATGAAGTACTGCCTCGTTGTGGACGACTCGGCCGTGATCCGGAAGGTGGCGCGGCGCATCCTCGAAGGCCTGCAGTTCCGCGTCACCGAGGCGGAGGACGGCGCACGCGCCATCGAGGCCTGCAAGGCCGAGATGCCCGACGCCGTGCTGCTCGACTGGAACATGCCGATCATGGACGGCTACGAGTTCCTGCGCACGCTGCGCCAGATGCCGGGCGGCAAGCGCCCGAAGGTGGTGTTCTGCACCACGGAGAACGACATCGCCCATATCGCGCGGGCCATGCATGCCGGCGCCGACGAATACATCATGAAGCCCTTCGACAAGGAGATCGTGGCGTCGAAGTTCCATCAGGTCGGCCTGCTCTGACGCCCCCTCGCCCAGGCAGGCCCCGCCCCGGCGAAGACGCCTTCGCGCCAGCGGAGCGCGACGGCATGAGCGTCCCGCGCCCAGCCGCGCCGGCGCCCGCCCGGCACAGGACGGTCGTCATCGCCGACGATTCCGCGGTGGTGCGCGGGCTGTTCGCGCGCTGGCTCGGCGAGGCCGGCAACGCCTATGTCGTCGCCGTCGCCGGCGACGGCGAGACCGCGCTCGCCCATGCCGCCCGCTTCAAGCCGGACGTGCTGATCCTCGACCTCGACATGCCGGGCCTGGACGCCGCCAGCGCCCTGCCCCGGATCCTGCGCGAGAGCCCGCAGACCGGCGTGCTGCTCGCGGCGACGCTGAACGAGCACAACACCCGCCTCGCCCTGGAATGCATGACGAAGGGCGCGATGGATGTGGTGTCGAAGCCGCCCAGCCGGGCCGGCATGACGCTGTCGCTCGACTTCCGCAGCGAATTCCTGCTGAAGCTCGGCAACATCGCCCAGCCGGGGCCTGCGCCCGAACGCAGCCCCGATCCGGCTCAGGGACAGGCCGGCCTGCGCGCCCTGGCCTGGGCGACGCCGCGCTATCTGCTGATCGGCGCCTCGACGGGCGGCCCGCGCGCCGTCGCCAGGGTGCTGTTCGACATCGGCGACGCGCTCGCCGACATCACCACCCTCGTCGTCCAGCACATGCCGCCGCTGTTCACCGCCTCCTTCGCCGAGCAGGTGACCAGCCAGGTCGGCGCGCCGGCGCGCGAGCCCTGCGACGGCGAGCGCCTGGCGCGCGGCGTGGTCTACATCGCGCCGGGCGGGCGCCATCTCGGCATCGACCGGCGGCTCGGCCATCTCGTCGCCCGCGTCGACGACGGACCGCCGGTGAACTTCTGCCGCCCGGCGGTCGACGTCCTGTTCAACGACGCGGCGCGCCATCTCGGCGCCGCCGCCCTCGGCCTGGTCCTCACCGGCATGGGCAGCGACGGGACCGAAGGGGCGGCCGCATTGCGCCAGGCCGGCGCCGCCGTGATCGCGCAGGACGAGCAGAGCAGCACGATCTGGGGCATGCCCGGCTCGGTCGTTCGCGCCCGCCATGCCAGCGTCGTGACGCCGCTCGACGAGATCGGCGGGGCGATCCGCGCCCTCCTCCGGGGAGGGTCGCCGGCATGACCGAGCCCGACTTCAGCTTCCTCTGCGCCCTGCTGCGGCAGCGCTCCGGCCTGTCGCTGGGGCCCGACAAGCTCTATCTCGCCGAGAGCCGCCTGAGCATCCTCTGCCGCCGCCGCGGCATCGCCGGCATCGACCTGCTGATGCGGCAGGTCAGGCTCGGCCGCGATGCCGAGCTGGAGGCCGCCGTCGTCGAGGCGATGACCACCAACGAGACGCTGTTCTTCCGGGACAGCGCGCCCTTCGACCTCGTCCGCGACGTGCTGCTGCCCGAGAAGCTCGCGGCCAATGCCGCGAGCCGCACGCTGCGCATCTGGTGCGCCGCCGTCTCGAGCGGCCAGGAGGCCTATTCGCTCGCCATGCTCGTCGACGGCATGGCGGACAGCCTCGCCGGCTGGAGGGTCGAGATCCTCGGCACCGACATCTCGCGCGAGGTGCTGGAGAAGGCCCGCTCCGGCCTCTACAGCCAGTTCGAGATCCAGCGCGGGCTGCCGATCCGCATGCTGCTCAGGCATTTCAGCCAGCGCGGCGACAAATGGCAGGTCTCCGAGAAGCTGCGCGCCATGGTCTCCTTCCGCCGGCACAACCTGCTCGAGCGCAGCGACGGCTTCGGCCGCTTCGACATCGTCTTCTGCCGCAACGTGCTGATCTATTTCGATACCCCGACCAAGCAGAAGGCGCTCGAGCTGCTGGCGCCGCGCCTCGCCCCCGACGGGGCGCTGGTCCTGGGCGCCACCGAGACCGTCCTCGGGCTGGCGACGGGGCTGCGGCCCGACCCGCAGCAGCGCGGGCTGTTCCGCCCGGCCCTCCCGTCGCGCCTCGATGCGGCCCTGCCGCCGCGGACGCAGGGCCTGCCCTGGCCGGGGGGAGCGCTCCCCGCGCCGGCAAAGCCCGACACGATCACCCGCCGATAGCCCCGCCGCTGCCGGCTCTGGCGGGCGATGCCGGCGGGGTTGCGGCCGCGGCAAAACAAAAACCCCGCCTTGCGGCGGGGTCCCGTCGACCTGTCGTGTACATCCGACGATCAGGTCAAAACCGTGATAGTGCCGCTTCGTGACCGCCGCATGACGGCCGGGCGGCGCGATTGCGTCAGGCCGGGATGCGTTCCTCGGCCTCGGAGGGCTCGCGCAGCACGTAGCCGCGGCCCCAGACGGTCTCGATGTAGTTCTTGCCGTCCGACGCGTTCGCCAGCTTCTTGCGCAGCTTGCAGATGAAGACGTCGATGATCTTGAGCTCGGGCTCGTCCATGCCGCCATAGAGATGGTTGAGGAACATCTCCTTGGTCAGGGTCGTGCCCTTGCGGAGCGAGAGCAGCTCCAGCATCTGGTATTCCTTGCCCGTCAGGTGCACGCGGGCGGCGTCGACCTCGACCGTCTTGGTGTCGAGATTGACGACCAGGTCGCCGGTGGTGATGACCGACTGGGCATGGCCCTTCGAGCGGCGCACAATCGCATGGATGCGGGCGACCAGCTCGTCCTTGTGGAACGGCTTGGTGAGGTAGTCGTCGGCGCCGAAGCCGAGGCCCTTCACCTTGTCCTCGATGCCGGCGAGGCCGGAGAGGATCAGGATCGGCGTCTTGACCTTGGCGACGCGGAGCGAGCGCAGCACCTCGTAGCCCGACATGTCGGGCAGGTTCAGGTCGAGCAGGATGATGTCGTAGTCGTAGAGCTTGCCGAGATCGACACCCTCCTCGCCGAGATCCGTCGTATAGACGTTGAAGCTCTCGGATTTGAGCATGAGTTCGATGCTTTGGGCGGTCGCGCTATCGTCCTCGATCAGCAGAACCCGCATGTCCACGTCCCCAATTTCGCCCGCAGGGCAGGTTGATCGTTCTACTCGCCCGGGCCAGCCCGGCCCCGGACGACGACGCACTTGCCCAATGAAACGCCACGCGACACGCTACGGTGAATTGGTTAACAAACCGTGATTCCCGAGCGCAAGCGCTTCCTCGCAGAAAGTGAACGATCCTTGTCCAGGTGAGTCGAATTTGACACGGATCGACGAACACCCACGCGTGAAAAGCGCCGTTTCGCGAAGGCCGCCCCGGGAAACGGGGCCGAAACGGCCCCGCGACACGTCGCGACCTCGAGCCACAGTGTTAATCACACAGGTAAACGAAAGGTTTACGAAGGCCTTATGAACAGCCCTTCACACGGCACTGAACGTCTCTCCGCCCTGGTCTCCGCCATCGAAGACCTCGACGCGCTGACGATCTATGGCCGCGTCATCGGCGTGCGCGGGCTGCTCGTCGAGATCGCCGGCCCGATCGGCGCGATGAGCCTGGGCGGGCGCGTCGGCATCGAGATCGCGCCGGGCACCCGCGTGCCCTGCGAGGTGGTCGGCTTTTCCGGCGAGAAGGCGCTGCTCATGCCCTTCGGCGGGCTCGACGGCGTGCGCCGCGGCTGCCCGGCCTATGTCGACCGCGTCCAGCCCGGCCTGTCCCCCACCTCCGCCTGGCTCGGGCGCGTCGTCGACGCGCTGGGACGGCCGGTCGATGGCGGCCCGCCGCTGCCGCAGGGCGAGACGCTCTATCCGTTCCGCGCCGATCCGCCGCCGGCCCATGCCCGCCGCCGCGTCGGCAAGCCGCTCGACCTCGGCGTGCGCGCGCTCAACGCCTTCCTGACCTGCTGCCTCGGCCAGCGCATGGGCATCTTCGCCGGCTCCGGCGTCGGCAAGTCGGTGCTGCTCTCGATGCTGGCCCGCTACGCCCGCGCCGACGTCAACATCATCGGGCTCGTCGGCGAGCGCGGCCGCGAGGTCCAGGAATTCCTCCAGGAAGACCTCGGGCCGGAAGGCCTCGCCCGCTCGATCGTCGTCGTCGCGACCTCGGACGAGCCCGCCCTGATGCGCAAGCAGGCGGCGCTGACCACGCTGACGCTGGCCGAATATTTCCGCGACCGCGGCCTGCAGGTGATGTGCCTGATGGATTCCGTCACCCGCTTCGCCATGGCGATGCGCGAGATCGGGCTGGCCGCCGGCGAGCCGCCGACCACGAAAGGCTATACGCCGACCGTCTTCGCCGAACTGCCGCGGCTTCTGGAGCGTGCCGGCCCCGGCACCGGGGACGGGGCCATCACCGGCCTGTTCACCGTGCTGGTCGACGGCGGCGACCATGACGAGCCGGTCGCCGACGCCGTGCGCGGCATCCTCGACGGCCATATCGTCATGGAGCGCGCCATCGCCGAGCGCGGCCGCTATCCGGCGATCAACATCCTGAAATCGGTCTCGCGCACCATGCCGCGTTCCTGCGATCCCACCTATTATCCCGTCGTCCAGAAGGCCCGCGCCACGCTCGCGACCTATGCCGACATGGAGGAACTGATCCGGCTCGGCGCCTATCGCCAGGGGGCCTCGGCCGAGGTCGACGAGGCGATCCGCCTCAACCCGGCGCTGGAGGCCTTCCTCAAGCAGGCCAAGGACGACGCCACCTCCCTGCCGGAAAGCTATGCCCGCCTGGCGGCGATCATGAGCGAGAGCGGCTGAGGCGCGGCCGGGCCGCGCATCGCCCGGGAACTGTCTCCTTCCGACGATGCCGCGCCGGAGTGACGGGCGGGGCATCCTATTCGGTCCGATACTCCAGCGCCTTGATCTTGCATCGGCTTTTCCCGAGGATCGCGTTCCGCTTCTCGGGCCGATGCGCCAGGCTCGTCCCCTTCGCGAAGGTCCGCTCCGATGCTGCGCTCCCTGCTGATCCTCATCGCCGTCCTCGCCGGAACCGCCTTCGCGGGCGCCGGGGAGCTGACACTGGTCGCGCCGGACCGGGCCGCCATCGTCGTCTCGCCGCAATCGGTCGCGAGCCTGCCCGGCCGCGAGCGGGAGGTCACCTTCGCCACCTCGAAAGGCCCCTCCACCGCCCGCTATGACGGCGTGCTGGTCTGGGACCTGCTGCGCGCCAACAAGCTGCTGGACGGGCTCGATCCCAAGGCCCAGCTTAGCAAGACTCTCCTGGTCAGCGCCGGCGACGGCTACCGCATCGCCTTCTCCATCGGCGAGATCCATCCCGATTTCGGCAACCTGCCGCTGATGCTGGTGACGGCGATCGACGGCAAGCCGCTCGAAGGAGGCTGGCGCCTCGTCGCCCCCGGCGACAAGCGCGGCGCGCGGGCGGTGCGCGACGTGGCGACGATCGAGCTGAGATAGGCCGGCGCGGCCGGGCCGCCGCCCTCAATGCGCGACGGAGGGCGGCATCGCCGGCTCCCGGCCCAGCATCCGCACCAGCGCGAACATCGCCGCGAAGCCGAAGAACTGGATCACCGCCGAGACGATCAGCGTCCTGTCGGCGCCGAGGCGCTCGATCAGCACCGCGAACAGCAGCGGCGCCGCGGCGAAGGCGATGTTCTGCGGCACGGTGAGCTGGCCGAGCATGACGGCAAAGCCCCGCCGCCCGAACAGCGACAGCGGCAGCGTCGCGCGCGCCACCGAGATGACGCCGAGCGCGGCGTTGAGCAGCACGACGAAGCTCCCCGCCGCCGCGAGCCCCATCGGCAGGAAGGCCAGCATCAGGCAGCAGAGCGGCCCGAGCAGCAGGCCGAAGAGCGCGACGCGCTCGACCGGCAGCCGCTCGCCGAGCGTGGCGTCGATCGCCCGCGCGGCGATGGTGGCCGGCCCGCCCAGCGTCGCGATCCAGACCGCCTCCGCCTGCGTCAGGCCGCCCTCCTGGAACAGGGCGATCAGGTGCAGCGGCAGCCCCCAGGAGACCAGGCCGCTGGCCGAGAAGGCGAAGGCCGTCAGCCAGAACGCGACGCGGCGCTGCTCCGGCGGAACGCGCCCCGTCTCGAGCGGCGAGGCCGGGGGCTCGGACGTTCCGGCCGGCACCGGATGCCCGCGGAAGCGCGGCACCGACGCATAGATCGGCAGCGCGATGAAGATCTGCATGGCGGCGAAGATGTACACCGTCGCGCGCCAGCCATAGGCGTCCATCAGCACCGCCGTCAGCGGCCAGAACAGGCTGGAGGCGAGGCCGGTGACCAGCATCATCAGCCCGATGACGCGGCGCGTCCGCTCGCCCATGAGCTGCGCGACCGTGACGTTGCTGACATTGGCGAGCGACATGGCATGGCCGATGCCGATCACGAACCAGCTCGCCAGATAGCTGACCGGCCCCTGCGCCATCGCCAGCACGACGAAGCCGAGCGCGCAGACGACCGCGCCCACGCACATCGAGCGGCGCGTCCCCTCCCGGTCGAGCACCCGGCCGATCGCCGGTGCGACCAACGCCCCGGTGACGAGCAGGATGGTGATGCCGCCGAAGACGATCTCGGCGTTGAGGCCGAGCTCCCGGTCGAGCGCCTGGACCAGCACCGAGGGCGAATAGAACGTCGTCCCCCAGCCGACGAGCCGTGTCACGATCAGCCCGCAGAGCAGCGGGCCGTGGCCGGAAAAACGGAACGAGGACAGCAAGGCGAGGCATCCGCAAGGAACGGCCGGTCGGCCGCCGCCATCTCACTAGATCATCGTGACGGCCCGCGGCAGCAGCGCCGGCGCGATCTGAACATGCAGAAAAAGCAGCCCTTTGCGGTAAGGAAAGGTCAACCTCCTTGCGCCATTGTGGCGCCGTCTCGCGGAGTTTTCCGGATGCGTGCCGAGGGGTCGGCGGCAGCCAATGCGTGATCAGGAGTTGAAAACGACATGAAGTCGCGAGAGACGCTTCTGCGGCTGAAGCGCTTCCAGGTCGACGAGAAACGTCGGCGGGTGAGCCAGATCGAGATGATGGTCGCCGATTTCCATCGGATGGCGAACGATCTCGATCGCGAGATCCAGTCAGAGGAAGCCCGCGCCGGGATCACCGATCCCGCGCATTTCGCCTATCCCACCTATGCCAAGGCCGCGCTCGGCCGGCGCGACAACCTGCGCCAGTCGGCCGACAATCTGCAGGGCCAGCTCGACGAGGCCAAGGCCGAATTGCAGGAGGCCTTCGAGGAGATGAAGAAGGTCGAGATCCTCGACGACCGCGAGCGCGCCTCGGAGCGCGCCGCCGAGGCCGCGCGCGACCAGGCCAGCATGGACGCCATCGGGCTGCGCTCGCGCGTCTGACCGCCCGCGCCGGAACCCTTTCACAAAAGGCGGAAGCTTCGCGGCTTCCGCCTTTTGTGTGCCGGGTCCCGCCCGCGCTGTCCGCAGCGCCTCAGCGCTGGCTGCCGCTGGCGATCTCGGCGGCGATCCTGACGAGATAGCGCCCGTACTCGCTCTTGGCGAGATCGGCTCCCAGACGCTCGAGCGCCTCGGCGCTGATCCAGCCCTGCCGGCAGGCCGTCTCCTCCGGGCAGGCGATGCGCAGATCCTGGCGGCTCTCCAGCGTCCGCACGAACTCGCCGGCCTGGAGCAGGCTGTCGGGCGTGCCGGTATCGAGCCAGGCGAAGCCGCGCCCCATCGTCTCGACCGAAAGCTCGCCGCGCTCGAGATAGGCCCGGTTGACGTCGGTGATCTCCAGCTCGCCGCGCGGCGAGGGCTTCAGCCCGGCCGCGATCTCGACCGCCTGGCCGTCGTAGAAATACAGCCCCGTCACCGCCCAGTTGGACTTGGGCGCCCTCGGCTTCTCCTCGATCGAGACGGCCTTGCCGGCGCCGTCGAAGGAGACCACGCCGTAGCGCTCGGCATCGCGCACCTGATAGGCGAAGACGGTCGCGCCCCTGCCGCGCCGCGAGGCGGCCCGCATCATCTCCGCCAGGCTGTCGCCATAGAACAGGTTGTCGCCCAGGATCAGCGCCGAGGGCTCCCGGCCGACGAAATCGGCGCCGATGAGATAGGCCTGCGCCAGCCCGCCCGGATGCGGCTGCTCGGCATAGCGCAGGCTCAGCCCCCAGGCCGCCCCGTCCCCCAGCAGCCGCCGGAAATGCGGCAGGTCGTTCGGCGTCGAGATGATCAGGATCTCGCGGATGCCCGCCTGCATCAGCGTGTTCAGCGGGTAGTAGATCATCGGCTTGTCGTAGACCGGCAGAAGCTGCTTCGAGATCGCCAGCGTCATCGGATGCAGCCGCGTGCCGGCGCCGCCGGCCAGGATGATCCCCTTCATGCCCCCTCCGCCACGATCAGGCGCTCGACGCAATCCCGCACCGAGCCGCGCCAATGCGGCAGCGCGATGCCGTGCGCGGCGGCGAGCCTGCCGCCGTCGAGCCGCGAATTCGCCGGGCGCCGGGCCGGGGTCGGATAGGCCGATGTCGGGATCGGCCGCACCGCGACCGGCTTGCGGCCGAGCGCGGCGGCATCGGCGAACAGCGCTTCCGCCAGCCCCGCCCAGCTCGTCTCGCCCTGCCCCGACATGTGGAAGACCCCGCGCAGCGACGGATCGCCGGGGCGCGCCAGCAGGTTGCGCGCGACCCCGAACACCGCCTCGGCGATGTCGAGCGCGCTCGTCGGGGAGCCGAACTGGTCCGCCACCACCGCGACCTCCTCGCGCGTCTCGCCCAGCCCCAGCATGGTGCGCACGAAATTGCGCCCGAAGGGGCTGTAGACCCAGGCGGTGCGCAGGACGGCGTGGTTCTCCGTCGCCGCCGCGACGGCACGCTCGCCCGCCAGCTTGGAGCGGCCATAGGCGGAGATCGGGCCGACCGGGTCCTCCTCGCGATAGGGCCGGTCGAGCGCCCCGTCGAAGACGTAGTCGGTCGAGATCTGGATGACCGGGATGCCGAGAGCGGCTGCCGCGCGCGCCGCTTCGCCGGCCGCCTCGCCGTTGACGCGCATGGCGAGGTCGGGCTCGCTCTCGGCCTGGTCGACCGCCGTATAGGCGGCCGCGTTGACGATCACGTCGGGCCGCGCCGCGCGCAGCGTCGGCGCGACCGTCCGGGGGATGGCGAGGTCGAGTTCCGGGCGGCGGAGCGCGACGATCTCGACGCCGGCCGGCACGCGCTCCAGCATGGCGCGGACGATCTGGCCGGTCCAGCCGGTGACGACGATCCTCATCGCAGCGCCCTGCTCATGCGAAGAACGGCAGCAATTCGGACAGCCGCGGATGCTTGCGGTCCTTGTCCGAGAGCGTCAGCGCCTCGGTCGGCAGTCCCCAGTCGATGCCGAGTGCCGGATCGTCGAAGGCGAGCCCCTCGTCGTTCTCCGGCGCATAGGGCGCCGTGACCTTGTACTGCACTTCCGTATCGGGCTCGAGCGTGACGAAGCCATGGGCGAAGCCGACAGGCACCAGGAGCTGCCGGCCGTTCTCGGCCGAAAGCTCGACCGCGACATGCTTCCCGAAGGTTTCGGACGAGCGCCGGATATCGACCGCCACGTCGCGGATGCGTCCGCGCGTGCAGCGCACCAGCTTGTCCTGCGCCGCCGGCGGCGACTGGAAATGCAGCCCCCGCAGCGTGCCGGCCGCGGCCGAGAGCGAATGGTTGTCCTGCACGAAGTCGAGGTCGATCCCCGCCTCGGCGAAGGCCTTGCGGCTCCAGGTCTCGCAGAAGAAGCCGCGATGGTCGCCGAAGCGCCGCGGCGTGACGATCTTCACATCCGGCAGCGCGCTGTTCTCGACCAGGATCATTCCGTCCGTTCCCTTCAACCGGCGCCCAGCCGCTCGCCGCGATAGACCCCGGAGCGGATATCGCCCCACCAGCCCGGATTCGCCAGATACCAGGCGACGGTTTCGCGCAGGCCCGTCTCGAAATCATGGCGCGGCTTCCAGCCGAGCTCGCGCCCGATCTTGCCGGCGTCGATCGCGTAGCGCGCATCGTGCCCCGGCCGGTCGGTGACGAAGCTGATCAGCCGCTCGCGCGCTCCGGCCGGGTCGGGCCTGATCTCGTCGAGGATGGCGCAGACGCGCTTCACCACCGCCAGATTGCTCATCTCGCTGTTGCCGCCGATGGCATAGGTCTCGCCCGGCCGGCCGCGCTGCGCCACCGCGAGCAGCGCCTCGGCATGATCCTCGACATAGAGCCAGTCGCGCACATTGAGGCCGTCGCCATAGACCGGCAGCGCCTTGCCCTCCAGCGCGTTGAGGATCATCAGCGGGATCAGCTTCTCGGGGAAGTGGTACGGCCCGTAATTGTTGGAGCAGTTCGTCACCAGCACCGGCAGGCCGTAGGTATGGTGCCAGGCCCGCACGAGATGGTCGGAGGCCGCCTTCGAGGCCGAATAGGGCGAGTTCGGCCGGTAGGCCGTCTCCTCGTGGAAGAAGCCCTCCGGCCCGAGCGAGCCGAAGACCTCGTCGGTCGAGATGTGATGGAAGCGGAAGCGCGCCCGCGCCTCGCCCTCCAGCCCGCGCCAGTGGCGCAGCACCTCCTGGAGCAGGGTGAAGGTGCCGACGATATTGGTGTCGATGAAGGCGGCCGGCCCGTCGATCGAGCGGTCCACATGGCTCTCCGCCGCCAGATGCATCACGATATCGGGCTGGAATCCGGCCAGGATCGCGCGCATCCGCTCGCCCTCGCCGATATCGGCCTTCTCGAAGCGGTAGCGCTCGCTGCCCGCGGCCGGGGCGAGCGAGGCCAGGTTGCCGGCATAGGTCAGCTTGTCGACGACGCAGACCCGGTGCCCGGTCTCGCGGATCAGCCGGCGCACCACCGCCGAGCCGATGAAGCCCGCCCCGCCCGTCACCAGGAATTTCAAGGGTCTGTCCGAGGGTGTGTTCATGAGCGCACTGTCTTCCCTTGCCGGTCGGTCGCGACGCTCACGTCCGGGCGTAGACGTCTTCCAGCCGGACGATGTCGTCCTCGCCGGTATAGCTGCCGACCTGGACCTCGATCAGCTCGAGGTCGATCTTGCCGGGATTGGCCAGGCGGTGGGTGCAGCCGATCGGCAGATAGATCGACTCGTTCTCGTGCACATGGCTGACCTGGCCGTCCAGCGTCACCTCGGCCGTGCCGCGCACCACGATCCAGTGCTCCGAGCGGTGGAAATGCTTCTGAAGGCTCAGCTTGCCGCCGGGCTTGACGTTGATGCGCTTGACCTGGAAGCGCGCGCCGAGATCGATGCGCTGGTACCAGCCCCAGGGCCGGTACATCCGCAGATGCTCGGTGGCCTCGGGCCGGCCCTGCCGCTTGAGCTGCTCGACCAGCGCCTTGACCCGGCCCGCCTCCGATTTCGGCGCGATCAGGACCGCGTCGCGCGTGGCGATCGCGACGATGTCCTTCACGCCGATGGCGGTGAGCAGCATGTCGTCGCTGCGCAGCAGGGAATCGGCGCTGTCGACGGCGACGACCGGGCCCTGCAGGACATTGCCGGCCGCATCCTTGCCCGCCACGGCGTGAAGCGAATCCCAGGCGCCGATATCCGACCAGTCGAAGCCCGCGGCGAGGACCCCGGCCTTCTCCGTCTTCTCCATCACGGCGTAGTCGATCGAGGTCTTCGGGATCGTCGCGAAGGCGGCCGGGTCGAGCCGGACGAAATCGAGATCGACCGTCGCCGCCGCGATGGCCGCGCCCGCGCCGGCGAGGATCTCCGGCGCGAAGCGCTCCAGCTCCTCGATCATGGTCGCGGCCGCGAAGACGAAATTGCCGCTGTTCCACAGGAAGCCGCGCCCGACATAGCCGCGCGCCGTCGCCTCGTCCGGCTTCTCGACGAAGCGGGACAGGCGGCTGGCGCCCTCGCGGCCGAGCGCAGCGCCCGGCTCGATATAGCCATAGGCCGGCGACGGCGCCGTCGGCACGATGCCGAGCGTCATGATCAGCCCGGTCGCCGCCAGCGCGGCGGCGCTCGTGCAGTCCGCCCGGAAGCGCGCCGCGTCCAGGATGACGTGGTCGGCCGCGAGCGCGACCGCGACGGCGGCCGGGTCCTGCCGGCGGGCGAGCAGCGCGCCGATCGCGACGGCGGCGGCCGAATCCCGCCGCTCCGGCTCGAGCACGATCTCTCCGGCGATGCCCAGCGCCTGCATCTGCTCGGCGACGACGAAGCGGAACTCCTGGTTGGTCACGACGATCGGGCGCCCGAAGGGCTCGCCCTTCACCCGCAGCAGCGTCGCCTGGAAGGTCGACAGCCCGTCGTCGAGGAGCTGGATGAACTGCTTCGGCATGGAATCGCGCGAGACCGGCCACAGCCGCGTTCCGGCGCCACCGGCCATGATCAGGGGCGTGATGCTCGCGTTCGTCATGTGTCCGTTCAACATGGCTGATGCCGGCTCCCGATCGGCGGCCCGGGATGGGGCGCCGCGCGGGCCCGCCGGCCGGGATGGCGCGCTTCGCCGCGCCCGATAGCTGCCCCACCGGCACGGCATCGTCAACGGCCGGGTCCGGCGATGGTCAATAACTATGCTTGAGGTCGAGCAGCGTCGTGACGGTGCGGGCGATGATCCGCAGGTCGAGCCAGAGGCTCGCATTCTCGACATACCAGAGGTCGAGGCGCACGCGCTCCGCCATGCTGTCGATGGTCGGGGTCTCGCCGCGGCTGCCATTGACCTGCGCCCAGCCGGTCAGCCCCGGCTTGACGTGCTGGCGATAGGGATAGTCGCCGATCAGCTTCTCGTAATGGGAATCATGCGCGAGCGCATGCGGCCGCGGCCCGACGATCGACATCTCGCCGCGCAGGACGTTCCAAAGCTGCGGCAGCTCGTCGATGCTCAGCCGGCGCAGCCAGCGCCCGACCCGGGTGACCCGCTCGTCATGGCGCGAGGCCTGGCGGATGCTGTCGCCGTTCTCCATCACCCGCATGCTGCGGAACTTCAGGATCCGGAACGGCCGGTTGTTGAAGCCGTTGCGGGTCTGCCTGAACAGGACCGGGCCGGGGCTGTCGAGGCGGATCGCCAGCGCGACGAGCAGGAGCAGCGGCGCGATCAGCAGCAGGACCGTCCCCGCCAGGGCGAGATCGAGTCCCCGCTTCAGCGCCCGCTCCGCCACCGACATCGGCGCCCGGTGCATCTCGACGGCGACCACGTCGCGGGCGAAGCGCTGGCTCGGCCGCATCACCAGATCGCCGAGCTGCGGGTCGAGCACCAGCCGGACCGGCAGGGGCAGGATCCGCAGGCCGGCGACGACCTGCTCGGCCAGCGCGAAGCGGCCCGGCCCGAGCGCGACTACCACCTCGTCGATGGCGGAGCCGCGCAGCCGCGCGACGGCGCCGGCGAGGGCGGCCGCCAGGGCCGCCGGCTCGCGGCCCACCTCCGGCGGCAGCCTGAAGCTCGCCGCCACCGAAAGCCCGTAGGGCGCGAGCTTCTGCGCCAGCGCCGAGCGGTCGAGCGTCTCCGCGTCGGCCACGAGGGCGATGCGCCGGGTGGCGAACTTGCCGTTCTGGAGCGCGCGCCGCATCCAGCCATGCCAGCGGAAGCGCAGCGCCGCGACCAGGGCGAAGCCGATGAGGACGAAGGAGATCGTCGCCGCGCGCGAGACCATGTGCCCGGCCTTGAAGGCGAAGCCGAGCGCGGTCAGGAAGGCGGTGATGGCGATCCAGAACGCCAGCGCGTTCGAGACCTGCCACAGCGGCCGCAGCAGCGCGACCGGCCGGTAGAGCCCGCGGATCTGCATCAGCAGCACGAACAGCACCGCGAACAAGATCCCCAGCCCCGCCGAATCCGGCATGAAGGCGAAGGCGCCGTCGCGCAGGAAGCCGCAGGCCGCGCCGCAGACGAGGCTCGCGCCCGTGACGACCGCCAGATCGGCGATCGCCGCGACATGGCCGGCGCGGTCGTAACGGAACCGGCTTCCGCGCTCGCGGCGCAGCGCGCCGTCGGCGACAAGATTCATCGCCATGGGACGCCCCGGCTGCCTGTCGAATGTCGCGCGCTGGTTACGCTCTCTTAACCATCCTTTCAACAGGCGAAAGCGCGACTTTTCGTTGCCGGCGGCGGCGAGGCCTCCCGGTCGGCCGCGTCAGGCCGCGGCGGTCTTCGCGCCCGGCTGCGGCGGCTGGCTGCCGCGCCCGACATCGAGATAGGTGAAGCCCTTGGCGCGCACCTGCTCCGGCCGGTAGACATTGCGCAGATCGATCAGGACGGGGGCGGCCATCGCCTGCCTGACGCGGTCGAGATCGAGCGCGCGGAAGATGTTCCATTCCGTCACGATCACCGCGGCGTCGGCGCCGGCGACGCATTCATAGGCGTCGGAGCAATAGACCACGCCGGCGGGCAGCGTCGCCCGGGCCTGCTCCATGCCCTCCGGATCGAAGGCCCGGACCGTCGCGCCGCCGTCCTGCAGGGCCGTGACGATCGCGATCGAGGGCGCATCGCGCATGTCGTCGGTGTTCGGCTTGAAGGTCAGCCCGAGCACGGCGATGGTCTTGCCGCGCACCGAGCCGCCGCAGGCGGCGACGACCTTGCGGCCCATGGCGCGCTTGCGCTGGTCGTTGACCGCCGCCACGGTCTCGACGATGCGCGCGGGCGTGCCGTAATCCTGCGCCGTCTTGATCAGCGCCAGCGTGTCCTTGGGGAAGCAGGAGCCGCCATAGCCGGGGCCGGCATGCAGGAACTTCGCGCCGATGCGGTTGTCGAGCCCCATGCCGCGGGCGACGTCCTGCACATTCGCGCCGACCTGCTCGCACAGATCGGCCATCTCGTTGATGAAGGTGATCTTGGTCGCGAGGAAGGCGTTGGCGGCGTATTTGGTCAGCTCGGCCGTGCGCCGGCTGGTGTTCAGGATCGGGGCGCTGTTGAGGTAGAGCGGCCGGTAGACCTCGGCCATCAGCGCGCGCGCCCGCTCGTCCTCGGCGCCGATGACGATCCGGTCCGGGCGCTTGAAATCCTCGATCGCGGCGCCCTCGCGCAGGAATTCCGGATTGGAGACCACGGCGAATTCCGCGTCCGGCCGCAATTCCCGGACGATCCGCTCGACCTCGTCGCCGGTCCCGACCGGCACCGTCGATTTGGTGACGATCACCGTATAGCCGTCGAGCGCCTGGGCGATCTCGCGGGAAGCCGCATAGACATAGGACAGGTCGGCGAAGCCGTCGCCGCGCCGCGAGGGCGTGCCGACCGCGATGAAGACGGCGTCCGCCTTCGAGACCGGCCCGGCGAGATCGGTGGTGAAGGTCAGCCGCCCCGCCGCGGCGTTGCTGCGCACCAGCTCGGAGAGGCCGGGCTCGAAGATCGGGATCTCGCCGCGCTTCAGGGCGGCGATCTTGCTGTCCTGCTTGTCGACGCAGACCACCTCATGGCCGAAATCGGCGAAGCAGGCCCCGGAGACGAGTCCGACATATCCGGAACCGACCATCACGATCTTCATCTTTGCCTCCTGGAAGCGGGCGCTTCGCCGCCGCGAAGTAGCATGATCGGCCGGTCGGGCCAAACCGGTTCGCCCTTCCTGAACCGGCGCCGGGCGAGAGCGACAGGCGCGCGGCGTGACAGCGCCGCGACGGGCGCGCGCGATCGTCGCGCGTCCTTCCGGATGCGGCAACGATGATCTATCTCATTGCTGCTGCATCGGATTTTTCCGAAAAGCGGATTCCACTTCTCGGTCCGATGCTCTAGGCTCGCCGCGCCTGCCACTCCCGCCTGAACCGA
This sequence comes from Hyphomicrobiales bacterium, assembly GCA_900466745.1. GTDB lineage: Bacteria > Pseudomonadota > Alphaproteobacteria > Rhizobiales > Beijerinckiaceae > Allobosea > Allobosea minatitlanensis. Next base: position 6,390 of record UBNE01000022.1, on the reverse strand, counting down.
TCGTGATGACCAGCCTGAAATTCGGAACCTCCGGCCTGCGCGGCCTCGTCGGCGAGCTCGCCGGCCTGCCCGCCTACGCCCATGTCCGCGCCTTCTGCGCGATGCTGCGCGAGGACGGCGCCGCCGGCCCGGGGGGCGAGGTGCTGATCGGCCGCGACCTGCGCGCCTCGAGCCCGCTGATCGCCGCGCAATGCGCGCAAGCCGTCGCCGATGCCGGGCTCGTCCCGATCGATTGCGGCGCCCTGCCGACGCCCGCCCTGGCGCTGGCGGCGATGCGGCGCGGCGCGCCCGCCATCATGGTGACCGGCAGCCACATCCCCGACGACCGCAACGGGCTGAAATTCTACCGCGCCGCCGGCGAGATCGACAAAGCCGACGAGGCCCGCATCCTCGCCTGGCATGCGAAGCTCGCCCTCGCCGCCCTGCCCGAAATCTCCACCGATCCGGCGTCCGAAGAGGCCATGGCCGCTTACCGCGACCGCTATGTCGCCTTCTTCGGGGAGCGCGCGCTGGAGGGGCTGACGATCGGCGTCTACCAGCATTCCTCGGTCGGCCGCGACGTGATCTGCGACATCCTCGCCGCGCTCGGCGCCAGCCCCGTGCCGCTCGGGCGCAGCGAGCGCTTCATCCCGGTCGACACCGAGGCGCTCAGGCCGGAGGACGAGGCGCTGGCGCGGCAATGGGCCGGGGAGCGCAAGCTCGACGCCATCGTCTCGACCGATGGCGACGCCGACCGCCCCCTCGTCGCCGACGAGGCCGGCCGCTTCCTGCGCGGCGATCTGGTCGGCGCCCTGACGGCGCGCTTCCTCGGCGCCGACGCCATCGTCACGCCGGTCACCTCGAATTCGGCGCTGGACCGCCCCGGACTGTTCGCGACGGTCGTGCGCACCCGCGTCGGCTCGCCCTATGTCATCGCCGGCATGGCGCAGGCGGCGGCCGAGGGCGCCGGCATCGTCGTCGGCTTCGAGGCCAATGGCGGCGTGCTGCTCGGCTCCGAGGTCGTGCAGGAGGGCCGCCGCCTCGCCGCCCTGCCGACGCGGGACGCGCTGCTGCCGATCCTGTCGACGCTGGCGCTGGTCAAGCGCGAAGCCGGGCCGTTGAGCGCCATCGCCGCGCAAGCCCGCTTCGCCATCGCCCTGTCGAACCGGCTGCAGGAGGTTCCCCAGGACAGGACCCTGGCGCTGATCGAGCGGCTCGACGCGCAGGACCCCGCCTTCCGCGACGAAGCCTTCGCCAGCCATGGCGGCGTCGCGGCGCGCGACCGGCGCGACGGCCTGCGGCTGACGCTCGGCAACGGTGCGACCGTGCATTTCCGGGCCTCCGGCAATGCGCCGGAGCTGCGCGTCTATGTCGAGGCGCCGACGCCGGAGGCGGCCGAGGCCCTGCTCGCCGAGAACCTCGCCTTCGCGGCGGCGCAGACGCGCTGAGCCCGCCGCCCGGCGCCTTGCCAAACCCGGCGAAGCGCCTCACTACGGGTCCGACCGCGCGACATCTCGCGTTCCGTGCCGGCAGGATTTCGCTTGGACAGAGACAGGCCTTTCGAACGGGTTCTCCTGACGGGCGCCGCCGGCTTCGTCGGCTTCCACGTCACCCAGGCGCTGCTCGACGCCGGGGTGACGGTGCTCGGCCTCGACAATCTCACGCCCTATTACGACCCGGCCCTGAAGCAGGCGCGCCTCGACCGTTTGCTTCCCCGCAACGGCTTCTCCTTCGAGCCCACCGACATCGCCGATTACGACGCCGTGCAGGCCGCCTTCGCCGGCTTCCGCCCGCAGGTGGTGATCCATCTCGCCGCGCAGGCCGGCGTCCGCTACTCGCTGGAAAACCCGCGCGCCTATGCCAGCGCCAATCTCGACGGCTTCCTCTCCATCCTCGAGGCCTGCCGGCACAACCCCGTCGACCATCTGGTCTACGCCTCGTCGAGCTCGGTCTACGGCGCCAACGCCAAGGTGCCCTTCAGCGAGCATGACGGCGCCGACCACCCGGTCTCGCTCTATGCCGCGACCAAGCGCGCCAACGAATTGATGGCGCATTCCTATTCGCATCTCTACGGCATCCCGACCACGGGCCTGCGCTTCTTCACGGTCTACGGCCCCTGGGGCCGGCCGGACATGGCCTATTTCAAGTTCACGAAGGCGATCCTCGAAGGCCGGCCGATCGACGTCTATGCGGAAGCCGGGATGAGCCGCGACTTCACCTATGTCGACGACATCCGCGAGGCGATCGTGCGGCTCGCCGGCAGGCCGCCGGCGCCGGACCCGGATTTCGATCCCGCACGGCCCGACCCCGCCACGGCCGCGGCGCCCTTCCGCCTCTACAATATCGGCAACCACACCCCGGTCCGGCTCGACCGCTTCATCGCGGTGGTCGAGGCGGCCTGCGGGCGCAAGGCGATCAAGCGCCATCTGCCGGCCCAGCCGGGCGACGTGCCGGCGACCTATGCCGACGTCTCCGACCTCGCCGCCCGCGTCGGCTTCAGCCCCGATACGCCGATCGAGCATGGCATCGCGCGCTTCGTCGACTGGTATCGCTCGTTTTACAAGGTCTAAACTCGCGGCAGACGAAGCGGAGCCGGCGCCTGCCGAAGCTCCCGCCCAGGACCCGAGGAAACGACCATGTCCCGCCCCCGCAAGACGCCCGAGACCCTGCGCAGCTTCCGCTGGTTCGGCACGAGCGACCTGCGCTCCTTCGGGCACCGCTCGCGCACGCTGCAGATGGGCTTCTCGCATGAGGAGTTCATGGGCAAGCCGGTCATCGGCGTCATCAACACCTGGTCCGAGGTCAACCCCTGCCACACCCATCTGCGCGACCGCGCCGAGGCGGTGAAGCGGGCCGTCTGGGCCGCCGGCGGCTTCCCGGTCGAGATTCCGGTGATGTCGGTCTCCGAACAGTACCAGAAGCCCACCACCATGCTCTATCGCAACTTCCTGGCGATGGAGACGGAGGAATCGATCCGCTCCCACCCGCTCGACGGCGTCGTGCTGCTCGGCGGCTGCGACAAGTCCACGCCGGCCCTGATCATGGGCGCCTGCAGCGCGGGCCTGCCCTTCATCTTCGTGCCGGCCGGGCCGATGCTGCGCGGCAACTGGGCCGGCAAGGTGCTCGGCTCCGGTTCCGACGTCTGGAAATACTGGGCCGAGAAGCAGGCCGGCAACATCACCGACGAGCAATGGCGCGACATGGAAAGCGGCATCGCCCGCTCCTACGGCACCTGCATGGTGATGGGCACGGCCGCGACGATGATGAGCCATGCCGAGGTGCTGGGCCTGACGCTGCCGGGCGCCTCCGCCATTCCCGCCGCCGATTCCGCCCATCCGCGCATGGCGGCGATGGCCGGCAGGCGCATCGTCGAGATGGTCTGGGAGGATTTGACGCCCGACCGGATCCTGACGCGCAAGAGCTTCGAGAACGCGCTGATCCTGCATATGGCGGTCGCCGGCTCGACCAACGCCATCATCCATCTCGTCGCCATGGCCGGCCGCGCCGGCGTGAAGCTGACGCCGGACGATTTCGACGCCTTCTCGCGCGAGGTGCCGGTGATCGCCAATCTGCGCCCCTCCGGCGATTTCCTGATGGAGGATTTCTTCTATGCCGGCGGGCTCCCCGCCTTGCTGAAGCAGCTCGAAAGCAAGCTCCACACCGACGCCATGACGGTCACCGGCAGGCCGCTGGCCGAGACCATCGCGCTCGCAGAAGTCTATGACGACAACGTCATCCGCCCGCTCGACCGGCCGGTCTCGACCGAGAACGGGCTCGCCGTGCTGAAGGGCAATCTCGCGCCCGATGGCTGCGTGATGAAGCCCTCCGCCGCCGAGCCGCGGCTGCTGAAGCATGCCGGCCCGGCCCTGGTCTTCGAGGATTACGACGCGATGATGCGGGCGGTGAACGACGAGGCCCTCGACGTCACGCCCGACCATGTCATGGTGCTGAAGAATTGCGGCCCCGTCGGCGGGCCGGGCATGCCGGAATGGGGCATGCTGCCGATCCCGAAGAAGCTGCTGAAGCAGGGCGTGCGCGACATGCTGCGCATCTCGGATGCGCGGATGAGCGGCACCAGCTACGGCGCCTGCATCCTCCACGTCGCGCCGGAAGCCTATATCAAGGGGCCGCTGGCGGCGGTGCGGACCGGCGACGTCATCAGCGTCGACGTCGAGGCGCGCAGCATCTCCGTCGACCTCTCCGATGCCGAGATCGCCGCCCGCCTCGCCGCCTGGACGCCCCCGGACCGCGACTATCCGCGCGGCTGGGGCCGGATGTCGGCGGCCCATATCCGCCAGGCCGACAAGGGCTGCGACTTCGATTACCTCGAAGGCACGGCGAAGATTCCCGAGCCCGAGATTCACTGAGGGCCACGGCCCCGCCGCCTCACAGCTCCGCGTCGAAGGCGATGCCGTCGAAGGCCGCGCGCACCCGCCCGAGCGCCTGCGCCGTGACATAGGCATGGGCCAGCTCCGTCGAGGCCGCGACGAGGCCGCGATCCGTACCCTGGACGTTGACCTCCTGCGAGACGGCGTAGCTCACATTCGGCGTCGCCCGCATCGGCACCGGCAGCGCCAGGGTCTGGCGGGCTGTCGCGGCGGCGGCCTGATAGGCGTCGACCAGCACCGTGCCGGCCGGCCGCCAGTGATAGCGCCGGCACAGCATCTGCTCGGCCGCGAGCGGGCGGGCCGTCCAGTGGCTGGCGATGCCGCCCGGCTCCAGCTTGACCCGCGCGAAGCTCACCGCCCCCGCCGCGGGCGCCAGGCCGAGGGTGAGGACGCCGCTGTCGCCGGCGGCGAGCGTCAGCGTGACGGAGCGCCGCCCCGCGCCTGGCGTGATCGTGCCCGATCGGCTCCCGAGGGTGACCGCGAGATCGCCGCCGCTCAGCCCTTCGACCGAGAGCGTCAGCGGCAGCTCCGCGAAGGAGGCCAGCCCCCAGGCCGCCGGCTCGACCGGCTGCACGACGGCGCCGGAATTCAGCGTCACCGTGAAGCCGGAAACCGAGAGGTTCGCGCCGCCCGCCCCCGCCTTCCAGCGGTCGAAGCCATAGGCGCCCGCGGCGAGCGCGCCGCCGGCGAAGCCGCGCTGGTTGATCCGCATGTCGCCATTGACCAGCAGGTTCTGCCCCGCCGCCCAGGGCGAGCCGGGCAGCGCGACGGCCCCGCTTGCCCGGTCGACGGCGATCGCCTCGTGCCAGGCCGAGCCGTCCGGGCTGACCTTGACCCGGAAATCCTCGTCGCCGGCCAGGCCGAACTCCGCCCGCCCCGACCAGTCGCTCTGGAACAGCAGGCTCGCCGTCGCGCCGGAACCGGCCTTGTTGATCTTGAGGCGGTGGTCGCTGCCGGCGTGGTTGAACAGGCTCGCCTCCGCGGAAACCGCGAGCCTGTTGGTCTCGTCCGCCGTGGCGTTGACGCCCCATTTTTCCGCGCCGAGGCCGCTGAGCGGGCTGGCGCGGCGCCATTCCGCCCCGGTCCAGAGATTGTGCTCGGCCTCGTCCGCGACCCAGGCCTGCCAGCCGGTGCGCGGCGTCAGGAAGCTCCAGCCGCCATCCTCGAACAGCGCCACCTGGTCGGTCCGCCCGGCGAAGGCGCCGGTGCCGCCGGCCGGCACGATATAGGCGGAAAGCTCGCCCGGGCTGGCCGGCGGCGCCGCCTGCGTCCGGCTGTCGACGACGAGATGGACCAGCGCGTCGAGGCGCATCAGCGCGTCGTTATGGGTGACGTGCTTCTGCGCCTGNNCGGCGAGCAGCGGCAGCAGCAGACGGGGCGTGACGGTCATGGAGCCTCGCGGGGATGGTTCGTTTCGAGACAGGATGATGCCGCCCCATGCGCCGCCGGGGATAAGTTTCGCGCTCAAGCCGCCGCGGCCGGCGCCGGCCGGCGAGCGCCGGGAATTGCCATGTCCGCCGGGTCGGCGCATAAACCGCCCGCTGCACCGCCTTTTGCGCCTTGCGCCCGAAGCTTCCGGATTCCGCCTTCTTGACCGATCCTCTCGACCGTCTGCGCCGCCTCGCCACCGTTTTCGGCTGGGGAGCCCTGCTCGTCATCCTGTTCGCGACGCTGTCGCCGCTCGACCTGCGCCCCCATATCCCGACGGCCGGCGCCGATATCGAGCGCTTCCTGGCCTATCTCGCGGCCGGCGGCATGCTGGCCTTCGCCTATCCGCGCCAGCGCTGGCTCGTGCTGGCCGGGATGGTGCTGCTCGCGGTCGGGCTCGAATGGGCGCAGNNCCCTCGAGCAGAGCCGCCACGGCCGGCTTCAGGATGCCGGGGTCAAGGCGCTGGGCACGCTCGCCGGCGGAGCCCTCGCCACGGGTCTCGACCATCTCGCCCGGCGCCTGCGCGGCGCCGCCTGAGGCGGCGTTCCGAAACGGCACAGCCGCGCGCCCCCCGTCCCGCGCCCTCTCCCTGCC
>UBNE01000020.1 GCA_900466745.1 Hyphomicrobiales bacterium | reverse complement strand
ACTGTCCACGAAACCTAGCCCTCGTCCTCTTCCCCGAACAGCCCGAACTGCGCCGTCTCGCGCGAGGGCTCGGGCATGCCGAGATGGCGGAAGGCGTGCGGCGTCAGCAATCGCCCGCGCGGCGTGCGCTGGATGAAGCCCTGCTGCAGCAGGAAGGGCTCGATGATCTCCTCGATCGCGTCGCGCGGCTCCGAGAGCGAGGCGGCGATGGTCTCGATGCCGACCGGGCCGCCGCCGAAATTGACCGCGACCGTGGTGAGGTAGCGCCGGTCCATCTGGTCGAGGCCGATGGCGTCGACGTCGAGCAGGGAGAGCGCCTTGTCGGCGACCTGGCGGGTGATGATCGGATCGGCGTCGACGATGGCGAAATCGCGCACGCGCCGGAGCAGCCGGCCGGCGATGCGCGGCGTGCCGCGCGACCGGCGGGCGATCTCGTTGGCGCCGTCCTCGGACATCGGCACGCCGAGCACGCGGGCGCCGCGCGCGACGATGCCCTGCAATTCCTCGACCGTGTAGAATTGCAGTCGGACCGGGATGCCGAAGCGGTCGCGCAAGGGCGTGGTCAGCAGGCCGGCGCGGGTGGTGGCGCCGACCAGGGTGAACTTGGGCAGGTCGATCTTGACCGAGCGCGCCGCCGGCCCCTCGCCGATGATCAGGTCGAGCTGGTAGTCCTCCATCGCCGGATAGAGGATCTCCTCCACCGCCGGGTTGAGGCGGTGGATCTCGTCGATGAAGAGCACGTCGCGCTCCTCGAGATTGGTGAGCTGGGCGGCGAGATCGCCGGCCTTGGCGATCACCGGGCCGGAGGTCGAGCGGAAATTGACGCCGAGCTCGCGGGCCACGATCTGCGCCAGCGTCGTCTTGCCCAGCCCCGGCGGGCCGACGAAGAGGACATGGTCGAGCGCGTCGCCGCGGCTTTTGGCAGCCTCGATGAAAACCTGGAGATTCGCGCGCGCCGCCGCCTGGCCGGTGAAGTCGGCGAGCGAAAGCGGGCGCAGCGACGATTCGCTGTCGTCGTCGCGGCGCTCGGCGGTCATCAGTCCGGAGCGTTTCGGATCGCTCACAGCGCGATCTCCAGCTCGATGGCGTCGTGGATCGGAATGTCCTTGTATCCCGTCTTGATGATGGTCGGCACCACGGAGCGATAAGCGTCGATGGCTTCCAGATAAAGCCCCGAGAGGCGGAAGCCGCGGCGCTGGTAGAAGACGAGGCCCGGCATGTTGTCGTTGGTCGTCATCGCCTTGAGGCGGGTCGCGCCCGCCGCCCGCGCCGCCGCGACCACGGCGTCGAGCATGCGGATCGCCACGCCTTCGCCGGGCCTGAGCGAATGCAGGGCGCAGAGATAGGCGGTGTCGCCGCGGAGGGTCCAGCTCGCCAGAGCGGCGGTGCGTCCGCCCGGCTCGTAGAGGCCGAGCGCGTTGATCTCGGCGACGTCGTAGACATGCAGGCCGATCATCATGCTGTGCGAGCCCCAGGCGGCCAGCATGATCTCCAGCAATTCGCCCTTGTCGGTGACGACGCGCAGCTCGAGGTCGTCCGGCGTGCTGCCGGCGGGGCTCATTTCGACAGTTCCTTGAGGCCGAGCCTGATGAGCTGGGCCGTGCCGGCGCCGTCGCCCGCCGCCTTGGCCGCCGCGGCGACGGCCGCGACCGCCTGCGCCTGCGGATAGCCGAGATTGGCGAGCGCCGAGATGGCGTCGGCCACGGGCTGGGGCAGCTTTCTGTCTTCCAGCGCGCCGGAGAGCTGGGCGAGGCTGGGATCGACATGGCCGAAGGCCGGCGCCTTGTCCTTGAGCTCGGCGCAGAGGCGCTGCGCCAGCTTCGGCCCGACGCCGGGCGCGCGCGCGATCGCCGCCTTGTCGTTGGTGGCGATGGCGGTGGCGAGCCCGCCGGGGTCGAGCGTCGAGAGGATGGCGAGCGCCACCTTGGCGCCGACGCCCTGCACCACCTGCATCAGCCGGAACCAGTCGCGCTCGACATCGGACAGGAAGCCGTAAAGACGGATCGCATCCTCGCGGACATGGGTCTCGATCGAGAGCGCCGCGGCCTCGCCGGGCTTGGGCAGGCGCTGGAGCGTGCGCGCCGAGCACTGCACGACATAGCCGACCCCCTGCACGTCGATGATGACGTGGTCCTCGCCATAGGAGTCGATCACTCCCTTGAGCTTGCCGATCATCGACAATCTTCCCCTGTCGTCCCGGGCGTGACCCGGGATCCATGCCGGAGCGCAGCCGAAATAGGGTCAGGCATGGATCCCGGATCTCCGCTTCGCTCCGTCCGGGACGGCCTGTCCATGTGTAGGATCACCGCAATTTCGCGAGGGTCGGCTGTCGCGCATCGCCCCGTCAGCCCGCCGCGCGCATCTGCGCGACCAGCGCCCTCATGCCGCGATGCTGGGCATGGCAGATCGCGACCGCCAGCGCATCGGCCGCATCGGCGGAGGTCGCCTCGGCCCGGGGCAGCAATACGCGGATCATCGCCTGGATCTGCTTCTTGTCGGCGTGGCCGACGCCGACCACCGTCTTCTTGACCAGGTTCGCGGCGTATTCCGCGACGCTCAGCCCCGCCAGCGACGGCACCACCAGGGCGATGCCGCGGGCCTGGCCGAGCTTCAGCGCCGATTGCGGGTCGCGGTTGACGAAGGTCTCCTCGACGGCCGCCTCATGCGGCTCATAGGCGCAGATCACCTTGCCGATCCCCTCATGGAGCTGGCGCAGGCGCTCGCCGAGCGAGAGGCCGCCGGCGCTCTCGACGCAGCCGCAGGCGAGGAAGGAGAGCTTGCTGCCTTCCGAGACGATGACGCCCCAGCCGGTCTTCCGAAGGCCGGGGTCGATGCCGAGGATGCGAATCGCGGGTGCCATGACGCGCTCAACCTAGCGGATGTTTCGGATTTGTCCCGCGCGGAACCGCGGCGGAGATGAATTCCCCTCATCGGCGCCATCGAAAAGGAAGGCTGTTCTTGTCGCGGGGCTGCGGGCATGCTGCGCCGGATCAGCTTTCGCCGCGCCGGGACCATGCCGCTCAGCCTTTCCGCCTTCATGCCGGGCCTCACGGCCGACGCGATCGCCGTGCTGCTGGGAGCGACGCTGATCGGCGGGCTGGTGCGCGGCTTCACCGGCTTCGGCTTCGCCATGGTGTTCATGCCGCTGGCCTCGGTGGTGCTCGGGCCGGTCGCGGCGCTGGGGCTGATCTGGTTCATCGACCTGCCCTTCGCCCTGCCGATCGCGGCGCGCAGCGCCAGGCGGGCGGAATGGAGCGAGATCCTGCCGCTGCTGCTGACGGCGACGCTGGCGCTGCCGGCCGGGATCTGGCTGCTGACCTGGCTCGACCGCGCGACGATGCGCTGGATCCTGGCGCTGCTGGTCCTCGCCGCGGTGGCGCTGATGGCCTCGGGCTGGCGCTATCACGGGCGCCCGGGCGTGGCGCTCTCGCTCGGGGTCGGCGCGCTCTCGGGGCTGTGCAACGGCATGGCCTCGATCGGCGGCATGCCGCTCGCGGTGTTCTGGCTCGGCGCGCAGCGCAACGACCGCCACAAGACGCGGGCGAACATGCAGGCCTTCTTCGGCGTCTCGACGCTGATCGGTGGCGCGATCCTGTGGTGGAAGGGCATCCTGACGCCAAGCGGGCTGGCGATGGCAGTGCCGCTCTTCGCGATCTACGGCGCGGGGCTCTGGGCCGGCACGCATGGCTTCCGGCTCGCCTCGGAGGCGAGCTTCCGGCGCGGCGCCTATCTGCTGATCTTCCTCAGCGCGCTGAGCAGCCTGCCGCTCTGGGACGGGCTGCTGGGGCGGTGAGTGTTTCCCGCCCTCATTGCGAGGCGCGAAGCGACGAAGCGATCCGGGGGCGGCAGAGCTCTACGCCCCCTGGATTGCCTCGCTTGGCTCGCAATGCTGGAAGCGGCTGCAATCAGGCGCTGAGCTTGGCCATGATCTCGTCGGCGATCTCGAAATTGGCGAAGACGTTCTGGACGTCGTCGTCGTTGTCGAGCGCCTCCATCAACCGCATCATCGAGGCGGCCTTGTCCTCGTCGAGCGGGGCGGTGGTGGTCGGCCGCCAGACGGGCTTGGCCGAGGCCGGGGCGCCGAGCGACGCTTCCAGCGCCTTGGAAACCTCGTTCAGGCTGTCGAAGGCGCAGAGGATGGTGTGGCCGTTCTCGTCCGAGATCACGTCGTCGGCGCCGGCCTCGATCGCCGCTTCCATCACCGTGTCGGCGTCGCCCGCTTCGGGCGGATAGGCGATCTCGCCGACGCGGTTGAACATGAAGGAGACGGAGTTGCTCTCGCCGAGCGCGCCGCCCGCCTTGGTGAAGTAGGAGCGCACCGCGGACGCCGTGCGGTTGCGGTTGTCGGTCAGGGCCTCGACGATGACGGCGGCGCCGCCCGGGCCGTAGCCCTCGTAGCGGACCTCGTCGTAGTTCTCGCCCTCGCCGCCGGCCGCCTTGTTGATGGCGCGCTGGATGTTGTCCTTGGGCATGTTCTCGGCGCGCGCGGCGAGCACCGCCATGCGCAGGCGCGGATTCATGTTGATGTCGGGCATGCCCATCTTGGCGGCGACGGTGATCTCGCGGGCCAGTTTCGAGAACAGCTTGGAGCGCACCGCATCCTGCTTGCCCTTGCGGTGCATGATGTTCTTGAACTGTGAATGGCCGGCCATGGGAGCTCGTTACCTTCAAAGGTTGCGGCGGAAAGCGCTGGAAGGCGGCCTTATAGGCGCCGCCTCCGCCCGCGCGCAAGCGCCGCGCGCGCCGGAGCGCGTCAGGACAGCCAGGCTTCCGGCACCGCCTGGCTGAGATGCGGGCCGATGCGCACCGCCCAGACCGCCTTCGCCAGGCCGGTCGCGTCGTCGATCTCGACGGCGACGCCCGACAGCGTGCCTTCGCCCGTCGACGGCTCCAGCCGGGCGCCCGGCACCTTCTGGAGGAAGCGGCGCACCGGCTCGTCCTTCTGCATGCCGAGCACGGAATCGTAGTCGCCGCACATGCCGGCATCGGACTGGAAGGCGGTGCCGCCGGGCAGGATGCGCGTGTCGGAGGTCGGCGCGTGGGTGTGCGTGCCGACGACGAGGCTGGCGCGGCCGTCGAGGAAATAGGCCATGGCCTGCTTCTCGCTGGTCGCCTCGGCATGGACGTCGACGATGACGGCATCGGCGACCTCGCCGAGCGGGCAGGCGGCGAGCTCGCGCTCGACCGCCGCGAAGGGGTCGTCGAGCGGGTCCATGAACAGCCGGCCCATGACGTTGACGACGAGGACGCGGGCGCCGTTGCGCGCTTCGATCACGGCGGCGCCGCGGCCGGACGTGCCGGGCGGGTAGTTGGCCGGGCGGATCAGCCGGTCCTGCCGCTCGATGAAGACCAGCGCCTCGCGCTGGTCCCAGGAATGGTTGCCGAGGGTGACGACATCGGCGCCGGCGGCGAGGATCTCGTCGCAGATCGCCTCGGTGATGCCGAAGCCGCCGGCCGCGTTCTCGCCGTTGATGACGACGCAGTCGAGCTTCCAGGCCTCGCGCAACGCAGGCAGGCGCTCCTGAACCGCGATCCGGCCGGGGCGGCCGACGATGTCACCGAGGAAGAGAAGACGCATGAAACCGGTCCGCGAGCTGTAAAGCTTTCTCCCTCGCGCGAAGGAGCGCGGGAATCAACCGCAGCGGATGGTTTCGCGTTCCGTGACGATCCAGTCGAGGCGCCGGTCATGCGGCTCGTCGGGCACCGCCTCGACCTCCTGCGCCGCATAGGCGATGCCGATGCTGATCGTCGGGCCGAGCGCGGAGAGGGCCCGGTCGTAATAGCCCTTGCCGTAGCCGATGCGGTAGCCGCGCCGGTCGAAGGCGGCGAGCGGGACGATCAGGATGCGCGGCGCGATCTCGGGCTGGTCCGGCGCCGGGACGAGCGTGCCGAAGCCGCCCGGGACGATCGGCTCATAGGGAGCCCAGCGGCGGAAGATCATGCGCTTCGCGACGATGGCCGGCAGGCAGAGCGGCAGGCCGCGCCGGTGCAGCTCCTCGAGGATCGGGCGGGGATCGGCCTCGGAGCGCATCGGCCAATAGGCCGAGACCGGGCCGGAGGCGCCGTCCCACGCCGGCAAGGCGAGCGCCTGCGCGGCGATCCCGGGATCCCATTCGAGCCGGTCGTCGATCTCCAGCGCGTCGCGGCGGGCGAGCGACGCCGTGCGCAGCGCCGCCTTTCGCGGGGAGGGCGTAACCTGCGTGTCGTGCATCGTCGTCATCAGGGCTGCGGAGCCACCTCGGCCGTGGAGTTTTGAATCCCGGGACACCTACTAAAGTAGGTGGGCGCCGTGTGTCCGGTTCCGATGGATCCGGTCAGGGACAGCTCCCTAGGGAGTCGTATGGGCCCGGGGAATGCTGTCTCTCACGCACCAGGCAGCCCCGCTTCGCCAATGTAGGGAAGTGCCCGGCAAAGCGCCAGAGGCGTTTTCGCCGGCGTTCCCCGGATTTCGCAAACGGCGCATGAGGTTGTTCATATTTTGGCCGCGGTGCGCGCGTGTTATACTCGCCTGCGCGACAATTCCCGTTTCAGCTAAGGACCGCTTGTCTCAGATGCCTGGCTCTTCCCTCGCCCGCTTCCTCGTTCGCCCGGCGTGGCCCGCGCTCGCGCTCGCCGCGGGGCTGTTCGGCGCCGCGGCGCCGGCCTGCGCGCAGGATGCCGCCGACCTGCTGGTGCGCACGACGCGGCTCGAAAACCAGATGCGCCAGATGGCCGGCCAGATCGAGCAGCTCCAGTTCGAGAACAAGCGGCTGACCGACCAGCTCAGCCGCTTCCAGCAGGACGTCGATTTCCGCCTGAACGAGAAGGGCGGCGGGCGTCCCTCCGCCGGCTCCGCGCCGCCCGCCACCCCGCCCGCCGGGGCGACCCCGCAGCGCCAGCGCCGCAGCGACGCCTTCGACCCGACGATGCAGCAGGGCTCGGCCGGCGCGCCGCAGCCGCTCGGCGGCGGCATCGCCGGCATCATCGAGGACGAATATTCCGGCGGCCCGGCATCCGGCCAGCCGCTCGACCTGCAGGGTGTCGGGCGCCCGGTGCAGCAGGGCAGCGTGGCGCCCGGGCCGCGCGGCCAGAGCGTCGCCGCCGCGAGCGGCCCGGCCACGGCCAAGGAAGCCTATGATGCCGCCTATGCGGCGCTGCGGCGCCGGGCCTATGAGCAGGCCGAGATGGGCTTCCGCCAGTTCCTGCAGAGCTATCCGCGCGACCGGCTCGCGGTCGAGGCGACCTACTGGCTCGGCGAGAGCTACATGCAGCGCCAGCGCTACCGCGAGGCGGCCGAGCAGTTCCTCAAGATCTCGAAGGAATCGCCGCGCTCGCCCAAGGCGCCCGACAGCCTGCTCAGGCTCGGCATGGCCCTGAACGGGCTCGGCGCCAAGGAGCAGGCCTGCGCCACCTACGCCAAGGTCGGGGTCGACTATCCGCAGGCTTCCAGCGCGGTGCGCAACGCCGTCAGCCGCGAGCGCCGCCGCTCCGGCTGCGCTTGAGCGCGGCGCCGTCCCGCGACCTTTCCGCGACGCCTGTCTCGCCCGCCGAGGCCGGCGCTGCCTTCGACGGGCTCGCGGCCGAGGCGGGGCTGCTCGTCGCCGTCTCGGGCGGGCCGGATTCCGTCGCGCTGCTCGCCCTGCTGGCCGATTGGGCCAGGACGCCCGGCCGGCCGCCGCTCAGGGCCGCGACGGTCGATCACGGGCTGCGCCCCGAAGCCGCGATCGAGGCGGAGCGGGTCGGAGAGCTCTGTGCCGGGCTCGGCGTCCCGCATGCGGTCCTGCGCTGGGCCGCGCCGAAACCGGCGAAGGGAATCCAGGAGGCAGCCCGCCGCGCCCGCTACGACCTCCTGGCCGGGGAGGCCCGGCGAAGCGGCTGCAGCGCCATCGCCACGGCGCATACGCTGGACGACCAGGCCGAGACCCTGCTGATGCGGCTCGCCCATGGCTCCGGGCCGGCCGGGCTCGCCGGCATGCAGCCGCGCACGCGCCGGGGCGACGTCGCGATCGTCCGGCCGCTCCTCGGCTTCGGGAAGGCGCGGCTCGTCGCCACCGCGCAGGCACGGGGCCTGGCTTTCATCCGCGACCCGAGCAATGCCGACCCGCGCTTCGAGCGGGCGCGCTGGCGGGCGCTGGCGCCGGCTCTGGCGGAGCAGGGGCTCGACGCCGCCCGGCTCGGCCGCCTCGCCGCGCGCATGGGGCGGCAGGAGGAAGCCTTGTCGCAGCGGGCAGCCGCGGTGCTGGCGGCCTGCCGCCTGCCGGCGGGAGGGGGCGGCGACCTGCGGCTCGCCTTCCGGCAGCTTGCCGACGAGCCGGAGGAGATCGTCCTGCGGGTGCTGGCTACGGCCTTGGGCGAAGCGGCGCCGGCGGGCGAAAGCTATGGGCGGCTCGAACGGCTGGAGGCCTGCGGGGCGGCGCTGCTGGCGGCGCTGCGCGCCGGCTCCGCCATGCGGCGGACATTCTTCGGCTGCATCCTGGCGCTCGACCGGGCCGGCGTGCTGGCCCTGCGGCGGGAGGGACGGCGCAGACGCGGCGTTCACCCTGCGACATCGTAGTCCCGAGAGGGTCGGTGTTTTGCGTGCGTTTCCCTTGGCAAGGCGGCGCGTCGCACCTAGATTGCCTGATGAGTGAAATCCAGGCCTCTTCCGGTTGGTCCCGGCAGGCCCGATCGGACTGGTGATGAATCCGAACTTCCGCAATTTCGCCCTCTGGGTCGTGATCTTCCTGCTGGTCCTGGCGCTGGTGACGCTGTTCCAGAGCCCGAGCCAGCGCTCGAACACCAACGAGATTCCCTATAGCCAGCTCATCAACGAATCCGAATCCGGGCGCATCTCCAGCGTCGTGGTCTCGGGCCAGGAGATTTCCGGCACCTTCTCGGACGGTCGCAACTTCGTGACCTACGCCCCCTATGGCGATCCGAACCTGCTGAAGACGCTGGCGCAGAAGGGCGTGACCGTCTCGGCCCGCGCCCCCTCCGAGGGCACGCCCTGGTTCATGGCGCTGCTGGTCAATTCGCTGCCCTTCGTCATCTTCATCGGGCTGTGGATCTTCATGTCCCGCCAGATGCAGAACGGCGCCGGCCGGGCGATGGGCTTCGGCAAGTCCAAGGCCAAGCTCCTGACCGAGGCGCATGGCCGCGTTACCTTCGAGGATGTCGCGGGCATCGACGAGGCCAAGGAGGACCTGCAGGAGATCGTCGAGTTCCTGCGCGATCCGCAGAAGTTCCAGCGGCTGGGCGGGCGCATCCCGCGCGGCGTGCTGCTGGTCGGCCCGCCCGGCACCGGCAAGACCCTGACGGCGCGCGCCGTCGCGGGCGAGGCGAACGTGCCGTTCTTCACCATCTCGGGCTCGGACTTCGTCGAGATGTTCGTCGGCGTCGGCGCGTCCCGCGTCCGCGACATGTTCGAGCAGGCCAAGAAGAACGCGCCCTGCATCATCTTCATCGACGAGATCGACGCGGTCGGCCGCCATCGCGGCGCCGGCCTCGGCGGCGGCAATGACGAGCGCGAGCAGACGCTGAACCAGCTTCTCGTCGAGATGGACGGCTTCGAGCCGAACGAGGGCGTCATCATCATCGCCGCGACCAACCGTCCCGACGTGCTCGACCCGGCGCTGCTGCGTCCCGGCCGCTTCGACCGTCAGATCGTCGTGCCGAACCCGGATGTCGCCGGCCGCGAGAAGATCCTGCGCGTCCATGTCCGCAAGGTGCCGATGGCGCCCGACGTCGACCTCAAGATCCTCGCCCGCGGCACGCCCGGCTTCTCCGGCGCCGACCTGATGAACCTCGTCAACGAGGCGGCGCTGCTGGCGGCGCGGCGCGGCAAGCGCATGGTCACCCATGCCGAGTTCGAGGACGCCAAGGACAAGGTCATGATGGGCGCCGAGCGCAAGTCGATGGCGATGTCCGAGGAGGAGAAGAAGCTGACCGCCTATCACGAGGCGGGCCACGCCATCGTCGGCCTCTATGTCCCGGCCGGCGTGCCGGTGCACAAGGCGACGATCATCCCCCGCGGCCGCGCGCTCGGCATGGTCAAGTTCCTGCCCGAGGGCGACCGCTACTCGATGAAGTACAAGGAGTTCACCTCGCAGCTCGCGGTCGCCATGGGCGGGCGCGTGGCGGAGGAGATCACCTTCGGCAAGGAGAACATCACCTCCGGCGCCACCGGCGACATCCAGCAGGCGACCAAGATGGCCAAGGCCATGGTCACGCAGATGGGCTATTCGGACGAGCTCGGCATGGTCGCCTATGGCGACAACCAGGAGGAGGTCTTCCTGGGCATGTCGATGGGCCGCAGCCAGTCGCTTTCCGAGGCGACGGCGCAGAAGATCGACGCCGAGGTCAAGCGCCTCGTCGACGAGGGCTATCGCGACGCCAAGGAGATCCTGACCAAGCATCATGATGAGTTCGTGCAGGTCGCCGAGGCGCTGCTCGAATTCGAGACGCTGACCGGCGAGGAGATCCGCGACCTGATCGCGGGCAAGCGTCCCTCGCGCGACCTCGACGACACGCCGCACGCTCCGCGCGGCTCGGCGGTGCCGAGCGCCGGCAAGGGTCGCAAGCGCGACGAGCCGGATGCCGGCATGGAGCCGCAGCCCCAGGTCTGAGGCAGGCCCGGATGGAATGTGAAAGGGCGGCCGCGAGGCCGCTCTTTTTCGTTTGGCCCGGAGCTTCCTCCTTTCCCACATCCGCGTCGTCATCCCGGACAAGCCGCGCAGCGGCGCCGATCCGGGACCCATGCCTGAGCCGCCGTCGGATATGCTCTGGCGTGGATCCCGGGTCTCCGCTTCGCTCCGCCCGGGATGACGGCGTGAGGACATCGAACGGAAGCCGCGGCACCCCTGTCACGCTCCGTCATAATTTGTGAGAAGGCGGAAAGGTCTTTTGGCTATAGAAACGCGCAAAATCGGGCGGATCGCCCCTGGGGCCGCCGCTTGGATCTCGCCTTGGATCGGATCGATATGGCACGCAAATATTTCGGAACGGACGGCATTCGGGGGCGGGCGAACGGCGTCATCACGCCCGACCTCGCCCTGAAGGTCGGACAGGCGACGGGCCTCGCCTTCCACCGCGGCGAATATCGCCATCGCGTCGTGATCGGCAAGGACACCCGGCTGTCCGGCTACATGATCGAATATGCGATGGTCGCGGGCTTCACCTCGGTCGGCATGGATGTGATGCTGCTCGGCCCGATGCCGACGCCGGCCGTCGCGATGCTGACGCGCTCGATGCGGGCCGATCTCGGCGTGATGATCTCGGCCTCGCACAACGCCTATGAGGACAACGGCATCAAGCTGTTCGGCCCCGACGGCTACAAGCTCAGCGACGAGGTCGAGCGCGAGATCGAGGCGCTGATCGACGGCGATCTCGGGCCGCGCCTCTCGGCCTCGCCGAAGCTCGGCCGGGCCAAGCGCATCGACAGCGCCGATGCGCGCTATGTCGAGTTCGCCAAGCGCACGCTGCCGCGCAATCTGAGCCTGGAGGGCCTGCGCATCGTGCTCGATTGCGCCAATGGCGCCGGCTACAAGGTGGCGCCGCAGGCGCTCTGGGAGCTGGGCGCCGAGGTCATCGCCATCGGCGTCGATCCGGACGGCTTCAACATCAACCGCGAGATCGGCTCGACCCATCCCTCGACGCTGGTCGAGAAGGTGAAGGAGCTGCGCGCCGATGTCGGCATCGCGCTCGACGGCGACGCCGACCGCGTGCTGGTGGTGGACGAGCACGGGCAGATCGTCGACGGCGACCAGCTCATGGCCGTGATCGCGCGCTCCTGGCTGGAGGATGGCCGGCTCTCGGCGCCGGGCATCGTCGCCACGGTGATGTCCAATCTCGGGCTGGAGCGCTATCTGGCGGGCCTCGGCCTCACGCTGGCGCGGACCGCCGTCGGCGACCGCTATGTGCTGGAGCATATGCGCAACCACGGCTTCAACCTCGGCGGCGAGCAGTCCGGCCACATCATCCTCTCGGATTTCGGCACGACCGGCGACGGGCTCGTCGCGGCGCTGCAGTTGCTGGCGGTGGTGAAGCGGATGGACCGCCCGGTCTCGGAGGTCTGCCACTGCTTCGAGCCGCTGCCGCAGATCCTCAAGAACGTGCGCTACAAGGCCGGCAAGCCGCTCGAGCAGCAGACCGTGATGAGCGCGATCGAGGCGGCCAAGCAGCTTCTCGGCGAGAGCGGGCGCCTCGTCATCCGCCCCTCCGGCACGGAGCCGGTGATCCGCGTCATGGCCGAAGGCGACGACCGGGACCTGGTCGAGCGCGCCGTCGACGATGTCGTCGAGGCGGTGACGAAGGCCGCTGCCTGAGGGGGCCTTCCACAAGAACCCGGGTCATCCCGGACAAGCCGCGAGGCGGCGCCGATCCGGGATCCATGCCGGAGCCCTTATCGCAAAAGCTCAGGCATGGATCCCGGGTCTGCGCTTCGCTCCGCCCGGGATGACTGCCGCTCCGGAAGAGGTTTTCACACCACCGCGGTCAAGCCGCCATCGACCATCAGCAGATGGCCGTTGACGTAGTTCGAGGCCTCCGAGGACAGGAAGATCGCGGCGCCGACCAGCTCCTTCGTGTCGCCCCAGCGCCCGGCGGGCGTACGGTTGCAGACCCAGCTCGAAAAAGCCTCGTCGGCCATCAGCGCCGCGTTGAGCTCGGTGGCAAAATAGCCGGGGCCGATGGCGTTGGCCTGGATGTTGTGCTTGCCGAGCTCGGCGGCGAGCCCGCGCGTCATCATCTTCACCGCGCCCTTGGACGCGGTGTAGGGGATGATGGTGGCGCGGCCGAGCTCGCTCTGGACCGAGCCGATATTGACGATCTTGCCGCGCTTGCGCGGCACCATCCGCTTCGTCACGGCCTGGGTGACGTAGAACACCGAATGCAGATTGGTGTTCATCACCGCGTGCCAGCCCTCGACCGGGAATTCGGTGATCGGCGCGCGCTTCTGCATGCCGGCATTGTTGATCAGGATGTCGATCGGGCCGGTTTCCGCCTCGATCGCGGCGACGCCCGCTTCGACCGCCGCGTGATCGGTGACGTCGAAGGCGGCGATCGAGGCCTTGCGGCCGGCCTGGCTGAGCGCCTGCCGCGCGCGTTCCAGCTTGGCCTTGTCGCGGCCGTTCAGCACGACATGGGCGCCGGCTTCGGAAAGGCCCTCGGCCAGCGCCAGGCCGATGCCCTGGCCGGAGCCGGTGATCAGCGCGACCTTGCCTTCCAGGCTGAACAGCGACAGCGACATGGCGTATCCTCGTAAAATGCCGGGCTCCGGCGTCGGTTTCGTTTGCGCCGGGGGCGCCGGTTTCGGTAAGCAGCTTTCAAACGATTAGACAACGGCGCAGCGCGTTTGTCTGCGTCCTTCAGGAGAAACCGCCATGCGTGCCGTCGTGATCCACGCCGAGAAGGATCTGCGCGTCGAGCAGACCACGGCTCCGGAACTCGGGCCGCGCGACGTGCGCGTGCGGATGGAGGCCGGCGGCATCTGCGGCTCGGACCTGCACTATTACCTGCATGGCGGCTTCGGCACGATCCGGGTGCGCGAGCCGCTGATCCTCGGCCATGAGATCGCCGGCCGGGTCGAGGCTGTCGGCGAGGAGGTCTCGCGGGTGAAGCCGGGCGACCGGGTCGCGGTCAATCCCAGCCGCGCCTGCGGCCATTGCCGCTACTGCCAGATGGGCCTGCAGCAGCATTGCACCGACATGCTGTTCTATGGCTCGGCGATGCGCTTTCCCCATGTGCAGGGCGGCTTCCGCGACGTGCTCGTCGTCGAGGAGCGGCAGGCGGTCAAGGTCGCCCCCGGCGTGACGGCGGCTCAGGCGGCCTTCGCCGAGCCGCTTTCGGTCTGCCTGCATGCGGCGAAGCGGGCCGGCTCGCTGCTCGGCAAGCGCGTGCTGGTGACGGGGGCGGGGCCGATCGGCGCGCTCACCGTGGTCGCGGCGAAGGCGGCGGGCGCGGCCGAGATCGTTGCGACCGACGTCGTCGACGGACCACTGCCGGTGGCGCGCAGGATGGGTGCCACGGCTGCGATCAACGTCGCGGCCGAGCCGGAGCGGCTGAAGGAGGAATACGGGGCCGAGAAGGGCGCCTTCGACGTGATGTTCGAGGCCTCGGGCAACCAGCATGCGCTGACGGGAGCCTTCGACGTGGTGCGCTCCGGCGGCACTATCGTCCAGATCGGCAATGGCGGACAGTTCACCTTGCCGATGAACGTGGTCGTCGCCAAGGAATTCGACCTGCGCGGCTCCTTCCGCTTCCATGAGGAGTTCGACTGGGCGGTGGCGATGATCGGCTCGGGGGCGATCGACCTCATGCCGCTGCTGACCGCGACGATCCCGGTCGACCGCGCGGTCGAGGCGTTCGACCTCGCCGCCGACAAGTCGAAGGCGATCAAGGTGCAGCTCGACTTCGCCTGAGCCGAGCCTAGGACAGCCCTTCGATATGGCCCTGCGCATCGATGTGGATGCGCTCGGCGGCGGGCTCGCGCGGCAGGCCCGGCATGGTCATGATGTCCCCGCAGATCGCCACGACGAAGCCGGCGCCGGCCGAGAGCCTGAGCTCCCGCAAGGGCACGATATGGCCGCTGGGCGCGCCGCGCAGCGTCGGATCGGCCGAGAAGGAATACTGGGTCTTGGCGACGCAGACGGGCAGGTCGCGGAAGCCGGCGGCCTCCAGCTCGGCGAAGCGCGCCGCGAGCCCGGCATCGACGCTGACGCTCTCGGCGCCGTAGATCTCGCGCGCCACCGTCTCCAGCTTCTCGCGCAGCGGCATGGCGTCGGGGTAGAGCGGCGCGAAATCGGCCTCGCCCTCATCCGCCAGCGCGGCGACCTTGCGGGCGAGCTCCTCGGCGCCGGCGCCGCCCTCGGCCCAATGGCGGCAGATCACCGCCTCGGCGCCGAGATGGTTGCGGCAGAAATTGCGGATCAGCTCGTGCTCGGCGGCGGTGTCGGTGGCGAAGTTGTTGATCGCGACGATCGGCGGCACGCCGAACTTGCGGAGATTGCCGACATGGCGGGCGAGGTTGGAGAGGCCTGCCTCGAGGGCCTTGAGGTTCTCGCGGCCGAGCGCGTCCCTGGCGACGCCGCCATGCATCTTGAGCGCGCGCACCGTCGCGACGACGACGGCGGCGGCGGGCTTCAGCCCGGCCTTGCGGCATTTGATGTCGAAGAACTTCTCCGCGCCGAGATCGGCGCCGAAGCCGGCCTCGGTGACGACATAGTCGCCGAGCTTGAGGGCGGCGCGGGTGGCGATCACCGAATTGCAGCCATGGGCGATGTTGGCGAAGGGGCCGCCATGGACGAAGGCGGGCGTGCCCTCCAGCGTCTGCACGAGGTTCGGCATCAGCGCGTCCTTGAGCAGCACGCTCATCGCTCCGGTTGCCCTGAGATCGGCGGCGGTGATCAGGCGCCTGTCGCGGGTGCGGCCGACGACGATGCGGCCGAGGCGGGCCTCCAGATCGGCGAGGTCGCTGGCGAGGCAGAAGATCGCCATCACCTCGGAGGCGACGGTGATGTCGAAGCCGTCCTCGCGCGGGAAGCCGTTGCCCGGGCCGCCGAGCGAGGAAACGATCGCGCGCAGCGCCCGGTCGTTCATGTCGAGCACGCGGCGCAGGGCGACATGGCGCGTGTCGAAGCCGAGGCCGTTGCCCCAGTAGATGTGGTTGTCGACCATCGCCGCGAGCAGGTTGTGCGCGCTGGTGATGGCGTGGAAATCGCCGGTGAAGTGCAGGTTGATCTGCTCCATCGGCACGACCTGGGCATGGCCGCCGCCGGCGGCGCCGCCCTTCATGCCGAAGCTGGGGCCGAGCGAGGGCTCGCGCAGCGCGATGATCGCGCGCCTGCCGATGCGGGAGAGCCCGTCGCCGAGGCCGACCGTCGTGGTGGTCTTGCCTTCGCCGGCCGGGGTCGGGCTGATCGCCGTGACCAGGATCAGCTTGCCGTCCGGCTTTTCCCGGAAGCCGGGGATCGCGCCGGTATCGACCTTGGCGATGAACTTGCCATAGGGGTGGAGCGCCTCTTCGGGAATGCCGGCCCGCCCGGCGATGGCGGCAACAGGCTGAAGCGTCGCGGCGCGCGCGATCTCGATATCGGTCGGCATCCGTCCTCTCGGAGACTGTGCTGGTGCCTGCGCCTCCCGGCGCCGGGCCGCCGCGACACTCGCGCGAAAGGCGCGGTGCCGCCAGCGATTTCAAGCGGTGGAGCGGCGCGATTCACAAGGGGAAGCGCGCCGCCGCGAAGATCCCCAAGGCTTACCGCGCCAGATGGGCGTTCTGGGGAAAGAGGAACTTGCGGGCGTCCGCATCGACCTCGGTCTTGAAGGCGAACCGGTCCTTCAGCGCCATGGCGCGCTGCGCCGCCGGCCGGGCCGAGATCACCTCAGTGTGGCGCTTCACGTTCGGCAGCAGCTTCTCCCAGTTTTCCCCCACCGCGAAGGAGAGTCGCGTCGCCCAGCCCCAGACCGCCATGTCGATCAGCGTGTAGTCGTCGCCGAGCATGTAGGGGCGGCTCTTGAGGCGCTCGTCGACGATGCCCCAGTGGCGCTCGGCCTCGCGGGCGTAGCGGTTGATGGCGTAGGGGATCTTCTCCGGGGCGAAGCGGCTGAAATGCACCGCCTGGCCGCAATAGGGGCCGATGCCGGTGGCGACGAACATCAGCCAGGACAGCATCTCGCCGCGCGCCTTTGGCGTATTCTCGGGCAGGAACCTGCCGGTCTTCTCGGCGAGATAGAGCAGGATCACGTTGGAATCGAAGACGGCGACGTCGCCGTCGGTCAGGGCCGGCGTCTTGGCGTTGGGGTTGATGGCGAGGAAGTCCGGCTTGAACTGGTCGCCCTTGCGGGTGTCGACCGGCACCATCTCATAGGGCAGGCCGGCTTCCTCCAGGAAAAGCGCGACCTTCGCCGGGTTGGGCGAGGGATGGTAATAGAGCTTGATCATGACGGGCTTCCGCTGGTTGCGGGCTGGGGGCGGTCCGCCGCATAGGAGACGAGATCGGTCAGGGCGGCAATCGTCACATCCGCATGGAAGCCAAGCCGTTCCGGCTGCATCCGCAGCGCCTTGAACATCAGGCTCGGGTCGATCGTGCCGGCGCTCTCGATTTCGGAGCGCAGGGCCTTCTCCGGCACGCGCTCGATCCGCGCGACCGCGAAGCCATGCGCCTTGGCGCCGGCGATGTCGAAGCCGTTGGAGGAGACGAAGAGGATCTCGTCGCGCGGCAGGCCGAGCCGCTTCTCGACATGGGCATAGCCGCGCGGGTCGGGCTTGTAGACGCCGATCTCGTCGACGCTGATCACGGTCTCCAGGAACTCGCCGATGCCGGCCTGGGCGACGAGGCGCTTCAGCATCGCCGGGCTGCCGTTGGAGAAGATGGCGAGCCGGTAGGAGGCGAGCCCTTCCAGCGCGGCGCGGGCTTCCGGGTAGAGCGCCAGTGCATCGTAGGCTCCGGCGATCCCGGCCAGGAATTCGGGGGTGGCGGCAAGGCCGAGCGTCCTCAGGGTGAAATCGAGGGATTCGGTGGTGACCGTCCAGAAATCCTCGTAGCGGTCCATCAGCGCGCGCAGCCAGGTGTATTCGAGCTGCTTCAGCCGCCAGATCTGGGTGATGGCGCTGCCATGGCCGGGAAAGGCGGCCTCGGTCGCGGCCGCGACGGACTGGACGTCGAACAGCGTCCCATAGGCGTCGAAAACCAGGGCCTTGATCGGCATGAAGCTCCTCCGTCTCAGGCTGGCCTGAACCGATCCGCCTTCTTAGCACTCGCATCGGCGGCACGGCGCATGGTATCCGCACGGGACCCTTTTCCAGAATGCCGAAGGTCAAGCCGATGCCGCCTCGTCCCGTGATGCTGATGATCCTCGATGGCTGGGGCTGGCGCGAGGAGGCCGAGAACAACGCGATCAGGCTGGCGAAGACGCCGAATTTCGACCGCTTCTGGGCGAGCTGCCCGCACAGCTTCCTGCGCACCTCCGGGCTCGATGTCGGCCTGCCGGAGGGGCAGATGGGCAATTCCGAGGTGGGGCACCTTAATCTCGGCGCCGGCCGCGTGGTGATGCAGGACCTGCCGCGGATCAACCAGGCGATCCTCGACGGCTCGCTCGAAAAGGCGCTGGAGGCGAGCGGGCTCGTCGCCGCGCTGAAGGCGAGCGGCGGCGCCTGCCACCTGCTCGGCCTGGTCTCCCCGGGCGGCGTGCATGCGCATCAGGACCATGCCGTGGCGCTGGCGAGGATCGTCGCGGGGCAGGGCGTGCTGGTGAAGGTGCATGTCTTCACCGACGGGCGCGACACCCCGCCGCAATCGGCGGCCGAGTCCGTCAAGGCCTTCGAGGCGGCGCTGCCGGCCGGCGCGGCGATCGCCAGCGTCTCGGGGCGCTATTACGCGATGGATCGCGACAACCGCTGGGAGCGCGTCGAGAAGGCGTGGAATGCCATGGTGCTGGGGCAGGGCAACGCCTTCCCCGATGCGCAGGCGGCGATCGTCGACGCCTATGCCGGCAAGGTCACGGACGAGTTCATCGTTCCGGCCGCGATCGGCGGCTATGCCGGGATGCGGGACGGCGACGGGCTGCTCAGCTTCAATTTCCGCTCCGACCGGATCCGCGAGATCCTCAACGCCGTGCTGGAGCCGGATTTCTCGGGTTTCGCCCGGCCGCGCCTGCCGAAGCTGGTCAAGGCGGTCAGCATGACCTCCTACAGCGCCGAGCTCGACAGGCTGATGCCGGTGCTGTTCGCCCCGCAGACGCTGGCCAACGGCCTCGGCGAGACGGTCGCCAAGGCGGGGCTGAAGCAGCTCCGCATGGCGGAGACCGAGAAATATCCGCACGTCACCTATTTCTTCAACGGCGGCGAGGAGACGCCCTATCCGGGCGAGGACCGCGTGATGGTGCCCTCGCCCAAGGTCGCGACCTACGACCTCCAGCCCGAGATGTCGGCGCCGGAACTCGCGGCCAAGGCGGTGGAGGCGATCGATTCGGGCCGCTACGACCTCGTCATCCTGAACTTCGCCAATACCGACATGGTCGGCCATACCGGCGTGCTGGCGGCGGCGATCAAGGCGGCCGAGACGGTCGATGCCGGCCTCGGCGCCATCGCGGCGGCGATAGAGCGGCAGGGCGGGGCGCTGCTCGTCACCGCCGACCACGGCAATGCCGAGCTGATGGTCGATCCGGTGACGGGCAAGCCGCATACCGCCCACACCACCAACCCGGTGCCGCTGATCCTGATCGGCGGCGAGGCCAGGGCGCTGGCGGAAGGCCGGCTCGCCGACATCGCGCCGACGCTGCTCGCGCTGATGGGCCTCCCCCAGCCGGCCGAGATGACCGGGCAGTCGCTGCTGCGCTGAGGCGGTCCGCCGCGGGCGATTCTCGCGGGACGGACCGGATAAGAAACTCTGGGAATATGGCCCAAAACCGAAACGGCGCGGAGATGATCCGCGCCGTTTCGTCCTGTCGGAAAGACTGGCCTTTCGGAGGCGTCCGCCTCAGTATTTGCGCACCACCGGCGGCGGGGCGTAGGCGACCGGCTCGGGCTCCGGCGTGCCGCAGCAGTTCGGGTCGCCGAAGTTCCAGCGCATGCCGATGCGGAAGTCGTGGCTGTCGATGTCCTTGGCCTTGAGCGGGCCCTGGATCTGGCCGGTGAAGGCGTTGATGAGGCGACCGGACTGGGCGTCGCCGAGATTGAGGTAGCGGTAGCCGAGCTCGAGGGTGAGGTTCTTGTTCACCTCGTAGCCGACGCCGGCCATCAGCGCCCAGGCGAGGCCGGTCTTGGTGCCGCTGTTGGCGTAGCCCAGCGTCGGGCCGACATAGTTGCCGAGCAGGGCGCCCTGGTCGGTCAGGCCGGTGATGCGGTTCTGGGTGAAGCCGATGCCCGCGCCGATATAGGGCGTCAGGCAGTTCCAGGTGCCGAGGTCGAAATAGCCGTTGAACAGGGTGACCAGCGAGGTCAGGTTGCCCTTGTAGGTGTTGGTCTGGTAGCCGTTGTTGAACGGGTTGTAGACGATGTCGTTCACCCCGATCGACGAGGAGCCGCGATACTCGCCGGTCACGTCGAAGCGCAGCCAGTTGTTGAAGCGGTAGCCGATGCCGAGGCCGGCGAAGAAGACCGAATTGTCGCTCTTGCCGAAGAAGCTGCCGCCATATTGCGCGACGTCGTCCTGGTGGTATTTGCTGATGCTCTGGACGCCGACGCCGACATCGCCGCGCAGATAGATGCCGCTGGTGATCGTGCCTTTCAGAATAGGCGGCTCGGGCGGGGGCGGCGGCGGGTAGCCGCCGAGATCCGCGGCATGGGCCGCCATGGAAGCGCCGAGGGCCAGGGCGCTCCCCAGCGCGATGGATTTCAGGCTGCCCATGGCAGGGGTCCTTTGCTTTTGCGCGCGGGACGAGGACGCAGCCCCGCGCAGTTACCGTTGGGCAGGACGATGCCAGCAATTCGTTAAGTGAGACTTAACCTTAACCGCTAACCTTACCGTTCGTTGAAAGAGCCTGTTCTTCCGCTGTCGCGGCCCTATCGCAGGATCCGGCGCGCCTGGGCCGCCATCTCCTCGAACTCGTTCCGGAAGCGCTCGATCTTCTCCTCGTCGAGCTCCTCGAGATCGAGCAGCTCCTCGCGCGCGCCCTCCAGCTTCAGGATCAGCTCGTCGAGCTTGATCTGCATCGCGGCGGTGTCGCGGTTCTGGCTGTTCTGGATGATGAAGACCATCAGGAAGGTGACGATCGTCGTCGAGGTGTTGATGACGAGCTGCCAGGTGTCGTTGTAGCCGAAGAACGGCCCCGACAGCGCCCAGATCACGATCAGGACCATCGCCGCGAAGAAGGTCTGCGGCTTGCCGGCCCAGTGCGAGACGTGCTGGGACAGCCGGGTGAAGAAGGAGCGGTCGCTCTGCGGCAGGCGCCGCCTGGGTGTCTTCGGCATGATCCCCCCGTGCGGGTCGAGGCTGTGACAGCTTCAACGCGGGGCGGGGAGGGCCGTTCCGTCGGGCCTCAGGCGAAAAGGCGCTCGGCGTGCCAGGCGATGTGCTGGGCCATGAAGGTCGAGACGAAGTTGTAGGAGTGGTCGTAACCCTCCCGCAGCGCAAGCTGCAGCGGAATGCCGGCCGCGGCGCAGGCGACCTCCAGCAATTGCGGACGCAGGCCCTCCTCGAGGAAGCCGTCGGCGCTGCCCTGGTCGACCAGCAGCTCCCGGACGCGGTGCCCGTCGGCGATCAGCAGGGTCGAATCATAGGCCCGCCAGGCGGCCTCGTCGGGACCGAGATATTTCTCGAAGGCCGGGCGCGACCAGCCCGCCGTCGAAGGCTGGGTGATCGGCGCGAAGGCGGAAACGGAGCGGTAGCGCCCGGGGTTTTTCAGCGCCAGCGTGATCGCGCCATGGCCGCCCATGGAATGGCCGAAGATGCCCTGCCGGCCCATGTCGAGCGGGAAGTTCTT
Source organism: Hyphomicrobiales bacterium (assembly GCA_900466745.1). Classification (GTDB taxonomy): domain Bacteria; phylum Pseudomonadota; class Alphaproteobacteria; order Rhizobiales; family Beijerinckiaceae; genus Allobosea; species Allobosea minatitlanensis. Next base: position 41,096 of record UBNE01000020.1, on the reverse strand, counting down.
GGCCGCCAGCTCCGGCAGCTCGTCGCGGATATAGCTCTCCATGCGGTAGTTCTTCGCATAGGGCTCCTGCGTCGCGTCGAGATAGAAGCCGGCGCCGGAGCCGAACTGCCAGTTCTCCGGCTCGTCCGGCACGCCCTCGCCGCGCGGGCTCGTATCCGGGCAGATGATGGCGATGCCGTTGGCGGCGGCGGCGGCGCGGTACTCGCCCTTGTCCATGACGTTCTGGTGGGTGCAGGTCAGGCCGGAAAGGTACCACAGCACCGGCACCGGCCCTTCCTCCGCCTGATGCGGCAGGTAGATCGCGAAGCTCATCGGGCAGGCGCAGGCGGCGCTGTCATGCCGGTAGACGCGCTGCGAGCCGCCGAAGGCCTTGGAGGCGGAGAGGAGTTCCATGGGCGGTTCCTTCAGAGGTTTGGCACGACGCCCGTCATTCCGGGGCGGCCGAAGGCCGAACCCGGAACCCGCGACCGGGCGAGGGCTTGCCCGGTCGGTTTGTTCAAGCGCCATACCCGGTCGTGGGTTCCGGGTTCAGCGCTTCGCACTGCCCCGGAATGACAAAGGTCGTGCTTCAGTGCCCGCCGAATGAGGCGGTGGAACGGCGCCTCAGTAGACCACGACGCTCCTGATCGACTTGCCCTCATGCATCAGGTCGAAGCCGTGGTTGATCTCCTCCAGCTTCAGCTTGTGGGTGATCAGGTCGTCGATGTTGATCTTGCCCTCCATGTACCAGTCGACGATCTTCGGCACGTCGGTGCGCCCGCGCGCGCCGCCGAAGGCGGTGCCCTTCCAGACGCGGCCGGTGACGAGCTGGAAGGGGCGGGTCGCGATCTCCTTGCCGGCCTCGGCGACGCCGATGACGATCGATTCGCCCCAGCCGCGATGGCAGCATTCCAGCGCCTGGCGCATGACGTTGGTGTTGCCGGTGGCGTCGAAGGAGAAATCGGCGCCGCCGCCGGTCAGGTCGACGATCGCCTGCACCACCTTGTCGTTGCCGATCTCGCTCGGGTTGATGAAGTCGGTCATGCCGAACTTCTTCGCCATCTCCTGCTTGGCCGGGTTGATGTCGACGCCGATGATCCTGTCGGCGCCGACCATGCGGGCGCCCTGGATGACGTTGAGGCCGATGCCGCCGAGACCAAAGACCACGACATTGGCGCCGGGCCAGACTTTCGCCGTGTAGATCACCGCGCCGATGCCGGTGGTCACGCCGCAGCCGATATAGCAGATCTTGTCGAAGGGCGCGTCCTCGCGGACCTTGGCCAGCGCGATCTCGGGCAGGACGGTGAAGTTCGCGAAGGTCGAGCAGCCCATATAGTGGAACACCTCGCCGCCCTCGCAGGAGAAGCGGCTCGTTCCATCGGGCATCACGCCCTGGCCCTGGGTCGAGCGGATCGCGGTGCAGAGATTGGTCCGGCGCGACAGGCAGGACTTACAGTTGCGGCATTCCGGCGTGTAGAGCGGGATGACGTGGTCGCCCGGCTTCAGCGTCGTCACGCCGGCGCCGACCTCGCGCACGATGCCGGCGCCCTCATGGCCGAGGATCGCCGGGAACTTGCCTTCGGAATCGAGCCCGGAGAGCGTGTAGGCGTCGGTGTGGCAGATGCCGGTCGCCATGACCTCGACCAGCACCTCGCCGGCCTTCGGCGCACCGATCTCGACGGTCTCGATGGTGAGCGGCTTGCCGGCTTCCCAGGCGACGGCGGCGCGGGTCTTCATGGGCTGTTCCTTTCCTTGCGATCGGTCATTTCAGATAGGGGCGGATGACGCGCATGACGCCCGCGACCCGGTCGGGATCGTCGCCGGCAGCCTCGCCGGCCGGGCTTGCGTCCTGGAGCGTCTCGCGCAGATGCATTTCGAGCACCTCGGCCATCAGCCCGGTCGCGGCGCCGCGCAGCGCGGCGAGCTGCTGGAGCAGCGCGCCGCATTCCTCGCCGCGCTCGATGGCGAGGATCAGGGCGTCGGCCTGGCCCCTGATCCGGCGCAGCCGCGTGACGGCGCGTCGCTTGTCCTCGGGATGGTGCGGCATGCGGTCCCTATACTGGGAGGGAGTATCTCGCTTGCCTTGCTGCTAGTCCACCGGGCCGGCGCCTGTCAACGCCGGGGCGGGTCTGAAACGAAAGAGCGGTAGCGTCGCCGCTGCTGGTTGAAATTGGTGAGGTCGAGATCGCCTGGCTGACGCTTGGCCCTGCCCGGACACGGGGTGTCAACGCGGATGCGTCGCAGACTTGCTCTTCCGCGACAGATCGGGGAGTCGCAACCGAGCGCCCCGGCTATTCTCGATCGGAAGGGTCAGAAGCCCTGGATCAAATATCCAGCACCAGCCGCGCCGATTTGGAGCCGGAGCAGCAGATCGCGATTCCTTCGTTCGAAGCCCGCTCCGCTGCGGTCTGAAAGCTGTCCTTATGGTCCGGCTCGCCCTCGATGACGCGCGTGTAGCATGTGCCGCAAACGCCTGCCTCGCAGGACATTTCGATGGGAACACCGGCTTCCAGAAGAGCCTCCGAAATCCGCTGGCCGGGCCGGATCAAGACCTCGATGCCACTCTGCTGGGCGACTACCGTGAAGGACTCGGCCGCCAGCGGCGCAGCCGTGAAGCGCTCGGAGTGGATCTGCTCGCCGGACCAGCCCGCGAACGCGGCCATTTTCGCGACGTGGTCGATGAAACCGCCCGGGCCGCAGATGTACAGATGCGACCCGGGAGTCACGTTCCGGACGGCGTCCATCGCGACGAAACGCTGCTCCGGCGGTCCGCTATCGATATGAAGGTGGACGTTGTGTCCGAAGGGACTCTCGCTCAGCTCCTGCGCAAATGCGGCGCAAGCCTCGTTTCGGACGCAGTAATGCATCGTGAACGGGATGCCGTCCCGATGAAGTTGATGCCCCATCGCCATGATCGGGGTGACGCCGACGCCTCCGGCAATCAGCAGGACGGTTTCGGCGCTCGCATGGAGCGCGAAGTGGTTGCGAGGGCATGACACATCGAGTTCGTCGCCGACAACCAGGCGATGGATCGCCTCCGATCCCCCGCGCGACGCTTCCTCTCGAAGAACGCCAAGCCGGTATCGATGGCGTTCCCCGGGGTCATTCAGCAGCGAATATTGACGGACGATATTCCCATCGAGCCTGACATCGATATGCGCGCCGGCATCGAAAGGAGCGAGTTCCCCGCCGTCGACGGCAACAAGCTCAAGAGAGATGATGCGTTCGGATTCCTGAACGCGATCGACGATTTTGACACGCTGCCATTCGCCGGCTCCGGTCCTTTCGGCCATGAATGGTCGCTCCCTGGCGTTAGGCCGCGTGACGGGCGATCGGATAGATCGTCATCGGCAAGCGGTCATAGCCGCGTAGTGTGTTGTTTCTGGAAATGACCGGCTGGCCGACCTCGAAGCGTTCGATCCGATCAAGCATCGCGTTCATCAGCGACGTAATCTCGAGCTTGGCGAGGTGCATGCCGGCGCACGTGTGCACGCCAAACCCGAAAGCGACATGGTCCGTATTCTTGCGGGTGATGTCGAACCGTTCCGGGTCATGCCATTTTCGGTCATCGCGGTTGGCCGAGGCATAAAGCACGAGAAGCCGCTCGCCTGCCGGAATGGCAATGTCTTCAAAGACCGCTTCGGCGCGGACGTAGCGGCTGAACAGCCTTATCGGCGATTCGATGCGAAGCGCTTCATTGATGGCGCCGGGCAACAGCGAGCGATCGTCCTGGAGAAGTCGCCACTGATCCGGGTTCTCGCCGAGCAGGCGAAGCAGATGGCCCGTCGCGAAAATCGTCGTGTCCAGACTGGGGCCGATATATTCGCGCATCATGCCGGGGCATTGCTGTACGGGAATTTCGCCGCGCGCCGCGGCCTGATAGATGCGATCGGCCCAGCCGTCGGCCTTCAGCTTGCCGGGAACCGCGTCGTTGATGCAGAACTGATGGAGCTCGCGGATCTGCGGCAAAGCCGTTGCGCCGAGCTCGTTCATCGGGCCCATGGCGTTGAACGTCGCCGCGGCCCATCGCAGCATGGATTTGCGCCCCTCTTCGGGGAGCCCCACCATCTCGGAGACGATGGTCAGCGGCAAGACATGCGCCACGTCGGCCATGCCATCCACCTCGCCCCGCCGGCAGATATCTTCCACCAGCTCGCGCGCGGTCGCCTCGATCTGATCCTTGATCGCCGTGAGGGCACGCGGCGTAAGCGGAGCGCCGGTCACCTTTCGAATTTCATCATGCAGCGGCGGATCGCTGGTCAGTGAGTTCGCGCGTCCGGGCCCCGACGTCGCTTCGTTGACGGCCGGGTCTATCGCGACGCCCTTCGAGGTCGTGAAAGTCCTGTAATCCGAGAGAACGCGCTTCACATCGGCATAGCGCGGAATACACCAGACGCCGTGTCGAGGCAGCCAGACGGCGGCGCCGAGATCGCGAAGTTTCCGGTATTCCTCATATGGGTTCGCGATCACGCCATCGTCGAAGAGGTCGATATCGGAGACGGGTCCGGCGGCCATTGCTTTCCGTTCCCCTTTTGGAGGCCTGCTGAAGTGAATGTCAGCTTGGTGGCAACGTTATGCCGTGAAACCGATCGGACAAGACGAGTTAATTCGATAAATTTATAATCTGCTCTTTTTAATCGACGATCGACGAGTCGGTTGCCCGCACCATGCTTCAGAAGCTGTAGCCGAGCTTCACCTTGAGGAGGTGGCGGTTGAAGTTCGTCAGGTCGAGATTGCCGGGCTCGCCCTTCGCCTTGCCGGCGACCTGGATGTTCCAGACGGCCGAGATCGCCCATTGCTTGTTGGCCTGCCAGTAGACGCCGGGGCCGACATAGGTGGCGTAGCCGGCCTCCTTGCCGAATCCGAGCTCGTTATGCGCGCGCAGATGGCGCACCTCGCCGCTGAGATAGAGCCCTTCCTGCACCTGCCAGGCGAGCGAGCCCGCGACGGTGAGGGTCGAGGAGCGCTGATAGGGCGAGGGGCCGGTCCAGGTCAGGTCCTGCGAGAGGTTGACCGCGGCATGGAGCGTGTTCGGGATCAACGTCGCATCGGCGAAGAGGCGGATGCCGGTGTTGTAGGTGGTGAAGCGGCCGGCGCCGTCCGGGTCGGCGCGGGTGACGCTCGGATCGATGACGAGCGTCAACCCGATCCCGTGCATGTCGCGGCCGAGCAGGCGATATTTCATCTCGACGCCGGCGCCGAAGTCGCGCTCGTCGGCGCTGACGCCGCCGGCCGAGGCACGGGTGAAGCCGCCGAGCAGATAGGGGCCGATCTCGGCGCAGGGGAACAGCCCGTAGGAGCCCTGCAATGTCAGGCCGTGGCCGTTGGAGGTGCCGACCCGGGTGCCGAAGCCGCCATTATAGGTGAGGCTGGGCCCGAAGGAGCCGACCTCGGCCACGTCCGAGCCGGTGGTGAAGCCGAAAGCGTCGGTCGGGATGCCCTCGCTCTCGGCGCAGCGGGAGACGACCGGCGCCGGCGCGGCGGGGGCGCCCTTGCGCGAGGGCAGGTCGGCGGCCGTCGCCGGGCCGGCCGAGGCGGCGAGGAGACCGAGGGCGCCATATTTCCAAAGCGTCGAAGCAAGCGACATGGGCGCCATTCCGTTGGGCGGTCCTCGGACCCGGTCGGGCCATTCGCGCCGGGCAGGCCGCACGCAGCGCAGCTTGCAGCAGCCGGGGCGCCCGGCGGAAGAGGGGAAGCAGGCTTCGACGAGAGATCATGTTACATGTTGCGCCGCCACAACAGATTGGAACGCGCCAAAAAGGCGGCGGTCTTCAGCCCGGAAGAGCCAGCATGGCGATCCGCGCCAGGGCGCGCGGGGCAATGGCCGCCAGCTCCTCGACCGGCTTCCAGGCGGCGGCGTGAACCTCCTCGACCTGCGCGACCAGCGGCCGGGCGGGATCGGCCAGGAAGAGATATTGCAGGTCGTGATGGACATGGTCCGGCTCGCCGCGCGCCGGCTTGCCCGGCACGTCGTGGCTGTCGATCGCGAAGGGGACGTCGCCGTCGCCATGCCAGGGATGGAGCGCGAGGTCCTGCACACCGGTCTCCTCCACCGCCTCGCGCGCCGCCGAGGCGTGGAACCGCTCCGCCTCCTCCCAATGGCCGCCGGGCTGGAGCCAGCGGCCGATCACGACATGGTCGATCAGCAGGATGCGGGCATGGTCGGGCGAGAGCACGAAGGCGCTGGTGGTGACGTGGCCGGGAAAGGTCTCGCGCCGGTCGAGCGCGTGGCCCTGCTCGATCTGCCAGCGCAGCAGCGAGAGATGTTCGCGTGACCCTGCGACCTCCGTGCGGTAGCGCGCGACGGTCTCGGCCAGGCGGGGCATGAAATCCATGGTTCGTATCGATCTTTCAGGGCAGTTGCAGGCGATAGGATTCGAAATGGCCGTTGCGCGGGCCGTCATAGCCGACGAGCACGTCGAGCGCGCCGTCCTGCTGCGCCAGCACGGTCAGGGATTCGGCCTTGGCGTGGCGGCGCCCGGGCAATTCGCCGAGATCGGCCGCGGCATCGGGCCTGGCGAGGTCGACCAGCAGCAGCGAATAAGGGAGCGGCTGCTCCTGGGCGGGGCCGATCAGCGCGAGCAGGCGGTCGCCCGGCAGCGGCGCGAGGTCGCGGATGCCGCGATCCGGCCCGGCCGGCAGCGCGATCACCCGCGGGGCCGCGGTCGCCGGCGCATGGCCGGGCGCGAACAGCTCCCGCAGCGAGGCGCCGACGAGGAAGGCGCGCCCCCCGAGCGACGGCGCGCGCAGGCCGACCCAGAGCGTGTCGCCGATGGCGGCGATGCCTTCGACATTGAGGCCGTTGTCATCGAGCAGGCTCCTGCCGAAGAAGGCGCCGGCCTCGCCAGCCCGGCGCAGCATGTCGCTGAGCCGGTAGGTCAGTTCGGCCTGGCCGGCCGGGGCGCCGGCGGCGTCGACGCGGATGCGCGCGAGGTGGAAGGCCGAGAGCCTGAACTCGCCGCGCCTGCGCGAGCAGCCATGCGAGCCGGCGACATAGAAGGCGCCGTCGGCATAGGCGACGGCCTCGCCGTCGAGCTCGGCGAAGCGCCCGGCGGTTTTGCAGATATCCCGCGGCGCGGTGCCGAGCACCGAGGGCGAAGCCTCCTTGCCGATGAGCGGCACGGCGGCGCCGGGCGTGATCCGGTTCTCGGCGATCTCGGCGAACTGGGCGAAGGCGCTCTCGTCATTGATCAGCAGGCAGCGTCGGGCGCCGTTGGCGACCGGCATGCAGGCGAGGCCGCTGACGTCGTAGGCCGCCCGGCCTGGCTTCTTGCCGGTGAAGTCGCCGGTTGTCCTGAAGCGCTGTTCCGGGGCGAGCGTCGCGGCCTGGGTCAAGGATGGGCCCAGCAGGCTCGTGGCGATCAGCGTGGCGAAGAGGCGGTACCGCATCAGGGCGAATCCGAAGGAAGGGGCGCGGATTGAGCGCGCGCGGCGGGTGGATGTCAAAGCGCGCGCGATCCCTATGAGATCTTGATGTTCCCGCCCCTCGACCCGTCTCGAACCCCTATGGCGTCGCTCCTAGCTTGTCGGGGCGGCCCTTGGAGGCCGTTCGGGAAACAGGATGATGTTCAGTATCCCTCGCAAATCCTTCGGCGCTCCGCTCCAGTTCCTGATCGGGCGCGACGCGGAAGGCCACTGGCTCGCCGTCGAGACCCATGGCCGCGGCGGCGGCATCTTCTGCGATCGCGTTGCCGCGCTGCGCTATGCCGTGTTCGAGACCGGACATCGGGCGCGCGCGGTCCGCGTGACCGCCAAGACGCTCTCGCTGCTCTGAGGCGAGGCCATGAACCACTGGCTGCACGGCATGTTCACCGCGCTGGTCACGCCCTTCGACGAGGACGCGATCGATTACGGCGCGCTCGAACGCCTCATTCTCTGGCAGATCGCGCAGGGCGCCGACGGCATCGTGGTCGGCACCGCGACGGGCGAGAGTCCGACGCTGAGCGGTTCCGAACGGGAAGCGCTCTGCGCCGCCGCCCGCCGCATCGCCGGGCGGCATTACCCGGTGATCGCTGCCGTCGGCAGCTATTCCACCGCGGGGACGGTGGCCGAGATCGCCGCCGCCGAGAAGGCCGGCGCCTCGGCCCTGCTGCTGCGCATGCCCTATTACAACCGCCCGACGCAGGCGGGACTCGCAGCCCATGCGCTGGCGGCGGCCGAGGCGACCGGGCTCGAGATCATCCTCGACAACGATCCGGACCGCTGCGGCGTCGAGATCGCGGCGGAGACGCTGGTGAAGCTGGAAGGCGCCGCCAACATCGTCGGCATCCTGGAGTGGCGGGGCGATCTCGCCCGCTGCGACCGGATCGCCCGCATGCGCGACCGCCGCTTCATGCGCTTGACCGGCGCGGCCGACACCATCCCGGCCTATCTGCTCGCCGGCGGCTGCGGCGCGATCACCAGCGTCGGCAATCTCGCGCCGCATTGGCTGGCGCGGCTGGAGAGCGCGGCCCGCTCCGAATTCTACGGCCAGGCGCAGATCCTGCAGCGGCGGCTCGTCCCGCTGCTCGACCTGCTGGCGCGCGAGCCCGACCCGGTCCTGATCAAGCTCGCCCTGTCGATGCTGCATCCGGAGGTCGGCGCGGCCTGCCGCGCGCCGCTCGCGCCGCCACACCCGGACTGCCTGCCCCTGCTGTGCGATGCCATCGAGGACCTGCCGCATCCGCTCGCCGGCATGGCGACGAAGGCGGCGCGCCATGTCGCGGCGACGACCCGCCACGCCTGAACCCGCAGCGGCGCTGTCACGCTCGCTGCAAACCGGATGGAGGTTTCCATGACCACGATCGGGACCTATCGCCGCCGCCGGGAGGCGATCTACCGCTCCCTTCCCCGCGTCTCGGCGGGGGGCTGGAAGGCCGACCTGCTGCATCTGTTCGGCTCGGTCGTCCTGCTCGCGGTCCTCATCGGCGCGCGGGTCTGGTGGCATCTGCACTGACCGCGCGAACGAAAGGGCGCCGCGTCGCCGCGGCGCCCTTAGGATCGTCGATCCGAAGCCGGGATCAGCCCAGCTTGGCGTAGGCCGGCACGGTGAGGAAGTCCTCGAAGTTCGGCGCCAGCGAGAGCTGCTCGAACAGGGCGATCGCCTCGGGGAAGCGGCCCTTGTCGTAGGTCTCCGCGCCGAGCTCGTTCCTCACCCGCGCCATCTCCTCCGGCAGGCAGCGCTTGAACAGCGCCGCGTCGGCCTTGATCCCGCCTTCCAGTTCGACGCCGTACTGGACGAACTGCCAGATCTGGGCGCGGCTGATCTCGGCGGTCGCGGCGTCCTCCATCATGTTGTAGATCGGCACCGCGCCGCGGCCGCGCAGCCAGGCCTCGATATACTGCACGCCGACGCGGATGTTCTCGCGGAAGCCTTCCTCGGTGCGCGTGCCCTGATGGACCTCCAGCAGGTCCTTCGTGCCGATGCTGACATCGTCACGCTTCTTGTCGAGCTGGTTCGCCTGCGGCATCAGCCGGTCGAACACCTCCATCGCGACCGGGACGAGGTCGGGATGGGCGACCCAGGTGCCGTCATGGCCGTCGCCGGCCTCGCGCTCCTTGTCGGCCTTGACCTTGGCGAAGGCCGCGGCATTGGCCTGCGGGTTGTTCTTGACCGGGATCTGCGCCGCCATGCCGCCCATGGCGAAGGCGCCGCGCCGGTGGCAGGTCTTGATCAGCAGCAGCGAATAGGCGCGCAGGAACGCCTTCGACATCACCACCTGCGAGCGGTCGGGCAGGATATAGGCCCTGTTGCGGGCGAGCTTCTTGATGAAGGAGAAGATGTAGTCCCAGCGGCCACAGTTCAGGCCGGCCATGTGCTCGCGCAATTCGTAGAGGATCTCGTCCATCTCGAAGGCGGCCGGCAGGGTCTCGATCAGCACGGTCGCCTTGATCGTGCCGGTCTTCAGGCCGAGCGCGGACTGGGCCGCTACGAAGACGTCGTTCCAGAGCCTTGCCTCGAGATGGCTCTCCAGCTTGGGCAGGTAGAAATAGGGGCCCGAGCCCGCCGCCAGCGCCGCCCTGGCGTTGTGGAAGACATAGAGGCCGAAATCGACCAGCGAGCCCGAGGCCTCCTCGCCGTCGATCTCGATGTGCCGCTCCGGCAGATGCCAGCCGCGCGGGCGGATGATCAGCACGGCGGGCTTGGCGCCGAGCTTGTAGTCCTTGCCGTTGTTCGGGTCGGTGAAGTCGATCCTGTTGGCCCAGCGGTCCTTCAGGTTGAGCTGGCCCTCGACCATGTTGGCCCAGACCGGCGAGGAGGCGTCCTCGAAATCGGCCATGAAGACCTTGGCGCCCGAGTTCAGCGCGTTGACGATCATCTTGCGGTCGACCGGGCCGGTGATCTCGACGCGGCGGTCCTGGAGGTCGGCCGGGATCGGCGCGACGGTCCAGTCGCCTTCGCGGATATGCCTGGTCTCGGCGAGGAAATCGGGCGTCTCGCCGGCGTCGAAGCGCTTCTGGCGCTCGGCGCGGAGCGCGAGCAGGCGCTTGCGCGTCTCGTTGAAGCGGCGGTGCAGATCGGCGACGAAGGCGAGGGCGTCGCGGCTGAGGATTTCGTCATAGCGGGGTGCGAGCGCGCCCTTGACGACGACGCCGCGCGGCAGATCGAGCAAAGGGGTGTCGGACATGAGGCTTCCTCCTGAAAAGGCTGGGAGGATGCTCGCCCGAATCCAGTTGTTCCGAAATCCCAAAAAGTGACGATCACTTTTTCCAAAATTGCAATTATCGCCTGACCGGCCAAGGCCGGCCGATAATGCACGTACTGGTTGTGTCTGGTGGCTCTCTTAAATCAATGTGACGTTAGGTCAGGATTTTTTCGATCAAAACCAACCGATAGGCCCGATTTCCTGAAATCGGTTTTAGCAATTTGTAAGCTCCGGCCTCCAAGGCTCGGCCGGTCGAATGCGCCCATTCGGCCCGGGATGAGAAGCGATGAGCATGGTCGGTTTCCTGCGCGAGGCGGTGAAACGGTTCTGCAAGGACCGCAGCGGCAACGTGATGATGATGTTCGGCATCGCGCTGGTGCCGCTGATCGGCGTCGCCGGCGCCGCCGTCGACTATTCGCGCGCCAGCAATGTCCGGCAGGCTCTCAACGCGGCGATCGATTCCGCCGCCCTGATGGCGGCGCGCGACGCGCAGAAGCTGACCGATGCTGAGTTGATCGACAGGATCAACGCCTGGGTGAGGGACAACCTGCCCGCCAGCGCCAGGGACGAATTCACCGGCGCGACGGTGAAGATCGACCGGCAGGGCCGCACCGTCGCGATCGAGGCCACGGCGCAGGTGCCGATGGCCATCGTCCGCGTGCTCGGCACCGACACGCTCAAGGTTTCCAGCACGAGCCAGTCGACCTGGGGCACCAACACGATCGAGCTGGCGCTCGTGCTCGATAACACCGGCTCGATGGCGCAGAAGGACAAGATGACCGCGCTCAAGGCCGCGGCCACGGATCTGATCAACATCATGAAGGACGCCGCGACCGAGACCGACCAGATCCGGATCTCGATCGTGCCGTTCAACACGCAGGTGCGGATCGCGCGGACGTTCCAGAACGCGCAATGGCTGCGCTTCGGGCTGATCCGCGACGTGAGCTGCAACAGCAGCAAGACGAAATGCACGGACGCCAGAACCGGCAGCACGATCAGCGACCTCGACGGGCTGAGCTGCACCACGAAGAACGGCAAGACGACCTGCACCCAGAGCCTGAGCAAGACGAGCTGGGCGAAGACCAGCGAAGGCTGCGTCACCGATCGCGACCAGAACTACGATGTCAGGGACGGTGGGGTCTATACCGACAGCCAGCAGCAGTATCCGGGCTATTGGTGCACCCAGTCGACCCTCGCGGAGATCCTGCCGCTGACCTCGGACTGGTCGACGCTGACCAGCCGGGTCAACAGCATGACCCCGGTCGGCGCGACGAACGTCACCATCGGCGCCGCCTGGGGCTGGGCCACGCTGACGCCGGGCGCGCCCTTCAGCGAAGCCAAGCCCGCGACCGAGCCGCGTCTGAAGAAATACATGATCCTGCTGACGGACGGCGACAACACGCAGAACCGCTGGGACGGCAACGGCTCCAGCTCGAGCTCCGCAGTGGACGCCCGCACCAAGCTCGCCTGCGCCAACATCAAGGCGGACGGGATCAACCTCTACACGATCCGCGTGATGGACGGGAACGCGTCCATGCTGCGCGACTGCGCCAGCCGGACGGATATGTACTACGAGGTCAAGCAGGCTTCGGATCTCAGCCCGGTCTTCAAGGCGATCGCGAGCGAGATCAGCCAGGTCCGGCTGACGCAGTAAGCGCGCCGAAGCGCTCCAGGAAGCGCGCCTGCGCCGTCTCGGTGTCGAGCGGCTCGAGCCAGGCGAGCACGGCGGAAGGCAGCGCCTGCGGCCGGCCGAAGAACTTCAGCGCCTCCTCCCGGCCGAAGCCGGCGAGCCTGGTGGCTTCGAGGAAGGCGGCGATGGTGTCGGCCTCTTTGGTCCTGCGCTTCTGGATAGCGGGCGTCGCCGCCGGCAGGCCGAAGCGCAGATGGATCGCGGCGAGCAGGCGCAATTCCACGCTCTTATAGGCGTCGCCCATCACCACCTTGAAGGGCGAGATCATGTCGCCGATGACGTATTCGGGCGCGTCGTGCAGCAGCGCCATCAGGCGCCATTCGCTGCTCCAGCCCGGGTTGAGATGGCCGGCGATGGCCTCGACCAGCAGGCAATGCTGCGCCACCGAGAAGGAATGGGCGCCGCGGGTCTGGCCGTTCCAGCGCGCGACGCGGGCGAGGCCATGGGCGATATCCTCGATCTCGATGTCGAGCGGCGAGGGGTCGAGCAGGTCGAGCCTCCGGCCCGAGAGCATGCGCTGCCAGGCGCGCGGCGGTTCGGGGGCGCGGGCCATGGTCAGAGCCCGGCCACCGAGGAGGCTGCCCCGCGAGACCTCATCCTGAGGAGCAGGCCAACGGCCTGCGTCTCGAAGGATGGTCCAGCCGCCCCGGGAGCCTCCGGGAGCATCCTTCGAGACGCCGCTTCGCGGCTCCTCAGGATGAGGGCTGAGTGTGGGCGATCCATTGTCATGCCGCGCGCGTGTCGCGTGCGAGCGCGGCGCATTCGCTCCAGCGGAAGCAGCCGGTCAGGTGGTCGTTGACCAGCCCGCAGGCCTGCATGAAGGCATAGACGATGGTCGGGCCGCAGAAGGTGAAGCCGGCCTTCTTCAGCTCCTTCGACATCGCCTCGGAGACCTTGGTCTGGGCCGGCACCTCCCCCTGCGTGCGGAAGCTGTTCTGCAGCACGCGGCCGTCGAGATGCTTCCACAGGAAATCGGCGAAGGGCTCGCGCTCGCTGATCCTGAGATAGGCCTGCGCGCTCCTGATCGTGCCCTCGATCTTGCCGCGGTGGCGGATGATGCCGGGATCGGCGAGCAGGCGCTGGACATCGGCCTCGCCGAAGCGGGCCACGCTCTCGGGCTCGAAGCCGGCGAAGCCGGCGCGAAAGGCGTCGCGCTTGCGCAGGATGGTGATCCAGGACAGGCCGGCCTGGAAGCCGTCGAGGATCAGCTTCTCCCAGAGCGCGCGGGAATCATATTCCGGCACGCCCCATTCGGTATCGTGATAGGCGAGGTAGAGCGGGTCGGTGCCCGGCCAGCGGCAGCGGAACTTGCCGTCCGGCCCCTGGATCGCGCCGCGTTCCTCGGTCGGGGCGAGGGCTTCGCTCACGATGCGGCTCCCGCGGCGGCGCCGAAGCCCGGCTCGCCGGGGAAGGGGAAGCGGATGAAGTCGGGTTTTTCCGCGAGACGGAAGGCGAGGCCGCCGCCGAGCGGCGTCTGGCCGGCGGCCATGGCATCGGCCAGCCGGTCGAGCCGCAGCAAGGCGAGCGCCTTGCCGTTCGCGCCGGAGCCCACGGTGCCGAGCGGCTTGCCGCCTGCGGTCGCCTCGGCGCCCGTCTCGGTGGCGATGCCTTCGTCGAAGACGATCGGCACGACGCGGGTGCGGGCCGTGCCGCGATGCTGCATGCGCGACACCACCTCCTGCCCGATATAGCAGCCCTTCCTGAAGGAGACGCCGCCGAGCTGGTCGAGCAGCGCCTCGTGCGGGAAGGTGTCGCCATAGGGGAAGTCGCGGCCGCCAGCCGGCACGCCGAGCCCGATGCGGCGGGCGTGATAGGCCTCGGGCCCGGCATCGACCAGGCTGTCGATGCCGGCGGCATCGGCGATGGCGCGCTGGCCGAGGGCCGGCAGGCGCGGATCCTCGTAGACGAAGCCGGCATCGGCCGGCAGCGGCGCGCCATCGGCGGAGACGAGCACGGCGCTGGCTTCGCTCAGGTCGTCGAGCGCCACCTTGGCGCGCAGCTTGTAGAGTTTCAGGCGCTTCATCAGGTCCGCGGTCTGGAGCAGGGGCGTGTCGAGCAGGAAGCCGCCGCCGTCTTCCGCCGGGAGCGCCACGATGAAGAAGTCGCAGATGATCTTGCCTTGCGGCGTCAGCAGCGCGCCATAGCCGGCGCGCTCCGGCGTCACCGTCTCCATCGCGTTGGTGACGATGTTGTCGAGGAAGTCGCGGGCGTCCTCGCCGCTGACGCGGACGACGCCGCGGTCGATCAATCGGGTGGCGGACATGCTGCTGCTCCTGCGAACCGAGGCGATAGGTAGGCGGCTTCGGCGGCTTTCTCAACTCGCCTATGCACCAGCTTTGGGCTAACTCCCTCCATCCGTCTTATAAGCTACGCCGTCATCCCGGATGCAGCGAAGCGGAGATCCGGGATCCATGCCTGAGGCGTTCCGGCATGGATCCCGGATCGGCGCGGCTTCGCCGCTTGTCCGGGATGACGGTTCGGCTTCCATTGCAAATCCGCCAGAAACCGGAGATCCGCCATGCCCCAGACCTATGACGTCATCCTCAAGGGCGGCACGGTGGTGAACCAGGACGGCCGCGTCGCGCGCGACGTCGGCGTCGCCGGCGGCAAGATCATGGCGCTGGGCGATCTCGGCCGCGCCTCGGCCGGCGAGGTCGTCGACTGCACCGGGCTGCACATCCTGCCGGGCGTGATCGATTCCCAGGTGCATTTCCGCGAGCCGGGGCTCGACCACAAGGAGGATCTGGAGAGCGGCTCGCGCGCGGCCGCGCTCGGCGGCGTGACCTGCGTCTTCGAGATGCCGAACACGATTCCGCAGACGACGACGCCCGAGGCGCTGGCCGACAAGGTCAGGCGCGGGCGCCATCGCATGCATTGCGACTTCGCCTTCTGGGTCGGCGGCACGCATGAGAACGCCGGCGACGTGCCGGATCTGGAGCGGCTGCCCGGTGCGGCCGGCATCAAGGTTTTCATGGGCTCCTCGACGGGCGACCTGCTGGTCGAGGATGACCGTGGCGTCGCCGAGATCCTGAAGCGCACCCGCCGGCGCGCCGCCTTCCATTCCGAGGACGAGATGATGCTGCGCGAGCGCATGCCCCTGCGCGTCGCGGGCGATCCGTCGAGCCATCCGGTCTGGCGCTCGCCCGAGGTGGCGCTGACCTGCACCCAGCGGCTGGTGCGGATCGCGCGCGAGACCGGCGCGCGCGTCCATATCCTGCACATCTCGACGGGCGAGGAGATGGTCTTCCTGAAGGATCACAAGGACGTTGCCACCGTCGAGGTGCTGCCGAACCATCTGACCCTGGTCGCGCCGGATTGCTACGAGCGGCTCGGCACCTACGCCCAGATGAACCCGCCGATCCGCGACGACAGCCACCGCCGGCGCATCTGGTGGGGCGTCGAGCAGGGCATCGTCGACGTGCTCGGCTCGGACCACGCGCCGCATACGCATGAGGAGAAGCACCACCCCTATCCGGCGAGCCATTCCGGCATGCCGGGCGTGCAGACGCTGGTGCCGATCATGCTCGACCATGTGAATGCCGGCAGGCTTTCGCTGGAGCGCTTCGTCGACCTCAGCAGCGCCGGGCCGCAGCGCATCTTCGGGCTCGAGGGCAAGGGCCGGATCGCGGTCGGCTGGGATGCCGATTTCACCATCGTCGACCTCAAGCGCCGCGAGACGATCACCAATGCCTGGAACGCCTCGAAATGCGGCTGGACGCCCTATGACGGCGTCACCGTCACCGGCTGGCCGGTCGGCACCTATGTGCGCGGCCTCAAGGTGATGTGGGAGGGCGAGCTGACCACGCCGTCGCAGGGCGAGCCGGCCCGCTTCCTGGAGGCGCTACCGCGAGGATGAGGCGATGCCGCGCCCGGAGGCAGCTCCGCGGCGCGGCGGAAACGGATGTCGTGTGGTTGGGTGGCTCGGGCGCCGGCCGGGCTTGTCCCCGGAGCGGCGTAGGAGGTCAGTGGCCCAAGCCCGAGGTCAGTGGCGCGTGCCGCTGGTGAAGGCGCCGCAGCGGACCTTCTCGGGCAGGGCCTCGGTGAAGACGGCGGTCGCTTCCTCGCCATAGGTCTCGACCAGCGTGCGCAGCGCCGCGAACAGGGCGGCATGGGCCATGGCGTCGGAATCGAGCCCGTCCTGCTGGCCTTCGGCGAAGGCGTCCTCGACGTAACCATAGGCGACGCGGCGCGCGTCGCCATGGTCCTCGGGGAGGTTCGGGTCGAGCATCGGGTCGTCTGAAAGGATCGACATCGAGACGGGACTCTGTGGCCTCTGGCTGGAGCGAATCGCGCCGGTTCTGCGCCGGATCGCGACGTTTGGTGACGATCCAGTCATAAGCCGTGCCAGAGCGGCACGCTACCGTGGCGTTTAAGAAAGGTTAACGCGAAGCCAAGAATTCCACCGAAGAGCGCATTCGGGCAACAGTTGTTGCCTATCCGCCATAGCGCCCGGCGAGGGTGCGCGAGAGCTGCCCGCCCTGGTCGGCGAGGCGGGAGGCGGCTTCCTGGCTGGCATCGGTGCAGGCGCGGTGGGTCAGCGCATAGGCCTTGAAGCCGCGGTTGAACGCCGCCGTCAGGCGGTCGCGCCGCTGCGGCGTGCGCCCCTCCGCCTCGACCAGCGCCGCCATGCGGTCGCGCCAGTCCCGGGCCTCCTTGCCGCCGCAGAGCGTACGCAGATAGGCGAGCGAGCCCATGATCTCGGCGAGCTGCAGGAGCTGCGGCTCATAGGGCGGGCCGTCCGGCTCCGGCGCCGCCGGCTCGGCCGGCTTGCTCGCCGGCGCGGGGGGGCGCTGCTGGGCAAGGGCGGCCGCGGGGGCGAGCGCGACCAGGCCGGCGAGCAGGGCGGCGAGCGGCCTCATGCCGGAGCCTCCCCGGCATAGAGCCTGTGGGCCCGGCGCAGCACCTCGCCGAGCTCGCGCGTGGTCGGAAGGCCGCCGAGCCGCAGCGGATCGGCCCACATCACCGCCCCCGCTTCCGGGCCGGGCCGGGGCTCGCCGGAGAGCCATTCGCCGAAGAAGGAGGCGACGACGAAGTGATGCGTCACCGCGCCTTGCGCATCGCGGCCGAAGATCTCGACATGGCGGTTGAAGCCGAGGATGCGGGCGCTGACGCCGACCTCCTCCGCGAGCTCGCGCAGGGCGGCCTCCTCGAGCGTCTCGCCAGCCTCGACCTTGCCGCCGGGCAGCGACCAGAGCCGGTCGGCGGGGGGCTTCGTCCGGGTCGCGAGCAGCACCTTGCCGTCGCGGAAGACCGCGACGGAGGCCGCCAGCACCGGCCGGGCCGGCGTCTTGCCGGCGGCGGGGAAGCGGATGACCTGCCCGTCCCCGGGGCTCATCGCGGGCGGCCTTCGTTCAAACGTGCTGCCCGCCATTGATGTGGAGCTCCGAGCCGGTGACGTAGCTCGAGGCGTCGGTGCAGAGGAAATAGATCGCCTTGGCGACCTCCTCGGTCTTGCCGAGGCGCTTCATCGGCAGGGTCGCGACGATCTTCTCGGTGCCCGGCGAGAGGATCGCGGTGTCGATCTCGCCCGGCGAGATGGCGTTGACGCGGATGCCGAGCGGGCCGAAATCGGCCGCCATCTCGCGGGTCAGGCTGGCGAGCGCGGCCTTGGAGGTGGCATAGGCCGCCCCGGCGAAGGGATGGACGCGGGAGCCCGCGATCGAGGTGACGTTGACGATCGCGCCCCTGGCGGCGGTCAATTCGTCGAGCAGGCCGCGCGCCAGCATGATCGGCGCGAAGAAATTGACCTGGAAGACCTTGTGCCAGTCGTTGAAGGAGGTGGTGGCGGCGCCGAGCCGCTCGCCCTTCGGCCCTTTCGGCGAGATGCCGGCATTGTTGACGAGCGCGTTGAGCTTGCCGCCCTCGGCGACCAGCCGCTTCTTGATCTCGGCGATGCCGCGCATCGTGTCCTCGGGGTCGCCGAGGTCGATCTGGACATGGTCGTCGGCGCCCGACGGCCAGGGGCACTTGTCGGAAAAGGCCTGGCGCGAGCAGGAGAGGATGCGCCAGCCCGCCATGGCGAACTGCATCACCGTGGCGTGGCCGATGCCGCGGCTTGCCCCGGTCAGCAGCATCACCGGGCGCTTGCCGGCCTCGGTCTTGGGAAAGTCGAATTTCGGCATCGCCATGGGAATGTCCTCAGGGGTAGAGGCGCGTCTTCGTCCAGGGCTCGGCGGCCGAGGCGCGGCGGAAGACGATGCGGTCGTGCAGACGGAAAGCGCCGTCGCGCCAGAACTCGATATAGACCGGAACGATGCGGAAGCCGCGCCAATGCGGCGGGCGCGGGATCTCGCCGATGCCGAACTTCACCGTATAGCTCGCCACCGCCTTCTCCAGCGCGAAGCGGCTCTCCAGCGGGCGCGACTGCTGCGAGGCCCAGGCGCCGATGCGGCTGTCGCGCGGGCGCGACTGGAAATAGGCGTCCGATTCGGCGTCGCTCACCGGCTCGACGGGGCCGCGGATGCGGATCTGCCGGCGCAGGCTCTTCCAGTGGAACAGCGCCGCCGCCTTGGGCTGGCCGAGCAGTTCCTGGCCCTTCTGGCTTTCGGTGTTGGTGTAGAAGACGAAACCGTCCGGGCCATGACCCTTGAGCAGCACCATGCGGCTGTTGGGCAGGCCGTCTGCGTCGACGGTGGAAAGCGCCATGCCGTTCGGGTCGTTCGGCTCGGATTTGGCCGCCTCGTCCAACCAGCTCTGAAACAAGGCGAAAGGCTCGTTTTCCTGGGTGAAGTCACCGCTCGTTAACGGTTGCACAGTCTAATCCTCCACAATGGTCAGTGGGCGTGGGCGAGCGGGGAAGTGATCCGGTTTCGGGCGGCTGGTTTATATAGGGCAGGGGCACAGACGTTCCAAAGCCTTCCTCGGCGCACGGCGCCCATGCGCGCATGCGTCGCTGCCGCCGCGGTCGCGCTGGGCCTGCTGTGCGCCGGCTGCTCGGTGTCCTTCCCGATTCTCGGCCTGTCGAGCAAGAGCGAGGACGAGGTCGCGACGACCTCCGCCGTCCTGCCGGCGCGCGGGCCGGACAAGGCCGCCGGGCTCGGCCATCTCGCCAGCGAGCTCGGCCCCGAGGATCTGCGCCGGGCCGACGGCGCCATGGCGGTGGCGCTCGACCCGCAGGGCAACGGCGCCGCTGTCTCCTGGGACAATCCGCAGACCGGGATCAAGGGCTCCTTCGTGCCGGTCGGCGGCCCCTTCCTGCGCTCGGACGAGATCTGCCGCGCCTTCATCGCCAGCGTCCAGACGCAGACGCAGCCGCTCAAATTGCAGGGCACGGCCTGCCGCCCTTCCGGCGGCGACTGGGCGGTCAAGGACATGGAGCCCTGGAAGGGGCTGGGCTAGCCTCCCGCGGCGGCCGGAAAAGGCGGAAAGAAGCCGGAGCCGGCAGGATGTTGCGTACGGGCCACACCATCACCAGATAGAGCGAAGCGGACGGCCCGCCGCCGGCGAGGCCGTCCCGTTTGCGTGGAACGAGGTTTTTGGATGCGCGACCCGTATCAGGTTCTGGGCGTCGCCCGCGGCGCGAGCGACGCGGAGATCAAGAAGGCTTTCCGCCGCCGCGCCAAGGAACTGCATCCCGACAGCAACCGCAGCGACCCCAAGGCGCAGGACAAGTTCGCCGAGCTGAACGCCGCCTATGAGATCATCGGCGACGAGACCAAGCGCAAGCAGTTCGACCGCGGCGAGATCGACGCCGAGGGCAAGCCGCGCTTCCAGGGCTTCGAGGGCATGGGCGCGGGGATGGGCGGCCGCGGCGGAAGGGCAGGCGGCTTCGAGTTCAATTTCGGCCAGGGCGGCGCGCCCTTCGGCCGCGGCGGCGATGCCGGCTTCGACGCCTCGGACATCTTCTCCTCGCTCTTCGGCGAGGCCGGCCGGCGTGCGCGCGGCAGGGCCGAGCCGCAGAAACCGCCGGAGCAGAGCTTCACGCTGGAGGTGACGCTGGCGCAGGCCGTCGGCGGCGCCTCGCGGCGGGTCAAGCTGCCCGGCGGGCGCGAGGTCGAGATCACCATCCCGGAGGGGGTGAGCGACGGCAAGGTCATGCGGCTGCGCGGGCTCGGCCAGACCGATCCCTTCTCTGGCGAGGCCAGCGACGTACTGATGACCATCAAGGTCAAGCCCGATCCGCGCTTCACCGTCGACGGCAACGATCTGCGCACGCGCGTTGCCGTGCCGCTCGCCAAGGCGGTGCTGGGCGGGCCGCTGCATGTGCCGACATTGACCGGCGCGGTCGAGATGACGATCCCGCCGATGACCGGCACGACCAGGCAGTTCCGTTTGCGCGGCAAGGGGCTGAAGGGCGAGAAGGGCGCGGTCGGCGACCTCTTCGTCGCGATCGACATCGAGATGCCGGCGAGCGACGCCGAGCTGACCGCGCTGATGAAGGAGCGGGCCGACTGAGCGCGGCCGCCCTGCGGGTGGTCAGAAGGGCCCGGGCGGCCCGCCCGGGGCCTTAGCCGGCGTTTCTGGCGTGGGGACAGCCCGCAAAAGCGGTTCCCACTTCCCTGCGACTGTTCTAAGAGACCTGCTCAATCGTTCATCTGCGGGTTTCCCATGCCTGATTCCAGCGCCGTTTCGCCGACCGCCAATCTCCTCAAGGGCAAGCGCGGGCTCGTGATGGGCGTCGCGAACAACCGCTCCATCGCCTGGGGCATCGCCAAGGCGGCAGCGGATGCGGGCGCGGAACTCGCCTTCACCTATCAGGGCGACGCGCTGAAGAAGCGGGTCGAGCCGCTGGCGAAGGAGCTCGGCGGCCATGTCGTCGGCCATTGCGACGTCACCGACGGCGCGACGATCGACGCGGTCTTCGCCGAGGTCGAGAAGCTCTGGGGCAAGCTCGACTTCGTCGTCCACTGCATCGCCTTCTCCGACAAGGACGAGCTGACCGGCCGCTATGTCGACACGACCGAGGCGAACTTCTCCAAGTCGCTGCTGATCTCCTGCTATTCCTTCACGGCGATCACCCAGCGCGCCGAGAAGCTGATGCCGGATGGCGGCTCGCTGCTGACCCTGACCTATTACGGCGCCGAGAAATGGATGCCGCATTACAACGTCATGGGCGTCGCCAAGGCCGCGCTGGAATCGAGCGTGCAGTATCTCGCCGCGGATCTCGGTCCCTCCAAGATCCGCGTCAACGCGATCTCGGCCGGGCCGATCAAGACGCTGGCCGCCTCGGGCATCGGCGATTTCCGCTACATCCTGCGCTGGAACGAGTACAATTCGCCGCTGCGCCGTACGGTGACGATCGAGGAGGTCGGCGAGACGGCGGTGTTCCTCGTCTCCGACATGTCGCGCGGCATCACCGGCGAGGTGCTGCATGTCGACGCCGGCTATCATGTCGTCGGCATGAAGGTGCCGACCGCGCCCGATATCACCCTTGAAAAGGGCGAGTGAGCGAGATCGTCGTCAGCGTTTTGTTATAACTTCGTTGTAACAACGGTCCTGATCTGCTAGCTTTTCCTTCACATGGAGGAGCTGCGATGCAGAGTGCGATCAAAAAGATCGGCAACTCGGCCGGGATCGTCATTCCCAAGCCGTTGCTGGCCGAGATCGGCGCGAAGGCGGGCGATCCGGTCGAACTGGCGGTCGAGCAGGGCCGCCTCGTCGTTCAGCCTGTGAAGCGGATGCCGCGTGCCGGTTGGGCGGAGGATTCGAAGCGCCTCGCCGCCGCGGGCGACGACGCTTTGCTCTGGCCGGAATTCGCAAATGACGAGGATGAGCAGCTCGTATGGTGATGCGTGGCGAGATATGGCTCGCGACGCTCGATCCGACTGTCGGCAGTGAAATCCGCAAGACACGGCCCTGCCTGATCATCTCGCCGGCCGAAATCCACGATCATCTGCGAACGGTCATCGTCGCTCCGATGACGTCCAAGGGCCGACCTGCCGGCTATCGTGTGCCGGTCAGCTTCCAAGGCGTGGATGGGCTGATCCTCCTCGAACAGAGCCGGGCCATCGACAAGAAGCGGCTGGTCAAGCGGCTCGGCGCGGTACCGCCCGATACGCTGACCGCTGCACTCGAGGTCCTGCGTGAGCTTTACAGCGAGTAGGGCGGCTGCGCTTCAGGCGAGCAGGGTCTGTAGGCGTCGGGTCGAGGCCTCGTCGCGGCGGATCGTTTCGTCTGCGACCGCCTTCAGCAGGGCTGTGACCGTCCGGCCGCCGATCAACCGGTCCGGCATGATCTGCGCCAGCGGCGCCAGCACGAAGGCGCGCTCGGCGATGCGCGGATGCGGAACCTGGAGGCCCGGCCGGTCGATCGCCTCCTCGCCATAGGTCAGGATGTCGATGTCGAGCGTGCGCGGCCCCCAGCGCTCGCGGCGCTCGCGCCCGCCGGCCCGCTCCAGCGCGAGGCAGAGCGCGAGCAGCTCTTCGGCTGCCAGCGTCGTCTCGACCAGCGCGGCCATGTTCAGGAATTCGGGCTGGTCGGTCTTGCCCCAGGGCGCGGTGCGGTAGACCGGCGACAGCCGCCCGAGCCGGATGCCGGGATGGCGGCGCAGGGCGGCGAGCGCGGCGGCGAAGGCGGCGACCGGATCGCCGAGATTGCCGCCGAGGGCGAGGGCCGCTTCAGTCGCCACGCCGGAAGCTCAGCCTGACGCCGACGGAGCCCAGCGTCGCCGGGATCGGCGGGGCGGGCTTGCGCAGCGTGACCGCGATGGCGGCGATGGGGGCGAAGGCCTCGAACAGCGCGAGCGCCACGGCGCGGGCGGCGCTCTCCAGCAATTGATAGCGCCGGGCGGTGAAGACCGCGCTGACGATCGCCACGGCGCGGCCGTAATCGACCGTGTCGGCGAGGCGGTCGCTCTCGGCGGCGGCGCGCAGGTCGACGTCGAGCACGAGGTCGATCACGAAGCGCTGCCCGAGCCGCTCCTCTTCCGAGAAGAAGCCGTGATAGGCGTAGATGTCGAGCTGCTCGATCAGGATCTGGCCGGTTTCGCTCACGGGATCACCTTCGTTTCGTCCGCGATGGCGGCCCAGACCCTGAGCGCGTCGACATGCGGCGCGACATCGTGGACGCGCAGGATGGCGGCGCCGCGGCTGGCGCCGTAGAGATGGGCGGAGAGGGTGGCGGCAAGGCGCTCGGCCGGGACCTTGCGGCCGGTGACGAGGCCGAGCGTCGATTTGCGCGAGGCGCCGAGCAGGATCGGGCAGCCGAGCACGCTGAGCCGGTCGAGCTCGCGGATCAGGTCGAGGTTCTGCCGCGGCGTCTTGCCGAAGCCGATGCCGGGATCGACCGCGATCTGCCGGCGCGGCACGCCGGCGGCCGTCGCGATGGCGATCGAACCTTCGAGAAAGCCGATCACCTCGTCGAAGATGTCGAGCGAGGCGTCGGCCGCGTCGCGGTTGTGCATCAGCACGAGCGGAGCCCCCGCCTTCGCCGCGACCGCGGCGATGCGTGGATCGCGCCGGGCGCCCCAGACGTCGTTGACGATCGCGGCTCCGGCGGCGAGCGCCGCTTCCGCCACCTCGGCCTTGTAGGTGTCGATCGAGATCGGGATCTCCGTCCGCGCCTTCAGCCCGGCGACGACCGGGAGCACCCGGGCGAGCTCCGTCGCGGCGTCGACGGTCGCGTGGCCGGGCCGGGTCGATTCGCCGCCGATGTCGACGATCGCGGCGCCCTCCGCGATGAGGCGCAGGCCGTGCGCTACCGCCGCCTCGGCGCTGCCGAGCTGCCCGCCGTCGGAGAAGGAATCCGGGGTGACGTTGACGATGCCCATCAGCAGCGGCCCGCCATCGAGCGGGAGGCTGCGGCCATCGGGAAGGGTGAGAGCAGGGGGCATGGCGGTCCGGGGCGGCTGGGTCGCCCGGCCGCCCGCGCGCGGCGGGGACGACGACCCTTGTCGCGCTGGGCTATACACAGACTGTCGATTTTGCACCACAGCAAGCGACGGATCGTCGCGATCGGCTCCGGGCGGGAGGCCGGGGCGCGGAAGGCTTTGACCTTCGGGAAAGAGCCGTGCAGAAGCCGGGCATGGTTCCGCTCTCGCTTCCGCACCGGCTCGTCCTCGTCCGCCACGGCGAAACCGACTGGAATCGCGAAGGCCGCCTGCAGGGCGGGCAGGACATCCCGCTCAACGCGCTCGGCCGCGAGCAGGCGGCCGAGGCCGCCGGCCGGCTCAAGGCGCTGGAGCCGGGCTTCGCCGGGCTCGACTACATCTGCTCGCCGATGGGCCGGGCGCGCGAGACCATGGACATCCTGCGCCGCGACCTCGACCTGGCCGCCGGGGCCTATCGGGTCGACGACCGGCTCAGGGAGCTGACCTTCGGGACGTGGGAAGGCTTCACCTGGCGGGAGATCCGCAAGGCCGAGCGCGAGCAGGCGCATCTGCGCGAGCGCGACAAATGGGGCTTCGTGCCGCCGGGCGGCGAGAGCTACCGGATGCTGGCCGAGCGGGTCCGGCCGGTCCTGGCCGGGCTGGAGCGCGAGACGGTGATCGTCAGCCATGGCGGCGTGGCGCGCGCCATCCTGGCGCTGGTCGGGGCCGTCGCCCCGCAGAAGGCGGCGATGGTCGAGATCTGGCAGGGCAAGCTGCTCGTCGTCGAGGGCGACAGGGCCGACTGGCTCTGAAGCCGCCGCCGGGGCCCGTGGCGGCCGAGCGCGCGGCGAAACCATGCGAAGGCGGGGGTCGGCGCCGCCGCCTCCCGATGCGCCGGATGTCTCTGGGACGCCGCTTTCGCCCGTGACGGCATCGGGCCTTGGAGGCCTGCCGGCCGCGGCCGGACGCCGCCATTCATCGTCGGTTCACGGGTGATCTGGCAGGGCGGATATGCTAGCAGATCCGCATGGAGCGGCGGCTTGCCCGGCCGGGGGGCTCGACCGGACGACGCGGCGATCAGAGCGACGATTCCGGGTTTCTTTAAAGGTGCGTGACAAGGTGCGAATGAAGGATGCGGAGGCGGCAGCCTCCCGCCATCGGTCGGCCGTCGAGCGCAGCGGGGCGCCATGAACGATATGAGCAAGCTGTCGGCGGCGGCGGATGCGGCGGCGAAGCCGCTCGCCATGCTGGCCGGCGAGAAACGTCCGGAATTGCTGCGCGACGAGGTGCTCGCCGAGATCTTCGCCGCGACCGTCGCGGCGCGGCCCGACCACGCCGCCCTGACCGACGGCGTGCGCCGGCTGAGCTATGCCGAGGTCTGGGTCGCGGCCGGGCGGCAGGCGCGCGGGCTGCATCTGGCCGGCGTCGGGCCCGGCGACATGGTCGGCCTGTGGATGCCGCGCGGCATCGAGCTGCTGATCGCCCAGATCGCGATCACGCGCGCGGGCGCGGCCTGGGTGCCCTTCGACGCCGAGGCGCCGGTCGAGCGCATCGCGACCTGCCTCGACGACGCGCAGGCCAAGGGCATCGTCACCTGCGGCGGCTGGCTGGCGCGCGCCGAGGAGACCGGCCGCAAGGTCTGGACGCCGGATGCGCTCGCCGCCGGCGCGGACGCGGTCGAGCCGCCGGCGCGCCCGGCCGGGCTGACCAAGGACCATCCCGCCTATCTGATCTACACCTCGGGCTCGACCGGCACGCCGAAGGCGATCGTCATCAGCCACCGCAACATCTGCCATTTCCTGCGCGCCGGGAACGCCGTCTACGGCTTCGGCCCGGAGGATGTCGTGTTCCAGGGCGCATCCGTCGCCTTCGATCTCTCGATGGAGGAGATCTGGACGCCCTATCTGGTCGGCGCGACCCTGTTCGTCGCCTCGCCCGAGACGATGGGCGACGCCGAGAAGCTGCCCGCGATCCTGAGCGAGGCCGGCGTCACCATCATCGACACGGTGCCGACGCTGCTCGGCATCCTGCCTTCCGACGTGCCGTCGCTGCGCCTCATCCTGCTCGGCGGCGAGGCGCTGCCGCCAGCGATCGTGCAGAAATGGTCCAGGCCCGGCCGGCGCATCCTCAACACCTACGGCCCGACCGAGGCCACCGTCGTCGCCACCGCCGCCGAGGTGGTGCCGGGCGAGGCGGTGACGATCGGCCGGCCGATCCCGAACTATACCGCCTATGTCGTCAACGAGAGCCTGCATCTCGTCCCTCCCGGCGAGCAGGGCGAGTTGCTGATCGGCGGTCCCGGCATCGCCCGGGGCTATCACGGGCGCCCCGACCTCACCGCCGAGAAGTTCATCGCCAACCCGTTCTCCGGCGTCGCCGATAACGAGGACCCGATCCTCTATCGCTCGGGCGATGCGGTCAGCCTCGACGGCGACGGCAACATCGTCTTCCACGGCCGCATCGACGACCAGATCAAGATCCGCGGCTTCCGCGTCGAGCTCGGCGAGATCGAATCGAAGCTCGCCGACGAGCCCGGCGTGGCCCAGGCGGCGGTCGTGCTGCGCAGCGACGACGGCATCGAGCGGCTGGTCGCCTTCGTGGTGCCCGAGCCGGGCGTGGGCGTCGACGGTCCGGCGCTCAGGGCCGCGCTGCGCGAGAAGCTGCCGCCCTATATGGTGCCGGCGCATTTCGAGGCGGTCGGCTCGCTGCCGCGCATGGTCTCCGGCAAGGTCGACCGCAAGATGCTGAAGGCGGCGCCGCTGACGGCGCCGAGCAGCGACGGCGAGCAGGAGCCGCCGCGCAACGCCACGGAGGCCGCCCTGCTCGAGGCAGCCAGGCGGGTGCTCGGCGCGGCCAGCCTGCCGCTGGAAGCCGATTTTTTCGTCGATCTCGGCGGGCATTCGCTGCTCGCCGCCCGCTTCATCTCGATCGTGCGCGAGACGCCGGCCTATGCCGGGATCACGCTGCAGGACGTCTATGGCGCGCGGACTTTGCGGGGCATGGCCGCGCTCCTCGACGAGCGCGGCGCGGCCGCCGCCGAGGACCTCTCCTTCACGCCGCCGCCCTTCCTGCGCCGCTTCCTCTGCGGGCTGGCGCAGGCCGCGGTGCTGCCGGTGATCATCGGGCTCTCCACCGCGCAATGGCTCGGCGTCTTCGTCACCTACATGATCGTGTCGGGCGAGGACCTGTCGCTGCTCGGCCAGATCGCAGCGCTCCTCGGCATCTACGTCGCGATCATGGTGGTGACCGGGCTGATCGCCATCGCGCTGAAATGGATCGTGCTGGGACGCACCCGGCCCGGGGTCTATCCGCTGTGGGGCGTCTATTACTTCCGCTGGTGGTTCGCGGCCCGCGTCGCCAGCCTGGTCCATGTCAAATGGCTCCAGGGCACGCCGGCGATGCGCTTCTACTGGCGCCTGCTCGGGGCGAAGGTCGGGCGCGACGTCATCCTCTCCGACTACGAGGCCGGCGCGATCGACCTGATCGAGATCGGCGACGGCGCCAGCTTCGGCACCAAGACGACCTTCGCCAATGGCGAGGCGATCGGCGACAAGCTGGTGATCGGCCGCATCCGGATCGGCAAGGACGTGGCGGCCGGCGCCTCGGTGGTGATCGGCCATGACAGCGTCATCGGCGACCATGCCGAGATCGGCGACCTGACCGCGATCGCGCCCGGCAGCCATGTCGGCGAGGCCGAGATCTGGGACGGCTCGCCCGGCCGCAAGGTCGGCATGGTCGACGTCGCCGCGCTGCCGCCGCAGGCGCAGGCCTCCCCGGCGCGCCGCGCGCTGCTGATCGCCTTCTACGCCTTCATGCTGGTCGTGCTGCCGCCGGTCAGCCTGCTGCCGATCTTCCCGGCCTTCTGGCTGTTCGACAAGATCGACTACTGGATCGCCGGCTGGACCGAGATCAGCTATCTCTGGTTCCTGCCGCTGCTGTCCTGGCCGACGGCGATCGGGCTGATCGCCTTCACCGTGCTGCTGATGGCGGCCCTGCGCTGGGCGATCCTGCCGCGGGTGACCAGCGGCTCCTATTCGATCCATTCCGGCTTCTACGCCCGCAAATGGACGGTGGCGCTGGCGACCGAGGTGACGCTGGAGACGCTCTCCTCGCTCTTCGCCACCATCTATATGCGTACCTGGTACCGGCTGATGGGCGCCCGGATCGGGCGCGGCGCCGAGATCTCGACCAACCTCTCCGGCCGCTACGACGTGACCGGCATCGGCGCCGGCAACTTCATCGCCGACGAGGTCGTCTTCGGCGACGAGGAGATGCGCCGCGGCTATATGCGGCTCGCCGAGACGCGCACCGGCGAGCAGGTCTTCGTCGGCAACGACGCGGTCGTGCCGCCGGGCTCCGTCATCCCGGACCGGGTGCTGATCGGCATCAAGTCGAAGCCGCCGGCCAACGACCGGATGCAGGCCGGCGACACCTGGTTCGGCTCGCCGCCGATCAAGCTGCCGACGCGGCAGAAGGTCGATCTCGGCGACGACTGGACCTACAAACCCTCCCTCGCCAAGCAGTTCGGGCGCGGCGTGTTCGAGGCGCTGCACACCTCCTTCCCGGCGATGCTGTTCATCACCTTCGGCACCATCGCGGTCGATACGGTGCTGCAGCAGAAGATCAACGAGGGCGACTGGCTCGGCCTCGTCACCGCCTTCATGGGCGTGTCCGTGGTCATCGCCGCCGTGCAGGCGCTGATCTGCGCCGGGGTCAAATGGCTGATGATGGGCGTCTACAGGCCGGTGATGAAGCCGATGTGGTCGTGGTGGGCGATGCGCACCGAGGCGGTCGCGGTGATGTATTGGGGCCTGGGCGGCAAGGTGCTGTTCGAGTATCTGCGCGGCACGCCGTTCCTGCCCTGGTTCCTGATGCTGTTCGGCGCGAAATACGGCAAGGGCGTCTGGCTCGACTCGACCGACATCACCGAGTTCGACTGCATCAAGGTCGGCGACTTCTGCACGGTCAACGCCCATTCGGCGCTGCAGACCCATCTCTACGAGGACCGGGTGATGAAGACCGGCCGGGTCCGGCTCGGCAAGGGCGTCTGCGTCGGCGCCGGCGCGACCGTGCTCTACGACACCCATGTCGGCGACTATGCCCGGATCGGCCTGCTCACCGTCATCATGAAGGGCGAGAACCTGCCGGCGCATACGCGCTGGGAAGGCGCGCCGGCCGTGCCGGCGGCGGCCGCCGCGCATTGAGCGGCGGGGCGGCGCTCAGCCGGCCCGGCGCGCCGCCGCATTCGCCGGGGAGGCGCCGCCGAGGAGCGGCAGCGCCGTCTCCTCGGGGTCCAGCTCGCGCAGCGCGCCCTTGGGCAGCGGGCCGAGGACGAGGCCGCCGATGCGGACCCGGACGAGGCGCAGCACCTGGGCCCCGGTCGCCTCGACGATCCGCCGGATCTGCCGGTTGCGGCCCTCGTCGATCACCATCTCGAGCCAGGCGTTGCGGTCGCCCTCGCGCAGCAGCGCGGCCGATTTCAGCGACAGCGCCTCGCCATCGTCGACGGCGCCCTGCCGCAGGCGGGCCATGAAGGGCGGGTCGGGAACCCGGTCGATCTGGACGTGATAGGTCTTCTCGACGCCGGAGGCGGGGTCGAGGATGCGCTGGGCCCAGCGCGTGTCGTTGCTCATCAGCAGCAGGCCCTCGCTCGCCATGTCGAGCCGGCCGACCGGGGCGAGATGGGGCAGGTCGAGCCCGCCGAGGCAGGAATAGACCGTCTGCCGGCCCTCCGGGTCGCTGGCGGTCGTCACCAGCCCGCGCGGCTTGTTCAGCATCAGATAGACGCGCCGCGCCGCCGAAACCGGCGCGCCGTCGACCTGCAGCCGCGCCCGGCGCGGGTCGACGCGCAGATCGGGGTGGCGGACGATGCGGCCATCGACCGCGACCCGGCCTTCGCGCACCAGCTTCTCGGCCTGGCTGCGCGAGCAATAGCCCAGCTTGGACAGGGTGCGGGCGAGGCTGACGGCGTCCGTCGGGGCGGGGCCGGGGCGCGTGCGGAAGGGTTTCATGCCGAGCCTGAGCGTCTGGGGCCTGCGGTGGGCGGTCCCCGCGCGCCGCGTTGCTGCGGCAGTGCTGGGGTCGGCGTTGCCGCGCGGCGGTCGGGCTTCGGAAACGGAGCCCCGGTTGGAAGCGGTGAGGTGATTTGGCCCGATGGCCCGGCGCTGCGATCGCGCGGGGCGGACGGACCGAGGCATCCCCGAAGCCGCGCGACGGGGCGGCCCGGGGCTAGAATCCCGCGATGATGGGGCTCCCGGGGCGCCAGGAGCGCAAGGGGCAAGGTGGCCTGCGGCGCATGGGCGAGCCTTGAAGCGGGCGCGACCCGGGCTTGTCAATGGGCAAGCGGAAGCGCATGCGGGGTTTCGCCGCGTTCCGATCCGGCTTAAGAGCCGGTGCGAAACCAATCGGGCAGCCATGTCGCACAACAGCTTCGGCCATCTCTTCCGCGTCACCACCTTCGGCGAGAGCCATGGGCCCGCCATCGGCTGCGTCGTCGACGGCTGCCCGCCGCTGATCCCGCTGACGGAAGCCGATATCCAGGCCGATCTCGACCGGCGCCGGCCCGGCCAGTCGCGCTTCACCACCCAGCGCCAGGAGCC
Source organism: Hyphomicrobiales bacterium (assembly GCA_900466745.1). Classification (GTDB taxonomy): domain Bacteria; phylum Pseudomonadota; class Alphaproteobacteria; order Rhizobiales; family Beijerinckiaceae; genus Allobosea; species Allobosea minatitlanensis. The sequence goes on along the minus strand of UBNE01000020.1, from coordinate 10,457 downwards.
GGACCAGGTCCGCATCGTCTCGGGCGTCTTCGCCCGCGAGAGCGACGGCGTGCCGGTGACGACGGGCACCTCGATCGGGCTCCTGATCGACAATGTCGACCAGCGCTCCAAGGACTATTCCGAGATCAAGGACAAGTACCGGCCGGGCCATGCCGACTACACCTATGACGTGAAATACGGCATCCGCGACTATCGCGGCGGCGGGCGCTCCTCGGCGCGCGAGACGGCGATGCGGGTCGCGGCGGGCGCCATCGCGCGGAAAGTCGTGCCCGGCATGGTCGTGCGCGGCGCGCTCGTGCAGATCGGCCCGCACAGGATCGACCGCGCCAACTGGGACTGGGAGGAGGTCGGCCGCAATCCGTTCTTCTGCCCGGATGCCAAGGCCGCGGCCTTCTTCGAGGGCTATCTCGACGGGATCAGGAAGTCCGGCTCCTCGATCGGGGCGGTGCTGGAGATCGTCGCCGAGGGCGTGCCGGCGGGCCTCGGCGCGCCGATCTACGGCAAGCTCGACACCGAGATCGCGGCGGCGCTGATGAGCATCAATGCGGTCAAGGGCGTCGAGATCGGCGAGGGCTTCCACGCGGCGGAACTCTCCGGGGAGGAGAATGCCGACGAGATGCGCGCCGGCAATGACGGGCGCCCGCTCTTCCTCTCCAACCATGCCGGCGGCATTCTCGGCGGCATCTCGACCGGCCAGCCGATCGTCGCGCGTTTTGCCGTGAAGCCGACCTCCTCGATCTTGGCGACGCGCGCCACCGTGACGCGCACCGGCGGCGAGGCGGAGATGTTCACCAAGGGCCGCCACGACCCCTGCGTCGGCATCCGCGCCGTGCCGGTGGGCGAGGCCATGGTCGCCTGCGTGCTGGCCGACCATTACCTGCGCCATCGCGGACAGGTCGGCGCGGTCGAGCCGCGCTGGCCCTTCCAGGAGTGAGGCAGGCCGCCCTTCTCGGGACCCGGGCCGTCATTGCGCGCGCAGCGAAGCAACCCAGGGGAACCGGGTCGAAACGTCTCACCCGGTCTCCCCTTGAGCGCTTCGTCGCTTCGCTCCTCGCCATGATGGAGAGGGGACTTCGCCGCTGCGTCGCGTCTTGCATTTCAGTGGTACTGAAAATGCATCCGTATTTCATTGCAGATGAAGCGCGGGCGTATTAGCTTGCGGGCATGAAGCTCGACGTCTGGCTCCGGCAGAACAGGATCGCGCGCAGCGCCTTCGCGAGGCAGGTCGGCCTGTCGCCGGCCAGCGTGACCGCGCTGTGCAACGATCCCGCTGCCTGGATCTCCCGCGAAAGCGCCGAGCGCATCGCCACCGCCACCAGCGGCGCCGTCACCCCCAACGATTTCCTCGGCCTGTCCGGGCCGCGCGAGGCTGCCATGTCCAACAATGTCGCCGAGACCATCGAAGCCTTCGCCCGCGGCGAGATCGTCATCGTCACCGATGACGACGATCGCGAGAACGAGGGCGACCTCATCGTCGCCGCCTCGCTCTGCACGCCGGAGAAGATGGCCTTCATCATCCGCAACACCTGCGGCATCGTCTGCGCGCCGCTGACGGCGGGCGAGGCCAAGCGCCTGCGCCTCGACCCGATGGTGTCCTCCAACGACGCGCCGCTCGGCACGGCCTTCACCATCACCGTCGACGTCAAGCACGGGCTCACCACCGGCATCTCGGCCGAGCAGCGCACCAACACGGTGCGCGCGCTGGCCAACGGCAATATGGGCGCCGCCGATTTCGTCCGCCCGGGGCATGTCTTCCCGCTGATCGCCAAGGATGGTGGCGTGCTGATGCGCTCCGGCCATACGGAGGCCGCCGTCGACCTGTGCCGGCTCGCCGAGCTGCCGCCGGTCGGCGTCATCTGCGAGCTCGCCAATGACGACGGCACGGTGATGAAGGGCCCGCAGATCACCGCCTTCGCCGAGAAGCACGGGCTCAAGCAGATCACCGTGGCCGATCTGATCGCCTATCGCCAGTCGCGCGAGAAGCTGGTCGAGCGGGTGCATTCCTTCCCGGTCAAGACCGCGTTCGGCGAGATGACGGGGCATGTCTATGTCACGCCCTTCGAGGACACGCAGCATTTCGCCTTCGTGATGGGCAAGCTCGGCGACGGCGAGAAGGTGCCGGCCCGGCTGCACCGCGCCGATGTCGTGGCCGACGTGCTCGGCGGGGCGGGCTCGATCCAGTGCGCGCTCAGGCGCTTCCAGCAGGACGGGCGCGGGGTCCTGATCTATCTGCGCGACGGCAGCGCCGGCGTGCCGATCAAGAGCGTCGAGGAGGAGGGCTCGGATGCGCTGCGCAGCCAGCAATGGCGCGAGATCGGGCTCGGCGCGCAGATCCTGCGCGATCTCGGCGTCGCCTCGATCGTCAACCTCGCCTCCTCGCCGCGCTCCTTCGTCGGCCTGAGCGGCTTCGGCATCGAGATCGCCGAGACGCAGCCGCTGGAGTGAGGCGCCGCCCGAGGCACCCGCAAAGGAAACCCGGGTCATCCCGGGCGACCGCAGGTCAGCCCGGATTCCGGATCTCCCCCTCGCTCCGTCCGGGGTGACTGACGCCTGTCATCGGCGTAGCGCCTGGCCGGCCGGCGCTCAGCCGCCCATCAACGCGCCGACATGGGCGGCGGTGGACTTCGCCAGCGCCTCGAGGTCGTAGCCGCCCTCCAGCACCGAGACCAGGCGCCCGCCGGCATGCCTGTCGGCGAGGTCCATCAGCTTCTGCGTCGCCCAGGCGAAATCGGCTTCGCGCAGATTGATGTCGGCGAGCGGATCGCGCCAATGCGCGTCGAAGCCGGCCGAGACGACGATCAGATCGGGCCGGAACGCCGCGACGCGCGGCAGCACGGCGATGTCGAAGGCCTCGCGGAACGCATCCGAGCCGTCGCCCGAGGAGAGCGCGACATTGACGACATTGTCATGCGCGCCGCGCTCCGCGGGCGCGCCGGTGCCCGGATAGAGCGGCATCTCGTGCACCGAGGCGTAGAGCACGCCGGCATCGTCCCAGACGATGTCCTGCGTGCCGTTGCCGTGATGGACGTCCCAGTCGACGATGGCGACGCGCTCGGCCCCATGCGCCCTGCGGGCATGGCGCGCCGCGATGGCGGCGCTGTTGAAGAAGCAGAAGCCCATGGCGCGCTCGCGCTCGGCATGATGGCCCGGCGGACGCATGGCGCTGAAGGCGTTGCGCGCCTTGCCGGTCATCACCTCGTCGACGCCGAGCACCGCGCCGCCGACGGCGCGCAGCGCCGCCTCGACGGTGCCGGGCGAGAGCGCCGTATCGGCGTCGAGATGGACGAACCCCTCCCGCGGCGCGCCGTCGAGGATCGCGCGGGCATGGGCGGCCGGGTGGCACAGGGCGATCTCGTCGAGCCGGCCGAGCGGCGCCTCGACCCGAATCAGCGGGGCGAAGCGCTCCGCCTCGAGGGCGCGTTCGACGGCCCTGAGGCGGTCGGGGCGCTCGGGATGGCCGGGCGGCGCGGCGTGGAGCAGCCCGGCGGGATGGGTGATCAGCAGGGTCGTCAAGGGCAGCTCAGTCCGTCGCGGCGGAGTCGGGCGGAAAACCGTGGCGGCTTTGCCACGGTCGCGCCGCGAGCGCCCATTCCTGCGCGGAACAAGATTGCGCGGCGCTGGTTGAGAGCCTAGTCCTGCTCACGATCATCGCCTCCAGAGCCTTCCGGCCGGCCTTCGGCGATACGAAGCGTTAACGTTCGATTCATCATAAAAGCTGCCTGCGGGTTGCTCTGGTGGAGACTATGAAAAAGACCGTTTTCGTCGCGCTGGCTGTGTCGGCCCTGCTGGGCGCCTGCCAGTACAAGAGCGTTGCCGCTCCGGAGCTGTCGGCCCGCGACGCCGAATATATCGCGCTCGTCCCGAAATTCGATACCTACCTGCCTTACCTTCCCTATGAGATCAGCGATCCGACCGGCCAGCCGCCGGGCACGATCTATATCGATACCAAGGAGAAGTTCCTCTATCTCGTCCTGCCGAACAAGAAGGCGATCCGCTACGGCGTCGCCACCGGCGACGAAGCCTATGGCTGGACCGGCGAGGCCGTGGTGCAGCGCAAGGCCGAGTGGCCGCGCTGGACGCCGCCGGCCGAGATGGTCAAGCGCTGGCCGCATCTGAAGCCGGTGGCGGGCGGCATGAATGGCGGGCCGGAAAACCCGCTCGGCGCCCGCGCGCTCTATCTCTACCAGAACGGCCACGACACGCTCTACCGCATCCACGGCACCAACGAGCCGGAGACGATCGGCCGCTCGGCCTCCTCCGGCTGCATCCGGATGCGCAATATCGACGTGATCGACCTGTTCAACCGCGTGCCGGTCGGCGCCCGGGTGGTCGTCGTCTGAGATCCATCCCTCGATCCGGTTCTTCTGCGATGGCGGGCGTCTGCGGGCGCCCGCCATCGTCGTTTCGGGATACCGGGCAAGAAAAAAGGCCGGCGGGAGGGGGACTCCGCGCCGGCCAGTCATTGGGTCTCGAAAAGGGAGGTTTCAGTCGTCGAAACCGTGGCGGAGCACGCCTGGCAGATCGGCCTTGCGTGGCTCTCCCGACTCCCTCAACGCCTCGGAGTTCCTCCGGGTTCCCGCCGCGACCGCCTGAATCGCGATGGGGCGGAAAAGCGATGCGTAGGTCGCCCGCGCCGAAGCGTCGTGGAAGCCCTTGCGGGTCTGCGTCGTGGAACGCGCGTCGAGATGAATCATGGCTCCTGACTTCGCTGATTGTCCGATGCCGGCCGGGTCTCGCTGGCCGACTTCAGGAGGCTGACAGCCAATCGGGACGGCCGCGGGGCGCGATCGTGATTTGTTCGTGGCGGCCCGCGCCGCGCCCGGGCGTTTTCGCCGTCTTGGTAAACGACATGGAAAAGCCGGGCGCGCGGCGCCCGGCTTTCCTCGGTCTCTCGTTCAGATGGGCCGGCGGTCAGGCCGCCAACAGCCCTTCCGCCTTGGCCCAGGCCAGGGTCTTGTCGAGGGCGCGCTCGGCGCGGTCGAACATCTCCTCGATCTCGGCCTCGTTGATGACCAGCGGCGGGCAGAAGGCGAGGCGGTCGCCCATGGCGCGGGTGATCAGCCCTTCCTGCAGCGCGAAAGCGACGGCCTTGGCGCCGACGCCCTTCTTCACCTCGAAGGAGGCCTTGGTCTGCTTGTCCTTGACCAGCTCGGCGCCGCCGATCAGGCCGACGCCGCGCGCCTCGCCGACCAGCGGGTGCTCGGTCAGCCTGTTCAGGCGCTTGAGGAAGGTCGGCGCGACCCTGGCGACGTGGTCGACGATCTTCTCGCGCTGGTAGATCTCCAGCGTCTTGACCGCGATGGCGCAGCCGACCGGGTGGCCGGCATAGGTGTTGCCGTGGCCGAAGGTGCCGATCTTGCGGCTCTGGTCGACGAGAACGTCGTAGATCCTGTCGTTCATCATCACGGCGCTGAGCGGGAAATAGGCCGAGGTGATCTGCTTGGCGAGCGAGATCGAGTCGGCGGACATGCCATAGGTCTCGGTGCCGAACATCTTGCCGGTGCGGCCGAAGCCGGTGATGACCTCGTCCGAGATGAAGAGGATGTCGTATTTCGCCAGGACGGCGTTGACCTTCTCGAAATAGCCCTCCGGCGGGGTGATCGCGCCGCCGGCGCCCATCACCGGCTCGGCGATGAAGGCGGCGACCGTATCCGGCCCCTCGCGCAGGATCATCTCCTCGAGCTCGGCGGCGAGCCGTGCGGAGAAATCCTGCTCGCTCTCGCCGGGCTCGGCGAAGCGGTAGTGGTGCGGGCAGGAGGTGTGCAGGATGCCCGGCAGCGGCAGGTCGAAGTCGATATGGTTGTTGGGCAGGCCGGTCAGCGAGGCCGAGGCGACGGTGACGCCGTGATAGCCCTTCAGCCGCGAGATGATCTTCTTCTTCTGCGGGCGGCCGAGCGCGTTGTTGAGATACCAGACGATCTTGACCTGGGTGTCGTTGGCGTCGGAGCCGGAGGCGCCGTAGAACACCTTGGAGATCGGAACCGGGGCGATCTCCTTCAGCTTCTCGGCCAGCTCGATCGCCGGGTCGTGGCTGCGGCCGCCGAAGATATGCGTGAAGGGCAGTTTCTTCATCTGCTCGGTGGCGGTCTCGATCAGCTCCTGGTTGGAGTAGCCGAGGCCGGTGCACCAGAGCCCCGCCATGCCCTCGATATATTCCTTGCCGGTCGAATCGTAGACGTAGATGCCCTTGCCGCTCTCCAGCACCAGAGGCCCGGTTTCGCGATGGGTCGCGAGGTTGGTGTAGGGATGGACGAGGGTCTCGATATCCCGGACGGCGAGGTTCGACAGCATGGCGGGCTCCCGGTTCTGTTTAATATTCTTGCCAGCATACGCCGATATGGCCACAAATGTTGAGCGAATTTGGCGCAGGGGACGGTAGACTCTGCCGCAGGACGCGCGGAACGGAAAGGCTTCGCGCCGGGCGGACGCAACGGTCGATGGCATGGCCCGGGACCCGCCCGAGCCGTCATCGGATGGCTTTGGCGCCACGCTCCCCGCAATGACGGCCCGGACAGGTCGAAAGGCGCTTCAGAAGGGCCGGCGCGAGGGTCGCCCGGCAGCTTCATCGCCGGCCAGGTCTCCGGATCACCGGACGAGCGGCGGCGGGGTGAACCGCCCGCCCAGCTCCTCCAGCATGGCGCCGACGGCGATGGCGGTGCGGTCCTCGCCGAAGGGCGCGATGATCTGGACGCCGAGCGGCAGGCCCGCGGCGGAGCGGGTCACCGGCGCGCACAGCGCCGGCAGGTCGGCGCCGGTCGCGGGCGCGGCCCAGAGCAGGAAGTCGAGATAGGGCCGCTCCTCGCCGTTCACGATCAGCCGGCGGGCATGGATGTCCGGGCCGTGGTCGTGCGGGATCGCGGCGACCGGGGCGGGCGGGCAGAGCACCACGTCGTAGCGCGTGAAGAAGCGGGCCCATTGCCGCTTCTGGGCGAGCCGGCGCTGGGCGAGCTGGTGGTAGAAGCCCGGCGTCATCCGGGCGCCGCGGGCCTGCAGGGCCTGATGCGAAAGGTCGTTCGGGCTGAAGCGGGCCGCCTGCGCCTGGATGCGGGCGCGGATCTTCGGCGGCAGGCCGTAGGCGACGACGGCGTGGTTCAAGAGCGCATAGACCTCGAAGGCCTCGGCGAAGCCGACCGAGGGCCGGGCGCCGTCCTCGACGACGGCGCCGGCGCCGGCCAGGCGCCGGGCCGCCTCGCGCACCGCCTCCGCGACCTCGCGATCGACCGGGGCGAAGGGGTCGTCGGCCCAGAGCGCGACGCGCAATCCCTCGGCATTTTTGCGGCGCGGCTCGGGCAAGGCCGGGGAGGGGCGCACCGCATCGCGCGGGCCGGCGATCACCGGCAGGATCAGCTCGAGATCCTCGGCCGCGCGGGCGATCGGGCCGGCGACCATCAGGTCGACATTGCGCGCCGTGCGGCGCTCGGGCGGCGGCGGGATCGCGCCCCAGGTCGAGACCAGGCCCCAGCTCGTCTTCAGCCCGAAGACGCCGCAGGCATGGGACGGCCAGCGGATCGAGGAGCCGAGGTCGGAGCCGAGCTCGAAGGCGCTCATCCCGGTCGCGACGGCGACCGCCGCGCCGCCGGAGGAGCCGCCGGGCGAGCGGGCCTCGTCCCAGGGATTGCTGGTCACGCCATGGGCGGGGTTGTAGCTCTGGAAATCGCCGGAGAAGACCGGGACGTTGGTCTTGCCGAGGATGACGGCGCCGGCGGCGCGCAGCCGCGCGACGGCCGCGGCGTCCTCTGCGGGAACGCGCTCGCGATAGGCCGGCAGGCCGCCGGAGGAGGGCAGGCCGGCGACGTCGAAGGCGTCCTTGATGGTGATCGGCAGGCCTTCGAGCGGGCGTGCGGTGCCGTTGGCGATGCGCTCGTCGGCGGCCTTCGCCATGGCGCGGGCCGCGTCGCGATCCTGCGCGACGACGGCGTTGAGGCGGGGATTGAGCGCGTCGATGCGGGCGAGGCTCGCCTCCAGCAGAGCGGCGGCGCTGAAGCGGCGGGCCAGCAGCGCCGCGCGCAATGCGGTGGCCGAGGCGGTCAGGTCGATAGCGGCAGGCATGGCAACCTCAATTGGCGTCCGGTTCGGCATCGACGGCGCGGGCGAGATCGCGCCAGAGCACGATCAGCCGGTCGAGCTCGGACAGGTCCGCGGGCGCGAGCTGGCCCAGCGTCTTCGCGACGAAATCGCGCTGGATGGCGATGCCGGCCTCGGCGAGGCGGCGGCCTTCCGGGGTCAGATGCATGGCATAGGAGCGCCGGTCGCCGGCGATGGCGCGGCGCTCGACCAGCCCGGCCTGCACCAGCCGGTCGACCAGGCCGGAGACGTTGCCCTTGGTGACGTAGAGCCGCTCGGCCAGTTCGCTCTGGCTGATGCCTTCCTGCTCGGTCAGCGTCGAGAGCAGGTCGAATTGCGGGATCGAGAGCCCGATCGTGCGGATGCGCAGGGTGATCTGCGTCAGCATGCGCTGATGCAGCCGCATCACGCGGAACCAGACGCGGTCGGCCTCGGATGCGGCCTGCGGCGCGGGCTTCGGTGCTGGCAAAGGGCGTCCCCCCGGGGCGAATGACGGATCAGACCTAAACCATCTCGGCCGGGCAGGCGAGATCGTCATGCGTCGTAGCGTGAGCGGAAGGGCGCGCCGCCCGCCAGGCGCGGGCCGAAGGGCTGACTTCCCTTTCCGGGGAGGCGGTCGCTATCCTGCGCAAAACAGGTGACGCCCGGGAGAAACGACCATGCTCGGCCTGATGCAGGACTGGCCCCTGCTGCTTCATCGCATCATCGACCACGCCGCCATCCAGCACGGCACGCGCGAGGTCGTCACCCGCGCGGTCGAGGACGGGACGCTCAGGCGGCGCAGCTATCGCGAGATCCGCAGCCGCGCGCTCGGCGTCGCCAAGCGCCTCGAGCGGGAGGGAATCCGGCAGGGCGACCGCGTCGCCACCCTGGCCTGGAACAGCGACCGCCATCTCGAGCTCTGGTACGGCATCAGCGGCATCGGGGCGATCACCCATACGATCAATCCGCGGCTCTTCCCGGACCAGATCGCCTGGATCGCCAATCACGCCGAGGACCGGCTGGTCTTCCTCGACCTGACCTTCGTGCCGATGATCGAGGCGCTGCAGGAGAAGCTGCCCGGCGTCGCGCGCTATGTCGTGCTGACCGATGCCGCGCATATGCCGCAGACCAGCCTCAGACGCGCCGTCGCCTATGAGGAATGGCTGGCCGAGGCCGATGACGACTTCGCCTGGGCCGCCCTCGACGAGAACACCGCGGCGGGGCTGTGCTACACCTCGGGCACGACCGGCGGGCCGAAGGGCGTGCTCTACTCGCACCGCTCCAACGTGCTGCATGCGCTCGCCCTGGCGGCGCCCGACTACATGAACCTGTCCTCGCGCGATACGGTGATGCCGGTGGTGCCGCTGTTCCATGCCAATAGCTGGTCGCTGGCCTATTCGACGCCGATGACCGGGGCCAAGCTGGTGATGCCGGGCGCCAGGCTCGACGGCGCCTCGCTGCACGACCTGCTGGAGGGCGAGGGCGTGACCATGACCGCGGCGGTGCCGACGGTCTGGCTCGGCCTGCTGCAGCATCTGGAGGCGACCGGGGGCCGGCTCTCGACGCTGCAGCGCGTCGTCATTGGCGGCTCGGCCTGCCCGCGCGCCATGACCGAGACCTTCGAGCGCAAATACGGCGTCACCGTCGCCCATGCCTGGGGCATGACCGAGATGAGCCCGCTCGGCTCCTTCTGCTCGATGAAGCCGGTCTATGAGCGGCTCTCGGGCGACGCGCTCTACGACCTCAAGGTCAAGCAGGGGCACCCGCCCTTTACGGTGGAGTTCCGGCTCACCGACGACGAGGGCCGCGACCTGCCCTGGGACGGCAGGACCTTCGGCCGGCTCAAGGTGCGCGGCCCCGCGGTCGCCGGCGCCTATTACCGGCGCGACGAGAACATCCTGGACGATCGGGGCTTCTTCGACACCGGCGACGTCGCGACCATCGACCCGGCCGGCTACATGCAGGTCACCGACCGCTCGAAGGACGTGATCAAGTCCGGCGGCGAGTGGATCTCCTCGATCGACCTGGAGAACCTCGCCATCGGCCATCCCGACGTGGCGGAGGCGGCGGTGATCGGCGTCGCCCATCCGAAATGGGACGAGCGGCCGCTGCTGGTGATCGTGCCGAAGGAGGGCCGCGCGCCCGGCAAGGACGAGCTGCTCGCCTTCATGACCGGCAAGATCGCGAAATGGTGGCTGCCGGACGACGTCGTGCTGGTCGAGGCGATCCCGCATACCGCGACGGGGAAGATCCAGAAGACGGCCCTGCGCGAGATGTTCAAGGATTATCGCCTGCCGGGCTGAGGTTTTGGGCAGGCCGTTCGGAACGGACGGCGCGTTTCGCGGGCTGAAGCCGGGAACGGGGGCCTTCGGCGGCCGTTGGGGGGGGGGGGGGGGGGGGGGGGGGGGGGG
>UBNE01000047.1 GCA_900466745.1 Hyphomicrobiales bacterium | reverse complement strand
GACGCTGGTGATGAACGACCACGCCTTTCCTCCCCCATCGGCCCGCTGCGCCCGCCCCCTCGCCGGGGCCGCCCCGGCCCGGCCGCCGAAGCCCGTCCTGATCGTGCTCCATCAGGAGCATTCGAGCCCCGGCCGCGTCGGCCGGCTGCTCCAGGCGCGCGGCCATGCCCTCGACATCCGCAAGCCGCGCTTCGGCGACGCGCTGCCCGGGACGATGCGCGACCATGCCGGCGCCGTGATCTTCGGCGGCCCGATGGGCGCCAACGACCCCGATGATTTCATCAAGGCCGAGATCGACTGGATCGGCACCTGCCTGAAGGAGGATGCGCCCTTCCTCGGCATCTGCCTGGGCGCGCAGATGCTGGCGAAGCATATGGGCGCGCGGGTCTACACCCATGGCGAAGGCCGGGCCGAGGTCGGCTATTACCCGCTCGCGGTGACCGAGGCCGGCCGGAACCATGCCGAGTCCGCCGGCTTCGTCTGGCCCGAGACGGTCTATCAATGGCACCGCGACGGCTTCGACTGCCCGGCGGGAGCCGAATGCCTCGCCACCGGCGGCGACTTCCCGACGCAGGCGATCCGCGCCGCCTCGCGCGTCTACGGCATCCAGTTCCACCCCGAGGTCACGCCCGCGATGATGTATCGCTGGTCGGTGCGCGGCCATGAACGCACCCTGATGCCCGGCGCCCAGCTCGGCCACACCCATGTCCCGGGCTGGTTCCTGCACGACCCGGCGATCCGGCTCTGGCTCGACGCCTTTCTCGACCACTGGCTGCAGCAGCCGGCCGATACCGCCACGGAGCCTCTGTGACCCGCACAGCCCTCGTCCTCGGCGCCGGCATGCTCGGCGTCTCCTGCGCGCTCGCGCTCCAGAAGCGCGGCATCGCCGTCACCCTGATCGACCGCAGGGAGCCCGGCAGCGAGACCTCCTATGGCAATGCCGGCGTCCTCGCCAGCTCCTCGATCGTGCCGCTCAACAATCCCTCGCTCTACGCCAGGATCGCCGGCTATCTCGGCAACCGCGACGCCGCGCTCAACCTGAGCTGGCGCCGCGCCCTGACCCGCCCGGGCTGGCTGCTGCGCTTCCTCTGGGAGGCTCGCCCCTCGCAGGCGGCCGCCCGCATCGCCGCGCTCCAGGCGCTGACCGAAAGCACGGTCCCGCGCCATCGCGCCCTGATGGCCGAGGCGGGCGTGAGCCACCGCCTGCGCGAGAACGGCACGCTGAAGCTCTGGCGCAGCGAGGCCGGCCATGCGGCCGCGCAGGCCGAGCACGATTTCCTCAGGCGCCACGGCATCGCCTCGCAGATCCTCGACCGGCAGGGCATCTCGGCGGTCGAGCCGGGCCTGAACCCGATCTTCCCGGTCGGGCTCCTGATTCCGTCCGTCGGCTCGGTCGATTCCCCCGGCGCCGTCACCGCCGCCTATGCCGCCCTCTTCGTCGCGCGCGGCGGGCGCATCGAGCAGGCCGAGGTGACCGGCCTTGCCCGGCGGGGCGCGGTTTGGCAGGCGAGCACGGCGGCAGGCGCCTTCGCGGCCGATATCGCGGTGGTCGCGCTCGGCCCCTGGAGCGGCGACCTGCTCAAGCCGCTCGGGCTCGATCCCTGGCTCGACGTCGAGCGCGGCTATCACCGCCACCTGCGGCCGCAGGACGGCGCGCGGCTGGCGCGGCCCGTCTACGATGTCGACGGCGCCTATTACATGGCGCCGATGGAGCAGGGCCACCGCATCACCAGCGGCGTCGACCTCTCCTTCCGCGACGCGCCCGACGACCACCGCCAGATCGACAGCGCCACGGCCTCGGCCCGCGAGGCGTTTCCGCTCGGCGAGGTCGTTGGGGAGACCTGGCGCGGGGCGCGGCCGACCTTGCCGGATTCCTTGCCGATGATCGGCGAGGCGCCGCGCAATCCCGGCCTCTGGCTGGCCTTCGGCAGCCAGCATATCGGCTTCTCGACCGGCCCGATCACCGGCGAGATGATCGCCGCCATGGTCTGCGGCGAGGAACCGCCGATCGACCCGACGCCGTTCCGGCCGGGGCGGTATATTCGTTGATGTCAGGTGTCATCCCGCACGCGCTGCGGCACGAAGTGCTGCTGCGCAGATGCGGGACCGTCATCAGAAAAGGCGCCTTCTTGTCATACGGTCCCGTGCCTGCGCCGCGGCATTCCCATGCCGCAGCGCGCACGGGATGGCACCTTCATCATCAGACCTGGCGCGCCACCATCATCTTCTTGACTTCCGCGATCGCCTTGGCCGGGTTCAGGCCCTTCGGGCAGGCATTCGCGCAGTTCATGATGGTGTGGCAGCGATAGAGCCGGAACGGGTCTTCCAGATTGTCCAGCCGCTCGCCGGTCGCCTCGTCGCGCGAGTCGATCAGCCAGCGATAGGCCTGGAGCAGCGCGGCCGGGCCGAGATAGCGGTCGCCGTTCCACCAGTAGCTCGGGCAGGAGGTCGAGCAGCAGGCGCAGAGGATGCACTCATAGAGCCCGTCGAGCTTCTCGCGGTCGTCCTTGGCCTGGCGCCACTCCTTCTCGGGGGCCGGCGTCGTGGTCTGGAGCCAGGGCTCGATCGAGGCGTGCTGGGCGTAGAAGCGCGTCAGGTCCGGAACGAGGTCCTTGACCACCGGCATGTGCGGCAGCGGGTAGATCGTGACCCGGCCCGCAGCCTTGCCGGTGCCGCTGCACTCGTCGATGCCGGTGGTGCAGGCCAGCGCGTTCTTGCCGTCGAGATTCATCGCGCAGGAACCGCAGATGCCCTCGCGGCAGGAGCGGCGGAAGGTCAGCGTCGGGTCGACCTTGTTCTTGATCCAGATCAGCGCGTCCAGAACCATCGGCCCGCAATCGTCGCGGTCGACGTAATAGGTGTCGGTGCGCGGATTGGCGGTGTCGTCCGGGTTCCAGCGATAGATCTTGAACTCGGTGACGTTCTTGGCGTTGGCCGGCTTCGGCCAGGCCTTGCCCTCGGTCAGGCGGGAGTTCTTCGGAAGATTGAATTCAGCCATCGCAAGAGTCCTCAGTACACCCGCGCCTTGGGCTTGATGTACTCGATGTCGTTGGACATCGTGTAGGTGTGCACCGGCCGGTCATCGAGCGTGACCGTGCGCTTCTCGTCGTCGATCCAGGACAGGGTGTGCTTCATCCAGTCCTTGTCGTCGCGGTTCGGATAGTCCTCGCGGGCATGGGCGCCGCGGCTTTCCGGCCGGTTCAGCGCCGAATCCATGGTGACGACGGCCTGGGTGATCAGGTTGTCGAATTCCAGCGTCTCGACGAGGTCGGAGTTCCAGATCAGCGAGCGGTCGCGGGTGCCGATATCGGCGATGCCGGCCCAGACCTCGTGGATGAGCTTGGAGCCTTCGGCGAGCGTGTCGCCCTCGCGATAGACGGCGCAGTTGTTCTGCATCGTCCGCTGCATGCGGTCGCGCAGCACCGCGGTCGGCGTGCCGCCCGAGGCGTTGCGGTACTTGTCGAGGCGGGTCAGCGCGAGGTCGGAGGAGCCCTTCGGCAGCTCCGGCTGCTTCTCGCCGGCCGTCACCGTCTCGGCGCAGCGCAGCCCGGCGGCCCGGCCGAAGACGACGAGGTCGATTAGCGAGTTGGAGCCGAGTCGATTGGCGCCGTGCACCGAGACGCAGGCCGCCTCGCCGAGCGCCATCAGGCCCGGCACCACCGTGTCCGGATCGCCGCCGACCTTGGTCAGCACCTCGCCGTGGAAGTTCGTCGGGATGCCGCCCATGTTGTAATGCACCGTCGGCAGCACCGGGATCGGCTCGCGCGTCACGTCGACGCCGGCGAAGATCTTGGCGCTCTCCGAGATGCCCGGCAGGCGCTCATGCAGGATCTTCGGATCCAGATGGTCGAGATGCAGGTAGATGTGGTCCTTGTTCTTGCCGACGCCGCGGCCGGCCCGGATCTCCATCGTCATCGAGCGCGAGACGACGTCGCGCGAGGCGAGGTCCTTGGCCGAGGGGGCATAGCGCTCCATGAAGCGCTCGCCCTCGGAGTTGGTCAGGTAGCCGCCCTCGCCGCGCGCGCCTTCGGTGATCAGGCAGCCGGCGCCGTAGATGCCGGTCGGGTGGAACTGCACGAACTCCATGTCCTGCAGCGGCAGGCCGGCGCGCAGCACCATGCCGCCGCCGTCCCCGGTGCAGGTATGGGCCGAGGTCGCGGAGAAATAGGCGCGGCCGTAGCCGCCGGTCGCCAGGATCGTCTGCTGGGCGCGGAAGCGGTGCAGCGTGCCGTCATCGAGCTTGAGCGCGATCACGCCGCGGCAATGGCCTTCCTCGTCCATGATCAGGTCGATGGCGAAGAACTCGATGAAGAACTCGGTGTTGTAGCGCAGTGCCTGGCCGTAGAGCGTGTGCAGCATGGCGTGGCCGGTGCGGTCGGCGGCGGCGCAGGTGCGCTGGGCCGGCGGCCCCTCGCCGAACTCGGTGGTCATGCCGCCGAAGGGGCGCTGGTAGATCCTGCCGTCCTCGGTGCGCGAGAAGGGCACGCCCCAATGCTCCAGCTCGTAGACCGCGGCCGGCGCGTTGCGCACCAGATATTCGATGGCGTCCTGGTCGCCGAGCCAGTCCGACCCCTTGACGGTGTCGTACATGTGCCACTGCCAGGTGTCCTTGCCCATGTTGCCGAGCGAGGCGGCGACGCCGCCCTGGGCCGCGACGGTGTGCGAGCGGGTCGGGAAGACCTTGGTGATGCAGGCGGTGCGCAGGCCGGCCTGCGAGCAGCCGACCGTGGCGCGCAGCCCGGCGCCGCCGGCGCCGACGACGACCACGTCGAAGGTGTGGTCGGTGATGGGATAGGCGGTGCCGGTATAGGCCGGGACCGGACGGGATTTTGTGATCGCCATCGGATCAGCCTCCAAAAGACAGCTTCAGCACCGCGTAGACGCTGGCCGCGCCGACCGCGATGGCGAAGAAGGTGTTGGCCATGACGGCGAGAATCTTCATCCCCTCCTCATGGACATAGTCCTCGATGATGACCTGCATGCCGAGCCGCATATGGATGCAGGCGGAGAGGATGAAGAGCAGCATCAGGATGGCGACGAGCGGGTGCGACAGCAGCGCGATCGCGGCCGGGTAGGGCTTCCCGACGAGCGCCACGACGATGAAGACGAAGATCACCGTCAGGATGAGGTTGGCGACGGCGGTCAGCCGCTGCAGCCAGAAATGCCCGGTGCCGGACTTGGCGGAGCCGAGGCCGCGGACGCGGCCGAGCGGGGTGCGCATCGAGGAGTTGGATTGCATCGCAGGTCTCCTCAGCGGGTCGCCAGCACGACGACCCAGATCAGGATCGTCAGCGCCGCCGAGATGACGAGGGTGAACTTGGCCATGGCCATGCGCGTCTGCGGCTCGTAGCCCTTGCCCATGTCCCAGACGAAATGGCGCAGCCCCCCGACCATGTGGTGCATCAGCGAGAAGCTGTAGAGGAAGAGCACGAGCCGGCCGAGGATGGAGCCGGCGATCCACTGCGCCGTGTCGAAGGCGGCGGGGCCGGAGGCGGCGGCGACGAGCCAGGCGGCGATCAGAACCGTGCCGAGATAGAGCCCGGTCCCGGTGACGCGGTGGGCGACGGACATCGCCATCGTCCAGGACCAGCGATAGATCTGCAGATGCGGCGAAAGCGGGCGAGCTGCGGGCTTGACCTCGGCCAATATCATTCTCCGATCAAGCGGCCCGTCGGACGGCGGCGGACCCATTTGGGATCATTCTAGAGTGACTGGTTCTCTAGCGAAACCATCCCCGCGCTGCAATGCGGCATGCGCGGAACAAAGTTACAGATTCTGAAATTCGTCATTTTATCGGAAAAGCCGGACCGGGCGGCAGCGCCCGGCCGTCGCGTCCGGAAATCGTCCCGGCCGCATCCTGCACGCCTTGCATGCGGGCACGAGCCGCGCAAGGCAAGCCCCGAATGGCCGGGCGCCGGAACCGGAGCGGGGCGGCCTCGCCGCCCGCCCCGGAATCGCGGCGCATGCCGGCCTCCCGCTGAGGTCATGCGCGGTGGCGGCAACCGGCGCCGCCCGGCGCCGATCCCGGATCGCGATGATGCGAGCGCCCTCGCCCCGCCGGCCGCGGCACGTTCACCCCGCGATCGCGGCGAGCTTCGCCAGATCGACATTCGCCCCGCAGACCAGCACGCCGAGGCGCTCGCCCTTCGCCGGCCTGTAGGCGCCGCTCGCCAGGGCGGCGAAGGCCGCCGCCCCGCCCGGCTCGACGGCCAGGCGCATATCGCGCCAGAGCGCCGCCTGCGCCGCCGTGATCGCCGCATCCGGCACCAGCGCGACGTGGTCGACCGTGCCGTTGCAGGCCTCGTAGACGAGCCCGCCGACATTGCGCGCGCCGAGCGAGTCGGCGGCGACCGAGGCGACATTGACCTCGACCGGCCCCTTCGCCTCCAGCGCCGCCTGCAGGGCGCGCGAGCCTTCCGGCTCGACGCCGACGACCTTGACCTTGCTGCCGGCGAACCAGCTCGCGATGCCCGAGATCAGCCCGCCGCCCCCGACCGCGACGAGGACCGTATCGAGATCGGACTCCTGGAGATCCCATTCGCGGCCGAGCGTCCCCTGCCCGGCGATCGTCTCCTTCGCGGCGAAGGGATGGATCTTGAGCGCGCCGGTCTCGGCGACGAAACGGTCGCAGGCCGCCTGGGCGTCGTCATATTGCGCGCCGCCGACCACGACCTCCGCGCCGAAGCGGCGGATCGCCTCGATCTTGGCCGCCGGCGAGATCTCAGGGACGAAGATCGTCGCCTTCACGCCGCGCTTCATCGCGGCATAGGCGACCGCGGCGCCATGATTGCCGCCCGACGCGGCGGAGACTCCCGCCGCCGGGACCGCGAGCGAAAGCAGGTTGTTGAAGGCGCCGCGCGTCTTGAACGAGCCGGCATGCTGCAGGCATTCGAGCTTGAGCGAGACATCCGCCGCCGTGCCGAGCGCCCCGGGCCCCAGCCGCATCACGGGGGTGACCCGGGCCTGGCCGGCGATGCGGGCGGCCGCCTCCTCGATCATCGGGCGGGTGACGGGGCGTTCGCTCATGGCTCGGTCCTGTGTCGGCCGCGGCGCGGACGAAAAGGTCCAGATCGCGACGGGAAGCCCGTGGCTATCGCGTCCCGGCGGATCGGGGAAGGGCTTTCCGCGCCCGGCGGCAATGTGCCGGGCGACGACCAGCGCGGCCAGCGCATCGAGCAGGTCGTCGGCCGCCGCCCCGCGCGGCGGGCGCGCATCTACGGCCGCCGGCGCGATTCCGGCCGCCCGCAAAAGGGCCTGCCGCTCGGCCATGCCCGCCGGATTGACCACGCCCCCGATCTTCTTCGGATGGGCGAGCGGCTCGCCCTTCATCGTCCGGAAGGCCAGTTCGGGATGGACCTCGAAGACCCGCTCGCGCCATGCCGGCTCCGCCCGCAGCAGCGCATCGATCTCGCGGATCTTCGGGAAAAGGTGGAAGCCCTGCTTGGAGACCTTCCGGGGCGGCTGCGAATGGGCGAGCGCCAGCGCGCAGGCCTGCGCGTAATCGCCAGCCTCCACGGCCCGGCGCGCGGGGATCGAGAACACCGAGGATTGCCGCTCGCCCAGCAATGCCCGCACCGCCTGCTCCGGCCCGCGCCCGGAGCCCGTCACCCGGTCCGGCAATCCGATCGGCATGTCGACGGCGAGGAGAGCGGGCACGATCTCGCCCGCGAACAGATCGGCGAAGCGCGCCGCCACGCGGATCAGCGGCACTTCGCCTTCCGTCGCCGCGATGGCCGCGATCCAGCCCGCCTTGCAGCCGTCGACCCCGGCCAACCACACCATGCCCCGCCTCCTCCGCCCGCGCCGCGCTGGCCTCGCCCCCGCATTCGGCTATTCTGCGCCGCCGCGGGAAGCCGGCCCCGCCAGGAGAGACCATGACCGACATCCGCCCCCGCCGCAGCGCCCTCTATATGCCCGGATCGAATGCCCGCGCGCTGGAAAAAGCACGCGAGATCGCGGCCGACGTCCTGATCCTCGACCTCGAGGACGCCGTCGCCCCGGACGCCAAGGCGATGGCGCGCGCGCAGGTCTGTGCCGCCGTGACGGCCGGAGGCTATGGCCGGCGCGAACTCGTCATCCGCGTCAACGGTGCCGACACGCCCTGGTTCGCCGAGGACCTCGCCGCGGCGGCGCAGGCGCGGCCGCAGGCGATCCTGATCCCGAAAGTCTCGGCGCCGGACACGCTGCACGCGATCGGCGGGCGATTGACCGGCCTCGGGGCCGATCCCGCCATCGCGCTCTGGGCGATGGTCGAGACGCCGCTCGCCATCCTCGACGCCGAGCGCATCGCCCGCGCCGCGCGCGACCCGGCCACCCGGCTCGCCTGCTTCGTCATGGGCACCAACGACCTCGCCAAGGAGACCCGCGCGCGCTTCGTGCCGGGCCGCGCGACCATGCTGCCCTGGCTGACCGGCGCGCTGCTCGCCGCCCGCGCCCATGGCATCGACATCCTCGACGGCGTCTACAACGACATCCGGGACGAGGCCGGCTTCCGCGCCGAATGCGAGCAGGGGCGCGATCTCGGCTTCGACGGCAAGACCCTGATCCATCCCGCGCAGGTCGGGCCGGCGAACGCGGCTTTCGCGCCCGACGCAACGGAGCTGGAGCGGGCGCGGGCGATCATCGCCGCCTTCGACTTGCCTGAGAATGCGGGCAAGGGCGCGATCCAGCTCGACGGCCGCATGGTCGAGCTGCTCCATGCGGAGATGGCGCGCCGCACCGTGGCGCTGGCGGAAGCGATCACAGCCTGAAATGAAAAGGGCCGCCCATGGCGCGGCCCTCAACCCTGGTCGGGGTTCGGAACGCCGCTCAGCCTTTGGCGGCCTTGGCCCGATCGATCGCCTCGACGATCAGCTTCTTGGCCATGGCGGCATCGCCCCAGCCCTTGAGCTTGACCCATTTGCCGGGCTCGAGGTCCTTGTAATGCTCGAAGAAGTGCTGGATCTGGTCGAGCGTGATCTTCGGCAGGTCGGTGTAGTCGTGGACGTGCTCATAGCGCTTGGTCAGCTTCGGCACCGGCACGGCGAGGATCTTCTCGTCGCCGCCGCTCTCATCCTCCATCAGCATCACGCCGATCGGCCTGACCGCGATATAGGAGCCGGGCACGAGCGGGCGCGTATTGGCGACGAGCACGTCGCAGGGGTCGCCGTCTTCCGAGAGCGTATGCGGGATGAAGCCGTAATTCCCCGGATAGCGCATCGGCGTATAGAGGAAGCGGTCGACGAAGAGCGTTCCGGCCTCCTTGTCCATCTCGTACTTGATCGGCTCGCCGCCGATCGCCACCTCGATCACAACATTGACTTCTTCGGGCGGGTTCTTGCCGATAGAGATGGCGTCGATGCGCATGGTGGAGCCTGTCGCTTGGATATTTTGCCGGGCCTTATGCAAGTTCGCGGCGAAAAGTCCAACCCCTTCCGGCATCGCGGGCCATCAGACGATTTGCGCATGGGCGCCGCCGCTGCTATCGGGCGCCCCATGAACAGCCCCGAGACCAGGCCGTGCTGAGCCGCCTGCGCCCCGATGAAGAACGCTATGCCCGCCGCATGGCCCGCATCGCCCGCTGGGACCGGCCGATCGAGGGCCGCGGCCAGCGCCTGCGCGCCTGGGCCAACATGCTGCTGGTCGACCATGGCATCTTCCGGCTCGCCTATCTCAACGCCCATCGCGTCACGCCGCGGCTCTGGCGCTCGGCCCAGCCGGCGCCGGGCCAGATCGCGGCCTTCGCCCGCAAGGGCGTCAAAACCATCGTCAACCTGCGCGGCGGGCGCGAGCACGGCTCCTGGCCGCTCCAGAAGGAGGCCTGCGAGCGCCACGGCATCGCCCTGGTCGATTTCGTGCTGCGCTCGCGCGGCGCGCCGGAGCGCGAGACCATCCTCGGCGCCAAGGCCTTCTTCGAGAGCCTTCGGGAGCCGGCGCTGGTCCATTGCAAATCGGGAGCCGACCGCGCCGGCTTCTTCTCGGCGCTCTATCTGCTGATCCGCGAGGAGCGCCCGCTCGACGAGGCGATGCGCCAGCTTTCGCTGCGCTACGGCCATTTCCGCTTCGCCAAGACCGGCATTCTCGACGCCTTCTTCGAGGCCTATCGCCGCGAGGGCGAAGCCCGCGGCATCGCCTTCCTCGACTGGGTCGCGACAGCTTACGATCCGGCCCGCCTCGAGCGGGAGTTCAAGCCCGGCCTGCTCTCCTCGCTGATCGCGGACAGGCTCATCCGCCGCGAATAGCTCAGGGCTTCGCGGCGGAGGCCGCGAGCGCGTCGTCGGCATGGCTCTCGGCCTCGCCGAGATGCAGCCAGATGAAGGCCACATAGAGCAGCATCCGGCCGATGGAGACCAGTCCGATCGCATAGAGCAGCGCCGGCGTCAGCGCGCCGTGCCAGAGCATCACGCCGAGCATCCCGGCGAGCGCGAGCGCATTGATCAGCACCTGCCACAGGGGCTGGCGCGAGAGGCTCGCGATTTCCTGCAGCGGCCCGACCAGGGCGATCCCGCAATAGAACAGGCTCATGATGGCGACGACGTCGCCGACCCCGCTCCATTGCGATCCGTCGAGGAAGCTGTCGCCGACCGAGCCGACGAGCGCGATCGCCGCGAACAGGACCGCGGAAGCCGCGACGAGCCCCAGCATCATCACCCGCACCCAGAAGCGCCGGCGCATGCCGGCATAGCCGCGCAGCCGGTTCAGCGCGAGCGGGATCGAGACCGTGCCGAACATCTGGGTCGGCATGTCGAGCAGGCGCATCGCCAGCGCGACATGCGCCGCCAGCAGCGCGTTGGAGGCATAGGGCAGCGCCAGAATCGGGGCGATGCTGAAGCCATAGGCGAGGAGCGCCGCCGGCAGCAGGGCGCGCGGCGCATCGCGCCAGCGGTGGCCTGCCGCCACGAGGCTCCCGACGCTCCAGGCGCCGGGCTCGACCAGGGGCAGGAGCGGGCGGAAGCGGCGGCGCAGCAGATAGAGCGCGGCCAGGACATGGCCGCAGGCATCGGCCATGAAGAGCGCCAGCGCCTTCGGCCCGAACAGGCCGATCAGGACGAGCATGAGCACCGGCTGGACCAGCGCCTGCACGACGTTGCTGTTGCCGATGGCGCGGAAATCGCCTTCGGCGGTCGCCTCGGCCCAGATCAGGCGCAGCACGGAACGGGCGGCCAGCGAAACCAGAAAGAGGAATGCGACCGCCGGGGCGACCCAGCCCGCCAGCGCCAGCCCGGCCAGGACGAGCGCGCAGATCACGAGAAAGGCGGCACCGACTGCTGCGGCGAGCCGAAAGGCCAGGCCCAGGCGAACCGGATCGCTGCTCCGGAAGAACACGGCCTCGAGCCTGAGCAAGGAGGCGGTCGAAACAAAATTGACGGCGGCGGAGAACACCGCGAAGGCGGCGAAGACGGCAGGCGGGCATAGCGCCGCCGCGACCACCAGCCCCCAGACCGAGATCAGCCGCGCCTGCACGAAGCGCATGCCCAGCAGGATCGCGGAGCCGAGGCTCGAGCGCAGGATCGGCGCCCGCGCCGCGACGAAGCGCCGGCCCGCGGCCAGCGACAGAGACGGCCGGCTCGGTGGGAACGTCGCCCTTTCCATGACGACATGCGCGGCCATATCGACATCCACGGCTGGAGCATCGGGCAAGCCGGCCTCGCGCGCGGCCGCATGCCCATGCTGATGGGTGCGATCGGCCGACATCACGAGAACGCGGCTCTCAGGCGGTCAGGCTGCGCCTTTATGGTTAACGAATGGTAAACGAGGCTCATCGCGGATCGTCGGTACGGGCCCGCCGCGCGGGCGCGACACGGCAATCGGATCGCGCCCCCGGCAGCCTCAGACGAAGCTCGTCTTCAGGCCCTCGAACCGCTTTAGCTGATCGGGCAGCAATGCGCGACTGGCATCTCGCCGCACGAAGATCTTGAACATGACCTCGCCTGCGGCATTGAAGAACTGCACGGAGCAGGCTCGCCGCCCCTGCGCCGTGGCGCGGTCGACGAGATAGATCGCCCGGCAGTTCCCGGCCTTGATGTGCCCGCCGATCGGGCTGTCGCCATGGATGTTGTAATAGCCATGGCCGAAGCTTCCGACCGGCAGCGAGCCTTCGACCTCGAGCACGATATCGGGCGTGTGCATCAGGAACAGCACCGTGCCCCAGCTCGCCAGCTCCTGCCACAGCGCTTCGAAGCGCTCCGGCGCCACGAAAAGCCGCTGCTCCGCCGGCAGCAGCTCCAGCGCGGCCTGCGTCGAAACGCCCGCCTCGCGGGCGATCGCCTCGATCAGCCCGTCCGGCTTGGCCGCCAGCAGGGCTCGGGCCTGCTCGATCGGGTCGCGGGCCGCGACCTCCGCCGTCGTCATCGGCCGCTCCTCACTCGGCCGCCTGGCGCGGCTGATGCGGATTGACCTCGCTCAGCACGGTCTCGAAGCCCTCGAACTCGGGATGGCCGAGATAGATCGGCTTCGGCCGCGGCTGGCCGGCATTGCGGTGCGACTCGCGGAACTGTTCCGACTTCGTCCAGGCGAGGAAATCCTCCTTCGAGGCCCAGCTCGTATGCGAGGAATAGAGGGTATGGTCCTCCTTCTCCGGCCCCTTCAGCAGGTGGAAGGACAGGAAGCCCGGCATCTCGTCGAGCCGGCTCTTGCGCGAGGACCAGACCGCCTCGAAGGCGGCCTCCTCGCCCCTGACGACCTTGAAGCGATTCATGGCGATGAACATCGGACGATCCTGCACTGAAAAGGCCATCGCTGGCCGAATGGAACGGCATCGACGGCAGACGGCTTCGGCCCGTCGAAGCGACGCGGAGCCGGCATGACCATCCGTCGGATATCACGATCCGGCCATGCAGCGCGATGCCGCGGAGGAAACCGACACCGCCTCGCGCGCTGCCCTTGACCGCTTGTAGTAAAGCCTAATATCTGCGTCAATAACGGTCGAAACGATGCTAGTTTTTAACGATTAAAAACTGGCATTTACTCGATTGGAATAGCTTTAAGCTACCCGAAGCAACGGATCTTCACATGCGGCAGCGGACAGGCCCGGGACGCCCGGCGGGAGTCGCATCCATGTCTGGCGAAACCTCCCTCGTGACCTCTTCCTCGCAGCCGAGCCGCCGCCTGTTCCTGGCGGCTTCCGGCTTCGCGCTTCTCGGCGGCGCCGGCCCGGCCTTCGCGCAGGCCGCGGACAGGATCGTCGTCGCAGGCGGCGTCGTCACCGAGATCCTCTACGCCCTCGGCCTGCAGGACCGGATCGTCGGCGTCGACTCGACCAGCCAGTTCCCGCCCCAGGCGCTCAAGGACAAGCCGAATATCGGCTATGTCCGCGCCCTCTCGGCCGAAGGCGTCCTGTCGCTGAAGCCCTCGCTGATCATGCTGATCGACGGCGCCGGCCCGCCGGACGCGGTTGCGCTGCTGAACGAGTCCGGCGTCAAGGTCGCGCATATCCCCGACGGGCTGACGCCGCAGGGCGTCGCCGCCAAGATCGTCGCGATCGGCGCGGCGGTCGGTGCGCAGGAGCCCGCGGCGAGGCTGGCGGCGCGGACGAGCGCCGGCTTCGCCGAGCTTTCCGCGTTGCGCGCCGGGCTTCCGAAGCCGAAGCGCGTGCTGTTCGTGCTCTCCCTGCAGAACGGACGCACCCTGGTCGGCGGCCGCAACAGCTCGGCCGACGCCGTCATCTCCCTCGCCGGCGGCGTCAACGTCGCCACCGAGATCGAGGGCTACAAGCCGATGACCGACGAGGCCGTCATCGCCGCCGCCCCCGATGTCGTGCTGATGATGGGCAATGCCGGCGCCCACGCCATCCCGCCGGAGGAACTCTTCGCGCTGCCCTCCTTCTCGCAGACGCCCGCCGCGGCGGGCAAGCGGCTGCTGCGCATGGACGCGCTCTATCTGCTCGGCTTCGGCCCGCGCGCGCCGAGGGCCGCGCGCGACCTGATGGCCGCGCTCTATCCCGAGGCCGCCATCCCGCCGCTGAAGGCGGCCGACGCCCCGTGACGCTCGCGGCGCCCGTGCCCGCCATGGCCGCCTCCCTGTCCGGGCTGATCGCCGGCCGCCGGCGGATCGGCCTGTACGTGCTGGGCGGGCTCGCCTTGGCCTGCCTCCTGCTCGCCGTGGTCGCCATCGGCCAGGGCGCGATCGGCATCCCGCCGGGACGGGTGACCGAGATCCTCTGGGCAAGGCTCACCGGCGACGGCGCCCTGCTCGAAGGCCGCGATGCCCTCGTGGTGCTGAACATCCGCCTGCCGCGCGTCCTGCTCGGCCTGCTGGTCGGCGCCGGCCTCGCCGTCTCGGGCGCGCTGATGCAGGGCCTCTTCCGCAATCCGCTGGCGGATCCCGGCCTCGTCGGCGTCTCGGCCGGGGCGGGGCTCGCCGCGGCGGCGACCATCGTGCTCGGCGACCGCTTCCTCGCCGGCACGCTGATGAAGCTGCCCTTCGCCATGCTGCCCTTCGGCGCCTTCTGCGGCGGGCTGATCTCGACGCTGGTGCTGTATCTCATCGCGACCCGCGACGGCCGCACCTCGGTCGCGACCATGCTGCTCGCCGGCGTGGCGCTGGGCGCGCTCTCCGGGGCGCTGACCGGCCTGCTCGCCTTCGTCTCCGACGACCGCCAGTTGCGCGACCTGACCTTCTGGTCGCTCGGCAGCCTCGGCGGGGCGAGCTGGTCGAAGCTGTCGATCGTGGCGCCGATCATCCTGCCGCTGCTGCTGACGATGCCGCTGCTCGCGCGCGGGCTGAACGGGCTGATGCTGGGCGAGGCCGAGGCCTATCACCTTGGCATCCCGGTCCAGCGCATCAAGGCGCTGGCGATCCTGCTGGTCGCGCTCGCGGTCGGCGCCAGCGTCGCTGCCGCCGGGCTGATCGGCTTCGTCGGCATCGTCGTCCCCCATCTGATCCGGCTCTCCGTCGGGCCCGACCACCGCCTGCTGCTGCCGCTTTCGGCGCTGGGCGGCGCGATCCTGCTGGTCGCGGCCGACATCGTCGCGCGCCTGATCGTCGCCCCGGCCGAGTTGCCGATCGGCATCGTCACCGCCGCCATCGGCGCGCCGTTCTTCCTCTGGCTGCTGCTGCGCCGGGCGGGGGGAGCGCTCGATGTCTGAGGCCGCGCCCGTCCTGTCCGCCCGGAATCTCGGCTTCCATGCCGGCGGCCGCGCGCTGGTCGCGGAAGCCTCCCTCGACCTCAGGCCCGGCTCGACCACGATCCTGATCGGCCCCAACGGCGCCGGAAAGTCGACGCTGCTGAAGCTGCTGACCGGCGAGCTCGCCGGCTCCGGCGGCGGCGTCCGCATCGGCGACGAGGCGCTCGGCGCGATTCCCGCCTGGCGGCTGGCCTGCCTGCGGGCGGTGATGGCCCAGCACAGCCGCCTCGCCTTTCCCTTCAGCGTCTACGAGGTGGCGCGGCTCGGCGTCGACGGCGTCGGCCGGGCGCTGACGCGGCAGCGGCGCGAGGCCATCGTGGCGGAAGCCCTGGCGGCGGCCGGGGTGCTCGACCTCGCCGCGCGGCGCTACCAGACGCTTTCCGGCGGCGAGCAGCAGCGCGTGCAGTTCGCCCGCGTGCTCTGCCAGCTCGAGGCCGGGCGCAGCGTCGCCGAGCGCCAGATCCTCTTCCTCGACGAACCGATCGCGAGCCTCGACCTCTGCCACCAGCTCGCCCTGCTCGACATGGCCCGCACCATCGCGGCCCGCGGCGTCGCCGTGCTGGTGGTGCTGCACGACCTCAACCTCGCCGTCACCTATGCCGACCACCTCGTGGTGATGGACCGGGGCCGGATCATCGCGCAGGGGCCGCCGGCCGAAACGCTCGACGACGCCCTGCTCCGGCAGGTGTTCCGCGTCGGGCTGTCGCTGAGCCGCGCCCCGGCGCCGGGCCTGCCCTTCCTGCTGCCCCAGCAGCATCGCAGCCGGCAGGCGGGCTGAATCCGCCGGCCTGCCGCTTCACCATCGATTCATGGTGAATCCCGGCGACACGCGTCTTCACCATATCGCTCAACCGCCGGTTCACGGCTGCGGCACGATGGCTCCCGCCAGTTCCAACGGGAGGCTCCGCCATGTCGAGACAGGTTGCGACCATGCGCTTCGCCCTGGCCGCGCTCGCGCTTTGCGCCGCCGGGCCGGCCGTGACGCCGGCGGCGGCGCGCGAGGTCGTCGAGATGCCCGATACGCGCTACGATCCCGGCACGATCGTGATCCGCACCAACGAGCGCAGGCTCTACTACGTCGTCGCGCCGGGCGAGGCCATCCGCTACACCATCGCCGTCGGCAAGGCCGGCAAGCAGTGGCGCGGCGTCAAATATGTCGAGGAGATGCAGGTCGACCCGGCCTGGAGCCCGCCGGCCGAGGTGAAGCGCGACAATCCCCGCCTGCCCGACGTCATCCCCGGCGGCTCGCCCCGCAACCCGATGGGCGCGCGCGTCATCGGGCTCGGCCCCGGCGGCGAATACGCCATCCACGGCACCAACATGCCGCGCACGGTCGGCACCGCCGCCTCCTATGGCTGCTTCCGCATGCACAACAGCGACGTGATCGACCTCTATGCCCGCGTGCAGATGGGCACACCGGTGGTGGTGCTTCCCTAGAATATCGGACCGAACATCGCATTCATTCCGATACTCCAGCTCTTCGATTCTGCATCGGCTTCATGGTCACGGAAGCGGCGCTCCGGAACCGGAACCGGGCGATCAGAGCGGAACGGGCGACGGCAGCGGCTCGCCGGCGAAGAAGGCCCGCAGATTGCCGAGCAGGACCTCCTGCTGCGCGGCCTGCGCCGAATCGGAAGCGGCCGCGATATGCGGCGTCAGCACGACATTGTCGAGCGCCTTGAGCCTGTCGGAGATCTGCGGCTCGTTCTCGTAGACGTCGAGCCCGGCCCCGGCGATGACGCCGGCCTCCAGTGCCGCGCACAGCGCCTCCTCGTCGACCGCGATGCCGCGCGAGACGTTGACGAGATGCCCGCGCGGGCCCAGCGCCTCCAGCACGGCGGCGTCGACGGCATGGCGGTTCTCGGCGCTGGCCCTGGCCGACACGACCAGGATATCGGCCCAGTCCGCCAGGCCGAGCAGGCTGTCATGATAGCGATAGGGCATATCGGCGCGCCGGCTGCGGTTGTGGTAGCCGATTTCCATCTCGAAGGCCTCCGCCCGGCGCGCGATGCGGCTGCCGATCGCGCCGAGCCCGTAGATCCCCAGCCTGCGCCCGGCCAGCCCCGGCACCGCCGGCATGCGCTCGACCGAATTGCCTTTCCAGCGTCCGGCCCGGACGAAGCGGTCGGCCTGCGGAATCCGGCGGGCGGTGGCGAGGACGAGCCCCATGGCGAATTCGGCGACGCTCGCGGCATTGGCCTCGCCGGCATTGCCGAGCGCGATGCCGCGCGCCTTTGCACGAGCCCGGTCGACGCCCTCGACGCCGGTGCCGTAGCAGCAGATCAGCCGGAGCTTCGGCAGCGCCTCGATGAGGGCGGCGCCGGTGCTCAGGCTGCCCATGGTGAGCAGTGCCTCGGCGTCGGCCGCGCCGGCAGGAAGCGCCTCCGGCGTCGAACGCTCCATCGGGCCGAGCACGGTGTAACGTTCGCGCAGCCGGGCGACGAGCGCCTCCGGCATCCGCGGCACCATCACGATGGTCGGCTTCATGGATCGGCTCCGAGCGATGCCGCATCGCACCATCGGTCCGGCGTCCGCTCAAGCCCGTCTGCGGCAGGGCCGCCATCCGCCGGATGCAGGGCGCGCCCGCCGGCGGCCCGCCAAAAGGCCAAAGATCGGCGGACGCCATTTCCCTCGCCTGCGGCGAGAAAGCGCGTTAGCTTCGTCCCGCGACACGCAACGCGCCCGCGCGCGAGCCGGGCCAACAAGGGGCTACCCGATGGATCACCTTGCCGACGTCAAGAAGTTTGCCAAGAAGCCGCTGAACGAAGCCGCCTTCGCCGGGATGGCGAAAGCCTATGCGCTCGTCATGAGCAAGCCGGACACGCGCTACGTGGCCTGTTCCGATCCGGCCGAGCTCGAGCGCGTCCGCGAGAATTTCCTGAAGAAGAAGCTCGGCCTGAAATCCGGCGATCTCGACGGCTCGATCAAGACCGTCTGCGAGCAGATGAAGGACGACCGGACCAAATCCCGCCTGACCTTCTACTACCTGCTGGCCGAGCACCACGGAAAGCTCGACCTCTTCGTCAAGAAGTAAGACCGGCCCGTCTTCCGGACGGGTTCCCGGGGGGACCTTCCCAACCACGGCGAACGATGCGGCCGGCCTGCGATCGCCAACGCGCCCGGCCGGGCGCGGCAGCCGCGATCGATGGCTCTGCCGTTCTATCGGAGCTTTCCGAAAAGTGGATCCCACTTTTCGGTCCGATGCCGTGGAGGCCGGCCCGAGAGCCTGCCTCTCCGAACGGTCAGTCGCGATAGAGGTCTGCGCGCGTCAGCGGCAGGCCGGACGGCCCCTTGCGCCGCTTCGAGACCAGCGTCTGGTTGATCAGCGCCCCGCCCCGCTCGAAGGCGAGCGAGCAGCCGGCGAGATAGAGCAGCCACATCCGGGTCCGCTCCGCGCCGATCTCGGCCTCCGCCTTGTCCCTGTTGGCGTTGAGCCTTTCCCACCACAGCCGCGTCGTGCGCTGATAGTGCTCGCGCCAGCCCTCGACATCGTGCACCTCGAAGCCGTGGCGCTCGAGATTGGCGATCGACATGCCGAGATGGTCGAGCTCGCCGCCCGGAAAGATGTAGCGCACCAGCGCGCGGTACTCCGCCGGCATCTTGTTGAAGGCCTTCTCGGTCTTCTTGGCGCGGCGCGAGATGGTGTGGTGCAGGTAGAGGCCCCGCGGCCGGAGCAGCCGGTTCACCGTCGAGAAATAGGCGGGATAGTTGCGGATGCCGACCTGCTCGAACATGCCGATCGAGGAGATCTTGTCGAATTCGCCTTCCATCTGCGTGTAGTCGCGCAGGTGCAGCGTGACCTTGTCTTGGAGGCCCCAGCGCTCGACCTTCTCCTGCGCGTATTTGAGCTGCTCTTCGGCCAGCGTCACGCCATGGGCCTCGACGCCGTAATAGCGGGCGGCATGGCAGACCAGCGCGCCCCAGCCGCAGCCGATATCGAGGAAGCGGTCGCCCGGCTTCAGGCGCAGCTTCCTGCAGATCATGTCCAGCTTGTCCTGCTGGGCGCGGCCGATATCGCCGTGATCCTCGGTGAAATAGGCGCAGGTATAGACCATCTCCTCGTCGAGGAAGAGCCGGTAGAAATCGTTCGAGACGTCGTAGTGATAGGCGACGTTGGCCTTGTTGGTGGCCGGGTCGCCGTCGCGGGCGATCTCGTCGCCGCGCCGGTGCTGCACCGCGTCCGGAGCCTTGCCCGGCGCGAGGATGAAGCGGCGCACCACGTCGAACACCGCGCTTTTCGGGATGCCGCGCGCCAGCTTGCCGATCTTGCCCTCCGGCCGGGCGGCGGCGAGGTCGAAGATCGAGCCGTTGATGATCGCGAGGCGGTCGGAGATGTGCAGGTTGAGCAGCGTGTCGAGCTTGGGCCGGCGCAGCAGCGCCGCCAGCACGCCGGGATCGGCGATGGCGATGCCGAGCCCGTCCTGCGGCCACGCCTCCGGGACCATGCTGCCGTCCCAGAGCCGGAAGCCGAGCTTCAGGCCGAGCTTCTCATGCGCCTCCGCCAGAAGCCGGCGCAGCGCCGCCAGGCGCTTGTCGTTGCTGTCCATGACCCAAGATCCGAAATTGGCTGGCTGCTCTTTGGACGCAACGCCGCCCGTTGGCAATGATTCGGGCGGCTTTGCCCGTCATGGCGAGCGCAGCTTCGCCGCATCGCTCCTGGCGATGAGGCAGAGCCTTGAGCGCAGGGCGATCTAGAAATCGCTGGCGATGCCCTTCACTTCCCAGTCGTCATAGCGCACCGGCTCGAGCCCGCCGCGCCCGTTGACCTCGGGCTGGCCGGCGACCTCCGCGGCATGGGCGTCGATCGCGGCCCGGCGCGCCTCGGCCTCCGCCAGAGCGCGCCTGGCGGCCGGGGAGAGAACCTTCCGCGTTTCGGCTGGTGCGGGCGGGGTATCCCTGGTTTCGTCCGGCATCGCGACCTGTCTCTGTTGCGGGCCGGCCTTGCAGGACCGGGCTCCCATCCACCACATAAGGCAGGAAACCGGCCTTCGCGAGGGCAAGCTGCTCAATTTCCGGCCGGTCCGAGAAGGAGACAGGATGAACTACGTCAGGACCGGCATGCTGATGGCGGGTCTGACCGCGCTGTTTCTCGCGGTCGGCTACCTGCTCGGCGGCAGCAGCGGCATGCTGATCGCGCTGATCTTCGCCGCCGGCACCAATCTCTTCAGCTACTGGAATTCCGACCGGCTCGCCCTCGCCGCCCACAACGCGCAGGAGGTCGACGAACGCACGGCGCCGGAGCTCTACGGCATGGTGCGCGAGCTCGCCGCCCGCGCCAACATCCCGATGCCGCGCGTCTATCTGATCCATGACGACCAGCCCAACGCCTTCGCCACCGGCCGCAACCCGCAGAACGCCGCCGTCGCCGCGACGACGGGCATCCTGCGCACCCTGACCTATGAGGAACTGGCCGGGGTGATGGCGCATGAGCTCGCGCACATCAAGAACCACGACACGCTGACCATGACGATCACCGCGACCTTCGCCGGCGCGATCTCCTCGCTGGTCACCTTCGGCATGTTCTTCGGCTCGCGCGACAACCGTCCGAACCTGATCGTCCAGCTCCTGCTCTCGATCCTCGCGCCGATGGCGGCGGCGCTGATCCAGATGGCGATCTCGCGCTCGCGCGAATACGAGGCCGACCGGCTCGGCGGCCGGATCTGCGGCAATCCGGTCTGGCTCGCCGATGCGCTCGCCAAGATCGCCGCCGGCGTGCAGCACAATCCCAGCGAGACAGCCGAGGCGCATCCTGCTACGGCGCATCTGTTCATCATCAATCCCTTGACCGGCGGCGGCATGGATAACCTGTTCTCGACCCATCCCGACACCGGCAACCGCATCGCGGCGCTGATGGAGCAGGCGCGCGCCATGGGCCTCGGCCGTGCCCCGGCCGCGCCGGGCTTCACGCAGCAGGCTCCCGGCAGCCCCTGGGGCAAGACCGGCTTCGGCGGCGAGCCGCCCCGCCAGCCCGGCCCCTGGGGCTGAGATGACCGACCGCGCCCCTTCCCGCCGCGGGCCGCAGCCGCCCGCGGCCGCCCCGCAATCCGACGCTCCCGGCCTGCCGGCCCGCCGGCTCGCCGCCACCGTGATCGACGAGGTGCTGCGCGCCCGCGTCGCGCTCGACGAGACGCTCGACCGCCTCATCCCGCCCTCCGGCCTCGACGCCGCCGATGCCGGGCTCGCCCGCGCCATCGCTGTCACCGCCTTCCGCCGGCTCGGCACCATCCGCCAGGCGCTCGACGAACGGCTCGACCGCGGCAGCCCGCGCCATTCCGGCCTGCTCGAGCCGATCCTCACGGCTGCGGCGGCCCAGATCCTGTTTCTCGACGTGCCGGACCATGCCGCCGTCGACCTCGCCATCCGCCATCTGCACGAGGATCCGCGCTCGGCCCGCTACGCCGCGCTCGGCAATGCGCTGCTGCGCCGCGTCGTGCGCGAGCGGGACGCCATCCTCGCCGAGGCGGAAGCGGACCCCTTCCGCGACACGCCCGACTGGCTCGCCGAAAGCTGGCGCGCCGCCTATGGCGAGGAAGCCGCCACCGCGATCGCGCTGAGCCATCGCGAGGAGCCGCCGCTCGACATCACCGCCAAGGCCGATCCCGCCCTATGGGCCGAACGGCTCGGCGGCATCCTGCTGCCGACGGGCTCGATCCGCCTGCGCGAAAGGCAGGCCATCGCGACGCTGCCCGGCTTCGCGGACGGCGCCTGGTGGGTGCAGGACGCAGCCGCCGCGCTGCCGGTCAGGCTGATCTCGCCGGCGCCGGGCGAGCGCGTCGCCGATCTCTGCGCCGCGCCGGGCGGCAAGACCGCCCAGATCGCGGCGGCCGGCGCCAGCGTCACCGCGCTCGACCGCTCGGCACCGCGCCTGCGCCGCCTCAAGGCCAATCTCCAGCGTCTCGGCCTCGCGGCGGAGGTGGTCACGGCCGATGCCGCGAGCTGGCAGGCCGAGCCCTTCGATGCCGTGCTGCTCGACGCGCCGTGCAGCGCCACCGGCACGATCCGCCGCCATCCCGATGTCGCCTGGACCAAGACGGAGGAAGATCGCGACCGCCTCGCCGCCCTGCAGGCGAAGCTGCTCGACGCCGCGGCCGGGCTGACGAAACCCGGCGGCCGGCTCGTCTACTGCACCTGCTCGCTGGAGCCGCAGGAGGGCGAGGCGCAGATCGAGGCTTTCCTCGCCCGCCATCCCCAGTTTCGTCGCGCCGGGGCGAGCGCCGCCGAAATCGGCGGTTTGGGCGCCGCCATCGACGCGAAGGGCGATATCCGCACCCTGCCGCAGCATTTGCCCGGCGGAACCCCGCGCCTCTCGGGATGGGCGGGATTTTACGCAAGTCGCCTGATCAGGCTATGACGGATAAGGGATTCGCGCGGCGCCGGAACGCCGCGCCGCTTCCCGACAGGGTCCGCGCGGGCCGATACCGCGCCCAAGACGGAGCTTTCAGGGATTTGAGCGCCTGGTCTGAGCGTCGGGGACTGGCCCAGGCCGCGATCGGACGGGCGGCGCGGCGCAGCCGTGGCCAACTGGTCGGCGCAGCCCGCAGCCTCTGGCCCTTCGGCCGCCGCTCCGCCTCGCGCCTGCTCTTCGCCCCGCACGACCTGCGCACCGCCGACCCGACCACGGCCGGCGATTTCTACGCCGGCTACTACGCTTTCGCCGGCCGCACCGTCCGCACCCATGGCGAATCGCCCTTCGATGTCGCGCCGCCGAGCGAAGCCTGGGCCGAGGCGCTCTACGGCTTCGGCTGGCTGCGCCATATGCGCGCCGCCGACACCGCCATCGCGCGCGCCAATGCCCGCAGCCTGGTCGAGGACTTCATCGCCAAGCGCCGCGACCGCCACGAGATCGCCCGGCGGCCGGCCGTCGCGGCGCGGCGGCTGATCTCCTTGCTCTCCCATTCGCCGCTGCTGCTGGAGGGCGCCGACCACGCCTTCTACGAGCGCTTCCTGCGCCATGTCTCGCGCCTGGCCGACCGGGTCGGGCTGGGGCTCGCCGGCGCGGTGGAGGGGGCCGACCGGATCAACGGCCTGATCGCCATCGCCCTCGCCGCGATCTGCCTGGACGGGCAGGATGCGCGCCGCAAGCGGGCGGAGATCCTGCTCTCCGACGAGCTCGACGACCAGATCCTGCCCGATGGCGGGCATCTTTCCCGCAATCCGCGCCTGCTGATCGACTTCCTGCTCGATCTCCTGCCGCTGCGCGAGACCTTCGCCGCCCGCGGGCTCGAGCCGCCGCGCGGCGTGCTGACCGCGATCGAGCGGATGATGCCGCATCTGCGCCTGTTCCGGCACGGCGACGGCGCGCTCGCCCTGTTCAACGGCATGGGCACGACCCCGCCGGACCTGATGGCGACGCTCGCGGCCTATGACGACGCGCGCGGCCGCCCGACCGAACATGCCGCCTATTCCGGCTACAGCCGGCTCGCCGCCGAGCGCAGCGTCGTCGTCATCGATGCCGGCGCGCCGCCGCGCGGCGCCTATTCCACCGAGGCCCATGCCGGCTGCCTCGCCTTCGAATTCTCCAGCGGCCCGCAGCGCATCGTCGTCAATTGCGGCGCCAGCCGCTTCGGCCCGCCCGATCTCCAGCTCGCGGCGCGCAGCACCGCCGCCCATTCCACCCTGGTGCTCGACGACCGCTCGAGCGCCAATTTCGGCATGGTTCTCGGCGAGATGCGGCTGGTCTCGGGCCCCGTCGATGTCCGCGTCGCGCGGCGGGACGGCGAGGACGGTCCGGAATGGGTCGCCAGCCATGACGGCTATCGCCGCCTCGGCGCGACCCATACCCGCCGGCTGCTGCTCGCCCGCGACGGCTCCTGGCTGGCCGGCGAGGACGAGGTGACCCTGACCGGCGGGCAGGCGCGCCTGGACGCCGCGGCCCGCTTCCACCTGCATCCGCATGTCCGCGTCAGTCTGGTGCGCGAGAATACCGGCGCCCTGCTCGCGCTCGCGTCGGGCGAGGTCTGGAGCTTCGAGGCCGGCGGCCTGCCCCTGGCGATCGAGGAAAGCCTTTTTCTCGCCGCCGCCGATGGCCGCCGCAAGACCGAGCAGCTCGTGATCGCCTTCGATGCCGTCGCGACGCCGCGCATCGCCTGGCGGTTCAGCCGGATCAGCGCCGCCAATCCCCGCGCCGGGCAGACGCTCGCCGCCGCGCTGGCCGAGCGGCAGGCCCCTCCGACGGAGCCCGACCCCACGCCTTCGGATTGAACCGTCCGCGCGAGAAGCGAAGCGACGAAGCGCTCCGGGAAGGCCGGGTGAGAGGCGCCGGCAACTCCCCCTGGATTGCCGCGCTGCGCTCGCAACGACGCGCGAACGCGTGACGGTTCTGCGACGGCGGCTTTTGCCTTTCGCGCCGCAGCATGATAGCTCGCGCGCGACTGCCTGCTCCCGCAATCGCAAGCCGGATCCGATCCCGATGCCGAATGAGCTTCGCCGCGTCGAACGCGCGCTTCTTTCCGTTTCCGACAAGACGGGCCTGATCGATTTCGCGCGCGCCCTGCACAAGCTCGGCATCGCGCTCGTCTCGACCGGCGGCACCGCCAGGGCGATCGCCGAGGCCGGCCTGCCGGTCAGCGACGTCTCCGACCTCACCGGCTTCCCCGAGATGATGGACGGCCGGGTCAAGACGCTGCATCCGAAGGTCCATGGCGGGCTGCTCGCCATCCGCTCGCATCCCGAGCACCAGGCCTCGATGATCGGCCACGGCATCCAGCCGATCGACCTGCTCGTCGTGAACCTCTACCCCTTCGAGGCGACGGTCGCCGCCGGCAAGGCCTATGACGACTGCATCGAGAACATCGATATCGGCGGCCCGGCGATGATCCGCGCCGCCGCCAAGAACCACCACGACGTCGCCGTCGTGGTCGAGCCGGCTGACTACCCCTCGGTCCTCGCCGATCTCGAGGCCCAGAAGGGCGCGACCACGCTGACTTTGCGCCGCAAGCTCGCCCAGAAGGCCTATGCCCGCACCGCGGCTTACGACGCCGCGATCTCGAACTGGTTCGCCAACGAGCTCGGCGACACCGCCCCGGCCTTCCGGGCGCTGGGCGGCGCGCTCGCCGAGACGATGCGTTATGGCGAGAACCCGCATCAATGGGCCGCCTTCTACCGCACGCCGGAAAACCGCCCGGGCGTCTCGACCGCAAGGCAGGTCCAGGGCAAGCAGCTCTCCTACAACAACATCAACGACACCGACGCGGCCTTCGAATGCGTCGCGGAGTTCGCGCCCGAAGCCTCGGCCGCCTGCGTCATCGTCAAGCATGCCAACCCTTGCGGCGTCGCCGCCGGCGGCTCGCTGCTGGAAGCCTATGAGCTCGCCCTGCGCTGCGACCCGGTCTCGGCCTTCGGCGGCATCGTCGCGCTGAACCGCAGGCTCGACGCCGCCGCCGCGAAGAAGATCGTCGAGGTCTTCACCGAGGTCATCATCGCCCCCGACGCCGAGGAGGAGGCGATCGCCCTGATCGCCGCCAAGAAGAATTTGCGCCTGCTGCTCACCGGCGGCCTGCCGGACGTTCGCGCGCCGGGGCTTGTCCTGCGCACCGTCGCCGGCGGCTTCCTCGCCCAGTCGCGCGACAATGCCGTCGTCGACGAGATGGAGCTCAAGGTCGTGACGAAGCGCCAGCCGAGCGCGCGCGAGCTCGCCGATCTGCGCTTCGCCTTCCGCGTCGCCAAGCACGTCAAGTCGAACGCGATCGTCTACGCCCGGGACCTCGCCACGGTCGGCATCGGCGCCGGCCAGATGAGCCGGGTCGATTCCTCGCGCATCGCCGCCTGGAAGGCGGCCGAGGCCGCCAGGGCCGCGGGCCTGGCCGAAAGCCTCGCCAAGGGCTCGGTCGTCGCCTCAGACGCCTTCTTCCCCTTCGCCGACGGGCTGCTCGCCGCGGCCGAGGCCGGCGCGACCGCCGTGATCCAGCCCGGCGGCTCGATGCGCGACGACGAGGTGATCAAGGCCGCCGACGAAGCCGGCCTCGCCATGGTCTTCACCGGCCACCGCCATTTCCGCCATTGACGGCGGCGCGGGCGGCAGGACAGGCTGATCCGGGCCGCTTCCCCGGCGGCCTCGTTCCGTCGTTCGGATGAGCGGGGGCGTGCGCTGAAGCCCATGCCTGAGCCGCCAGCCGGCACGCTCCGGCACCGCT
Organism: Hyphomicrobiales bacterium; assembly: GCA_900466745.1. Classification (GTDB taxonomy): domain Bacteria; phylum Pseudomonadota; class Alphaproteobacteria; order Rhizobiales; family Beijerinckiaceae; genus Allobosea; species Allobosea minatitlanensis. Next base: position 2,414 of record UBNE01000047.1, on the reverse strand, counting down.
TCCGGACCGGCTGAAGGGCAGGGTCCCGCATCCAACCGCAGGAGGCCTGTGGCGATGCATACGATCAAGGTCATCGGGCTGGGCTTCGCCCTGCTCGGCCTGCTGCTCTTCCTGGCACCGCGGCTGTCGGCCGCGGCCGGGCGGCCGATCCCCTTCGCGATCAGGCTCTTCCTGCCGCTCTGGTTCATGGGCGCGCTCGTCAACCTCTGGATCGGCGTCGCCCGGGCAGGCTATACGGTGAGGGAGGAAGCGCCGATCTTCCTCCTCGTCTTCGGCATCCCGGCCGCGGCCGGCCTGCTGATCCTGTGGCTGACTTCACGAATCGTCCGATGAGCCTCGAATCCGTCCGCAATTTCTTCGCAGAACACGCTCCCGACATCGCCGTCATCGTCACCGAGCAGAGCAGCGCCACCGTACCGCTCGCGGCGGCGGCGCATGGCGTCGAGCCCGGCCAGATCGCGAAGACCCTGTCCTTGCGGATCGGCGAGGAGGTGGTGCTCGTCGTCGCCCGCGGCGATGCCCGGCTCGACAACAGGAAGGCCAAGGCGGCGCTGGGCGGCAAGCCGCGCATGCTCGGCCCCGAGGAGGTCGAGGCGCTGACCGGCCATCCGGTCGGCGGCGTCTGCCCGTTCGGGCTCGCCACGCCGCTGAAGGTCTATTGCGATGTCTCGCTGAAAGCCTTCGACATCGTGGTGCCGGCGGCAGGCTCGACCCATAGCGCGCTGCGCATCGCTCCCGACCGCATGGCCGAGCTGACCCGCGCCGCATGGGTCGACGTCTGTCAGGAAACGGCGCAGGAGGCCGTTCCGGCCGATTGAAGCTCAAGCCTCCGTCAGCGCGATCAGTTCCATCGCGGCCGCCGGATTGCGGAGCTTGGCGCCGCTGATGACATAGAGAAAGACGTCGCGCGGCTCGACTTTGGCCGGCGGCCCCACCGTCTCCAGCCCTTCCGGCACATGTCCTTCCGCCCAGCGCCGCGCGGCCGTGGCCCAGCGCTCGAGCCCGGATTCGGGATAACCCTTCGGCTCGGCCTCCTGGGTTCCCATGATCCGCGCATAGACGAAGGGCGCCGTCACATCGGCGATCTGCGTGTAGTCCGAATCGGCGGAGGTGATCGCCGCGACGCCGTATTCCCGCAGCAGAGCGACGAAATCCGGCGAGCGGAAGCTGCCATGCCGGACCTCGACGGCATGGCGCAGCCTGACGCCGTCCAACTCCTTGGGCAGCAGCTTGAGGAAGGCCTCGAAATCCGCGGGATCGAATGGCTTGGTCGGCATGAACTGCCAGTTGATCGGCCCGAGCTTGTGCCCGAGTTCGGTCAGCCCGCTGGTCAGGAACTTCTCGACCGAGGGCCCGGCCTCCGCCAGGACGCGCCGGTTGGTGCAGAAACGCGAGCCTTTCAGCGCGAAGACGAAATCCTCCGGCGTCTCCTCGCGCCAGCGGGCGAAGCTTTCGGGTTTCTGCGAACCGTAATAGGTGCCGTTGATTTCGATCGAGGTCAGCTTGCTCGCGGCATATTCGAGCTCGCGCTTCTGCGGCAGGCCGTCGGGGTAGAACACACCGCGCCAGGGTTCGAAGACCCAGCCGCCGATGCCGATATGGATCTTGCCTGTGGTAGCCACCGTACGCCTCCCGGCTCGAAGTGATGCAACGCTGTTGGATAAACGCTTGTGATGCTGACGACGCCCGTCAGCATCGCCCTTTCCATCCACTTGCTGAGCAACCGAAATCTGTTCGCTGCGTTTCCTATCCGGATGACGTGCAATAGCCGCATCATACAATCACAGATGCGTTGTAGCCCAGCGTGCCTCGCCACCTTCCTTCCCCTCGAAGAAGGAGCGCAGCGTGGCGAGAGGGGCACCAGGGAAACTGGACATCACGATCGGCGCGCATCTGCGCCGCTTGCGCGAAAGCGCGAGGATATCCGAAGCGCAAGTTGCTTCGATACTCGACGTCAGCCAGCAGCTGATCAGCGACCAGGAGAAGGGGCGCAAGCGGGTGTCGGTTGCGCAACTCCTGAGGCTGGCTGCGCTCTAAGGAAGGTCTCTTGCTCGGCTGATCGCCGAGATGGGGCTGGATCATCGAAGATCGACACATTTCGGTGAAGCGGAACAGATGGCTTACCGTGCGGAGACGATAGGCATAAAAGGCGCCCAAGGAGCGCGCGAGCCGTTCTTCATCGACCTCAACGAGCTCGACGACCCTGCAGAACGACATGCGGTTTTCGATCTCTTCAACCGATTCAAGCAAAAACGAGAAGACGCCCGTCGCTGACGCGCCTTTGCCTGATGGGGACGAGGAGGCCGGATTGGGGATGGTTGATGTTGCGGTCGGCATGGACGGACAAAACCCCCGCCTCTGGGTTGAAGCGGGGGTTTTGTATGTCTGTAAACTTGGTTGCGGGGGCCAGATTT
>UBNE01000048.1 GCA_900466745.1 Hyphomicrobiales bacterium | reverse complement strand
AATTCCCGGAATCCGCAGCCCATGCGCTCACCCGTGCTCGTCTCAAACGAGATGACGAAAGGTGCCGTATCGGGTCGCGAGGTGTAAAGAATTATGCAGCCAGCTTCACGAAGTGCTTCCAGCATGAAGTCGACAAGCGGCTGACGCGACGCAGCCTGTACCCGATAGGTCCGCAGACCAAGAAGCATCAAAATTCCCTAGCTCGCGCGCCCGGCTGTCCCACATGAAGCGACCTTGAGCGGCATGGCCAAGGACGCCGTGCTCACCCTCTTGCGTTTCGGCTGATTCTGCCAGCGGCTTCTTCAAGAACCCACGCACCCGCGAGGCGGTTGTGGCAGCAAACTCCAGGGTCGATAGCACCCTAATTTCCAAGAGGTCGCTGCACCCATTCCGGAGGGGCCTTGCGCAATCGCATCGTACGAAGATGCGACAGGTCCACCGGCACCTTCACCTTGCTGATCTCGGCATGCAGACGCGCCGCCGAATGTCCTGCCCCGTAGCTGCGCCCAATACTCTTGCCGGCAGCGTGACCTGTCAGAGCATCATGCACGTCCTCTGAGAGGCCAGCGTCTCGGCACATATCTTTGAAGAGGTGCCGGAACGAATGGAACACCTTCGCCTTGTCGGTGATGCTGATGGGCTTGCGGCGGAGGTAATTGCCGAACCACTGTGACCATGCGGCGGTCCGCGCTCGCCCCTCGGCGGACTTCAACAACGGCCATAGCGTCGCCTCCGCACCAGCAGCCGCCTTCACGCACTCGACATAGTCGAGGAACCCCAGCAACCGAAGGTCCGGATGGAGCGGCACCTTTCTGACACTGGTCCGCGTCTTCACTGTGCGCCCGCCGGATGTCCCGATGTCCAGATACGCCACGCCCCCATCGTCGGAGCGGACATCGCAGACGCGGAGCTGGCCCAGCTCGGAAAGGCGAGCGCCCGTGAACAGCGCCAGCAGGGGCAGCCAATACTGAGCCTCTCCCTGCCCGCCCTCCTGACGCGCGCCCTGCCCATGGACAGGCCCATCTAAGAAGATGCGCTTGAGATCGTCAGCGCTGAACGGCTCACGGTCTCGCTCTTCGATGTCGTCCTCTTCGATCCGAGCAGACGGGAAATGGTTCGGCCACGCGGCGGCCTCTTCAAGTTCGCTCCGCTTCCGGGCATCCTCGACAATGGCGGAGAGGAGCTGAAAGGCCTTGTTGATCGTGCCGGGCGCCCTCGGCGGGAACTCGCTCAACTCCTCCCGGAGCAGGTCTGGCAGGGCGAGCTTCGCCAGCTTCTTCGGCAGCCGCGCGGGCAGTGCCGAGATGGCGGCAGCGAACTCCTGCACCCGCTTCTTCGTGATCTCCCCGACGCGGATATCACCATGCAGTTCCGTGAACCGTTGAACGGCACTCGCGGCCTCGGTCGCGGTCAGTTCACGCGGTTTACGGCTCCCCCGGACGCCGCTGCCTTCCTTCCAAGCTGCTAGAGCTTCAGAGAGCAGTGGTCCCAGTTTGTCGTTCGCGTCAGCGAGATTGAACCCGGTTGCAAAAAGCGTATCGGACGGCGCGAATGGCGCGCCCTTCAACTCAGCCAAGGCAAGCCGGCTGCCTTCAATGCTGGCCCGGCGCACAAGGTTCATCAGATCGCGGTATTGCTTCGCCGCTCGGTCAACATCCACGCTGGGCAAGCGCCGCATGATGGTGCCGACGGTCGTGTGTGTCTGCGGCCAGCCAGCTTTGGACAAGATATGATCGGCGGTACGCTGAACGCGCTCGTTGCCCTCTTCGTCGTGACGGTCGCTCACGCGGGCGAGCGTGTCAGTCCATTCGTCGACAAGTTCGGCACGGTCCTCGCTGTCGACTGGAGGGTTCATGGCAGCAGGCTCAAGCACTTCGCGGAAATAGCCGGTCACCAGCCGCTCCAACTCCGCTCGGCTCAACTTGGTCAGGTCGTGCCGCGCGACTTTCGTGGCAAAAGCTGTCTCCGCATTGCTGGCGCGGCGCAGTTCGTCAAAACGGTCCATGTAATGGTCGAGATGCTTGCCCATCAGGCGGAGCGCCTTCGCCCGTTCCTTGGTGCGCAAGCTGAACCGAATGGTCTTGGAACCGAACGCAGCGGCCACATCCACGGGCACGCGCATATCGAAATAGAACCTGCCGTTGCGGACGATCAGATACGACGCTCTGGGCACGATTTCGCTGCTCATGCATGCCAAAATGTATGACAGCCCGAGCCGAGTAAACCGTTGATTTTTCGGAAGTTTAAGCCCTTCAAGGGCTTAGGCGGCGAATGGCGCTCCCTAGGGGACTCGAACCCCTGTTTTCGCCGTGAGAGGGCGACGTCCTAGACCGCTAGACGAAGGGAGCAGCGCTGGCCGAGGGCGCCTATGTAGTCGGAGTGCCTCGCCGCCGCAACTGCTTTTTAGCGCTCCGCCACAAAAGATTGCCCACCGCGTCCCGAATCCACGAAAGCACGTCAAACGGGCCGGAAATCCCTGCCCAAGATGGCTCGGGCACCCACGTTTCGCAGCCCTTCCCCGGTGGTCGTCGAACCACCGCACTCGCGCCGGCCCGCCTTCCGCCCATTGGCCCGTTTGCGGCCGAAGGCGCCTCTCCGGCAGCAAAGCCGATACCGCATCCCGGCCCGCTGCCGCGTTCCGGCCACGGCCGCGGCAGTTGCCCTTTGCCGCGAGAGACCTGATGCTGGCGGGCCTGAGGCGATGGCACAGGGCCTTCCCAGCCGCGGCCGTGCGAAGGAGCGTCGTGCAATGGCGGGACGGATGCCGGCCGTGTTCAGCGACGACGAACCGCCTTCCGAAGCCGTCGGCGCCGGCGCGGAACGCCGTCCGGCCAGCGCTCCCAGGGCCGGAGCCGGCTTCCGGGCCTTGGCTCTGGAGCCGCCCCGCCGCGCGCTCGCAGCGGCGCTGCGCGGCCTGGTTGCGCTGGTCTACCCTCCGGTCTGCATCGCCTGCCGCGCCGCCACCGGCGAGGCACAGGCCCTCTGCGCCCATTGCTGGGGCGAGATCGGCTTCATCGAGCGCCCCTATTGCGAGCGCCTCGGCACGCCCTTCGCTGTCGATCTCGGCACCGGGCTGCTCTCGCCGGCGGCGATCGCCGATCCGCCGGTCTTCGCCCGGGCCCGCGCCGTTTGCCGCTTCGAGGGCGTGGCGCGCGAACTGGTCCACCGGCTGAAATACGGCGACCGGGCCGAGCTCGCCCTCACGCTCGGGCGGATGATGGCGCAGGCCGGCCACGAACTGATCGCCGAGGCCGACATCGTGACCCCGGTGCCGCTGCACCGGACGCGGCTCTGGCGGCGGCGCTTCAACCAGGCCGCCCTGCTGGCCGGGACCGTCGCCCGGCTCGCGGCGCTGCCCTACGAACCCGCGCTACTCGCCCGCATCCGGCGCACGCGCCGGCAGGTCGGGCTCAGCCGCAGCCAGCGCGCCGACAATCTGCAGGGCGCCTTCCGGGTTCCCGAAGGCGCCCGCCGCTTGGTGGAGGGCCGGCGCGTCCTGCTGGTCGACGACGTGCTGACCACCGGAGCGACGGTCAATGCCGCGGCGCGCATCCTGCTCAGGGCGGGCGCGCGCCAGGTCGATGTGCTCACCTTCGCCCGGGTCGTGACGGATGCGTGACGACGCACTACATGGAGGAGACGCAACGCCGAAGAGAGCCTGTCCCGATGCCGCCGGTCACGATCTACACCACCTCCTGGTGCCCTTATTGCAAGGCCGCCAAGGCCCTGCTGTCGAAGAAGGGCGTCGCCTTCGAGGAGATCGACGTCGAGACCGGGCCGGGGCTGCGCCAGGCGATGACGGCCCGCGCCGGCGGGCGCACCTCCGTGCCGCAGATCTTCATCGGCGAGACGCATGTCGGCGGCTCCGACGACCTCCATGCGCTCGAGGCGCGCGGCGAGCTGGACAAGCTGCTGGCGGCCTGAGGCGCGCCATCGCGGGCCGCCTTGCCGGCCGCCTCCGAAAGCCCCATTTGCGGCAGGCGGCAGCCCGCCGCCCGACAGAAGCGACATGATCCGTTACGCCCTGATCTGCGACAACGCGCATGAATTCGAAAGCTGGTTCCCGACCTCCGCGGGGTTCGAGGAGCAGGCCCGGCGCGGGCTCGTCTCCTGCCCCGTCTGCGGCAGCGGCAAGGTCGAGCGCGCCATCATGGCGCCGAACGTCGCCCGCACCGATCTCGGCCCGAAGGCGCCGGTTCGCGCGGAAGAGCCTTCCCCGGCGGCGCCGGCCCCCCTCGCCCTGATGGGCGAGAAGGAGAAGGCGCTGCGCGAGATGGTCGCGGCGCTGCACCGGCATGTCCGGGAGAATGCCGAGCATGTCGGCGAGCGCTTCGCCGAGGAGGCGCTGAAGATCCATCATGGCGAGACGCGGGAGCGGGCCATCTACGGCCAGGCGACTCCGGAGGACGCCCGCATGCTGCATGAGGAAGGCGTCGATTTCCTGCCGCTGCCGGGTCTGCCGGATTCGCGGAACTGACGCCCGGGGGCCTGCGCCGGCGTCCCCGCCGAGCGTGAAGCGGCGGATGAGGCGACGGGTCCGGAACGCGCCCGCGGCTGAATCGCAAGCCCGCCATGCCGCTGCGTCAGGCCTCCCGCGCGCCCTCCTTCCGGCGACGGAGGATATTGCCGGGGCGCCCGTTCCGGGCGGGAATCAGCGAAACGCGCGCTTTAAATTTATTGAATTAATTCAACTCCTTATGCAGGGAAAAGGCACCGCCGCGGCGCTCCGGAACCGGTCTTTTGCGCCTGCCCTCTTCCGTCCCGGATTAACTTTCTGTTAAGGAATTCGCGGTTCCTTGCCGGAGATCCCGGTGCGCCTGACCGGCTGCCCACGATCCCGAACTCAGGAGGTTGCCGCATGAAGCGGACCGCGATCGCTGCACATGGTCCTCGTTCCGGCGGCATCCGCCGGCATGGCGGCAAGGCGGTCCCGCTCCTGATTGCGCTGGCGGCGCCGATGCTCGGCGCCTGCAGCCTCTCGCCGGTCGAGACGGCCGCGACCAGCGCGGCGCCCGCTCCCGCCAGCAAGGACCCGGTCCAGGCGCGCAAGCGTGCCGTCGCCCTCGCCAAGGCGGATCCCCGCGAGAAGGACTGCCTCGTCCGGGCGATGTATTTCGAATCGAACCGCTCGAGCGAGGCCGGTCTGCTCGGCGTCGGAACGGTGGTGATGAACCGGGTCGAATCGGCGAAATATCCCGAGACGATCTGCGGCGTGGTCGGCGCGCCCCGCCAGTTCGCCTCCGGCGTGCTGACCCGCCCGATGACCGAAAAGGTCCTGCCGAAGATCGAGGCGATCGCCGAGGACATCCTCAACGGCCGCCGCAACGAGGCCGTCGGCAACGCCAAGCATTTCCACACCGCCGGGCTGCGCTTCTCCTACACCAACATGCACTATGTGACGGTGGCCGGCGGCAACGCCTTCTACGTGAAGGGGGAGCGCCCGCAGCGCCGCCGCATCGAGGAGGAGCCGCGCTACCAGCTCGCCTCGGCCGCGGAGCCCGCCGCCCCGGCACCCCTGGCGACGGCCTCTTCCGCGGCCTCCGTCGCCCCCTCCGCCTTCGCCTCGGCCCCGCTCGCCTTCGCGCCCGAGGCGGCGGCTCCCGCCGCGCCGCAATTCGATTCCGCCGCGGTCAGGCTCGTCCGGAACGCGCCGCTGCCCCCGGGCCGGCCGCTCGATCTCGACACTCCCAAGGGCGCGGCACGCGCCTTCCTCGCCCCGTCCAAGGCCGATCAGCGCCTGGCCGACCAGCGCCTGGCGGCGCTGCTGCCGCCCGCATCGCCGATGCGGGGCACCATCTCCGCGCAATAGGCGTCCCGGCGCCGGGCGGGGCGGCGGAGGCGCCGCCTCAGGCGCCATGCCCCCGGCCATAGGGATTCCGCTGCTGCGGAGCCCAGCCCGCCAGCAGCCCCGCTTCCGTCGCGAAGATCTCGACCTTCAGCGGATGGCACGCCGCCGCGTCGCTCGAATGCGTCGCGCCGCAATCGCCGCCGGGACAGGCCGAGAGCGCCCCGAGCAGGTCGATCTCGGCGAAGAACTCGATGAAGTCGCCGGGCCTGACCGGGCTCGCCTTCATGAAGTACTGATGCGTGTCGCGGGTGAAGCCCGTGCACATGAAGACGTTGAGCACGTCATGGACATGGCTCTCGACTTCGCGCGCCGGCTTGCCGACGGCCGCTCCCAGCGCCCGCGACAGGTTGGAGTGGCAGCAATGATGGTAGTCGCCGCCGCCGAGCAGCCGGTGCGTATAGGGGTCGCAGCGCGTGCCGATGACGTCGTGGATGCCGGCGCCGTCCCGGTCCCAGCCATACCAGCCGAGCGTGTCATGGGTGATCGTCGCCATCGGCCGCAGATGAGGCAGCGTGCTCCACAGCCTGTCGCCGGTCGTGACATGCGTCGCGTGCAGCGCCCGCGTCTTGCCGCTGAAGAAGCGCTCCGAGAGGTCGTCTGCGTTCCAGAGGTTGAGGTCGCCGACCTGCGGCCCCTCGATGCTGACGATCCGGAAGAAATGCCCCCGCTGCACGCGGAAGCTGCCGCCTTCGCGCGGTGGCACGACGATCTCGCCGATCTTCGTCAGCCTCTCCCGCGCCGCGGCCAGCATGGCCATGTCGGGCGGCGGCAAGGTGCCGTTCGGATAGACCACGACGGGCGGCCTCGTCCGCCGCTCGGCCGCGTCCGGCGGCGCCTGCACCTTCTCCGACATGGACCCGCCTCCGCCCCCGATCGATGCCGGGCGAGAGCGGCCCGGCCGCTCAGACCATACCCACGCTCTTGAGCTGCTGATAGGCCTTCAGGATCTCCTGGAGCGTGCCTTCGCGCGAGCGGTCCCCGCCATTGGCATCCGGATGGAAGCGCTTCACCAGCTCCTTGTAGCGCGCCTTGATCGCGGCGGAATCGGCGCTGTCGTCGAGGCCGAGCGTCTCGAGCGCCTTCATCGCCAGCACGCCGACGCGCGGCTCGGCCTTCGCCGCCTGCTGCGCCCGGCGGGCGCCGAACAGGTTGAAGGCGTCGCTGATATCCGGTCCCGCCTCGCCATTGGCGACGCGCCCGCGCTGCGCCATCCGCGCCGCGGAGGCGTTGACGCCGAGCTTCCAGGTCGGGCGGTGGCCGATCTCCTCCTGCTTCTGGTAGGCGGCGAGCGCATCGTCGTCCATGCCGGCGAAGTAATTGTAGGAGGCGTTGTATTCCTTCACATGGTCCATGCAGAAGCGGAAGAACTGCCCCTCCCGGCCACGCCCCTTGGGCGCGCGGAATTCGCCGGCCCGCATGCAGCCGGGACGGTCGCAGCGGGGCGCGTCGCTGTCGACGACCGCTTCCGCATCGGAAGAGCCGATCCTGATGCGGTCGAAAAGGCGCGAGTTGATGTTCATCGTCGAATGGTTATGAGACGCGGAAGACGGGCCGGCAAGTGCAACGCAACATGCACAGGCCGGCCGCAGGGATCATCGCAACGGTGGCACGATCATGACCACGATGGCTGACAGGATCACGCTGAAGCTGAATGCGGCCTTCGCGCCACAGAGGCTGCAGGTGATCGACGAATCGCACCAGCATCACGGCCATGGCGGCTGGCGCGAGGGCGGGGAGACTCACTTCCGGGTCAATATCGTGTCGGAGGCCTTCCGAGGCAAGACTCGCCTCGAGCGCCACCGCCTGGTCAACGCGGCGCTGGCGGACGAGCTGGCGGAGCGGGTCCATGCGCTCGCCATCGCCGCCAGGGCGCCGGAGGAGGGCTGAGCGCCGTTCCGGCGGCAGGCCGGCGCGATCGCAGGAACTATGGTGCCGGGGCGGCGGCGGGCTTCGGCTCCGGCGAGGAGGCGGCGTAGACGGCCAGCGTCGCGGCGAGCGCCAGGCCCATGAAGACGAACAGCCAGCCATAGGTCGCCGGCGCGTCGAATCCCTGCCGGTCGAGGGCGTTCACCAAGCGCCCCGACAGCCATTGCATCACCCCCGCCCCGCCCATGAAGACGAAATTCATGAAGGTCACGCCCCGGCCGATCTCGCGCGGCGACATGAAGGCGCGCGCATGCGCCATCACGACCGCATAGGTGACGCCGAACAGGCCGATGACCAGGAACAGGCCGATGGCGAGGCGGGACGATGCCGCTCCCCACAGGGCCAGCGCGAAGAAGGCCGCGGCGACCGCCACCGCGAAGGCGACGACGGTCGGCTTCGCGCCGAGCCGCCCATGCAGCGGCAGCACCAGCAGCGCACCCAGCGCCATGGCGCTGCCCATGGCCATCGCGGCATAGCTCGTCGCGGCGAGGCCGAAGCCGTGCACCGTCTGGAGATAGGGGGCGATCCACAGGCCGCGCATCGAGATCGCGACGCCGTAGCTCACGAAGGTGAAGGGGAAGATCAACCAGAGCGGCCGCTTCGTCACCATCTGCCAGATCCCACCCAGCAGGGAGGTCGGCCGCTGCGGCGCTCCGGGCAGCGGCGGCGGGTCCTTCAGCAGCAGCACCACCAGCAGGGCGGTCAGCGCCACGATCCCGGCGAGCCCGAAGACGGTAGCGCGCCAGCCATAGGCGGCGAGGAAATAGGCCAGCGGCGCGCCGCTCAGCGGATCGCCGATCGAGCCGAATCCGATCAGGAAGGACGACATCGTCGCGAAATGCCGGGGCGAATAGAGCCGCGCGGCGAGATAGAAGCCCGCCATCAGGATCGGCGCGCAGCCGACCCCGATCAGCGCCAGGGCCGCCAGCGCGGCGGCATAGTTGCGCGACAGGCCGAAGACGACCGTCCCCGTGACGGCCACGAGCAGGAAGCCGGCCAGCGTCCGCCGCGGCCCGATCCGGTCGAGCGCGTAGCCGACCGGGAATTGCGAGAGAGCGAAGGCGACCAGCCAGGCGGCCTGGAGGCTGCCGAGCTGCCCCTGATCGAGCCCGAGATCCCGCGTGAGATCGCCCGAGATCACGGCGAGGAAAGCCCGGAAGAACTGGCTCAGCGTATAGGCGAGCAGGAGGATGGCGAAGCTCGTCACGGCCGGGCGCCCCCGCCTGGCGGCCGGCCTTCCGGCGAAGTCCCGCTCGGCAGGCGCGCTTCCCGCGCGCCGCCGGCCGGGGAGACGCGCCTCACTTGATGCGTTCGAGCACGGAGACGTAGTTCGCGACCGCCGCCCCGCCCATGTTGAAGATGCCGCCGAGCCGCGGCTCCGCGAGCTGCATGCCCTCCGGCGCCTCGCCGGTGAGCTGCATGGCGGAGAGCACATGCATCGAGACGCCGGTGGCGCCGATCGGATGGCCCTTGGCCTTGAGGCCGCCCGAGACGTTGACCGGCAGCTTGCCGTCCTTCTGCGTCCAGCCCTCCTTGATGGCGCGGGCGCCCTCGCCTTCCTTGGTCAGCCCCATCGCCTCGTATTCGATCAGCTCGGCGATGGTGAAGCAGTCATGCGTCTCGACGAAGGAGAGGTCGTCGAGCGTCACGCCGGCCTCCGCCAGCGCCTTCTGCCAGGCCAGCGCGCCGCCCTCGAACTTCAGGATGTCGCGCTTCGACATCGGCAGGAAGTCCTGGACATGGGCCATGCCGCGGAAACCGACGGCGCGGCGCATCTCCAGCGCCGTCGCCTCGTCGGCCAGCACGATGGCGGCGGCGCCGTCGGAGACCAGCGAGCAGTCGGTGCGCTTCAGCGGTCCGGCGACATAGGGGTTCTTCTCGCTCTCCTCGCGGCAGAAGGCGTAGCCGAGATCCTTGCGCATCTGGGCATAGGGGTTCTCGACGCCGTTCTTGTGGTTCTTCGCCGCGATCATCGCGAGCGCGTCGGACTGGTCGCCATGGCGCTGGAAATAGGCCGCCGCGATCTTGCCGAAGACGCCGGCGAAGCCGCCCTGGGTCTCGCCGTCCTCCGGCAGATAGGAAGCCTTCAGCAGATATTTGCCGATCTCCGGCCCCGGCGTCTTGGTCATCTGCTCGACGCCGACCACGAGCACGATCTTTGCGCCGCCGGCCTTGATCGCCTTGACGCCCTGATGCACCGCGGCCGAGCCGGTGGCGCAGGCGTTCTCGACGCGGGTTGTCGGCTTGAAGCGCAGCGCCGGGTCCGCCTGCAGCACCAGCGAGGCGGTGAAGTCCTGCGCCGAGAAGCCGGCATTGTAGTGGCCGAGCACGATCTCGTCGACCTGGTCGGCGGTGATCCCGGCATCGACCAGCGCGTCGGTCGCGACGCGGACGATGAGGCTCTCGACGGTTTCGGCGTCCTGCTTGCCGAACGGCGTGTGGGCCCAGCCGACGATGGCAGCGCTCATGGCGAATTCTCCCTTACTGTGCAGCTACACGTCATCTTGGCAGCGCTGCGCGATCCCGCAAGCCGGTATCCGTGCATGCTCGGCGTGCGCGGATCGGCTGACGGTCTCCTCTTCCCAGCACTAACCGTCCGCAGGCCGGCCCGCAACGCGCCCGCTCACGCCAGCGAGATCGAGAGCAGCAGGCCGACGCCGCCGACGATCATCGCCATGCCGAAGAGCTCGCGCCGGCTGGTGCCCTCGGCGAACAGCTTGCGCGAGGCGATCTGCGCCAGCGGCACCTCGATCAGGCCGAGCGTGCGGACATTGGCGGCGCTGGTGAGTGAGAAGCCGATGAACCAGAACTGCGAGGCCGCCGCCCCGAGGAAGCCGGCCGAGAGCGAGCGGCGCCAGCTCTTCAGGCTGAGGACCAGCGCCGGCCGGTCGGCGATGAGCATGTACGCCACCAGCAGCACCGTCTGGAGCCCGAGGCCGAGCACCAGGATGGTCGAGGCGCGGATCAGGAAGCCGCCTTCCGGCAGCGCCTGGATGCCACCGCGGAAACCGATTGCGGACAGGGCGAAGAAGGCGCCCGAGACGATGCCGAGCACCGCCGGGCGCAGGCCGGCGCGGGTCAGCTTCTCCCCCGGCTTCCAGGAGACGACGATGACGCCGGCGGTGGCGATCGCGATCGCGACGAATTTCCATGGCGTCAGCGCGTCGCCGAGCAGCGCCGCGCCGAACAGCGCCACCTGCACCGGCTCGGTCTTGGTATAGGCGGTGGTGACGGCGAAGGAGCGCTCGCGCATCGTCGCCAGCATCAGCGCCGTCGCGGCGATCTGCGCCAGCGCGCCCCAAGCCGTGTAGCCGAGCGAGGCCGGGCCGATCGCCGGCGGCAGCCGCTGCAGGCCGAGGCAGGCGGCGGCGAGGAAGAGGATCGCGAAGGGCAGCCCGAACAGGAAGCGCACCTGCGTCGCCCCGACGACGCCGATGACGTCGGTCAGCGAGCGCTGCGCCAGGTTGCGCGCCGTCTGCAGCAGCGAGGCGAGGATCGTCGCCGGTATCCAGAGAAAGCCGATAGCCACGCCGGTGAGCCCCGAAAGAGGAATGCGTCACCGCTTCTGGACCGACACGGGCGGCTAGGCAAATCGCTGCGCTGGGGGTAGGTATGCATGCAGGTATCCATTGCAGCTATGAGTTCTTGGGCGGGATTTGCGCCCGTCGTCTCGAAAATGCCGCATGCGTCGCGTTGAACCCAGCGCCGCCGCCCTGCCAAGCTCCGTTCAAGACCAGACAGGTTCAAGACCCGCCGATGATCGCATCCCGCCTCGCCGCCACCCTCGCCCTCGGCCTCGCCTTCACGGCGCCGGCTTTCGCGGGAGCGAGCCTCGTCGTCGACGCCTCCAGCGGCGAGGTGCTGTCCGCCGAGAACGCCACCCAGGCCTGGCGGCCGGCCTCCACCGCCAAGATGATGACGATCTACCTGGCGCTGAAGGCGGTGCGCGAGGGCCGCATCGGCCTCGAGACCGCCATCCCCGCCTCGAAGCTCGCCGCCAGCCAGCCGCGCGTGAAGGTCTATATCAAGCCCGGCCAGGAGATCACGCTCGACAACGCGCTGCGCATCATGATGGTCAAGTCGGCCAACGACATCGCCTATGTCGTGGCCGAGGGCGTCGGCGGCGACGTGCCGAGCTTCGTCGGCATGATGAATGCCGAAGCCCAGCGGCTCGGCATGCGCGACACCCGCTTCATGAACCCGAATGGCTGGGACAATCCCGACCAGCAGGTCTCGGCCCGCGACCTCGCCGTGCTCGCCATGGCGCTGATGCACGACTTCCCGGAATATTCCGATTACTGGAACACCTCGGCCGTGCAACTCGGCAAGCAGGTCATCCACAACACCAACGGCCTCGTCGGTCGCTATTCCGGCATCGGCGGCATGAAGACCGGCTTCACCTGCGCCTCCGGCTTCAACGTCGTGGCGACGGCCACCCGCGGCGGGCGCACGCTGATCGCCGTCGTTCTCGGCTCGCTCTCGGGCACGGAACGCACGGTCAAGGCGGCGCAGCTTCTCGACGAAGGCTTCAGCCGCTGGGGCGGCATGGGCACCAACCTGGCCTCGCTGCCGGCGAGCGGCACCCGCGCCCCGAATATCTGCGACGACGTCCGCCATCGCGGCGGCGGCGTGGCGCTGGCCGACGACGCCGATTCCAACGGCCCGATCTCCGGCAATCTCGCCGCCAGCGCCAACGACTCCGACGGCGGCCGCTTCGCCACCTTCGCGACCCAGTCGGCCGGCCCCGTCGCCACGCGCTCGCCACGCGGCCGGGTCGTGCTCGGCCCGCGCGCCCAGACGGTCCCCGTCCCGGTCGCCTTCGGCCGCACCGCCGGCTCGGCCACCGCCCCGCTCGCCGCCAACGTCACGGCGCAGCCCGCCTCCCGGGTCGCCCGCGGAACCCCTCCGGCGATCGAGCCGGGAGCGCCCGTCGCCGCCGGGCTCGGCGGCGGCGCGGTGCCGCGCACGGCTTCTGCGAATGGGGCGATTCCGCGCGGAACCAATGCCTTCGCCCCGGCCAATGCGCCGGTTCAGCCATCGAGTGACGCCTTCGAATCCGGGCCGCTGCGCCTGCAGGGCGCGGTCCAGGCCGGCAGCAAGGCGACGGCGGCGAGCCTCCGCCCCGGCTCGGCCGCCGGGATCAGGCCGCAAAGGCCCGCCGCGAAGGCCCAGCCGGCGAAGGCGATCAAGATGCCGCCGGCGCGGCCGAAGCCCGCCGAGGCGGGCGTGAAGCCCCGGCCGGCGGCGAAAGCCAAGGCCAGGCTCGGCGGCGACGCCTGAAGACGGTCGGGGGGCCGGATTGAGCGGGGGAGCATCGAAGGAAGGCCAGGGCCTGCTTCTCGCCTTCGCCTCGGCCGCGGCCCTCGGCACCAACATCGTCAGCGCGCAGATCGCCGGCGCGGCCGGCCTCGGCGGCGCCCTGCTGGTGTTCTACCGCGTCTTGATCATGCTCGTGCTCGTCGGCGCGGCGGCGCTGGCCGCGGCGGCGCCTCTCGGCCTGTTGAGGAGCGAGCGCCGGCCGGTCGCGCTCTTCGGCCTCGCCACGGCCCTGGTCGGCACGGCCTATCTCTCCTCGGTCTCCTTCGTGCCGGTCTCGGTCGCGGCGGTGATCTTCTACACCTATCCCGTCCTCATCGTCCTGGCGGAGCCGCTGCTGACGCCCGCCCCGTTCCGCGCCGACAGGCTCGCCGTCGCGCTCGTCGCCTTCCTCGGGATCGCGCTGGTGGTGGGGCCGGACCTGCACGGGCTCGACCCGCGCGGGCTATGCCTCGCCGCCCTTGCCAGCCTCGCCGCGACGGCCCAGTTCTTCGCCGCAGCCGCCTGCGCCCCGATCGCGACCATGCCGAAGCTGTTCTGGTCGCATGTCGTGATCCTGCCGGTGGCGCTCGCCATCGTGGCGCTGACCGGCGGCTTCCTGCCGCCCCAGGCCTTCCTGCTGGCGCCGATCGCGGTCGCCGTCACCTATGGCGGCTACCTGGTCGGCTTCGTTCTGCAGATCCTGGCGCTGGCGCGGATCGCGCCCGGCCCGGCCGGCCTCGCCTTCTGCGCCGAGCCGATCGTCGCCGTCGCGATCGCGGCCGTCCTCCTCGGCGAGCGGCTGGGCGCGCTGCAATATGCCGGCGGCGCCCTTGTCATCGCGGCGCTGGTCGCTAATGTAATACTAGAACAAACGAGGCGGCGTCCCGTGCCGGCCTGAAGCCTGGTGAAACGCGATGACCGGCGATCCCGCCCGCCCCGCCCCCGTTCCGCTGACCCTGCTCACCGGCTTTCTCGGCGC
>UBNE01000050.1 GCA_900466745.1 Hyphomicrobiales bacterium | reverse complement strand
GCGGCCGCGATAGCGCAGCGGCAGCAGCAGCAATTCGAGATAGATCGGCGCGCCGGTGCTGCTTTCGCCGGAGAGGCCGGCGACGGCGCCGGCCGTCTCGTCCATCACGGTCTGGACCAGGCGGCGCATGTCGCCCTGCGCCTCGACATCGGGCCAGAGCGCGGTGAAGGGGCGGGCGCGCAACTCGCGGCCGATCAGCGCGCAGAGCCGCGTGCCGGCGAGGCGGAAGACCGGGCCGACCGGCTCGTTCTCGAGGATGAAGGTGTCGGCCAGCGCGTGGCGCAGCGCGCCGGGCTCGATCTCGCCGCGCTCGGGCGCCGCCCGCTCGCCGCGCAGGGCGTCCCAGTAGTCGAAGACCAGTCTTGTGCTCGCGTTCTTCATCCTGCGCCCATGTAGCCGGTTGTCCCACGCGCCGGACCTGCGTCCAGCGATGGCGCAGATCCGTCCGAAAGGGAGACGAATCGTTCTTCGAGGCGATCGAAGACGCACCCGCCATGCCGTCTTGCCATTCCGGGCTGAGTCGGAGGAGGCAGCGGGGCAGTTAGGGTTAATGAAGTCTTGCTTTTGTGGAAGATCGATAAAATGCATATGAATCGAGCGGAATTCCGGGCCGGCGGATCGCCGGCCCGGGCTGGGCCGGAGGGGGGCGTGACACGTCGCCCGCGCAACCGGGCGACGGCACAGCCGGCGGGAAAGGGGAGAGCCTCGCGTTCTCCCCTTTTTCGTGCATGGCTTTTTCGTGGATGGCTTTTTCGTGCATGCGCCGGCGCGCCGCCTTGCGCCCGTCCGCGGCTTCGGCAAATGTCGCGGCGCAATGGTCTTCCACGATCCCCGCCCGCCGGCGCGCGAACCCGCCTTCAACCTGCCGCCCGTCGTGGTCCAGCTCCTCGCCGTGCTGGTGCTGATCCAGGCCGGCCGCAGCCTGCTGTCGGACTATAACGACTATGTGCTGATGTCGTGGCTGGCCTTCGTGCCGGCGCGCCTGACGCTCTGGCTGTCGCCCGAAAGGCTCGACGACGTGGTGGGCGCCCTGGCGCAGTCGACCGTCGGGCAGGATGTCGGCGACCGGCTGCAACTGGTGCAGCTCCTGCTCGCCGATGGCGGCGTCCGGCTCTGGACCCTGCTGAGCTACGGCTTCCTGCACGGCTCCTGGCTGCATCTGGCCTCGAACGCGCTCTGGCTGGCGGCCTTCGGCAGCCCGGTGGCGCGCCGGCTCGGTCCCGGCCGCTTCCTCAACCTGATGGCGCTCTCGACCATCGGCGGCGCGCTGCTGCACTGGTGGTCGCGCGACCTCGACGTGCTGCCGCTCGTCGGCGCCTCGGCCGGAATCTCGGGGGCGACGGCGGCCGCGATCCGCTTCGTCTTCGCGCCCGGCCTGCGCTTCGGCACGCTCGGCGACGACGCGGTGGTGCGGGCGATCCCGGCCGAGCCGCTCGGGCAGCTCTGGCGCAATTCGCGCGCCCTGCTGTTCACCGGCATCTGGTTCGCGACGAACATCCTGTTCGGCTCCGGGCTGGTGCCGATCTTCGGCGAGGAGACCAGCATCGCCTGGGAGGCGCATATCGGCGGCTTCCTCGTCGGGCTTTTGCTGTTCCCGCTGTTCGACCGCGGGTCGCGCAGCCGCTGAGCGCCGCGGCGCGTCTTGCCTGCGCCACGGTCTTATCCCACACTCCCGCCATTGCGAAGCACTCCTCGGGCCGTCCGGCATCGTGAGTTCGCCGGCGCCCAGGGGCGACAGCGGAAACGCGCGCCGGCCCACGGCGCGCCAGGCAGGAGGAGCCTTCGATGAATGTCGAGCAGTTGCTGAGCGACAAGGGCCGGGAGGTGATCTCGGTGCAGCCGCACCGCACGCTTGCGGAAGCGGTGCGCGTCCTGAGCGAGCGGCGGATCGGCGCCGTGGCCGTGATGGGGGCGGATGGCGCGCTCGTCGGCATCCTGTCCGAGCGCGACATCATCCGGGCGCTCGGGGCCGAGGGCGGCGCGGCGCTGGACAGCGCCGTCTCGCGGGTGATGACGGCCAAGGTCGTGACCTGCCGGCCGCAGACCAGTGTCGACGAGCTGATGGAGATCATGACGACGGGCCGCTTCCGGCATGTGCCGGTGATCGAGAACGGCCGCGTCATCGGCATCGTCTCGATCGGCGACGTGGTGAAGCATCGCGTCGCGGCGATCGAGGCGGAAAGCCAGGCGATGCGGAACTATATCGCGATGGCCTGAGCGGCCGCGGGACGCCCGCGACAGGGCTGCCGGCGTGTTCCCTGCAAGGCCGGCCCGCGCTGAAGTATCGGACTGAATACCGTATTCAGCCCGATACTCCCGCTCTTTGATTTTGCATCGGCTTTTCCCGAAAACCGCGTTCCACTTTTCGGGCCGACGCTCTAGCCGGCGGGAATGTGGTTGGCGGCGACCACGGCGGCGATCTCGTCGAGGACGCGCGTCGCCGCCTGGCGGCCGAGCTCGATCGTCTCCTCGGCGCGGTGGAAATCGAACAGGCCGACCCGGCCGAGGCGCGGGCCGATCATCACGTCCGGCGGGTCGCCCGCCAGGCGCGAGCGCGAGATCCGGTCCTGGGTGATGTTGAAGGCGTCGATCATCACGCCGGCGAGGCCGGGGCGGTTCTCGCCGGGGCGGCCGACGAGATTGCGCACGCGCTTGGCCGCATGGCTGATGCCGTCGAACCAGCGCGGCGAGGGACGCACCTCCAGCTCGGGCACGACCGTGTCCGTCTCCGACTCCGGGTCGGGATCGGAGGCGTAGTTCTGGATCACCGTGCCGCGGCCGGCGAGGTCGTTGTTGAGGTTGACGCAGACCACGACATCGGCGCCGAGGGCGCGGGCGGCGGTGACCGGCACCGGATTGACCAGGGCGCCGTCCATCAGCCAGCGGCCGCCGAGCTTCACCGGGTCGAAGATGCCGGGCAGGGCGTAGGAGGCGCGCAGCGCCTGGATCAGCGGGCCATGCGTCAGCCAGATCTCATGGCCGGTGCCGAGCTCGGTGGCGATGGCGACGAAGCGCTGGTCCAGCTCCTCGATCCGCGCGCCATCGAGATGCTCCTCGAGCAGGCGCTTCAGCCGGCCGCCCGAGATCAGCCCGGCGCCGCCGATATGGAAATCCATCAGCCCGACGACGCGCCGCTTGGTCAGGCCGGTGGCGAATGCGGTGAGTTCGGGCAGCTTGCCGGCGGCGTAGCAGCCGCCCACCACCGCTCCGATCGAGGTGCCCGCGATGACCTCCGGCGCATAGCCCGCCTCGATCAGGACCTCGAGCGCGCCGATATGGGCCCAGCCGCGCGCCGCGCCGCCGCCGAGGGCCAGGCCGATCTTGGGTTTGCGCCTGGCGGTCAGATGGGGCGCGGAGGTCATCTCGTTCATGGTGCTTCCACCTCCGCCGAGACCGAAGGCTCGCCGCGCGGCGTTGTCCCACAACATGGATCCGTCCCTCCGCAGAGGCCCAGAATCCCAGAATGCGATGAGCGAAAGGTGAACGGCATGCCGTCCAGCTATTATCGGCTGCATTTGACGGCAAGGTGAAGGAGCGCCGCAGCAGGGCAGCCCTGCCTTAGGCTCAGGCGAGGACGAGCGCCTCCCCGGCCTCGCCCCGCAGCGGCTGCACCCGGTAGAAGCAGGAGCGCCGGCCGGTATGGCAGCAGCCGCCGTCGCCGGCGACCGCGACCTTCAGCCAGACCGCGTCCTGGTCGCAGTCGACGCGCATCTCGACGATGGTCTGGATCTGGCCGGAGGTCGCGCCCTTGTGCCAGAGCTCATTGCGCGAGCGCGACCAGTACCAGGCCTCGCCGGTCTCGATCGAGCGCTTCAGCGCCTCGGCGTTCATATGGGCGACCATCAGCAGCTCCCCGGTCGCGGCGTCGGTGGTGACGCAGGTGACGAGGCCGTTCGCGTCGAAGCGGGGGCTGAGCACCGTGCCCTCCTCGAGGGCGTGCTTGTCGGCCGGGGCGGGGAAGAGGCTCATGGCGGCTCCAGGGAAGGATCGGTCCCGTGCCTTCTACAAGGGAGCGGCCCGATCGGAAACGCTTCCCTCGGGCTGCCGCCTCGCGAAGCCGGTTTCTACAGCCCCGGCGACTTCACCATGGTGAAGAAGCGGACCTGCTCGGCCGGGTCGTCGCGGAAGAGGCCGCGATACTGCGTCGTCATCGTCGAGGAGCCCTGCTTCTGCACGCCGCGCATCGACATGCACATATGCTCGGCCTCGATCAGGACGGCGACGCCGCGCGGTTCCAGCGCCTCCTCGATCATATCGGCGATCTGCGCCGTCATCGTCTCCTGCGTCTGCAGGCGGCGGGCATAGACGTCGACGATGCGCGCGAGCTTGGAGAGGCCGACGACCCCCTTCGCCGGGTAGTAGCCGATATGCGCCTTGCCGACGAAGGGCACCATGTGGTGCTCGCAATGCGAATAGAACGGGATGTCGCGGACCAGGACCATGTCGCCATAGCCCTCGACCTCCTCGAAGACGCGGTCGAGGATGTGGTGCGGATCCTCGCCATAGCCCTTGTAGAATTCCTTGTAGGCCTTGGCGACGCGCCGCGGCGTCTCGGCCAGCCCCTCGCGGGCGGGGTTGTCGCCGGCCCAGAGGATGAGGGTGCGGACGGCGGCCTCGGCCTCCTCCTGCGAGGGTCTGCGCGTCAGAAACTTGTCGGCGGAGGAGCTCACGGCCCCCTCGACGGACAAGGACTTAACCACAGGGATCATGTGGTGCCTCCCGTTGGGATGATGAAGGCCCCGAGCCCGGCCCGGCGGGCCGCGGCTGCGAGGCCGTTGCGACAAGTTCGACCGCGACAAGTTCGATGCCTGGCGGCGGACGGCTTCCCAATGCCCTCCCGTTCCGCGGCGATCAACCTTATATTGGTCCGCGAAGCCGATCCTTCCAGACCGGCGAGAGATCGAGCCATGCTGGACGACGTCTACAACAAGCGCATCCTCGCGCTGGCCGCGAACATCCCCCTCCTGGAGCGGCTGCCGTCGCCGGACGCCACCGCCAGGGCCCATTCCAAGCTATGCGGCTCGACCGTGACAGTCGACGTCACCATGGAGGGCGACGTCGTCACCGGCTTCGGCCATGAGGTGAAGGCCTGCGCGCTGGGGCAGGCCTCGTCCTCGATCATGGCGCGCCATGTCGTCGGCTCGACGGCGCAGGAGCTGCGCGAGGTCCGCGAGCAGGCCCGCGCCATCCTGAAGGAGAATGCCGAGCCGCCGCAGGGCAAATGGGCCGACCTCGCCGTGCTCGTCCCGGTGCGCGACTACAAGGCGCGCCACGCCTCGACCATGCTGACCTTCGACGCGGTGGTCGACGCCATCGACCAGATCGAGGCGAAGCGCAAAAGCGCGGCGGCGTGAAGGCGAGAGGCAATAGGCAGTCGGCAGTCGGGATTTGCGATTTTCGACTGCCTATTGCCGGCTTGCTGTTGCCTCACTTCCTATTGCTTCACTTCGCCCCGAGCGCCACCCGGATCTCGGGAAGCGTCTCGTCGAAGCGGGCCTTGAAGGCGCGGTCGGCGAGCAGGGCCTTGGCCACGGCGCGGCCGACCTTGTCGCCGGCGACGAGGTCGCTGGGATAGTGGAAGCCGCAGACCAGCCGGCTCTCGTCATAGCTCTTGACCCTCTCCTCGAGCTGCTCGCCGAGCTCCGGCACGGCCGCCTTGAGCAGCTCGGCGTAGAGCGCCGCGGTGGCGGCATGGCCGGAGGGGAAGGAGGTGCCCTCCGGCCGAGCGCCGGGGCAGGGCTTGACGCGGACCTTGTTCCAGACCGCGAAGGGGCGCGGCCGGCTGGTCAGGCGGTGGACGCTCTTCAGCAGGATCGCGAGCTCGATCTGTGCCTCGCGGAACAGCAGCCGGACCTCGCGATGCGTGCCGGCGACATAGCCGTGGTCGAGGCCGTCGAGAAAATTCACCAGCCCCTGGCGCTGGTCGGCGATGGCGGCCTTCTCGCGCTCGGGCGTGCGGGCCTGCGAGATCTCCAGCACCTTCTCGAATTCGGCCTTCGCTTCGGGCGTGTTCTGGGCGGGCGGCAGGCCGATGATCTTGGCGATGTCGAGCCTGGCGCCGTCGAGCCAGAGCAGATAGGGCCGCTGCTGGGCGCTGGCGCCCGTGGCCAGGGCGAGCCCGAAGACGAGGCCGCAACCGGCGAGGGCATGGCGAAAATGACTGGCGCGCATCATGTTATGAAATCGATCAAGGAAAGCGGTTCAGGTGGCAGGTCGGCAAAACGAGGCGGAGGCTTTATTTCAACGTCTCTTTGTTAAACAAAGATGTTCGCGCTTGCACAAGGTCGCCCATTGGCCGCGCAGGGCCGCGCATATCGCGATTCGCGGCTACCAGCTCAGCCTTTCCATGTTGGTCGGGCGGCATTGCCGGCACTGGCCGAGCTGCTCGGCCTATGCCGACGAGGCGATCCTGCGCTTCGGGCTGTGGCGGGGCGGCTGGGCCGGCTTCGCGCGCATCTGCCGCTGCCATCCCTGGGGAACCAGCGGCGTCGATCTCGTCTGCGAGGAATTGCCGTCGGACGCGCGGTGGTATAGGCCCTGGGCCTATGGCCGCTGGCGCGGGACGAACGTGCCGCCTTCCCCGGAAGATCCAGCGGCTCTCGATTCCGGCGCCGATCCGACTGCGGGCGGCGGAACGTAAACCTCACATACGTAGCCGGTCTGACTTACGGGGTTCGTTTCCCCGAGTGAGCAGGAGCGCGATCGATGACGATCTCCCTGACTTTTCCCGACGGCGCCCAGCGCGAATTCCCCTCCGGCATCACCGGGGTCGAGATCGCCAAGGGCATCTCTCCCTCCCTCCTGAAGCGCACCGTCGCCATGGCGCTCGACGGCACCGTGGTCGACCTTGCCGACCCGATCGAGCGCGATGCGAGGATTGAGTTCCTGAACCGGGAGGACCCGCGTTCGCTGGAGCTGATCCGGCACGACACCGCCCATGTCCTCGCCGAGGCCGTGCAGGAGCTCTTCCCCGGCACGCAGGTGACGATCGGCCCCGTCATCGAGAACGGCTTCTACTACGATTTCGCCCGCAACGAACCCTTCACCCCGGAGGACTTCCCCGCGATCGAGAAGAAGATGCGGGAGATCATCGCGCGCGACAAACCCTTCACCAAGGAGGTCTGGAGCCGCGACAAGGCCAAGGATTTCTTCGCGAAGAAGGGCGAAAACTACAAGGTCGAGCTGGTCGATGCGATTCCCGCCGACCAGACGCTGAAGATGTACGCGCAAGGCGACTGGATCGACCTCTGCCGCGGCCCGCACATGACCTCGGTCGGCAAGGTCGGCAACGCCTTCAAGCTGATGAAGGTGGCCGGCGCCTATTGGCGCGGCGACTCGAACAACGCCATGCTGACCCGCATCTACGGCACCGCCTTCGCGAAGCAGGAGGAGCTCGACGCCTATCTCAAGCAGCTCGAGGAGGCGGAGAAGCGCGACCACCGCAAGCTCGGCCGGGAGATGGACCTGTTCCACTTCCAGGAGGAGGGGCCGGGCGTCGTGTTCTGGCACTCCAAGGGCTGGCGGCTGTTCCAGGAGATCATCGCCTATATGCGCCGGCGCCTCGCCGCCGATTACGAGGAGGTCAACGCGCCGCAGATCCTCGACAAGTCGCTCTGGGAGACCTCGGGCCACTGGGGCTGGTACCAGGACAACATGTTCGCGGTGAAGTCGGCGGGCGCGCTGGAGCATCCCAACGATCCCGAGAAGGACCAGCGCATGTTCGCGCTGAAGCCGATGAACTGCCCCGGCCATGTCCAGATCTTCAAGCACGGTCTGAAGAGCTATCGCGACCTGCCGATCCGGCTTGCGGAATTCGGCAACGTCCACCGCTACGAGCCCTCCGGCGCGCTGCACGGGCTGATGCGCGTGCGCGGCTTCACCCAGGACGACGCGCATATCTTCTGCACGGAGGAGCAGCTCGCTGCCGAATGCCTGAAGATCAACGACCTGATCCTCTCGGTCTACGAGGATTTCGGCTTCACCGACGACCTCGTCATCAAGCTCTCGACCCGGCCCGAGAAACGCGTCGGCTCCGACGCGGTCTGGGACCATGCCGAGCAGGTGATGACCAGCGTGCTGGAGAGGATCGCGAAGCAGTCCGGCAACCGGATCAGGACCGAGATCAATCCGGGCGAGGGCGCCTTCTACGGGCCGAAATTCGAGTATGTCCTGCGCGACGCCATCGGTCGCGACTGGCAGTGCGGCACGACGCAGGTCGATTTCAACCTGCCGGAGCGCTTCGGCGCCTTCTATATCGGCGCCGATGGCGAGAAGAAGCAGCCGGTGATGGTCCACCGCGCCATCTGCGGCTCGCTGGAGCGCTTCACCGGCATCCTGATCGAGCACCATGCCGGGCATTTCCCGCTCTGGCTGGCGCCCGAGCAGGTCATCGTCGCGCCGATCACCTCGGATGCCGACGGCTATGCCGAGGAGGTGACCATGGCCTGCATGGCCGCCGGCCTCAGGGCGCGCGCCGACCTGCGCAACGAGAAGATCTCGTACAAGGTGCGCGAGCATTCGCTGGCCAAGGTCCCGGTCATCCTCGCCGTCGGCAAGCGCGAGGCCGAGGAGAAGACCGTGACCGTGCGCCGCCTCGGCAGCCAGGCGCAGACCGTGTTGCCGCTGGCGGAGGCGCTCGCGGCGCTGACGCAGGAGGCGCAGGCGCCGGACCTGGCCCGGCAGGCGAAGGTGAAGGCTGCGTGACAGGCTCGCCTTCTCCCCCGAGGGGAGAAGGACGAGGTGCTGTTGAGCCCCTCTGGTAAAACCGGGGCGGCTCGTGGCAGATACGGGCCATGCTGACCGGTTCCTACCGCAAACGACTCGAGGCCGACCTGATCCGCTGGGCGGAGGCCGGCTGGGTCACGCCCGACGGCGCCGGAGCCATCCGGCGCGACGTCGCCCGAGACCATGCGGGCTTTCGCCTGCCGGCGCTGCTCGGGCTGTTCGGCGGGCTTCTGATCGCCTCCAGCGTCGCCGCCTTCGTCGCGGCGAACTGGGAGGCGATTCCGCGGCTGGTGAAGCTCGCGATGATTCTCCTGGCGATCGTCGTCGCCTTCGCGGTCGCCTATCGCCTGCAGAAGGCGGGCTCGGCCGCCGGCTCCGATGCGGCGACGACCTGCGGCGTGCTGATCTTCGGCGCCGGGCTCGCGCTGGTCGGGCAGATGTACCATCTGCCGGAGGACTGGCCGGGCGGGGCGATGCTGGTCGCGGTCGGGGCGCTGGTCGCCGCCTTGCTGATGCGCTCGAACGGGGCGCTGGCGATCGCCTTCGCCGCGCTCTGCGCCTGGAGCGGCGGGCGCTGGGACGAGGCGGCCGGGCGCATGCATTACGGCTTCTTCGCGCTCTATCTGCCGGCGCTCTGGATCGCGCTCTCACGCGGCAACCGGCTGGTGCATCATCTCGCCGTGCTCGCCGCCGCCTTCTGGCTCGGCACGGTGCCGGGCGCGTGGCTGCTGCATTCCTTCGATTACGGCCTGCTGGCCTACGGGCTGGCGATGGCGGCCGGCTTCGCCGCGCTGGGCGCGCTGGCGCTCGACCGGGGCTGGCCGGCGCTGCTGACCGCCTGCCTGCCCTGGGGGCTGATCGGGCTCGTGGTCATGCTCAATGCCGAGCTGGCCCGCATCCTCGACGACCATGAGGCGCGGGCGGGGCACGCCTTCCTCTTCGTGTTCTACGCCTATGCCGTCGCCGTGCCGCTGAGCGTCGGGCTCGGCCTGGCCGCGCGCGAGCGGCGCTTCGCCTGGCCGCTCGCCGCGGGGCTGCTGCTGGCGCTGCTGGTGCCGGTGGTGTTCTGGAGCGACCGCGTTGCCGGCATGCCCGGCCGGGTCGCGGTGGCGAGCCTGATCCTGCTGGCGGCGACGGCGCTGGTCGTGGCCGGCGCGGCGGGCGGCATGCGCCGGATCCTGACGGCGGGCTCCTTCCTGTTCGGCATCGCCATCCTGATCCTGCTCTGGCAGACCATCGGCACGCTGCTCGACCAGTCGCTGTTCTTCCTGGCGGCCGGGGCGGCGCTGCTCGCCACGGCCTGGGGCGCGAGGCGCCTCTTCGCCAGGCTCAACGCTCCGGCCGGGGAGGCCGCCTGATGCGCATCCCGTCCGCCGATGGCCTCGTCGCGAGGCTGCCGCTCGCCTGGCGCGCGATCGCGACCGTGCTGCTGCTGGTGCTCGGCCTGCTGGCCCTCGTCCAGCAGCGGGCCGGCATCCTCAGCCGCGGCACGGAGGTGCGCCTGCGCACGGTTCCGGTCGATCCGCGCGACCTGTTCCGTGGCGACTATGTCGTCTTCAGCTATCCGATCAGCGTGGTCGACGCCGGCAAGGATGCCGGCCCGTTCGTGAGCGGCGAGACGGTCTATGTCAGCCTCGGGCGCGATGCGAGCGGCTTCGCCCGCGCGCTCGGCGTCTCGCGCACCTGGCCCGCGACGGGCGGCGACGCGGTGGTGATCGCCGGCCGGGTGACCTCGACCAGCGCCTGCGGCCGCGACGAGACCGGCGCGTTCGACTGCTCGGGCGAGCGCCGCCGGCTGCGCATCGCCTACGGCATCGAAAGCTATTTCGTGCCGCAGGGCGAGGGGCGGGCGATCGAGACCACCGACAAGGCCCGCATCGAGGTGGTCGTCGCCGTCTCCTCCTCCGGAGAGGCGGCGATCAAGCGGCTCCTGATCGACGGCAAGCCGGTCTATGCCGAGCCGCCCTATTGAAGCCGCGAATGGCCGCCACCCTCTTTCCGTCGGCCTTTGCCGGGCCGCAGGGCTGAGGCTCCTGCGGTCCTTCGAATGCCGGCCCGCCCTTCACACGGGCTTGTGACATCGCGCCGCGTGACGGCACACGGACCGCATTATATGAACGGCGGATGAACGGATTCGGGAGGACCCGTTCACCTTGCGCAAGCCATAGGAACCCGCCGTCGGACGCCGGCGTTTCGTTCTCCGTCCGACGAAGCCTGTCAGGGGACCCGCTTTCGTGTCGTCAGATCCGTCATTCCAGCGCTTCATGCTGTTCGGCCGCCGGGCCGAGGGCGCGGCGGCCCGGCCGGCGGGACGGGATGCGCGGATCGACATGGTGCGCGGGCTGGCGCTGCTGATCATCTTCATCAACCACATGCCGGGCAACGTCGTCTCGGCCTATATGCCGAACAATTTCGGCTTCTCCGACGCGGCCGACGTCTTCGTGCTGCTGGCCGGGGTCTCGGCGACCCTGGCCTATGGCGGGCTGATCGAGACGCGCGGCTTCGCCGTCGCCGCGCTGAAGCTCGGGGCGCGGCTCTGGACGCTCTACATCGCCCATATGGCGGTGTTCATCCTCGTCTGCGGCGTCATCGCGGTGGCGGTGACGCGGACGCAGAACCCGCTCTATATCGAGGCGATCAACATCCAGCCCTTCTTCCGCGACACGGTCGATGCCCTGATCGGCGCGCTGACGCTGACCTACCAGCCCTCCTATCTCGACATCCTGCCGCTCTACATCGTGCTGCTCGCCCTGTTCCCGGCGATCTATTACGGCGTGCGCTTCAGCCCGGCGCTGACGCTGGCCTGCTCGCTGCTCGTCTGGCAGGCGGCGCTGGCGTTCGAGCTCAACCTGCCCAATTCCGGCGGGGTCTGGTTCTTCAATCCCTTCGCCTGGCAGGTCATCTTCACGCTCGGCGTCATCCTCGGCCGCACGGTGCAGCTCGGCATCGCCGCGCCGCGGCTGCGCTGGCTCGACGCGCTCGCCGTCGCCTTCCTCGTCTTCGCCTGGCTGGTGAAGATCCCGGCCGGCAATCCGACCGGGATCGCGGCGCTGAACGACTGGTTCGATTCCGTCCAGCTCGGCTCGGACAAGACCAATCTCGCCTGGAGCCGGCTCCTCCATCTCGGGGCGCTGACCTGGCTCGCGATAAGCTGGCTGCCGGCGAGCGGGAGGCTGACCCGCTCGGCCCTCGGGCGCGCCTTGGCCTGTTCGGGACGAAACTCCCTGCATGTCTTCTGCGTTGGTATCGTGCTCGCCGTCACCGGCCAGATCGTGCTGGCGGAAACGTCTTTCGCCCTGGACGTCCAGTTGCTGCTCTGCGCCGGCGGCATTACAATGCTGACAGGGCTAGGGATTTTCCTGTCGTGGTACCGTTCGATCACGAGTCGCGAACAGCGCGCCGAGCCCGTCGCGGCGTCGGGCGCGCCGGTGCAGCGGCCATCCTTCTCGCCGCGCTGACTTCGTTCGGCGCGGCCACGCCCAAGCCGTCGCCTGTCGCCGTGGATGCGCGCTGCCGCGCGGGCGCGATGCAGCCCTTTCGTCCGCTGATCCCGGCGGCGCGGCGCGCCCTGCAGGAGACGGGCCGGCTCATCATCGTCGCCCTCGGCTCCTCGACCACCGCCGGCTCGGGCGCCAGCGCCGAGGACAAGAGCTACCCCTTCGTCCTGCAGAGCGAACTGCGCCGGCGGCTGCCGGGGGCGGAGGTGCGCGTCCTCAACAAGGGCGTCGGCGGCCAGTCGGCCTACGACATGCTGCGGCGGATGGACAACGACGTCATCGACGAGAAGCCCTCGGTGGTGATCTGGCAGACCGTGGTCAACGACGCGATCCGCGACATCGGCGAGGACAGGCTGGCCAAGATCCTGCGCAAGGGCATCGCCAAGGCGCGTGCCGCCGGCATCGACATGATCCTGATGGACCTGCCCTGGCTGCCGCGGGAGGGGCGCTATCCGCATTTCGACGAATACCGGGCCGTGCTCGCCAGGACGGCGGAGCAGCAGGGCGTTCCGCTGTTCCCGCGCTACGCCATGATGAAGGGCTGGTCGCGCTCGAAGCAGTTCACCGAGCAGGAGCTGGTCGGCATGGACGGGCTCCACCTCGTCGATGCGGGCTATCGCTGCCTGGCCTCGCGCCTGGCGGACGGCATCGTCGCGGCGGTGGGCGACGTGCCGATCCAGGTCATCGGCCGGCCGGCCAGCCTGGGCGAGTGAGCGGAACCGGGTTCCGAGGCTATTTCGCCAGGACCTCGATGTCGCGGTCGATGCCGGATTCGACCTTGAAGTCGCGCGAATAGACCTGCCCCTCCTGCCGGGCGATCAGGACGTAGTCGCCCTCAGCCAGGATCACCTGCGGGAAGGCGCCGATCGCCTCGCGGATGACGTCGCCGCCCGGCGTCAGCACGCTGAAGGCGGTGCCGGCGAAGGCTTCGCCTCCGGCGCTGGCGACGAGCTTCAGCGTCACCTTGGCGGCGCGGTGATGCAGCGTCGCATCGGTGACCTTGCCGGTCTCGACGCGGACGTCGGCGCGCTGGATGGCGTTGGAATCGCCATAGGTCGAGACGACGTGATAGGTGCCCTCCGGCAGGCGGATGAGGTCGCCGGCCTTGGCGTCCCCGGTGACGAGGCGGCCTTCCGAATTGCCTTGTAGCGGCACGAAGACCTGGAAGGAGAGCTGGCCGGCCGGGATCGGCGTGTCGCCGATCGAGCCGGCGAGCGTGAGGGCGCCGGCGCTGATCGCGACCTGGTCGTTCAGTCCCTGCGGCCCGAGCGTGATCCGCCGGGTGCCGCTGGCGAAGCCGTAGGCGGCATGCACGACATAGCTGCCCGGCGGCAGGGAGAAGCTCGGATTGGCGCTGGCGGAG
Source organism: Hyphomicrobiales bacterium (assembly GCA_900466745.1). GTDB lineage: Bacteria > Pseudomonadota > Alphaproteobacteria > Rhizobiales > Beijerinckiaceae > Allobosea > Allobosea minatitlanensis. The sequence continues at coordinate 181 of UBNE01000050.1, read as the reverse complement.
CGGGCGACGATGCGCGGCGCCGAGCCGTCGGCGGCCTCGGCCAGGACGCGCCAGTTCAGACCCGAGCGGATCGGCTTGCGGTCGTTGGCGAACTGGGCGCCGAGGGAGAGCAGGGCGAGCCCCGTGCCGGCGACCGGCGGGGCGGGAGCGGGCAGCGGCGGGGGCTCGGCCGGGGCGGGCG
>UBNE01000051.1 GCA_900466745.1 Hyphomicrobiales bacterium | reverse complement strand
GCCCCGTCGGCAGGCGCCGGCGCCGCTCAACCCGCCACCGGCCAGCCCGCCCCGCCCGCCGCCAACGCCATGCCGGCCGCTGCGGCTCCCGCGGCCGCGGAACCGGCGCCGGCCAAGGTCGTCGTCGCCGCGGCCGACAAGCGCCTCGACTTCCGCTTCCCCCGCCCGACCGGCGCCGCCGCCTTCCGCGACGCCGGCACGATGACGCTGGTCTTCGACACCCGCGACACCCTCGATCCCGCCGATCTCGCCGGGCTGCTGCCGCAGCAGATCCGGGAGGTGACTGTCACGCGCGAAGGCAAGGTGACGCTCGTCAGGCTGGCGCTCGCCGGCCAGCCGCTCGCCCGCTTCTTCGCCGACGGCAATGGCTGGTCGCTCGATCTCGGCGAGACCGGCGGCGGCTTCAGCGCCGCGATCGAGCCTCGCCGCAGCGTCGACGAGCGCGGCCAGACCATCCTCGCCGTGCCGCTGCCGGGCCTGACCGGCGTGCACTGGCTCGAGGTCGGGCCGGCCGGCCTGCCGGTCGCCGTCGCCACCGCGCTCGGCCCGACGCGGCTGACGCCCAAGCCCTATCGCTTCGTCGAGTTCGGCCTGCTCCCGACCGCCCAGGGCCTCGCCATCCAGCCCCGCGCCGACGATGTCGTCGCCCGCGCCGGCACCGACGAGGTCCGCATCGGCCGCGCCGGGGGGCTCACCGTCTCGCTCGACGTCGCCGGCCCGGACGAGGCGAAGCCCGGCGCGGAGACCGGTGCGCCGCAGCCTCCCCTGCTCGACCCCGAGCGCTGGGCCCGGCTGCGCCTCGGCTCGCAGCGCGACCAGTCCCGCGCCCTGATGCAGGAGGTCGCCGGCGCCTCCCGCGCCCGCAAGTCGGAGGCGCGACTGGCGCTCGCCCGCTTCTATGTCGCGAACGACCTCGCCGTCGAGGCGCTCGGCCCGCTCGGTGCCCTGATGGCCGACGACGTCGCCATGCGGACGAATCGCGAGGCGCTCTTCCTCAAGGGCGTCGCGGCCGCGCAGATGCATCGCCCGGCCGAGGCGCTCGCCGCCTTCGAGGCCGCGCCGCTCAAGGACGATGCCGAGGCCGGGCTCTGGCGCGCGCTGGCCGAGCAGCGGCTCGAGCGCAACGCGCTCGCCATCGCCGGCTTCCGCCGCGGCGAGCCCTTCCTGGAGCACTACCCGGCCGACCTTCAGGGCGTCTTCCGCGAGGCGATCCTGCGCGCCGCGCTGGCGACGCAGGATATGGGGCTGGCCGAACGCCAGATGCAGGCCCTCACCGAGATGCCGCATGGCAGCTTCGACCCGGAAAAGCTCGCCCTGATGCAGGCCATGCTCGACGATGCCGGCGGCCGGGCCGACGCCGCGATGGAGGGCTACCGCCCGCTGTTCGAGGCCAGGAGCCGCCCCGTCGCGGCGGAGGCGCAGCTCAGGGCGGTCAAGCTCGCCGACGCCGACCAGCGCGGCGACCTGAAGAGCGACGAGGCGATCGCGCGGCTGGAGACCGTCTCCGTGATCTGGCGCGGCGGCCGCATCGAGATCGAGGCCCTGGCCGAGCTCAACCGGCTCTATACCGGGCAGCAGCGCTGGCGCGACGCCTTCCTGGTCGCCCGCCGCGCCAACGAGAACTTCCCGGATGATCCGCTGACCCGGCGCATGCATGACGAGACGGCCCAGCGCTTCGCCGAGCTCTTCGCCGATGGCGGCGCGGACAAGCTGCCGCGCATCGATGCGCTGGCCCTGTTCTACGATTTCAAGGAGTTCCTGCCGATCGGCCGGCGCGGCGACGAGATCACCCGCCTGCTCGCCGACCGGCTGGTGGAGCTCGACCTGCTCGACCAGGCGGCCGAGATCCTGAAATACCAGATCGACCGGCGGCTCACCGGGGCCGCCCGCTCGACCGTCGCGGCGCGCCTCGCCATGATCGACCTGATGAACGGCAAGCCGGCCGATGCGGTGCGCGTGCTCAACGCCACGCGCCTCGTCGAACTGCCGGCCGATGTCCGGCGCGCCCGGCTGCTGCTGGAGAGCAAGGCGCTCTCCGACCTCTCCCGCACCGACCAGGCGCTGGAGATGCTGGAAGGCGAGAGCGGGCCGGAGGTCGACCGGCTGCGCGCCGATGTCTACTGGACGGGCCGGCGCTGGCGCGAGGCCGGCGAGGCCTATGAGCGCATCCTCGGCGAGAGCTGGCGCGGCGACGGCCCGCTCGGCGACGGCCAGCGCGCCGATGTGATGCGCGCCGGCATCTCCTATGTGATGGCGAACGAGGCCCTTTCGCTCGACCGGCTGCGCAGCAAGTTCGCGGCGAAGATGGCCCAGAGCCTCGACGCCCGCACCTTCGCCTTCGTCACCGGCGCGAACCGGGCCAAGGCCTCCGACATCCGCGAGCTGGCCCGCGCCGCCGCCAGCGCCGATACGGTCTCGGATTTCCTCAGGGCCTATCGCGAGCGCTATCCGGCCTATGCGGCGGCGATGCGCAAGCCGCAGCCGCCGGGTGCGCCGGTTCCCGCCGCGCCGGCACAGGGCGCGGCGGCGGAAGGCGCGCCTCCGTCCAACGGCTGATCCGTTCAGCCCGGCCCGGAATTCGTGTCCTCGCCCCGCGCCTTGGCCCGCAGCACGAATTGCAGGTTGCGGACATAGACGAAGACGCCGAAACCCTGGCCGAGGATGAAGACCGGGTCGCGCCGGTAGAGCGCGTAGAGCAGCAGCAGCGCCCCGCCGCCGATCGAGAACCACCAGAAGGTCATCGGCACCACGGAGCGCTGGGCCTTCTCGCTCGCCCACCACTGCACGACGAAGCGCATGGTGAAGAGGCCCTGGGCGACGACGCCGAGCAGCACCCACCAGTCGATGTTGTTGACGAAGACGTCGTGGAAATAATTGCCGATGGTGTGCTGGAGATCGATCAGCATCACGGCGCCTCCGCGACGATCTGCGGCACGCGCCGGCGCCGGCGGATCAGCCACCACACCCCGGCGAGATCGAGGATGCCGACCCAGAGCCGGTCGAAGAAACCGTAATTCGAGACGCCGGTGAGCCGCGGCCGGTCGCGCACGTCGAGATGCGCCACCCTGTAGCCCTCGCGCACCATCAGCGCCGGCATGAAGCGGTGCAGCGCGTCAAAATAGGGCAGCGCCAGATAGGCCTCGCGCCGGAAGCATTTCAGGCCGCAGCCGGTGTCGCGGGTGCCGTCCTTCAGCACCCCGACGCGCACCTTGTTGGCGATGCGCGACTGCAGCTTCTTGAAGCCGGTATCCTTGCGGCCGACGCGCTGGCCCTGCACCAGCCCGGTCTCGAGCCCGGCGGCCTGGAGCGCCTCGACCATCGCCGGCAGGAAGGCGGGATCGTTCTGGCCGTCGCCGTCGAGCGTCGCGACGATGGCGGCGCGGGCATGGCGCACGCCGCTGCGCACCGCCGCGCTCTGGCCGCAGGACTCGGCATGGGTGACGACGCGCAGCCAGGGCTTCGCCGCCGCCAGCGCCGCCAGCGCCGCCGCCGTCCCGTCCGTCGAGCCGTCATTGACATAGACCACCTCGAAGGGGCCGATCGCGGTGCAGGCCTTCTCGATGTCGCCGACCAGCGGCGCGATATTGCCCTGCTCGTTGCGCACCGGCACGACGACGCTGAGCAAGGGCTGGGGGGAAGGAATCTCGGTCAAAACGGCTTCATCCGGAAAACGGCTGGCACTGCTCTAAAGCATCGGACCGAAAAATGTGAACCACTTTTGCGGCCCATGTCGAAGCGCTCCGGCAGCCGGCCTCAGCCCGGCGCCCCGGCATAGACCGCCAGCGCCAGCCTGCGCCCGCCATTCAGGTTGAAGCCGCGGATCGTGGTCAGCAGGCGCGGCTTCTGCGGCAGGGCCGCGACCGCCGCCTCGAATTCCCCGGCATAGCGGCTCTCGACGAAGGCGACGCGGCAGCCGGGCTGGCTCAGGAAGTTCGCCGCCTGCGCGCCGCTCGCCGCCATGGCGAGGTCGGTGCCGGTCAGGAAGACCAGGCTCGGCTCGCGATAGCCCAGCGTGATCACGGCCGGATCGGCGCAAGCCACCGCCCTGGCCGCCTCCGCGAGCCGCGGCGAGAGCTTGAGCGAGCGCAGGCTCTCGACGGCGAAGGGGTATATCGCAACGGTCAGGAGCAGGCTGGCCAGCACGCAGCGCCAGAGCGCGCCCTCGAATTCCTGGCGCCGGAACGCGGCGACGATGCCGACGCCGATGGCCAGCACCAGCGCGAAGAACGGCAGGGCGAGCCACGGCACCGCGCCGTCCAGCGTCCAGTTGCCGAGGACCACCACCGCCATCAGCGCCAGCGGCACGGCGACGACGAGCGACGCCGTCGCCACCGCCCCGCGCCGGTAGCGGTCGATGCCGCCATTGACGACGGCGAGCAGCAGCAGCGCCGTGATCGCCGGATAGAGCGGCAGCACGTAATGCGGCAGCTTGGTCGGCACCGCCTCGAAGACGACCCAGGACGGCAGGATCCAGGCGATCAGGAACAGGATCTGCGGCTCCCGGCGCCGGACCCAGGCGAAGGGCACCGCCATGGCGGCGAAGGCCGCCGCCGGCCAGTAGGTCGCGAAGAAGAACAGCAGGTAGAGCCCCGGCGGCCCCCAATGCTTCTCCTGCCCCTCAGTGACCTTGCCGAGCATGTCCTGCCCGACGCTCTCGGCGAAGAAGCTGCCGCCGGTCTTGAGCATGATCGCGACGAACCAGGGCAGCGCCACGATCAGGCAGATCAACAGCCCCGGCCCGAAGCGCAGCGGCTTGAGCCAGCGGAAGGAGCGCTGGCTCGCGCTCAGCACCAGCACGGCGAGGCCCCAGACCATCGGCACGATCGGCCCCTTGATCAGCAGGCCGATGGCGGTGGCGCCCCAGAACACCAGCCAGTTGCGCCGGCTCGGCACGAAGGCGAGCGAGCGCGTCCAGTCGAGCCAGGTCCGGGCGAGCGCGCCCATGCTGGCGACCGCGCAGGCGGCGAGCACGGCGTCGGTCTTGGCGATCCGCGCCTCGACCCCGAGCAGCACCGCCGCCGCCATCAGGGCGCCGCCGAGCAAGGCCAGCGGCGGCGAGAGGAAGGCGAGCAGCGCCCAATAGGTCAGGAGCACGGTCGCGGTCGCGCCGACCAGCGAAGGGATGCGGTAGAGCCAGATCTGCGTGCGCGCCTCCGGCACGCCGAGCGCCGCGCCGGCCTGCACCGCGGCGGCCTGGAGCCAGTAGATGCCGACCGGCTTCTTGTGGCGCGCCTCGTCCTGGAAGCGGATATCGACGAAATCGCCGGTCTCCAGCATCTGCTTGCTGGCCTGGGCGAAGCGCGGCTCGTCGCGGTCGACCGGCTGGAGCGTGGCGAAGCCCGGCAGGAAGGCGCAGAGCGAGAGCAGCAGCAGGAAGGCGCAGGCGCGCCCATGGCTGGCCGAGACGAAGGCGCTGAGCCGGTCGATCGCGGGCGTGAGCGAAAACATCATCCATCCTCGCGACGCCGGGCCGCGCTTGCCGAGAGAGCCGGTCTAGCCGAAGAGCCGCTCCCGATGAAGCGCCTTTCGGGCACGATCAAGGCGGCCGCGCCGCAGGGCGGTCCCGCCACCGCAGGGGGTTCGGTGCCAGGGGCGTTGCGCCGGGAGAATTCTGTTCTAGCCTGGCGGGGCAGAGATCTCCTGTCCCGGCCCGCAATGGATTGGTCCCCCTTACGTCCGCCGGCCTATCCGGGAGACGATCCCCTGGGCCGGCAGCGCCAAAAGCGCGCAGAGGAAGCCCCGCCTGCGCCGATGGCCCCGGCCTTCCTCGCGGCCGCGCCGGCGGTCGAGCGCAAGCCGCCGGACCGGCCGAGCCGGCCGCGCATGGCCGTCGCGGTCCTGCTCGTGGCGGCGACGGCGATCGGCGCCTGGCACTATGCGCGCCGAAGCGCGGCCGAGCCGAAGCCGACCCTTCGAGGCAGCATCGAGGCGCCCGCCCCTCCCGGAGGGGCGACCACGCCTCTGCCGCCAAGCCGGCCGCGCGATCTGGCGCCTGCGCCGATGGGACGCTGAGGCATGGAGGAGGATGGTGGCGAGCCCGGCAGGATTCGAACCTGCGACCTACGGATTAGAAGTCCGTTGCTCTATCCAACTGAGCTACGGGCCCGGGAACGGCGGCTTCAGGCCGCACCTGCCGGCGTCAATGGGTCCACTGGCCGACGCGCGAGAACTTGAAATTGTCCGAATAGGAGATCGAGCGGCGCTTGGGGTCGTTCGGCTGCTCGACGCGGTAGGGAATGCCGTTGCGCGTCGCATAGGCCACCGCCTCGGCCTCGCTGTCGAACCAGAGCTTGAGCTGGCTCTTCATGTCGGAGGACGAGGTCCAGCCCATCAGCGGCTCGATCTGGCGCGGCGCCTCCGGCTCGTATTCGAGCAGCCAGCGCTCGGTCTTGGCCGTGCCGGACTGCATGGCCGTGCGGGCGGGGCGATAGATGCGTGCGGTCATGGAAGCGCTCTGCCGTCACCAACTCTCGTGCGGCCCGACGCCGGGCCGCGGCTGACGTTTCCAGGTGGTCGGGGCACCAGGATTCGAACCTGGGACCCTCTGCTCCCAAAGCAGATGCGCTACCGGGCTGCGCTATACCCCGCCAGTCCGCAAGTGCATCGAAACACTCGCGAAACCATCGCGGCAGCGAAACGTCTCCTGCTGCGACGCGCAACGAGATAGCATCGGCCGGGCGGTTTGGGAACAGGAAGTTCCGGCAAACCGCCCGACGCCGCAGGAGCTTCGCACCCTGCCTTCGCTGCGCCCGCCGGCGTCAGGAGCGGCCCGAGGAACCCGGCTCGCCCCGGCATGCGCGGCCGGGCGCATTCGCGCGAATCGTCGCCCGGAACGGAAGGACGGCGTCAGCCCTATCAACCGCCGCCGGAAAGCGCTACACTCCCGGGCAGGGGATGGAGTCCCCCATAACTGCCTTTACCAGCTGATGACTCCTACAAGCGCACGGGTTGCGCTCGTAGGAGTTCGTTCGGTTTCGACTCCGACGGCATGACCTGCGGCGAGCGAAGGCTCTGGATGCGGGAGAACTGCCGATGCACAGCTTGAATCGCAACCGAATGCAACGCCGGGCGGCGGCCACGCCGGCGGATCCGCATCTGGTCTATGCCGTGGTCGCCCTTTTGCTCGTTTTCGGGATTCTCCAGGTCGACATCCATCGCGATGCCCTGCTGAAGCTCGGCGTGATGATCGGCCACGAACAGATGGATCCGCGCTTCCTGGCTCCATGAGGACGGCGCCGCCCGGCTCGCGCCGGATCGCCCCGGCAGCAAGGACAGCCGTTTCCGGATATCGCCGACCCCGCCGATCCCGCTAGGATGCGCATCTACCTGAAGCCTCGCGACAAGCGGCTGCGGCAGAGCGCCAGGGGCCTGCCGGATGTTCATACGACCTCCCCCGGCCAGATGCGGGCGAACGCTGCCGATCCCAGGCTCACTGCAGCATACCCCTCGCAAGCCGGAAGCGAAGCCGAAGGTTCCGACGGAAGGCAGCCATCGACGCCCGCCTCCGGCGTCGAAAGCAGCTCGCAGACCGCCGGCCTGGCCCTTCCCGGCTCCCGCCTTGACAAACGGAGGGGCGAGGATCAGCGTCATAAACGGCGATGGAGTTCGCCGTTTAACCGCCCTCGGGGCTGATAACTCCTGTCGAGCCGGACTGGCAGACGGGAGTTATGCGACTTGGACCTGCGGTACTTTCCCTCGCAAATTCGATCGAAGCCGCCGCAGAGGCGCCTTGCTGCGGGAGGCCGGCCCTGACCGGCCGCGACATCGCCCTCCAGCTCGCGCAGGTGCTCAGCGTCCTGCTGCTGGCGCCCTTGCTGCAAGGCGTCATCCTCCAGTTCGAGGAGCGCGTGCAGCGCAGCCAGGGGCTGGGCCTCTTCCAGCCCTATCGCGATCTCTGGAAGCTGTTCCACAAGCAGATCGTCGTGCCGGAAACCGCCTCCTGGCTCTACTGGGCGGCGCCGATCGTCGCCTTCACCACGACGCTGACCGTTCCGATCCTGATCCCGGTGCTGACCGACTATCCGCTGCCGCTGTCGGATATGGGCGACATCCTCGGCGGCGGCCTTGTGCTGACGCTGGGCTCCTTCATGATCACGCTGGCGGGGCTCGACACCCGCAGCGCCTATGGCGGCATCGGCTCGAGCCGCGCTGTCATGGTCGCGATCCTGGCCGAGCCGACGCTGATCCTCGTCTTCGTCGGCATCACGCTGCTGGCGAAGGCGATGCTGCCCTTCGTCGTCAACCATCTGCTCGTCGCCGAGCCCTCGATCTACTGGGGGCCGACGCATCTCTTCCTGGTCGCGGCCTTCTTCGTGCTGCTGCTGGTCGAGACCGACCGGCTGCCGATCCATTCGAGCACGCATATCGAAATCTACATGATCGAGGAGGGGCGCATCCTCGAATATTCCGGCCCGATACTGGCGATCCTGCGCTGGGCCTCGATGATGAAGGAGTTCATCCTCTACACCATCTTCTGCAACGTCCTGCTCTTTCCCTGGGGGCTGTCCCGGCAAGGCGCCGCGCTCGGCATTCTCGGCTCGCTCGGGGCGCTGGCGCTGAAATTCCTCGTCGTGGCCTGCGTCGTCGTCGCGGTCGAGACGGTCCAGTCGCGGCTGCGCTTCTACCGCTACCAGGAGCCCCTGGCCGCTTCCTTCCTGCTCGCGATCCTGGCGATCGTCGGCACGCAACTGGGCTGACGCCATGCTCGCCGCCCATCTCGCCCCCCTCCCCGCCGCGCTCTTCAGCCTCCTGGCGATCGGCAGCCTGCTTCTCTCCTTCGTCATGCTGGGCTCGCGCTGGCTGCGGCATTATCTCTTCGTCTTCGCCGCGCAATCCTGGCTGATCGCCATCCTCTCCGGCGCCGTCGGCTATTACGGTGGCTATGCCGAACTCTATATCGTCGCGATCCTCACCGCCGCCTTCCGCGGGCTGCTGCTGCCCTATCTGATCCTGCGCATCATCCGCCGGCTCGAAGTGCACCGGGAGGTGCATGTCATCCTCCAGGCCAGCTCCAGCCTGGTCGGCGCCGCGGTGGCGGCGCGGATGCATGACGGCGCGCTGCTGGTTCCGCTCACCGCGACATTCGCCTTCATCTCGCCGAGCCTGCTGATCCTCGTCATGCCCCTGCTCGCGCTCATCCCCATCCTCCTCGTTCTCGGCAGCAAGCGGCGGGCGATCCGGCGCGCCCCGGTCTGGTATGGCGGCCTCTCGCCCGATCCTGCCCGCGCCTCGACGACGACACTGACCTTCTCGAACGCGATGCGGACCTTCTACAGCTTCGTCTATCGCCCCACGGCCGATACCGAGCGCGATGCCGATGTCGGCGGCTATTTCGTCCGGAAGCTGAGCTTCGAGCATGACGTCGCGCCGATCTTCGGCCCGCTGCTGTTCCAGCCGGCGGTCAGGCTGGTCCGGGGCATAGCGACCCGGCTCCGGCCGCTGCAATCCGGGCAGCTCAACTTCTATCTCGGCCTGATCGGGCTGCTGCTGGTGCTCGTGCTGGGGCTGACGCTGGCCTGATCCACGCAAGGAGGTGAGCCGGACCGATGTGGACCTATCTCGCCATCGCGCTTTTCGGCGTTCTCGGCTGCTGGGCCCGCTTCGCCCAGACGAACCTCGTGCAGGCCGTCTACGGGCGCGATTTCCCCTATGCCACGCTCAGCATCAACGTCATGGCCTGCTTCATCATGGGCTTTCTCTTCGTCGAGACGCTGGAGCGGCTGACGATCTCGCCAACGCTCAGGACCGGCATCCTGACCGGCTTCCTCGGCGGTTATTCGACCTTCTCGACCTTCGAGATGGAGACGCTGCTGCTCGCGGAAGGCGGCGAGGTTCTCAAGGCCGCGCTCTACCTCGTGCTCTCGGTCGGCCTCGGCTTCGCCGCCGCATTCGGGGGAGCCTACATCGCCAGGAACCTGTAACGGGAGGACGCCATGACCAACGATATCCTGATGGTCCGCATCTATCTCAGCGAGACCGACCACGGAAAGCGCAAGGCGCTGATGCAGGAGATCCTGACGCTCCTGCAGGAGCGCCATGCCGTGCAGGGCGTCACCGTCTTCCGCGGCATCGCCGGCTTCGGCGCCAGCGGCGAGGTCCGTGCCGACGATATCCTCAGGCTGAGCGTCGACCTGCCGCTCGTCGTCGAGTTCTTCGACGAGCCCAAGGTCGCGGAGGCGGCGATCGCCCTGCTCGACGATCTCGTCCCCGGCGGCCATATCGTCTCCTGGCCGGCACGGCGCCACGGCACCACGGCCCTGCCGATGCGGCAGGGCTGAAGCTGCCCGGCATCGGGGGTGGGATGTCGCCATGACGGAACGCGACCGGAGCGCCAGGCCGGACGAACAGGCGGTTCCGAAGCTTGCCCTGACGCATGGGCAGGCGATCCGGCTCATGAGCGAACTCGGCCTGCGGCAGGACGTCAGCGTCTCGACCTTCAACTATTACGTCAAATCGCTGCGCAAGCTCGGAATCCCGTTCGAGAAGGGCAAGGGCCAGTCCGAGGGCCACCGTCACATCACCTACGACTTCGGAGACCTGATGGAGCTCGCCATGGCGCTCCTCCTGAGGGTCTACGGAACCCTTCCCGATGCGGTCGCCGCGGGGCATCCGCCGGTTTCGCGGCGAGCTGCGCCCGATCTTCCGTCAGGCCTATCTCGACCGGTCGAAGCGGGCCTATCCGGCTGCGCGCATCTCGGCGCCCCGGATGCGCCCCGTGATCCTCGAAGGCGTCTTCGTCGACCTCAACATTCGCTACGCGGCCGGGCGGATGGTCGAGATCGGCCCGCCGCGGGCGGTGTCGCCTTTCGAGGCGCTCGCTCTCTATGCCCGCTCCGGCCTGCCTGCCCGCTCCTATCTGCCGCTCGATCTCTCGCGCCTGGCCGAGCGGATCGTCGAACGCGGCCGCGCCCTGCCACCCGTCCGTCGCAGCCGCGGACGGCGCACGATACCGTCTTAGGCCGGCTTCCGGACTGACCGGATCCTCCTTCGCCGCTACGCTCGCAAGGACGGTTCGGTCCGGCCGGAGACCATTCGAGCCGCAGGCGGCGACGATTGGCGTTGCCTGAGTTCCCCCTGCCGACTAGTCTGTCCGCGATGGGGATGGAGTCCCCCGAAACCGCCGCGAGGCTGATGACTCCTACCGCGCGAATGGTCGTGGTAGGGGATCGTGACTTCCAGCTTTCCCACGCCACGGCAGGCCCGTCCGCAGCGCGCTGCGAGCGGCCTTCGTCATTCGCCGGCAGCGGTGTCGAACGAAAACAAGGGAGGGCTCGGCGATGGACAGGATTGTCGCGGTTCTGGGGGACGAGATCCTCGACTCGCGCGGATTTCCGACGATGCGGGTCGAAGTGCGGCTCGAGAGCGGGGCCATCGGGCAGGCTTCGGTTCCCTCCGGCGCGTCGACCGGAGAGGGCGAGGCCCACGAGCTGCGCGACGGGGACCCCCATCGCTATGGCGGCCGCGGCGTTCTCAAGGCCATCGCCAACCTCGCCGAGATCGCCCGGGTTCTCGACGACGTCGACCCCGCCGACCAGGCCAGGGTCGATCGCCTGCTCATCGACGCCGACGGCACGCCGGACAAATCGAGGCTCGGCGCCAACGCGATCGTCGGAACCTCGATGGCCGTCGCCCGCGCGGCGGCCAGGGCGGCGGGCAAGCCGCTCTACGCCTATCTCGCCGAGGGCGCGACCTACCGCCTGCCGGTGCCGATGATGAACGTCGTCAATGGCGGCCGGCATGCCGCAAACTCGCTGGACTTCCAGGAATTCATGATCGTCCCGCACGGCGCGCCCTCCTTCAGGGAGGCGCTGCGGTGGGGCGCGGAGACCTATCACGCGCTGCGGGCGCTCCTGGTCGAAAAGGGCCTGGGCACGGGCATCGGCGACGAGGGCGGCTTCGCGCCGGACCTCGACGGCAACGAAGCCGCCTGCGCCCTGATCGTCGAGGCGATCGAGCGGGCCGGCTTCATCCCGGACGAGCAGATCGCGCTGGCGCTCGATCCGGCCGCCTCCTCCTTCGCCAAGGACGGCGTCTACGACCTGTCGAAATCGGGCGCCGGGCCGATGTCGGGCGCTGAGCTGGGCTCGCTCTACGCCGAATGGGTCAGGCGTTTCCCGATCGTCTCGATCGAGGACGGCTTCGGCGAGCACGACTGGGCGGCCTTCCAGGCCCAGACCGCCGGGCTCGGCGGCTCCGTGCAGATCGTCGGGGACGACATCTACGTCACCAACCCGGACCTGATCGCGCGCGGCATCGCCGAGAAGACCACCAACGCCGTGCTGATCAAGCTCAACCAGATCGGCACCGTGACCGAGACGATCGCGGCGATCTCAGCCTGCCGGGCGGCCGGCTGGCGCTACATCATCTCGCACCGCTCGGGAGAGACCGACGACGCCTTCATCGCCGATTTCACCGTCGCGATGGATGCCGGGCAGATCAAGGCCGGCGCCCCCTGCCGCGGCGAAAGGCTGGCCAAGTACAACCGGCTCCTGGAAATCGAGCGCGAGGTGGCCGGGCTCAGCTTCTACGCCTCGCCGTTCACGGCCCCGGCCTCGAACGGGCGGAGCCCGTCCCCGGCCCGCCCGGCAACCGCCTCTTGCGAGGTGATGGCGGTGATCGAGGAGGCCTCCTCCGCCAGGCGCTGCCTGACGGTCGCGCAGCGCGCCGCCCGGCTCGCGCGCTCGCTGCCGCTGGCGGCGCTGCATATCTGCGCCGATCCCGCCAGGCTGATCACCGCCGCCGAGGAGTACGACATCCAGAAGATGCGCGCGCTCGAGGAAGGGACGGCGGAGCAGCGGCTCGCCCAGGCGCGCCAGGTCTTCGAGGCCTGGGCCTCGTTCTCGGGCGCCGAAATCCGCTGGCTGGAGCATGTCGGCGCGGTCGAATCCTCTTTGCTCGCCGAAGCCAGGGACGCCGCGCTGATCGTGATCGCGCAACCGCACAATCTCGATTCCGGCGATGCGCTGCATGCCGCGATCTTCGGCTCCGGCCGGCTGGTGCTGTTGGTCCCGACCGAAGGCCCGCTGCCCGCCACCCTCGGCGCGCATATGGTCGTCGCCTGGAAGCCGGGCACCCAGGCCCGCAAGGCCGCGCTGAAGGCCCTGCCCTGGCTGCAGGCGGCCCAGCGCGTCACCGTGCTGACGATCGACGAGACCCCGGCGGGACAGGATTGCACGGAGGTGCTCGCCATGCTTCGCGAGCACGGCATAGCGGCCGAGGTGAAGCGCGCCCGGGCGGAGCGCGGCCAGCACATCGCGCTGCGCATCCTCTCCGAGGCCGAGGCCCTCGGCGCCGACTCGATCGTCATGGGCGCGTTCCGCTTCGGCCAGATCTTCGAATGGGTCTTCGGCGGCGTCACCCATGAGGTGCTGCGCCGAACCCGGCTTCCGGTCTTCCTGATGCACTGAAGCGGGACCGGGCCGTCGCCGAGAGGCCGGTTCCGGTCCCGGCGGCGCGGCTCAGCGCGAACGCAGGAGCGCGCGCGTGCCGAACGCCATCAGCACCGCGGCGGCGCCGAAGCCGAGCACCGGCGAGACGGCGCTCCACAAGAGGCCCACCGCGGTGCTGGAGACGAATTTGGCGACGCCGTTCACCGTCCCGAGCGCGCCATAGCTGACGGCGAGGCTGTCCTGGCTCACCATTTCGGCGGTCACGGTCGCCTCCAGTGCCTCCTGCACCGCGACATAGAGGCCGGCGACGCCGAAGATCGCGCCGAGCGCGAGGATCCGTCCGGCATCGAAGGCGAAGGCCAGGGCCGTCAGCACCGCCGTCATGGCCCCCAGCGCGTAGCCGGCGACCAGGATCCGGCGATGGCCGTAGCGATCGGCCGCCGCGCCGATGGGATAGGACGCCGCGATCTGCACGAGGTTGCGCCAGACATAGAGCAGGCCGGCGATCTGGGCCGCGCGGACGACGCCCATATCCGGGGTCAGCAATTGCGTGGCCGCCAGGATCAGCAGGCTGTGCGAGAAGTCGCCGAGGCCAAAAAGCCCGACCGCCCCGAGATAGCGCCGGAAGCGAGCCGGAAGCGAGCGCAGCGTCGCGATGAACCGCAAGGCGGGGTTCGGCGAGCGCTCCGGGTCCCGCACCAGCGTCAGGAAGGCGAGCACGGAGAGCAGCCCCGGGATCAGCGTCCACCAGAAGACCAGGCGGAACGGCCCGGACGGGTCGGCCCATTCCAGGCCTTGCGCCCAGCCCAGCAGGGCGACGCCGAGCAGCGGGCCGAGGACCGCGCCGATCGTATCGGCCGCCCGATGAAAGCCGAAGGCCCGCCCCCGGGTCTCCGGCGTGACGGCCTGCACCATGATGGCGTCCCGCAGCGGGCCGCGCAGCCCCTTGCCGAACCAGGAGACGATGCGGCCGAGCAGGATCAGCGGCCAGCCGGCGGCGAGCGCGATCAGGGCCTGCCCGATCGGCGTCAGCCCGTAGCCGAGGAGGACGAGACGCTTGCGGTGGCCGAACCTGTCGGCGACATATCCCGAGACCATCTTGGTGAAGCTCGCCACCGCATCGGCGACGCCCTCGATGATGCCCAGCGCCGCCGCCGGGATGCCGAGGACGGCCAGAAAGCCCGGCAGGATGACGGTGGTGGTTTCGTAGCAGAAGTCGCCCAGCGCACTGGTGATGCCCGCGCCGAGGACGGTGCGGTTGAGCCAGCCTTTCGAACGGTCGGGCCCGGCGCGGCCGTCTCGCGCAGCGTCTTCGGTTCCATGCATGGCAAGGCCTCCCCGTTCGGGCGCAGGCGTCGTCCGTGGTCACGTCCGGTTGATGCTGATCGGGATCGTCGACAGACGGCCCGGTCCCTCACTTGTTCTCGTCATGGGCGTCGAAGACCCGCTGCGCGTAAGCGTCGAGGAGGGTTTCGCAGCCCCTGAGGCGTTCGGCGGCCTGATCGGCCTGGGTGGCGCCGTAGAAGTCCAGCTTCCCGATCTTCTCGAGCCAGCCCTGGAGCTTCTTCAGGTCGACGTCGTTCTCCTCGAGCTCGGCATAGGTGAAGTGCTCGGCGGCGGTCTCCTTGGCGATCTCGGCTTCGAAGTCGGCGCATTTGTCGAGGAATTCCAGATACTGCTCGTCGCGGTCCGCCTTGAAACGGGCGACGACCCTCTCCTCCTGCGAGCGGTCCAGCGCGACCGTCTCCAGCAGGACCGCGTCCCCGCCCATCTCCACCGCGTCGTTGGCCAGCATCTTCAGGCGCCGGACATGGTCATCGGTCTTGGGCAGCAGGCAGACGCCGTTCTGCAGATAGACCGCGCCCATGCCCTTGAGCTTGCGCCACAGAGCGAGCCTCTTCGCGGAGGGTTCCGGAGGCACCTTGTAGGTCAGCAGAAGCCATGTCAGAGATGTCATGGCATCACTATAATGAAACAGTCGTTTCAAAACAAGTGAGACGTTCAGGGAAGGCGGCATCCCGGGATTGCCGTCGGGAACCGGCATTGACCCTCGGGGTTACCTCTCCTAGATTTTGGATGAGGGATGGAGTCCCCTTCACGCCCTGTTCGCTGATGACTCCTGCCGCTTCAACCGTGCGCCGCTGGCGCCGAGGCAGGACCGTCATGAGCCTTATGACCGCAATTTCCCTCCGTTCCAGATACCGGATTCCTGTCGCAGAGAACGCCGGCCGGGCCAGCGCCGGTCTGGCCATTCGATTCGCGCCGACGACGACCGGGCGGCCCCGCAGCTTCGCGAGGTGCCGCCATGTCTGAGGCCCAGACCTTCATCCCCGGCAACCTCGTGCGCCTCGCCGACAGGAGACCGCATCCCGAGGCCGGCGGGTCCGGCGCCGGCGCCTTCGCCACGATCCTGTTTCCGCCAGGGCTGGAAGCGCTGCGCGACGAGCGCGGCGAGGAGCCGGACTGCTTCGTCGACCTCAACCTGGATCAGATCGTGGGCGCGGCGGTGGCCAGGCGGGACGAGGATGTTCTTCGCCCGATCTTCCACTCCCCCTGCCGGAGCGAGGAGGTCGTCCGCTATCGCCAGGCGGTGTTCGCGGATCTGGAGCGGCCCGAGATCTTCGGGATTTTCCCGCAGTTCGGCGAGGCGATGCGCGGCGTGCACGCCAATCTGCGCTATGCCGGCGAAATCTCGACCGGGAGCCACAGGAATACGGTCATCCTGCGTGCCGCCGGCCTCTATTGCGAAGCCATCGCCGCATTCCTGCGCAACCTCGCCGCGCTGGAGCTGGAATCCGAGGGGCTGAAGGGCCTGCATGCCTATCTGGCGGATTATGCCCGGTCGCCGTCATTCCTCGAGCTCGCGCGCGAGACCGCTGCCCAGCGCGAGGCGCTGTCGCGCGTCAGCTTCGGCATGCTGTTCAGCGGCGACCGGGTGAAGGTGCGGAAATACGCCTCCGAGCCCGACTACACCACGATCATCCTGGACCGGTTCGCCAGGTTCCGCGAAAGCGGCATCGCCCCCCCGGGTCCGGCCAAGCCGAAGGATGACTTCTCCCTCAACCACATCGAGGAAGCGATCCTGGAGTTCGTGAGCCGGCTGTTTCCCGAGGCCTTCGGCAGCCTCGAGGACTACGTTTCGCGGCAGGGAAACTTCATCGACGAGGTGGTGGCCAGGTTCGGCCGCGAGATCGGCTTCTACATCGCCTATCTCGACTTCATCCGCCCGCTGCGGCGGGCCGGATTGCCGTTCTGCCGCCCCATCGTATCCGCAAGCTCCAAGGCGACCGCGGTGGCGGAGAGTTTCGACCTTGCTCTGGCCACCAGGATCCTGGCCGAGAACGGCACCGTGGTCGGCAACGACTTCCAGCTTTCCGGCCCCGAGCGCCTGCTCGTGGTCTCCGGCCCCAACCAGGGCGGGAAGACCACCTTCGCACGGATGTTCGGGCAACTGCACTTCCTCGCCGGCCTCGGCTGCCCCGTGCCCGGAAAGGCGGCGCGGCTTTTCCTGCCGGACCGGATCTTCACGCATTTCGAGCGCGAGGAGGACATCGCCAATTTGCGCGGCAAGCTCGAGGACGAGCTGGTGCGCCTGCATCGGAGCTGCCGAGCCATGACCGCCGACAGCGTCGTCGTCCTCAACGAGATCTTCAATTCGACCAGCCTCGACGACCAGATCTTCCTGAGCACGCAGGTGCTTGAGCGCATTCTCGCGATCGATGCCATCGGCGTCTGCGTGACCTTCCTCGATCCGCTTTCGACCATCAGCGAGAAGACGGTGAGCATGGTCAGTACGGTCGATCCCGAGGAGCCGGCGCGCCGCACCTTCCGGATCGTCCGCAAGCCGGCCGACGGGCTCGCCTATGCGCTTTCGCTCGCCGAGAAGCACGGCGTCACCTATGCGAAGCTGCGCAGCAGGGTGCGGCCATGAAAACCTTCCTGATGCATCCCGACCGCGATTTCGACCCGCGCTCGCCCTCTCCCAGGGAGTCGCTCCCCTCCGCGCAGGACATCGAGCTCGAAGTCCTCCTGAACGCCGCGGCCGGCGGCGACCGATATTTCCACGACACCATGGCCGCCGCCTGCGCCCAGGCCTGGGACAACGACATCGAGACGATCCGCTACAGGCAGGAGGTACTCAAGGACTGCCTCGCCGTTCCGGCGCTCGTGCGGAAGTTCTACGACATCGCGATCGAACCGTTCGGGCGCGAGCGGAGCTGGAGCTTCAGCCTCTACGATCGCGATGCCGGGCAGAAGGTCGCCAGCGGCGTGCGCACGCTGCAGAGCTGCCTCGACGTGCTGGAACGGCTGCGGAAGACCTGCGCCGCCAATGCCGACAGGTTCGCGTCGCGCGGCTTCAGGCAGTTCTTCGCGACGCTCGAGAAGAATCTCGACGACGACTGGCTCGGCGCCGCCCGGACCGACCTGACCAATCTCAGCTTCCGCGTCGGCCTCCTGCTCAGCGCCCAGGTCGGCGGCGGGGGCAAGGCGGTGGGCACGGTGCTGCGCAAGCCGCAGCGGAGCGATCTGAGCTGGATGCACCGGATGATCAGCCCCGCTGCCCGCAGCTACACGCTGCAACTCCACCCCCGGGACGATGCCGGCGCGCAGGCCTTCGCCGAGCTGCAGAACCGCGGCCTCGTCCTGATATCGGATGCGATCTACCAGTCGGCGGAGCATGTCCTGGGCTTCCTCAGGACCCTGCGCTCCGAGCTCGCCTTCTATCTCGGCTGCGTCAATCTCAAGGAGCAGCTCGACCGGATCGGCGAAGCCGTGACCTTTCCCGAGCCGCAGGCCGAGCCGAACCGGTTCCGCTGTCGCAACCTGCGCGATACCTGCCTGGCCCTGACGATGGAGCAGCGGGTGATCGGCAACGACATCGACGCCGACGGAAAGCCGCTCGTCATCATCACGGGCGCGAACCGGGGCGGCAAATCGACCTTCCTGCGCAGCGTCGGCCTCGCCCAGCTCATGCAGCAATGCGGCATGTTCGTCACCGCCGACGCGTTCGGCGCCTCGCTCCGCTCGGGGCTGCACACGCATTACAAGCGCGAGGAGGACCGCAGCATGCGCAGCGGCAAGTTCGACGAGGAACTCGTGCGCATGAGCGGAATTGCCGACGTCATGCGGCGGCGCGCCCTGGTCCTGTTCAACGAATCCTTCGCCGCCACGCATGAGCGCGAAGGCTCGGAGATCGCGCGCCAGATCGTCCGGGCCCTGCTCGAGAACGACGTCACCGTCTTCTTCGTCTCGCATATGTACGCGTTCGCCCGCTCCTTTCTCGACGACGAGCGGGCGCTGTTCCTGCGGGCGGAGCGCGACGAGAGCGGGGCGAGGAGCTTCCGGCTGATCGAGGCTCCTCCCCTGCCGAAGAGCTTCGGCACCGATATCTTCCGGCGCATTTTCGAGACGCCGGAGGCGGCCGATGCCCGATCGTGAAAGCCCGGGGAGATGGCCGCCGCGGGCCGAGCCCCTCGCCGCGCGGCCGCGCCCGACGGAGGAGAACATGCGCGATCGGCCCCCGCCGCCATCCGAGCTCAGCTTCGGCGACCTGATCGGGGATCCGATCGTGCGCCTGATGATGAAGGCGGACGGGGTCAACGAAAGCGACCTGCTCCGGGCCATCGCTGCGGCGGCGGCGCCGAACCGCCCTCTCCATGGCCGTGCCCCGGCGATCGCGCCGGCCGGGGACGAGGAGCGAGGCCGCCTGCGCCGCGGCGTCGGCATCATGCTGGTCGATCGGGACGGGCGCGCCTGGGTCGGGCAGCGCATCGACATCGCGGCCGAGGCCTGGCAGATGCCCCAGGGCGGCATCGACCGCGGCGAGACTCCCGCAATGGCGGCCCGGCGCGAGCTGCGCGAAGAGCTCGGGACCGACAATGCCGACATCATCGCCGAATCCCGGACCTGGCTGTCCTACGACATCCCGGCGGATATCCTCGCGCGCCTGCGATCGCCGCGCTGCCACGGCCAGATCCAGAAATGGTTCCTGATGCGCTTCCGCGGAAAGGACGGGGAGATCGATATCGCAACGGAGCATCCCGAATTCTCCGCCTGGAAATGGGTCTCACCCGAAAGCCTCGCGGAGCTTGTCGTCCCCTTCAAGCGCGCGGTCTACCGATCGATCCTGCGGGAATTCCAGGCCCATCTGCCCGGGCTCCGGCAGCGCATCTGAGCTTCTGAACCCGGGCCTTTCGGCCGGGGCGGGGCGGCGCCGTCCACCCTATTTGGCCACCCCGTGGATGACGAACAGCGCCCGGACGAATTCGTCGGGCGCGGCATTGCCGAAGCTGCGGGTGAAGATCCTCTGCACGGAGCGGGTCCGATAGAGATCCGCGAGGGTCGCGTCGACCAGCAGGCGCAATCTGCCGTCGTCCTTCGGGAGCGCGAGAGCATAGGTCTCGAACGTGTAATACTGGTCCTCGATCCTGATCTCGGCCGATGTCCGGCTCTGGCGGAGATAGTGCAGGAGAATGCCGCGGTCGCCGAAATAGGCGTCCAGCGTCCCGGCCGAGAGCGCCCGAATGCCTTCCTCATGCGTCTTCATCGGCACGACCTGCGGCTTGATGTCGAGCTGCCACAGCGCCGTCTTCAGCGTCTGCTCGGTGGTGGTGCCCTGGAGCACGCCGATCCTCTTGCCGTCGAAATCCGCGAGATGGTTGGGACCGGAGGCGCGGTAGAGCACGCTCGCGCCGTCGATGATCGTCGGCAGCGAAAAATCGACGATCTCCCGCCGCGAGAGCGTCACCGAAGTCGGGTCGCAGAGGATGTCGACCGTGCCGTCGCGCACAGCTTCCAGGCGGTTCGCGGCCGTGACCTCGACGAAATCGATCTTCAGCTTCGGATCGCCGACGGACTTCTTCACGTTCTCGGAGACTTCGCGGCAGAGATCGACCATGTAGCCGGCAGGCGAGCCGTCGGCGGAGCGATAGGAATAGGGCGGCGCGTCCGTCCGGAAGCCGAGCCGCAGCGTCCCGGCCTCGCGCACCCGCGAGAGCGTGTCCGCCGCGAGAGGGGCCGTCGAAGCCACCAGGCCCAGAAGCCCCAGCCAACCTGCGCGCATGATCGTCTCCAATGCCCCCGCAACCGCCAACATGTCCCCGGACGACCGGGTCCGTCGGCTTGGAGCGTTCCATTGGCAGATGGTTCGCCGATGCACCAGCCCCGCGAAGGGATCGGCGCCCTGCACGGGCCGGCACCCTCCCGCGACGATCGCCCGCCGGCGGGCGCGTCAGCGCCGGAACAGCTTGTGCTCGACCTTGTCGCCGGGCTTGATGCCGAGCTGCCGGCTGACGCCGCCATTGATCTCCAGCACCGAGAGCACCGGCTCGCCCGAGGGAATCGTCCGCGTCGAGAGCGGCTCGGTGTTCTCCGCGATGCGCGCGATCGTGCCGTCGGCGCGGATGAACAGCATGTCGAGCGGGATATAGGTGTTCTGCATCCACATCGCGACCGGCTCGCTGGCGCCGAAGTCGAACAGCATGCCGCGATCCGGCGGCAGGTAGTTGCGGTACATCAGCCCCTTGGCGCGTTGGTCCGGAGTGCGCATCACCTCGACATGGAAGGCGTGGCGGGCGCCGCCGCTGACGATCGTCAGCGCCTCGAGCCCGGCGGCTTCGCCCGGCGCCGGCTGGGCCTGCGCCCAGGCGCCCGCGGGAACGAGCGCGGCGAGGAGGAGCGCCACGGCGGCAAGGGCGTTTCGGACGAGGTTCATCGCTTCTCGACTCCATGGCGGCCATCGCCCGGCCCCGGCCTAGGCGGCCGCCATGGCGAATCTTCGGCAGAAGGCAGCCTTCCGCCACATCAGGTCAAGATTTCCGTCACGATCATTCGCTCCTATGACGCTCCCGGGCGAGCCATGGCTTCCTTTCACCATCCGGTTGCGGCAGTTTCGCCCGGCACTGAACAGGAGATTTTCATGACCGCTGCGCGCCTTCGCCGGCCAACGCAACGCGGGAGCACGGCTCTCGCGGCTGTTTTCATCGCGCTCGCCGCCCCGGCCTGGGCCGCGGATTTCCAGGTCGACGACGTCAGGCTCGATCTCGGCCGCCTCGTCATCAGCATCCCCAAGGTCTCCGTCAAAGGCTCGAATCTCGAGAAGGAAGCCTTCCTCGCGCTGTTCGCCAAGGGCGCCAACGAATCGGTCCCGGCCCGAATCGCGAAGCTGACCGCGGCCGAGATCAGCGCCCCCGAGCTCACCATGGAGCAGTCGGTCGGCGAGCAGAAGCAGACCACCACCTATCGCGACATCCGCCTCACCGATATCGGCGACGGCAAGATCGGGCACGGCGAATCGGCGAGCGGCAGCCTCGCCATCCAGGGCGGCACGGCCGGGTCGATGAAGGGAACGCTGAAGCGCACCGCCTTCGACGCGCTCGACCTGAAGCAGTCGGCGCGCGTCCTCACCGAGAAGGCCGCCCCCGGCGTCGACGAAGCCTATGTTCCGGTGATCGGCCGCTTCGAGCAGGACGGCTACGATCTCGACATGGGCAAGGCGGGCAGCATGTCGATCGGCAGGACGACGGCGCGCGGCTTCGCCATGAAGGTCGGGCCGGAGCCGCTGCTCGACCTCGTCGAGAAGATCGGCAAGAACTCCGAGGCGCTGGAGAAGAAGGCCGACCACAAGGCCGCGGCCGACGACGACGGCAACGACAAGAGCGACGTCGAGAAGCAGTTTGCGCTGTCGATGCTCACCCTCTTCGACATGGTCGATTACGGCAGCGGCGAGGCCCGCGACTTCAAGGCGACGATCCGCCCGCCGGCCTCGGCCGACGCCGAGAACAAGGACAAAGGCAAGGATAAGGCCAGGGACCCCGTCGACTGGACGATCGACCGCATCGCCTTCGGCGAGAACGCGCCGGACAAGTCTGGCTTCGCGGTCGAGGGCATGGCCTTCACCAGCGGCCCCGGCAAGGGGCGCATCGACTCGATCAGCTATTCCGGCTTCTCCTTCGCCAATGTCGTCCGCGAATTGCGGACCCTCCTGGCCAAGCCGGACAGCGAGATCGAGGCGCTCGACTACCGCCGCCTGATCCCGAAGATCGGCACGATGCGCTTCGCCGGCTTTTCCATCGACCTGCCGGCGAGCACGACGGGAACGGAGCCGGTCAAGGTCGCGCTCGGCACCTTCGAGCTCAAGGCCGGCGAGCCGCTCAACGGCATTCCGACCAGCCTCGGCCTGACCATCGACAAGCTCGTGACCCCGGTCATCGCCAGCGACGACAACCCGGCGCTGAAGGACATGCTGGCCATGGGCATCGACAAGCTCGACCTCTCGGCCAGGCTCGACCTCGCCTGGGAGGCCGCCAAGAACGAGCTCGCCATCCGCAGCTTCTCCTTCGGCAGCGCCGGCCTCGCCCAGCTCGACGCCAAGGGCACGCTCGGCAACGTCACGCAGGACCTGTTCTCCAGCGACCTCGCCCTCGCCCAGGTCGCCGCGCTCGGCGCCACCGCCCGCAACCTCCAGGTCAAGCTCCAGAATTTCGGCCTCGTCGAGAAGCTGATCGAGAACCAGGCGCGCAAGACCAAGCGCAAGGTCGAGGAGGTGCGCCAGCAATTCGCCATGGTCGCCAGCGTCGGCCTCGCCGCCATGCTGGGTCCGTCGGATGCGGCCAAGACGCTCTCCTCCGCCGCCTCGCGCTTCGTCGCCAAGCCCGGCACGCTCACCGTCGACGCCGCGGCGAAATCGCCGGCGGGCCTCGGCCTCGCCGATGTGCTGACCATCAGCCAGCCGACCGAGATCTTCGACAAGATCGACGTCAAGGCGGATGCCCGCTAAGCCGGAACGCATCGGACGAGGCGGGGACGGGCGCGGATGACGGCCATGCGGCGAGCCGGGGACATCGGGAGCGCGATCGCGCCCGGCGACGGCGACTGGCGCCCCACCGGGCTGCAGGCCTGGTGGGCGGGCCTGCCGCCCGTCGCCCGCGGCCTGCTGCGCAAGCGCTTCAACCGCGACAACCAGACCCGGCTGCATCTGGCGCATCTCGTCGCCAGGCGGCCGGGCCAGATCGTGATCGGCGCCCATACCTATGGCCGGCCGAAGGTGCGCTTCCCCGAGAGCGGGGCGAAGCTCGTCATCGGCCGCTACGGCTCGATCGCCGACGGGGTCGAGATCCTGCTCGGCGGCAACCACCGCCTCGACTGGGCGACGACCTATCCCTTCCCCGCCCTGCCCCGGCTCTGGCCGGCGGCCGAAGGCCTCACCGGGCACGACGCGACGCGCGGCGACGTGGTCATCGGCCACGACGTCTGGCTCGGCTCGCAATGCATGATTCTCTCGGGCGTGACGATCGGCCACGGCGCCGTCGTCGCCGCCCGCGCCGTGGTCCGCCGCGACGTGCCGCCCTATGCGATCGTCGCCGGCAACCCGGCGCGCGTCTCCCGCCCGCGCTTCGACGAGGCCAGGGTCGCGGCCCTGCTGGAGACGCGCTGGTGGGACCTGCCGGAAGCGCGGATCGCGGCGCTGCTGCCGCTGCTGCTCAGCAGCCGCATCGACGATTTCGTCGCCGCCGTCAGGAGCCGATGACCAGCCGGCGCTTCAGGCCGAGCGCCGGCTTCTCGACCAGGAACCACGACAGCGCCGCGACGGCGAGTGTCGCCAGCAACGACGGCCACAGCAGCGCCAGCACGCCCAGTCCGGGAAACAGCGCATGCAGCGCCTGCTGCGCGGGCCAGCCATAGAGATAGACGCCGTAGGAGAGGTCGGCCGCCGGCTCGACGGTGCGCCGGGTCAGGGCGGGCGCCAGCGCCAGCACCAGGATGCCCCAGGCCGTGACGAGATAGAGCGCCGCCTTGTAGAGCGGGGTGAAGGCCAGCGGCACCAGAGCGAGAAGGGCGAGCGCCAGCAGCGGCAGCGAGAGCGGCACCCGCTCGCGATAGAGATAGCACACGCCCCCGGCGAGGAAGATCAGCGGCAGGCGCAGCATCGTCTCGGTGCCCTTGGGGCCGTCCGGGGTCGCGATCTCGCGCGCCACCACGGCCAGCGCCAGCGCCGCCGCGGCCGCCAGCATCAGGCGCGGCCGCGCCAGCAGGCCCGCCAGCCCCGCCACCAGCACGCCGAGATAGCACAGCGCCTCGTATTTCAGGGTCCAGACTGTCCCCATCGGGAATTGCAGCGGGTTGTGCGCGAAGACGCCGGGCAGCGCCGCCGCGCTCTTGAAGGTGGTCAGCGTGCCGTTGATGAAGCGCCAGAGCCGCGGGTCCCGGAAATAGCTGCCGATATCGAGCGAGGTCATCGCCGGGCCGAGCAGCAGCGCCACCACCAGCGTCGCGGCGATCAGCCCGGGCGCGATCCGCAGCAGGCGCGCCGTCACATAGTCGCGCCAGCCGCGCCGGACGAAGCTCATCGTCACCAGGAAGCCGGAGATGGCGAAGAAGCCGTTGACCGCGTGCTCGCCCAGCGTGAAGCCGGTAGTCTGGTACCAGGGCTCCTGCTCGACGCGACCGTCGGTGACGCTGAAGGCGTGCGAGACGACCACGGCCAGCGCCATCACCAGCCGGAGCAGCCCGAAATTATTGTGCGGATTGGCGAGGCCCTGCGCGATCCGGGGCGCGGCGCGGATCATGGCGAGGCCTCCAGCCCTTCATGCGCCAGCGCCGTCTCGCCCCTGGCCCAGGCCCGCGCCCCGGCGGCCGAGCCGGCATGGGCGGACATCTTTTCGCGGTTGAGCAGGAGCCCGTAGCCCGCCGCCTTGGCCAGGTTCTCCAGCGTCCGCAACGCCGCCGGCCCCGGGAGGCCGTATTTCTGCGCGACATAGCGCTCCGACCAGGCGAGGTGCCAGCGCGCCTTGAAGCGCCGCCGCGGCGACGGCGCGCTCGACCGCCCCCGCCCGTGTCGCGCCTCGGCGCCGTCGACATGCACCAGCGCGTGGCCGGCGTCGCGCATCCTGCGGCAGAGATCGTCATCCTCGTAGAACAGGAAGATCGCTGGATCGAAGCCGCCGAGCGCGAGGAAAAGCGCGCGCCGGACCAGCAGGCAGGCGCCCGAGAGAAAAGGCAGGCAGGCATCCCCCTCCGGGATCGTCATCGCCCCGCTGCGGTTGAGATGCGGCGGCGAGAGCAGCGAGCGCGGCTGCAGGAAGACCCGCCCCGAGGGCTCGACGATGCGCGGCGCCAGCATGCCGGCGTCGGGATAGCGCTCCGCGGCCGCCAGCAGCGCGGCGGCGGCGCCCGGCTTCAGCTCCAGATCGGGATTGACGATCAGCACATAGGGCGTGGCGGCGGCCGCGACGCCGCGGTTGTTGGCACGGCCATAACCCTCGTTGCGGGCATTGGCGAGGAGGCGCGCCCCGCGCCGCTCGGCGATGCCGCGGCTGTCGTCCGCGCTGGCATTGTCGACGACGATGGCCGGCACCCCCTCGCGCGCCAGGGCGTCGAGGCAGGCCGGCAGGACTTCGGCGCTGTCATAGCTGACGACGATGGCGGTGATCGCGGCGGCGGGCATGACGGCCTTCTGGCCATGCGGACCGGCGGGAAGCAAGCGAATTCAGCGGCGCGACAGCGCGGCGAGCTCGCCCTGCACGCGCTCGCGCTCCGCCGTCCCGCAGGCATGGGGGGCGTTGTAGGACTTCACGGCATAGCGGGCATTGGCCGCGGTGAAGGCGGCCCGCTCCTGCGGCCGCAGCCGCGCGACGATGCCACCGCGATCGACCCGCAGCCCGCAATCATAGCCGCGCGAGACCGTCGCCGCGGTGTATTCGACCGTGCCGGGAACGGGACCGGCTGCGGTGCAGGCCGCCAGGCCCGCCGGGAGCAGCGCTGCGAGAAGCGGTTTGCGGAGCATGGAACGGAGCGCGGCGGCGTCAGGGCTGGTCGAACTGCCCGGCCCTGATCCGGCCCATCCGCTCCTTCAGCGCCGCCCGCTCCGCGGCCGCGCAGGGGCGAGGCCGGGCCGCGTGATTGACCATCTCGGCCTCGGAGACCGAGACATAGGCCGAGCGCGCGGCGGCGAGCTGCTCGGGCGACGCCCCGCGGGCCGCCTCGCCGGCGAGGAAGCGGTCGAGCGTGCTGCGCTGCGGCGCACCGGCCTTGCAGGCGCTCGCCCGCGAGATCGTCGTCGCCAGCGCCGCGGCGCGGCCGGCGCTGGTGTCGGCCCCGCCGGAGACGCAGGCCCCCAGCGGCAGGGCGAGAAGGCAGGCGAGCGGCAGCGCCCGCAGGGCCGGCAGCAAAGGCATCGTGGTCAGCCGTTCTTCTCGGGCAGGTTGACCCGCAGATGCGCCTCGCGGAGCTGCTTCGGCGTCGCCTCGGCCGGCGCGCCCATCAGCAGGTCGACGGCCTGCTGGTTCATCGGGAACAGCGCGACCTCGCGCAGGTTCGTCGCTCCCGCCAGCAGCATGATGATGCGGTCGACGCCGGCCGCCATCCCGCCATGCGGCGGCGCGCCGTACTGGAAGGCGCGATACATGCCGCCGAAGCGCTCGATCACCGTCTCCTCGCCATAGCCGGCGATCTCGAAGGCCTTCACCATCGCCTCGGGGCGGTGGTTGCGGATGCCGCCGGAGGCGAGCTCGAAGCCGTTGCAGGCGATGTCGTACTGGAAGGCCTTGAGCGAGAGCGGGTCCTGCGTCTGCAGCGCCTCCAGCCCGCCCTGCGGCATCGAGAAGGGGTTGTGCGAGAAATCGACCTTCTTCTCGTCCTCGTTGTACTCGAACATCGGGAAGTCGACGATCCAGGCGAAGGCGAAGGCGTTCTCGTCAATCAGCCCGAGCTCCTGGCCGACCTTGTTGCGGGCAAGCCCCGCGAACTTGACGAACTTGTCGGGATCGCCCGCGACGAAGAAGCAGGCGTCGCCGCCCTGCAGCCCCATCTGCTTTACGATCGCCGCGACACGCTCCGGCCCGATATTGTTGGCGATCGGGCCCTGCCCCTCGCCGTCCTCCTTGACCATCAGGTAGCCGAGGCCGGGCTGGCCCTCGCCCTGCGCCCAGGAGTTCATCCGGTCGCAGAAGGCCCTGCTGCCGCCGCCCGGCGCGGGGATCGCCCAGACGCGGTTCTTCTCGCCCTCGAGGATACGGGCGAAGACCTTGAAGCCCGAGCCGCGGAACGGCTCGGAGACGTCCTGCATGACGAGCGGGTTGCGCAGGTCCGGCTTGTCGGAGCCGTATTTGGCCATCGCCTCGGCATAGGGGATGCGCGGCCAGTTGCGGGTGACCGTCTTGCCCTCGCCGAACTCCTCGAAGATGCCGGTGATCACCGGCTCCATCGTCGCGAACACGTCCTCCTGCTCGACGAAGCTCATCTCGACGTCGAGCTGGTAGAACTCGCCCGGCAGCCGGTCGGCGCGCGGGTCCTCGTCGCGGAAGCAGGGCGCGATCTGGAAGTAGCGGTCGAAGCCCGCCATCATCAGGAGCTGCTTGTACTGCTGCGGCGCCTGCGGCAGCGCGTAGAACTTGCCCGGATGCAGGCGGCTCGGCACCAAGAAGTCGCGCGCCCCCTCGGGCGAGGAGGCGGTCAGGATCGGCGTCTGGAACTCGGAGAAGCCCGCAGCCTTCATGCGGGTGCGCATCGAGTCGATCACCCTGGTGCGCAGCATGATGTTGCTGTGCAGCTTCTCGCGGCGCAGATCGAGGAAGCGATACTTCAGCCGCGTATCCTCGGGATATTCGAGATCGCCGAAGACCGGCAGCGGCAGCTCCGCCGAGGGCCCGAGAACCTCGAGGCCCGTCGCGAAAACCTCGACGGCGCCCGTCGGCAGGTTGGCGTTCTCTGTGCCCGCGAGACGCGCCTTGACCTTGCCGTCGACCCGCACGACCCATTCCGAGCGCAACGTCTCGGCCTCAGTGAAGGCCGGCGAATCCGGATCCACCACCACCTGCGTCATGCCGTAATGGTCGCGCAGGTCGATGAACAGCACGCCGCCATGGTCGCGGATGCGATGGCACCAGCCGGAGAGGCGCACGGTCTGGCCGATATCGCTTTCGCGGAGCGCGCCGCAGGTGTGGGATCGGTAGCGATGCAGGGTCACGGGCTCGGTCTTTCGGAAATACGTCGGGAGCCGGCCCGGGGAGCCAGCCTCAGCTTGCGGCTAAGCACACACACAGGCCCGAAATGTCAAGAACGCCCGCGACATCCGGCAGATGCGCTGCTAGCCTTGCCGATGCGGCTATGGACAAGAAGCCGGACGGGGAAGGAAGTGACCTCATGAGAGGGTCGAGTCGGAAGCCGCTGGCGGTCCTCGTCTCGGCAGCCGTCACGCTGGTCGCGGCAGGCGAGGCGGCCTTCGCGCAACATCCCGGCAGCGCTTACAGGGCCGGCCTGAATATCGCCAGGGAACGCAATTACGCGAACCCGCATTGTTTCGCGCAGATCTTCGTCCGCCATGCGCGGCCGCATCCCGACGGTCGCCGCGGTCATTGGGTGGCGGCCGCCAGCCGTGCCTATCAAGGCGAGTTGTGGAACCGCTGCGGCATCAGTCGCTAGCGGTTACGGACTCGACGGACGCCCGCTTCCTCCGCTAAGCCCATCTCATGCATCTGATTTCCACCACCGCCGAGTTGGCCGCCGCCTGCGAGCGCCTCGCGACCCATCCCTTCGTCACGGTCGACACCGAGTTCCTGCGCGAGACCACCTATTATCCGAAGCTCTGCCTGATCCAGCTCGCCTCGCCCGACGAGGCCGTGCTGGTCGACCCGCTGGCGCAGGACATCGACCTCGCTCCCTTCTTCGGGCTGATGACCAACGAGGCGGTGGTCAAGGTCTTCCACGCCGCAAGGCAGGACCTCGAGATCGTCTGGCTGCTTGGGCGCGTACTGCCGACGCCGCTCTTCGACACGCAGGTCGCCGCCATGGTCTGCGGCTATGGCGACTCGGTCGGCTACGAGCAGCTCGCCAACGACCTCGCCAAGGCGCGCATCGACAAGTCCTCGCGCTTCACCGACTGGTCGCGCCGGCCCCTCACCGAGGCCCAGCTCGCCTATGCCGAATCGGACGTGACCCATCTGCGCCAGATCTACCTGGCGCTGAAGCAGGATCTCGACGCCTCCGGCCGCGAGGGCTGGGTCGCCGAGGAGATGGCGGTGCTGAGCTCGCCCGCCACTTACGAGGTCAGGCCTGAGAACGCCTGGCTGCGGCTCAAGGGCCGCGTCCGCAAGCCGCGCGAGCTGCCGCTCCTGATGGAGATCGCCGCCTGGCGCGAGCGCGAGGCGCAGAATCGCGACGTGCCGCGCCAGCGCGTGCTCAAGGACGACGCGCTGATGGACATCGTCCAGCGCGGGCCGCGCTCGGTGGAGGCGCTGGCCGAGCTGCGCTCCGTCCCCAACGGCTTCGAGCGCTCCCGCAGCGGCGGCGAGGTGCTGGCCGCGATCGAGCGCGCCGCGGCGATCGACCCCAAGACCCTGCCCCGGCTGGAGCGCGAGCGCGGCCGGCCGACCAACGGCGCCGTGCTCGACCTGCTCAAGGTGCTGCTCAAGGCGGTCGCCGACGCCGAGCGGGTCGCGCCCAAGATCATCGCCACCAGCGACGATCTCGAAGCCATCGCCTCGGATGAGCTCTCCGACGTGCCGGCGCTGAAGGGCTGGCGCCGCGAGGTCTTCGGCGAGAAGGCGCTGGCGCTGAAGAGCGGCCAGCTCAGCCTGCGCATCGAGCGCGGCCGGGTCGTGGTGAGCTGACGCTCTGGCGGACAGCGAAGTAGGCTCTATATATAGACCTGAATTTCGCCCTGAAATGCGACGGCGTTTCAGGTGAGAGCACAGGAACGAGCCATGCAGCGCATCGAAGCCGAGATCGCGGTCAGCGTGTCCGATCTCAAGAAGAATCCAACCGCGGTCGTGGATGGAGCGCGCGGCAACCCCGTCGCGATCCTGAACCACAATCGCGTCATGGCCTATATGGTGCCTGCGGACACCTATGAGGCGATGATGGATGCGCTCGACGATCAGGTTCTGATGGCGATCGCCAAGGCGCGGGCCGGCGAAAAGGGCGAGCCGGTCAGCATCGATGAGCTATAGGCTCGAATTCCTTCCCTCGGCGCGAAAGGAATGGGACAAGCTCGGCGCGACGCTGCGCGAGCAGTTCAAGAAGAAGCTGGCTGGGCGACTGGCGCATCCGCGGGTGCCGACCGATGCCCTGCACGGGCTGCCCGACCACTACAAGATCAAGCTGCGCACGGCCGGCTACCGTCTGGTCTATCGGATAGAGGACGAGAGGATCACGGTCGTGGTCGTTGCCGTCGGGAAGCGCGAGCGCTCGCAGGTCTACGAAACCGCGAAGAAGCGCTGATCAACTGCCCTTCCCTCACCCCCCGCCATAGCTCTTCACCAGCGATCCGGCGACCAGCCCCCAGCCGTCGACCAGCACGAAGAAGATCAGCTTGAACGGCAGCGCCACCGTCACCGGCGGCAGCATCATCATGCCCACCGACATCAGGATCGAGGCCACCACCAGGTCGATGATCAGGAAGGGCACGAACAGCAGGAAGCCGATCTCGAAGGCCCGCCGCAGCTCCGAGATCATGAAGGCCGGCACCAGCACCTCGATGCCGATGTCCTGCGGCTGCTGCGGGCGCGGCCCCTGCGACATGTCGAGGAAGAGCTGCAGGTCCTTCTCGCGCACATTCTTCAGCATGAAGGCCTTGAACGGCACGACGCCGCGCTCATAGGCCTCCTGCGGCTGGATCTGGCCCGCCATCAGCGGCTGCGCCGCATTGGTATAGGCCTCGCGCAGGGTCGGAGCCATGACAAAGCCGGTCAGGAACAGCGACAGCCCGATGATCACCGCGTTGGGCGGCGCCGTCTGCGTGCCGAGCGCCGAGCGCAGCAGCGACAGCACCACGACGATGCGGGTGAAGGAGGTCACCATCACCAGGATCGACGGCGCCAGCGACAGGACCGTGATGACGGCGACGAGCTGGAGCGCCCTCTCCGCCACGCCGCCGCCCTGGCCGAGATCGAGCGACAGCGTCTGCGGCAGCGCCGGCGTCGCGAGAAGGGCGAGAAGCAGCACCGCCCCGGCGAGGGAGCGGCCGGTCCGCCGCCGTCTTGCTGTGGCGAGATGGAGTGTCACGCGCATTCGCTGCTGCCGCCCGACTCAGCCGATCGGGCGAGACGAAGCTAGCGGGCGGGGCCGGCCAGGCAACCGCGCCGGACCGGCCGGCCGCGGGATCGGCGACATTCCTGTTGATGGCGCCGGCCCGAGCCGGGACGGCGCATCGCTCAGGATTTCGGCTTGAGGTCGCGGCCGAGCAGCCGGGCGAATTCGGCCTCGATCGCATCGACGGAGAACGGGTCGATCTCCTTCGCCGGTTCGGGCTGCTTCGGCGGCTCGGAGGCGGCGGGCTTGCGCTCGGCCTCCTCGGCCGCGGCGGACGGCGCGGGCTTGTCCTCGGCGGGCGCCTCGACGGCCGGCGCGGGCGCGGCTTCGGCCGGCTTCGGCGGGACGCGGGCCGGCTTCAACCCGAGCGCAGCCTCAAGCTCGGCCTCCATGTCGACTGCAGCCGGCGCCGGGCGCGGCGCAACCGGAGCGGCCGGCGCCTCGGGCGCCTTGGAAACGGGCCCGCTCTTCGGCGGCTCCGCCGGCCGGGCGGGTTCGGCAGGCTTGACCGGCTCGGAGGCCTTGACCGGCTCGGGAGCCTTGGCGGGTTCGGAAGCCTTGGCGGGTTCGGCGGCGGGCCGCTTCTCGAAGGGCTTGGTCGGCCCGGCCGCCGGTTCGGCGCGAGGGGCCGGCTCGACCGGCGCAGGCGTGGTCGGTTTCGCCGGAGGGACCACAGGCTCGGCCGGCGCATCTGCCGGCAGGTTCGCCGGGCGCACGGCGGAGAACGGACGCTTCAGCGCCGCCTCGAGCTGCTTGGTCATGTCGTCGAGCTCGTCGGCGCTGACCGGCGGGGCCGGGGCGTGCGCGCGCGGGAAGCTCGGGGCGGTCCCGACCGTGACCGGCGCGGCGGGAGGCGCCGGCGGAACCGGCGCGGAAGCCGGCGGCGCCGCTGGCCCGGCCGAGACGGCGCCGACCGCTTCGAGGCCGAGCGCGGCCGCGACGCCGGCGCTCGCCGCTGCGGCGGCCTCGGCCTGGCTCTGGCGGGTCGGCAGATGCGGCAGGATCTCGGGCGCCGCGGCCGCGGCGCCGCGACGGATCTCGTCGCCGGCGCGCAGGGCGGGCTCGCTCGGCGGCACCAGCGTCTCGAAGGGCGGCAGCGGCCGGTCCGGCGTGCCGGCCTCGCTATAGGCGGGCGCCAGGGCCCGCGCGCCGCTGCGCAGGATATTGGTCTCGACGACGACGTCGGAGGCGCCGCCGAGCATGATCAGGTGCTCGACATTGTCGCGGCGGATCAGCACGAGCTGGCGCTGCCGGTCGAGATCGTAGCTGTCCACGATGCCGAGGCGCGGCTGGCGCTGCCGGCCGCTGGTCTGCCCGCGCATCCTGAGGCGCCCGCCCTGGATCTGCCGCACGAACAGGCCGAGCAGGAGGAGAAGCGCGAGGATGACCACGGAGGCAATGATCACCTTCGTCGGGGTCGTGAGTTCCAATCCGAACAAGCTCTGCAAGGTCTGCCTCTTCTGCGACGGCCGCCCCCGGGCGGCAGAAGTTCCGCCCAAGGTTCAACACCTTGGCTATACCATAACGCTTTCCTTAACAGGAAACATGGTGAACGTGTGGTTAATCCGTTCCCCGAAATGCACCGCTTTTAACGCCGCGTTAACCATGCGCCCGGCAAGATTTGCCCACTGAACCGGGCGCGTCGGCGCGCCCTGGCGGGGCTTGATCCGGGGCTTGATCCATGGCGAACGACGGCTCGATCGGCGGCGGGCTGATGCAGGCGCTGAAGCTGCGCATGCACTACCAGCAGTCGCGCCAGAAGGTCCTCGCGGAGAACGTCGCGAACGCCGACAGCCCCGGCTTCCGCCCGTTCGACCTGAAGCCGCCCGGCTTCGACCGGGAGAGCGGCGTCGCCCTCGCCCGCACCAGCGCCGGGCATATGAGCCTGGCCGGCGCCCGCGGCGGCTTCGACAGCACCGGCGCGCCGCGCTTCGAGACCACCCCGAACGGCAACGCCGTCAACCTCGAGGACGAGATGCTGAAGGTCGCCCAGAACCAGTCGGACTACCAGCTCGCCGCCTCGCTCTACAGCAAGGGCCTGGCGCTGATGAAGATCGCCATCGGCAAGAACGGCTGACGGCGCGGCCGGGGACAGGAGAACCGTCATGGACCTGATCAAGAGCATCGCCGTCGCCGCCTCGGGCCTGCGCAGCCAGTCCGGCCGGATGCGCGTCATCGCCGAGAACATCGCCAACGCCGATTCGGGGCCGGAGCGCGCCGGGGCCGACCCGTATCGCCGCAAGGTCGTCAGCTTCCAGCGCCATGTCGACCGCGACCTCGACGCCCAGCTCGTCGCGCTCGGCAGGGTCCAGCGCGACCCGAGCGCCTTCAGGACCAAGCACGAGCCCGGCAACCCCGCCGCCGACGCCAATGGCGACGTCAAGATGCCGAACGTCAACGCGCTGGTCGAGATGGTCGACATGCGCGAGGCCCAGCGCAGCTACGAGGCCAATCTCAACCTGATCTCCTCCACCCGGCGGATGATCCAGCGCACCATCGACATCCTGCGCGCCTGAACCCGCGCCCTCCAGAAGGAGACCGATCACCATGGCCACACCGGGTTTCGCCGCGGGCGCCTATGCCTCGATCAACGGGCTCGGCGCCGGCACGCTGATGAAGAAGCCGCTGGCGGCCGGCGGCGCGGAAGCCGGCGGCCCCGACTTCTCGGCCCTGCTCGGCAAGGCGCTCGACGCCACCGCCGAGGCCGGCCGCAAGGCCGACGTCCAGACGGCGAGCGTCGCCGCCGGACGCGCCGATGTGGTCGACGTCGTCACCGCCGTCGCCGAGAGCGAGACCGCGATCCAGACGCTCGTGGCCGTGCGCGACAAGGTCATCGCGGCCTATGAGGAAATCATGCGGATGCCGGTCTGACCCCGCAGAGCAGCGCGGGTCGCCCCGGATCTCCGCTTCGCTCCGTCCGGGACGACGGCACCACCATCACTTCTCGGCAGGACCAGATCATGACCTCCGCAGCCATCCTCGACATCGCCCGCGACGGCATCGTCACCTTCCTCAAGGTCGGCGGGCCGCTGATGGCGATCGCGCTCGCGGTCGGCCTCACCGTCTCGCTGCTGCAGGCGCTGACGCAGATCCAGGAGCAGACACTGGTCTTCGTCCCGAAGATTCTCGCCATCTTCGCCTCGCTCCTGCTGCTTCTGCCGTTCATGGGAGACGCGCTGGCGGGGTATATGGGACGAGTCGCCGTCCGAATCGCCACGGGCGGATGAGCCGGCCGCCGCTGCATCCCGCCTTCGCCGGCGGAGCCGCATCGCGGTCCCCGGTCTGGCGCGGAGGTGCCCGCGGCACGATGCAGATCGCGATCCTGCCCCAGATCGGCGCGTTGTTCGTGCTCGTCTTCGCGCGGGTCGGCACGCTCGTCATGCTGATGCCCGGCATCGGCGAGCGCTTCATCTTCTCGCGCGCCCGGCTTTCGCTCGCCTTCTTCATCGCGCTGGTGATCCTGCCGGTGGCGCGCCCCTCCCTGCAGATCCCCGAGACGCTCCCCGCCCTGTGCACGCTGCTGATCGGCGAATTGCTGATCGGGCTCGTCATCGGCGTCTGCGCCAGATTGGTCATGGCCGCCCTCCAGACCGCCGGCACCATCGTCGCCCAGTCGATGGGGCTCGGCTTCGCCATGACGGTCGACCCGACCGCCGGCAACCAGAACCCCTCGATCGGCAACTTCCTGACCATGCTCGGCATCACGCTGGTGCTGGCCAGCGACCTGCACCACCTCGCCATCGCCGCGATCCATGAGAGCTACCGCCTGCTGCCGCCGGGCGGCACGCCGGAGCTGACCGACGTGCTGGCGCTCGCCGTCCGCTCGACGGCGCAGGGTTTCGCGCTGGCGGTGCAGATTTCCGCGCCCTTCATCGTCTTCGGACTGCTCTTCAACCTCGGGCTCGGCGTGCTGGCGCGGATGATGCCGCAGCTCCAGGTCTTCTTCCTCGCCGTGCCGGCCTCGATCTTCGGCGGCATGCTGGTGCTGCTCGTCGTTATCGGCGTGATGATGAGCGTCTTCATGAACGGGCTCGGCGTCTTCCTGCGCCAGTTCACCGGAGGCTGAGCCGGCCATGGCGGAAGAAGCCGACAACGAGGACAGGACGGAGGACCCGACCCAGCGCAAGCTGGACGACGCCACCGAGAAGGGCGACGTCCCCAAATCGCAGGAGATCGGCACCTTCTTCGTGCTCTGCGGCTTCACGCTGGCGCTGCTGGTCGCGGCCGGCTGGTCGGCGCGCGACGCCATGCTCTCGCTGCGCGGCTTCCTGATGAACGCCCACCAGATCCCCTCGGACGGCGCCGCCTTCATGCAGGTGACGGAGCGCGGCATCCTGACCGGCTTCATGGCGCTGGGCCTGCCCTTCGCCTTCATCCTCTGCGCCGGCCTCGCCGGCGCGCTGCTGCAGCACAAGCCGCTCTGGACCTTCGAGCCGCTGATGCCGAAATTCGACCGCATCTCGCCGCTGGCCGGGGCGAAGCGGCTGTTCGGCAAGCAGGCCTGGGTCAACTTCGCCAAGGGCCTCGCCAAGACGGCCCTGATCGGCATCGTGGTCTGGTCGACGCTCTGGGGCCAGCACGACCGGCTCGAGACCTTCGCCGAGATGAACGTCTCGGCCCTGATGCCGGCGACGCTGTCGCTCGCGATCAGGCTGATGGGCGCGGTGCTCGCCCTCTTCGCCGTCATCGCCATCGGCGACTTCGCCTGGCAGCGCTATAGCTGGTACCAGCGCCAGAAGATGACGAAGCAGGAGATCAAGGAGGAGTTCAAGAACTCCGAGGGCAATCCCGAGATCAAGGCGAAGCTGCGCCAGATTCGCAGCCAGCGCGTGCGCAAGCGGATGATGGCGGCCGTGCCCAAGGCGACCGTGATCATCACCAACCCGACCCATTTCGCCGTCGCGCTGCAATACGAGCCCGGCATGGCCGCCCCTCTCTGCCTCGCCAAGGGCGTCGACGCCATCGCGCTGAAGATCCGCGAGGTCGCCGGCGAGCATCGCGTGCCGATCGTCGAGAATCCGCCGCTCGCGCGTGCTCTCCATGCAACGGTGGACATCGACGAAGAGATTCCTGTCGAACACTATCAGGCGGTCGCCGAAGTCATCGGTTACGTCTTGCGCCTGAAGGGCCGGCGCGCCTAACTCGACGCCGGATGCGCATGAACGGAAGCTGCGGAATCCCGGCGCCCCCGAAGGGCCCGGCAGCAAGGAAACGGACTTGACCGCAATGAGCGGAAGCACGGCCACCAGCACGATCGATCGCTCCGACAAGCCGGGCCATATCGGCGTCATCCTGCTCGTCGCCGGGCTGCTCGTCGGCGCGGCGGTGGCGCTCGGCTTCATCGCCAACGAATGGGCGCAGCCGCTGATCCTGGCCCTGCTCGCCATCCTCTCCGTCGTCGGCGTCTTCGGGCTCTTCGCCTATGCGATCGGCCTGATCCAGTTCGCCGGCCGCGCCGCCCGCAACGACCTGACCAAGACCGTGGTCGACGAGGCCGATGACGGCATCGTCGTCACCGAGGGCGAGAACGACATCGTCTACGCCAATGCGGCCTATCTGAAGCTCGCCGGCGCCACCGGCGCCAACGACCTCAAGCCGGTCGGCCGCCTGCTCACCGGCCGCGCCGACGTCTCGGAAGCGATCTACCGCCTGGCCGCCGCCGCGCGCGAGAACCGCCGCCTCGTCGAGGAGGTCCGGCTGGAGCCGGCGCTGAACGGGCGCGGCGAGGTCGGCTGGTACCGCGTCCGCGTCGCCCCGGTGCGCCGCGAAACCACGACCGCGACGCTCTGGACCGTCTCCGACGTCACGCCCGAGCGCGAGCGCCAGGAGAACGCCTTCCAGGAGCTCCAGCACGCCATCGACTATCTCGACCACGCGCCCGCCGGCTTCGTCTCGATCGACGCCGATGGCGAGGTCTCCTATCTCAACGCCACGCTGTCGAGCTGGCTCGATTTCGACCTCGCCCGCTTCGGCTCCGGCGGCCTGCATCTCGACGACATCTGCACGCCGGCCGCCGCCGCGCTGATCCAGGCGATCCGCGGCCAGCCCGGCGACGTCCGCGTCGAGGTGCTCGACGTCGACCTGAAGCGCCGCAACGGT
Source organism: Hyphomicrobiales bacterium (assembly GCA_900466745.1). Classification (GTDB taxonomy): domain Bacteria; phylum Pseudomonadota; class Alphaproteobacteria; order Rhizobiales; family Beijerinckiaceae; genus Allobosea; species Allobosea minatitlanensis. The sequence goes on along the minus strand of UBNE01000051.1, from coordinate 16,506 downwards.
GCGCCCCTGCCGGTGCGCCTGCACCATCAGGTCGCCTTCGGGCAGGACGGCCGCGCCGGCCCCTCGCGCACCCTCGTCCTCAACCGGGCGGCCGGCGAGGCCGGCGCCGACAGCGGCAGCGACGCCGAGGTCCGCTTCGCCCGCTTCTTCCATTCGACGCCGATGGCGATCGCCACCGTCGACAAGGCCGGCGCGATCCTGCGCTCCAACGCCGCCTTCGCCCGGCTGGTCCCGGCCGGCGTCCAGGCGGCGACGATCCAGGACCTCGTCGCGCCGGGCTCCGGTCTCGACAAGGCGATCGCCGAGACCATGGAGGGACATCCCGGCGCGAGCCCGCTCGACGTGACGCTGAACGGCGAGGACGGGCGCTCGGCCCGGCTCTACCTCTCCCCTGTCGCCGCCAGCGAGGACAGCGACGGCGAGCGCGCCATCGTCTACGCGCTCGAGACCACCGCCGAGCGCAAGCTGCGCGACAACATGGACCAGGCCGGCAAGATGCAGGCGGTCGGCCAGCTCGCCGGCGGCATCGCGCACGACTTCAACAACGTGCTGCAGGTCATCATCAACGCCTCCGAATTCCTGCTGGCGAGCCACCGGCCGACCGATCCGTCCTTCCCGGACATCATGCAGATCAAGCAGAACGCCTACCGCGCCGCGGCGCTGGTCCGGCAACTGCTCGCCTTCTCGCGCCGCCAGACCCTGCGCCCGCAGGTGCTGGAGCTCGGCGAGGTGCTCTCCGACCTCTCGCTGATGCTGAAGCGCGTCGTCGCCGACAAGGTCACGCTCGACGTGCGCCAGGGCCGCGACCTCTGGCCGGTGAAGGCCGATCTCGGCCAGCTCGAGCAGGTCATCGTCAACCTCGCCGTCAACGCCCGCGACGCCATGCCCGACGGCGGCAAGCTGACCGTGCGCACCCGCAACGTCCCGCGCGACGACTGCAAGGGCTTCGGCCACGACTCCCTGCCCGCCGACGACTACGTGCTGCTCGAGGTCGAGGATACCGGCAGCGGCATCCCGCAGGAGCATCTCGACAAGATCTTCGAGCCTTTCTTCACCACCAAGGAGGTCGGCAAGGGCACGGGCCTCGGCCTCTCCATGGTCTACGGCATCGTCAAGCAGACCGGCGGCTACGTCTTCGTCGATTCCACCATCGGCAAGGGCACGGCTTTCCAGATCTTCCTGCCCCGCCATGTCCCGAGCGAGGAGGAGGTCGCCGCCGAAGCCGCCGCCAGGGAGGCGCCGAAGAAGCTCGCCGCCGACCATACCGGCGCCGGCGTCATCCTGCTGGTCGAGGACGAGGATGCGGTGCGCGCGCTCAACGCCCGCATGCTGGTCTCGCGCGGCTACACCGTCCACGAGGCGGCGTCCGGCGTCGAGGCGCTCGACATCTTCCTGCAGAACGACGGCAAGATCGACCTCGTCGTCTCGGATGTGGTGATGCCGGAGATGGACGGCCCGACCCTGCTCGGCGAATTGCGCAAGCGCAACCCGAACACCAAGGTCGTCTTCGTCTCGGGCTATGCCGAGGAGGCCTTCCGCAAGAACCTCCCCGAGGGCGAGGGCTTCCACTTCCTCCCCAAGCCCTTCACCATGAAGCAGCTCGTCGAAACGGTGAAGGCGGCGATGGGCTGAAGGCTCCCATCGTTCCGGCAGCCCTCAAGGCCGAAGCCGGAATGACGGGAGGCTTCTCGAAAAGCCTCCCTGCCGCCGCGCTCCTCAGAGCGCCGGTGCCGCAGCGCCTTCCTCCACCTGCCCCCCGGCCAGCGCCCCGACGCCGAGGAGCGCCAGGATGGTGATGAGCGCCGAGACGCTGAGGTAGTAGCCGACATAGGCCAGCCCCTTCTCGGTCGCGAGCCAGGTCGCGGCATAGGGCGCGAGCGAGGCGCCGACGATGCCGCCGAGGTTGAAGGTCAGCGAGGCGCCGGTATAGCGCACCGCCGTCGGGAACATCTCGGCCAGCGCCGTGCCGAGCGGGCCATAGGTGAAGCCCATCAGCGACAGCCCGATCACGAAGAAGGCGAGCGCGCCGAGCCAGCTCCCCGAGCCGAAGAGCGGCGCCAGCAGGAAGCCGAACACCGCGATCCCGACCGTGGTCCAGAGCAGCGTCCGGCGCCGGCCGAAGCGGTCGGCCAGCACGGCCGAGAGCGGGATCGTCAGGCCGAAGAAGACGACGCCGATCATCTGCAGCGGCAGGAACTGGTCGCGCGAGAAGCCGAGCTTGGTCGTGCCCCAGCTCAGCGCGAACACGGTCATCAGATAGAACAGCACGAAGGTCGCCAGCGCCGCGAAGGTGCCGCAGAGCAGCGCCAGCTTGTGCCGGGCGAAGATGCTGACGAAGGGCACCTGAACCCGCTCCTGCTTCTCGATCGCCTTGCGGAAGGCCGGGGTCTCGCTGATGCGCAGGCGGATATAGAGCCCCATGAAGACGAGCAGGGCGCTGGCGATGAAGGGAATGCGCCAGCCGAAGGAGAAGAACTGCGCGTCGCTCATCAGCGAATCGAGGATCAGGAAGCTGCCCGTCGCGCAGATGAAGCCGATCGGCGCGCCGAGCTGCGGGAACATGCCGTACCAGGCCGATTTGCCGGGCGGCGCGTTCTCGGTCGCCAGCAGCACCGCCCCGCCCCACTCGCCGCCGAGGCCCAGCCCCTGCCCCAGCCGACACAGGGCCAGCAGCAGCGGCGCGACGACGCCCACGCTCGCATAGGTCGGCAGCAGGCCGATCGCGACGGTCGAGAGCCCCATCGTCATCAGCGCGGCGACGAGCGTCGCCTTGCGGCCGATGCGGTCGCCGAAATGCCCGAAGATCGCCGCGCCGACCGGCCGCGCGAAGAAGGCGATGGCGAAGGTGGCGAAGGATTGCAGGATCGCCGAGGTCGGATCGGCGCCCGGGAAGAACAGCTTCGGGAAGACGATCACCGCCGCCGTCGCATAGATATAGAAGTCGAAGAACTCGATCGTCGTGCCGATCAGGCTGGCGAGAAGGATCCGGCCCGGCGAGTTCAGGGCGTCGGACGGAGCAGGAGCGGAGGACACGCGGGCAACTTTCAGAAAGGGAACGACAAGCCGCGCGCAATATCAAAGACATCCTCACCCGCCCATGGGCAATTCCCTGACCTTGATATGCAATATACGCATATCAAGGTCAGTAAAATCTAGAAAGCATACAATTCAAGCATATCGAAGCGGCCGCGACGCCGGCTGCAAGGCGCTCCGTCGCGCCCGAACGCGATACACCCTCCTGCAATGCAGGCAGCCCTCCTGACAGAAACTGACATGCAGAACAAAAAAAGAACTTGCGGCAAAGAACAAAGAGTGATCATTCTCCTGTCAAGACATGATTGAGATGTCCCCGTCGCCCTGCCATAAGGAGCCGATACCCGTGAATCAGGCAAATCTCAGACTCGTGGAAGGCTCCTCGATGGACAAGGCCAAGGCGCTCGATGCGGCGCTCTCCCAGATCGAACGCGCCTTCGGCAAGGGCTCGATCATGCGGCTCGGCAAGAACCCGCAGTCGATCGAGATCGAGACGATCTCGACGGGTTCGCTCGGCCTCGACATCGCGCTCGGCGTCGGCGGTCTGCCCAAGGGCCGCATCGTCGAGATCTACGGTCCGGAATCTTCGGGCAAGACCACGCTGGCGCTGCACACCATCGCCGAGGCGCAGAAGAAGGGCGGCGTCTGCGCCTTCGTCGACGCCGAGCACGCGCTCGACCCGGTCTATGCCCGCAAGCTCGGCGTCAATCTCGACGACCTGCTGATCTCCCAGCCCGATACCGGGGAGCAGGCGCTGGAGATCACCGACACCCTCGTCCGCTCCGGCGCCATCGACGTGCTCGTGGTCGACTCGGTCGCCGCGCTGACGCCGCGCGCCGAGATCGAGGGCGAGATGGGCGACGTCCAGCCCGGCCTGCAGGCGCGCCTGATGAGCCAGGCGCTGCGCAAGCTCACCGCCTCGATCTCGCGCTCGAACTGCATGGTGATCTTCATCAACCAGATCCGCATGAAGATCGGCGTGATGTACGGCTCGCCCGAGACCACCACCGGCGGCAACGCGCTCAAGTTCTACGCCTCGGTGCGCCTCGACATCCGCCGCGTCTCGACGCTGAAGGAGCGCGACGAGGCGACCGGCAACCAGGTCCGCGTCAAGGTCGTCAAGAACAAGGTCGCGCCGCCCTTCAAGCAGGTCGAGTTCGACATCATGTTCGGCGAGGGCATCTCCAAGGTCGGCGAATTGATCGATCTCGGCGTCAAGGCCGGCATGGTCGAGAAGGCCGGCGCCTGGTTCTCCTTCGACAGCCAGCGCCTCGGCCAGGGCCGCGAGAACGCCAAGAGCTTCCTCAAGAACAATCCCGACCTGGCCGCCAGGATCGAGGCCACGATCCGCCAGAATTCCGGCCTGGTCGCGGAGCGTATCCTCGACGAGGCCAACCCGACCGACGACGACCTCGACGAAGGCGAGGCCTGAGACGGCTCTCGCCGCGCCGAACCGTCATCGCGAGGCGCGAAGCGACGAAGCGACGAAGCGATCCACGGGGCGTAAGGCTCGACGACACTGGATTGCTTCGCGGAGCGTGTCCTTGAGCTCGCCGGAGGGGAGATCCGAAGGCTCCCAATGACGGCGAGGGCTTCGATGATCCGGGCAAATCGGCGGGCGGCCTTCGGGGCCGCCCGTTTTCGTTTGAAAATAAGGCCTTTGCCTCCCGTGCGGCGCGTCGAGCTTTCTGGACAGGGCGGGGCTGCCTGACTAGAACCTGTCGTCCCGCCGGGCATGTCCGGCCCCGAGTTGAGAAGCGCAAGAAGCGATGAGCGGCGTCAACGATATCCGGTCGACCTTCCTCGACTACTTCAAGTCCCAGGGACACGAGGTGGTGGCCTCGAGCCCGCTCGTGCCGCGCAACGACCCGACGCTGATGTTCGCCAATTCGGGCATGGTGCAGTTCAAGAACGTCTTCACCGGCCAGGAGAAGCGCCCCTATTCGCGCGCCACCACCGCACAGAAATGCGTGCGCGCCGGCGGCAAGCACAACGACCTCGACAATGTCGGCTACACCGCCCGCCACCACACCTTCTTCGAGATGCTGGGGAACTTCTCCTTCGGCGACTATTTCAAGGAGCAGGCGATCCACCACGCCTGGACGCTGGTCACCCGCGAATTCGGCCTGCCCAAGGACAAGCTCCTCGTCACCGTCTATTCCGAGGACGACGAGGCCCATGGTCTCTGGAAGAAGATCGCCGGCCTGACCGACGACAAGATCATCCGCATCCCGACCTCGGCGAATTTCTGGCGCATGGGCGACACCGGCCCCTGCGGCCCCTGCTCCGAGATCTTCTACGACCATGGCGACCAGATCTGGGGCGGCCCGCCGGGCTCTCCCGACGAGGACGGCGACCGCTTCATCGAGATCTGGAACCTCGTCTTCATGCAGTATGAAGAGGCGGCCGGCGGCATCCGCACCGACCTGCCCCGCCCCTCGATCGACACCGGCATGGGGCTGGAGCGCATCGCCGCCGTGCTCCAGGGCACGCATGACAACTACAATATCGACCTGTTCCGCGCCCTGATCGGCGCCATCGCCGATCTGACCTCGGTCGATCCCGACGGGCCGATGAAGGCGAGCCACCGCGTCATCGCCGACCATCTGCGCTGCTCCGCCTTCCTGATCGCCGACGGCGTGCTGCCTTCCAACGAGGGTCGCGGCTATGTGCTGCGCCGGATCATGCGCCGCGGCATGCGCCATGCCCAACTCCTCGGCGCCAGAGAGCCGCTGATGTACAAGCTCGTCCCGGCGCTGACCCGCGAGATGGGCCGCGCCTATCCCGAGCTGCTGCGCGCCGAGGCGCTGATCACCGAGACGCTGAAGCTGGAGGAGACCCGCTTCCGCACCACGCTGACGCGCGGCCTCTCGCTGCTCGACGAGGCCGCGAAGGACCTTTCCGCCGGCCAGAGCCTGAAGGGCGACGTCGCCTTCACGCTCTACGACACCTATGGCTTCCCGCTCGACCTGACGCAGGACGCGCTGCGCTCCCGCGACATCACCGTCGATGTCGAGGGCTTCGACGCCGCCATGCAGCAGCAGAAGGCCAAGGCGCGCGCCGCCTGGGCCGGCTCCGGCGAGGCCGCCACCGAGACGCTCTGGTTCCCGCTGCGCGACAGGCTCGGCGCCACCGAATTCCTCGGCTACGACACCGAAAGCGCCGAGGGCGTGGTCACGGCGCTGATCCGAGACAATGCCGAGGTCCCGTCGCTGAAGGCCGGCGAGAGCGGCTTCGTGCTGGTCAACCAGACGCCGTTCTACGGCGAGTCGGGCGGTCAGGTCGGCGATGCCGGCCTGATCCGCGGCACTGACGCGACGGCCGAGGTCACGGACGTCCAGAAGAAGCTCGGCGACGTCTTCGCCCACGCCGTCACGGTCAAGGAAGGCGAGCTCAAGCTCGGCGCCGCCGTGGAGCTCGTCGTCGACCATGAGCGTCGCACCGCGATCCGCGCCAACCACTCGGCGACGCATCTGCTGCACGAGGCGCTGCGCCTCGTGCTCGGCGACCATGTCGCGCAGAAGGGCTCGCTGGTCTCGCCCGACCGGCTGCGCTTCGACTTCTCGCATCCCAAGCCGATCAGCGCCGAGGAGCTGCGCGAGGTCGAGGAGATCGCCAACGCCATCGTGCTGCGGAACGAGCCGGTCACCACCCGGCTGATGAGCGTCGACGAGGCCATCGCCTCGGGCGCGCGCGCTCTGTTCGGCGAGAAATACGGCGACGAGGTCCGCGTCGTCTCGATGGGCACCAACCCGGCCGGCAAGGCCTTCTCGGTCGAGCTCTGCGGCGGCACCCATGCGGCGCGCACCGGCGATATCGGCCTCGTCAGCATCGTCGGCGAAAGCGCCGTCGCGGCCGGCGTGCGCCGCCTCGAAGCCATGACCGGCAAGGGCGCCCGCCTGCGCCTCAACGAGGAATCGCGTTTGCTCGACGGGCTCGCGAGCCTGCTCAAGGTTCCGCCCGCCGAAGCCGGAAACCGCCTCGCCGCGCTGCTCGAGGAGCGTCGCAAGCTCGACCGCGAATTGACCGAGGCCCGCAAGAAGCTCGCCATGGGCGGCGGTGGCGCGGCCGAAGAGCCGGTGCGCGAAGTCGCCGGCGCCAAGCTGCTGGCGCGGGCCGTCACCGGCATCGAGATGAAGGACCTGAAGAGCCTGGCCGACGAGGCCAAGGCGCGTGTCGGCTCCGGCGTCGTCGCCATCGTCGGCGTCGCGGAGGACGGCAAGGCCGGCGTCGTCGTCGGCGTCACGCCCGACCTGACCGAGCGCTTCGACGCGGTCACGCTGGTGCGCGCGGCTTCCGAGCAGCTCGGCGGCAAGGGCGGCGGCGGCCGCCGCGACATGGCCCAGGCCGGCGGCCCGGACGGCAGCAAGGCGCAGGCCGCGCTCGACGCCGTCGCCGCCGCGATGGGCTGATGCCGGCCGGGAAGGCTTCCCGCCCCGCGGGTCCCCTCTCCCGCCGTGCGCTGCTGGTCGCGGCGGGCCTGTGGCCGGTTGCGGCCGCGGCGCAGAAGCAGCAGAAGCCTGCTCCCCGGCCGGCCCAGCCCTCGCTCTCGGCGGCGCGCAGCATCATGGCCGGTGCCCCGCTCAGCGTCTTCCTGACCAACCCGCCGCCGGGCGTGCGCCTCGCCATCGCCCGGCCCGACGACCCGGCCGACAGGGCCATCGTCGTGCTTCAGCCGAAGAGCAGCGTCCCCGCCCTGCAGACGCCGGGCGCCGTCGGCGCCTATGAGTTGCGGCTGACCGTCGAGAAGGACGGAGTGCCCCGGATCATCCTGCGCCAGCCGCTCGCCACCACGGAACCGAGCGCGACCCTGGCCGCGCCGTCCCGCGTCAGCCCCGGCCAGGCGCTGCCGGTGCGCGGCATCGGCCCCAATGGCGAGCAGGATCGCGTCGTGCTGGTCAGGCCCGATGCGCCGGCCGAGGCCGAGGGGCCGCGCTTCTTCCCGGCCGAGAATGTCGAGGCGACGCTGGAGGCGCCGGATCTGCCGGGCGAATACGAGCTGCGCTACGTCATGCATGCGCCCGTCAGCGGCCTCGCCATCCTGGCGCGCCGCCCGCTCAGCGTGGAATAGCCCCGCATCGGGGACGGCTTGCCGGCTCCGGCATGGCCGCCATACTGGCTGCGACGCTTCGCCTCGAGGAGACCGCAGCCCATGCCTTTCGAATGTACGGTTCCGGCCGTCGCCACCGTTCTCGCCGATGACAGCCGCGCCCGGATCACCCGCTGGGATTTCGAGCCGGGCGCCACCACCGGCTGGCACGAGCACGGCATGGACTACGCCGTCGTGATCATGACCGATGCCACCATGGCCTACGAGGTCGACGGCGTCGTGACGCAGGCCGAGGTCAAGGCCGGGCAGAGCTATATCCGCCCGGCCGGCGTGAAGCATGACGTGAAGAACGCCGGCGAGACCCGCCTCAGCTTCATCGAGATCGAGATCAGGCGCTGACCGGACCGCCGCGGCGGCAGGGCGCCGCCTGGAACGAAAAAGCCCGGCCTGGCGGCCGGGCTTTCATTCTGGAAGCGCTGCGCAGCGCCCGTAATCAGGCGGCCATCGCCTTCTTCATGTTCTCGCTGACCTTCTCAAGGAAGCCGGTGGTCGAGAGCCATTTCTGGTCGGCGCCGACCAGCAGCGCCAGGTCCTTGGTCATGTCGCCGGCCTCGACGGTGTCGACCGTGACCTTCTCGAGCAGCTTGGCGAACCTGGCCAGCTCCTCGTTGTTGTCGAGCTTGGCGCGGTGGCTGAGGCCGCGGGTCCAGGCGAAGATCGAGGCGATCGAGTTCGTCGAGGTCTCGTTGCCCTTCTGGTGCTCGCGATAGTGGCGGGTGACGGTGCCGTGCGCGGCCTCGGCCTCGACGGTCTTGCCGTCCGGCGTCATCAGCACGGAGGTCATCAGGCCGAGCGAGCCGAAGCCCTGCGCCACGGTGTCGGACTGCACGTCGCCGTCATAGTTCTTGCAGGCCCAGACATAGCCGCCCGACCATTTCAGCGCCGAGGCGACCATGTCGTCGATCAGGCGGTGCTCATAGGTGATGCCGGCCTTGTCGAAATCGGCCTTGAACTCGGCCTCGTAGACCTCCTGGAAGATGTCCTTGAAGCGGCCGTCATAGGCCTTGAGGATGGTGTTCTTGGTCGAGAGATAGACCGGGTACTTGCGCAGCAGGCCGTAGTTCAGCGAGGCGCGGGCGAAGTCCCGGATCGACTCGTCGAGATTGTACATCGCCATGGTGACGCCGGAGCCGGGAGCCTTGAAGACCTCCTTTTCGATCACCTGGCCGTCCTCGCCGACGAACTTGATCGAGAGCGTGCCCTTGGTCGGGAACTTGAAGTCGGTGGCGCGGTACTGGTCGCCATAGGCGTGGCGGCCGACGACGATCGGCTTGGTCCAGCCCGGCACCAGGCGCGGCACGTTCTTGCAGATAATCGGCTCGCGGAAGATCACGCCGCCGAGGATGTTGCGGATCGTGCCGTTGGGCGACTTCCACATCTCCTTGAGGTTGAACTCCTTCACGCGGGCCTCGTCCGGCGTGATGGTGGCGCATTTCACCGCGACGCCGTGCTTCTTGGTGGCGTTGGCGGCGTCGATGGTGACCTGGTCGTTGGTGGCGTCGCGGTTCTCGACCGAGAGATCGTAGTATTCGAGCGGCAGGTCGAGATAGGGGAAGATCAGCGTGTCCTTGATCTTCTGCCAGATGATGCGGGTCATCTCGTCGCCGTCCATGTCGACGACCGGGTTGGCGACCTTGATCTTGCTCATGCGATGACCCCTGTGCTCTCCAGATAGAACGTCTCGGGCTCCGGCTTGTGGGCGCAGCCCGCGGCTGGGTCGCTTCCTAGCGGGTTCGGGCCGGCGGGGGAAGCGCGGCTTTCGGGCAATCCGTCGCGGCCCGATGTTGCACTGCCGCAAAATCGGCGCCTTCCCCGCCTAGCCTGACCTGCCGCTCGTCATAGCGACAGGACGAACGACGTGCCTCGCACCACCATCATGCCCGCCGCCCCGGCCCGGACGGCGCTCCTCCTCGCCGGCCTGTTCGGCTGCGGCTCCGCCCCGGCCCAGGCGGCGAGCCCGGACGCCGCCGTCCAGCTCCCGATTCCGCGCGGCGCCCTGCTCGACCCCGCGGCCGGGGAGATGGGCCCGGCCGAGGCCGCGGCGGCAGGCCCCGAGGCCGTGATGTTCAACCCCAACCTGGCGGCGATCGGCCGGGCGGGCGCCGCGTCCGGCGCGCATCTGCGCGCCCGCGCCCCCATCCCGGTCGACATCATCCGCAAGGGCTTCGCGGCGCGCGAGACGATGGCCAGCGCGCAGGAGGACCGCTCCGTCGGCTTCAAGCTCGGGCGGGACGTCTTTTCGCTCTCGACCAGCCTGACGACGCCGGCGCAGGCCGGCGCTGCGCGCGACGCGAAGCTCGGCTGGCGCTGGGCGCAGCCGGTCTCCAGCGGCCCGGGCCTGATCTGGGGCGTCTCCGCCGGCGGCAGCGGCGCGGTCGGCGGCAAGCCCGAGCAGACCGGCGACGCCCTGATCGGCTATCGCCGGCAGCTCTTTCCGCATCTGACCCTGACGACGCAGCTCTGCATGGCCGGCACTTACGTCTTCGCGCCGGATGACGGCTTCCATTCGGCCGTGACGCCCGAGGTCAAGCTTTCGGTCGATCTCGCCAGGATGGCGGACCTGCCGTGGCAGGCCTCGCTCGACCTCGCCCTCGCCCGCAAGCTGCCGCTCGTCGCCAGCGACTACGAGACGCGCGGCACCGCACGGCTGTCGCTGAAATACACCTGGCAATAATGCGCCCGGTACCGGCGCCGGCAGGCCGCAGGCTCATGGCGGCCTGCGGCGGGCGCGCTTCCCCATCGCCGGCCGGCGCTCTACCCTCCGGCGCATGACATCGTCGACTTCGTCCAAATTCGCTCTCGTCACCGGCGGCACGCGCGGCATCGGCGCCGGCGCCGCCCTCTCCCTCGCCCGCGCCGGCTACGCGGTCCTCGCCACCGGCCTCACGGAGGAGGAGGTCGCCGCCGCGCCGGCCCATCCCGCCATCCGCCACGCCCGCCTCGACGTGACCCGCGACGACGAGGTCGCCGCCATCGTCGCGTCCTGCCCCCGGCTCGACGCGCTGGTGAACTGCGCCGGCATGATCCAGCGCGGCGGCAAGGAATTCGAGATCGACGCCTTCCGCCTGACCATCGAGGTCAACCTCAACGGCACGATGCGAATGTGCCTCGCCGCGAAGAACAGGCTCGCCGCCAAGGCAGCGGACAAGCAGGGCGGCGCCATCGTCAACACCGCCTCGATGCTGACCTTCCACGGCTCGGCCTTCGCGCCGGGCTATGCCGCCTCGAAAGGCGGCGTCGGCCAGCTCACCAAGTCGCTCGCGGCCGCCTGGGCGCAGGACGGCATCCGCGTCAATGCCGTCGCCCCCGGCTGGATCGCGACCGAGCTCACCCGGCCGCTGGTCGAGGATGCCGAGCGCTCGTCCCCGATCCTCGCCCGCACCCCCATGGGCCGCTGGGGCGAGCCCGGCGATGTCGGGGGCGCCATCGCCTTCCTCCTCTCGGACGCGGCGCAGTTCGTCACCGGCGCGATCCTGCCGGTCGATGGCGGCTACCTCGCGGTTTAGGGCGCCCTTCCTCTAACCGGGCACGGCACCGGCCAGCCTCCCCGGACGGCTTGGCCGCCAGGGGCCCCGCGCGATGGCGGAAGCGGCCCGGTCCCGGAAAGCGGTTCCGCTCCAGGAACTTGGGCGGAAACGTTGAATCAAGTTGGATGCCAGTTGAATCAGAATATCAGCACGGGAGAAACGCCATGAACACCACCAGCCCGATGCCCGTCGCCGCCACGACGGAGGAACGCTGGACGCCCTATCGCCATCCCCAGCCGAAGGAATCGCCGCCGGAGCTGATCGTCCCGAACGTCATCCCGGCCGACGAGCGCGTCTGGGTGCCGGTCGACGACAATGTCTGGTTCCGCCCCCTGCTCTTCTGCGTCTCGCGCGGCTACTGGATGAACCTGCTCAAGGTCCGCCGCGCCGGGGTGCTCTCGCGCCACCGCCATCCGCTGCCGGTGCATGGCTATGTGCTCAAGGGCAAGTGGCGCTACCTGGAGCATGACTGGGTCGCGACCGAAGGCTCCTATGTCTACGAGGCGCCCGGCGAGACGCATACGCTGGTGGTCGACCCGGACGTCGAGGAGATGATCACCATGTTCCAGGTCAACGGCGCGATGATCTATGTCGATCCGGACGGCAAATGCCTGGGCTATGACGACGTCTTCACCCGCATCGACAAATGCCGGGCGCATTACGCGGAGAACGGCCTCGGCGCGGATTACGTCGACCAGTTCATCCGCTGAAACGCGCCCGCTGTCATTCCGGGGCATTGCGCAGCGATGAGGCCGGAAGCCAGGGCCGAAACGTTTTTCATCGAAGCGGGCCGATCATGGCCTGCGCGACAGGCGTGCCGGTTCCGGGCTCGGGCCTCCGGCCCGCCCCGGAATGACGGCGGAGCGGCTCACCGTCCGAGCTTCGCCAGCTCCACCGCCGCGCGCAGCTCGATATGCGCCAGAACCTCGTCGAGGCGCGGATCGTCGGTGGTCTCCCGCCTGAGCGCCAGCGCGTGCCGCAGGCGCTCCAGCTCCGAGGGCAGCACCCGGCCCGAAAGCAGCGCCGCCTTCAGCCGGTCGAGCCCGTCGAGCAGGTCATGGCCGCGCCGGGCCTGGCGCCGCTTGCGCTCCTGCTGGTCCTCCTGCGCCTGCACCGCCAGCAGCGTGTCGAGCGGTCCGGCCGCGGCCGGGCCGGCGCTGCGGGCCGGGGCTTCGCTCTCCGGGGCCGGAAGCGTGAAGGAGGAAGCGCCGGCGCGCTTCGCCGAACTGGCCGGACTGGCGCCCGCGACGGGCGCGCGCTGGTCGATCCTGATCATGGCGGCCTCACTGAAACATCGGATCGGGAGGACGAGCCGGTCGCCGGGCGCCGATGCGAGCATGCAAAACGTTAACGAAAGCTTGGGGCCGCAGGGTTAACAGCCGGTAAACCGCCCGGCAGAAACTGCCGCCCCGGCAGGATCGGCACGCCGCCCCGCCCGCCCTGCGCCGGCGCATTTTCCATAACCAACTGACGAACAAGGATTTTCGACTTCGGCAGAACTGGCACGCCTCTCGCAAGGGGAAAGCGAGTTTCGCACATGAGCATCGGAAGCCCCATGTTTCGCCTGCCCGCCCTGAGATCGCTGATGCGGCCGCTCGTCGGCCTGCTCGCGCTCGGCCTCAGCCTGCCGGCGCAGCCCGCCTTCGCGCTGTCCCGCATCAAGGACCTCGCTTCCGTCGAGGGCGTGCGCTCCAACCAGCTCCTCGGCTACGGCATCGTGGTCGGCCTCAACGGCACCGGCGACACGCTCAACAACACGCCCTTCACCAAGCAGTCGCTGCAGGCGATGCTGGAGCGGCTCGGCGTCAACACCCGCGGCGCCAACATGCGCACCGCCAATGTCGCCGCCGTGATGGTCACCGCCAACCTGCCGCCCTTCGCGACGCAAGGCACCCGCCTCGACGTCACCGTCTCGGCGATGGGCGATTCCAAGTCGCTCCAGGGCGGCACGCTGCTGGTCACGCCGCTGCTCGGCGCCGATGGCGAGGTCTATGCGGTCTCGCAGGGCCCGGTCGCGATCTCCGGCTTCTCGGCCGAGGGCGAGGCCAGCAAGATCACCCGCGGCGTGCCCACCGTCGGGCGCATCGCCAATGGCGGCGTGGTCGAGCGCGAGATCGACTTCGCGCTGAACAAGCTCTCGACGCTGCGCCTGTCGCTGCGCAACCCGGACCTGACCACGGCGCGCCGCGTCGCCGCCGCGATCAACGACTTCATCGGCGGCGATTCCGCCGAGCCGACCGATCCCTCGACCGTGGTGCTCCAGATCCCGCCGCGCTTCAAGGGCAACATGATCAAGCTGCTGACCGATATCGAGCAGTTGCGCGTCGAGCCGGACCAGGGCGCCCGCGTCGTCATCGACGAGCGTTCCGGCGTCATCGTCATGGGCAAGGATGTGCGCGTCTCCACCGTCGCCGTGGCGCAGGGCAACCTCACCGTGACGATCAGCGAGCAGCCGCAGGTCTCGCAGCCCGAGCCCTTCTCGCGCGGGGGGCAGACGGTCGTGGTGCCGCGCACCAGCGTCAAGGTCGACACCGAGGGCGGCAACAAGCTCGCTTTGGTCAAGGAGAGCGTGACGCTCGCCGAGCTCGTCGACGGGCTGAACGCGCTCGGCATCGGCCCCCGCGACCTGATTTCCATTCTCCAGGCCATCAAGTCGGCGGGCGCGCTGCAGGCCGAAATCGAGGTGATGTGATGACTGCCGCTCTCGCTCTCCCCGCCGCCAAACTCGCGCTCGGCGTCGCCGGCCAGGTCGTCGGCAAGGTCGCCGACGGCATCGCCGACGCGCTCGACCCGGCCAAGGCCAAGGCCAGGAAGCAGGCCGAGGATTTCGAGGCGATGTTCCTCGAGCAGATGACCCAGCATCTCTTCGCCGATACCGGCACCGAGGGGCCGCTCGGCGAGAACGGCACGGGCGGCGACATCTGGCGTTCGCAGCTCACCCAGCAATACGCCAAGCAGATCCAGAAGGCCGGCGGCGTCGGCGTCTCCGACCAGATCCTGCGCGAGATGCTGAGCCTGCAGGCGCAGGCCTCGACGAGGAGCTGAGCATGGCGGCGACAGGACGCATTCTCGACGAGCGGCCGCGCATCGCCGGCGCGGGCGAGGCCCGCATGCTGGTCGAGACCGTGCTGGAATCCCTCGCCGCGCTGGCGCATCTCGTCGGCGAGGAGACCGAGCTCGTCCGCGCCGGCCGCCTGCCGGAGGCGATGACGCGCGAGCCGCGCAAGACCGAGCTCGCCGGCATCTACATGCGCGGCGTCGAGCAGGTGAAGCTCAATGCCGTCGCGCTCGCCCGCTTCGCGCCCGAGCAGGTGAAGCGGCTGAAGGAGGCGCACCACGCCTTCCAGGGGCTGATCGAGACCAACCAGATCGTGCTGGCGACGGCGCGGGCCGTCTCCGAATCGATGATCCGGGACCTCGCCGCCGATGCCAACAGGCCGATGCGGGCGAATGGCTACGGCCCCACCGCAACGGTCGGCGCCGGCGTCTTCGCACGCCCGAATTCTGGCCCGCTGGTCGTGTCCCGGCGGCTGTGACGCCCCTCCCGCCGCGCCGCCCCAGGCCCGCGGCAGGGCACCTCGCGCTATTTACCTAATTTCCTAACGCGCGATTCAATCATTTCCGGCAGTCTCGCCAGGATCGGACGGGTATGCCTGTCCGCCAAGCCATGAAACGGCGCGACGGCGCCGTCGAGAGCTCCAGAAGGAGTGCGATATGGACTTTGGCAATGTCCCGAAGGTCGCCGCCGCGGCCGGCATGCCTGTCGTTGCCCGCGCCGACGTCGCCGCCCAGCCCGGCAGCGTGGCCGTCGACCTCCCGCCCGAAAAGACCGTTCAGTCCGCTTCCGCCGGCGATGCCGTCCATGTCGATGTCCGCGCCCAGGAGCGCGACGCCCGCAGCCGCGCCGCCGGCGAGCGCCGCAGCTTCGAGCGCGAGCAGAACGGCCGCGCCGCCGACAAGACGCTGGACGAGAGCGTCGAGCGCAAGCTCGTCATCGACCCCCGCACCCGCGCCCTCGTGCTGCAGAAGAAGGACCGGCAGACCGGCGAGACGGTCTTCCAGCTTCCCGACGAGGCCACGCTGAAGCTGCGCGCCTATTCGCGCGAGCTCTCCGAGCGCGCCCGCGAGGCCGACGAGGCCCCTCCCCGGGTCGAGCGCACGGCCTGAGCCGCCTCCCATTCCAGGGACCATGCCCGATCAAGCCGCCCGCCCGCCAGCGGGCGGTTGTCGTTCGCGGCGGCCGTCCCGACCGGACCCCGCCGGAGGCCGGGCGGTTAAGCCGCCCTTAACCACCTTCGCGCGCGGCCGGCATCGCCAACAATTCGACCGGCGAAATTTACCTCTTGTTACGGGTGGTGCGGCGAGTGTTGCCCGTGTCCAGCCAGAACGGCTGCGACGCCAGAAGGCATCTTACCAGAAAGGTAGCATCACGATGGCCATCTCCCTCTCGGCGAACGTCCGCAACAACCTGACGTCGCTGCAATCCATCACCGCCCAGGCCGCCGCCGTCCAGAACCGTCTCGCCACCGGCAAGAAGGTCAACACGGCCGTCGACAATCCGGTGAACTACTTCACGGCCCAGTCGCTCAACAGCCGCTCGGATGCGCTCAAGGGCCTGCTCGACGGCATGTCGAACGGCATCCAGACCATCCAGGCCGCCTCGAAGGGCATCGACGGCATCACCAAGCTCGTCAACTCGATGCAGTCGACGATCAAGCAGGCCCAGTCCGACGCCGCCCAGAACCGTCCGACGGCGACCGGCACGGCGCTCGTCTCCACGGCCGAGAAGATCGCGACCAACAAGAGCCTGAAGGATATCGCGCTCGACAAGGCGAT
>UBNE01000054.1 GCA_900466745.1 Hyphomicrobiales bacterium | reverse complement strand
CCCGGAACCCGTTGCCCCGGCGGCGCGACGACACCGCGAGAGGCCTCGCCCGGAAAGCGCCGCCAGGCTCGCCACCGCGAAGCGGGTGCCGGTCGCTCCCGTCCGCGCCGCGCCGCCCGCGGAGGAGCCGCCCGCCCTGGTGCCCGCCCGGATGTCCTGCCAGACCACGGCCCAGCCCGGCGAGCGCGTCAGGATGGAGTGCAGGCCCGCCGATTGAGGGCCGGTCCGGCCGAAGCGGGGCATCCGCCGTATCCGTCTCTCGGCGCGGCCGCGAGCTTGCGTCTCTCAGCGCGGCCGCGGGCTTGCATCTGCCGGCCGAAGCTTTTCTCCTGCCCCGAACGATGACCCGCGTCGATTCGCAAGGGGCCGAATAGTGCGGCCTTGCGGCGTCGGCATATCGGGCTGGGAGGTCCAGGATGGCGGATATCTGGTTGCGTGAGGTTGCCGAGCAATTCGGCGTGCGCGGCGCGTTGCGCCGGCTCGGCGGCGAATACGACCTCAACTTCCGGGGCGAAACCGCCGAGGGAGACGTCATCGTCAAGGCGATGCGGCCGCAGGGCGAGCCGGCCCTGGTCGAGCAGCAATGCGCCGCGATCCGGCACGCGCTCGCCGCCGACCCGGCGCTGCCGCTGCCGCGCCTTCTCCCGGCCGGGGAGGCGCGGCTCTGGCGCGAGGCAACGGACGAGGCCGGGCAACGGCGCATGGTCTGGGCCCAGCGCGCCTTCGCCGGAATCCCGATGGGCGAGGCCGGCCCGCAATCGCCCGCCGTCCTGTCCGAGCTGGGAGCGCTGACGGCGCGGCTCGACCTCGCGCTGCGCGATTTCGCGGTCACGCCCGCGCCGGACGCGGCGAAATGGGACCTGACCCGGGCCGGCTGGATCAAGCCGCATCTGGATCTGCTCGAAGGCCCGCGCCGCGCGCGCGTCGCGGGGATCGTCGCCGCCTATGAGGCGCTCGCGCCGGCGCTCGACCGCCTGCCGCGGCAGACCCTGCACAACGATCTCAACGACTTCAACATCCTGGTCGAGCCCCGCCTGGGCGGCCCGGCCCGGATCAGCGGCGTGATCGATTTCGGCGACATGACGATGGGGCCGCGCGTCTGCGAGATCGCCATCGCCGCCGCCTACGCCATCCTCGACCATGAGACGCCGGAGGCCGCGCTTGCCGCCTTCGTCGCCGGCTATCATGCCGTCTCGGCCCTGAGCGCCGAGGAGATCGACCTGATCTGGCCGCTCACGCGCATGCGTCTGGCGGTCAGCGTCGTCAACTCGACGATCGAGGCCAGGGACCGGCCGGACGATCCCTATGTCACGATCTCGCAGGCCCCGGCCTGGCGGCTCCTCGAGAACGCCGCCATCGACGGCGAATTGATGGGACCGCGCCTGCGCAACGCCTGCGGCCTGCCCGTCACCGACGCCGCCGGGCGCATCGCCGCCTGGATCGCCGGGCAGCGCGGGCGCTTCGCGCCGGTGCTCGGCCGCCCGCTCGACGATCTCCCGGCCGGTTCGCTCGCCGTCGCCGAAGCGACCGTTCCGCAGAACCCCTTCCACCTGCGCGCCGACGAGGCCCGCCATCTCGGCGCCGGCATCGGCGTCACCGCCGAATGGTGGCTCGGCCATTATGGCGAGCCGCGGCTGGTCTATACCGACAAGGCCTTCCGCAAGGGGCCCTGGCTCGCCTCCAACCGCCGCACCATCCATATGGCGGTCGACATCTTCGCGCCGGCGGGGGAGCCGGTCCGCGCGCCCCTGGCCGGCCGCGTCGCGCTGGCCGAGAACCGGACGGGCCATCTCGACTATGGCGGCGTCGTCATCCTGGAGCACCGCACGCCGGACGGCGACGTCTTCCACACGCTCTACGGCCATCTCGCGGCCAAGGTCGCGGCCGGATTGACGCCCGGGCAGGAGATCGCGGCGGGCGAGGCCTTCGCCGAGCTCGGCCCGGCCGAGGAGAATGGCGGCTGGGAGCCGCATCTGCATTTCCAGCTCGCCCTGACGCTGGACGGCATGGGCCATGACTGGCCGGGCGTCGCCGATCCCGACGACTGGGCGCTCTGGCAGGCGATCTGCCCGAACCCCGCCGCTCTGCTCAACCTGCCCGACGAGCGCGTCGCCTATCGGCCGGTCGACGAGGAGGCGCTGCTGGCCGAGCGCAAGGCCCGTTTCGGCGCCAATCTCAAATTGAGCTACGAGCGCCCGGTCACCTTCCTGCGCGGCTGGCGCCACCATCTCTTCGACACGATGGGCCGGCCCTATCTCGACGCCTACAACAACGTGCCGCATGTCGGCCACGCCCATCCGCGCATCCGGGCCGTGGCGATGGACCAGCTCGCGCGGATGAATTCCAACACGCGCTATCTGCACCCGGCGCCGATGGCGCTGGCCGAGCGGCTGACGGCGAAGCTGCCGAAGGAGCTGGAAATCTGCTTCTTCGTCAATTCCGGCTCCGAGGCGAACGAGCTGGCGCTGCGGCTCGCCCGCGCCGCCAGCGGCGGCTACGACATCGTCACGCCCGATCACGGCTATCACGGCAACACCACCGGCGCGATCGACATCTCGGCCTACAAGTTCAACAAGCCGAACATGGGCGGCCGCAAGCCCTGGGTGCAGCTCGTCGACGTCGCCGACGACTATCGCGGCCGCTTCCGCCGCGACGATCCCGACCGGGCGCTACATTATGCCCGGCAGGTCGACGGCGCGCTCGCCGCCATCGCGGCGCGCGGCGGCAAGGTCGCGGGCTTCATCGCCGAGACCTTTCCCAGCGTCGGCGGCCAGATCATTCCGCCGCCCGGTTATCTCGCAGCGGTCTATGAGCGCATCCGCGCCGCCGGCGGCATCTGCATCGCCGACGAGGTCCAGACCGGGCTCGGCCGCCTCGGCGATTATTATTTCGGCTTCGAGCAGCAGCAGGTCCGGCCGGATATCGTCGTGCTCGGCAAGCCGCTCGGCAACGGCCATCCGATCGGCGCGGTCATCACCACCCGCGCCATCGCCGAGCGTTTCGCCGAGGGGCCGGAGTATTTCTCGACCTTCGGCGGCTCGAACCTCTCCTGCCGCATCGCCTCTGAAGTGCTCGACATCGTCGAGGAGGAGGGGCTTTCGGCCAATGCCAGGGCGATGGGCGAGCAGTTGCTGTCCGGATTGCGGACGCTGGCGCAGGACCATCCCGTCATCGGCGACGTGCGCGGCATCGGGCTCTTCCTCGGCCTCGAGCTGGTCGAGGACCGCGACACGCTGGAGCCGGCGACCGAAGCGGCCGCCCACGTCATGAACCGGCTGCGCGAGATGCGCATCCTGGTCGGGCGGGAGGGCCCGGCCGACAATATTCTCAAGATCCGCCCCCCGCTGACCATCGCCGCCGACGATGTCGGGATGATCCTCGACCGGCTGAGGATCTGCCTGCGCGAGGTCGAGGCCGCGCGCCGCTGACCGGGGCGAGGCGGCCCGGGCCCTCCGGCCGGGTCCGCCTCCCGCCGCGGCCGGCGGCGGCTACCCGACGCGCAGCACCTTCTTGAGGAAATGGGAGAAGGAGCCGCGCTTCTTCTTGCGCTCGACGTCTTCCTGGCTTCTGAGCCAGGTCATCTGGACGACGCGCCTCTCGCCGACGAAGGAGGTGTGTCCGTGCCATGAATTGTCGGCCCGGCGGAACGCGAAGAAGGAGCCGATGACCGGGCTGATCTCCTCGACCATGTCCTCGAAATCCGTTCCGTTGCGCAGCACCCTCAGGCGCCCTGCGGGCGAATCCTGCCAGCTCTCGTTCAGGTAGACGAGCATCGTCGCGATCTTGGCTTCGCTGTCGGTATGGATGCGCCCGTCCTTGGCCGCCGAGAGCTTGCGCACGGTGATCATCTTCGGCCGGCCGACGAGATCGATATCGAGCTTCTCGGAGGCGATTCGCGAGACTTCCTCGCTCTTCATCTCGTCCAGCAGGGTGGCGAAGCTGCCCCGGGCGGTCAGGTCCTCTTCGGGAAAGAAACCCGCCTCGCGGATATCGGGAAAATCGGCCTTGAGGGAGTCGACGGCGCCGGGCTGGATGCCGTGGTCCCCGACGAGGTAGTGATAGGGTTGTCGCTCGAGACGGGCAACGCGGAAGGCATCGATATTGAGGCAGGAGTAAGCCGTAGGCATGATGGTTCTCTCCCGATGCGATGCATGATTTCCTTTTGGTCAGGCCAGGGCATTGCGCCGACTTCGTCAGCTTGGAGCCTCGCATTCCATGATCGACGAAAGGGACGGCGCCTGCGCTCCGCTCTGCGAAAGGCGGTGACGGAAGCGGGTCCGCGCAGCCTGTCCCCATAGCGTCCGAGCGCCGCAGACTACAACGCGCGCAAGGCGTTGGAAAGCGAGGCGGCGCGCCCCTGCCGCCCCCGGATTGCGGCCGCTCCGCCGAGGCACCGGGGCGGAGCGTCACAAGACGGTCATGAGCCCGGCGCTATGGCAGCCCCATGCAACCCGTGACAGCTCCCCGGGCGGGCAAGCCAAGCCTGCCGTTCCCGATGCGCGTCGACGCGGCTTCCGAGCCGCCTCTGCTGCGCCTGCGCGATTTCTCCGTCTCGGTGCAGGGCGGCGTGCCGATCGTGCGCGGTGTCGAGCTTTCGGTCGCCCGCGGCGAAGCGATCGGCATCGTCGGCGAATCCGGCTGCGGCAAGAGCATCACCTGGCTCGCGGCGCTGCGCCTTCTCGGCCATGGCGCGACGACGGGCGGGGCGGCCCTTCTGGAGGGGCGCGACCTCACGGGCCTTTCCGAGCGCGAGCTGGCGCGCGTGCGCGGCGGCCGCATCGCGCTGATCTTCCAGGACCCCTCCAGCGCGCTGAATCCGGTCCAGCGCATCGGCACGCAGCTTGGCGAGGTGCTGCGCCTCCATCGCGGCCTGAGGGGAGAAGCGGCGCGGCGCGAGGCCCTGCGCCTGCTCGACCGGGTTGGGATCGCCGATGGCCCCCGACGCCTGCGCCAGTATCCGCATGAATTCTCCGGAGGCATGAACCAGCGCGTGATGATCGCGCTCGCCCTGGCCGGCGAGCCCGATCTGCTGGTCGCGGACGAGCCGACGACCGCGCTCGACGCCACCATCCAGGCGCAGGTGCTCGATCTCATCCGCGATCTCCGCCGCGAGACCGGCATGGCGCTCGTGCTGATCTCGCACGATATCGGCGTCGTCGGCGATCTCTGCGACCGGATAGCGGTGATGTATGCCGGGCGGATCGTCGAGACCGCGTCGACGCGGGACCTGCTCGCCCGCCCGCGCCATCCCTATACGCAGGGCCTGCTCGCGGCGCTGCCGACGCTCGACGGGCCGCGCCGGCGGCTGACCCCGATTCCGGGCACGGTGCCGGCCCCTGCCGACATCCCGCCGGGCTGCGCCTTCGCGCCGCGCTGCCCTTCCGCGATCGCGCGCTGCGGCGCGGAGCTGCCGGAGCTGGCTTTCGCGGCCCAGGACCAGCGCGCCGCCTGCCTGCGGCTCGCGGAGCTGCCGCCGCCCGGGGCCGAAGCGGATATCGCCGCGGCAGCGGCCCGGCCTCTGGAGCTGCCGGCATGACGGCGCTGCTCGACGTCCACGACCTCGCCCGCGCCTATCCGGTCGCGGCGGCGGGAGGCGAGCGCCGGACCCTGCACGCCGTCGACGGCGTGAGCTTTACCCTTGCACGCGGCAAGACACTCGGGCTGGTCGGCGAATCCGGTTGCGGCAAGTCGACCACGGCCAAGCTCACGCTCGGCCTGCTGCCGGCGACGCGCGGGCGGATCGCCTTCGAGGGCGCAGCGGTGACGGCCGAGCGCGACCGGCATTGGCGGGCCCTGCGCCGGCGCATGCAGATGGTGCATCAGGACCCGCTGGCGGCGCTGGACCGGCGCCTGCCGGTGGGCGCGCAGGTGGTCGAGCCGCTGGTCATCCACGGGCTGGAGTCGGGGTCGGCGGCCCGGCGGCAGAAGGCGCTGGCGCTGTTCGAGGCGGTGGGGCTGCGCGCCGATCTCTTCGCGCGCTATCCGCACGAGCTTTCCGGCGGGCAGCGCCAGCGGGTCGTGCTGGCGCGCGCCCTGGTGCTCGGCCCGGCGCTGCTCGTCTGCGACGAGCCGATCTCGGCGCTCGACGTCTCGGTCGCCGCCCAGGTGGTCAATCTGATGCAGGACCTGCAGGCGCGCTTCGGCACGGCCTATCTGTTCATCAGCCACGATCTCAAGGTCGTGCGCCAGATCGCCGACGAGGTCGCGGTGATGTATCTCGGGCGCGTCGTCGAGCAGGGGCCGCCCGACGCCCTGTTCCATGCGCCGGCCCATCCCTATACGGAGGCTCTGGTCTCGGCCGTGCCGACGCCGTTGCGCGGCACGCAAGGGCGCATCATCCTGAAGGGCGATCCGCCGAATCCGGTCGAGCGTCCCTGCGGCTGCGCCTTCCATCCGCGCTGCCCGCGCGCCGTGGCCCGCTGCCGGGAGGAGGTTCCGCCGCTGCGGCCGGCGGCCGACGGCCGCCTTGCCGCCTGTCACCTGGCCGCCGCCGTGCCGGCGGCGGCCCCTGCCGCGACCAGCCTCCGGGAGACGCCATGAGCCGCCTCGATTCCCCTGCCGCCGACCGCGTCGTCGTCGCCGTCTTCGACGGCCTGAGGCCCGACCTCGTCACGCCGGAGCTGACGCCCAACATCCTGCGCCTCGCCGCGCGCGGGACCTGGTTCCGCCAGGCGCGCAGCGTGTTTCCCTCGGTGACCCGCGTGGCGACGAGCTCGATCGCGGCCGGGGCGCCGCCGGTCGTCCACGGCATCGTCGGCAACGCCTTCTACCACCGGGAGGCGATCCCCGACCGGATGTTCGACACCGGCGACGCGGCGCTGATCCGGCGCGCCGAGGCGCATCACGACGGGCGCCTGCTCGCCGCCGACAGCTTCGGCGACGTGCTGGCGCGGGCCGGCAAGCGCCTCGCCGTGGTCCATACCGGCTCGGCCGGCTCGGCGCATTTCATCAATCCGCGCGCCCGCGCCAACGGGCACTGGACCTTCTCCATGCACGGGGCGGACGCGACGCAGACGCCGGAGGCGGTCGAGCAGGCGACGGCCCGCCTCGGCCCGCTGCCGGAGCGCGCGCTGCCGCGGCTGGGAGAGCTCGCCTATGGCGGGCGCGTGATGACCGACCTCGTCCTGCCCGAGCTCCGGCCGGATGTCGCGTTGGTCTGGTTCAACGAGCCCGACACCACCTTCCACTATCGCGGCCTGGGCTCGCCCGAGGCGATGGCCGGCCTGCGCGAGGCCGACCGCGCCTTCGGCGCCATCCTCGACTGGGTCGAGGCGCAGCCGGATGCGGAGCGCATCGCCGTCATCGCGGCCTCCGACCACGGCCAGATCTCGACCGGCTCGGTCGAGCCGCTGTTCGAGGCGGCGCGGCAGGGCGGCTTCGATCTCAGCGCCGCCAAGGCCATCGACGGCGCCACCCTCGTCGCCACCGGCGGCATCAGCGGCGAGATCCGCCTGCGGGCCGGCGACCGCGCCGAGATCGGCCGCGTCGCGGACTGGTTGATGCGGCATCCGGCGGTCGGCCATGTCTTCTCGCCGGACCGCAACGGCGTCGAGGGCGAGGTTCCGGGCACGCTCTCGCTCGCGCTGATGGGCGCCGGCCATGCCGCGCGGCAGCCGGAGCTGATGTTCATCCTGAAATCGAGCCTCGCCCCGGATCAGTACGGTCTGCCCGGCCTCGGCGCGATGACGCCCGGCGACGTGCCGCTCGGCGGCGGCATGCATGGCGGCATCAACCCGCACGAGCTGAACACCGTGCTGATCCTCGGCGCTGCCGGCGGCTCCGGCGGCGTCTCGCAGGAGCCGGCCGGCATCATCGACATCGGACCGACCGTGCTCGGCCTGCTGGGGCTCGCGCCCGCGGCCGGCATGGTCGGCCGCAACCTCGCCCGGCCGGCGCGGGAGGAGGGGCGCGTCCTGCGGCATTCGGCCGGGACGGGCGCCTTCGCGCAGCATGTCGATGTCGTCGAGCAGGACGGCCGCCGCTTCATCCTCGGCGGCGGGCAGTAGCGCCGTCCGGCGAAAAGAGCGCTGCGGACATTTCACCGAACAAAAGGGCGGCCACCGGCCGCCCTTTGCGTCTTCACCGCCTCGAACCGGCCTCTCAGGCCTTGCCGAAGCTGAGATTGTCCGGGCGCAGATCCATGAAATAGAAGGTCGTGGGCCGCCAGCCGATCGACTTCCTGATCGCATAGGCCTCGCTCGGCTGGTAGAGGATCGTCGCCGGAGCCTCGTCCTCCCAGGCGTCGAGCATCTCGGTGAAGAGCGCCTTGCGCTTCGCCGGATCGATCTCGGCCTCCAGCGCCGTGCCGGCCTTGTTGAAGGCCGCGGCCGAGGTCCAGAACTTCGACACCTGGATCTCGCCGGCCGGTCCCCACGCCACCCAGATCGAGCCGAGCGGATCGGGCAGGCGGGTGGAGTTCGACCAGTTGAAGATCTGCACGCCGGGACCGCGCAACTGCGCCGAGTTCTCGACGACCTGCAGGGAGGCGTTGATGCCGACGGCCTTCCACTGCTCGATCAGGATCTGGCCGGCTTCGAGCGCGTTGGTGTAGTAGTTCGCCTGGGTGCGATAGACCACCGGCTCGCCCTTGTAGCCGGCTTCCTTGAGCAGGGCCTTGGCCTTGTCGGGATCATAGGGCAGCTTGCGGCCCTCGACGAACATCGGGCCGTATTCCGGGAAATTGTGGCTGGCAGGAACCTCGGCCGTGCCCTGCCAGAGCGTGTCGACCAGCTTCTGCCGGTCGATGGCGAGGCAGAGCGCCTGCCGCACCCGCTTGTCGGCGAGGACCTTGTCCTGCTCGTTGAAGGCGAGCACATGGATGTTGGCGAGGACGACCGAGCGCACGTCGATGTCCTTGTAGCCGCCGACGACGCCCATCTGGTCGGGCGGGACGTTGGTGATGAGGTCGTAATCGCCCGCGACGAGGCCGGCGACGCGGGCCGCGAGCTCCGGCACGCGCTTGAAGGTGACGCGCTTCGCCGTGGGCTTGCCCATGAAATAGTCGTCGAAGGCCTCGAGCACCGTCGCATCCGCCGCCGCATGCGAGACGACCCGATAGGGGCCGGTCGCGACCGGCTTGCGCGAATAGGCCTCGAAACCCATCGCCTCATAGGCGCGCTTGTTGACGATCCAGGCGCACCAGGAGGCGAGGCGCTGCTCGAGCAGCACATCGGCGACCTTGGTCCTGAAGCGGACGGTGTAGCGGTCGATCGGCTCGACGCTGGCGAGGATGCCGAAATAGGGCCTGCCGCCCGGGATCTGCGCCTTCTCGCCCCGGAGACGGCCTTCGCGGAAGGTGTAGGCGACGTCCTCCGAGGTCAGCTCGTCGCCATTGTGGAACTTCACGCCCTGGCGCAGCGTGACCACGAGCTCCTGCGGCGAGACCCGCTCCCATTTCGTGGCGAGATGCGGCTTCAGCTCCGAGCCGCCGCCATCGGGCGCGCCGAGGAAGTCGCGGCGGATCAGCGTGTCGAAGATCGAATAGGTCACGCGGGTGCCGACATTGGACAGCTCGCGCGCGGGCTCGAGCGTCGCCGGCAGGTCGGCCACGGCCACGGTGAAGTTCGGCCGGGAATCGTCGCCCGCGGCGAAGGCCGGGCGAGCGCTGAGCAGAGCCGGGGCTACGGCCGCACCTTCCAGGAAACGGCGGCGGGAAATCGTCATGATGAACCTTCTCTTCGTCGGGCGGAGGCGGCGTCGCGGATCGGGCGGAGCGCCGATGACTGCCTTGCCTCAGCTTGGCGACAGGCCGGTGACAGCGCGGGCCGCGACGAGCAGGCGCGGATCGTCGAGCATGACCGCATCCGGGCGCAGCGCCAGGATCCGGCGCAGCCCGTCGGCATCGACGCGCCCGACCGGGAAGGCGGGATAGCCGGGCAGCGCGACCGAGCGCGGCTGGCCGACCATGACGACGCAGCGCATGCCGGCGGCCCGGACGGCGCCGATGCGGCTTTCGTCGGCTTCGGCCTGCCACAGCCGGAACCAGCCGGCCCCGGCCTCCCGCGCCTGCGCCACCGCATCGGGGTCGGCCGCGAAGGCGAGCAGCGCGAGATCGGGCGCGAGGGCGCGCGCCGCCGCGAGGAGGGCGGTCTCGCGCAGCCCCAGCACGCAGCGCCGCGAGGCGCCCGCCGCGGCGAGGACGGCGAGGATCGGCGGCAGGATTGCCGGCTCCGGCAGCTTGACGTCGAGCAGCAGGCCGAGCGGCTGCGAGGCCGCCACCGCCTCCTCGAGCGTCAGCAGGCCCGGCAGGAGGGCGCGCAGCGTGGCGAGGTCGGTGTCCGCGACCCGGCGCCGATCTCCCCCGATCCGCGCGAGATCGGCATCGTGCAGGCAGACGAGGCGGCCATCGGCGCTCAGGCGCAGATCGGTCTCGACCATCTCGGCACCGGCGGCGGCCGCGGCGCGGAACGCCGCGGCGCTGTTCTCCGCCGCGAGCAGCGCGCCGCCGCGATGCGCGATCGCGAGCGGCAACGGCGTGTCGGGAAAGGCCGTGCGCATGATCAATGCCTGTCGCTGGTGGGGTCGAACCGGTCGCGCAGCCAGTCGCCGAACAGGCTCATCGACAGCGTCGTGAGGAAGATCGCCAGGCCGGGGAAGACCGCGATCCACCAGGCGTTCAGCAGGTAGCGCCGGCCTTCGCCGAGCATCAGCCCGAGCGAGGTCCCCGGCGGCTGCACGCCGAGGCCGAGGAAGGAGAGCGAGGTTTCCAGCAGGATCGTGCCGGGGAAGTTCAGCGTCGCCTGCACCACCAGCGCGGCGGCGATATTGGGCAGGAGATGGCTCAGGATGACCCGCGACGACCCGGCGCCGAGCGCCTCGATGGCGTTGATGTAGTCGCTCTGCTGCTCGGAGACGACGAGCCCGCGCACCAGCCGCGTATAGCGGTCCCAGCCGTCGATGCTGACGAGCACGATGAAGAGGACGATATTGTTGCCGAAGAAGGCGAGCATGGTCAGCGCCAGGAACAGTGCCGGGATCGCCGCCTGGGCGTCGACGACCATCATGATCGCCTGGTCGACCGAGCCGCGCATGCGCGCCGCGACGAAGCCCAGCAGCGTCCCGAAGATCGCGCCGATCAGCGTGCCCATCACGGCGATCAGGATCGAGGTCCTGACCGCGAAGATCATCCGGCTCAGGATGTCGCGGCCGAGCTGGTCGGTGCCGAGCCAGTGCACGATGCCGCCGGCCTCCGTCAGCGGCGGCTTCAGCCGCGCCGCGAGATTCTGGGCGGTGTAGGGCAGCGGCGCCAGCCAGTCGGCGAGCAGCGCCACCAGCACCACGGCGAGCAGGAAGCAGGCCGAGAGCCTGACCACCGGCGACATCGCGCGGCCGCGGGAGCGGGCGGCCGGCGCGGGCCGGGCGTGAATGTCGACGGTTGTCATCAGGCGGGCTTTCCCTTGGCGCGCGCGAAGCCGCCGAGCCGCGGATCGATCAGGATATGCACGACATCGACCAGGAGATTGGCGCCGACCATGATCACCGTCACGGTGAAGATCACGGCCTGCACCACGGCGAGGTCCCGCGTCGCGACCGAATCGACCAGCAGCCGGCCGATTCCGGGCCAGGCGAAGATGGTCTCGACCACGGCGCTGCCGGCGAGGATGTGGCCGATCTCGAGGCCGATGAACATCAGCAGCGGCACGGCCGCGTTCGGCAGCGCGTGCCGGACGATCACCGCCAGCGGCATCACGCCGCGCCCGCGCGCGGCCCGGATATAGGGCTTGCCCAGCACCTCGAGCGTCGCGGTGCGGGCGAAGCGCGCGAGGCGGCCGGCGAGCGGCAGGCCGAGCGTCACGCTCGGCAGGATGAGATGCCGGAGGCTTTCCGAGCCGGCCGACGGCAGCACCCGCAATTTCAGCGCGAACAGCAGGATCAGGAGGATGCCGAGGAAGAAGACCGGAATGGCGTAGCCGAGCACGGCGGTCGCCATGGCCAGCCGGTCGGCGGCGCGGTTGTGGCGCAGCGCCGCCAGCATGCCGAGCGGCATGCCGACGAGCAGCGCCAGCATCAGGGCCGAGGCGCCGAGCAGGAAGGTCTTCGGCAGCGCCTCCGTCACGGCCGCGAAGGCGGGCCGCTCATCGGCGAAGGACAGGCCGAAATCGCCGCGCACGGCGCTGGCGACATAGCGCAGATACTGCTCCGCCAGCGGCCGGTCGAGGCCCCACAGCTCGCGGTAATGGGCGCGCACCTCCGGGGGCGTGTCGATCGACAGCATGATGTCGGCCGGGTCGCCCGCTAGGCGCAGGGCGACGAACACGGCCGACACGCAGATCGTCACGGTCAGCAGGGCGCGCAGGAGGCGAAGGGCGAGAAAGCGGAGCATGTGAGCCGGCAGCGGAGTCGCGGAACCGCGGTTCTGCCGGCCGCTCCACGACAGGCTGATGACGAAACCCCGGAACCGGGGCGGGCAGGGGATCGTCCGGCCGGTTTTCCGGCCCGGTCCGTCCCCCCGCAAACGCCGCCGGCAGCCGGCGCCGAAGCCGCTGGACCTTCGCGGCCGCCCATGCATTGCTGTGCCGCCAGGACAACGCGGCAGGCAATGCCGGAACGACTGGCGAGACCTTTGGAGGGAACACCATGAAGGAAGAGGAAATCCGCGGCCTGGTCGCGGATGTGAAGGACGGCACGCTGTCGCGACGATCCTTCATTCAGAGAATGGCGGCCGTGGGCATCACCGCCCCGATCGCGAGCCAGATCCTGGCCTGGAACGACGTCGCGATGGCGGACGCCACGGTCAAGTACAAGCCGACCAAGGCCGGCGGCGGCGGGCCGCTCAAGATCCTGCTCTGGCAGGCGCCAACCCTGCTCAACCCGCATTTCGCCGCGGGCACCAAGGACCAGATCGCCTGCCGCGTCTTCTACGAGCCGCTCGCCGGCTGGGACAAGGAAGGCAACCTCATCCCGCAGCTCGCGGCCGAGATCCCGACCAAGGCCAATGGCGGCCTGTCGGAGGACGGCAAGAGCGTGACCTGGAAGCTGAAGCAGGGCGTGAAATGGCATGACGGCAAGCCGTTCACCGCCGACGACGTCGTCTTCAACTGGGAATATGCCGCCGATCCGGCGACCGCCGCCTACACCACCGGCTCCTATGTCAACATCAAGGTCGAGAAGGTCGACGACCACACGGTCAAGGTGATCTTCAAGGAGCCGACGCCGTTCTGGGCCGACCCCTTCGTCGGCGTCGTCGGCATGATCATCCCGAAGCACCATTTCGCCGAATACAAGGGCGCCAAGTCGCGCGAGGCGCCGCTCAACCTGAAGCCGATCGGCACCGGCCCCTACAAATTCGTCGACTTCAAGCCCGGCGACCTGCTGCTCGGCGAGCGCAACCCCGACTATCACGTCAAGAACCAGCCGCATTTCGACACGGTCGAGGCCAAGGGCGGCGGCGACGCCGTCTCGGCGGCGCGGGCCGTGCTGCAGACCGGCGAATACGACTATGCTTGGAACCTGCAGGTCGAGGACGAGGTCCTCAAGCGGATGGAGACCGGCGGGCGCGGCAAGGTGGTCGCGGTTCCGGCCGGCGACCTCGAATTCATCACGCTGAACACGACCGATCCCTGGACCGAGGTCGACGGCGAGCGCTCCAGCGTCAAGACCAAGCACCCGACGCTCTCCGACCCGAAGGTGCGCGCCGCGCTGAACCTGCTGATCGACCGCGACTCGATCGAGAAGTTCATCTATGGCCGCGGCGGCACCGCGACGGCGAGCTTCGTCAACGAGCCGAAGCGCTTCAAGTCGACCAAGCTCAAATACGAGTTCAACATCGACAAGGCCAACAAGATCCTCGACGAGGCTGGCTGGAAGAAGGGCGCCGACGGCATCCGCGAGAAGGACGGCAAGAAGCTCAAATACGTCTTCCAGACCTCGATCAACGCCCCCCGCCAGAAGACGCAGGCGATCATCAAGCAGGCCTGCCAGCGCGCCGGCATCGAGCTCGAGCTGAAATCGGTCACGGCCTCGGTGTTCTTCTCCTCCGACGTCGCGAACCCGGACACCTACACCAAGCTGTATTGCGACATGGAAATGTATACGCAGACGCAGCCCCAGCCCGATCCGGAGCGCTTCCTCAACCAGTGCGTCTCCTGGGAGGTCGCCAGCAAGGAGAACAAGTGGCTGGGCCGCAACGTCTCGCGCTACACCGACCCGGAGGCCGACAAGGCCTACAAGGCGGCGCAGACGGAGCTTGACCCGGCCAAGCGCGCCGCGCTGCTGATCAAGGTCAACGAGATCTTCTGCGAGGCCAATATCTTCCTGCCGATCATCTCCCGCACGGTCGTCGGCGCCGCCGCCAACAACCTGACGGCGGACATATCGGGTTGGGAGGTCACCACCTGGAACCTCGCGGCCTGGTATCGCGACTGACCGGAACTGTCACTGCAAGGACCGGCCCCCAGGGGCCGGTCCGGCCGTGCCTGCCGCGCGGCCTGCCGGGCATTCTCAGCCGGTCTGCGCGGGCAGGCCGGCCGGATAGATCATGCTCTTCACCAGCCCCGCCTCGTTGGCGGCGTGGCGGCGGAACGCGGCCGGCCCTTCGGCCAGCGTGAAGCGGTGGCTGATCACCGCCTCGACATCGACCTTGCCCTGGGCCACCAGCGCGATCGCGCGCGGATAGACATGGCCCATCCGGCGCGAGAACTTGATGTTCAGCCCGCGCCTGCGCGCTTCCGCGGCGGGGATCACATAGCGGTCGCCGTCCGGGATGCCGACGAGCACGACCCGGCCGCCGATGCGGGCGGCGCGGATGGCATCGCGAAAGCCCTCGGGCGCATTGGTCGCCTCGATCACCAGCGGCAGGCCTTCGCCCTCCGTCCAGGCCGCGATATCGGCGACGCTCGCGCCTGCCTTGTCCGCACCCAGCCTGAGCGCGAGCGCGCGGCGATGCGGCTGCGGATCGCAGGCGAGGATCTCGCCGGCCCCGGCCGTCCGCAGCACCTGCAGGATCAGCAGCCCGATCGGGCCGCAGCCGACCAGCGCCACGCGCTCCAGCAGCCGCGGCCTGGCCAGGTCGACCGCATGGATCGCGACGCCGAGCGGCTCGAGCATCACCGCATCGCTCGGCGAGAAGCTCTCCGGCACCGCGACGATCTGCGACTTCGGCACCCAGATCCGCTCGGTCATCGCCCCGTCATGCGGCGGCGCCCCGATGAAGGCGACCTCGGGGCAGAGATTGGGGTGGCCGCTCCGGCAATGCGCGCAATGCCCGCAGGCCCGGTTCGGATCGACCGCGACCAGCGCGCCGCGCACCAGCCCCCATTCCGGCAGGTCCTCGGTGAGCCAGCCGGAGAATTCATGGCCGGGCACGAAGGGCGCCGCGATCACGGCCGAGCCGATTCCGCCGTCCTTGTAGTAGTGCAGGTCGCTGCCGCAGAGCCCGACGGCCGCGACCTCGACCAGGGTTTCCCCGGCCGCCCCCGCGCGCAGGTTGAACGGCGCGACCCGGGCATCGCCGGCGGCATGGAGGAAGACGGCATGGGACATGGCGGATCGACACTCGTTCGGCGAAACAGTCCTTTAACAAATGTATTCTGTTTATTACATTGGTTTGCGTCAAGCGTGAAACCGAAACGGCTCAGCACGTTGTGGGAGAGAGCGAAAGCGATGTAAGCCGGTTCCGAGGATCACGCCGAGCCCCGCCGCGCCTGCCCGGGCGGCATGCCCATCGCAGCAGGATACCGCCATGCCGGAGGAAACCCAGACGCAGGTCCGAGCCGCCTGGCTCTACTACATGGAGGGCCTGACCCAGGCGGAGATCGCGAGCCGCCTGAAGATGACCCGCCTGCGCGTCAACCGGTTGCTGGTCGAGGCCCGCAGCAGCGGCCTGGTCAACATCACCATCAATTCGCGGCTGGAGAGCTGCGTCCGCCTCGAGCGCGCGCTCGTCGCCGCATTCGGCCTGAAGCAGGCGATCGTCGTGCCCGGCCCCGCCGATCCCGGCCAGACCGCCGCGCAGATCGGCAAGGCGGCCGGCGAATTCGTCTCGAAGATCATCGAGGAGAGGCCGTCCGGCATTTTCGGCGTCGGCTGGGGCGGCACCTTGCGGGAAACCATCCGCCATGTCCGCCCCGGGCAGTATCGCGACCTCGCGGTGACCTCGATGATGGGCGGGCTGACCTACGGCATCGAGATCAACACCTTCGAGACCGCCAGCCGCTTCGCGCGGCTCTGGCAGGCCGAATGCCATTATCTCGCGGCGCCGATCTATGCCGGCACGCCGCAATCGCGCGACACCATCCTGGCGCAGGACGTCTTCGAGGCCGCCTTCGCGCGCATCCAGGCGACGGATGTCGCGATCCTGAGCGCGGGCGATCTGAGCGATCGTTCGCTGCTGGTGCGCTATGGGCTTCCGGGCGATGTCGGCGTCGCGGAGCTGGCCGAATCCGGGGCCGTCGGCGACATGCTGGGGCAGTTCATCGACCGCAACGGCCAGGCCGTCGCCCATCCGATCAACCGCCGCGCCATCGCCCTGCCGCTCGCCGGGCTGCGCCGGATCCCGACCGTGATCCTCGCTTCCGGCGGGCTCAACAAGGCGCAGATCATCGCCGCGACCCTGCGCGGCCGACTGGCCTCGGTGCTGATCACGGACGAGGACGCGGCGGCGGCGGTTCTGGCGAGCGAGGCGCCCGGGAGCGCCTGATCCTGCGGGCGCTCAAGCGCTGCGGATCGCCGCCAGCAGTTCGTCGTGGATCAGGCCGTTCGTGACGATCTTCTCCAGATCCTCGTCGCGCGAATCCAGGCCCTCGACGGTGGTGACCTTGCCGCCGGCCGCGCGCACCAGCGGCATCGCCGCGGCATGCGAGACGATATCGGCCTTCAGGCCGATGAAGGCGTCGAGCCGGCCCGCCGCCACCAGCGACATCTCCAGCCCGCCGGAGACGATGACGCGCACGCCGCGGCACAGCCCGGCGAGGCGGCGGATCACGTCGCTCGTCCGGTTGGCTTCCGCGGCCGTATAATGCGAGGTCAGGCAGATCGAGACGACGGCGTCGCTCAGCCGGCGCGTCGCCGAGACGCGGGCCGGCCGGCCGTCGACCGTCGCCTCGCCCCCTTCGGCGAAGCGGGCGGACAGCCCCGCCCGCGGCGCATGCGTCAGGCCGATAAGGGTGCGGCCCTCTTCCTGATAGGCCAGGGTCACGGAGAACCAGGGCAGGCCGGCGGCGTAGTTCACGGTCCCGTCCAGCGGGTCGATGATCCAGCGCGGCGCCTGCCCGGAGCCGGAGAAGCCGGCCTCCTCGGAGAGGATCGCCGCCTCCGGCGTCAGGGCGCGCAGGCCGTCGATGACGAGGCGCTCGGAGGCGAGGTCCGCCGCCGTCACGACGTCGTTGAGCTCCTTGCGCGTCACGTCGAGCTCGGCGCCCTGCATCTGCACAAGCACCTCGCCGGCCCGGCGCGCCAGCTCCTCGGACTGGTCGAGCAGGGCGAGGAGGCGTGGTTGGGTCATGATGCAGGCACCGTTTGCGGCTTTCCGGGATAGGCGGGATCGAGCACGAAATCCCGGATCGGTCCATAGTCCCCGATCGGCTGGAGATGGCTGACCAGGCCGAGCCCCGGCTTCCAGACATGAAGGGCGAGGGCGGGCGGCTCCATCACGAAGCGGTTCTCCGTGCCGGGCCTGAGATCGAGCGCCACCTGATGGGCGGTGCCCGGCACGACATAGCCGATGGTGCCGGCGAAACGGAGCTGGATCGGCCGGTGGTAATGGCCGCAGAGCACGCGCTCGATCTCGGGATGAGCGGCGATCAGCCTGGCGAAGCCCGGCGAGACCTGGCAGGGCATGACGTCCATGCCGTCGACGCCGACCGCGAAGGGCGGGTGGTGCATGAAGATCGCCGTCGGCTTGCCCTGTCCCTCCGCCAGCCGCTCGGCCAGCCAGGCCTCGCGGGCGGCGCAGATCTCGCCGCCGTCCTCGCCCGCGATCACCGTGTCGAGCCCGATCAGCCGGACCGGGAAATCGTCGACCGCATAGTGCAGGAAGCCGGACTGCGGCAGGTAGGGGTGACCGGGGCGGAGCTCCGCGCGCAGCGTCTCGCGGCGGTCGTGGTTTCCGGGGATGACATAGACCGGCATCGGCAGCCGCTCGAGCGCGGCGCGGACGATGCCGTATTCCTCCGGCAGCCCGCAATCGGAAAGGTCCCCGGTGACCAGCACGCAATCGGGCCGCGGGTCGAGCTTCAGGATCTGGTCGACCGCGCGCGCGATCGCCGGGTTGGTGTCGACGACGCCATAGGCGGGGCTGCCATGGGGGCGGGCATGGAGATCGCTGATCTGGGCGATGATCATCGGAAAGCCTTTGGAGCGAGGACCGGCATGGACTCTCGGCCCGCATCCTGAGGAGCATCCTTCGAGACGCCGCTTGCGCGCTTCCTCAGGCTGTGAGCCCGATAGCAGGGCCGCCCGGCAAGAAGGCCGGGCGGCAGGGGGATCGGCGGGCCGATCGGCTCACTTCATCAGGGCTTCGGTCTCGGAGACGATGCGCTCGATGCCGGCCTTGGGCTGGATCTCGCCGCGCATCACGCCGGCGATGACCTCGCGCTGCTGGCGCCAGATGCGCACCGAATTGCCGCCCGGATAGCCTTCCCACGGCGCGGCGCGGGAGACCTGGCCGTTGATCGTGCGGAAATTGGCGTTCGCCTTGTAGAACGGGCCGAGGAAGGCGTCCTCGCCGGCGCGCAGATTGGTCGGCATGTAGCCGGCGGTCTCGACCACGATCTTCTGGGCTTCCGGCCCGGTCACGAACTTGATGAACTCCCAGGCCGCCTTCTGCCTGGCCGGGTCCTTGGCCGTGATCAGCGCCGCGTTGCCGCCGGTGGGCAGCTTGCCCTTGGCCTTGTCGTCGACCGGAAAGAGGGCGGTCTTCAGCGTGAAGCGGTCGCCGATCAGGTCGGTGACCTGGCGCAGGCGGGCCGGGGTGTCGAAGAAGATGCCGATCTTGCCGGCGATGAACTGCTGGCGTGACTGGTCCCAGTCGATCAGCGGCATGCCGGCTTCGGTGACGAAGCTGCGCAGCATGGCGAGCGTCTTCTCGCCGGCCTCGCCGCCGAAGGCGACCTTCTTGCCGTCGGCCGACAGCATCGAGTGGCCGCTCTGCAGGATGACGCCGCGCCACAGCCAGTCGTCCGGCCAGTCATGGATGTTGTAGGCGAGGCCGGCCGTGTCGCCGCTGTTGATCTTCTTGGCGAGCGCGACGATGTCGGCCCAGTTGTCGGGCATCTTATCGGGATCGCCGCCGGCCTTCTTCACCAGTTCGGCGTTGAAGTACATCAGCGGCGTCGAGGCGTTGAAGGCGAGGCCGACCTGCTTGCCGTTGACCTGGCCGAGCGAGAGCAGCGCGTCGGAATAGTTCGCCTTGCGCCAGTCTTCCGGCTCGGCCTTGAGCAGCGGGCCGAGATCGACGATCTGCTTGCGCTTGTCGAGGGTCTCGGTCAGCTCGGTCAGCAGATGGAAGCCGGAATAATAGACGTCCGGCAACTGGTTGGTGACCGACTGGCGCAGCATTGCCTGATGGCCTTCGTCGTAGCTCGCCGCCGGCGCCCGGAAGTTGATCTTGATCTCCGGGTGCTTCTTCATGAATTCCGCGGCGATCGGCTCGTGGAACTTGGCGAAGGCCGGGAAGGCGTAGAACACGTCGAGCGTGACGGGCTCGGCCCTGGCGGTCGTCGCGGCGGCGAGGGCGAGCGCTGCTGCGGCAAGCATTTTGCCGAGAGGTTTCATGCGTGATCTCCTTGGCATGGACAGCGGGGCTGTCGGGTTGCGTTGCTTCAGGCCTGAACTCTTGGCGGGGCGGGCGGCGATGGGCCGGCTACTTCACCCCGGTCACGGTGATGCCGTCGATGAACCGGCGGCGGGCGACGAGGAAGGCGATGACGAGCGGCGCGGTCAGGATCGTCGCGGCGGCGGTGAGCGCGCCGTAGTTCGACCCGGTCTCGGCATCGGCGAAGAACATCATGCCCAGCGGCGGCGGCGCGAGCCTGGCGTCGGAGATGACGATCAAGGGCCAGTAGAGGTCGTTCCAATGCGCCACCGCCGAGAACACCGAGAAGGCGGCGATGGCCGGCCAGGCGCTCGGCGTGACGATGCGCCAGACGATCTCGAACTCGCTCATGCCGTCGAGCCGGGCGGCGTTGATGATGTCGTCGGGAAAGCTGCGGAAGAACTGGCGGAACAGGAAGATGGCGAAGACCGACAGGAAGAACGGCACCATCATCGCGAAATAGGTGTTGAGCAGCCCGAGCTGGGCGAGCGCGATATAGAGCGGCATCGCCGGCACCTGCACGGGAATGCACAGGCCGAGCAGCACCAGCACGAAGAGCGCGTTGCGGCCGGGGAAGCTCAGCTTCGCCAGCGCGTAGGCGCAAGGGATCGCGACCAGGAGCTGCACGATCAGGATGCCGCCGCAGAGGATGACGCCGTTCAGCGCGAAGCGCAGCAGCGGCGCCTTCTCCATGGCGAAGCCGTAGTTCTGCAGGCCGTAGAACTGCTTGGGCCAGAGCGAGATCTCGGCGTTGAAGATCTCGGCCGGCGGCTTGATCGAGGTCACCAGCATCCAGACGAAGGGCGCCAGCATGAACACCGCGCCGGCGATCAGCACGCCATGGATCAGGACGAGCGACAGGAAGCGGCGCAGCGCCGAGCGGACGGGCGTGACCGGGGCGGGAAGGACGAGATCGGTCATCAGTAGTGCACCTTCTTGTCGAGGGCGAAGGTCTGCACGGCCGAGAAGACGAGGATGAAGGCGAGGAAGATGAAGGTCAGCGCCGCGGCATAGCCGGTGTGGAAGTACTGGAAGCCTTCGAGATAGACGTTGTAGAGCAGGACCTCGGTGGAGCCGACCGGGCCGCCGCGGGTCATCACCGCCACCGTGTCAAAGATCTTGAAGGCGGTGATCATCGTGGTGACGAGGACGAACATCGTCGTCGGCCCGAGCAGCGGCCAGGTGATGGTCAGGAAGCGGTCGATCCCGCCGGAGCAGCCGTCGATATCGGCCGCCTCGTAGAGGTCGCGTGGGATCGCGGTCAGCCCGGCGAGGAACAGGATCATGTTGAAGCCGAGCAACTGCCAGATGCCGATCACGGCGAGCGTCGCCAGCGCCGTGGAGGGCTCGCTGAGAAAGGCGACCGGCCCCAGCCCCAGCCATTTCAGCACGCCGTTGACCGGCCCGAGCGAGGGATGCAGCAGGAATTGCCAGACCGTCGCCATGGCGATCAGCGTCGAGGTCACGGGCAGGAAATAGATCACCTCGTAGACGGAGCGCGTGCGCTTGCGCCGGTGCACCAGCACCGCGATCAGCAGCGCGCCGAGCACGCCGCCAGGCACGACGATCGCGACATAGAGCAGCGTGTTGACCAGCGAGCGTCGGATGATCGGATCGGCCAGCGCCTTGCGGAAATTCGCCAGCCCGACCCAATCCATGTCGACGCCGCCGAACTCGTAATTGGTGAAGCTGAGCCAGAGCAGCACGGCCAGCGGCAGCAGGATCGTCAGCAGGAGCAGCACGAAGGCCGGCAGCGCGAAGCCGAGCCCGGTCACCCGCTCGATCCGGAGCCGGCGGCGCGCGGCGGGAGCAGGCCCGGAGGCAGAGGCGAGGGCGAGCGTCATGCGCCGGCCCTCAGCGGCACGACGGAGGCGGTCGCGGCGCCCTGGCCGCGCGGCTCGACGCGGTCGCCGGCGGCCGCGAAGACATGGGCTGCGGCTTCCTCGAAGCCGAGCGTGACCTCGGCGGCTTCGTTGACGCCGGCCGCCACGGCCGGGGTGGCGCGCATCGTCACGCCGGTCGCGTCGCGCCCGGCCAGGTCGAAATGCAGGACGTATTCGGAGCCGAGATTCTCCTTGCGCCGCAGGCGGGCCGAGAACCAGGCCCGGCCGCCGCCGGGCTCGCCCTGGACGAGCGAGAGCGCTTCGGACCGGAGGCCGAGGGTCACGGCCTGTCCCGGCTCCAGCGGGACGGAGAGGGCGAGGGGGCGGCCGAACAGCTCGACCCGGCCGCCCTCGGCGACCGTCGCCGGCAGCAGGTTGATGGCCGGGCTGCCGATGAACTGCGCGACCTTGAGGGAGGCTGGCTTCTCGTAGAGCTGCGAGGGTGTGCCGAGCTGCAGGATCGCGCCCGAATCCATCATGGCGACCCGGTCCGACATCGTCATCGCCTCGACCTGGTCGTGCGTCACATAGATGAAGGTGGTGCCGAGGCGCTTGTGCAGCTCGGCCAGCTCGGTGCGCATATGGACGCGCAGCTTGGCGTCGAGATTGGACAGCGGCTCGTCCATCAGGAAGACGTCGGGATTGCGCACCATGGCGCGCCCCAGGGCGACGCGCTGGCGCTGCCCGCCGGAGAGCTGAGCCGGCTTGCGGTCGAGCAGATGGCCGAGCTGGAGCTGCGCGGCCACGGCGGCAACGTCGCTCTCGATGCCCCGCATCACCGCGCGGCGTTCCGCCGAGAGCAGCCGCAGCAGCGGCAGGCGCTGCCAGAGCCTGAGCCGCGCCATGGTCAGCGGCAGGGCGATGTTGGCGCCCACGCTCATATGCGGATAGAGCGCGTAGGACTGGAACACCATCGCGACGCGGCGCTCATGCGGGCGCAAATGATCGACCCGGCTGCCGCCGATGGCGAGGCTGCCGGCGTCCTGATGCTCGAGCCCGGCGATGATCCGGATCAGCGTCGATTTTCCGCAGCCGGACGGGCCGACCAGGGTCAGGAACTCGCCGTCGGCGATGTCGAGATCGATCCCGTCGAGAACCTTCGTCGCTCCGAAGGACTTGGCGATGGAGGACAATGCGACCTTGGCCATGTGGTTCGCCTTTCTGCGGCCCTCGGGGCTCTTCGTTGGACGTGTCTTGAGGCGCGTCTGGCGGCGCGCGCGTCTTGCGAGGCTGCCGAGGGGGCAGCCGGCGGATGCTCAGGCGGCGCGGGCCGGGTAGACCTCGTCGATCACGTCGTCGATCCAGAGCCTTTCCAGCGCGGGGATTTCGTGGATCGCGGCGGAGAAATCGCGGCCGGAGAATTCATAGGAGACCGCGCCGAGCGTGCTGGTCCCGGCCATGCCGGCCTGAGTCTGCGGACCGACCACGAAGCCGGAGGACGGCCCCCAGATGTAGCGCGTCCCCGCGATCGCGAAATCATGGGCCCGGTGCAGATGGCCGCTGGCGACGAAGGCGACGGCGTGGCGGCGCACCAGATCGAGCAGATGCGCGCGCGGCCGCGGCGGCACGCTCCAATAGCCCTTGTCGCCCTCGTCCGGCGCCTCGATGAAGAGAGGCCGGTGCAGGAACCAGCCGAGCCGGCGGCCCTGCGCCTCGGAAACCTGCCGGTCGAGCCAGGCGAGCTGGCGCGCCTCCTCCGCCTCGTCGCTGCCGAACAGCATCGCGTTGAGGCCGATCAGCCGCCAGCCCTCGAGGTCCCGCACCCAGAAATCCTCGCCGATATGGCTGCGCCAGCGCGTCAGCCGCGCTTCGTTGACCGGCTGATGCGGATGATGGGCCTCGCCGACATCGTGATTGCCCGGCACGCTCAGCACCGGCGCTCCGAGGCTGTCGAGCAGCGCGCGGCAATGGCTCATATCCGCGTCGAGATCCGCGCCGTCGACGGAGACGTCGCCGGTATGGACGACGAGGTCGGGCGCCCGGCCAGCCAGCCAGGCGGCCAGCGGCTCCCAATTGCCGGCGAAATGCCGCTTGGTCGGGCTGAGATGGGTGTCAGAAATCTGCACGACCCGCTGCATGGTTTCCTCCGGAAGTCGCCGCTTGATCGGGCGGCCGTCTGCCTCCGACAGGGGCGGGGGCAGCGGCTTTGCCTTGGACCTTACAAATGAATGTTTGATGACACAAATGTATTTTCCACCATGACGCCGCTCTCCCGAGCCCCGATTCCCGCTCCCTCCCGCCGCTCAGAGATCCGTGCTCTGCGGCAGGATGACGAGGTCGCGGATCGTGACGTTGCGCGGCCGCGTCAGCATGAAATGCACGGCCTCCGCCACCTCTTCCGGCTCGATCAGGCCGCCGCGGGCGCGTTCCGCCTCGCGCTTCTCCTGCGGCCAGTCGGCGATCAGGGCCGTCGCCACGGGACCGGGCAGGATCGCCCCGACGCGCAGCCCGTGCGGGATGACCTGGCGGCGCAAGGTATGCACGAAGGCCTGCACCGCATGTTTCGAGGCCGTGTAGATCGGCTCCCACACCACCGGAACGACGCCGGCCACCGAGCTGGTGACGAGGATATCGCCGGTCCGGCGCGCGATCATGCCCGGCAGCACCGCATGGATGCTGCGGAAGACCGCGTTGACGTTGAGGTTCAGCATGCGGTCCCAGGCATCGGGATCGCCATCGCTGACCGTGCCGCCGACATAGGAGCCGGCATTGGCGTGGAAGATGTCGAGCGGGCCGGCCATGTCGAGGATCCGCGGGACCATGCCGGCGAGGGCGGCGGGGTCGGCGAGGTCGACGACGAGGGGGAGGGCCTTTGCGCCGAGTGGCTCGCAGAGCCGCGCCAGGGCCTGCCGGTCGCGGTCGACGAGGACCACGGTGGCGCCGGCGGCGAGCAGCCGCCTGGCGCAGGCGAGGCCGATTCCCGAGGCCGCGCCGGTGATCGCCGCGATTTTTCCTGTCAGTTCCACGCTCACCTGCCGCTCTCCGATAAGGTCCCGGCCGAGGCCGGGCGCATCAGCCCCCGCGCCGTGCGGGCCGCGGCCTGAAGCGTCTCGAAAGCCGCGAACCGGCCGGCATGCCGCTGCGCGACGGCGCCTTCGGCCGGCATGAAGACGGCGGCGGCCGGCGCCATGCCGGTCATCGCCCCGCCCAGATCGGGAAATGCTCCTGCTGCCGCGGCGGCGAGCATGGCCGAGCCGAGCAGGACCGGATCGACCGCGTCCGGCACCAGCACGGGCAGCCCGGAGCAATCCGCCAGCAGTTGCCGGATCAGGGGACGGCGCCCGGCGCCGCCGCTGAGCACGATCGCATCCAGCGTCGCGCCCCTGGCCCGGCTCGCCTCGACGATCTGGCGCAGGCCGTAGCCGATCCCGGTGAGGCCCGCGACATAGAGCCCGATCAGGCCGTCGAGATCCCGTTCCATGCCGAGCCCGGCGATGACGGCCCGCGCCTGCGGGTCGGCAAGGGGCGAGCGGTTGCCGAGGAAATCGGGAACGACGACGATCTCCCCGGCGAGGCGCACGGCTTGCGCGGGCGTCTCGACCTGCCGCGCCGCCGCCTCCGCCAGCCAGTCGGTCAGGGAAAGGCCTTCCGCCCCGGCCCGCTGCCGCGCCTCCGCCGCAGCCGGATGCAGCGCGACGAGCTGTTCGATCGCGGCGCCCGCGCCCGATTGGCCGCCCTCGTTCAGCCAGAGCCCCGGAACCATCGCCGAGAAATAGGGGCCCCAGACGCCCGGGATGAACAGCGGCTCGCGGCTGCTCGCCATGGTGCAGGCCGAGGTGCCGAAGACATAGGCCATGCGGGTGAGCACGCCGCCATGGGGCGAGCGCACGCCGGCCGAGCCGATGCCGCCGGCATGGGCGTCGATCAGCCCCGCGGCGACGACCGTGCCGGGCCGCAGCCCGAGTTCGCCGGCGGCCTCTTCCGTCAGGCCCGCGCCCAGGGCGCTGCCGCCCGGCACCATCTCCGTGCCGATGCGGGCGAATCCGTCCTCCGCCAGGTCGCCCAGGCCGATCTGGCGGAAATAGCCCGCATCCCAGCGCGCCTCATGGGCGAGATAGGTCCATTTGCAGGTGACGGTGCAGGTCGAGCGCGCCAGCGAGCCGGTCGCGCGCCAGCCCAGGAAATCGGCGAGGTCGAAGAACTGCCAGGCCGCGGCATAGGTCGCCGGCAGATTCTCCTTGAGCCAGAGCAGCTTCGGCGTCTGCATCTCGGGCGAGATCGTGCCGCCGACATAGGCCAGGACCGGATGCCGCGTGGCGTTGATGCGCCCGGCCTGCGCCAGGGCGCGATGGTCCATCCAGACGATGATGTCGCGATCCGGGTCGCCATGGGCCCCGACCGGCAGCGGCGTTCCGCCTGGCCCGAGCACGACCAGCGAACAGGTGGCGTCGAAGCCGATGCCCGCGATGTCGTCGGCGCCGAGCCCCGCCTGGGTCACAGCCTCGCGCACGCAGGCGCAGACGGCCCGCCAGATGTCCGCGCTCGACTGCTCGGCGATCTCGGCCCCGTCCCGATGGAGCGCGATCGCGCGCCTCGCCGTCGCGACCATGCGCCCGGCCGGATCGAAGACGCCGGCCCGCGCGCTGCCGGTGCCGACATCGATGCCGATGAGATGCCGGCTCATCTCACGCAGCCGCCCGTTGGGGCGCCTGAAGCGGCGTTCCAGCGCGGCGGACAGCGATCGGCAGGGCTGGGGCCGTTCGTTCGATCTGCACCTTTTCCTCCCGTCGTCATCCAGGCGGGCCCGGTCGCCCGGACCGGCTCGATCCCGTCAGTGCACGGCCTTGGGCGGAACGCCCGGCCTCTCCGGCCTCGGCAGCGGATCGCGCTCCCGCGCAGCGGCCTTCCGGGGCACGGCTGTGAGGTCGCGCACCGAGTCGCGGACCTGCAGGCTCGTCTGCAGCACCGAATGCTGCGGCGGGCCCTGATCGCCGGACATGCGCGCCCGCAGCCGGCGCCAGGCGACCGCGGCGATCTCCGCGATGGGCTGCCGGATCGCGGTGAGGCCGGTCTTGCGCGCGCTCATCCAGGGATAGTCGTCGAACCCGACGACGGAGACGGCGTCGGGAATGTCGACCCTGAGCCGCGCCAGGGCCGAGAGCATGCCCAGTGTGGTGACGTTGGTGAGCCCGATGACGGCGCTCGGCTGCGGGTGCCGTTCCAGCCAGTGCAGGGCGATGGCGGCGCCGCGATCGGCGTTCGAGCCGAGCTCGACGACGGTCGGCTCGCGGCCGATCGCCGCCCGCACCAATTCGCAGGCGCCGCGGGCGCGCTCCCGGATCGGCGAGATGCCGAGGCTGGAGGCGGCGACCAGGATGTCGCGATGCCCCCTGGCGAGGAGGTGCCGTGCGGCGATCTCGCCGGCCTCGCGATTGTCGATCGCCACCGTGTCGACGAGCGCGCCGTCCGGCAGCACGCGGTCGGCGAAGACGATCGGCAGCCGGCCGACCTCGCCGCGCAGCGCCTCCGGCACCGCATCGGTGCAGGGCACGGCGATCAGCCCGGAAGGCCGCCATGACAGCAGGGTCCGCAGCCGCGACTGCTCGAGCCCGCGATCGTCGCGCGAGCTGGCGACCAGGATGTCGTAGCCGTCCTTCTGCGCCAGCACCTCGAGCTGCGAGACCAGCGAGGTGAAGAAGGCGTCGTCGAGATCGGGCACCAGCACCCCGACCACGCGGGCCTGCCCCGAGCGCAGTTGCGACGCCGCCCGGTCGACCTGATAGGCCAGGTCCTCGGCCGCCTTCAGCACGCGCGCCCGCAGATCGGCATTCACCGGCTTGTTGCCGCTGAAGACGTTGGAGACCGTGGCGATCGAGACGCCCGCGCGGGCGGCGACATCCCGGATCGTGACCCGCGCATTGTCCATGGGGAGCCTGTTA
This sequence comes from Hyphomicrobiales bacterium, assembly GCA_900466745.1. Lineage (GTDB taxonomy): Bacteria > Pseudomonadota > Alphaproteobacteria > Rhizobiales > Beijerinckiaceae > Allobosea > Allobosea minatitlanensis. The sequence continues at coordinate 10,327 of UBNE01000054.1, read as the reverse complement.
AACGTTTTACTGTAAAACGTTTAACAGGCGCGAAGCGCCGGCGCAAGCGGGTGATGCGCCGCGCCGCCTCGCCGCCGAAGAAGATGCTCCGGGAGGAGAGGCCGAAGATCGCGCCGAAGCGGCGATCTCCGGCTTGCGCAGGCCCTGGCGCTTGCCGGATCAGGCGCTGTTTCGGCCCTTGCCGCGCCTTGCGAGAAATTCGGAGACCTTCGCCAGCCCGGCGACGAGGATCTCCGGCGCATTGGCGTAGCCGATGCGGACATAGCCCTCCATCTCCATCGTCGAGCCGGGCGTGAACATCACGCCGGTTTCCTGGAGCAGCGCGATGCAGAAATCGCGGGAGGGCATGTCGAGGTCGTATTTCAGCAGGGCCGTGGTGCCCGAGCGGGGCCGGACCCAGGAGATCGCCGGCTCGCTCTCGACCCAATCGGCCAGGATCTTCAGGTTGCCGCGGGTGATCGACCGGCTCCGGGCCAGGATCTTGTCGCGATGCTCGAGGGCGAGAGCGGCGAAATGGTCGTCGATCATGCCGACCGAGATCGTGTTGTAGTCGCGATGGTGCATCACCGTCTCGATCACCGCGCGCGGCGCGGCGATCCAGCCCAGCCTCAGCCCGGCCAGCGAGAAGGCCTTCGACATGCCGGCGGTGCTGATGCCCTTCTCGTAGAGATCGGCGACCGAGGCGGTCATGCCGGAGCCGTCCTGGTCGGTGCCGCGATAGACCTCGTCGCAGAGCAGCCAGGCGCCGGCCTCGCGGGCGATCTCGGCGATGGCGAGGAGCATCTCGCGGTCCATCAGCGCCCCGGTCGGGTTGTTGGGGTTGTTGATGGCGATGAGGCGCGTCCCGGGCGTCGCCAGCCGCTTGAGCTCGGCCAGATCGGGGAGGAACCCGTTCTCCTCGCGCAGGACCAGCGGCACGACCTCGGCGCCGATGCTTTCCGGGATCGAATAATGCTGCTGATAGGTCGGGATCACCGAGATCACCCGGTCGCCGCGCGAGACCAGCGCCTGATGGACCAGCGCGTTCGCGCCGATCGTGCCATGGGTGGCGACGATGTTCTCCGGCTTCTGGCCCTCGTAGAGCGCGGCGACGGCGTTGCGCAGCCGGTCGGATCCCTCGATCGCGCCATAGGTCATCTTCATCGGCAGAAGCTCGGACAGGTCCGTGTCGTTCCGGCCGGCCAGGGTGAGGAGCTGCGCGATGGTGATGCTCTCCACGCAGGTCTCGGCGAGGTTGAGCTCGCATTTGAGCTCGTACTCGTTCATCCAGATTTCGACGCCGAAAGGCTTGATATCCATCGTCTTGTCCTGTGGTCAGCGCGCATCCGCGGCGCGCAGGATGGCGTCCGCCATGGCTATGTCTTCGAGGCCGAGCCCGATCGAGCGGAAGAACACCGGGGCATCCTCCGTGGGGCGCGGGCAGGTGCCGGCGACAAGCCCGGCCAGATCGCCGCGGATCCGCTCCGTCGACCAGTCGCCCGCCGCGGCGGCGAGCACCATCTCGCCGGCCGCGCCGGGCGTCGTCTTGCGATCGTCGCAATAGACCTGGGCAGAGCGCAGGAAGGCGGGCGGCACCTCATGGGCCTGCGCCACATTGGTGCTGATCGAGGTCACCAGCGCGCCCGGCCGGACCCATTCGGGGTCGATGACGGGCTGTCCCGACGAGGTGCAGAGCAGGATCGCGTCGGCACCGGCGCAGGCTTCCTGCGCGCCGTCCGCGATCCGGATGCGCGCATCCGCCGCCAGCCAGTCCCGGATGCCGTCGGCCCGCTGCTTCAGCCTCGGCGACCAGACCCGGACGCTTTCCCAGGGGCGCAGCCCGGCGACGTGCCGCCAATGCGCCGTCGCGATCGGGCCGCTGCCGATGATGGCGAGGCGCCGGGCGCCTGCCGGGGCGAGCTCGTCCACAGCCAGGGCGGTGGTGCCGGCGGTGCGCTCGACGGTGAGCCGCCCGGCGTCGCAGAGCAAGAGCGGCTGGCCGGTGGTCATCGACATCAGGCTCGTCCAGGCCGTGATGATCGGGCGCTCTGCCGTCACGATATAGGGCGACAGCTTCACCCCGAAGACGCCCCTGCCGGACAGCACGCCGAGATAGGAGATGAAGTCGCCCTTGTCGTCCGGGAAGAGCGTCAGGCTCTGGGGCGGCTGCACCGCCGTCCCGGCGGCGAGCTCGCGGAAGAGCGCGCGCAGGGTCGCGATCACATCGACCTCGGGCAGCAGGCTCGCGATCGCCGCCGCATCGAGGACGCGCGGGGCAGGGGCGGCGGGAGGGGCGGTCATGGGAACCTCGGTGGATCTGACGATGCGGTGGCTCTCAACCGGACGGAAGGCGCGTCAGAGCCAGCGCCTGGTAGCGCGTTCGATGGCCTCGCCGACGACGTCGGGAGAGGTTCCGCCATAGCTGCGCCGGCTCTGCACCGAATGCTCGGGCGCGAGCACCGCGAAGACCGAATCCGTGACGCGGCCGTCGACCGCCCGCATGGTGTCGAGGTCGAGCTCGCCCAGCGTGCAGCCGCGCTCCTCGGCCTTGGCGACGATGCGCGCGGTGATGTGATGGGCGTCGCGGAAGGGCACGCCGGCTTCGCGCACCAGCCAGTCGGCCAGGTCCGTCGCCGTGGGGAAGCCGCGCTCGAGGAAGCGGCGCATCGGCTCGGGCCGGACCGTCATGTCGCGCACCATGCCCGTCGTCGCGGCGATGCAGAGCTGCACGGTCTCGAGCGCGTCGAAGAGCGGCTCCTTGTCTTCCTGCATGTCCTTCATGAAGGTCATCGGCAGGCCCTTGACCGTCATCAGCAGCGCGTTGAGCGAGCCGACGACGCGCCCCGTCTTGCCGCGGACCAGCTCGGCCGCATCGGGATTGCGCTTCTGCGGCATGATCGAGGAGCCGGTGGTGAAGGCGTCCGACAGCGCGATGAAGCGGAAGCCGTCGCTGCACCAGAGCGTGATCTCCTCGTTGATGCGCGAGAGATGGACCGCATGCATCGCGCAGCAGAACAGGAGCTCGACGATATGGTCGCGCGAGCCGACCGAATCCATGGAGTTCTCGGTCGGGCGGGAGAAGCCCAGCTCCTTCGCCGTGTAGTGGCGGTCGATCGGGAAGGCGGTGCCGGCGAGGGCGGCCGCGCCCAGCGGCGAGACGTTGGTGCGCTCGCGCGCGCCAGCCAGCCTCTCGCGGTCGCGGCCGAACATCTCGACATAGGCCATCAGATGGTGGCCGAAGGTCACGGGCTGCGCGACCTGCATATGGGTGAAGCCGGGCATGATCGTGGCCCGGTGCTCGCTCGCCCGCTCGATCAGGGCGCGCTGCATCTCCCGGATGGCGCCGTCGAGCGCGTCGATGGCGTCGCGCATCCAGAGGCGGACATCGGTGACGGCCTGGTCGTTCCGGCTGCGGGCGGTGTGGAGACGGCCCGCGGGCTCGCCGATCAGCTCCCTGAGCCGGGCCTCGACATTCATGTGGATGTCTTCGAGGTCGATGCTGAATTCCAGCCGCCCTTCCTCGATCTCGCGCCGCACCTGGTCGAGACCGTCCTGGATGCGGGCATTGTCCTCGGCGCCGATGATGCCCTGGCGGGCGAGCATCGCCGCATGGACCTTCGAGGCGGCGATGTCCTGGGCGTAGAGGCGGTAGTCGAAACCGATCGAGGGATTGATCTTCCGCATCACCTCGGCCGGCGCGGTGGTGAACCGTCCGCCCCACATCTTGTTCGCACCGTTGTCGGCCATGGTCGACGCCTCTTCCTTCCGGGATCGTGACGGGAGCCGGGGCGAACGGGCCCCGGCTCCGCGTTCTGGTTGCGGCCGCCGGGGCCGCCGCCGCTACTTGGCCGCGTTGATCTGGATTTCCGCGAGGCCGTTGCGGGCCAGGCCGTATTTGTCGAGCAGCTTGGCGTAGGTCCCGTTCTTCACCAGCCTGTCCATCGCGGCCTTGATGCCGTCGCGCAGCTCGACCTTGGTCTTGAGGACGGGCAGGCCGGTGATCTCCTCGGTCAGCGGCTCGCCGAGCAGGACATAGGTGTTCGGCTCCAGCGTCTGGAAATAGGGCAGGGTCTCGTTGCCCTGCACCGAGGCGTCGATGCGCTGGATCTTGAGCTGGTTGCGCGCGTCGACCGAGCCTTCTGTGCCGATGACCTCGATGGCCGGCTTGCCCTTGGCCTCGCAATGGGCCTTGCTCCATTCCGCGATGCGCTGCGGGTTGTTGGTGCTGCGGCTGGCGCCGACCTTCCTGCCGCAGAGATCGGTCGCCTGCCTGATCGTCTCGGCCTGCTTGGTCACGGTGTAGAATTGCGTTCCCGAGCGCATGTAGTCGACGAAATCGACCATCTCGCGCCGGGCGAGGGTGTCGCTCATGCCGGCCATCGCCGTGTCGACGCGCTCGGTCTGGAGCGATGGCAGCATCTGGGCGAACTGGATCTCCTGCCATTCGGCCTTGACGCCCATCTCGGCGGCGATGGCCTCGCCGAGATCGATGTCGAAGCCGGTGAGCTTGTTGGTTGCGGTGTCCTTGTAGGTGATCGGCGGATAGTTCGGCATGGTCGCGATGACGAGCTTGCCGGCCTGCTTGACCTTGGCCAGCGAGCCGTCGGCGAGCGCGCTGCCGCAGCCCAGCAGCCCTGCGAGCGCGACCAGCGCGCCGATCGATGTCCTGTTCATGCGTCTCTCTCCCTGTTCCGGCCGCTTCGGGACCGCTCCGATGATGCTCTTGCGGAGGCTGCCGGCGCGCGACGGATCGCAGGGCCAGGGCCCCGCGCCGGCGACGTTCCATGCTCCATGCCGACGGTCTCGCCGACGCCTGCGGCGCGGGCGCTCCTCGCCATGGCTCCCCTCTGGTTGGGGAGGGTCTAGCAGCAGGAAATTGGACTGTAAATTCCAAATCAGATTATACAATCCAGGCAACGGCGCCGCGTCACGATGCGGTCTTTGCCAGGGAGGCCCGGCCTTCGCGGCGAAGCCACCGGCCGCTCGCATGGCGTGCGCCGATTCCCGGCCGCGCCGGCGCGCAGCCGATGCGGCAAAGATCGGAGACAAGAAAATGCAGACCGGACTCGCGGCCTATGTGCCGATCTGCGATGCGATCGCGCTGCTATTCCAGCCCTATGCCGAAGTGGTGCTGCACGAATTGTCGTCGCAGTCGGTGGTCCACATCGCCGGCAATTTCTCGAAGCGGGAGCTCGGCGAGCCCTCCCTGCTCGACGAGATCGGCTTCGACCCGCGCGAGACCACCATCGGCCCCTATGAGAAGGTCAACTGGGACGGCCGGCGGATCAAATCCGTGAGCGCGGTCCTCACGGCGCAGGAGCGGCCCATCGGCGTGCTCTGCATCAATGTCGACGTCTCGCATTTCCATGGGGTGATCGACGCGCTCAATGCGCTGGTGCACGTCTCCGGCGGCGCCCAGCGGCATCCGCTCCTGTTCAAGGAGGACTGGCACGAGCGCATCAACGAATTCGTCCAGCACTGGACCCGCTCGCGCGGCCTGCTGGTGACGGCGCTCTCGCGCGACCAGAAGCGGCAACTCGTCGCGGACCTGTCGAAGGAGGGCGCCTTCGGCGGCCGGAACGCGGCGGCCTATATCTCCCGGATCCTGGGCCTGGCCCGGGCGACCGTCTACAACTACCTGAACCAGGCCGCCGCGGCGGAAACCGGGGCGCCGCCCGACGGCGGCGCCTAGCGCGAGGCCCGGAAATGCGATGCCGGCCGCCCCTCCTGCTATGGCGCGTCGGCGGCCGGAACGGCCGGGCGAGAGGCGCCCTCATCCCATCGCGGACTGGACAGGGCGGGGCGCTGACGCCATAAGTCCCGCGAGGTCGCGTCGCCCCGGAGCGGCGCCGCAAGCGCATGGACGAAGGCAATGATGAAATTGCTGCTGCAGGTCTTCACCTGGTGGAACAGCCAGACGATCGGCACGCGCTTCCACACCTGGCGCTTCGGCGAGAGGGTCGGCGAGGACGAGCTCGGCAACGTCTACTACCGCACCAAGGGCGGGGCGAAGGACAAGGCCCTCGGCTTCCAGCGCCGCTGGGTGATCTATAACGGGCCGATCGAGGCCTCCAACATTCCGGCCGGCTGGAACGGCTGGCTGCATCACACCGTCGACGTGGCGCCCTCCGAGGAAAGCTACCAGCCGCGCGAATGGCAGCAGCCGCACCAGCAGAACTGGACCGGCACGGCCCTGGCCTATCGCCCGCAGGGTTCGACGCTCGCGGAAGGCGAGCGCCCGCCGGCGACCGGCGACTACCAGGCCTGGACCCCCGGGCGCTGAGAGGCCGTCTGCCGGGCCTGCCCGCCCTGATCGCCCGGGAAGGCGGCTGAACGGCGCTGCCGGCCGCTACGCCCTTTTTCCGCTGCCTTTGCCGTGTTACTGCGCCTCGTCGCGCCCTGTCCGCGATGCCGGAGAGATTCGCGCCAGCATGCCGTCCCTGTCCCGTTTTCCGATCCTGGCCTTCGCCGCGAGCGCGCTGACGATGACGGTCGCCGCCGGCCCGGCCCTGGCGGACCGCATCAAGAATCCGACGGCCGTTTTCGCCGGCCTCGACAAGATCACCGGCCGCATCATCTCCTTCGAGGTGGCGATCGACGAGACCGTGCAGTTCGGCGCGCTGCAGCTCACGCCGCGCGTCTGCTGGACGCGGCCTCCGACCGAGGCTCCGCGCACCGACGCCTTCGTCGAGGTCGACGAGGTGACCTTCAACAACGAATACCGCCGCATCTTCACCGGCTGGATGTTCGCCGACAGCCCGGGCCTGCACGGCGTCGAGCATGCGATCTACGACGTCTGGCTGACCGACTGCAAAGGCGGCACCGAGATCATCGTCGACCCGCGCGAGCCGGAGCCGCCGCCGCCACCGGAGGAGCCGCGCAAGCCGCGCGCCGCGCCGCCGCGGGACGTCAACCAGCCGCCTCCGGGCGACGGGCGCATCGATGTCGCTCCGCCGCGCGGCGTGCCGGTGCAGCCGCAGCGGCCGAGCCAGCGCTTCTTCCCGACCAACCCCGTGCCTGGCCGCGACCCCTCCGGCGGCGGCGGCTGAGGCATGGAGGCCGGGCGCGCGGACAAGGGGGCCGGGCGCGAGAGCAGGCGCATCCGCCGCCTGCGCGGCTACCTCGCCGCCCTGCGCAAGCGCCTGCCCGTCGGCCAGCGGCTCAGGGACGGCGTCGAGCACGCCCTGATGTCGACGGCGGCCGCGCTCGCCGCCTATCTGCCGACCCAGGCCTTGGGGCTGCGCGAAGGCTTCTGGGCGGCGATCACCGCCATCGCCGTGGTCCAGACCGAATTCGGCGCCACCCGCACCACTGCGCGCGACCAGTTCGTCGGCGCCGCCATCGGCGGGGTGATCGGCGTCGCGGTGGTGCTGACGACCGGCCAGCACATCGCCAGCTACGCGATCGCGGCGGGGCTCTCCGTGCTCGCGGCATGGCTGCTCAACGTGGCGACGGCGGCGCGCCTGGCCGGCATCACCGCCACCATCATCCTGCTCGTGCCGCATCCCGGCACCAGCGCCCAGCAGATGATGCTGTCGCGCGTCTTCGAGGTCGGCTGGGGCGTCAGCGTGGCGATCGCCATCGTCTGGCTGGCGGAGCGGCTCGACCCGCATTCCGCAGCCTGACGGGCGGCCCGGCGCTGCTGCGGCGGCCGCCTTTCTCGCCGCGAGCGGGGAGGGGCGTTTACAGGGCGCGCTTTCACCCCTATCTCAGCGCCCTGGATACGACAGAGCACGGAAGACCGAAGCAGAATCATGCGCCCCGAAATTCAAACGCAACTGGATAACGCCAAGCAGTCGATCGGACTGCTGAGGAGGCATCTTTGACTGGGATGAAGCCCAGCGCCGCCTCGCCGAACTGAACGCCCTCTCCGAAGGGCCCGATTTCTGGAACGACGCCGAAACCGCGCAGAAGCTGATGCGCGAGCGCACCGCGCTGGAAACCCAGATCGAGGGCATCGGCAAGCTCGAACGCGACCTCGACGACGCGCTGACGCTGATCGAGCTCGGCGACATGGAGGACGACGAAGCCACCGTCGCCGAGGGCGAGCAGGCGATCAAGGCCGTCCAGGACGAGGCCGCGCGCCTCCAGGTCGAGACCCTGCTTTCCGGCGAGGCCGACATGCTCGACACCTATGTCGAGATCCATCCCGGCGCCGGCGGCACCGAAAGCCAGGACTGGGCCGAGATGCTGCTGCGCATGTACCGGCGCTGGGGCGAGCGGCGGAAGTTCAAGGTCGAGACGCTCGATTACCAGGACGGCGACACGGCCGGCATCAAGTCGGCGACGCTCCAGTTCAAGGGGCACAACGCCTATGGCTGGCTGAAGACCGAATCCGGCGTGCACCGGCTGGTGCGCATCTCGCCGTTTGATTCCAACGCGCGGCGGCAGACCTCCTTCGCCTCGGTCTGGGTCTATCCGGTCGTCGACGATCGCATCCAGATCGAGGTCAAGGAATCGGATTGCCGGATCGACACCTACCGCTCGTCCGGCGCCGGCGGCCAGCACGTCAACACGACCGATTCGGCGGTGCGCATCACGCATATCCCGACCGGCATCGCCGTGGCCTGCCAGCAGGAGCGCTCGCAGCACAAGAACCGGGCCAAGGCCTGGGACATGCTGCGCGCCAGGCTCTACGAGCTCGAGCTCAAGAAGCGCGAGGAGAAGGCGAATGCCGAGGCCTCGTCCAAGACCGATATCGGCTGGGGCCACCAGATCCGCTCCTATGTGCTGCAGCCCTATCAGCTCGTGAAGGACCTGCGCACCGGCGTCAGCTCGACGGCGCCCGACGACGTGCTCGACGGCGATCTCGACCCGTTCATGGAGGCTTCGCTCGCCCAGCGGGTCTACGGCACCCAGGTCGAGGTCGAGGATATCGACTGAGCCGCGACAAGGGCCCGGGAGCCGACAGGCTTCCGGGTCGATCCCGTTGTCGTCTCCCGGCCGTCATGGCGGGAAGAGACGCGGCAAGGCCCTGCGGATGATTGGGCTGAAATCCTCGCCCATTCCCCTCGAACCTTCCGCGGAGCCTGCTTCAGAGCAGGCCCGCCAGCTTGCTCCCGGCGTTGAGGAAGCGGGTCGGGTCGACCGGCTCCTCGTTGATGCGGGTCTCGTAGTGCAGATGCGGGCCGGTCGAGCGGCCGGTCGAGCCGACCTTGCCCAGGACCGAGCCGGTCTTGACGATCTGGCCGACCGAGACCGAGATCGCCGACATATGAGCATAGCGCGTGCTCAGCCCGTTGCTGTGCTCGACCTCGACCATGTTGCCGTAGCCGCCATTGTACTCCGCCGCCACGACCTTGCCGGGCGCGGTGGCGAGCACCGGCGAGCCCGCCGCGGCGCGGAAATCGACGCCGGTATGCATCGCCAGCCCGCGGGTGAAGGGGTCGGTGCGATAGCCGAAATTCGAGGTGTAGTCGTGGTCGCCGGCCATCGGCCGGGCGAGCGGCATCTGCTCGACGAGGCCGCGCAGGCGCAAGAGCGCGGTCAGCCGCGGCTGCAGGGCCGTCAGCGTCGCCTCGAACGGGCCGGCGGAGGCATCGAGCTTGACCGGCACCAGCGGCCCGCCGACGCCGCCGTCGACGGGGGTCGGCACGCTCATCCGGTCGGTGTCGAGCCCGGTCTCGGCCAGCGCGCTGCGCAGCTTCCTCTGCGCGGCCGCGACCTTGCGGTCCATCTCCCGGAGGAGGTCGATCTGGCTGTTGGAGGTACGCGCCATCGCCTTGTCGAGCTTCTCCAGACTGGCCTCGACCCGCTTGGCGGGGGGCTGCGCGGGCGCCGCCTCGCCGGACTGCCAGCCGCCCGCGGCCCGGGCGTCGGCCCCGCGCAGCGCCGGGGTCTCGGGGGCGGGGGTCGGCTTGCCCGGCAGCAGCGGCGCGAAGCTCGTCACGCCGGAAGCGCGAATCGGCTCCTCGGGCTTGGCCACGCGCGGCCGCAGCGGCAGCTTGCTCGCCGGCAGGATGCCGTTGGACTGGAGCACGTCGGTGAGCGCCGTCACCAGCGACTGGCGCGATTCCAGCTCGGCCTGGCGGGTCGCCAGCTCGTCGACGCGCGATTCGACGCCGTCCTGATCGAGCAGGGCGCGGCTGGCATAGCGGTCGATATCCGCTCGCAGCGCCGCGATCCGGTCCTCATAGGCGTATTGGCGCGTCGTCTCGCGGGCGATCAGGCGAGCGGCGAGGTCGTCCTTGCTGAGGATGTACCAGCCGGCCGTGCCGCTGCAGGCCGTCATCAGCGCCAGCCAGCCGAGACCGGCCAGCATGGTCGAGCGACGGATCGTGTAGGTCCTGTGGGCGATCAGGCCGGTGGCGGGGAGGGCGGTGGCCGTGTGGGGGTGAGCATGCATACG
>UBNE01000055.1 GCA_900466745.1 Hyphomicrobiales bacterium | reverse complement strand
AAATCTGGCCCCCGCAACCACCGATACCGACAATCCCGTCGCACCCGCGGCGGGTTTTGTCGTTTTCCCAGCCTTTCCAATGGCTTGCCACTCCGTCCATTCGAGGATCGTGCGCAGTTCGCCATGCAGTGTGGCGTAGAGTGCCCCCCGCTCCGGGCCAGGAGTGAGCACGATCTTCTCGGTCAGCATGCGCAGGGCATCGGCGGCCAGCTGGCGCTCTTCGGGGCGATTAAGGGCGGCAGTGAGCCGGGTGACCTTCCTGGCGTAGATCGCTGCTGCGCTCGGCAGAATGTCGGGGGAGGCTTCCGGGGCTTCGGCGAGAAGTGTAGTCAGCTCCGCCCTGCGCGCCTCCAGCGCATCCATCTTCTCCTTCATTGACGGATGATACATGCCGTCTGCAATGGCTTCGACGATCTGCTCGATCTGTCTGACAACCTTGCCCAGTTCGGCTTTCCATGCTTCGCTGTTGGAGCGGCGTTCCCTGTTCAGACGGTTCGTCTCTTCAGCGTAGGCACGCATTGCCTCCCCTACCATCTCGGGCGACATCATCCGCTCCTTCAGGCCGGTCAGCACGCGGGCTTCGAGTTCTGTGCGTGGGATCGTACGACTGTTTGTACAGGTGCCTTTGCTGATGTGGTTCGAGCAGGCGAAGCGATCGGCCCCGCGAAGTGAGTAGGGGCCTCCGCAACAGCCGCAGAACACCAGGCCGGACAGCAGTGACTTCGGACGCCGCTTCCCGTTCAGCCGATTCTTCTTGTGATGCGCGCGGACGGCTTCAGTGACATTGGCGAACTTCTCGGCGATCTCGCCCTGACGTGTGCGGACGGCCTGCCAGAGTTGGTCATCGACGATCCGCAGTTCCGGCACCTCCCTGACGATCCATTCCGCCACGGGGTTGAGCCGGGAGACACGCTTGCCGGTTGACGGATCCTTGACGTAGCGTAGCCGGTTCCAGATCAGCCGGCCGATATAGAGTTCATTGTTGATGATGCCGGTGCCGCGCTTCACGTGGCCCCGGATGGTGGTGTCGCTCCAGAGCCGACCTTCGGGGCCGGGGACGCCTTCCTCGTTCAGCCTGCGCGCAATGCTGCGCGGGCCGATGCCAGCGGCAAACTCGCGGAAGATGCGTCGTACGACATTGGCCTCGGCCGCGTCGATCTGGCGGTCGCCCCGGATCGGGTCGCCGCGCGCATCGAGTTGTTTGACGACCCTGTAGCCATAGCAAAGCCCGCCGCCCGACTTGCCTTCCTCGACACGCCCACGGATGCCGCGGTGGGTCTTGGCAGCAAGGTCTTTGAGGAACAGCGCGTTCATCGTCCCCTTGAGGCCGACATGAAGCTCGCTGATCTCGCCCTCGGCCAGCGTGACGACAGGCACGCCGGCGAACTTCAGATGCTTGAACAGTGTCGCCACATCGGCCTGGTCGCGGCTGATCCGGTCCAGCGCCTCGGCCAATACCACGTCGAACTTTCCTGCCTGCGCGTCCTGCAACAGCATCTGAATGCCGGGCCGCAGGATCATGCTCGCCCCGGAAATCCCCGCATCCTTGTAGGTGCCAACGACTTTCCACTTCTCGCGCTTCGCCTGCTCCCGGCAAATCCGGAACTGGTCTTCAATCGACGCCTCGCGCTGGTTATCGGAGGAATAGCGGGCATAAAGGGCGACGCGCGTCATGGCATAGACTCCTTCAGGCAACCTTGTCGAAGCGGCTCGGCCGGATCAGCACTTCGGCCGAAATGCCCAGGTGGTTGTGCAACTGCCGGATCATCTCGATGGACAGTCCCCGCTTGCGGTTCAGGACATCGGCCACCCGGTTGCGCGGGCCGATCATCGGCTCCAGGTCCCTGCGGGTCAGTCCCTGCTGCTCCATGCGGAACCGGATCGCCTCGATCGGGTCGGGCGGATCCATCGGATAGTTCTTCGCTTCATAAGCCTCGATCAGCGTCGCCAGCACGTCGAGCCGGTCGCCATCCGGCGTGCCGCTCTTCGCACCCCACAGCCGTTCCACTTCGGCAAGCGCCGCATCGTAATCCGCCTCGGTGCGGATGGGCTTCAGCTCAGTCGCCATGTCTGACCTCCGTCACGTCGATCCTGTCATATGCCTTGTGGGTGCCGATCCACTTGATCCAGACGATGCCCTTCTCGAAATCGACCGCCACCACGAGGCGATAATCGTTGCCCTTGATGTTGAAGACGATGCGTTCGGCGCTGACGATGCTGGCCGTCGCGTAGAGCCGCTTCACATCCGCCGAACTGGTCCAGTCCGCCTTGCTGACTTCGTCGAACCAGGCGTCGAGCGCGGCCTTGACCGCCGGCTGGTCCTTCTGCCCCGCGAGGCTGTCGACGAACTGCCGCAAGGTGCGGCGGGCAATGATCCTCATAGCGTACCTATATCACGGGACCAAAACGGTCACAAGAAGAATATGCGAATGCCCCGGCGCGGGTGTCGCGACGAGGCGATGACCGATGTGCGGGGCGCTCTGATCGCCTATCCGAGCGGGGCGTCCAGCGGCATGAGCCCGGCGTTCATCTCTGCGCGCTCAACCGCGTCGATGACGATATCGGCAGCTTCCGCCGTGCGGTGACGTCGCTGCGCGGCAGCCCGGAGCCAGTCATAGTGGTCGGCGCGCATCAGCACGAATTCGCGGCGACCGTGCCGGGTGATCTCCACCGGCGCTTGTCGCGCCTGATGCAAAAGTTCTTCGGGACTGGGCTGGAAAGAAATGGAATCAACAGTGGTCATGACTGCATCCTGAACAAACCCGGTGCCTGAAACCACAGGCATCACGCATCCTCGCCTGCTGGGCGCTTCTTCTGTACCCTGCGTTCCAGCGCCAGCTTGCGCTCGAACTGCTCGCGGGCGATCTGGCGGCCGAGCAGCCGGGTGAGGATCATGACCGCTTCGTCGGCGCGACTGCCGCCGTTCCGCGCCGGTTCCGACGAGGCCGGAGGTCCAAAGACCTCAATGTTGATCCTGCTGCGTTTGAGCGCCATCGTCTCCAAAAATCCCATTGCCCGGAGGGGGCAGGGACCATCGAAGAACCGCTCGTGCATGAAAGGAAAGCCCCGCGTCGCACCCGTGCGGCATATGGGATACTGTAGCGTATAATCAGGATGCTCTGGAATCGGGAGAACATCGCGCAATGGAGATCGACAAGGACAGGATCGACGATGCGATTCTCGCGCTGCTCTACCTGACGCTCGACGGGGACGGCCGAGCATGGAAGGGATTCGACTGGAGCGCGATGAACCGACTGCACGAGAAGGGCTTCATCGGCAATCCGGTCAACAAAGCGAAATCCGTCTGGCTTACGGACAAGGGGATCGTCAGATCGGAACAGCTTTTTCGTGAGATGTTCATGGTCCAAAGATGAGCCCCCCGGATCGCTCTCCGGAAAGTGCGAAAGTATTAAGTTGCCAGCTTTAGCGTATGGCAGCAGAAATCTGAAGTGAGCCGCCGGGCGTCTGCCTTGCACGCAAGCTCATCCGTACGAAAGCCGAAATAACCCGGTTTCTGAAGCAAGAGCTAAGGGCGCTGCCCTCGCGCGGCCCAAGAAAACTCTCTGGCCTTTCGCGGCATAAACGGCTCGCCCCCCGCAAGCGGGTCCCCTCCATTTATTCCACGGTGCCAAAGACTTTCCTTGCACCTTGCTACCCCGGTCTCGCCGACGGGCAAGGGTTCAGGAGCGAGCGCTTCGCTTCCTCTGAACCCTGCAACCGGAAAGGAAGACCCATGACCCGCACCTTCAACACCCCGCGCAACGTGATCGTCAATGCCGATTGCATCCAGGCGATGCGTTCTTTTGAAAGGGGATCGGTGGACTTCATTCTGACCGATCCGCCCTATCTCGTGAACTATCGGGATCGCAACGGCAGGAAGGTGGCGAACGACGACAATGCTCGCTGGCTCCGCCCCGCCTTCAACCAGATGCACCGCGTTTTGAAGGATGGCGGTTTCGCCGTTTCCTTCTATGGCTGGAACAAGGTCGATCTGTTCATGGACGCATGGAAGGCGGCAGGTTTCCGCATTGTCGGACATATCGTGTTCCGCAAGCGTTATGCGTCGTCGGCGAAGTTCCTGCGCTATCAGCATGAACAGGCTTACTTGCTGGCGAAGGGCAATGTTTGTCTGCCTGAAAATCCCATCCCGGACGTGATCGACTTCCCCTATGCGGGCAACAAGCTGCACCCGACGCAAAAGCCGGTCGAAGCCTTGGCGCCGTTGATCGAGGCTTTCACGAAGCCCGGCGAGCTTGTGCTGGACCCGTTCAGCGGCAGCGGCTCCACCCTGGCGGCGGCGCAGCAGATCGGCCGCGACTGGATCGGCATCGAGCTGGACAGCGGCCACCACCAGACGGCCAGCAGGCGGCTTGCATGGATGCAGCAGAAGGGCGACAGGGCGGCCGCATAGGCCGCCCCTTTTTCTCTGGCCAAAGTGCCTGCCATGTGCGGGCACCTCCTGTACGCGCGGAAAGTCATATCTTCGACCGAGCAAACGCTCGCCGGGCTACGCCCGGCTCGCGACAGGAGACGTCAGGGCAATCCGACGCAGAGTGATCACCTTCCGCGATCAACATATCTGGGACGCGCGGCTTCTTCGTCTTGCTTTGATTGCATAAAATCCTCTGCCGGGGCGTCGCCCTGCGCGCCCCGGTTTTGGGAGGTGACGCCATGCTCAGCATCGACTGGCGTTCACCGGCGGCGTACAGGCATACGATGCACCTTCCGGCCGCCGGGTTCGCCTGGGAATATCTCCGCCGGAACGAGGATTACCGTCAGGATTACAACGCGGCCGTGCTGACGGACCAACCGGCTGACCGTGACCTTGACGTATTTGCCAACCGTTGGGGGTTGCGATTTCCCCTGCGACCCCGACGTGCCGCCTGATTGCCAGACACCGTTCTGGAATCCGAGCCTCTATCCTGAAGCCGTGATGCTGTCACCTGTAGAACGCAGGAACGGCGACACGGAACCGATCGTTACGCTGGCCCAGCTTGACGATCTCGATTTGCGCCGCGCCGCCGATGGCTGGCATGGTATCTGGCGAGCCAACGGTGTTGCGCATCAGTTCTGGCTGCCCGGGGCGATACCGGACGCAGCGGCATTTTATGCGCTCACCCTGCCCATGGACGTCTATCTGGAACTTCGTGCACATGCGGCCCGTCGTTTCTGGCGCTCTCTCAATGGCCGGGCGTCAGGTCCCGATTTTCGGGCGTTTCCTGCACAGCGCCGGCAATGGTACATCCTGTCTTTACGGGCGCTCGACGCAAGGCTGTGTGGAGAGAGTTATCGCACCATCGCAAAAGTCCTGCTCGGCTTTCGCGGGACCAAGGAGGACTTCGAGGGCGACCCGCGCAAGAGCAAAGCGCGTCGCCTTGTGGCACATGGCACCAGGATGATGCGAGGCGGGTATCGCCTGTTGCTGCATTATCCGATCAAACCTGGCAAGCGTTGACCGCTTCAGGACTTGCTGGTCGGTGATTGCCTCAGAAGATTGCGATATCCCTCGCGCGAAAGCCATTGTGCGCGCTCCAGGTGGCTTTGCCAGCACCGATAAGTACGCGTCTCGTCGGCGACCGGGTCGCGGTGCAGGACAATCTGCGCGACTTCCTTCCAGTCCGCCCCTTCGGCCCTGGCGTCGAGAAGCCTCAGATAGGTCACGAAATGCCGCTCGTCATAGCTGGTGATCTCGTTGCCTGTCGGTGCCTCATCATCCACATCGGGGTCGAGTTCGACGGGCGTTCCCATTGTCAATCCCCTTCTTCCCGGAGAGCCTTGCTTGCGGTGCGCCCCCGCAAATGGCCCCTCAGACCTGGTGATCGGGGAGTTCGAAACCGTGACTAGACGGCCCCATGGCCTTTAGGCGGGTAGCCCTGGACATACGCCACAGGCTCCCCGACCATAGGGTCAAGGAGTGTGGTGCCGTCACGGCCGACACCAACCGCTAGTCAGGGGTTTCGACGCCCCGGAGCAGCGCGTCTGCTCCGCTTTCATTCATAGCCGAGCCGGGCACGGTTGTCTTTACCGTTTGAGCCCGGCTGACTTCTTCTCACGGAAATACTCCCATTTCACTTCCGCCTTGAGGGGTGCCGCCAGCGCAGGGGCGCAAATGCGGCACGCTACATGCCGCACGTCGTTCGCCATGGTTCGCCACAGCCTGCCGCCCTCTCGGCGGCCGTTTGTCTGACCAACCGGAGGCGATACCATGATCCACGGCCGCAATGCCGACCTGCCGCCACGGCTGCTTCGCACGCAGGAGGCTGCGCGCTTCCTCGGCATATCGCTGCGCACTCTCGAAAAGCACCGAACCTACGGCACCGGCCCCGTCTACCGAAAGATCGGGGGACGGGTCGTCTATGCCGTGCAGGATCTGGAAGCCTGGAGTGCAATCGGCGCACGCAAGTCCACTCGCGACGCGAACGCCCGCACGGTCTTTCCCGCGCGACCGCTGACACCTGCGGAGCGGGAAGAACTCTGAATGCTGCGTGACGACGATCATAGACCAGCGCAGACGGAAGTGGTCAGCGAGCGCAGCCATCTCGACCCGTTCGTGGTGGCGACCGGGGACGCTGCGCCGCGTGACCAGCGCGACCTGATGGAACGGCCGTTCTTTTCGCTCGGCAAGCGCCCACGCATGAAACCGATTCTCTACAAGGGCGCAGATGTCGAGGTGCAGGTCTTCGCCATGCCCGAACATGGCATGGCGACCATCTGGGATGCTGATGTCCTGATCTGGGCCGCGTCGCAGATCGTCGCAGCCGAAAACAGCGGCATCCCGACTTCACGTTTCTTCCGTTTCACGCCCTATCAGTTGCTGCGTGCGATCGGACGCCCGACCGGGAACCATCAGTATCAGCTTCTGAAGGCGGCGCTTGGTCGCCTGCAATCCACCGTTGTCGCCACGACGATCCGTAACGGCCCGAACTGGCGCCGGCGGCAATTCTCATGGATCAACGAGTGGGAGGAAATGACAACGCGCTCCGGCCGCGTGGAGGGCATGGAGTTCGTCCTGCCCGAATGGTTCTACCAGAGCGTTATCGACCGCTCTCTGATCCTGACCATAGACCCGGCCTATTTCCGGCTGACTGGCGGCATCGAGCGATGGCTCTATCGCGTTGCCCGCAAGCATGCCGGCCACCAACCTGACGGCTGGGCTTTCGAGATCAGCCACCTTCACGAAAAGTCCGGCAGTCTCGCGCGGTCGTCCGACTTCGCGCTCGACCTGCGCCGGATCGCCGCCCGCCAGCCGCTGCCCGGATACCGTCTCGAAATCGAGTGGGAGGATCGGCGCGAATTGGTGCGTTTTTACCCCGGAAACTTATCCACAGTGCCTGTGGATAACCATGTGGAACCTATCGGCAGATTAGGCGCAAACAGTATCGGCACATTAGGCGCAAATCGCGCCGCGCACTTTATAGAAGAATCTAACAAAGAATCTAACTTCTATTCTTTGACGCGCGCACTCGACCTGTTCAGCGCCGCCGCGGGCGGCTGGTCGCTCGGCCTGCACCGCGCCGGCTTCGTTACCATCGCCGCCTGCCAAATCGTCGAATGGCGGCGCATCCTTTATGCAGAGAACAATCCCCATGTCAGACTCTACGAGGACGTGCGCGGACTCACGGCAGCTCACCTTGTTTCCGACCTTGGAGTCCTGCCCGACATCGTCGTCGGCAGCCCGCCCTGCCAGGACATCAGCAGCGCCAACACCAAGGGCAAAGGGATCGACGGCGAGCGGTCGGGCCTCTACCTCGAAGCCGTCCGGCTTGTCGGAGATTGCCGCCCTCGCTGGTTCGCTTTTGAGAACAGCGCTAATCTCAGAACTCGCGGCGCTGACCGGCTGCTCGCTGAACTGGAAGCGCTCGGCTACGCCGTCGAACCGTGCGTGGTGGGTGCTGACAGCGTTGGCGCCAACCACGTCCGCAAGCGGTCCTGGCTTATCGGCTACGACCCCGAACAGCTTGCCCACGCCGGTATCGCAGTCCCAGCAGGGCGGCATCCGTCTGGAGGGTGGTTCGGGCGCGCGCCGGGCGATGAGGGAATCGGGCCTCTACGAGCTGTTCCGCAACCGCCCACTGCCGACGCCGATGGCATCGGACGGGATGAAGGATGGCGCGGGCGGCGGAGCGGGATCGACATATCCGCTGCGAATGATCCTTGCGACGCCGAGGAAGTCGGATGCGGATCGGGGTGGCCGGGGCGACGTTCTCAGCCAATTGCAGGGCCATGCCAGTCGACACGCGGGGATGATGGGAACGCCGACTGCGAACCCCGCACCGCGGGAGAGCGTTCTGCGCAAGCACAAGGGCCGGATGACATCGGACCAGGACGATTTCGACCGGACACCGACGATCAGCGAGGCGCTGCATTTCGACAGTCTGGAACGCTCCTGCAGCCTGATGCCGACGCCGGTAAAGCCGAACGGCGGGCGCAGGTTGAGCGCGCAGGAGATCGAGACAGGAAGGCGATTGAGCGGCGCGAAGGCGCAGATCGACACACCGAACCTGTTGCGCCATGCGGCGGAAATCCTGCCGACGCCGACGAAGAGAGACAGCAGGATGGACGGCTGGAGTCCGGCCTACGACCGCCGGAAATCTCCGACCATGGACGCGGTGATGAACGGGGCGATGACGGATCGCGCGCCGGACAAATGGGCGGGAGCGCGGGCGCTGGCGACGATGCTGCGGAGCCATGGGCTGACTGGAACGGCGGCCTTGCCCATCACCTACGGCTGGATGATGGGCTTTCCACCTGGGTGGCTGACACGCGCATTGCACTCGGCAGTCGCAAAGGGACTTCTGCGGCCAGTCTGATCGTCGAAGCTTTCGGCGACGCCGTTCTTCCGCAAATTCCCGAAGCCATTGGTCGCGCTATCCTGCGCACCGAAGCTGCGCTCGACGCGGTGCTCGCCCGCACATCCACCGACATTACCGGAGACGAACCATGATCCGTCGTTCCCACAGGAAGGCGCACGGTCGATCGCTGCCGGACGAACCCGCGCCGTTCACTACATTTGTCGAGCTGACCTTTCAGAAGCAGAGGGTCGAGCACTGGATACGCTTCGGCCGCAAGAGCTACGAACAGATCATCGACCGTCGCCGCAGCATCGTCGGCTTTCCGCCCGGCAGCATCTTCGCCTTCGTGCGATGGGCAGCAAACGACTTTGGCACCGTAGTCTCGCGCATCGACATCGTGCGCGC
This sequence comes from Hyphomicrobiales bacterium, assembly GCA_900466745.1. GTDB lineage: Bacteria > Pseudomonadota > Alphaproteobacteria > Rhizobiales > Beijerinckiaceae > Allobosea > Allobosea minatitlanensis. The sequence goes on along the minus strand of UBNE01000055.1, from coordinate 19,227 downwards.
CATCGGTCGCGGCGAACCGTTCCAGACCTTGCCCTTCGTCCGGCCCGGTGGCGACATCCTTCTGCGCCTCAATGGCTGGGAGAAGGTGCAGCGGGCGCTTGCCGTCATCGACGCGTTGGAAGCCCTCGGTTTCGATCCGGCCGACGTGTCCCCGGATTACTGGCGGCACGTCCACAACCGCCTGACAGCTAACCTGGAACCGAGCGCCTACACGCCTGAGCGGCACGCCGCCTGGATTGGGCGACGGAGGATCGAGCCATGACGCGCCGCCGCGTCCTCACGGTGACGGTGCTGGCTGTCAGCGTCATCGCTGCCATGAGTGTCGTCGATATGCCGGCAAGGTTGATCTGGAATGCCACCGCCAGCGCGCCCATCGGCTTCTACACAGTCGTGCCGGCCGAGCGAATCGACGTGTCCGAACTGGTCGCCATCATGCCGCCCGAACCGCTCGCCGCCTACATGGTCGAGCGCGGCTATATCGCGCGAGGCGTCCCGCTCTTGAAGCGCGTCTTGGGCCTGCCGGGACAGCGGGTTTGCCGCGCCGGCCGCACGATCACGGTTGACGGAATCGAGATGGGCGAGGCGTTGGAGCGCGACAGCCTCGGCCGCGATCTGCCCATCTGGCAGGGCTGCCGCGTCATCGGTGACGGCCAGCTTTTCCTCATGAATTGGGAAATCCGAGACAGCCTGGACGGTCGTTATTTCGGACCCATCCCCGCAAGTTCCGTCATCGGCCGCGCCATCCCGCTCTGGACCAATGAGGAAGGCGACAGCCGCTACGAGTGGAGCGCACAGACGCATTGACTGCTTCCCCATCAGCGGGAGCGGTGCCCGCCGACGGTCTTTCCAACCTCACCGCCAAGGAGATTGTCATGCCTCAGATCGGTCAGTTCACGCGCGAGAAAAACGGCTATCTAGGTCGCATCCACACACTCACCCTCGATCGCGAACTCTTCATCGTTCCGGTGGAGGAGGCGGACGCAGAGAATGTCCCCAACTACCGCGTCCATCACGGTGCCGTTGAAGGACCGGAGATCGGTGCAGCCTGGAAACGCACCGGCGAAAAGGCTGGCGAATACCTTTCGGTGCTGCTGGACGATCCAACATTCCCGCATCCCATCCGCGCCAACCTGTTCCGCGACGATGACGCGGGCGCGTCGTGGTCGCTGCACTGGAGTCGCCCAAGACCGCGTGACGAGCGGGACTAAGGCCATGCATTTCCGCGCCATCCCCTTGCTCAGAACTCACATCCCGTTGATCGGGGAAAGGTCGTCTCATGCCGTCGTCCTGCTCAGGCAAAAGACGGTTGGCGCGCACAGCGGAGGTCAGTGGCGGCTTTGCGCGGGCACGTACACCTTGGCTTTGGCAGCGATGAGAGTGCTGGCAGTTTGGCTCCCCGACATATCCCGGGCGGTGCGGCGCTATGCCGTTGTCTTGACAACCGGTCTGTTGTCGCTTGGCAGCGGATCGGCGATTGCTGTTGCACAATCGACACTGATCGTTCGGCCTGCCGTCATTGAGCCCTATACCGCTTATATCGCCGAAGCGGCGCGGCGCTTCGGAATTCCCGAAGACTGGATTTGCGCCGTTCTGCACGCCGAAAGTGCCGGCGATACGCTGGCGGTGTCCCCGGCCGGGGCGATGGGATTGATGCAGGTCATGCCCGACACCTGGGCGGGCCTACGGGTCCGTCACGGCCTTGGTCGTGATCCCTACGATCCGCGCGACAACATCATGGCGGGCGCGGCCTATCTGCGCGAAATGTGGGATCGCTACGGCAATGTCGGCGCGATGCTGGCGGCCTACAATGCCGGTCCCGGCCGTTACGACGAATACCTTGCGACCGGGCGGGTATTACCTGCAGAAACCCGCGCCTATGTCGCCACCCTTGCGCCGATCCTCGGCGGCGCGGCCGCGTCAGAAGTGCCTGCGCTGGCACCGCCGCCACCACCCGACTGGCGCGAGGCCGGGCTGTTCGTCATGCGCTCGGCGGACGCACGGACTGCCGTAGCATCGTCATCCGAAGCGCGACCCGATGACGTTCGCGCAACCGTTCCGGTGCGCGATCCTGTTCGCACCAAACCTCAGGACGGCAGCATTTTCGTCGCCCGCACGGACGACGGGGGAACACCATGAAGGCGGCGTTCCCGCACTCCGCGCAATCCGTTCCGGCGTCCAGACAGGCAGGATTGTGCCTGGCTGAATTGTCGGCAGGAAAGGCGAAGACGACAGGGAAGGCGGAGGGCAAGATTAAAGAAGACGGCACCATGTCGGGCCGCTTCTGGAAATTATGGTTGTCTGCACACTGGTTAGGCGGCCGATTCCGGCACCATGGTTTTGAGGGGCCGCGTGCTGCGATTTTGCGCAAAGCCTTGGCTTTGCAGGGTTTCGAGCGGCACCATAGGCCCATATCGGCCTCTTTTCGGCGGTTTTGGCTGGAGTCGCGCCCGTGAGCGCCGACGACGAAAACTGTTTCCGCCCGAAGCCCGGCCGCATCCGATCCGACACGCCGAAGACCGGCAAGACCAAGAGCTTTCTCACGCAGGTCAGGAAGATTACTCGGCAGCATCAGGCGGCGGCCTCCCGCGCCCCTTGCATGTCGTCATCCGCCCGCCCGTCATCGCCGGGCCGGTCCCGTGCCGTGGTCGCCAGCGGCAAGGGTGTGAAGCGCGGCCGGGGCGCGAGCTTCGTGCGCGCCCGCAACATCTCCGGCCAATGGCATCATCGCCAGCCGGGCAGCCGCCGCGTGATCGTCAAGCAGCGCAGCGTCCGGGCCGCATGGAAGGACGGCCGCGCCCGCGCGCATCTGCGCTATGTCCAGCGTGACGGAACCTCGCGCGACGGCGAGCGTGGCCGGCTCTATTCGGGGACCGAGGACCGGGCCGACGCTGACGACTTCCTTGAGCGCGGCAAGGACGACCGCCACCAGTTCCGGTTCATCGTCTCGCCCGAGGACAGCGCGGAGCTGTCTGACCTCACGGCCTACACCCGCGACCTCATGAAACAGGTGGAAGCCGACCTCGGCACGAAACTCGATTGGGTAGCGGTCAACCACTACAACACCGGCCATCCCCATGTGCATGTCATCGTCAACGGCCGCGACGATATGGGCGGGGATCTGGTCATCAACGGCGACTACCTTTCCGCCGGCCTGCGCGAACGGGCCAGCGAGCTTGCAAGCCTCGACCTCGGCCCCGTGACCGAGATCGAGCAGACCCGCAAGCTGTCGGCCGAGATCGACCAGGACCGTTTCACCCGCATCGACCGCGCCATGGCCGAGGAAGCCGATGCCCGTTTCCTCGACCTGCGTCATGAACCGGCAGAGCCGAAGCGGCAGTTCGAGCGAACGCTACGCCTGCGCCGCCTCGCCAAGCTGGAGAAGATGGGGCTGGCGACCGAGCACGCGCCCGGCGTTTGGGAATTGAGCAAGGACATGGAACCGGCCCTGCGCGAGCTTGGCGAGCGTGGCGACATTATCCGCACCATGCAGAAGGCGCTCGGCCCGCAGGGCGGCGAACGCGATCCCATGAGCTTCCAAATCCATGACGGAGCGCCCGAGACGCCTATTATCGGCCGTGTCGTGGACAAGCATCTGTCCGACGAGTTGGGCGAGAACCTGACCGTTGTGGTGGACGGGATCGACGGCCGCACACACCACATCGCGGGCATCGCGCCCGAAAGGCTGGAGGATGCCCGCATCGGCAGCGTCGTCCAGATCGGCCCGGCCGAGGCGGCAGCCCGGCCGTCCGACCGCACCATCACGGCTATCGCCGAGGATGGCATCTATCGGCCGAGCCGCCATCTGGAGCAGGCGAAGTTCGAGGGCCGCGTTCCGGGCGGCGACTATGAGGGCTATGTCGATGCCCATGTCCGCCGGCTGGAGGCGTTGCGCCGCGCCGGGATCGTCGAGCGGATCGACGCCGACCAATGGCGCATCCCCGATGATCTGGTCAGCCGCGCCGCCGCCTATGACGCCGGCCGCGACCGGCAGGCCAGCGTTCGCGTCCTTTCCCCGGTCGGTCTGGAAAAGCAGATCGGATCGGACGGCGCGACCTGGCTGGACCGGCGGCTGATCCAGGGCGAGACGGCCGACCTTGCCCCGACCGGCTTCGGCCAGCAGGTGCGCGAGGCCATGGACCGGCGCCGCGAGCATCATATCGAACAGGGCGACGCGACCCGAGCGCAGAACGGTCGCATCTTCTATCGGCGCAATCTTCTCGCCACGCTGCGCGAGCGCGAGGTTGCTCGTGTCGGCGCGGAGATAGCCGAGGGCAAGGGCCTGCCGTTCCGCGCCGCCATGGACGGCGAGAATGTCAGCGGCAGGTTCACCGGCACGGTGCAGTTATCCAGCGGCAAGTTCGCCGTGGTCGAGAAATCCCACGAGTTCACCCTTGTCCCGTGGCGGCCGGTCATCGACCGCCAGCTCGGCCGCGAGGTCATGGGCGTCGTGCAGGGCGGATCGGTGTCTTGGCAAGTTGGGCGGCAGAGAGGGGTGAGTCTTTAGTATAGCTGGATGGCTCCAGTATAGTCAGAACCTCAATTCTCTCCTGTAGTGACTGAGAGATGTCGCCACTTTTGATCGTTTTCTGCTGTTGCCTTGTCGGCACGTCGAACGTAATCAACCGCATCTGCGCCTCGATGAAACGGCTCTTTCTCATTCGTCTGCTCCTTCAGGGTTGAGCAGACTCTACATCATGGTGCGGGACTTCGTGGGGGGGCAGGTCATAGGCGCTCAGCCCCGCCGAAGCGATACGCGCACCAATCGAGGCAATTTGAAAGATATGGCCGCACCCTTGTTCGCGAAGGTTCGGAACAGCCGCTTTGCAGACATGGACATCCGTTTTCGCGGTGATGGCGAGTGGCGGGCCCGTAAGCATGGTGCAACGCACGGGCGGAAGTGGCGGAATGTTGACCTGGTGACGGCACCACGACAGGTGAAATCCGTGCTGTCGAGTTCACCTCCAGCCGACAAGGCGACAGCCCGATCCTGCCGGAGCTGATGTCGCAGATCCAGGTCACCGAGGATATCATGACAATTATAGCGGACGGAGCCTCCGACAAACGCCGCTGTCATGCCGCGATCCTTGAGTGCGGCGCGGAGCCGATCATTCCGATCCGAGGGAACAGCCGGGCCTGGAAACCCGATTGCCCCGCCGCGATCTCGCGCAATGAGATGCTGTGGACAACCTGATGTCTGACCGGGCTCTCTGGAAGAAATGGACAGGCTATCATGCACGAAGTCGTACCGAGGCCAAATGAACCGGCTCAAGCTCTTCGGCGAACGGAACATGTCACGCGATCCCGACCGCCAAACCGCCATAGGCTGCGCGAACAATTGCTTGCGCTGACGCATCTCTATCAGCGCTTTGGTTTCGGTAAGACCGCCGAAGAACAATTGCAGTTTGCATAAGCGCGACGCACTTCCAGTGCATCGGGACGGGCTAGGATCTGGTTGCCGTTGCGCAATGCTGTCAGCCAGGGGCTCGGTCGGGCATTCGCCATGGTGTAGCTCTCCTTGGACAAAGGTCGATCCTGCGCCGCACCGAGCACGCCAAATTTTCCCATTGACCTATATATTCAAATCATCGTAGATTCGCAGTAATGAAAATCGATCTCGAATCCATGCAGACCGCCGCCGACGATGCCAGCGAATTGCTGAAGGCGCTCGCTAATCGGCACCGCCTCCTGATCCTGTGCCAGCTCATCGAGGGCGAAAAATCAGTCGGGCAACTCGCGGAGTTCCTCGGCATTCGCGACTCGACCGTGTCCCAGCACCTGGCTTTGCTGCGCCGTGATCGACTCATCGCAGGCCGACGGGACGGCCAGACCATCTGGTATCGGATCGAAAGCGAGCCGGCCCGCAGCGTCCTGAGCGTGCTCTACAAGTCCTTTTGCGAGCCGCGGGCAGCAAAGGGAACGGCCACGCTCGCCGACGGTCCTTCTGCGGGAAATCGCGCTTCCGGGCGCAGGAAAGTCACGCAGGACTGATCGGGAATGGAGGCCGAGCCGTTGTTGAACTTGTGCACGCTGATAGTTGCAATTTTTTGCAATCGTTGTCGCGAAATAATCGGTGCGCGACCTTCAAACGAAAGGAATGGACCATGACCAAAAATGTCGGAGGCATCGATCGCATCCTCAGGATCATCGTCGGTCTCGCGCTGCTGTCGCTCATCTTTCTGCTTGACGGCAACGCACGCTGGTGGGGGTTGATCGGGCTCGTTCCGCTGCTGACGGGCCTGTTCTCGACTTGCCCGGTCTATCCGCTCTTCGGCTTCAACACGTGCCCTCTCAAAGGGGGGGGGCGGCAATGAAGCCTGTCCGGATCAACGACCGGCTGTCGATCTGCGAACAGCTCAGCACCAGCGATGTCAGCACGGCCGCCGGGTCCGGCATTCGGGCCCTGATCAACAATCGGCCGGATGGCGAGGATTTCGACCAGCCGCGTGCCAGCGAAATTGCCGAGGCCGCCGCGCAGGCCGGACTCGCCAGTACGCATATTCCCGTGCGCGCGGCCGAGATCAGCGAAGATACCGTGCGGGCGTTTCAACGCGCGCTCGCTGATAGCGACGGCCAGGTTCTTGCCTTCTGCCGGTCCGGCACCCGTTCCCTGACGCTCTGGACCCTCGGCGAGGTTCTCGACGGCCGCATGGCGAAAGACGACGTCATCCCCTTCGGGCGGGAACGCGGCTTCGATCTGTCAGGAGCCGTTGCCTGGCTGGGAGCCCATGGCCACTAGCACCGCAAATCCATTTTCAGCACACGAACCTTCAGAAAGGCAGTTCCTATGGCCCCGAAACCGGAAGTGACCGGCTTCTTCGACCGTCGCACGTGGTCGATCCAATATGTCGTCGCCGATCCCGAGACGAAGAAATGCGCGATCGTCGATCCCGTCTATGACTTCGACGAGAAGTCAGGCCAGACGGCTTCGACGAATGCCGACCGCATCCTCGAATTCGTGCGGGACAAGGGTTACGAGGTCGAGTGGATCCTCGACACCCATCCGCATGCCGATCATTTCTCGGCTGCTGCCTACCTGAAACAGAAGACAGGCGCACAGACCGCCATCGGCGAGAAGGTCACCGAGGTCCAGAAGCTGTGGAAGGACTTCTATAACTGGCCGGATTTCCCGGCCGACGGCTCCCAGTGGGACCGGCTCTTCGCCGACGGAGACACCTTCCGGGTCGGCAATATCGATGCCAAGGTGATGTTCTCGCCCGGCCATACGCTCGCCTCGATCACCTATGTCATCGGCGATGCCGCCTTCGTCCATGACACGCTGTTCATGCCCGACAGCGGAACGGCGCGCGCCGACTTTCCCGGCGGCAGCGCCAAGGTGCTGTGGAAGTCGATCCAGGACATTCTGGCGCTTCCCGACGAGACCCGCATCTTCACCGGTCATGACTATCAGCCCGGCGGCCGGGAACCGCTGTGGGAGTCGACGGTCGCCGAGCAGAAGGCGAAGAACATCCACATGGCCAAGTACAAGACGGAAGAGGAGTTCGTCGCCGCGCGCGAGGCCCGCGACAGAACTCTGCCCATGCCGAAGCTGATCCTGCATTCGCTGCAGATCAACACCAGGGGTGGCCGTCTGCCCGAACCGGAAGCGAACGGCCGGCGCTATCTCAAGATCCCGCTCGATCTGTTGACAGGCGCATCCTGGGACTGAACCGGTGATCGAAAAGCTCTCCTGCGAAGCCGCCGATCTGAAGGCCAATGTCGATGAGGCATCGGCCTTCCTGAAGAAGCTGTCCAATCCGGACCGCCTGCTGGTCTGTTGCGCTCTCGTGGAGGGCGAGCGCTCCGTGCGCGAGCTCGAGGATCTGCTTGGCATCCGCCAGCCGGGCCTCTCGCAGCAGCTCGCCGGTCTTCGCGAGGCAGGACTGATCGCCGGCCGCAAGGAGGGTAAGCACGTCTTCTATCGGCTCGCCGACGCCCGCGTCGCCGCCTTCATCCACACCATGCATCGGTTGTTCTGCCAAACCGGCACGACCAACACACAACCACGAGACTGATCGATGACCGAGTTCACACCGCTTGCCTCCCTTCTCGGGGGCGCTTTGATCGGCCTTGCCGCCATCCTCCTCATGGCCTTTCACGGCCGCATCGCCGGCATGACCGGCATTCTCTCCGGGCTCCTTCCGCCCTTGTCGAATGACTGGGCCTGGCGCGCTGCTTTCATCGCAGGGGCAGTCGCGGCTCCCGCTTTGATTATCGTAGCCGGGGCTTCAGCCGTGCCGTTCGAAAGCCCGGTTCCCACGCCCTGGCTCATCGTCGGCGGTCTCATCGTCGGCATCGGCGTCCATTTTGGCGGAGGCTGCACGTCGGGCCATGGCGTCTGCGGGCTTGCACGCCTCTCGCCGCGCTCGATCGCCGCCGCCCTGATCTTCATGGCTTCGACGGCGCTCACCGTCTTCGTTGTCCGTCACCTTCTCGGAGGCTTCTGATGGCCCGAATCCTTTCCGCCCTGATTGCCGGGCTCATTTTCGGCGCCGGCATCGCCATTTCCGGCATGATCAATCCCGCCAAGGTGCTCAACTTCTTCGACTTCGCCGGAACCTGGGACCCGTCGCTGGCCTTCGTGATGGGCGGCGCGCTCGTGGTCACCGCCATCGGCTACAGTTTCATCCTGAAGCGCCCGGCGCCGCTCTTCGACAAGACGTTCCATCTGCCGACGGCACGCAAGCTCGATCTTCCGCTTGTTGCCGGCTCGGCCGTGTTCGGCATCGGCTGGGGCATCACCGGCTTCTGTCCGGGCGGTGCCGTTCCGGCTCTCGGTCTCGGAGAGTCGAGCGCGCTGATCTTCGTCGGCTCGATGCTCGCGGGCATTGCGCTGGCACGCTTCGTCCGCCGTTCGGTTGCCGCACGCACGCAATCGCGCGTCGCCTGAGCAGCGGGAGAGCTACAGGAACATGCGTCTTCCCGCCATCAGGATCCAGCGCTTCCTCCCGATGCTCGACTGGGCACGGGCCTATGACCGCACGACACTCACCAATGATGTCGTTGCCGCGATCATCGTGACGATCATGCTGATCCCGCAATCGCTGGCCTATGCGATGCTCGCCGGCCTGCCGCCTGAAGTCGGCCTTTACGCCTCGATCCTGCCGCTTGTGGCCTATGCCCTGTTCGGCACCAGCCGCACGCTCGCAGTCGGCCCCGTCGCCGTCGTTTCCCTGATGACGGCCTCTGCCGTCGGCCAGGTCGCCGCGCAGGGTACGGCCGACTATCTCACGGCGGCGATCGTGCTGGCGCTGCTGTCAGGCGTCATGCTCGTGCTGATGGGCCTGCTGCGGCTCGGCTTCCTCGCCAATTTCCTCAGCCATCCGGTGATTTCCGGCTTCATCACCGCGTCCGGCATCCTGATCGCCGCCAGTCAGCTGAAACACATCCTCGGCGTTACGGCCGGCGGCGACACGCTCCTCGAGATGATCATCGCGCTTGCCCGCCTGGCCGCCGAGATCAATCCCTACACCGTCGCCATTGGCGGCGGCGCACTGGCCTTTCTCTATTTCGCGCGCACCCGCCTGAAGCCTCTGCTGATCGGCATCGGCGTCGCGAAGCGCGCAGCCGACCTTGCGACCAAGACGGCGCCGATCCTGGCCGTGGCCGTCACGATCCTGCTCGCCGTCGCCCTCGACCTTGCCGCGAAGGGCGTGGCGCTTGTCGGTTCGATCCCGCAGGGTCTGCCGGCGCTCAGCTTCCCGCAGGTTTCTGTCGAGCTGATCATGACGCTTGCCGCGCCGGCCTTTCTGATCAGCATCATCGGCTTCGTCGAATCCGTCTCCGTTGCCCAGACGCTCGCCTCGAAGCGCCGGCAGCGGATCGTCCCGGACCAGGAGCTCATCGGCCTCGGCGCGGCGAATATCGCCGCCGGCCTCTCCTCTGGCTATCCGGTGACCGGCGGCTTCGCCCGCTCCGTCGTCAATTTCGATGCCGGCGCCGAGACCCCCGCGGCCGGCGTCTTCACGGCTGTCGGCATCGCCTTCGCCACACTCTTCCTCACCCCGCTGCTCACCAGCCTCCCGCAGGCGACGCTGGCCGCAACCATCATCGTCGCGGTGCTGTCGCTCGTCGACTTCAAGGCGATCCGCCATGTCTTCCACTATTCGAAGGCCGACTTCTCCGCCATGGCCGCGACGATCATCGTCACGCTGCTCTGGGGGGTGGAGCCGGGTGTCGTTGCCGGCGTGGCGCTCTCGCTGTTTCTGCACCTCTACCGCACCAGCAAACCGCATATGGCGATTATCGGCCAGGTGCCGGGCACCGAGCACTTTCGCAACGTCGAGCGACACCAGGTTCTGACCGATCCGCAGATCCTGTCGATTCGCGTCGACGAAAGCCTTTATTTCGCCAACAGCCGCTATCTCGAGGATCGTATTGCCGAACTCGTTGCGCAAAGGCCGGACGTCCGCCACGTCGTGCTGATGTGTTCCGCCGTCAACGCCATCGACGCCAGCGCGCTGGAAAGCCTGGAGGAGATCAACCACCGACTCAGGGATGCCGATGTCACCTTCCATCTGACCGAAGTGAAAGGCCCGGTAATGGACCGGCTGGAGCGGGCCGACTTCCTTGACCACCTGACCGGCAGGGTCTTCCTCAGCCAGTTCGAGGCCATAAGTGCGATCCGTAGCGCAAATCCCTGACCCTCACTCGCTCTGCGGCTTTATCCCGAACCCGGTCGCGCGCTGTAACGGCGATGCATTTGCTCTTGGTGCTCTGCCAGCACAACGGGTAGGCACAGACCTCGCATGCCCGCCCGCGAATCGTTATCGCCGCGGCGGGTGCGACTGGTCTCTCACTGGCTTCGCGGTTCAGAAGGGCCATGCCCGGCGCGACGATCACCATCATCGACGCCAGGAGGGAGCATCACATCCAGTCGGGCTTCACTTTTGACGGGGCCGGTCTCTTGGCAGGTGAAGTCCTCGACTGGAAATCAGCTACGGACTTCGAACGCAGGGCCGCCGGGCATGAGCACCGGACCGGGACAAAATCGGAACAGGTCCACCCGACGGCGTCCATTATACGGTAGTGGGTACTTTCTTCTCCGAAGAACTCCCGGCCGACCGATCAACCTGGACGGTTGCAGGCGTTTTCGCGCGTTCGGCGCCCTTCGTTATAGGGAGAGGAAAACACCGTTAGCATTGGTGGGCGGTCAACTTGCCACCGCCGCTCTTTCATCTCGACGCAGGGTCAGGACTTCTACGCCGTTTCTTGTGACTGCGACTGTGTGCTCAAACTGGGCGGATAGCTTTCCGTCACTTGTCAAGACGGTCCATCCGTCTTCAGCCGTGGTGACCTTACGAGAGCCCTGATTAATCATCGGCTCGACGGTGAATACCATACCCTCTCGCAGTTCGATCCCTGTTCCCGGTCGGCCAAAATTCAATACCTGCGGTTCTTCGTGCATCTCGCGGCCGATGCCATGTCCGCAATATTCACGCACTACAGAACAGCCGTTCCTTTTGGCGTGACGCTCGATAGCGAAGCCGATATCGCCCAGATGAGCACCGGGACGGACCTGCATTATGCCTTTCCACATCGCCTCCTGTGCGATGCGTACAAGCCGTCGCGCAGCAGGGCGAACATTGCCGACAAGATAGGTCTTGCTCGAATCTGCAATGTAGCCGTTCTTTTCGAGCGTGATATCAAAATTGACGATGTCGCCATCACGAATGATCTCATTTCTGTCGGGAACGCCGTGGCAGACAACGTCGTTGATTGAGCAGTTCAGCACATACTTGAAACCATACTGGCCTTTGCTGGCAGGACGGGCGGCGAGGTCCACGCTGATGAAGCGTTCCACCAGATCGTTGATCTGCAACGTTGACATGCCGACCAAATCTTGCCGATCGAGCATTTCGAAGACGGACGCCAACATCTTGCCCGATATGCGCATGAGCGCCAGCTCATCAGGAGTCTTGACCATGTCAGGCGGCTTCTAGGTCCTTTGGTTGTCGTTCCGCCGCCTCCAGTTGCATTTTGACAATGTCATTGAAGGACAGGGTTGGATTGGCCTCGGCCAGCATGCCGATCTTCATCCAGAATTCAGCCTGCGCGTTGATGGAGCGGCACATGACCGAACTGGCCTTTCGAACCTCATCGTGCAGCGCTTCGTCAATTTTTACGATGCCCATCGCAATCCCCAGACGCATGATTCATATATAAATCGTATATGCATCATTCTCATCGCGGTCAAGGGATAAGCGGGAAACTAGCTTTCAGAGACGGATAGCCACTGCGAAATCCTCGCTTTCTGCTCTACCGCAATGGAATGCCGAGAGGGGAGATCGTGATGCCCTAACTCAAGGTTTGGCCTACTGACGCGGGGTTGATCTCCCGATTGTCTCTCCGACGAAGCAATGCGTCGAAAATAAACGTGCCACCGGGTACGATACTCGCGAGAATTGCCCATATCACAACTGATGTGGTCCATCTGTTTGGGCGCCGCGCCAGCATTACAGCTATGACATACAAGACAAACAGCGCGCCGTGGACCGGACCCATCAGCCGAACGAGTTCGGGGTGCCCTCCAAAATGTTTAAGAGGAACTGCGATCCCCATTAGCACAAGCAACGATATGCCTTCAGCTCGCGCAAAGAAGCGAAACCGTGTTGTTTCAGAGCTTTCCGGCGCCTGAACGATCCCTGCGACCGATTCAACGCCCCGTAGCTTTCGTGACCAACGGATAAGGAAATAGGTTAAGATCGGGATAGCGCAGATGACCGGAAACAGCATCCGCCAGTCCAATGGCCAGTCGAGGCCGGTGAGGTTGCCGAGTTGAGTGTTGAGGAATGAGGCAACGCCACAAGTCAGAGCCAAACAGCTTGCAAGCATGTGATCAAGCACCCGTTGCCGAAACGTGGTGACGGCGGTGGTCAGCGCCATGAATTGGCGCGCGCATACAATAAGACCGAGTGCCCCGAAAACGATGGAGGCGCGCGCCTGCGGGGACGGTGCAGTATTAAATTGCACAATACCTGCGCCGATCATGGCCATGAAGGCGAACGTTCCCGCAAATGCGACGCTCCAGTCCAGCGAGGGGCGCGGAGCCTTGTTAATGTGCAAACTGCGCACCGACATGAGTACGAGATACCCGCTCAGCAGGCCGATCGTGGCCTGAAAAATGTCACGGCTCCAGAAAGCTAAGGGAAAGGCCGTAACTGCGGCAATAGCCATACCCCAGACGAATACGAGGCCCCATCTACGGTGCGAAATCCCACCTTTCCGGGTAAAGAGGGGGACGAAGCCGCCATACATGCCGATGAAGCCAGAAGCAACGTGGAGGAAAAGTACGGGATAGCTGACCCAAGCTGCTCCGTTTATGATACTGTTCATCGCGAGAACCTCTCTTTGTTTGCTGTTCCACGCATGGTTTTGGGAACGTCATCGTTTAGTGCTGCTAAGCGCATGTTCTCGACGCGCAGGCCTCAGGCTGACATCCGCCGAGGCAGCAGTTCCCCATCGCCGAAGCTGCTACTCCGGACTTCACCGTGGTTTTTGCGGATGTTGCTTTCTGTTGCTGGGTGCTCTGATCTCAGAATGGTTTGATGATCACCAGCAACACGATTGCGCTGATGCAGATAAACATCACCGGAAGCACGAGGCGCATAATGTCGGGCTGTTTCGGTGGCCCACATTGCACCCGCCGTAAACTGCTAGAGACCATGCCGTGGACCCCAGACAGGGCGATGACAATTACGAGCTTGACTGCGAGCCATATGCTCGCAAACCATCCGTGCCAGAATGCCATCGTCAGCCCGGCCGCCCACATCACGACCATGGCAGGCGTTGTTACGCTGCGATCGAACCGCACGAATCGGGCGATGGTCTCAGGCATTGCGTATAGAAGGGCGAGCGCTGCCGTCATGGTCCCACCGAACCAGATCACCATCGCTATGATATGGACAGACTTTATCAGTTCATAGAGCATCAGACCGCCATTCCGCACGATTATGACTGTGACAGGCCCGCTCTGGAGGCTACCAGCAACGGGAAGTCGCGCCGGGGGTGGCAGAGCCTCTTCAGCGTCGGATATCCATGACAACTACCCGTGGTCATTCGACGTCTTTCAGAAGTTTTTCCACCACATTAAGCCGGTTCGTCAGTTGCGCGATCTCCTGTCGCAAGCCTTCGATGGCCGCTACTGTTTCTTTTTCCTTCATTTCCAGCGCGCGGCCTCGGCGAGCGGCAGTCAGATACTTCATGGCAAACACGATGACGATCACCAAGAGCGTCAGAACAGACAGAATGATGAATGCGGGCGCGTTAGTCATTGTTGGCTCCTGAGTTGTGGTAATCGCTCGGCCTTGGGTGCGGTCCTGCCTCGGCAATGCTCTGAGGACTGATTGCCAGTGAAAACGGGCTGATCTCATAAAAATTGGCGAGCTTGCCGCTTTCTGCCGCCTCAAAAGCGCTGCGTACCAATCCTGCCCGTTCAAGCTTCAGGAGATGCATCTTCATCAGCGGGCGACTGATGCCTGCTTCTTTTGCCAACTGGCTGACGAAGGCGCGACGACCGTCCGCGAGGTTGGAAATAATCCAAAGTCGGACTGGATGTGCCAAAGCCTGGAGTCGTGTGAGCAATGTGGTCTCGTTGCCGGTCAAGCCGATCTCCTTTGAGTCAAGAAAAACTTACACGAAAGAAAATGTTTACGCAATGGGTGGAATTTCCTCTTGTTGTGCGCATCCTTCGCCACCTCTGAGCAGCGGCAATGAGCGCTCAGGCAGGAGGGGCACGTTATCGCATGCGAGGTGAGGTCCAGGCCTGATGATTAGCCCTCAAGGCTGTGTTGCACAAATCGGGTGATGAATTCTTCTCGTGAATCCAGTGTGATAGCTGGATGGCATGAGCAGAGCGATACCGCCACCTTCAGGGCCAGGAACTTGCGAGCCTATCCGACGCCTCCCATGATCGGGAGCACGTTGGCCGAAAAGGCACGCACGCGGGAATTCGTCGCCCTCGCAGACGAGGCGACCACCATGTTCAGCTTCTGGGTTCGCAAGGCCAGCCCGCTCTTCACTGGCCGGGAGGAGCTCAATCGCGATGCGGCTCGGCTTGGCGCAGAATGGTATTATCGCCGGCTCCGCGAAATCGATATGCTGATGTCTGAGAAGGATGGTGAATTCCTCGTTGGAAATTCTCCTACTATCGCAGATTGCATCACCTACTCGACGGTTCAGTTCGCTCACGACCTGTATGATGTACCCTATCCCGAAGATGCGCCGCGTCTCATGGATTGGTTCCATCGGTTCGCAGCCCGTCCGAGCGCGACGAGCGTGCCGTTTCCGGCCGATCTTCGGGCCGCGACGCAGGGCTTGCCCGCACTGACTTGGGCAGATTATAATTTGAACGTCGTGTGACCGGGTTCCGGCTCAGTGACCGCGGGTGGTGCTTGCGACATCCGCTAGTGCCGCGATACCACCGCGGATAGTGGTGCGCGCTGCATTCCGCCCCGCAAGAACGCAAATTGCAGATGGTCGGGACCAAGTTCATTACTAACTCGGCCGGCGGGGTAGGAATGGTGTCCTCGTTTCGCTTGTGGCCCTGCGCTGTCGGCTGTTACCGCATAAGGTCCGCAGCTGGTGGACCCGTGTCGCGTCCTGCGATGTGGTTACAGTCAATGACGGTTCCCGGCCGAGAGCCAAGGTTGCGAGTGACTCGGGAAGATGGCGATGATCTTCATCGCAACTTTGGAGCAACAGTTGCCGTTTGCTGGCGCTCCTCGGAGCGTGCCAACGTCAGCGCGATTCATAGCCTCTGTACGGGCTCGTTAGCCGCGCGTTCGGATAGTGAATAGAGTAGTGCGACAACGGGCAGAGCGAATCCGATCCACGAAGTGAACGTCCAGCCACCTCGGGCATAAGCCCACCCTCCAACTGCCGAACCAGCAGCGCCGCCAACAAAGAAAGTCGCCATGTAAAGTCCGTTAAGGCGGCTGCGGAACTCCGCGCCAAGGGCGAAGATGGCCCGTTGGCCCAGTGTCATGTTTGCAGAGACGCCGAAGTCCAGAAGAATCGCCGCTATGACGAGCAATCCGAGCGAAAGTGTTGAACCAACTGGCGCGATATGGGTAAGCAAGAATGAGCCTGCTACCGACAGCATCGCAAAAACGGTGGCGAGATGTATCCAGCCACGATCAGCGATCCGACCGGCAACGGGCGCCGCGACCGCGCCCGCAACGCCTGCGAGTGCAAAGAGAGCAATCCCTCCTTGTGACATGCGGAACTCCGGCCCCGACAAAAGTAACGGGGTGAACCGCGCCGGTTTTGCCGAAGACTCCGACTTCCAATTAGGATGGAGCCATGACGAGCAAAACGACGAATAAATTTCCCTCGAGCTGCGAGAACGTTCGGTTCGATTGGTGTTTGACAACGAGGGGGATCATTCTTCCCACTGGACTGCCTGCCACTCGATCTCGGCCAAGATCGGCAGCTCGGCACATACGCTGTTGGATTGGGTAAAGAAGGTCGAGATCGATGCCGGCAAGCGGACAGGTCTGCCAAGCGATATGGCGATGAAGACCAAGATACGCAGGTGTTCAACCTGAACTTCCAAGTCTACGGCGTGCGCATGTTCTGGCGCCAGTTGCAGCGGGAAGGCTTTGATGTCGCCCGGCTCATGAGGGCGATTGGCCTTCAAGGCGTCACTCGAAACAGGTCCGTCAAAACCATGATGTCGGACAAGGTCTCGCCATGTCCGCTCGATCACGTCAACCGGCAGTTCCGTGCGCCCGCGTCGAACATGCTGTGGTTATCCGATTTCACCTATGTGCGACCTGGCGGGGGCTCGTCTACGTGGCCTTTGTGATCGATGCCTTCGCTCGCCGCATCGTCGGCTGGCGGCCGAGCCGGACCGCCCATGCCGGTCCGGTACCATCTTCAATGTCCTCGATCAGGCACTTCATAACCGGCGCCGGTCCATCGCGGCGGGCTCATTCATCCCTCCGACCGCGGCGTGCAATACGTGTCTATTCGTTCGCTATTCCGAACGGCCGGCAGGGGCAGTCTGATAGCATCGGGTAGCAGTCTCCGTACTGACCACCGCCAGGAGCATATCCCGGCGGCGAGATAATTATTCGGGGGGGGCAACGCCCCATTGCAGAATGCAGGCAGGTTACACATTCCGGCGAGTGAGATTTTCGCAGAAGTCTCGAATGAGCGCCGCTACTTCCCGGGGCGATTCCAGTATCGAGAGATGCCCAGTGCCGGCCAATACATGCATTTCGGCCCTTGGCATGCGGACCATTAGTTCGGTTCTTAACACGTCCAGTGTATCAACTTTATCCTGTTCACCTGCGATCACAACAGTGGGGACGGCAATCCTCGCGATATGCCCCGAAATATCCTCTTGGCTCATGTGTTGCGGCCAGGAAAATTTTGCGGCCGGTGCCCCTTTTAGGCTATCTTTTATAACTTGCTCGCGAATTTCGGCAGAAAGGGGCTTGGCGGTAAGCGCATTGTCGATAGTCGCCTCAACCGCTTCCCGGCTGCTATAAGCGCTGGCCATCGACTCTCGTGCCGCAGCGGGAAGATTCATCGGCGTGGGCGGGGATGGTGCTACCAGTACGAGACCCGCCAAGCCGACCGGTCGGAGTGATGCCATTAACTGGGCGATCTTACCTCCCATGGAATGACCGACCAACACGTAGCGGCGCAGATTAAGTGTCTTAATGACTCCCTCGATGTCTGAGCACATATTCGCCAACGTATAGCCCACGTTAGGCGCTTCGGATTGACCCCATCCACGAAGATCAATCGCGATGGTTTGGTAGCTCGTTGCAAGCTCCGCCGTAACATACTTCCAAGTTTGTGACGAGCCGCCCCAGTAATGCAAGAAGATTAAAGCTAATTCGCCTTTTCCTTGCTGATCGACGAACAACGAGATTCCGTTCGAGGTGATGTTCATGTTTAATTCGCCTTTCACCAGAGCATTTGCGGCAGGTGCAGGCAGATCTATGTCTGATCGCATTGATATATAATTTCCATTATTTTATTATCACCTGATACCTGGATTATCGAATGGAGTGACGGTTGGATCGGTTGACCAGTATGGCAGTGTTTGTCGCGGCAGTAGAGGAAGGCAGTCTCGTGGGCGCCGCGCGGCGCTTCGGACTGTCATCGTCAATGGCGGGGAAACACGTTTCGGCTCTCGAGGAAGAGTTGCAGGCGCGGCTGCTCCAGCGAAGCACCCGAATGTTGAAGCTGACCGAGGTGGGAAATACCTACTACACACGCTGCAAGCAGATCCTCGAAGCTGTGGAAGACGCAAATGCCCAGGTGCGGGAGGCACAGGCGAATGTGCGGGGTCTTTTGCGGATTACCGCTCCAACGACATTCGGCGCCATGCATCTCGGTCCCGTCATAGCAGGGTTTCTTGAAGCGTATCCTGAGGTGTCTATCGAGACCTTGCTGAGCGATCACTATATTGATCCCCTGGCAGAGGGCGTTGATATGGCGATCCGCATCGGCCGACTGCAGGATTCCGATCTCGTCGCCAAGCGTCTCGCTCCGTGCCTGATGGTGTATTGTGCGGCGCCTTCGTTCCTGAACCGACAGGGCGAGCCGAAGACGGTGGAGGATCTGCGCCGAGCGCCAAGACTGGCCTTTACGGACGCGGTCTCTCCCGGAGACTGGACTTTGACCGATCCAGACGGACAAACGCATATAGTCGATGGGCCCGTCCGGCTTGCATCCAACAATATGCAGATGTTGCTGTCCGCAGCCTTGGCAGGCGCCGGGGTCGCTTACGGCCCGAGCTTCGTGTTCGGACCGTCCATTGCGAGCGGCGCGCTTCTCCCGCTGTTAGAGGATCATAAGACGTCAGATCTGGCGATCCACGCGGTCTATCCGACGAAGCGGCACGCCTCTCTGAAGCTCCGACGCTTTATTGAGCATCTGGGTGTGCAACTTGGTGGCACCCCGCCTTGGGACATTGCGCTGAAACCTTAGGGATAAGCGCCACCGAAAATCAAGTTTCCAATTTTGCACACGGCGGCCAACGCGCCAAGCGCATGTTGGAGCGCGGCCACCGCTCGGATCCGCCTATGCCGGGCTGGAAAAGAACCGGTTCATGCCGGGAACGTCGGAGAGGAACGTTTCGACCTCGGCGATGAGGGCTTCGCGGAGCCGGCATATCCAGCGAGGCGAGGCTGCGCGCATGCGGATAGCGTTTTATCAGTTCGATCCCCACAAGCTGGAGGACCTCGAAACAGGCTGCGGATTCCGGGAATT
>UBNE01000061.1 GCA_900466745.1 Hyphomicrobiales bacterium | reverse complement strand
GCGGCCTCCTTCGAGGCCTGCGCCGAGGCCTTGACGGACGCCGCCAGCTCCTCGGTGGTCGCCGCCGTCTCCTCCAGCGAGGAGGCCTGCTCCTCCGTTCGCTTCGACAGGTCGTCCGCCCCGGTGTTGATCTCACGCGCCGCCACCCCGACATCCGACGACGTCGCCTGGATCGTCGCCACCGTCGAAGAGAGACGGTCAACCGTCTCGTTGATCGCGTTCTTCAGATCGGCGAAGCGGCCGTGATAGGAGGTCTCGATCCGGCTGGTCAGGTCGCCGGCGGCGATCGCCTGCAGCGTGCCGGCGAACTCCGTCGTGGCGGAATCGACCACCGCGTTGATCTGGTTCAGCCCGGCGGCCAGCCGCTGCATCTGCTCGTCGGCGTCGTCGATCCGCAGGCGCGCCGAGAAATCGCCGGCCGCGGCCGCCGCCACCACCTCGCCGACATCCGAGACCACCGCCTCCATCGACTGCGCCCGCGCCAGCCGCGCGGCCGCGGCGGCGCGCTCCTGCTCCTGCAGCCGCGCCACCTGCTCGCTGCTCTGGCGCAGGACCGAGACGGCCCGGGCCATCGCGCCGATCTCGTCGGAGCGCCCGGAATGGGGCACCTCGACCCGGATGTCGCCGGCGGTGAGCTTTTCCATGACCGCGCTGAGATCGAGGATCGGCCGAGTGATCGAGCGCTGGGCGAAGACCAGCGCCACGCCGGCCGAAAAGGCCAGGGTCGCCAGCAGGACGAGCGGCAGGATCCACTGCACCTGCTGGGTGAAGGCGGAAGCCTCGTCGCTGACCTGGATGCCCTCCTTCTCGGTGGCCTGGCTGAAGCCGACCAGCAGGTCGTTCAGGGCCTTCCGGTTGGCGCGGTTCTGCTCGTTGTTGCCCTGCGCGTTGGCGGCTTCCGGCGAGACGCTCCGTCCCAGCCGGACCGTCTCGCTCCGGAAGGCGATGAAATCCTCGACCGCCTGGGCGATCCGCTCGACCGTCTGGCGCTGTTCCGCCGGCGCGATCTTGCGCAGATCGGCGACGAGCTGGCGCAGGGTCGGAAAGCGCTGCTCGACGCCCTTGGCGAAAGGCTCGGCGTCGCGGGGATTCTTCGCCATGTAGATGCCGCGCGAATCCATCACCACGCCGGTGACGGCGCCGTCGATGCGCTGGGTTAGCAGGGCCACCTTGGCCTGAATCTCGGAGCGCGTGTTCAGGTCGTCGGCCCTGATCAGCCCGTAGAGGCTGATCATCGCGCATAGGACGGCTCCGCCCGCGACGATGGCGAGCATGGCGAGAATCTTCAGGCGGATCGATTTCATCAGCGGCCCCCGAGGCGGCCTCCTGTTCCGGAGGCCGTGCAATGGCGACGACCATTTGCCAGCGATGATAAAAATCCGCTTAAGGAGGCGGCTCGGCGCCGCGCAATGGCCGGTCCGGCCGCCATTCGCCGACATGGCATCCCCCCGCATGGCGCGGCGGAGCCGGTCCGCCCGCCGCGGATTCCGCCCGCGCCGCGGCGCTTGCATCGCGGGCGGGTTGCGCGCATGGCCACGGCTCGCCCCTTGATCGCGCGGCTGCGCCTGAACATCTTGGGTCTTCCGCAATCCCGAGTCCGGTTCCCCTTCCTCATGTCCGAAACCAGCAACGCTCCCGTCATGCACGCCACCACCATCCTGATGGTGCGCAAGGGAGGCCGCGTCGTCATCGGCGGCGACGGCCAGGTCTCGCTCGGCCAGACGATCATGAAGGGCAACGCCCGCAAGGTGCGCCGGCTCGCCAAGGGCCAGGTGATCGCCGGCTTCGCCGGGGCCACCGCCGACGCCTTCACCCTGTTCGAGCGGCTCGAAAGCAAGCTGGAGCAATATCCGACGCAGCTCCTGCGCGCCTGCGTCGAGCTCGCCAAGGACTGGCGCACCGACCGCTATCTGCGCCGGCTGGAGGCGATGCTGCTCGTCGCCGACAAGGAGGTCTCGCTGCTGATCTCGGGCACCGGCGACGTGCTGGAGCCGGAGGCGGGCGAGCACGGCGCGGTGATGGCGATCGGCTCCGGCGGCAATTACGCGCTCTCGGCCGCGCGCGCCCTGATCGATATCGAGCCCGATGCCGAGACGATCGTGCGCAAGGCGATGAAGATCGCCGGCGACATCTGCGTCTATACCAACCACAGTCTCGTCATCGAGACGCTCGAGGCGGCGTGATCGTCCTCGCCGCCGCTCAATCTACCTGGATGCACCCTCTGCGATGACCAGCTTTTCCCCCCGCGAGATCGTCTCCGAGCTCGACCGTTTCATCGTCGGCCAGAAGGAGGCCAAGCGCGCCGTCGCCATCGCGCTGCGCAACCGCTGGCGCCGCCAGCAGCTCGAAGGGCCGCTGCGCGAGGAGGTCTCGCCCAAGAACATCCTGATGATCGGCCCGACCGGCTGCGGCAAGACCGAGATCGCGCGGCGCCTCGCCAAGCTGGCGAACGCGCCCTTCCTCAAGGTCGAGGCGACCAAGTTCACCGAGGTCGGCTATGTCGGCCGCGACGTCGAGTCGATCGTGCGCGACCTCCTCGAGATCGCGATCGCGCTGGTGCGCGAGAGCCGGCGCAAGGATGTCGCGGCCAAGGCGCAGCTCGCCGCCGAGGAGCGCGTGCTCGACGCCCTCGTCGGGGCGACGGCGAGCCAGGCGACGCGCGATTCCTTCCGCCGCAAGCTGCGCAACAACGAGCTCGACGACAAGGAGATCGAGGTCGAGGTGGCGGCCGGCGCCGGGGCGGCCGCGCCGATGTTCGAGGTGCCGGGCATGCCGGGCGCCTCGATCGGCGCGATCAACCTCTCCGACATGTTCGGCAAGGCCTTCGGCCAGAAGGGCAAGCCCAGGCGCATGCTGGTCAAGGACGCGCACGCGCCGCTTCTGGCCGAGGAGAGCGACAAGCTGATCGACCAGGAGGCGATCGTCCAGGCGGCGATCCGCGAGGTCGAGGAGAACGGCATCGTCTTCCTCGACGAGATCGACAAGATCTGCGCCCGCGAGGGCAAGGGCGGCGCCGATGTCTCGCGCGAAGGCGTGCAGCGCGACCTGCTGCCGCTGATCGAGGGCACCACCGTCGCGACCAAGCACGGCGCGGTGAAGAGCGACCACATCCTGTTCATCGCCTCGGGCGCCTTCCATGTCTCGCGCCCCTCCGACCTCTTGCCGGAATTGCAGGGCCGCCTGCCGATCCGCGTCGAGCTGAACCCGCTCGACATCGAGGACTTCAAGCGCATCCTGACCGAGACGGAGGCCAGCCTGATCAAGCAGTCCGTGGCGCTGATGGCGACCGAGAACGTCGCGATCGCGTTCGCGCCCGACGCGATCGACGCCATCGCCCGCATCGCGGTCGAGGTGAATTCCACGGTCGAGAACATCGGCGCCCGCCGGCTCCAGACCGTGATCGAGCGCATCCTCGACGAGATCTCCTTCACCGCGCCGGACCGCTCCGGCGAGACGGTGACGATCGACGGGCCTTACGTCGAGGCGCGCATCGGCGATCTGGCCAAGAACGCCGATCTGAGCCGGTTCATCCTCTGATGGCCGGGCCGGGGGCGCAGGTGTCGGAGCCGCCCTCCTGCCTCGCCCGCGATTCGGCCGTCGTCGGCGCCGCGACCGTCGCCTCGCGCCTGCTCGGCTTCGCGCGCGACGTGCTGATCGCGCGCCTGCTCGGCGGCGGGCCGGTTGCGGATGCCTATCTGGCGGCCTTGCGCCTGCCTAATCTCGTCCGCCGCGTGCTGGGCGAGGGCGGGCTCAACGCGCCCTTCGTGCCGCTCTATCTCGGCATCGCGCGCGAGCGCGGACTGGGCGAGGCGCGTCGCTTCGCCGCCGAGGCGACCGGCAATCTCGCCTTTCTGCTCCTGCTTCTGGTCGCGGTCGGCGAGCTGGTCGCGCCCTGGCTGGTGCTCGGCCTCGCCGGCGGCTTCGCCGGGGAGCCGGCGACATTGGCCTTCGCGGCCCATTACACGCGGCTGATGCTGCCCTTCCTGCTGCTCACCACCCTGGCCGCCCTCCTCGCGGCGCTGCTCAATGCGGAGCGGCGCTTCGCGGTCGCGGCGCTGGCGCCGGCGCTGATGAACGCGATCCTGCTCGGATTGCTGCTGGCGCTGCATCTCTCCGGCGCAGCGCCGGAAAGCGCGGCGCGATGGCTCGCCATCGGCGTCAGCCTGACCGGCCTCGCGCATCTCGCCCTGATCCTGCTGGCGCTGCGCGGGCTCGGCCTGGCGCGTCCGGCCCTGCGCTGGTCGCCCGACATGACGCGCCTCCTGCGCACCGGCGGCGCGACCCTGCTCGCCGCCTCGGCGGCCCAGCTCGTCCTGCTGGTCGCGACGCAGATCGCCTCGACCGAGCCCGGCGCCGTTTCGGCGCTGTATTATGCCGACCGCGTCTTCCAGCTCCCGCTCGGTTTCGTCGGCGTGGCGATGGGCACCGTGGTGCTTTCCGACATGGCGGGCGCCGCCGGTCGCGACGGGCCCGACGCGATGCTGGGCCATTCGCTGGCGCTGGGGCTCGCCCTGGCCCTGCCGGCCGGCGCGGCCCTCGTCGCGCTGGCCGATCCGATCGTCTCGGTGCTGTTCGAGCACGGCCGCTTCGAGGCCGGCGACCGCATCCGCACGGCCGCGGCGCTGGCCGCCTTCGGCTGCGGCCTGCCCTTCGCCATCGCGGCGAAGATCTTCGGCCAGGTTTATTTCGCCCGGCGCCTGCCGCGCCTGCCGCTATTGTCCGGCGGCCTCGCCGTTCTGGTCGCGGCTTTCGCCGGCTTCGGGCTGGCGGCCGGGGGCGACGCCGCGCGGATGGCCGCCTTCGCCGCGACGCTC
Source organism: Hyphomicrobiales bacterium (assembly GCA_900466745.1). Lineage (GTDB taxonomy): Bacteria > Pseudomonadota > Alphaproteobacteria > Rhizobiales > Beijerinckiaceae > Allobosea > Allobosea minatitlanensis. The sequence goes on along the minus strand of UBNE01000061.1, from coordinate 18,397 downwards.
GCCTTCGCCGTGCAGGCCGTGCTGCTCGGCGCGATGCTGGTCCGGGACGGCATCTGGCGCCCGAGCCCCGGAAATCTGCGGCCGATCGCCGCCAGCCTCGCGGCGAGCGCGGTCATGCTCGGCGCGCTGCCGCTTCTGCTGGGGGCGCTGGCCGGGCCGCTCGCCCCGGGCCAACCGCTTCTGCACCGGGCCGCGGCGCTGGGGCTGCTCTGCCTGGGCGGAGCGGTCGTCTATGGCGCGGTGGGCGCGCTGCTCGGCGCCTTTGGCGCTCTCCCCTTGCGCAAGCGCCGGGCTTGAGCCAGAAGCGCCCCTTCCTTCCTCCATCGTGACGACGGAGTCCCCCATGTCGGGTTTTCACCAGCGCGTATTTTCAGGCATGCAGCCCACCTCGACGCTGCATCTGGGCAACTATCTCGGCGCGCTGACCAATTGGGTGGCGATGCAGGAGACCCATGAATGCGTGTTCTGCGTGGTCGACATGCACGCGCTCACGCTATGGCAGGACCCCGCCGACCTGAAGCGCGCCATCCGCGAGGTCACTGCCGCCTATATCGCGGCCGGCATCGATCCGCAGAAGAGCATCATCTTCAACCAGAGCCAGGTCTCGGCCCATGCCGAGCTCGCCTGGATCTGCAACTGCGTCGCGCGGCTGGGCTGGATGAACCGCATGACCCAGTTCAAGGAGAAGGCCGGCAAGGACCGCGAGAACGCCTCGCTCGGTCTCTACGCCTATCCGAGCCTGATGGCGGCCGACATCCTGCTCTACAAGGCGACGCATGTGCCGGTCGGCGAGGACCAGAAGCAGCATCTCGAGCTGACCCGCGACATCGCGCAGAAGTTCAACAACGACTTCGCGCCGCAGATCGCCGAGCTCGGCCTCGGCACCGGCGAGCTCGGCTTCTTCCCGCTGCCCGAGCCGATGATCATGGGCCCGGCCCAGCGCGTGATGAGCTTGCGCGACGGCACCAAGAAGATGTCGAAATCGGACACCTCCGACTATTCGCGCATCAACCTGACCGACGACGCCGACGCCATCGCGCAGAAGATCCGCAAGGCCAAGACCGATCCCGAGGCGCTTCCCTCCGAGGAGAAGGGGCTGGAGGGCCGGCCGGAGGCCGAGAATCTGGTCGGCATCTATGCCGGCCTCTCCGGCGTGGCGAAGAGCGCGGTGCTGCAGCAGTTCGGCGGCGGCCAGTTCTCCGGCTTCAAGGCGGCGCTGGTCGATCTCGCGGTCGAGAAGCTCGCCCCCATCGCCGGCGAGATGCGCCGCCTGCTCGCCGAGCCCCGGCATATCGACGCCATCCTCGGCGCGGGCGCGGAACGCGCCGGCGCCATCGCGACGCCGATCATGAACGAGGTCAAGGACATCGTCGGCTTCGTCCGCGGCTGAGCCGGGACGCAAGCCGGAGGCCCGGTCGCGGGCGCGGGGCTTGCGCCGGGCGGCCGGCGCAGGTCACCATGCCCGCTCCTGAAGCGGCGGCAGGCTCTATCCATGGTCAAACGACGGCGGTCCTACGAGACGGGCCATCGCCCGAAATTCCTCGCTGTGGTCGACGACAGCGAGGAATGCGCCAAGGCGCTGCGCTTCGCCGCGCGCCGCTGCGCCCGCGTCGGCGCGGCCATCGTGCTGCTCGGCGTGGCGACGCCGCCGGAGCATGAAAACTGGCTCGGCGTCGGCGAGGTGATGCGGGCGGAAGCGGAGGAGCAGGCCGAGAAGCGCCTCGACGCCGCCGCGAGCATCGTCCGCGCCCTCGCCGGCCTGGAGCCCGAGAAGGTGGTGCGCACCGGCGACAAGGCCGATGAGCTGGTCAAGCTGATCGAGGAGGACGAGGACATCTCGCTGCTCGTCCTCGCCGCCGGCACCGGCCGCGAGGGCCCCGGCCCGCTGGTCAGCGCGCTCGCCGGCAAGGCCTCGGCGAACTTCCCGATTCCCGTGGCCATCGTCCCCGGCCATCTCGAGGACGAGGAGATCGACGCGCTGGCGTGACGCGCGACGGCGCTCGCTTCGCTGCGCCCGCAATCACGGCCCGGCTGGAATGATTCCATCCGCCGGCTTATATCGGAGCCAGGAACGGCGACCTTGAACCGCCGGAATCCGGAGGTATCCATGTTCATCCAGACCGAAGCGACGCCGAATCCGGCGACCCTGAAGTTCCTGCCCGGGCGCATCGTCATGGGCAGCGGCACGCTCGACATGCGCGAGCCGGCCGAGGCCGAGCGCTCGCCGCTGGCGCAGCGCCTGTTCGGCGTCTCGGGCGTCTCGGGCGTCTTCCTCGGCTCCGATTTCATCACCGTCACCAAATCCGACGGCGAATGGCCGCATCTCAAGCCCGCGATCCTCGGCGCGATCATGGAGCATTTCATGTCGGGCGCGCCGGTGCTGTCGGAAGGCTCGGCGGCGGACGAGACGGATGAGGGCGAGTTCTTCGCGCCGGAGGACAGCGAGACCGTCGAGACGATCAAGGACCTGCTGGAAACCCGCATCCGCCCGGCCGTGGCCGGCGATGGCGGCGACATCACCTTCCGCGGCTACCGCGACGGCACGGTCTACCTGGTGATGAAGGGCGCCTGCTCCGGCTGCCCCTCCTCGACGGCGACGCTGAAGCACGGCATCCAGAACCTGCTGCACCACTTCCTGCCGGAAGTGCGCGGGGTCGAGGCGGTTTGAGCGCAATATTGCTTTCACGCAGTCATCCCGGACAAGCGGCGAAGCCCCGCCGATCCGGGATCACTGCGATTGTTCCGGCAATCTCATGAGAAGTCGAGCCCAACGCTGATGCGCATTCTCGCGATCGACACCGCGCTCGGCGCCTGCTCGGCCTGCGTGCTCGAGGCCGGCCAGGCCGAGCCGCTCGCCCGGGAGCAGATCGCCATGGATCGCGGCCATGCCGAGGCGCTGATGCCGCTGGTCGAGCGGGTGATGGACGCCGTCGAGGGCGGCTTCTCCTCGCTGGGCCGCGTCGCCGTCACCGTCGGCCCGGGCAGCTATACCGGCCTGCGGGTCGGCGTCAGCGCGGCGCGCGCCATCGCCTTCGCCGCCGGCATCCCGGCGGTCGGGGTCACCACGGTCGCGGCCTGTGCCGCGCCGCTGATCGGCCGCGAATCCGGCCGCGTCGTCGCCGCGGCGCTTGACGCCCGGCACGGCCAGGTCTGGTTCCAGGCGCTGAGCGCCGAGGGCAAGCCGCTCGTCTCGCTGCGCCAGGTCAGCTATCGCGACGCGGCGCGCGCCATCGGCGCCGGGCCGGTCAGCCTCGTCGGCTCCGCGGCGCTCGCGGTGGCGAACGAGGCCTGGGCGATCGGTCTCGACGCGGTCGTGATCGACAGCGCCCGGGCGCCGGACATCGCCTGGGTGGCGCGGCTCGGCCTGATCGCCGATCCGGAGACGGCGCCGCCGCGCCCGCTCTACCTCAAGGCGCCGGAGACGACGCCGCAGGACAAGGCGCGCCTGCCGCGCCGATGAGGGCTCCCGACGGCGCTTGGTTCCCGGACCGTGGCATGCGAACGAGCGGAATGGACTGGCTGCGCAAGCTCCTTCACCCCGATTCGGCGCCGGCGCGGACGGAACGCCTCGGCGTGGCCCATGCGCGGCAGGTCGCGGCGCTGCATCATCGCGGCGGCTTCGCCCGCGGCTGGGAGCCGGCGGAATGCGCCGCGCTGATCGCCGATGCCGGTGTGGTGACCGACGGCGTGTTCAGCGGTGGCGGCAGCCCCGCCGGGTTCGCGATGTCGCGCAAGGCGGCGGACGAGGCCGAGATCCTCAGCATCGTGGTCTTGCCGGCCCGCCGCGGCGCCGGTCTCGGCCGGGCCCTGCTCGCGGCCCATCTCGCGCGCCTCGCCGGCGAGGGGGTCGTCCAGGTCTTCCTCGAGGTCGAGGAGGGCAACGAGCCGGCCGAGCGGCTCTATCGCCATTTCGGTTTCCGCGAGGTCGGCCGCCGCAAGGGCTATTATCCCAAGCCGGACGGCACGCGCGCGACCGCGATCGCGATGCGGCTCGATCTCGCGTGACAAGGCGCCGCAATCGGGCGATGACAGCGCGCCTGGACCCTCGGCCGGGTCAGGAAACGGGTTTCCGACGCCGCCGGCCGCAGGACGATCACGAGGACCGCCCGCCGCCGATGACCGGACCCGCTCGCGCATGAACGGATTATCCGCCGGCGCCCTGTGCCGCCTGCTCTGCCTGGGCGCCGGCACGCTGGCCATGCTGCTGCCTCAGCTCGTCGTCAGGCGCGTCCTGCCGGCGCGGGCCGGTGTGCTGCCCCGGCGCTTCCATCGCCTCGCCTGCCTCTGCCTCGGCGTGCGCCGGCGGGTCAGGGGCACGCCGCCGCCGCGCGGCTCCGGCGCGCTGGTCGTCGCCAATCACGTCTCCTGGCTCGACATCTGCGTCATCGGCGCCGAGCGCGAGATCTCCTTCGTCGCCAAGAGCGAAGTCGCGGGCTGGCCGGTCATCGGCTTCCTCGCCGACCTGCAGCGCACCGTCTATATCGACCGCCAGCGCCCGCGCGCCACGGCCGGGGTCGCCGCGGCGATGGGCGAGCGCATCGCGGCGGGGGAGGAGATCGTCCTCTTCGCCGAGGGCACGACCGGCGACGGCACGCGCATCCTGCCCTTCCGCTCCTCGCTGCTCGGCGCGGCGCATCGGGCGATCGGCGACAGCGAGGCCGACGTCACCGTCTATCCGCTGACCATCACCTATACCGGCCGGCGCGGCCTGCCCGGCGGGCGCATCGAGCGCAGCGCGCTGGCCTGGTACGGCGACACCGAGCTCGCGCCGCATCTCAAATATGTGCTGGCCTGCGGCGCCGTCGATGTCGAGCTGGTCTGGGGCGCGCCGATCACGATGGGCCGCGCGACCTCGCGCAAGGAGGCGACGCGGCTGGTCGAGGGCGTGGTGCGCATGGCCCGCCGCGAGGCGGTGACCGGCCGCCCGGCCGAATGAGGCCGGGGTTGGCGCGGGCCTTGCTTTGCGTCCCTTGCGGCAGCCCGGCCGTTTTCAAGCCGCGCGAACCGGAGTAAGGAGACGGTTTGGAGATCCCAAACGCGACGATGAAGAAAGTCCACATCAAGTCCTTCGGCTGCCAGATGAACGTCTATGACGGGCAGCGGATGGCCGATATCCTCGGCGAGCAGGGCTATGAGGAGACGGCGACGCCGGAAGGCGCGGACCTCATCCTGCTCAACACCTGCCATATCCGCGACCGGGCCGTGCAGAAGGTCTATACCGAGCTCGGCAAGCTGCGCGACATCAAGAAGGCGCAGGGCGCGCAGGGGCAAGAGACGAAGATCGTCGTCGCCGGCTGCGTCGCGCAGGCCGAGGGCGGCGAGATCCAGCGCCGCCAGCCCGCCGTCGATCTCGTCGTCGGTCCGCAGGCCTATCACCGCCTGCCGGAATTGCTGGCCGAGGCGGCGGGCAGGCGCGTCGTCGACACCGACCTTCCCATCGAGGACAAGTTCGGCTTCCTGCCGGCGACGAAGCCGCAGGTCATCCGCGCCCGCGGCGTCTCGGCCTTCGTCACGGTGCAGGAGGGCTGCGACAAGTTCTGCGCCTTCTGCGTGGTGCCCTATACGCGCGGCGCCGAGTTCTCGCGCCCGGTCGCGCAGATCCTGTCGGAGGTCGAGCGCCTGGCCGAGGCCGGCGTGCGCGACGTCACCCTGATCGGCCAGAACGTCAACGCCTATCACGGCGAGGGGCCGGACGGCGCCGTCTGGAGCCTGGCGCGGCTGATGCACCGCGTCGCCGAGGTGCCGGGCATCGCCCGCATCCGCTACACCACCAGCCATCCGCGCGATATGGACGACGATCTGATCGCCGCCCATCGCGATCTGCCGCAGGCGATGCCGTTCCTGCATCTGCCGGTGCAGGCGGGCTCGGACCGCATCCTCGCCGCGATGAACCGCAAGCATACCGGCGACGAGTACCGCCGCCTAATCGGGCGCATCCGCGAGGCCCGGCCCGACATCGCCCTGTCCTCGGACTTCATCGTCGGCTTCCCCGGCGAGACCGACGCCGATTTCGAGGACACCATCCGCCTCGTCGACGAGATCGGCTTCGCCTCGAGCTATTCGTTCAAATACTCGCCGCGCCCCGGCACGCCGGCCGCCGATCTCGACGCCCAGATCCCGCGCGAGGTCATGGACGAGCGGCTCTACCGGCTGCAGGGGCGCATCGAGCATCATCGCCAGGCCTTCAACGCCGCGATGGTCGGGCGGACGGTCGACGTGCTGCTCGAGCGCGCCGGGCGCCATCCGGGACAGATGGCCGGCAAGTCGCCCTATCTCCAGGCCGTGCAGATCGACAGCGACAGCGACCGGATCGGCGAGATCGTGCGGGTGGTGATCGAGCGGACGAGCACCAATTCGCTCTTCGGCCGCAAATGCGGGGCGCAGGACGATCCGCGCAAGGAAATGGCCGCTTGAGCGCGCCCCGGCCCGTCCCCATCTGCATGTCGAGGACGCCCTGTCATCAGGTTGAAACCGTTGCGTTGGGTTATGCTGCGAGACGCCCCGGCCGGTTGTTCCTGCCGGGCCGGAATCACCGCCAGGGAGACGACTCATTTGGCACAGGCTGATTCGATGACGCCGAAACCCGACCGGAACCCGCGGCGCGAGATCGCGCCGGCGCAGACCCTGGCCCGCGAGGGCTTGCCGGCCACCGAGGTGACGCTGACATTCGAAGACAACCGCCTCGCCAGCCTCGTCTTCGGCCAGTACGACCAGAACCTCGCCCATCTCGAGCGGCGGCTCGGCGTCGTCGTCAATCCCAACGGCAACCACGCCACGGTGAAGGGCCCGCGCGAGACGGCGGAGCAGGCCGTGCGCGTGCTGAAGACGCTCTATGCCCGGGCCAAGGCCGGCGCGGCGGTGACGCTCGGCGATGTCGACGGCGCCATCGAGGAGAGCAACGTCCAGCGCTCGCTCTTCCCGACGCCCGATCCGGGCAAGACCGCCTTCGACGCGATCGTTACAAGGAAGCGCGGGCCGGTCAGGGCCCGCAACGCGGCGCAGGACGCCTATCTGCGCCAGCTCAAGCGCCATGAGCTCGTGCTCGCCGAAGGCCCGGCCGGCACCGGCAAGACCTGGCTCGCGGTCGGGCACGCCGTCTCGCTGATCGAGCAGGGCGTGGTCGAGCGCATGATCCTGTCGCGTCCGGCGGTCGAGGCGGGCGAGCGGCTCGGCTTCCTGCCCGGCGACATGCGCGAGAAGGTCGATCCCTATCTGCGCCCGATCTACGACGCGCTGAACGATTTCATGGAGGCGCGCCATGTCGAGCGCGGCCTGCAGACCGGCATGATCGAGATCGCGCCGCTCGCCTTCATGCGCGGCCGCACGCTCTCCAACGCGGTGGTGCTGCTCGACGAGGCGCAGAACGCCACCTCGATGCAGATGAAGATGTTCCTCACCCGCCTGGGCGAGGGCTCGCGCATGATCATCACCGGCGACCCCTCGCAGATCGACCTGCCGCCCGGCCAGCGCTCCGGCCTCGTCGAGGCGGTGAGGCTGCTCAAGGATGTCGAGGGCATCGGCTATGCCCGCTTCGAGGAGGGCGACGTCGTCCGCCACGATCTGGTGCGCCGCATCGTTCTGGCCTATGAGACCGCGGCACGCCGCGAGCGCGAGGAGCGCGAGGAGGCGATGCGCAATCCCGGCGCGGCGCCCGAGGCGTATCGCGAGGGCGAGGGCGAAGGGTTGAAGCGGATGTTGGCGCGGGAGCGGCCGCGATGAAGGATCGACCTCGCGCGCGGCGTTCGGCGCCGCCCGCGAAGACCACCCCGACCCTGGCTCTCGACATTCGCGCCCAGTCGCGCCGCTGGCGCGAGCTCGGCGATCTCGCGGCCCTGCGCGCCCTCGCCGGCGAGGCGCTGAGCGCCGGGCTTTCCGTCGCGCCGCGCCGGCCTCTCGACGGCGCCGAGCTCAGCCTGCTGCTGACCGACGACCGGCGCATCCGCATCGTCAACCGCGACTGGCGCGGCTTCGACAAGGCGACCAACGTGCTCTCCTTCCCGGCCGCGCCGCCCGAGCGCATCGCGGCGAGCCCGCTGCTCGGCGACATCGTCGTCGCCTACGAGACGCTCGCGCGCGAGGCTGAGGCCGAGGGCAAGAGCGTCCCCGATCATTTCCGCCATCTCGTCGTCCACGGGCTGCTGCATCTGCTCGGCGAGGACCATGAGACCGAGGCCGAGGCGCGCCGGATGGAAGCGCTCGAGGTCGAGGCGCTCGCCCGCCTCGGCATCGCCGATCCCTATGCCGATGCCGAGCTCGTCTCCGAGGCGGCACCCGCTTCCCCAGAACCTTCACGATCATGAGCGACGACGGGCGACAATCCCAGAACGACACCAACGGCCGCGGGCTCGGCCACTGGCTCGGCCAGTTCCTCGACCGGCTTGGCCTGCGCGGCGGCGGCACGGCCCGCGAGGAGATCGTCGAGGCGCTGGCCGAGGAGAATGGCGAGCTCGCGGACCTGACGGCGCAGGAGCGCGCCATGCTGACCAATGTGCTGAGCCTGCGCGAGCGCCGGGTCGGCGACGTCATGATTCCGCGGGCCGACATCATCGCCGTGCCGGCCGATGCCAGCATCGACCAGCTTCTCGCCCTGTTCCGCACCGCCGGCCATTCGCGCCTGCCGGTCTTCGACGATTCGCTCGACGACCCGCGCGGCATGGTCCATATCCGCGATTTCCTCGAATATATCGCCGAGCAGGCCGCTCCCGAGCCGGCGGCCGGCGCGCCGGAGGAGGCGGCTCCAAAGGGGGCCGCCGTCCATGATCTGTCGGCGGTCGATCTCTCGACGCGGCTTTCGGAGACGAAGCTGCTGCGCCCCGTCCTCTATGTCCCGCCCTCGATGCCGGCGGTCGACCTGCTGGTCCGCATGCAGGCGACCCGGACCCATATCGCCCTCGTCATCGACGAATATGGCGGGACCGACGGGCTGGTCTCGATCGAGGACCTGATCGAGATCGTGGTCGGCGACATCGAGGACGAGCACGACAAGGAGGAGGTCCCGATCACCGCGACCGGGGAAGGCTGCTTCGCGGCGGATGCGCGCGCCACCCTCGAGGAGCTCCGGCAGGCGACGGGGGTCGATCTCTCCGGCAACGAGGTCGCCGACGACATCGACACGCTCGGCGGGCTGATCGTCACGCTGGCCGGCCGCGTCCCGGCCCAGGGCGAGACCGTCGAGGGGCCGGAGGGCCTGTCCTTCGAGGTGCTCGATTCCGACCAGCGCCGCGTCAAGCGGCTCACCATCCGCCGTCGCGACCCGTCGGCGCCCGAGGAAGCGGCGATGGAGGCGGGCTGATGCGGCTCGCCCGCGTTGCCGAAGCCGTCATCCTGGCTTGGGGATGGCGCCGGCGCCTGATCGCCTTCGCCGCCGGCGCCAGCGGCGCGCTCGCCTTGCCGCCGCTCGATCTGTGGCCGCTGGTCGTGCTGCCGATGACGGCCGCCGTCTGGCTGATGGACGGCGCGGTCGGAGCCGGCCGCGCCGGGCGCTTCCGCTCCGCTTTCGCCGCGGGGTGGTGGTGGGGCTTCGGCTTCTTCGTCGCCGGCCTGTGGTGGCTCGGCGCGGCCTTCCTGGTCGAGGCCGACAAATTCGCCTGGGCGCTGCCGCTCGGCGTCGTGGCGCTGCCGGCCTGCCTCGCCGTCTTTCCGGCCTTGGCCTTCGGCGCCGCGCGGCTGTTCTGGCCGAAGGGCGCGGGGCGCATTCTCGTCCTGGCCGCGGCGCTCGGGATCAGCGAATGGCTGCGCGGCCATGTCCTGACCGGTTTTCCCTGGAACGCCTATGGCATGATGCTGTCGGGCGAGATCCACCTCGCCCAGGCCTCTGCGCTCTTCGGCCTCTACGGGCTCACGCTGTTCGCCGTCGCGCTCGGCGCCGCGCCAGCGACGCTCGGCACCGCGACCGGGGCCTCCGGCCGCTGGCTTCCGTCGCTGCTGGCGCTCGCGGTGCTCGTCGGCTTCTTGGCCTATGGTTTCTGGCGCGTCCCGGCCCCGCCCGCGCCGCTCGTCGCCGGCGTGAAATTGCGGCTGATGCAGCCGAACCTGCCGCAGGACGCCAAGTTCAACGGCCATAACGGCGCCGAAATCCTCGAGCGCTATCTCGAGCTGAGCGACCGGGCGACGAGCCCCGAGACGCCGGGGCTGCAGGCCGTCACCCATCTGATCTGGCCGGAATCGGCCTTTCCCTTCCTGCTCGGGCGCACGCCGCAGGCGCTGGCGCGCATCGCCGCCGCCCTGCCCCCGGACGTGACGCTGATCACCGGCGCGGCGCGGGCCGGGGAGCCGCTGCCCGGCGAGGGGCGGCCGCCGATCTACAATGCGATCCAGGTGGTCAGCGACGCGGGCGAGATCGTCGCGAGCTACGACAAGGTCCATCTCGTGCCCTTCGGGGAATATCTGCCGCCGATTCTGGGCACGCTGATCCGCGCCGCCGGCCTGTCGCAATTCGTCTCGATCCCGGGCGGCTTCTCGGCGGGAAGCGCGCATCGGCCGCTCGAGGTCAAGGGCTTGCCGAGCGCGGCGCCGCTGATCTGCTACGAGGCGGTGTTTCCGGGCGCGGTGATGCCGCGCGGGCCGCGCCCCGCCTTCTTCCTGAACGTCACCAATGACGGCTGGTTCGGGCAGACCAGCGGCCCCTACCAGCATTTCGCCCAGGCCCGGCTGCGCAGCATCGAGGAGGGGCTGCCGCTGGTGCGCGTCGCCAATACCGGCATCTCCGGCGTGGTCGATGCCTATGGCCGGGTGGTCGCGAGCCTGCCGCTGGGGGTCGAGGGCGTGCTCGACGCCGGCTTGCCCCGCCCCGGGCCGGTGACGCCCTATGCGCGGTTCGGCGATCTGGTTTTCGCCGGAATCCTGGCGCTATTCCTGGTGCTGGCCCGGCTCCGGCGGGCCTGAAGCGGATCGGAGAGCCTTCCGAAGGAGAGTGGACCGGCTCGCCGGCTTGTAATACATCACGACTTCCGCACCGACCAGGATTGCGGCTCCTGGCCATGACAGCGACTCTAGGGCAGGCGAATGATGATCAAGAAGATACCCAATCCGATCGACCGCCATGTCGGCAGTCGCGTCCGCATGCGCCGCATGCTCGCCGGGGTCAGCCAGGAAAAGCTGGGCGAGGCGCTGGGCCTGACCTTCCAGCAGGTCCAGAAATACGAGAAGGGCTCGAACCGCATCAGCGCGAGCCGCCTGCAGCAGATCGCCAAGATGCTCGATGTGCCGGTGGCCTTCTTCTTCGACGGCGCGCCGACCGGCGACGGGCCGGCGGGCAGCTTTTCCGATGCGAGCGCCACGACCTACATCTCCGACTTCCTGTCGACGAGCGAGGGCGTGCAGCTCACCAAGGCCTTCACGCGCATCAAGGACGGCCGCGTCAGGCGCCGGATCATCGACCTCGTCGAGGCCCTTGCGGCCGAAGGCGACGAAAAGGCCTGATTATCGACGCGCGTCGTTCGGCTTGGCGAACGATCCTCCCGATAAACGGATTATTGCGCTTGACGGCGAACGCGTTCGGCTGCAATGACGGAGCGTTTTTCACGCTGGCGCAGCCGCGCCAGCCTGTTTCCCCCCGTCCGGATTCGAGGGAAGTCGCGCCCGTGTCACGCCAGAATTACCTGTTCACCAGCGAGTCCGTCTCGGAGGGCCATCCCGACAAGGTCTGCGACCGCATCTCCGACGAGATCGTCGATCTGTTCTTCAAGGAAGCGGTGAAGGCGGGCTACGAGCCGGCCAAGGTCCGCGTCGCGGCCGAGACGCTGGCGACCACCAACCGCGTCGTCATCGCTGGCGAGGTCCGCACCCATCTCGACGAGAAGCAGATCAAGTCGAAGGTGAAGTCGGTCGCCCGCAAGGCGATTCGCAACATCGGCTACGAGCAGGACGGCTTCCACTGGAAGAAGGCCAAGATCGACGTGCTGCTGCATCCGCAGTCGGCCGACATCGCCCAGGGCGTCGACGAATCCGGCAACAAGGATGTCGGCGCCGGCGACCAGGGCATCATGTTCGGCTATGCCAGCCGCGAGACGCCGGAATTGCTGCCGGCCCCGATCTACTACGCCCACAAGATCCTCGAGACGCTGGCGCTCGCCCGCAAGAAGGGCGAGGGCGACGCCGCCAAGCTCGGCCCCGACGCCAAGAGCCAGGTCACGGTCCGATACGAGAACGGCAAGCCGGTCGGCGTCACCCAGATCGTGCTCTCGACCCAGCATCTCGACGAGAAGCTGACCTCCGAGGATGTGCGCAGGATCGTCGAGCCCTATATCCGCGCGGCCCTGCCGGAAGGCTGGATCACCAAGGACACGGTCTGGCACATCAACCCGACCGGCAAGTTCGTCATCGGCGGCCCGGACGGCGACGCCGGCCTGACCGGCCGCAAGATCATCGTCGACACCTATGGCGGCGCGGCCCCGCATGGCGGCGGCGCCTTCTCGGGCAAGGACCCGACCAAGGTCGACCGCTCGGCCGCCTATGCGGCGCGCTACCTCGCCAAGAACGTCGTCGCGGCCAAGCTCGCCGACCGCGCCACGATCCAGCTCTCCTACGCCATCGGCGTCGCCAAGCCGCTGTCGATCTATGTCGACCTGCACGGCACCGGCAAGGTCGACGAGGCGAAGCTGGAGGAGGTGCTCGGCAAGATCGTCGACCTCTCGCCGAACGGCATCCGCACCCATCTCGGCCTCAACAAGCCGATCTACGCCAAGACCGCGGCCTATGGCCATTTCGGCCGCAAGGCCGGCCGCGACGGCTCCTTCTCCTGGGAGAAGACCGATCTCGTCGACGCGCTGAAGAAGGCCGTCGCCGCCTGAGGCTGACCGACCGGACGAAGCGAAGAGGCCGGAACGGATCGTTCCGGCCTCTTCTTTTTGCTACAGAGCACCATCCGCGCCGTCATCCCGGGCGCAGCGAAGCGCAGACCCGGGATCCATGCCCGAACGGTCCTCGGCGATGCTCTGGCATGGATCCCGGATCGGCGCCGCTTGCGCGGCTTGTCCGGGATGACGCGGTTCGGATGGAAACGATCAGGTTGCAAGAACGATTCGCATGACACACGACGTCGACCACGACGAACGCGCCTTCTTCGGCCGCCGCAAGGGCAAGGCCCTGCGCGACGGCCAGAGCGCGCTGATCGCCCATACCCTGCCGCGCCTGCGGCTGCCGGAAGGCGAGATCGCCGATCTGAAGGCCCTGTTCCCGCAGCCCGTCGAGGCGGTCCGGCTGGAGATCGGCTTCGGCGGCGGCGAGCATCTGCTGATGCGGATGCGCGAGAGCCCGCGGATCGGCTTCATCGGCGTCGAGCCCTTCATCAACGGCATGGCCAAGTTCCTCGCCGTGGTCGAGCGCGAAGGCTTGAGCAATATCCGGGTCTGGGACGGCGACGCCGCGCTGATGCTGCCGCGCCTGCCGGCGGGCGGGCTCGACGCCATCGACCTGCTCTATCCCGACCCCTGGCCCAAGCGCCGGCAGCGCAAGCGCCGCTTCGTCTCGGAACGGACGCTTTCCCTCTTCGCCCGGGCGCTGCGGCCCGGCGGGCGCTTCCGCTTCGCCAGCGATATCGACGACTATGTCGGCTGGACGCTGTCGCGCCTGCTGGCCTCGCCGGATTTCGACTGGGCCGACGAGCGGCCGGGCGACTGGCGCACGCCCTATCCGGGCTGGATCCGCACCCGCTACGAGGCCAAGGCGGTCCGGGAAGGCCGCGTCTCGAGCTATCTCACGGCCTTGCGTCGCGCATCCTGAGGAAGCCGAGCACGCGCTGGGCGGTGCTCTGGGCGAGGTTGCGGAAGCTGTCGCGGGCGCGCTCGACCGCGGCTTCCGACTTGCCGTAATCCTTGCGTAGCGCGATCAGCGCCGCCGTCGTCTCCCAGGACCAGTCGAGGCCGCGCGCCACGAGCAGGACGGCCTCGCGGTCGCTGCCCAGGATCACCTGCTCCGCCGCGGGCGGGCTGAGCTGCGCGAGCAAGGCGAGCGCGCAGATCGCATGCTCGGTCCGGCCCGCTTCGGCGAAGGCCCGCACCTGCGCCTCGTCGAGCCCGCCGGCCTGGTCGAGCGCGTGGATCTCGGCCAGGGCCGTGCTGATCGGGCCGAGCTCGCCCGGCATCCGCCCTCCCGCCGCGACCGCTTCGGCGCCGCGCTCCACGGCGTCGTCGATCTCTCCGGTCAGATTCGGCGCGAGCTGTTCGGCGAGGCGCCTGCGGGCGGAGCTCTTGGCGGCCCGCATCAACTGCGCGGCGAGCTCGGCGGGGATGTCGCGGCGCAGGCCGAGCGTCTCCTGCAGGGCGTCGTCCTGCACCGCCCGCATCGCCAGCACGCCCATGCCGTGCCGCGAGAAGCGGGCCGTCTGGTTGGCGGCGACGGCCTGCGTCACCACGCGCCCGCCGCGCAGGATCAGGAAATCCGTCACCGGCTCGCCGAGATGTGGCCGCTCGGTGATGGCGAGCATATGGTCGCGGCCCTTGGCGGCCGCGACCGCGACGAGGTCCTGGTCGCTCAGCCGGGGCGAAAGCAGCAGCACCGGCCGCGCGACGGCGATCTCGTCGAGGGCGAGCTGATGGACCACGCCGTTCGGCGCGTTCGGGACCGGCGCCAGCCGCTCCGCCAGCTCGATGCGGGCGCGCAGTTCGATGGCGCGCGACAGGCGCCCGATCACGACGTCGAAGACCCCGACCTGCTCCTCGTCCAGATCGATCGCGGTGGCGAGGAACAGATCGGTGAGCCGGGAGAGGATGTCGGCGCGGTCGCTGCCCGCGCCGCGCCGCATCGTCGATTCCAGGTCCCGCAGCAGCGTGGCGACCGTACTCATGACCTGTCCTCGCACAGCGCCCCGCCGCGGGCGGCTTCACCGCATCCTGCTCAGGCTGTCAGGCAAGGATGACCAACGGGTTAGCGAACCGGCAAAAAACGCGGCGGCCGGCGCCGGCCGCCGTCGCGCTTGCATCTTGGCGCGGAGCGGACTACATAGCCCCCAACAGCTCTGGTATCGGTTACGGCCGATGATCAAGAGCGGGCCTGCCGGCCCGCTCTTTTTTATTGGCCGCGACCCCGGAGGCACAGGGACGGTCCGGGCCGTGAATCAAGCGATGGACGAACCGACAGGCGAGGCGGCCGCTGCGGCCGGAACGGAAGCGCGCATCGTCGTCGAAAGCGGCGTTGCGGCGCGCGTGGCCGCGATCGTCGAGCCGGCGATCGCCGATCTCGGCTACCGGCTGGTGCGGGTGCGCGTCACCGGCCAGAACGGCTGCACCGTGCAGATCATGGCGGAGCGGCCCGACGGCTCGATGACCGTCGAGGGCTGCGAGGCGATCAGCCAGGCGGTCTCGCCGGTGCTCGATGTCGAGGATCCGATCCAGGCGGCCTATTATCTGGAGGTGTCCTCGCCGGGGATCGATCGTCCGCTGGTGCGCGCCGGCGACTTCGAGCGCTGGGCCGGCCACCTCGCCAAGATCGAGATGAGCGAGCCCTTCGAGCGCCGCAAGCGCTTCCGCGGCATTCTGCGCGGGGTTTCCGGGCCCGACGCCCTGCTGACGCGCGACGACGCCAAGAGCGACGAGGAGCGCGACGTCGCGATCCCGATGGCGCTGATCGCCGAGGCGCGCCTGGTGCTGACCGACGCGCTGGTCACCGAATCGCTGCGGCGCGGCAAGTCGGGCCTGCCGCCCGAGATGCCGGCGGCCGACGAGATTGCGAGCCCGAAGAAGGGCCGCGGCAAATCGCTGGGGCCGCGCCCGGGCAGGAAGAGCGGACCGGCTCCGCACGAAACAGAGACGGAAGAGGAGTGAGCGCCATGGTGGTCGCCGCCAACAGGCTCGAATGGCTGCAGATCGCGGATGCGGTCGCCCGCGAGAAATCGATCGACCGGCAGATCGTGCTCGACGCGATGGAGGACGCGATCGCGCGTGCCGCCCGCTCGCGCTACGGCGCCGAGACCGACGTCCATGCCGAGATCAACACCAAGACCGGCGAGCTGCGCCTCGCCCGCCATCTCCAGGTCGTCGACACGGTCGAGAATCCGGCGATCGAGATCACGGTCGACGAGGCCAAGCGCCATAATCCGGCCGCCCAGGTCGGGGACGTCATCGCCGATCCGCTGCCGCCCTTCGATTTCGGCCGCATCGCCGCCCAGTCGGCCAAGCAGGTCATCGTCCAGAAGGTGCGCGAGGCCGAGCGCGACCGCCAGTACGACGAGTACAAGGACCGCATCGGCGAGATCGTCAACGGCGCGGTCAAGCGCGTCGAATACGGCAATGTCTTCGTCGATCTCGGCCGCGGCGAGGCGATCATCCGCCGCGACGAGATGATCCCGCGCGAGACCTTCAAGGTCGGCGACCGGGCCCGCGCCTATGTCTACGACGTGCGCCGCGAGCCGCGTGGGCCCCAGATCTTCCTGTCGCGCACCCATCCGCAGTTCATGGCCAAGCTCTTCGGCCAGGAAGTGCCGGAGATCTATGACGGCATCGTCGAGGTCAAGGCGGTCGCCCGCGACCCCGGCTCGCGCGCCAAGATCGCCGTGATCAGCCGCGATTCCTCGATCGACCCGGTCGGCGCCTGCGTCGGCATGAGGGGGTCGCGCGTCCAGGCCGTGGTCGGCGAGCTCCAGGGCGAGAAGATCGACATCATCCCGTGGTCGCCCGACGTCGCGACCTTCGTCGTCAACGCGCTCCAGCCGGCGGAAGTCGCCAAGGTCGTGCTCGACGAGGAGGCCGACAAGATCGAGGTGGTGGTGCCGGACGAGCAGCTTTCGCTCGCCATCGGCCGCCGCGGCCAGAACGTGCGGCTGGCCTCGCAGCTCACCGGCTGGGACATCGACATCCTCACCGAGCAGGAGGAATCGGAGCGCCGCCAGAAGGAGTTCGTGCAGCGCACCGACCTGTTCATGAACGCGCTGAACGTCGACGAGACGGTCGGCCAGCTCCTCGCCTCGGAAGGCTTCCGCAACGTCGAGGAGGTCGCCTATGTCGACCTCGCCGAGCTCGCCTCGATCGAGGGCTTCGACGAGGACACCGCGACCGAGATCCAGAACCGCGCCCAGGAGCATCTCGCCGCCGTCGAGGCGGAGCTCGACGAGAAGCGCCGCGCGCTCGGCGTCGAGGACGCCTTGCGCGAGGTCGAGGGCGTCACCACCTCCATGATGGTCGCGCTCGGCGAGAACGACGTGAAGACCGTCGAGGATCTCGCCGGCTGCGCGACCGACGACCTGATCGGCTGGACCGAGCGCAAGGATGGCGAGGCCATCCGCCAGGCCGGCTATCTGGACGGCTTTGACCTGTCGCGTCAGGAGGCCGAGGCGCTGATCATGGCGGCCCGCATCCATGCCGGCTGGATCGAGGCGCCGGCCGAGGAGCCCGAAGACGAGGCCGCGGCCGGCGAGGCGGAGCAGGCCTGAGCGGAGCGCCCGCGATGAAGGCGGCGGCGGGCAAGAACGGATCGGAGCGCAGTTGCGTCGTCACCCGCGCGGTGAAGGCGCCCGACGATCTGATCCGCTTCGTGGCCGGGCCCGACGGCGTGCTGGTGCCGGATCTGCGGCGCAAGCTGCCCGGGCGCGGCGTCTGGGCGAGCCTGAGCCGCAAGGCGGTCGCCGAGGCGATCCGGCGCAAGGCGTTCGAGCGCTCGCTCAAGACGAAGGTCGCGGTTCCGCCGGACCTTCCCGAGCTGATCGACGCGCTGATGCTGCGGGACGCGCAGCAGGCGCTGGCGATGGCGAACAAGGCGGGGCTGGTCACCGCCGGCTTCGCCAAGGTCGAGGCGCTGATCGGCAGCGGGCGCTGCCTCGCCGTGATCGCGGCGAGCGACGGCGCCGAGGACGGCAAGCGCAAGATCGGCCAGGCCGTCAGGCGGGCCGGGGCGGCGCGCGAGAGCGAGGGCCTCAAGGCCCGCGCATTGCCCGTCGTCGCGATTTTCACGGCGGCGGATTTGGAATTGGCGTTGGGGCGGGCACATGTGATACATGCCGCGCTTGCTCCGGGACCGGCGGCCGAGGGCGTACTCTCCCGCTGGCGTCGGCTCGTCCGTTACCGGACGGACGATACCGCCGCATCCGACCAGAACGAACCCGAAGTTACGACCGAACCGGCAGGACCGAACGCGGAATGACCGATACCAAGACCCCGGGCGACAAGACACTCACCGTCAACCCGCCCAAGACCCTGTCGCTGAAGCGGCCTGTCGAGCAGAGCACTGTTCGCCAGAGCTTCTCGCATGGGCGCTCGAAGCAGGTGGTCGTGGAGGTCAAGCGCCGCGTCCCGGGTCACGAGGCCAAGGAGCCGGTGGCGCCGCGCGCGCCGCAGGCGCCGGCCCCGTCCGCGCCGCGTCCCGCCCCGGCTCCCGCGCCGCAGCGTCCCGCCGGCGGCATGTTGCTGCGCACCCTCTCCGACGAGGAGAAGGAGGCCCGCCAGCGCGCCCTCGCCGAGGCCCGCAG
>UBNE01000057.1 GCA_900466745.1 Hyphomicrobiales bacterium | reverse complement strand
CGGCGGAGGGGGCGGCTCCGGCGGGGCGGCCAGCTCGGCGAGCGTGAGGGTGGCAGGCTTGGCCGGCCTGAGCAGGTCGACGACCAGCCCGGTTTCGTCGTCGAAGCTGCGCGCCTGCCAGCCCTTCGGCAGCGTCAGCGTCAGGCTCAGCGCGTCCTTGCCGGCGTCGAGCCCGGCGAGGCCGATGCCTTCGGGCAGGGCGGCGCGGAGGGCGGCCTCGTCGGCGTTCATCGCCCGGTCGAAGGCGAGCTTCAGCCTGCCCTCGGCGAGGTCGGTTGCGAGGGCGGTGCCGGCGGGCGCCGTGAAAATCAGCCGCTCCAGCGTCGGCAGGCTGGCGGCGCGCACGGAAAGCCGTGCTGGCGGCGCCGGAGGCTGGCGCATGGCCTCCTTCGCCCGTGCCTCGGCCAGGCGCAGGCGCTCGGTCAATTCGGCGATGACCTCCGGCGGCGGGCCGGGCAGGAGGCCCTTCCAGTCCTGCGGCAGCAGGTCGATGAAGGCCTTGTCGCCGGCCTCGATGAGATTGGCCTTGTAAGGCTGCGTCAGGGCGAAGCGCATGCCGCGCCCGTCGGGGTCGACGCGCGCGATCGAGACATAGTTCGGCAATTCGCGGGCGACCTTCGCGACATCGACCGTGACCGGATCGCTGAAGGCGACGATCAGCACGCNNGCGCACGCGGGTCTGCGTCGGCTGGTCGAAGGCGAGCGAGAGGCGGCCGAAGCCGGCCGGCATCGCCTCGCCGCGCAGGGTCGCGCCGGCGGCGAGGGCATGGCCGTCCAGGCCGGCCGCGAGCGCGAGAGCGGTCAGCCCGATACCGAAAGCGAGGGAACGCGACAGACGCAAAACCGGAGACTCGACCCAACGCGACAGGCCGGACTCGCATCCCGGAAGAGGCGCCGGCCTGCTCGCAGGCTAGCGCATCAAGCATAATGGCTGCTTAACGGCGCCGCCTCGCCGTCGCGCCGTCAATGCCGCTTGCAGTCGTCGCGGAAGCGCTTGCGCGCCTTGCCGCGGAGACCCTTCCGGTCCGCCTGGGCCGAGCAGTCCTTCGACCTGGCGGCCTTGTCGGCGGCGCCGATCGCGGTCTTCTCGCCGGCGCCGGCTTGGTTCTGGGCCGGTGCGGCGACGGCGGGCTTGGCCGCGGCGGGGGCCGGGAC
>UBNE01000058.1 GCA_900466745.1 Hyphomicrobiales bacterium | reverse complement strand
GGCATCATCGGAATACGCAAGTCGATGCCGGTCGCCTCGATGAGCGCCTCGACCTGGGGCTCGATCATGCCCGGCAGCGGTGGCGGTGCGGCCGCCTCGATGTCGTCGGGCAGGCCGTCGCATTGCGCGGTGTTGAAGACGGTGAAGCGCTTCAGGAACGGGATCGCCTGGGCTTCCTCGCCGGCCTCGAAGGCGCGGCGCTTCTCGTCTTCCGGCGTGAAGCGGTCGGCATAGACGACGGTGGTGCCGCGCTCACCCTTGCGGACATGGCCGCCGAGCGAGAGGGCCTGGCGGAAAGTGAGCCAGCCTTGCCCCGGAAAGCCGTGCTCGATGACCGCGCCCCAGAGAATCAGGACATTGATGCCGCTATAGCTTCGGCCGGTTGCGGCGTTCTTCGGCAGGCCGAGGGGAGCCTGGGCGGCCGCGGTGCCCCAGGGCTGTACCCATGGCACGCGGCCAGCTTCCAGCTCGGCGATGATCTTGTCGGTGATTTCGTCATAGAGGTTCGCCCGGTCAGCGCTGGTGCGAGGGCTGCGATCATGTCTGGACATCGCGGTTCTCCGCGACGGGCGCCGGAAGACTCTCCTCCGGCTATCGACCCGTCACGGCAAACCCGATCCGCACTCTCACTCTAGAGGTGCCCACACAGGCATCCGCAGGAACTCGTCCAGCACCGCTGCATCAACATGCCCATGAGAGCGCCGGCGGGCTGTATGCCTAGGAATTAGAGAAAGGATGGGCAGGAACTGCGCGTCCGCGTATCTGGCCAGCTCACCTTCAACAACTCATACGCCACGATCGACGCCGCGGTGAGCGGCTTCGGCATTGCCCATGTGCCTGACAACATCGTGGAGCGGCAGGTCGCTTCCGGCGAGCTGGCCCAGGTTCTGGACGACTGGTCACCCTTGTTCGACGGCTACTTCCTCTGCTACCCCAGCCGGCGCCAGAATCTTCCGACGTTCAAGATCATCGTGGACGCGCTGCGGCATCGCGAGTGAAGCACGACGACGAAGTTTTTTCTGAACGCTGGTTTCATCGCCAAGAGTGCGTTGCGGTCTCCCCGCAGAAGGGGTGTGCCGGCGACTTCGGCGTGGGCCAGGAGGAAGGCATTCCCCCCAAGTATGCGGATACGCAAAGCCGCAGACACTTCGATCCGTAAAGCCGCAATTGCGCGAAGCCGCACGCCTGCTCCTTCCGGCACAACGTTCTGCCCCATCTTTCAACGAAGGGGAATCCCAAGAACCGGAGAGCGCTCCTGGCGTTGCCCCCGCATGCGCGTAAAATGAGAGGGCCGATGTGATGACTATCGACTGAAAGCGGATGTCGGCTCGTTGTTCGGGGAGATTCGCGTAGTTTAGGATACGTAAGGACGATATGGAGTAGCGGCTGGTCGTGTTTCTCCGACTTCCTCGCAGCTTTGGCGATGGGTTCTCCGTGAAGGGCGGCCGAGACCATCTCTCGACCGTCCAACTGTCACGAAAATTCATTCTGCACTCCCCCCTGAGCGACGCATCCGCTTGGGGAATTGATTGCCGGTGACGCCCCCACCGCTTCCACGGCGGCCGATCCGAGATGATAGCGAATGCGCTCAGCAAGGCTTTCATGGTTGTAAGGCTTGCCGATCGGTCCCTCGTCACAGAGGGACATGGCGGCCTCGTTTCTCTGGACAACGCAAGAGGTGAGGATGATGCGCACGCCCGGCCGATGCTCGCGCACCCATGCGGCAAGGCCGAAGCCGTTCATGTCGCCGGGCATCTGAATGTCAGAAAATACGAGGTCAACAAGGGTGCCGGAGTCGAGGAGGCTGATCGCCTCGGCGGCGGAGCCCGCTTCAATCACATCCCAGCCGCAGCCGCGCAGGTAGTCAGCGATGTCGATGCGGATCAGGACATCGTCCTCTACGACGAGGATGGTTTGCAGTTGGTCCGATTCCGTGCCCAATGCGAGTCCCCCAAATTTGTTTACTCCTGGCACTTTCGCACCGGCGATCACAACGTCGCTCCTCAGGTATCGGCCAAAATGATCAAGACGTTCGAAAGTTCCGCAGTCCACAATGATGACATTATCCGCGGATCGAATCGATCTCCCGGATAAGAGTTGCGTTGCCGGTGGACGGCGGCTTCACCGTGCATTGATCTGCTGCCGATTGGGCCGCCGCCGTTCGGGAGAATCCCCGGCGAGCCGCCCTGAAAGCTGAAGGGAGCGTTGCGGGGTCTCCCCGCAGAACGGTTGGGCCGAGGCCAAGGAAAGCCAGTATGACACGCATCAATGGCGAACGATCGCATAGGCCATCAGGCCGAACCCCAGAGCGATGCCGAGATAGCAGGCCCGTCCGAGCATTTCCTGCCAACGTCGGGGCCGTAACCGTTCCAGTGTCGCATCACTGGGGCCGCCATTGCCTGTTTGGAATCCGAGTGCCTCGAATATGCGGTGCGTGGCATCCTTGTCGATCCTGGTTCCTTTGATGGCGCCTCCGATAAGCCGCCCGAGGAGATAGCGTCTGAAGCCGGCGATCAGCGAGCCAACGACGGCGGCGTTGAGCGCCGCTGAGAAGAGCAGAACGAGCGCGAGACCCGCGAAGAAAAGAATCCAGTTCGTCATTTCGTCGTCCTGCTTTTGCCGCGCCCCAAACGATCAGTTTCCCTTTCACTCAAGTCCTCCGCCGCGCGCGGAACACCTGTACATTTGTCCGTCGTCAAGCGGGCTCGACCCGGTGACTGACTGCAGACCTTTGGGATATCAAGGATAGCCATTTTGGCCATTCACTGTCTCTCGCAATCACAGCGGTTTGCTCCAGCCGCCGCACCCGATTATTTTTTCCGTCCCCCTCTATGGACCGACGTCGACCGATTTCATGTCGCAGGTCGTTTCCTCATTGCCGCAAATGCCGCGAAACCAGGCGCGGTAGCGGGTTTGGTCTTTCGCCGGCAAGTCCATGAGCTCGCCATTGGCACCACGACGATGCTTGAGAACGATATCGACCTGTGCCCAATCGTCGCGACACGCGAGCACGCGTGTGACTGTCCCAAGGTCGGTCGCCCAATCATCGCCGAGGTCGACAAGGCGTCGGCTCGCCTGATCCGCTGCCGCGTAGCCGCGCGCTGACTGGATCCCGAACGATACCGAATTAGCCGCGACCCAGCCGGGGCTGGAAGATACCGTGCGTTCAGCACCTGTGTTGTTGCGATCGGACGCTTCCTCAACCCGCAGCCATCCTGCGCGCGACGCCGTAATGCGGAAGCGGACGCTGTGTCGCTCGTCCAGTGCGCTTGTGTGCGGCAGCCAGCCGATGACCGGCGCGTTGGGGTGTGGTGCGCTGCGGACCTCAATATCGCCTGGTAGTGCGTTATTGGTCCAACCTTCAAGCGCGCAGCGTTGCTCAGTCGCCGGCCCGCTGCCCGCCGGCCCCTGGTCGTGCGTGGCCGGAGCAATCAGCGCCGCGCCAATGTCCGCAGCAATGGCACCCGCTGGACACAGCAGAGCCATGCCGATCACCAATCGTTTCAACAGCAAAATTCCGTTCCGAACGCACTGCCCCCGACCTAGCGATGATATAGATGGCGCCCGACCGGTCGACCCGGACAAATGTACGTGTCGGGTGGTCGTTACATCCGCACTAGTTGCCTGCTATCATGTCCGAGTAAATCATTGGGGGTGCGCTTGGAGGATCAGCGGCAGGAATTGATGCTCGTGGCAGACGATCATCCAGTCTTTCGGGACGGGATGTGCCGTATCGTGCACAATCTTGTGCCAACCGCCGTCGTAGTTGAAGCGGGATCTATGGAGGAGATGCTGATCAAGGCGCGAGCCGGTCGCGCACCGGACTCCTTCATTCTGGATCTTTTGTTCCCAGGGCTTCGGATTGACGCATCAATTCGCGAACTGCGCGAAGAATTCGTTAGTTCCTCGATCATCGTCGTGTCGATGCTCGACGACAAGGACGTAATCGACCGCGTGATGGCGGAAGGTGCCGATGGTTTCATCAGCAAGTCGGCCGCACCGGCCGAGATCAGCGCGGCTATAGATGCGATCCGGAGCGGCGATTTTGTCGTCAAGCTCGGCGACGCATTGCCGGGTGTCGGCAGCGGATCGGCCGAACTGGCCCTGACGCCACGCCAGAGCGAGGTTCTGCGACTGATAAAGGCCGGGCAGTCGAACAAGGAGATTGCTCGCGCGCTCGGGATATCGCCGTTTACCGCGCGCATGCATGTTTCAGCATTGCTCCGGACTCTGGGCGTCACCTCACGGACAGCCGCTGTCGCGCGAGCCGTTGAATTGCGTTTGTGACATCAAGTGAGAAAGAACCGGAACGGTAGAGCCGGGTACTCCAGTCGTGCCGCCACGTCGCCTGGCAAGGAGACGGACGAGAGCCACTACGATACCATCGTTTTCTCGCGCGCCTTGTCCAGCCGCTGACCCTTGAATCGCTGGGCAACGACGATGGACCGCAGCTCGGCCGGCCTTACCGGTTTCGACAGAACGAATAGGCCGCTCTCGCCGGCCATCGCGCGTACCTTATCGGGATCGTGTCCGGTCATGATGATCGCGGGGATTTCACGCTTCGCCCTCCGCCGGATCTCGGCGATGCAGTCGCTGCCCGTCGTTCTTTCCCCGAGATCGAAGTCTGTGATGATGAGATCGCAGTCATCGCCACCTGAAACCGGAATGTTTCGAGCTTGCTCGACGGCGCATCCCCATTTTTCCAGAAGCGTGGCGGTCGCGGTCAGGACCACCGGATCGTCCTCTACGAGAAGGATTCTGAAACCGTCGAGTGCAGTGCGCATTCCCGCCCGTCGTGACGGAAGGGTGGTCGAGAGCTTTTCGACAGGCGTGAGGCCCGCCACGGTCACGGTCGTGCCTTTGCCGACCTCGGAGCGTATGGAGACCGTCAAGTCCATGAGCGATGCGAGGCGCTTGATGATCGGGAGCCCAAGGCCGACACCGTCGATATCACGGTCGCCGGGCGATCTGACCTGATAAAATTCCTCGAACAGATGCGGCAGGTGTTCCTCGGCAATCCCGGGTCCACGATCGCAGATCTGGATGCTGATCTTGCCGCTCCGGCGGCGACAGCCGATGAGTATCGGCCCATTCCCCGCATATTTGAGCGCGTTCGAGATGATGTTTTGCAAGATGGTCGTCAGCAAAGCCGGGTCGACATGGACATGGCTTGTGGTCGCAACACGTTTCAGCGTCGCTTCTGCCCATTGGGCGGCTTCCGTGTTCTGACGCATCAGATCCTTCAGCAACGCGTCAAGCGCAATATCCTCTGCTTTGACGCTGACGCGCCCACTGTCCAGCGTCGAGAGATCCAGCAGTGACCGGAACAGGCGGGATACGCTGTTGAGCGACCGATCGATGTTCGTGACCATCTGGCGCTGCTCGGCGTCAAGACCCGTATCGCGCAAACAGGCCGTAAACAGGCTGATGGCATGGATCGGCTGGCGCAGATCGTGGCTGGCCTGGGCAAGGAACCGGGATTTGGCGAGGTTCGCTTCAAGGGCTGCGTTATGGGCGCGGTGGAGTCGTGTCAGAAGCTTATGCGCATAAGCCGGCACGAGAAGCATCGTCAGAAACAGCGTGAGTGTTACATAGGGATGCTCACGCCACTGAGGATTGATCGCGGTCACCAGCCCCAGCGTCAGCAGCGCCAGGACCATGGCAGCAAGATTGTATCGTGGCCCATATCGAA
The DNA here is from genome assembly GCA_900466745.1 of Hyphomicrobiales bacterium. Lineage (GTDB taxonomy): Bacteria > Pseudomonadota > Alphaproteobacteria > Rhizobiales > Beijerinckiaceae > Allobosea > Allobosea minatitlanensis. The sequence goes on along the minus strand of UBNE01000058.1, from coordinate 2,845 downwards.
AGCCGTTGCCGATCGTGACCCATAGCAGCAGGGCATAAAGAGGCATCAGGGTCTCGCCGCCAAAAGCCATGGCGATCAAGAGCGCCGTGTAATCGTGGGCCATGCCGACCATGCGGCGCGGTTGGCTGACGCCGGGCCTGCGCAGGACAGCCGTGAGGATCAGGACGGACGTGCCGGCAATGATCGTACAAAGCGCGATGATGACCCAACGATGGGGCTCCGGGACATGGTCGTTCAACGCCTCATAGGCCATATAAGCAATGCCGAGAAAGACCAGGACAACCCGCACGATCGCCTGTGACCGTTCCGTATCGTAGCCTTCATCCTGTTCGCGATGTGAGACGCTTGAACGCTTTACCTCTTGCATGATCCTCTGGATTCACTTGGAGCCGTTGAGACATTCATCACAACAGATTTATAGTCTTCAATCCAGTTTTCCGCGTGTCTCACCTCGATTGCTCCGGCGTTATTGCGTGATTCTGCCCGCTTACATCCAAGCAAACTTGACATCATAGCGACCAATATTGCGGATCAGATCGAACAGATGTTGTATCTCTGCCGAAGGCATGCGCTCTACTTTCGCCCTATCAATTGCAAGGTCCGATCACGCGCGAAACATGAAGCGTCGAGCTGCCGCCAGTCCCTTCGAGACGTCCCAATACGGCAATGCATTTGCCATGGTCCCATGCCCGTGTCACCTCGGCCTGATCCGCCGGGGAGCCTGCAACGACCGGCAAACCCTGCCGGCCATCGAGGTCAGCGTAAAGCAAGGCTCGCCGGAGGGACTCAAGATCTTTGGCGCCCGGCGCATAGATGCCCCGATGCGGACAGGGCAATCGCAGACACATGATGCCGGTTCGTCCGACATTGAGCCTTTGATCGATCTGTGGATCCTCGGCGAGTGCCCATGCGGCTGAGATCGCGATCGCTACCCCTGCGGCCGCAACCGAAATCAACGGATGCGCTACTCGTAGGGTACGGAATTTGCGTGACATCTGTGCCATTGCATCTGATAGGCCAACTGATTTTCCTCGCCATAGCACCAGCCGCGTTCGTAGAGCGCACGGCCCAGGCGCTGGCGTTCGTCACAGGCTGGTTGCGTTCGGGGATCATCGCCATGCAGGCCGCGGCAATGCGTGTTCTGTTCTTTCCATGCCGCGATCAGCGCCTGCACGTTGGGCTGGTCTTCGGCCCGGATCGCGCCGGGCACAAGCATGAAGGATAAGATCGACAGAGCAACCGAATACCGCCACGGCATTCGCCCGCGCACCAACGCAGATTCCTCGCCAACGCTCATAAAGACCCGCTCCGCACCTTCCATTTCGCGCCCGCCGGCAGTGGGCACCTTCCTACAATCAGCCCCACGACGTCCGCGCCTCTTCGGCATTCATGGCTTGACCTCCCCATGTCCATGGCGAGCGAGCCAATCTCTTACGGCTTTTCGAGCCCGCTTTGCCTCCCAGCTCATCATGCTTTCCTTCGGCTGGATGGCAAAATACGCCATGAATTTGTGGCCGGCGCTGTTGCGGATCGTCGGATCGGCGCCCGCCTCAAGCAACTCGAGCATGCTTGTGTAGTCGTTGACCTGCGCCGCGACATGGAGCGGCGTCTCATTCTGCCGATCGCCGGCATTCGGATCGGCGCGATGTTTCAAGAGAAGCGCGACCGCATCCGTGTTGCGGTTCATGATCGCTTCGGACAGAACCGGCGCCCGGGTCCGCCCGTCCCTCGCGTTCGGATCGGCGCCATGGTCGAGAAGGATTTGGAGATAGGGCCTTTTTTTGGCCTCGGCCGCCATGTGCAGTGCAGTCTGCCCGCCCAATCCCAGCTGCACGGGATCAGCGCCGAGTTCGAGCAGAAGCGCCAGCATTCGCGGCTGGTCACGCAGCATGGCCCACTGCAACAACGTGACCTGTTGCTGGCCCTGAGCGGAAAGATCAGCGCCCTCCTTCACAAGACGCCGTACCTCGGAGGCATTGCCGCCCTCGATGGCGCGTGCGAGCTCGACGACGCGGGGGGCGGCAAAGACTTCGGAGGCATCGCTCCGCGCCGATGCGGCCTGAACGGCAAGACCGAAGGCGAACACGACGAGAGCGCCCATGAACGAGATCAATGTCAATCCGCGCTTCATCGGCATCAATCCGACGCTCCTCTTCCCTGTGGTGACAGGCATCCGTTGCGGCCCGTCGCCATAGCCGGCGCTTCGAATGCGAGCTCTTTGCCGACCAGTATGAGTCTTGCATTGTATCGGCGTTCGCATCACTGCAAACCTGTACATGTGTACGTCGTGGTCGTGGCTCCGCGCCGGTGTATCATGTAACGCATCAATCGATTTCGCAGATAAACCCAGGAGCGGTCGAATTGCTCAGAGTTTTTGCTGTCGCGTCCAGCTTGTTGCTTGCTGCGATCTTGTCGACACTTGTCGCGACATCTGCGGTTGCGAGGGCCGACGACAATCGAACTGAGCCGACACTTCTTCCTGCCGACAGCAAAGCGATCGCGGCCCTTGCACGCAAGGCTGCCGAGGCCGACCTTGGCAAGCGTTTGACATTGCAGATCGTTAGCATGCGGGCCGCCCGCGACTGGGCATTCCTGTTTGCGAACATGGTCGACCGGGACGGTAAGGCGCTTGATCTTCAAGGCACGCGCTTCGCCGGCGCGGCGGCGGAAGGACAGGCTTCCCGCGCTTATTGCGCGCTCCTGAAACGGCGGAGCGAAGGCTGGACGATCGTCGCGAGTTGCATGGCCATAACGGATGTCGCCTGGACTGGCTGGGCCTCAAAGTATGGCGCTCCGCCTGAAATCTTCGACCTCAAGGATATCGACTAGGAAGTGTGGACTCTTG
>UBNE01000062.1 GCA_900466745.1 Hyphomicrobiales bacterium | reverse complement strand
CCGCCTGACCGACGAAGCCCCCCCCGCCACCCCCGCCACCCGCGTCGACCCCAAGCTGCTCGAGATCCTGGTCTGTCCGCTGACCAAGAGCACGCTGGAATACGACGCCGCGAAGCAGGAGCTGATCAGCCGGGCCGCGAAGCTCGCCTATCCGATCCGCGACGGCATCCCGATCATGCTGCCGGAAGAGGCGAGGCCGCTGGAGGAGTGAGGCCGGCTGGTCCCGCCCCTCTCTTGTGTTAACATGTACACATGCCAACACGGGAGTCGGGCTGATGGCTGAGACGGAAACGATGACGATTCGGGTTTCTGCCGAGACGAAGCGCAAGCTCGAGCGCATCGCGGCGGATACCCGGCGCAGCAAATCCTTTCTCGCGGGGGAGGCGATTTCGGCCTATGTCGACCGCGAGCTCGACATCATCGAGGGGATCAAGCGCGGCATGGCCGATGTCGAGGCCGGCCGCGTTGTTGCCCATGACGAAGCCGTGGCCGAAATCTATGCGGTGATCGACGCGGTCGAAGCCAAGCGCGGGGGCAAAGCTTGAAGCGACCCGTTTTGTGGTCGCGCGAGGCACTGGACGATCTTAAAGAGCAGGCCGCTTTCATCGCGCAGAACAACCCGGCTGCCGCGCGGCGGGTCGCGGATCGTATCCGAGACACTGGCAAGTCTCTTGGAGAGATGGCGACGGGACGACCGGGCCGCGTGGCAGGCAGTTACGAAAGACCCGTCACGCGCCTGCCCTACATCATTGCCTATGCGCTCGTGTTCCAAGGCGGCCGCGAGGTCATCGCGATCCTGCGCGTCATTCACGCCGCGCGTGACTGGCCTGAAGAGGACTGGCCCGCGTGAACGGCGTGGTGCCTACAATACCTCGCCCCTGAGCAGCCGCGGCGGCGTGCCGGTCATGCCGGCCGCCTCGCGGATGAAGAAGCGCTTCAGCCCCGGCAGCCGGTCGACCAGCCCGAGCCCGAAATCGCGCGCCAGCCTGAGCGGCGTCACATCGTTCGAGAACAGCCGGTTGAGCCCGTCGGTCATGGCGCCCATCGCGACCGTGTCGAAGCGGCGAGCCTTCTCGTAATCCGCCAGCACGTCGCGCGTGCCGGGGTCGAGCCCGAGCCGGGCCGCGTCGACGATCGTCTCCGCCAGCGCGGCGACGTCCTTCAACCCGAGATTGAGGCCCTGTCCCGCGATCGGGTGGATCAGATGGGCCGCATCCCCGAGCAGGGCGAGCCGCTCGTCGACGAAGCGCCGCGCCACGCCGAAGCCGAGCGGATGGGCGCTCACCGGGCTTTCCAGCGAAATCTCGCCGAGCTCGAGCCCGAAGCGCGTCTCGATCTCGGCGAGGATATCGTCCGAGTCGAGCGAGAGCAGCGGCGCGACGTTTTCGCTCCGTTCCGTCCAGACGATCGAGGAGCGATGGCCGAGCCGGCCGCCATCCGCGAGCGGCAGGATCGCGAAGGGCCCCGAGGGCAGGAAATGCTCGACCGCCCGGCCGTGATGCGGCCGCTCATGGCCGATCGTCGCCACGATCCCGGACTGCCCGTATTCCCAGCCGACCCAGCCGATCCCGGCCTGCTCGCGCAGCCTGGAGCGGGCCCCGTCCGCCGCGACCAGCAGCGCCGCCGGCGCGCGCGCGCCATCGGCGAAGACGATCTCGACCGCCTCCTCCCCGGTCTCGAAGCGGCGGACGCCGACCGGACGCAGTTCCACCTCGGCGCGCTGGCAGGCCGCCTTCAGCGCGGCCACCAGCGCGGCGTTCTCGACCATATGGGCGAAGGGCCGGCCGGGTTCGACCTCGCCTTCGAAGGTGAGGAAGACGGGGCGCACCGCATCGCTGGTCCGGCTGTCGGAGATCATCATCTCCGTCATCGCCTGCGCCTTGCCGGCCACCGCCTCCCAGATGCCGAGCGTCTCCAGCATCGCGCGGGCGCCGGCCGCGACCGCATAGGCGCGGTTGTCGGCCTTCGGCGCCGCCTCGACCGCCGGATCCGCCAGCGTCACGGAAAATGCTTCCCCCAGGGCCTGCTTCAGCGCGAGGGCGAGGCTCAGGCCGGCGATGCCGCCGCCGGCGATGACGATGCGGGTGCTTCCATCCGGCGCGGCGGCCATGCTGCTTCTCCCTCGCTCGCCGCGCGCCCCGGCGGGGGCGGGACCGGCGATCTCTGTCTCTGGCACCGCACGCGGCGCGCTGCGAAAAGCGGACCTGCTTTTTCGGCCCGGCGCGCGGCCGGGCCGCTTGACGGCGCGGAGCGCCTCGGTGCTGATGCGGTCTGGTCTCGGCTGTTCCTCTGCGAGCCGCCGATCCCGACGTCAACCCGACCGCGATAGGGCCTCATGTCACAGCAGATCAGCGCTTCTCTGACGGCGATCCTCGACCTCGAGCGGCTCGAAAGCAATCTGTTCCGCGGTCGCAGCCCGAAATCGTCCTGGCCGCGCGTCTTCGGCGGCCAGGTGATCGCCCAGTCGCTCTATGCCGCCTGCAAGACGGTGGAAGGCCGCCAGCCCCATTCGCTGCACGCCTATTTCCTCCTGCCCGGCGATCCGGAGATGCCGATCATCTACGAGGTCGACCGCCTGCGCGACGGCCGCTCCTTCACCACGCGGCGCGTGCTCGCCATCCAGAAGGGCGAGGCGATCTTCGCCATGTCCGCCTCCTTCCAGGTCGACGAGCCGGGTTACGACCACCAGATGCCGATGCCGAAGGTGCCGATGCCCGAGGAATTGCCGGACCGGGAGGAGATGGCGCGCAGCATCCTGCCGCATATGCCGGACGCGGTGCAGGCCTATTACCAGCGCAAGCGGCCGATCGAGATCCGCCCGGTCGAGATCGAGCGCTACCGCACCGGCGGCAAGATGGAGCCGAAGTTCAACGTCTGGATCCGGGCGCTGGAACGGCTGCCGGACGAGCCGGCCCTGCACCAGAGCGTGCTCGCCTATGCCTCCGACCTGATGCTGCTCGATTCGAGCCTCATCGCCCACGGCACCACCGTCTTCGACCAGAAGATCCAGGGCGCGAGCCTCGACCATGCGCTTTGGTTCCACCGCCCCTTCCGCGCCGATGACTGGCTGCTCTACGCCCAGGACAGCCCCTCGACCTCCGGCGCGCGCGGCTTTTCGCGCGGGCTGATCTTCGATCGGCAGGGGAAGCTCGTCGCCTCCGTGGCGCAGGAAGGGCTCATTCGCCCGCGGCCGGGCCGCGCCTGATCAGGCCTTGAGCATCTGCGCGCCACGCAGGCATCTGCCCATAATTTAATCTGAGCCTCTGGCGATTCGCCGGAATCATCCCCCGATTCGCCTCCGCGCGGCGCTGTGCGGCCGGCGGAGCGCTTTGGCACGCCCCTTGAATTGCATGTCGCGGCCCCCTGCAAACCGCAGGGTGCACGAGGTGCAACGCGTTCGCCGGGGCTGACGGCCGGCGCCGAGAAGGGGACTCCCTGCCCATGAAAATCGTGATGGCGATCATCAAGCCGTTCAAGCTGGAGGAGGTGCGCGACGCGCTCACCGCCATCGGCGTGCACGGCCTCACCGTGACGGAAGTGAAGGGCTACGGCCGGCAGAAGGGCCATACCGAGATCTATCGCGGCGCCGAATACGCCGTGAGCTTCCTGCCCAAGATCAAGATCGAGGTGGCGGTCGGCAACGATCTCGTCGAGCGCGTGGTCGAGGCGATCACCGCCACTGCCCGCACCGGCCAGATCGGCGACGGCAAGATCTTCGTCTTCGCGATCGAGAAGGCCGTGCGCATCCGCACCGGCGAGACCGACGCGGACGCCCTCTGACCATCCGACCCCTCCAGGAGTTTCAAGCCATGACTTTCAGGACTGTCCTGCGGGCCGGATCGACCGGCCTCGCGCTCGCCGCGCTCTGCGCCGGCGCCGCCCTCGCCCAGACGGCGGCGCCCGAGGCGCCGGCCGCCGCCGCTGCCGCCCTGCCCAACAAGGGCGACACCGCCTGGATGCTGGTGTCCTCGCTGCTCGTCCTCTTCATGACGCTGCCGGGGCTGGCGCTGTTCTATGGCGGCCTCGCCCGCTCGAAGAACATGCTCTCGGTGATGAGCCAGATCACCGCCACGGCGATCGTGATGTGCCTGATCTGGGTGGTCTACGGCTATAGCCTGGCCTTCACCTCGGGCGGCTCGCTGACCAGCTTCGTCGGCTCCTTCTCGAAGGCCTTCCTCGCCGGCGTGAGCACCGATTCGACCTCCGACACCTTCACCAAGGGCGTCGTCATTCCCGAATATGTCTTCATCTGCTTCCAGATGACCTTCGCCATGATCACGCCCGCCCTGATCGTCGGCGGCCTGGTCGAGCGCATGAAGTTCTCGGCGCTGGTCCTGTTCGTCGTGCTCTGGGGCAGCTTCGTCTATTTCCCGATCGCCCATATGGTCTGGTTCTCGGAAGGCTATCTCTTCACCCTCGGCGCGCTCGACTTCGCCGGCGGCACCGTCGTCCATATCAACGCCGGCATCGCCGCCCTGGTCGGCGCCCTCGTGCTCGGCAAGCGCATCGGCTACGGCAAGGAGCTGATGACGCCCCACTCCCTGACCATGACCTTCATCGGCACCGCCGTGCTGTGGGTCGGCTGGTTCGGCTTCAACGCCGGCTCGAACCTCGAAGCGACAGCGGGCGCGGCGCTCGCCATGATCAACACCTTCGTCGCCACCGCCGGCGCCGGCGCCGGCTGGCTCGTCATCGAATGGGTGGTCAAGGGCAAGCCCTCGCTGCTCGGCATGCTCTCAGGGATCGTCGCCGGCCTTGTCGCCGTCACCCCCGCCGCCGGGCTCGTCGGGCCGATGGGGGCGATCGTGCTCGGCATCGTCGCCGGCATCGTCTGCTTCTTCTTCTGCACCACGGTGAAGAACGCGCTCGGCTACGATGATTCGCTCGACGTCTTCGGCGTCCACGGCATCGGCGGCATCATCGGCTCGATCGGCACCGGCATCTTCGTCGCGCCGGCGCTCGGCGGTGTCGGCGTCGCCGACTACGCCATGGGCGCGCAGGTCTGGAAGCAGTTCGTCGCCGTTGTCGTCGCCGTGCTCTGGAGCGGCGTCGGCTCCTTCATCCTCTACAAGATCGTCGATGTCGTCATCGGCCTGCGCGTCACCTCCGACCAGGAGCGCGAGGGTCTCGACATCGCCGAGCATGGCGAGCGCGCCTACAATATCTGAATCTGACCGGCGCGGACGGCGTTCCGGCGCTTCACGCGAAACGCAGGCCCCGGCGGGAAGCCGCCGGGGCCTGTCATTTTTCCGCGCGCCGCAGGATCGACGCGGTTCAAGGTTAAGCGGACCTTAACCACGGCTTCCTAACCTGATGGAGATATGGCCGGCATGAGGCGGCCCAAAGCCCGGAATACGACCCGAAGCCGCATGCGCACCATCCGTCGCTCCCGATCGCTCATGGACCGCCTGCCCGATCCGGTGCGGGAGTTCCTGTCGCGCCGCGCCTCCGAACTGACCGGGCTGGGGCTGCTCGCGCTGATGGTCGTCGTCGCCCTCGCTTTGGCGAGCTGGTCGGTCGACGATCCCAGCCTCAACAACGCCACCAACGGCGCCGTGCGCAACTGGCTCGGCCAGCCCGGCGCGATGATCGCCGACCTCTTGATGCAGCTCGTCGGCCTCGGCGTCATCGCCCTGCTCTTCCCGCCGATGATCTGGGCGCTGCGGCTGATCCGCTTCCATCTCTTCGACCGCGGCGCGCTCAAGCTCGGCCTCTGGGTCATCGGCATCGCCGCCGCCGCCGCCGTCGCCAGCGCCCTCCCGGCGACGCCGCGCTGGCCCTTGCCGACCGGCATGGGCGGCGTCATCGGCGACGGGCTGCTCTTCGGCACGCGCAACATCGCCGGCATCGCCGGCGGCGCGGTCGCGAGCCTCGTCGGCTTCCTCTATGCCGGCATCGCCATTCTGGCCGTGACCGCCGCCGCCGGCTTCGGCTTCGTCCATGACGAGGACCCGATCCTCGACGACGAGGCCGAGGACAGCCTGTCCGACGGCGAGGAGCGCGGCGACGAGGAGCCCGGCATCGCCGTGATCCTGATCGGCTGGCTCGCCCATGGCGCGATGGCGCTGCGCGCCGCGATCCTGCGCCGTCTGCCGCACCCGCCCGAGCCGGCCGTCGACACCGGCATGGCCCCGCAGGCGAATCCCGGCCGCGTCCGCCGCGAGCCGCAATTCGGCGCCGGCCCCGCGCCGCGCCAGCCCCTGCCGAATTTCGAGCCGGAGCCGCTGCCGGGCGCCCGCGCCGCGGCGGCCCGCGATTTCGACGACGATCCGCCCTTCGACGTCGACGAGGCGCAGGATCTGCGCGATCTCAACGCCCCGCGCGTCACGGCGCCCGCGCCGGCGCCCAGACCGGGCAAGCGCATGCAGCGCGAGGCGCAGCCCTCCTTCCTCGACCGCGATTCCTTCGAATTGCCGCCGCTGACCTATCTGGCCGAGCCGAAGAAATCCCCCGCCACCACCGTCTCGACCGACGCGCTGGAGCAGAACGCGACGCTGCTGGAAGGCGTATTGGAAGATTTCGGCGTGCGCGGCGAGATCACGCAGGTCCGGCCAGGCCCGGTCGTAACGCTCTACGAGCTGGAACCCGCGCCTGGGACGAAGTCGTCGCGTGTGATCTCGCTTGCGGACGACATTGCGCGTTCGATGAGCGCTGTGTCGGCGCGTGTGGCGGTGGTTCAGGGCAAGAACGC
>UBNE01000064.1 GCA_900466745.1 Hyphomicrobiales bacterium | reverse complement strand
TCCTAGGATTGAGCCGTTTGATTGACCTGATTAACGGGTTTGTTGGGCGGAAGGTTGCGTGGCTGATCCTGGTCGCGGTCGTCGTTGCGGCGGTGAACGCGCTGGTCCGGAAGATCTTCAACGTGTCGTCGAATGCGTGGCTCGAGCTGCAGTGGATGCTGTTCGGCGCGGTGTTCCTGATGTGCGCGTCGTGGACGATGCAGGTGAAGGAGCATATCCGGATCGACATCGTGAACAGCCTCTTGCCGCGCCGGGTGCGGCAATGGATCGAGCTGCTCGGCCATCTCTTGTTCCTGATGCCGTTCTGCGTGCTGATCGTCTACCATTCCTGGCCGTTCTTCCTGCGCTCCTGGGAGATCGACGAGCAGTCGCTGTCGGCGGGCGGTCTGCCGCAATGGCCGGCCAAGGGGCTGGTGGTGATCGGCTTCGCGATGCTGACGCTGCAGGGCGTCTCGGAGATCATCAAGCAGGTGGCGATCATGCGCGGCGACCTCGACGACGAGGAGGGGCCGGGCGGGCATGGCGCGGCGGCGGAGGCGGAAGCCCAGCGGCTGCTCGATCAGGCCAAGGAACAGGGGCTCGCCTCGTGAGCCGCCCGCAAGACCGTCGGACCCTTCCCATGCACGCTTCCCGCCTTCCGCGCCTGGCCGGCCTGGTTCTGGCCCTGACCGTCCTGGCCTATTTCGGGCTGCATACCGGCGACGCCCATGCCGCCGGCATCGGCGATTTCCTGCGGGTCAACATGGCGCCGGTGATGTTCGCGACGCTGGTGGTGTTCCTGCTGCTGGGCTACCCGGTCGCCTTCGCGCTGGCGGCGAACGGGCTGCTCTTCGCGGTGATCGGCATCGATCTGGGGCTGTTCCAGGAGAACTTCCTGCAGGCGCTGCCGGAGCGGATCTACGGCACGATGAACAACGACGTGCTGCTGGCGGTGCCGTTCTTCACCTTCATGGGGCTGATCCTGGAGCGCTCCGGCATGGCGGAGGACCTGCTCGACACCATCGGGCAGCTCTTCGGGCCGGTGCGCGGGGGGCTGGCCTATGCGGTGATCTTCGTGGGCGCGCTGCTGGCGGCGACGACCGGGGTGGTGGCGGCCTCGGTGATCTCGATGGGGCTGATCTCGCTGCCGATCATGCTGCGCTACGGCTATGACCGGCGGCTGGCCTCGGGGGTGATCGCGGCCTCGGGCACGCTGGCGCAGATCATCCCGCCCTCGCTGGTGCTGATCGTGCTGGCCGACCAGCTCGGCCGCTCGGTCGGCGACATGTATGAGGGCGCCTTCATTCCCGGGCTGGTGCTGTCGGGTCTCTATGCGCTCTACGTCTTCCTGATCACCATCGTGGCGCCGTCGCGGGCGCCCGGCCTGCCGCCGGAGGCGCAGACGCTGCGCGACGCCGACGGCAGGACGCGCCGGGTCTCGCTGCTGGTGGTGACGCTGATCGCCTTCGCGTTGGCCTATGGCTACATGAAGGAGTTCACGCAGGTGAAGGCCGGCTCCGACTTCGTCGTGCTGACGATGTCGCTGATGGTGGCGATCGCCTTCGCGATCGCGCTGCTGAACCGGCTGCTGCGGCTGAAGCTGCTGTCGCGGATGACGGAGCAGGTGATCTTCGTGATGGTGCCGCCGCTGGCGCTGATCTTCCTGGTGCTGGGGACGATCTTCATCGGGGTGGCGACGCCGACCGAGGGCGGCGCCATGGGGGCGGCCGGCGCGATCCTGCTCGCCATGGGCAAGAAGCGGATGACCTTCGAGCTGCTGAAGCAGGCGACGGAATCGACGGCGAAGCTGTCGGCCTTCGTGCTGTTCATCCTGGTCGGCGCGCGGGTGTTCTCGCTGACCTTCTACGGGGTCAACGGCCATGTCTGGGTCGAGCATCTGCTGGTCGGGCTGCCGGGCGGGTCGACCGGCTTCCTGATCGTGGTCAACGCGCTGGTCTTCATCCTCGCCTTCTTCCTCGACTTCTTCGAGCTGGCCTTCATCATCGTGCCGCTGCTGGGGCCGGCGGCGGAGAAGCTCGGCATCGACCTGATCTGGTTCGGGGTCATCCTGGGAGTGAACATGCAGACCTCGTTCATGCACCCGCCCTTCGGCTTCGCGCTGTTCTTCCTGCGCTCGGTGGCGCCGAAGGCGGCCTACAAGGACCGCGTCACCGGCAGGACGATGGAGCCGGTCACCACCGGCCAGATCTACTGGGGCGCGGTGCCCTTCGTGGTGATCCAGCTCATCATGGTGGCGCTGGTCGTGATCTTCCCCAGCATGGTCATGCACTACAAGGCCTCCGCCGTGCAGCTCGACCAGAAGGCCATCGACAAGCAGTTCGACTCCATCCAGGTTCCCTCCATCGGAGGACCCGGCGGATTCGACTTCTCGGCGCCCCCAACATTCGACCCGCCAAAGCCGT
>UBNE01000065.1:338-15434 GCA_900466745.1 Hyphomicrobiales bacterium | reverse complement strand
GCACGCTTGCGCCAGGCGGCAATTCGACCAGGGCCGCGACCAGCTCGCCGCGGCCGAGCGCAAGGCGGCCGAGACGGCGGCGCGGCTTTCGGGCCTGACGGAGGCGATCAGCCGTCTCGGCCAGAACGCGGCGGAAGCCGGCGCGCAAGCCGCCGAGCAGGCCGGGGCGCTTGCCGCCCTGCCCGCTTCCGCCGCGCTCGAAACCGGCCTGCTGAAGGCGCGCGCCCTCCTGGGGGAGCGACGGGCGGCCGCCTCCGACGCGCGTGCGGCGCTCCAGACGCTGGCGCGGGAAGCCGAGCTGCGGACCCGGCGCCGCGCCGCCATCGCCGAGGACATCGCCGCCTGGCGCAAGCGTGCCGATGCGAGCAGCCAGAGCGCCGCGGAGAGCCGGCTGCGCATCGCGGCCGCGACCGACGAGCGCAAGCTCCTGCTGGAAGCGCCCGATACCTTTCTCTCGGAAAGGCGGCGCCTCGTCGCCGAGATCGAGCAGGCCGAGGCCGCGCGCCGCGAGGCCGCCGACAGGCTGGCCGCGGGCGAGGCGGCCCTCGCGGAAACCGACCGGCAGGCGCGCATCGCGCTCGAAGGTCTCTCCGGCGCGCGCGAACAGCGCGCCTCGGCCGAGGCGCGGCGCGATGCGGCGCGCCAGCGCGTCGGCGACATCGCCCGCCAGATCGAGGACGGGCTGGAAACCGGGCTCGACGGGCTGCAGGCCATCGCCGGACACAGGACCGGCGATCCCCTGCCCGAGGCGGAAGCGGTCGAGCGGCGCCTCGGCAACCTCAAGGGCGAGCGCGAACGGCTCGGCGCGGTCAATCTGCGGGCCGAGGACGAGTTGACCGAGGTGAAAGGCAAGCGCGAGGGGCTGTCGAGCGAGCGCGACGACCTGACCGAGGCGATCCGGCGGCTCAGGCAGGCGATCGGGGCGCTCAACCGCGAGGGGCGCGAGCGCCTGGCCGCCGCCTTCGAGATCGTCAACGGCCATTTCCAGCAGCTTTTCGGCGTGCTGTTCGGCGGCGGCGAAGCGGAGTTGAAGCTGGTGGATTCGGAGGATCCGCTCGAGGCCGGGCTCGAGATCTTCGCCCGGCCGCCCGGCAAGAAGCCGCAGGTGATGACGCTGCTCTCCGGCGGCGAGCAGGCGCTGACCGCGACGGCGCTGATCTTCGCCGTCTTCCTGACCAATCCCTCGCCGATCTGCGTGCTCGACGAGGTCGACGCCCCGCTCGACGACGCCAATGTCGAGCGCTACTGCGACCTGCTGGTGGAGATGGCGCGCAACACCCGGACGCGCTTCATCCTGATCACCCACAACCCGATCACCATGGCGCGGATGGAGCGCCTGTTCGGCGTCACCATGGCCGAGCGCGGGGTGAGCCAGATGGTTTCCGTCGACCTGGCGACGGCCGAACGCATCCGCGAGGCCGGATAGAGCGTACCGATGTGACCGGGAACCATCCCGGCATTGCGCAGCCGCGCCATCCGGAAGGATCGGGCGCTCCGGCCGGCCTTCCGGGATCGCTTTCCCGGCTTCCTTCTCCGGCAATGGCGGCGCGACAACGCGCCCCCGGCGCGCGGCGGATGCGTTGCAGCACGGCCCCGCCCCGCTGAAAAAATGCCACATTCCGTCCCGCAATGCGGCAAGATTGTCGCACTTTGCCAGAATTTATAGATATTCCAATGCGTTAGACATTATCCACCTGCCTTGACAGCGCGGGGGGCTGCCAATAAAGGAGGCCGTGCTGACGACGGCTCGATGCGCGGGTTTGGTCGTGGTTATAGTGGTTTTTCGCCGGATCGCGGCGCTTTCGCGATCGAGACGGAGCCAAGGCCATGACCGAACCCGACCCAAACGCCTCAGACTCGGAGTTGCGCGCAAGACTGGGTTCCCTGAAGTCCGCGATCAAACGGGCGGAAGAGAACGAAAAGCCGGGCGCGGGTCCGGCTGGAGAGGACAAGGCCCTCGCGGGCGCGATGTCCTCAGGCTTTCGCGCCGCGACGGATCTCGCAGGCGGCATCATCGCGGGCGCCCTGATCGGGTACCTCGGCGACCGGTGGCTGGGAACGTCCCCGTTCCTGCTGATCGCCTTCCTGGCGATCGGAACCATCGCGGGCTTCAAATCCGTCTATCGGCTCGGTTCGCGCCCGACCTCCGGGTCGATGCGGGACCCGAAGAGAGATTGACCGAAGGGGCGGCTCGCAAAGCCGCGCGAAGAGGGACGAGACCATGGCGGCTGGCGGCGGAATCGATCCGATCCACCAATTCCACATCGCTCCGATCGTGGAGCTGAAGCCGTTCGGCCTCGACCTCTCCTTCACCAACACCTCGCTGTGGATGGTGATCGTGCTCGCCGTCGTCTCGGCAATCATGATCTACGGCTCGAGCCAGCGTTCGGTCGTTCCCGGCCGGCTGCAGTCGCTCGCCGAGATGACCTATGAATTCGTCGCCTCGACGATGACCGGCGTGATGGGCAAGGAAGGGCTGAAATTCTTCCCCTTCGTGTTCTCGCTGTTCATGTTCGTGCTGGCCTCGAACCTGCTCGGCCTGCTGCCCGGCTCCTTCACCGTCACCAGCCAGATCATCGTCACCGCGGCGCTGGCCGTGCTGGTGATGAGCATCGTGCTGATCTACGGCATCGCCAAGCACGGCAGCCATTTCTTCGGCCTGTTCGTGCCGTCGGGCGTGCCCGGCTGGCTGCTGCCCTTCATGATCCTGATCGAGGCCGTCTCCTTCCTGTCGCGCCCGGTCTCGCTCTCGCTGCGTCTCTTCGGCAACATGCTCGCCGGCCATATCGCGCTCAAGGTCTTCGGCGGCTTCGTCGTCGTGCTGCTCGGCTCCGGCGCCGTGCTGAACTATGTGATCGCGCCGCTGCCGCTGCTGCTGGCCGTCGCGCTGACGGCGCTCGAGGTCCTCGTCGCCGTGCTGCAGGCCTATGTCTTCGCGATCCTGACCTGCGTCTATCTCAACGACGCGCTGCACCCCGGCCACTGAGGCCGGGCCAGCGCCCGGACGAGTTCAACCCGCCCTTTAGCCTTCCCACTGGAGAAACATCATGGATCCTGTTGCAGCCAAGTTCATCGGCGCCGGCCTCGCCTCGCTCGGCATGGGCCTCGCCGCCATCGGCGTCGGCACCATCTTCGGCAACTTCCTCTCGGGCGCCCTGCGCAACCCCTCGGCCGCCGACGGCCAGTTCCCGCGCGCCTTCATCGGCGCGGCGCTCGCCGAAGGTCTGGGCATCTTCGCCTTCGTCGTCGCGCTCGTGCTGCTCTTCGTGGTCTGACCCTTCCGTCGACCGCTTTCGCGTCGCGCGTCCCGGCCGCCCGGCCACACGCGCGACGGTTCCCTTTTCTCTGCGCTGAAAGGCACGCTATGCCGGTTCGATCTTCAGGGTTCGTGCGACAAGGATGGCCGCTGGCCGCCGTCTCGTTCGCCACTCTGGCGGCGGGAGCGGCGCAGGCTGCCGAGCATGGCCTGAGCGGCGAGAAGGCCTCCTTCCCGCCCTTCGACCCAGCTCACTTCGCCAGCAACCTGTTCTGGCTCGCCGTCACCTTCGCGGTGCTCTACTGGCTGATGTCGAAGATCGCGCTGCCGCGCATCGGCGAGATCCTGGAAGAGCGCGCCGGCACCATCGGCCGCGACCTCGACCAGGCCGCCGCGATGCAGGCCAAGGCCGAAGAGATGGCGCAGGCCTATGAGAAGGCCCTCGCCGAGGCCCGCAGCAACGCCCAGGGCATCGCCCAGGCGGCGCGCGAGACCGGCGCCAAGGAAAGCGATGCCAAGCGCCACGCGACCGAGGCCGAGCTCGCCGCCAAGCTGGCCCAGGCCGAGGCGACCATCGCCAAGACCAAGACCGCGGCGATGAGCAATGTCCGCGGCCTCGGCAGCGACGTCGCGGTCGCGATCGTCACCAAGCTGACCGGCCAGGCCCCCACCGCCGCCGAGGCGACGGAAGCGGTCGACCAGGCCCTGGCCCGCGGCTGAGGAGAGTTCTGATGGATACTTTCTGGGTTGGCGTCGCACTCGTCATCTTCCTCGCGATCCTGGTCAAGTTCGGCGTGCCGAAGCTGATCGTGAAGGGCCTGGACGCACGCGGCGAGAAGGTGGCTCAGGAGCTGGCGGAGGCCCGCCGCCTGCGCCAGGAGGCCGAAAAGCTGCTGGCCGAGTACGATTCCAAGCGCAAGGCCGCCGAGGCCGAGGCCGCCGAGATCGTCTCCTCCGCCAATGAGGAGGCCAAGCGCCTCGCGGCGGAAGCCGAGGCCAAGCTCGCCGACTTCGTCGCCCGCCGCACCAAGGCGGCCGAGGAGAAGATCGCCCAGGCCGAGAGCCAGGCCGAGGCCGAGGTCCGCGCCGCCGCCGCCGAGGCCGCCACCAAGGCTGCCGAGAGCATCCTGCGCGGCCAGATGGCGGGGAAGGCCGGCGACGCCGCCTTCGCCTCCGGGCTCGACGAGGTCAAGGCCAAGCTCAACTGAGCCTCCGGCCGACCGGCATGAGATGAAGACGCCGCGCTCCCCGGAGCGCGGCGTTTCTTGTTTTCGCAGGGTAGAGAGCGAGAGAGAGGCGTCATGCCGGGCCCCGCGCCTCCGGGCATCCCGGGGCGAGAAGGCGCCCTCTTCCGCGCGGGCCTCCCGGCCCGGCGCCGGGCTCCGCCCGCGGATGCCGGCGGCAGCTTCGGGCGGCGTCAGTTGCTGGCGGTCGTCTGGACGGCCGCCGGATTGCCCGCCGCCGCCATCGGCGCCGCGGCCGGGCGCACCGGCGGCACCACCGCCGCCTTCGGCTTCGGCTTGCGCGGCTGGATCGTCGAGGTGACGATGCCCTGCGGCGTATCGAGCCCGTAGATGTCGTCGCGGAACTGGACCTGGCCGTCGGCGCCCTGCCAGCCGGTCAGGTAGACCCAGGCCACCGGCACCGCCTTCTTGAGCGGGATGTTCTTGCGCTCGCCCTTGGCAATCTCATCCTCGATCGCCTGCCGGGTCCACTCCGTGCCCTCGAGCAGCCAGGCGGCGAGGTCGCGCACGCCCTCGATCCGGGCGCAGCCGGAGGAATTGAAGCGCACATCGTTGCGGAACAGCGTCTTCGACGGCGTGTCGTGCATATAGACCGCGTCGCTGTTGGGCATGTCGATCTTGAGCTGGCCGAGCGAGTTGGTCGGCCCCGGCTCCTGCCGGACGTAGAAATAGGGGTTGGTCAGGGTGGCCCAGTTGACGCTGGCCGGATCGATCTCCTTGTTCTCGGCGCCGAGCAGCTTCATGTTCGACTTGGCGATGAAGCCCGGATCCTTGCGCATATGCGGGATGATGTCGGCCCGCACGATCGACATCGGCACCGTCCAGTAGGGATTGAGGTTGACCGAGGTGATGTTGGCCTGGATCACCGGAGAGGGCCGATCCGGGCGGCCGACGATGGCAAGATGGCGCTCGCGCACCTGCCCGTCCTCCACCGCCTCGACGCTGGCGCCGGGAATGTTCACCACGACATAGCGATGGGCGAAGTTGAAGCCGTTGCCCTTGAGCCGCTCCAGCGTCGCGGTGAGCTGGTTGAGCCGCGTCTCGACCGAGGTGTTCAGCGCCCGCAGCGTCAGCCGGCCGACGGTGCCGAGATCGGAGAGGCCGTGGCGGCGCTGGAAACGCTTCACGGCCTCGACCACGGCCGCGTCATAGACATCGCCCGGCTGGTCCTCGGCCGCCAGGTCGCCGCTGGCGACGAGGCGCTGCTTCAGCGCGGCGACGTCCGGCCCCTGCGAATCCGGCTTCAGCGCGGTGACACCGGCCGGCACCTTCGGCCAGCCGCCGCGATTGGCGACCTCTTCATGGGCGATCAGCGCCTGGAGGGTGCGGTCATAGGTGTTGGGGCCATAGCTCGGCTCGTTGGCGCGCACGACCGCCGTCGAGGCCAGAAGGATGGCGGCCGTCGCGGCGAGGAAGGGACGCATGAACATGAAAACCCCCGAGCCGCAGAGAGCGGCACCGGGGGATCATTCCGCGACATGGTCAAGGAATGCTTAAGAAGCGGCGGGCGCCTTTCACCATGCTGACGAACGCCGTCAGCACGGGCCGGGATTCCTTACTCCGCCGCCTTCGCCGGAGCCGGCTTCTGCCATTTCAGCACCGGCTGGCGGGCGGCGCGGGTCTCGTCGAGGCGCCGGATCGGAGCGTGATGCGGAGCGGCCGTGAAGCGCTCCTTGTCGTTGCCCTTGGCCGCCATGGCGAGATCGCGCAAAGTCGCGATGAAGAGGTCGAGCGAGGCTTTCGATTCCGATTCGGTCGGCTCGATCAGCATGGCGCCATGCACGACGAGCGGGAAATACACCGTCATCGGATGGTAGCCCTCGTCGATCATCGCCTTGGCGAAATCGAGCGTCGAGACGCCAGTGCCCTTCAGCCATTCGTCGTCGAACAGCACCTCGTGCATCGAGGGGTGGTCCGGGAAGGGCAGCGACATCAGGTCACTGAGGCCGGCGCGGATATAGTTGGCGTTGAGCACCGCATCCTCGGAAGCCTGGCGCATGCCGTCCGAGCCGTGGCTGAGCATATAGGCCAGCGCGCGGACATACATGCCCATCTGGCCGTGAAATGCGGTCATGCGGCCGAAGGGCTTGTTGCCCGCGGGCGCTTCCTCGCGCGTCTCGACCAGATGCGGCTTGTCGTTCTCGACATGGATGAAGGGCACGGGCGCGAAGGGGGCGAGCCGTTCCGACAACACGACCGGGCCGGCGCCGGGGCCGCCGCCGCCATGGGGCGTCGAGAAGGTCTTGTGCAGGTTGATGTGCATGGCGTCGACGCCGAGATCGCCGGGCCGAGCCTTGCCGACGATGGCGTTGAAGTTGGCGCCGTCGCAGTAGAAATAGGCGCCGGCCTCATGCATCGCCGCGGCGATCTCGACGATCTGCGGCTCGAAGATGCCGCAGGTATTGGGGTTGGTCAGCATGATCGCGGCGATGTCCGGCCCGAGCAGGGCCTTGACGTCCTCGACTGCGACGGTGCCGTCCGGACGGGCCGGAACCGATTTCACCGAGAAGCCGATCAGGGCCGCGGTCGCCGGGTTGGTGCCATGGGCCGATTCGGGGACCAGCACGACGTTGCGGGTCGCGCCCTCGCCCTTCGCCGCGATGGCGGCCTTGATCGCCATCATGCCGCAGGCCTCGCCATGGGCGCCGGCCTTCGGCGACAGCGCCACGGCCGGCATGCCGGTCAGCGTCATCAGGTAGCGGGCGAGCTCCAGCATCAGCTCGAGCGCGCCGGGCACGGTCGAGAGCGGCTGCAGCGGATGCACGTCGGAGAAGCCAGGCAGCCGCGCCATCTTCTCGTTGAGGCGGGCATTGTGCTTCATCGTGCAGGAGCCGAGCGGAAAGAGCCCGGTGTCGATGCCGTAGTTCTTCTGGCTGAGGCGGACATAATGGCGCATCGCCTCGGGCTCGGAGAGGCCGGGCAGGCCGATCTCGCCCTGGCGCGCATGCTTGCCGAGGCGCGACTTGTACGGCACCGGCTTGTCGATATCGACGCCGGTCACCTCGCCATGGCCGATCTCGAAGATCAGCGGCTCGATCTGCTGCAGCGCCTTGTTGCCGGTGAAGGTGGCGCGCTCCTCATGGGCGGTCTCGCCGGCCTGGGTGGGACGTCCCTGACGGTTCAGCATCACAGCACCTCCACGAGCGCCGCCACCAGGGCCGCCCGGTCTTCATCGGTATTCACCTCGGTCGAGGCGATGATCAGCAGATCGTCCAGCCCGGCCGCGGGCAGGAGCCGCGAGACGGGGACGCCGGCCAGGATGCCCTTGGCCGCCAGCACCTCGACGACCTCGGCCGCCGGCTTCTTCAGCTTCACCGTGAACTCGTTGAAGAAGCTCTCGTTGAGCACGCTCACGCCCGTCACCCCCGCCAGCATGTCGGCGAGCTTCACGGCATTGGCGTGGTTCACTTCGGCGAGGCGGGCGAGGCCCGCCTGCCCGAGCAGCGTCATATGGATGGTGAAGGCCAGCACGCAGAGGCCGGAATTGGTGCAGATGTTCGAGGTCGCCTTGTCGCGCCGGATATGCTGCTCGCGGGTCGAGAGCGTCAGGACGAAGCCGCGCTGGCCTTGAGCATCGACCGTCTCGCCGCAGAGCCGGCCGGGCATCTGGCGGATATATTTCGATTTGGCGGCGAAGAGGCCGACATAGGGGCCGCCGAAATTCAGCGCATTGCCGATCGACTGGCCCTCGCCGACGACGATGTCGGCATCCTGAGCGCCCGGCGGCGTCACAGCGCCGAGCGAGACGACCTCTGTGAAGACCGCGATCAGCAGCGCGCCATGGGCATGGGCCTTCTCGGCGATCGGCTTCAGGTCGCGCAGATTGCCGAAGACGTCGGGCGACTGCACGACGACGCAGGAGACGCTGTCGTCGATCCGGGAGAGGATGTCCTCGCTGGCGGAAACGTCCGGCGGCAGCGCCACGACGTCGTCACTGGCCATCTCCGACAGGGTCTGCACCACCGCGGTGTAATGCGGATGCAAGCCACCCGAGAGCACCGCCTTGCGGCGCCGGGTGACGCGATGCGCCATCAGCACGGCCTCGGCCGTGCCGGTCGAGCCGTCATACATCGAGGCGTTGGCGACCTCCATGCCGGTCAGCGCCGCGACCTGGGTCTGGAACTCGAAGAGATATTGCAGCGTGCCCTGCGCGATCTCCGGCTGGTAGGGCGTGTAGCTGGTCAGGAATTCCGAGCGCTGGATCAGGTGATCCACCGTCGCCGGGACATGGTGCTTGTAGGCGCCGGCACCGACGAAGAAGGGCACGGAAGAGGCCGCGACGTTCTTGCCGGCCATCTTGCCGAGGATGCGCTCGACCTCGAGCTCGCCCTTGGCGCGCGGGAGGTCGACCGGGCCTTTCAGAAGCTTGCCGGCCGGCACGTCGCTGAACAGCGCGTCGATATCGGAGACGCCGATGCGCGCGAGCATGTCCTCGCGGTCGGTCTCGGTGAGCGGGAGATAGCGCATGGAATGGTTCCGTTCCGGGTGTCATCCCGTGCGCGCCGCGGCATGTGAATGCCGCTGCGCAGACATGGGACCGTGCGACGAGAAGGCGCCTGTCCTGAGAGCGGTCCCGCATCTGCGCAGCTACTCACGTGCCGCAGCGCATGCGGGACGACGCCGGATCAGAGCGTCTTGACGTAGTTCTGGTACTCGGCCTCGCTCATCAGGGCGTCGAGCTCGGCCGGATCCGTGATCTTGAGCTTGAGGAACCAGCCCTTGCCGGCCGGGTCCTCGTTGACGGTGCCGGGGGCGCCTTCGAGCTCGGCATTGACCTCGACGACCTCGCCGGAGACCGGGGCATAGACCTCGGAGGCGGCCTTGACGCTCTCGACCACCGCGGCCTCGCCGCCCTTGGCCAGCGCCGTGCCGACGGCCGGCAGCTCGACGAAGACGACGTCGCCGAGCTGACCCTGCGCATAGTCGGAAATGCCGACCGTGCCGGTGTCACCCTCGATGCGGATATATTCGTGGTCCTTGGTGTAGCGGGTCTCGGCCATGGTTTCCTCCTGGCGAAAAATCGGAAAAGGCGATCAGCGTTTGTAGCCGTTGGGCACGAAGGGCATCGGTGCGATGACCGCCGGCAGCGGCTTGCCGCGGACGATCAGGTTGAGCTGGGTGCCCGGCGCGGAATGAGCCCTGACGACATAGCCCATGGCGCAGGGGCCGTTCAGCGTCGGGCCGAAGCCGCCCGAGGTCACGGTGCCGATCACCTCGCCTTCGGGCGTCGCGATTTCGGTGCCCTCGCGGGCCGGAGCGCGGCCTTCCGGCTTCAGGCCGACGCGGATGCGGGGCGGGCCCTCGGCCAACTCGCGCTGGATGCGCGCGGCGCCGGGGAAGCCGCCCTCCTCGCGGCGGCGCTTCTGGATCGACCAGTTCAGCCCCGCCTCGATCGGCGAGGTCGTGGTGTCGATGTCATGGCCGTAGAGGCACAGGCCCGCTTCGAGGCGCAGCGAATCGCGGGCGCCGAGGCCGATCGGCTTCACATCGGCGTCGAGCAGCAGCGTGTCCCAGATCTCGCCGATCCGGGTCGCGGCCGCCGAGATTTCGAAGCCGTCCTCGCCGGTATAGCCGGAGCGGCTGACATTGGCCTTGATGCCGGCGACCTTCATGCTGCGCGAGGTCATGAAGCCCATCTCGGCGGCTTCCGGGGCGATCCTTGCGAGCGCAGCCTCGGCGCCCGGCCCCTGCAGCGCGATCAGGCCGCGGTGCTCGGCCTTGACCAGCTTCACATCGGCCGGCAGGCGCGCCTCGATATGGGCGTAGTCGGCATCCTTGCAGGCGGCGTTGACGACGAGATAGAGCGCGCCATCCTCGTCGGGATCGATCGAGCGCGTCACCATCAGGTCGTCGAGGATGCCGCCTTCCTCGTTGAGGAGCTGCGAATAACGCTGCTTGCCGGGGGCGAGATTGACGATGTCGGCGGGAATCAGCGCTTCGAGCGCCCTGGCCGTGGTCTCGTGATCGGGGCCAATCAGGAAGCATTGGCCCATATGCGAGACGTCGAAGAGCCCGGCCTTCTCGCGCGTCCAGTTATGCTCGGTGAGGATGCCGGTCGGGTACTGCACCGGCATGTCGTAGCCGGCGAAGGGCACCATGCGGGCGCCGAGCGCGACGTGGCGGGCGTGGAGCGGCGTCTTCAGCGGCGCAGCGGCGCCGGAGGCTTCGTTGGTAGCGTCAGCGGCTTCGACAGCCATGGCGGCCCCTTCCAGAATCGAGCGCAAGCGCCGGACGGATGTCCGGAGCGCGCCCCCTCTGTCTCGGAACCTGAGAGATTTCCCCGCCCGGCCCGCGGGCCGGACGAGTTACACCCGTCGGTGGGCGGGATCGCTCCCGCCGCTTTCCAGAGCGCCAAATCCCCAAGCGGTCCTTTTGCCTGAGCGTTTCCGGGGCGGTTGCGCCTTCGGCGCCGGCCCTGACGGATCAGGCCCGGTCTCTCCCGCGGGGATATGCGGCTGGGGCAGAGATACAGAAGGCGCCGGCCCAGTCAATCGGGGGGGGCGCCTTCTTTCACGGCAAAGCCGTCACGGTGCCGAACGGCGCCGGCCGGACCCTCTCGCGGCCGGCCGGCCGCGCGCTAGCGGCGGCGATGGCGCGCCGGGGAGACGGCGCCGCCCTGTCCGAGACCGACGATGATCTCGACATCGCTCTGGCCCGGCGGCACCACGATGCCGTCCTCGACATGGCTGAAATCGGTCCCGCCCTGGCCGCCGGGAATGGTCCCGCCGACCCGCGCCGCGCGGCGCGCGACGACGCTGGTGCCGCGCGTCACGGTGGTCGTCAGCGTGGCGCCATAGGTGCCGGCGCCGCCCGCGGGCCCGAGCAGCACGCGGCCCTCGACGCCGACCTTGAGGCGGAAGCCGCCATTGCCGGTCGGCGTGCATTCGCGCGCGACGTTGGTGATCGAGATCTGGTAGCGCAGGCCGCTCGAATCCTGCCCGGACTGGGCGCGCAGCGCCGCGCCGCCATCGGCGACGATCACCTCGGGGCAGACGACGGTGATGTCGTCCTCGTCCTTCGGCAACTGGTCCACGGGCGGCGGCGTGGTGGACTGGAACATCAGCACGTTGCCGAGCTTCTGGGCCGCGCTCGGCTCCCCCGTCGAGGAGGACGAGCCGCAACCGGCGAGGCCCAGGCAGAGCAGCGGCAAAGCGAGCCAGCGGCCCGCAGTCAAAGTCTGGTCGATCACGGCAGCGCCTCCACGCCCGGTCCGAAGCCGTTGAGGGAGACGGGCACGCCCACCCCCTCCTCCGGAGTCTGGAATACGATGAATGTCGCGTTCTTGCCGCCCTTGAGCTGATTGAGCAGCGTGTCGTCCATGACGACCTCGGCGACGCAACCCGTGGTCAGGCAGCGGACGAAGCCGGCCCGGCCGATATCCTTGTCGTCGATCTTGAGCCCGAGCCCCGAAGGCAGCAGCACGCCGAGCGGCGCGACGACCCGCAGCAGCCGGCTCTTCTGGTCGGCGGTCTTCAGCACGATGACGAGCAGGGTCAGGTTCGGGCGGTCCTCGGCGGCGACGTTCTGGACGAGCGCGCATTGCTCGGCCTTGGCGCCGGGGGGCACCTCGCAGCGCATCTGCCAGTCGCCATGTGTGGAACGCACGGTCCCCTGCGCGAAAGCGGAGCCGGCGGCGAGCCCCGCCGCGATGAGCGTCAGCGCCAGCACGCCGAACGCCCCCAGGATCCTCTTCATCCCTGCCATCCTTCCAAACCGCATCATGCGCACGAATTTCAGCAGGAGCGCAGAATTCAGGCAAAAGCCCGGCCTCGCCGCGGAATCCCGCCGCCATCAACATGAAATGCGTTCCGACCATGCAGGCCCGGCCCTGTCAAGGCGGCCCGCGCCTTCGTGCCGCACTTCCAACACGGCTTCGCGTGATTATGCCGCACGCCCCGCCGCGCTCTCGGCATTGCCCCTCTGGCGCAAGCGTGATCTTTGATTTATCGCAATCCCGAAGAGCAGGGCGACCTCGCGGTCGCCCCTTCGTGCGTGGACCCGAGCTCCGGCTCCCATGCAGGTCGATTGAGGAGCTAAGTCGGACCGATGCGATTTCTGAGCAGGACCCTTGCAACCGCCGCCATAGCGGCCCTTGCCGCCATCGTGCTGGCGAACGCTCCTGCCTTGGCGGGCACCGGTATGCCGTCGCCCTGGCAGATCAACCTGCAAGGTGCCGCGACCCCGGTCGCCGAGTTCATCCACTGGTTCCACGACTGGGTGAACATCATCATCTTCTCGGTCACGATCTTCGTGCTCGCGCTGCTGGTCTATGTCGTCTTCCGCTTCAACGAGAAGAAGAATCCGGTTCCCTCGAAGACCACGCACAACGCCCTGATCGAGGTGGTCTGGACGGTGATTCCGGTCCTGATCCTGGTCGTGATCGCGATCCCCTCCTTCCGCCTGCTCAAGCTGCAGCTCGAGGTGCCGCAGGCCGACATGACCATCAAGGTCACCGGCAAGCAGTGGTACTGGTCTTATGAATACGCCCAGGACAACGGCAATTTCGGCTTCGATTCGCTGATGCTCGACGAGAAGGCCCGCGCCGAGGCGATCTCCTCCAACAAGATCGCCGCCGCCGAGGCGCCCCGCCTGCTCGCGGTCGACAACGAGGCCGTGGTCCCGGTCGGCAAGATCGTGCGGATCCAGGTCACCGGCGCCGACGTCATCCACAAGTTCACCGTGCCGTCCTTCGGCATCAAGATCGACGCGATCCCCGGCCGCCTGAACGAGACCTGGTTCAAGGCCGAGCGCGAGGGCATCTATTACGGCCAGTGCTCCTTCATCTGCGGCCAGAACCACGCCTACATGCCGATCGCCTTCCGCGTCGTCAGCCCGGAGCGCTACGCCGCCTGGCTGAACGAGGCCAAGCAGAAATTCGCCAATGCCGAAGACGCCGGCAGCAAGTTCGCTGCCGCGTCCAAGTAAGTCGCCGAGGAGACGAGATCATGGCAACCGCGGCATCGCACGCTCACGGCCACGAGGAGGCCCATCACGACCATCCGACCGGATGGCGGCGCTGGCTCCTGTCCACCAACCACAAGGATATCGGCACGCTCTACCTGATCTTCTCGATCATGGCGGGCCTGGTCGGCGGCTTCCTGTCGATCATGATGCGCATCGAGCTGATGTATCCGGGCGTGCAGATCTTCGCCAACGGCCAGAGCTACAACGTCTTCGTCACCGGCCACGGCCTGATCATGATCTTCTTCATGGTCATGCCCGCGGTCATCGGCGGCTTCGGCAATTGGTTCGTGCCGCTGATGATCGGCGCGCCGGACATGGCCTTCCCGCGCATGAACAACATCTCGTTCTGGCTGACGGTCGCCGCCTTCGTCCTGATGATCATCTCGATGTTCATGGAGGGCGCGCCGGGCGCCCACGGCGCCGGCACCGGCTGGACGGTCTATCCGCCCTTCTCGACGATGGGCCATCCCGGCCCGGCCGTCGATTTCGGCATCCTGTCGCTGCACCTGGCCGGCGCGGCCTCGATCCTGGGCGCGATCAACTTCATCACCACGATCCTGAACATGCGCGCGCCCGGCATGACCATGCACAAGATGCCGCTCTTCGCCTGGGGCGTGCTGGTCACCGCCTTCCTGCTGCTGCTGTCGCTGCCGGTTCTGGCGGGCGCGATCACCATGCTGCTGACCGACCGCAACTTCGGCACGACCTTCTACGATCCGGCCGGCGGCGGCGACCCCGTGCTCTACCAGCACCTGTTCTGGTTCTTCGGCCACCCCGAAGTCTACATCATGATCCTGCCGGCCTTCGGCATCATCAGCCACATCGTCTCGACCTTCTCGAAGAAGCCGATCTTCGGCTATCTCGGCATGGCCTACGCCATGGTCGCGATCGGCGTGGTCGGCTTCATCGTGTGGGCGCACCACATGTACACCGCCGGCCTCTCGCTCAACACGCAGCGCTATTTCGTGTTCGCGACGATGGTCATCGCGGTGCCGACGGGCATCAAGATCTTCTCCTGGATCGCGACGATGTGGGGCGGTTCGATCCGCTTCACCGCGCCGATGATCTGGGCGATCGGCTTCATCTTCCTGTTCACCGTCGGCGGCGTCACCGGCGTGGTGCTGGCCAATGCCGGCCTCGACCGCTCGCTGCACGCGACCTACTACGTGGTGGCCCACTTCCACTACGTGCTGTCGCTCGGCGCCGTGTTCGGCATCTTCGCGGGCTTCTACTACTGGTTCCCGAAGATGAGCGGCTACATCATGCCGGACTGGATCGGCAGGCTGCATTTCTGGGTCGCCTTCATCGGCGCGAACCTGCTGTTCTTCCCCCAGCACTTCCTGGGCCTCGCCGGCATGCCGCGTCACTATGTCGACTATCCGGACGCCTTCGCAGGCTGGCATTTCTGGTCGTCGATCGGCTCCTACATCTTCGCCGCCGGCCTGCTGATCTGGCTCTATGGCATCGTGGTCGCCTTCAGCCGCAAGCAGCTCGCCGGCGACAATCCGTGGGGCGAAGGCGCGACGACGCTGGAATGGACCCTGTCCTCGCCGCCGCCCTTCCACCAGTTCGAGACGCTGCCGCGCATCGCCGGCTCGGACCACTGAGACCACCGGCGGCGGGCCACCGGGC
>UBNE01000065.1:199-323 GCA_900466745.1 Hyphomicrobiales bacterium | reverse complement strand
CCGAGCGCCTCGGCGAGGCGTTCCGGAGACGGGCGCTCCACCCCCGCCCGCGACGCCACCCGCGCCCGAACGGCGCCGTTCGAAGAGTACGAAGACGATCCGACTGATGTCCGCTGCGTTCGAG
>UBNE01000065.1:0-180 GCA_900466745.1 Hyphomicrobiales bacterium | reverse complement strand
CCCGTTCCGAAGCCGTCATGGCCGCCTCGCCCGGCGAGGCCCGCGACTTCTTCGCGCTGCTGAAGCCGCGGGTGATGTCGCTCGTCATCATGACGGCGCTGACCGGCATGGCGACCGCGCCGGGCTCGGTGCATCCGGTGCTCGCGGCCGCCGCCCTGCTGGCGATCGCGGTCGGGGCCG
>UBNE01000066.1 GCA_900466745.1 Hyphomicrobiales bacterium | reverse complement strand
TGGCAGATGCCGCAGGGCGGCATCGACAAGGGCGAGACGCCGCTGGAAGCCGCCCGGCGCGAATTGCAGGAGGAGACGAACGTCACCTCGATCGAGCTTCTGGCCGAGGCGCCGGGCTGGCTGAGCTATGACCTTCCCGCCGAGATCGGCCGGGAAGCCTGGAAGGGCCGCTGGCGTGGGCAGGCCCAGCGCTGGTTCGCCTTCCGCTTCACCGGCCCCGAGGAGGAGATCGACATCCTCCACCCGGCCGGCGGCCACAAGGCCGAGTTCGACGCCTGGCGCTGGGCGCCGCTCGCCGAGACGCCGGCGCTGATCATCCCGTTCAAGCAGGGCGTCTACCGCGAGGTCGCCCGCCGCTTCGCGCCCTTCGCGAAAATCTGAGCCGCATCGACCGGGCGTCTCCGAAGCGGCGCCGAGCGGCCTCGAATTGTTGTAATTCCTTATATTGCGCAAAGGGTTGAGCCGGTATCGCGGCAAGCCTAGGCTATTCCGGATTCGCGGGCGCCCCGGTGCTCCCTTCCGGAGACGAAATCATGAGCGAGCGTTTCACCGAGCGTCTGCGGCAGGAGAGCCACCCCGTCTGGTCGCAGGCGACGGAGCATCGCTTCGTGCGGGAACTGCTCTCCGGCACGGTTCCGGACGCCGTGCGTGCCTTCTTCGATTCCGCCGATGAGGACTGAGATGGATATCTTCGCCCGGCTGAAGGCCGCGGCCAGCAGCGACTGGCGCTCCTATGTCGACCACGACTTCGTCCGCCGGATGGGCGCCGGCACCCTGCCGCAGGAGGCCTTCCGCTACTATCTCGTGCAGGATTACCTCTTCCTGATCCAGTTCGCCCGCGCCTATGCGCTGGCGATCTACAAGGGCCGCAACCTGGCCGACATGCGGGCCGCCAAGGCGGGCCTCTGCGCCATCCTCGATCTGGAAATGGACCTGCATGTCCGGCTCTGCGGCCGCTGGGGCCTTTCGCCGGAGGCGATCGAAAGCGCGCCGGAGCACCAGGCCACCGTCTCCTATACCCGCTTCGTCCTCGATTGCGGCATGGCGGGGGACCTGCTCGACCTGCATGTCGCGCTCGCGCCCTGCATCATCGGCTACGCCGAGATCGGCCGCGATCTGGCGCCGGACGGTGTCGAGGCGCTGGCCGGCCATCCCTATCGCGACTGGATCGGCGAATATGCCGGCGCGGCCTATCAGCAGGTCGCGGCCGACGCCCGCAGCCATCTCGACGATCTCGCCGCCCGCGCGATGACGGAGCGCCGCTTCGCCGAGCTCGCCGCCCTCTTCGCCAAGGCCTCCCGGCTGGAAGCCGCCTTCTGGCAGATGGCCCTGAACGAGACCGGGGCCTGAGCCCTCCGGCCCGTATCGCGGCCGGCGGAAGGCCGGGCGGGGCCGTTGCGGCCTCGCCCTATCGGCCGTGCATCGCCGCGAGGATGCGCGCGACCCAGTAGAACTGATAGACGAGGTGGATGACGGCGATGCCGATCTGCAGCCGGCGGTTCGCCCAGATGCTGCCGACGAGGCAGAGCATGAGCCCGATCGGCACCTGCAGGAGGTAGTCGCCGCTAAGCCGGCTCCAGTGCTCCGCCCCCTTGATCAGGGTATCGACGACATCGAGCAGGAAGGCGACGGCGAGCAGCCCGAAGAACCAGCGCCGCCGCTTGATGAAGAAATCCTCGTAGCCGGCATATTCCGAGATGTTGTCCGGGAAGAGCAGCGCCGCGAGCAGATAGAGCACGATCGCGTAGGCGATCAGGAACAGGAAGACCTCGAAGCTCCAGACGGGGATCCGCGACAGGCCGAATTCCCACCACCAGAACAGCACCAGCTCCAGCAGCATCGAGCCGACCCAGAGCATGTGCAGCAGCGAGACGCGCTGCCGGCCCGGATGCTGGACGAAGCTCGCCACCCCGCCGAGCGTGCGCGCGATCCCGAGCCCGACGACCATGCCCATCACGATGCGGACATGGCTGAAAAGCTCCTGGGGCGTTCCGGTGTCCATCGCTCTGCATCGCTTGCCGGCGGTCCGGCGCCTGGAGCCCGTCAGACGGAGGCGGGCCATCGGCTCGGCAGTTTGCGGGAGGAACCTTACGCAAGTCTTGCCGGTCTCAGGGGCCTGCGGCCGGCTCCGCCCGCCGCAGGATGGCGCGCGCCCTGATGCGCACCGGCTCGTCGACCATCGCGCCGTCGACCGCCGCCGCCCCGTCGCCGCTCGCCAGCACCTTGCGCGCCCAGAGGATCTCGGCCTCGTCCGGGGCGAAGCCGGCGCGGATGGCCTCGATCTGGCGCGGGTGGATGCAGAGCTTGCCGCCGAAGCCGAGATCGCGGGCATGGCGCGCATCCTCCGCGATCTGGTCGCCGTCGTCGATCGCCGTCGTCACGCCGTCGATGGGCGCGGCGAGCCCCGCCAATCGCGAGGCCAGGACCAGCTCGCTGCGGGCCGCCAGCAGCGCCTCGCGGCTATGGGCGCAGCCGAGATCGGCGCAGAAATCGATGCTGCCGAAGGCCAGCCGCGCGAGATGGGGCAGCCCCGCGATCCGGCGCGCCTCGGCCAGGCCGCGGGCGCTTTCGACCAGCGCGATCACCGGCAGGGCGGCCTTCGCGCAGAGCGCGGCGAAGGCTTCGCTCGCTTCGGCCTTGGGCACCATCACGGCGGCGAATCCCCTGCCCGCCAGCGCCGCCATGTCGGCCTCGTGCCACGGCGTGCCGATGGCATTGACCCGCACCAGGACCGGCCCTGCGCCGAAATCGCTGCGCAACGCCGCCCGCGCCGCCGGCTTGGCCTGCGCGGCGACCGCATCCTCCAGATCGACGATGACGGCGTCCGCCCCGGCCGCGGCGGCCTTGGCGAAGCGCTCCGGCCGGTCGCCCGGCACGAAGAGCGGCACGGCGAAATCGAGGGCCGCGCTCATGCCCAATGCGCCTCAGCGCTCATGCAGAGCGGACCGTTCTGCCTGGCGCTCCAGAGCCTCAGGCCCTCGCCCTCCTCGCGGGCGTGAAGCACGAAGGCGTCGTCGTCGAAGAGCGGCGCCTGGCCGCGGAAGCTGTAGCGCTGCGGCGGGGCGCCGCGCAGCTCCGTGGCGAAGCCGTAGAGCAGCGCCGCCTGGAGCGGTCCATGCACCACCAGTCCCGGATAGCCCTCGACCTCCTGGGCATAGCGCCGGTCGTAATGGATGCGGTGCCCGTTGAAGGTCAGCGCGGAGTAGCGGAAAAGCAGCGTCGGGCCGGCTTGCATCGCGCGCCGATGGTCGCCTTGCTCCGCCCCCGCCGGCGCCTTGGCCGCGCCGCCGGGCACATCGGCGCCGCGATAGACCAGGTCCTGGCGCTCCTCGAGCACGGGCTCGCCCTCGGCCTCGATCCGATGCAGGACGGTGACGAAGCACAGCGCCCCGGTGCGGCCCTGCTTCAGCACGACATCGGCGATGCGCGACACCCGCCTCACCCGGTCGCCGACCCTGAGATCGCCGGAGAAGCTCAGCGCGCCGCCGGCCCACATGCGCCGGGGCAGGGGCACGGGCGGCAGGAAGCCGCCGCGGGCGGGATGTCCGTCCGGCCCGAGCAGCCCGGTCGGCACGGCCGGTTGCGCCAGGCAGAAATGGATCAGCCGCGGCGCGACCTCGCCGGGCTTCGGCGCCTCTCCGGGGAGCTCCAGCGTCGCATGGTATTTGCGCGCCAGATCCTCGCCGAGGACATCCGTCGCGACCTCCTCGCGGCCGATCCAGCCGCGCAGATGGTCGATATCGAGAGGGGTCTCTGCGCTCATGGCCTCCGCCTTTCCGCGCCGGCCGCCGGGCCGGTTCCGCCGTTGTGTCGCCGCGCCGGCAGCGGCCGCCTCGGATCGCGGCCCGTCACGGCTTTGGCGGGTCGAAT
>UBNE01000070.1 GCA_900466745.1 Hyphomicrobiales bacterium | reverse complement strand
GGCATCAACCTTCTCGCCGGCGACCAGCTCAGCATCGCCTTCAACGAGAAGACCGGCGCCAACCAGAGCAAGATGAACATCCAGGGCTCGGTCGTTACTGCCGAGAATCTCGGCATCTCCCAGGCGGTCAACACCCAGATCGACGGGCTGTTCAACTTCCAGAACGACAACGATCTCGGCAAGGCGTCCGACGCCCTGAACAGCGCGCTGACCTCGCTGAAGTCGCTGTCCTCGACCTTCGGCGCGCAGCTCTCGGTCGCCAACACCCGCCAGGACTTCACCAAGGGCCTGGCCGACACGCTGACGGTCGGCGCCGACAATTTGGTCAACGCCGACGCCAACGAGGAAGCCGCCAACCTGCTCTCGCTGCAGACCCGTCAGCAGCTCTCGCAGACGGCCCTCTCGCTGGCCTCCCAGTCCGACCAGGCGGTCCTGCGCCTGTTCTGATCCTTCGTCCGCAGAAGCGGGCCCGCCCACAGGATGTGGGCCGAAGACAAAAGGCGGCGGGGCCCTGCTCCGCCGCCTTTCGCATCGCCGCCGCCGGTCCGCGCGATTAAGATTTTATTATCCTTAACGAGGAATGATCCCCGCATACCAACGGGTCAGCGCCGAATCGCGCTCTCAGGGGATCGAAGATGGCGAATACGATTCTTTCCAGCGGCGTGCGCAACAATCTCCTGACCTTGCAGCAGACCGCGGCGCAGCAGAGCATCATCCAGAATCGCCTTGCCACCGGCAAGAAGGTCAATTCCGCCATCGACAATCCGGTGAACTATTTCACCTCGATGGGGCTGAACGACCGCGCCACCCAGCTCACCGGCCTGCTCGACGGCATGTCGAACGGCATCCAGACCATCCAGTCCGCCTCGAAGGGCATCGACGGCATCATCAAGCTCGTCAACTCGATGCAGTCGACGATCAAGCAGGCCCAGTCCGACGCCGCCCAGAACCGTCCGACGACGACCGGCACGGCGCTCGTCTCCACGGCCGAGAAGATCGCGACCAACAAGAGCCTGAAGGACATCGCGCTCGACAAGGCGAT
>UBNE01000068.1:2351-2811 GCA_900466745.1 Hyphomicrobiales bacterium | reverse complement strand
GAAGCCGTCCCAGCGCCAGATATCGCCCTCGCGCGAGACCAGGATCTGCCCCGGGGCGAGCAGGGCGCGCAATCGCTCGCCCTCGGCGCGGGCCACCACGCCGATCTGGGCGAGGCGGCGCCGGAGCACGGCCGGAGCTTCGACATGGCGCGCCAGCGCCTCGGCCCCGGCCGGCAGGGCGGGATCGCCGCTGCCGGGCCCGGTTTCGCGCCAATGCACCGGAGCCGATGGATCGGCGGAGGCGTCGAGATCGTCGCCGAGCGCCGCGCCCAGCGCGACCTCGAAGCCCTTCGCCACCTTGATCGCGGCGAGGATCGCCGGCCAGCGATCTCCCGATGCCGGAGCCAGCAGCTTGCGCAGCGTGCCGATCTCGGTGTCGAGGCGCTGTGCCCTGCGGTCGGCTTCGGCGAGCGGCGCGCGAAGCTGGGTCTCGCGCTCGCGCAGGCCGGCGAGCGCCGCG
>UBNE01000068.1:0-2339 GCA_900466745.1 Hyphomicrobiales bacterium | reverse complement strand
GCTGGAGGGGGCGCTGCGCGCAAGCCGTCCAGGGGCGCGCCGGTGCTGGCGCTCTCCAGCGCCGCCTGGTCGCGGCGGAGCCTGTCGCGCTCGGCCTGGGCGCGGGCCTCGCGCTCGCGCGTCTCGCGCAGCGCCCCCTCCAGCGCGCCGCGGCGGGCGGCGAGATCGGACAGCGCGGCCTGCGCCGCATTCTGCTCGGCCTCGGCGGCGGCCAGCGCCTGTTCGGCCTCCGCCAGCGCCGCCGAGGCGGCGGTCGTGGCGCCGTCTGCGCCCTCGCTCTCGCGGGCCAGCGTGGCGTCTTCCTCGGCGAGCCGCGCCAGGCTTTCGGCCGCGTCCCGGCCGATGCTCTCCTGTCGCGCCAGATCGGTCTGCAATTCCGCCAGCCGCTTGCCGAGCTCCTCGGCCCGCTGCCTGGCGCGGCGATTCTCGGCTTCCAGCTCGTCGAGCCCGCGCTTCAGCCGGACCAGCGCGGCGGCGGCCTTCGCCTCGCCCTCGCGCAGGGCCGGCATGCCATGGGCGGCGATGGCCTGTCTTTTCGCCGCTTCCGCCTGGATGCCGGTCTGCTCCGCGACGGCGCGCACCGCCTCCTCCAGCACGCGCTCGGCCTGCGCCTGCTGTGCGCGCGCCGCGTGCAGCGCGATCAGCGCCAGCATTGCCTCGGCCCGGCGGATATCGGCGGCGAGGCTGCGATAGCGCCCGGCTTGCCGGGCCTGCCGCTGCAGGCCCTCGATCTGTCCGTCGATCTCGCCGAGCACGTCTTCGAGCCGGGTCAGGTTCTCCTCGGCGCCCTTCAGCCGCAATTCGGCCTCGTGCCGGCGGCTGTGCAGGCCGGCGATGCCGGCGGCGTCCTCGAGGATGCGCCGGCGCGACTGCGGCTTGGCCGAGATGATCTCGCTGATCTGCCCCTGCCGGACGAGCGCGGGCGAGCGCGCGCCGGTCGCCGCATCGGCGAAGAGGAGCTGCACGTCCTTGGCCCGCACCTCCTTGCCGTTGATGCGGTAGGTCGAGCCCTCCTCGCGCTCGATCCTGCGGGTGACCTCGAGAATGTCGGCCTCGTTGAAGGCGGCCGGCGCCTTGCGGTCGCTGTTGTCGAGGGTCAGCGCGACCTCGGCCATGTTGCGGGCCGGGCGCTCGTTCGAGCCGCCGAAGATGACGTCGTCCATCCCGGCGCCGCGCATGTTCTTGAACGAGCTTTCGCCCATCACCCAGCGCAGGGCTTCGACGAGGTTCGACTTGCCGCAGCCGTTCGGCCCGACGATGCCGGTGAGGCCGGGCTCGATCGGGAACTCCGTCGGCTCGACGAAGGTCTTGAAGCCGGTGAGCTTGAGGCGCGTCAGATGCATGGTTGCATCCCGGCGCCCCGAAATCGCCCGGCTCTCATCCGTCGAGGCGCCGCTGCGCGGCTCCTCGCAACGCGGGCCGGGCCGGGTCGGATTTTCCGGGCGTGCGCCGGTGTGTGCCGCTCACTGCGCGAGCAGCGGCTCCAGCACCTTGTCGAACTCGGCGATCGAGACCGCACCGGAGACTCTCTGCCCGTTGACGAAGAAGGTCGGGGTGGAATCGATGCCGGCCTTGGCGCCGGCGTCCTTCACCTGGGTAATGGCGTCATAGATGTCCTGCCTTTTCAAGCAGGCCTCGAAGGATTCCTGGCTGAAGCCGGCCTGCTTCACCAGCGCGGACAGCGCGTCGACCGGCTTGTCGACGAAGGCCCAGTTCTTCTGCTGGGAGAACAGCAGGTCGGTCATCGGGTAGTATTTGTCGTTGCCGTTGCAGCGGGCGAGCATGAAGCCCGCCGTCGCCAGCGGGTCGAGCGGGAATTCGCGCAGCGTGAAGCGGACCTTGCCGGTGTCGACGTATTTCTTCTTCAGCTCCGGCCAGGTCGTCTCGTGGAAATGGGCGCAGTGCGAGCAGGTCATCGAGGCGTATTCGATGATGGTGACCTTGGCGTCCGCCGGGCCGAGCCAGACATCGCCGAGCGGGCCGGCATCGGGCAGCTTGGTCTGGGCCCGCGCGGCGGGCGTGCCGACCAGCGCGGCGGCGGCGATCCCGGCTGCGCCGGTCAGGAGCTGTCGCCTGTTCGTCATCGTCAGGGGTCCTCGAAGGGTCAAAGATCGAAATCGGGAGCTATAGAGGCCGGCGCATTGTGGCAAGAGCGCTTCCGCCTCTGGGCGTGCCTGCTCACGAAGCCGTGTCATTCCCGGCCCGAGCCGGCCTGCCGCTGCCTTTGCGCCACGGCGCGCCCGAGCCGGGCGAGGGCCTCGCGCAGGCCGGGATCGGCGATGGGCGAGACCTGGTCGTCGATCCGCGCGGCGGCGGCTGCCTCCAGGGCGGGCGCCGGG
>UBNE01000069.1 GCA_900466745.1 Hyphomicrobiales bacterium | reverse complement strand
TGGAAGTCGCGGCGCGGGCGATGAAGGCGCTCTCCGCCCGCATTGCCGCCAGTTGCGGCGTGGCGATCTGGACCGAGCGCGGCCCGACGATCGTGCGCTGGTACCGCAGCACCGATTTCGCGATCAGCACGGTGACGCTGGGCGACGTCCTGCCCGTCGACAACACCGCCTGCGGCCTCGTCTTCCAGGCCTATCTGCCGAAGGAGGCGATCGCCATGGCGCGCGAGCAGCAGCCGCCCTCCTTCCGCGGCAGCCGTCCGCCGGCCGGCATCCTCGACGCGGTCAGGCGCGAAGGCGGCGCCGAGCTGAACGAGCACCTGTTCTCGCTGCTGACCGGCAAGGCCGCGCCGGTCTTCAACGCGCTGGGCGAGATCGCCTGCGTCGCGACGACGGTGTCCTTCGTCAGGACGGCCGACGCCGAGGGACATCGCGCCGCGCTGTTCGCGGCGGCGCGCGACGCGACGCGGGAATCCGGCGGCTAGTCCATCGGCCCGAGAAGCGGAACGCGGTTTTCGGGCCGATGCTTAGTCGCCGGCCCAGGTGACAACCTCCGACAGCGCCGCCCGGCCGGTCTTGAAGCTGTTCGCCGGATGGGCGGGATCCGGCCATCCGAACGCGATGCCGCAGACCACCCGCCTGTCCTCGCCCAGGCCGAAATGCGCGCGGATGTCGCCGGCATACTCGGCCAGCGCGCCCTGCGCGATCGTGCCGACGCCGAGCGACTGGGCCGCCAGCATGAAATGCGAGACATAGCCGCCGCAATCGACCGCGCCATAGACGCCCAGCGCCTCGTCGGTGGTGACGATCGCGACATGGGGGGCGTCGAAGAAGGCGAAGTTGCGCATCGTCTGGCGGGCATAGCCCTCCCTGTCGCCGCGCGGGATGCCGACGGCGGCATAGAGCTGGAAGCCGCAGGCGCGGCGCCGGGCGAGCTGGGCCTCCGAATAGGCCCGCGGGAACGCGAAATCGCGCCGCATCGGCTCGGACGAGCCGGCCTTGGCCAGCATCGTCCGGCGAAACCGCTCCGTGCCCTCCCCTGAGGTCACGACCACCTGCCAGGGCTGGACGTTGCTCCAGGACGGCGCCCGCTGGGCGGTTTCGAGAATCCGCCGGATCAGGGGCTGCGGCAGCGGCGCGGGCAGGAACCCGCGGCAGCTATGGCGCGCCGAGGCCAGCCGGTCGAAGGCGCGATGCTCCTGCGTCTCCCCATCCGGCTGCGTTTGAACGAGCTGTTCCATCCGTTCCCCGTCTCCGATCGAGCGGCCGGAAGCGCCGCAGGCGTGCGGCCCGCCATCCGGATGATCTGAGCCCTTAAAACTGGATCGCCTTGGGTTAAAGCTTCCCGTATCGTTTCCCGGCGGGCGAACCACGCCGTTTTGGGCGCGGGTTAGGGAGGTCATCGCAACAGCCATTTGTAGCGCCCTTTGTCGCGGAAGGGCGAGCGGAAGCTATTGAAAGCCAATCACTTCTTTCAGATCAAGCGCTTGAATGCTTCGGTGGCGCGGTCTACGGGACCCCTCTGACCTCATTTCGCATGTCTAGCGAACTCGTTCTTTTGATTGCGGCTTTTCTGTTTCGGGGTAGCGTTTTCACTGTTTGGGAGCAGATCGGCCAGTTGAAGCGGCCGGAGAAGGTGAGCGAGGTCGCGATCGAGGATGCCGCGTTTTGGACTGGTTCCCTTCACGAAGCAGGATGTGAAGGGCGGCATTTTCCGGTTCCGGCTCCAACTTCCAGATGATGTGTTCGAGAGGCTGGTCGCGACCGGAACGGCCGGTGTGCGGCGGACAGTGACCTTCTCGCTCAGGACCCGCGATCCCATGGCTGCGCGAAGCCGGGCGCTGCGGGCT
>UBNE01000071.1 GCA_900466745.1 Hyphomicrobiales bacterium | reverse complement strand
AATAGGCGTTCTCGTTCTTGGTCAGGAGGGAGAACGGCGTCTTCAGCAGGATGTAGAGGTCGAGCAGGACCGACCAGTTCTCGATATAGTAGAGGTCGTGCTCGACGCGCCGCTGGATCTTCTCCTCGGTGTCGGTCTCGCCGCGCCAGCCATGGATCTGCGCCCAGCCGGTGATGCCCGGCTTGACCTTGTGGCGGGCGAAATAGCCGTCGACCACCTGCTCATAGGCGCGGTTCGCGGTGTGCGCGTGGATGGCGTGCGGCCGCGGGCCGACCAGCGAGAGGTCGCCCTTGAACACGACGTTGATGAGCTGCGGCAACTCGTCGATCGAGGTCTTGCGGATGAAGCGGCCGACGCGGGTGACGCGCGGGTCGTCGCGGGTGACCTGCCTGGCCGCGGCCTTGTCGGCCATGTCGTGGCGCAGCGAGCGGAACTTCAGCACCTCGACGGTCTCGTTGTTGAAGCCGTAGCGCTTCTGCCGGAAGAGCACCGGCCCCCTGCTGTCGAGCTTGACCGCGATGGCGGTCGCCAGCATCACCGGCGAGAGCGCGATCAGCGCGAGCGTGCCGACGATCTTGTCGAACAGCCATTTGACGACGACGTCCCAATCGGCGATCGGCCGGTCGAAAACGTCGAGGACGGGCACGGCGCCGAGATAGGAATAGGAGCGCGGGCGGAAGCGCAGCTTCGACATATGGGCCGAGAGCCGGATGTCGATCGGCAGCACCCAGAGCTTGCGCAGCATGGTCAGCAGCCGTGCCTCGGCCGAGATCGGCAGGGTGAAGATCACCAGGTCGAGCCGGGTGCGCCGGGCGAATTCGACGAGGTCGTCGATGGTGCCGAGCTTGGGATAGCCGGCGACGAGGTCGGGCGAGCGCGCATCGTTGCGGTCGTCGAAGACGCCGCAGATGCGCAGGCCGGTATCGGGCTGCGCCTCGAGCGCCTCGATCAGCGCGGCGCCGGCCTCGCCGCCGCCGACGATGGCGGTGCGCCGCTCGAGCCGGCCGGAGCGCGTCAGGCGGCGGATGGTGACAGCCGCGGCGAAGCGCCCGGCGATCAGCGCCGCGCCGCCGCCGAGATAGAAGCCGACCAGCCAGCCGCGCGAGATCTGGCTGCCGATCTTCAGCATGAAGATGATCGCGAGCGCGATCAGGAACAGCATGGTCCAGCCGCCGAGCAGGCGCACCGCCGAGCCGGCGAAATGGCGCAGCGCTCCGATCGGATAGAGCCGCAGCATCTGGAAGGTGACGAGCGTGCCGCCGGCGAAGGCCGGGATCGCGATCTGGTAGATGATCGCGGACGCGACGCTGCCCGCCACGTAGAGCCGGTAGACCAGCGTCCCCATGACCAGGACGATCGCGATGTCGAGCAGGCGCGCCAGCCCCTCGATCAGCACCGGCGACAGCGTCGGCTTGACCGGCATGGCCGCGATCCGCTCGGCGAGCGGATGGAAGCGGCGCGTCTGCCCGTTTCCTGATTGCGCGCCCGATGTCGCAGAGGCCGCGCCGGCGGC